>JAXLYX010000075.1:0-3175 GCA_046351215.1 Polyangiales bacterium | reverse complement strand
GTGTCGGCGCGATGGGCATCACGCCGAGGTCGACGCGGAGCTGGCGAGCTGAGGGGAGGGGTCAGTCGAAGCGGGCGAGCGAGGCGGCGGCGCGGGTCACGAGGTCGCGTTCGACCAGCTTCTTCTTGCGGCGGGCGGCCTCGCGGAGCGCGGCGCTGGCGAGCCGGTCGATCTCGCGCAGGGAGCCCTGGGACAGCTCGTGCAGGGCGGCGAGGGCGTCGTCGGGGAAGAGGGGGTGGTTACAGCCGGCAGCGGACAGGCGATAACGCACGTACTCGGCGGTATCCTCCGTAGTCGCGGGGGCCAGCAGGAAGCGGTGGTGGATGCGGGTCAGCAGGGAGCGGTGGGCGCGGCGGGACAGGTTCGACTCCAGCTCTGGCAAACCGATGAGGACGAGGGACAAGAGCGCCCGCGCGTCCCACTCGTAGTTCATGAGGATGTGCAGGTGTGCCATCATGTCGGGGTGCAGCAGGTGGGCCTCGTCGAGCAGGAAGACGGGGTGGATCTTGTCGCGCCGCATCTCGTGGATGTGGTGCTCCACGGCGAGAAACAGGTTGGCGGCGGAGGTCGTCGGGTGCAGGCCGAGGGCGTGGCAGAGATAGCGGTAGAAGTCGCGGCGGCCGAGCGTGGCGTTGCGACAGTAGGTGAGTCGGAAGCCCGCTTCGGGCAGGCGCCTTCGCAGCGCGCGCAGCACGCAGGTCTTGCCCACGCCGGGCTCGCCGAGCAAGAGCACGCTCTGGCGATCGGCGACCGCCTCCTCGATCTCGGCGACCAGCTCGGCTTTGCTCTCGGGCAGCCACAGGTCCTGGTCGTCGATCTCCTTGGAGAAGGGCTGAGAGCGCAGGTCAAAGCAGCTCAGGTCAGAAGATATCGGCATCGTCGTCCTGCTCGGTGAGGGTGCGGCTCGGGTCGAAGTCGACGGGTTGTTTCGCGGGCCCGGGCGCGGGGTGACGCGGCGGTCGCTTCGTCGATGCGTTGGCCACCGGGTCGACGACGCGCAGCGGGACTCTCTTGTTGTCGTCGAGCTCGACGGCGGGTGTGGTGCCGTCGAAGAGGCTCGTCGCGAGGGTGACGATCTGGCCGGCGAGGTAGCCGAGCGGGACCTCGTAGACGAGTCCTCCCACGGTGACCGTGGTGTCGCGGCGGACGCGGCGGCGGGTGCGCACGGTGAGCGCGGTCTTGAGCTGGTCTTGGGAGACGAGCACCTTCTCACCTTCCGCAAAGACCGTGGCCGGCGCGCGGCCGAGGAGACCGGCGTGCGGCTCGACCTGGTAATAACGGGTGAGCCAGGCGCGGAGCTTGGCCTCGATGTCGGCGAGCGTCGCCACCTCGCCGAGATGGCCGAGCGCCTCTTCCCGCAACCGCCGCCAGAAGCGCTCCATCTTGCCGCGCGCCGGTGCGTCGTAGGGCTTGGCGTGCAGGAGCGTGATTCCCAGTCTGGAGCAGGCCAATTGCAGGACGGCGCCGCGGTAGGTCGCGCCGTTGTCGAGGTAGAGCGCGTCGGGCTTGCCGTGCTCCATCAGCGCCCCGGAGAAGAGCGAGAGCATCGACTCTTCGCGCTCATCGTCGAAGACGCGAAGGGCCACGACGAAGCGCGAGGCGTCATCGAGCAAGGCGTGGACGCGCACGGGGGTGCGACGACCGCTGAAGGTGAGCGTGGGCCCATGGCAAACGTCACCGTGCCAGAGCGCACCCGGGCGGGCGGCCTGCCAGCGCAGGCGGGTCTTTCCTCCCGTGCTCTCTTCGGTGGCCCTGCGGCAAAGCCCGTGCTCGGCGTACATGCGACGGACCGTGCAAGCGGTGACCTCGGGGCCGATGCGCCCATCGGCGCGGAGCGTGCGCAGGATGAGCGGCACGCTGATGTCCGCGTGCTCGCGGCGGATGTCGAGGAGCAGGGCGCGCAGCTCGGGGTCGAGGCCGAGGCCACGGCCGCGATCGCTGCGCGCCCGCGGGATGAGGGCGTCGAGGCCGCCACCCTTGAAGGCGTAGAGCCACCGCTCGTACGTGGTGACAGAGTAGGTGCGCGTGATGTCGCTCCCAGGCGGGCGCACGCGCTGCTCGCTGAGGCGGCGCAATCCTTCGATCCGCGCGCCGTGATCGAGCTCGCTCGAGGCGAGCTCGCCGATGAGGCCGTGGCGGAAGATCGCCACCTCCTCGGCGTGATTCTTGGGGCTCAAACGATCCATGGGGTCTCCTTGCAGGCGCATTCGTCGCCCGCGAAGACCTCATGCCGGCGCCGCGGCCCGCCGGTCGGAGGTGCCCGTCGCGGGCGGCGCCCCCGGCGAGCGCGATCGCGGGGGCGATCGGGGCCGGATCAGGCCGCCATCGCGGCGCCGGCAAAGGCCCGCTCGACGAGATCGGCGCCGAGATCCCGCCCGCCGCGGGCCGCGAGCACGAGGACCACGTGCTCGGCGACAGTCCGGCGCGCGAGGCCATCGAGGCCGTCGATCCCAAAGAGCTCCCCGCGCCGCGCCGCCGCGAGCCAGCGGTCGAGGGTGATCCACCGATCCGCCGAGGCGACCCCCACCGTGCGCTGCGGGCTCGTGCGGTCGCGAGCGGTCGCACCGGAGCCGCCACCGGCGACGACCGAGAAGGCGACGGCCATGGCACCGGCACCGTACCAGCGCCGCCGGACGAGACCGCGCGGTCCCACGAGCAGGACCGCCCGGCACGCGCGGCACCGATAACGCCGGAGCACGACCGAGCCCTGCTCCGGCGCGCCGGTCGCCGTCGCAGGGCCGAGGAGCTGCCGCTCGACCAGGCCATGACCGACGATCACGAGCGCCCTACCCACGGGCTGCGCGGCCGCGTCGCAGCACGGGCACCTGCCCGGCCGCGCCTCGGCGCACGTCGGCGTCCTCTCACGCCAGGGCTTGATCCCGAGCGGACTCTCGACGAATCTCTGGGGGCTTCGTATCTGCTCTTTCGTCGGTCCGAAGCACGACGGCGGAGGTGTTCCGCCAAGAAGGCTCCGCCGTCGTTTTCTTGGCTCTCCTCGCGAGAGGATCGCCCCATGCCTCCGCGATGGCCATCTTCCCGGCTCGACGGCAGGCCAGGGGGGCGCCACGGGATGCGGCACCGCCGCCGATGTCCACCAAGACGTCGACGCGCGTGGGCGTGAGGATAAGGGGCTTCATGTAGGTGGTCACACGGAGAAGGATTCCGGCTCAACCAC
>JAXLYX010000074.1:0-1522 GCA_046351215.1 Polyangiales bacterium | reverse complement strand
ACCCGCGGCGACGCGTACTTCATCGACACACTCGACCTCTGTCAGCTCCGCCCGCGCCAGCAGCTCGAGCGCTCAGCCGCCGCCGAGCTCGGCCTCAGCGAGGAGCGCATGCACCGCGATCTCGGGAAGGTCCTTCGAAAGCTCGAGGAGGTGCAGCGCGATCGCGTCCGCGCCCTGATGAATCCGAAGACGATCGTCCCCGAGATGACTCCCGAAGATCGCGCCGCCGCGATGGCGCTCCTCCAAGACCCGAGGCTCTTCGATCGTATTTTGTCGGACTTTGCGCGCGCGGGCGTCGTCGGTGAGGAGGGCAACAAGCTCATCGCCTACTTAGTCGCCGTCTCGAGGAAGCTCGACGAGCCGCTCGCGGTGATCGTCCAGAGCTCGAGCGCGGCCGGCAAATCCAGCCTCGTCGAAGCGGTCTTGGCCTTCATGCCCGAGGAGGACTGCCTCAAGTACTCCGCGATGACCGGCCAGTCCCTCTATTACATGACCACCCGAAGTCTCGAGCACAAGATCTTGTCCATCGCCGAGGAGGAGGGCGCGTCGCGCGCGAGCTACGCGCTGAAGCTCCTCCTCAGCGAGCGGCGGCTCATCATGGCCGCGCCGACGAAGGACGACAGCGGCGTGATCCAAACGAAGGACTACCTCGTCGAGGGCCCGGTCGCGGGCTTTCTCACCACGACTTCCTATGACGTCGACGAGGAGCTTCAAAACCGCTGCATCGTCCTCGCCGTCGACGAGAGCCGCGCCCAGACCGAGGCCATTCACGTCGCCCAGCGAAAGCGAGAGACCTTGGACGGGCTCATCCAGCGCCGAGAGAAGATGAAGATCTTGCGCCTCCACCACAACGCCCAGCGCCTCCTCCGCTCGCTCCACGTCGCCAACCCGAGGGCCGAGGCGCTTACGTTTCGAGACCTGAGCACCCGCTCCCGGCGCGACCACCCAAAGTATCTCGGGCTCATCCGCGCGGTGGCGCTGCTTCGGCAGCACCAAAAGGAGGTGAAGACGGTGGAGACCGAGCTCGGCGAGATCCTCGAGTACATCGAGGTGGAGGCGGCGGACATCGAGATCGCCGATCGCCTCGCGCGCGAGGTCCTGGAGCAGTCGGCGGCGGAGCTTCCAGCGCAGACGGCGCGCTTGCTCCACGAAATCACGGCACTCGTGCAGAAGCGCGCCGCGGAGACGAAGACCACGCCGAGCGAAGTGCGCTTCACGCGGCGCGAGATCCGGGAGGCGACGGGGATGGGGAACACGCGGCTCAAGATCCACATGAAGCGCCTCGAGGATCTCGAGCACGTGGTGCTGCGCGGCGGCCGGGGCTATCGCTTCGAGTACCAGCTCGTGGTGGGTGCGTCGGTAGAAACACCGAAATGGTCGCCCCCAGAGCCAACATGGTCGCCCCCTCGGGCCGAGATGGGCGCCCCAGAAATCCCGAGCGGTCGCGGCCGGTCGCCCCATGGTCGCCCCCCCGAAAATCGCGATAAGCACCTGGCGGACGAGGCACAATCTCCAACTTGGT
>JAXLYX010000073.1:0-1029 GCA_046351215.1 Polyangiales bacterium | reverse complement strand
CTCGCGCGCGCCCAGCGGATGGAGGCGATGGGCCGCCTCGCGAGCGGCGTCGCCCACGACTTCAACAACCTCCTCACGGTGATCCTCGCCTTCGCCGAGTCCATCGCCGACGGGACGCGCGCGGGCGAGAAGGCGCAGCGTGGAGCACAGCAGATCGTGCAGGCGGCCCGTCGGGCCGCGGACCTGACCCAGAAGCTGCTCACGTTCGGGCGGTCGCGCATGGAGAACCCGTCCGAGGTCGACCTCGGGCAGCTCCTCCACGACCTCGAGGGGCTGCTCCACGAGATGGTCGGCAGCCAGCGCAGCCTGGTCATCGCCCCGTCCGTCGCGCGAGCCGTCGTCTACGCCGATCCCGGTCCTCTCGTGCAGGTCGTCACGAACCTCGTCGTCAACGCCGCGGAGGCGACGGCCCCCGGAGGGACGATCCGGCTCTCGACCGAGCCGCTCGCCGTGCCGGCCGGGGATCCCGAGCATCCCGAGGGGCGCTGGGTCGCGTTGCGCGTGGAGGACGACGGCGTCGGCATCGCCGAGAGCGAGCTGTCCCGCGTCTTCGAGCCCTTCTACAGCACGAAGGAGCGGGGCTCGGGGCTCGGGCTCGCGACGGTCTACGGCATCGTTCGACAGGCGGGCGGCTACGTGCGCGTGACGAGCCGTCCGGGCGCCACGCGGTTCTCCGTGTACCTCCCGGAAGGAGACCCGTCGCGCGCGGTCGGACCGCGGTCGGAGCCGCCCGCGGTGATCGAGCCGCTCCAGGTCCTGGTCGCGGAGGACGAGGCGGACGTCCGCGAGGCGCTCGTCGATCAGCTCGTGTCGCGCGGGCACGGCGTCCGCTCGGCCGCGGACGGCGAGGAAGCGCTCGCCGCCTTCCTCGCCGAGCCCCACGCCTACGACGTGCTGGTCACCGACGTCCGCATGCCGCGGCGGAACGGCCGGGCGCTCGTCGAGGCGGTGCGGAAGAAGCGCCCCGGATTCCCCGTGGTCTTCGTGACGGGCCACGACGCCGGGCTGCTCGATGCCCCCGAGACCGAC
>JAXLYX010000072.1:0-1050 GCA_046351215.1 Polyangiales bacterium | reverse complement strand
TGAAGTAGCGGCTCGGATCGGCCTGGTAGCGAGGAAGATCGATCGCCGCCTCGTAGGAGGCGTAGAGCCCATCGAGGATGCCCACGTCCGGCGTGTAGTCGTCGGCGATGAAGTCCTCGTCCGTGCAGACGGTGTCGGGAAAGCCGGAGAGCTGCGGCGACCCGGGCGGGACGGTGTTGAGATCACCTCCCCCGACGAAGCGTCCGCCCGCGGCGTCGATGGCGTCGAGCTCCTCCTCGAAGCGCTCGATGTGGCGGAGCTTGGTCCCGTCCTGGCCGTAGGCATCGGTGTGGACGTTCACGACGACGAGGGGCGGGCCGCCGGGGACGTCGGTCGTCGCCACGAGGAGGTTGCGGCGGAGGTAGAAGTACTTCTCGGCCGCGCCCTGATCGGTGCGGAGCGGCAGACCGATGCGCCGCGCGTCGCGGATCGGCCAGCGGCTGAGGATCGCGTTGCCCATGTCCATCGCGCCGAGCCCGTCGCTCGGGATGAAGTCGGCCTTCCACGAGGAGGCGTAGACCCCGTGATTCAGATGCGTGTGGTCGAGGAGGTACTGCAGCTCGTCGACGAAGGCGCTGCGCTTCGAGCCGACGTCGACTTCCTGGAGGAGCACGACGTCCGGCTGGAGCGTCGTGATCGCGGCCGCGAGGGCGTCGAGGTTCGCGATCACCTCGCTCCGATGCATGAGCACGCGGTCGCCGTAGCAATCGAAGAAGAAGTCGATCCGCGCGCCGCCGAACTTCACGTTCCAGTTCATGATGCGGAGGGGCCCCGTGGGGTCGGGCGCGGGATGGAGCGTGCGCGCTCGGTAAAGCCTCGCCGGTTCGTCCCCGAGCTTCGTGTGCAAGGGATCGCAGCTACCCAGCAAGAGCCCGACGAGCCCCGCCGCGATGCGCCCGACGACACGCCGGAGGAAGCTCATCCCGCGCCGAGCTTCGCGCCTGCCGCCTTCTCGAGCTGGCGGTCCATCGACGCATCGCTCGGGAAGGCGAGCGCGAGCAGGACCCACGCGAGGACGAAGAAGGGGAGGACGACGGGGAGACCGAAGCC
>JAXLYX010000071.1:0-1103 GCA_046351215.1 Polyangiales bacterium | reverse complement strand
CCTGCGAGGCTCTCCGCTTCCGCACGAGGAAGGCAACCTGCCGACCAACGTCGTGGCCGTGCCCGGCCCCGAACGGCTCACCCGACCGTAGCCCGCCGAAGTGGTTGCACGTCCAACGAATCACTCGCCGTTCCTCGTCGGAGGTCAGCGAGGCTCCCCGGACGTTCGCCCGTACTCCTCGTGGATCCGACGGAGCATCGTTCGGAGCGATTCGGCCGAGCCCGGGCCGAGGAGCTCGTCGAGCTCGGTCTCGGTCCGACGCGCGAACGCTCGTGCGTCTCGGGTGAACGACTCTCCGCGCTTCGTGAGCCGGATGCGGGTGGCTCGGCGATCCTCGGGGTCGGGCACCCGTTGGACGTAGCCGTGCTTCTCGAGGTGATCGACGAGCTCGCCCATCGTCTGCTTCGTGACGTGGGCGTTCTGCGCCATCGCCGTCAGGCGGACTCCTTCGGGATGACCCCACAGCGACTGGACGGCGGCGCTGTGCGTCGGCTGGAGATCGGCGTGCCCGGACTCCACGAGCCAGGTCGACAGGCGTTCCGCCACCGCGTGGTACGCGAGGCGAAGGAGGGCGCCGAGACGTGGCCCGTCGTCGTTCGTTGGGGCGCCGGGTGCGTCGAGGGACGATCTCGAGGAGGGCTCGCGGGTCTTGGCTCTTGACATTTGGTCTGGTTGCCTGACTATTATTGTCAGGTAACCTGACAAGGAGTAGCCGATGATCCATCACGTGTCCATCCCCGCGGGCGACCCCGAGCACGTCGCCACCGTCCTCGCGGAACTGCTCGGCGGCTATGTCGGCCCGTTCGTCGGGCCGTTCCCGGGCTCGTGGGTGGCCTACGCAGAGGACGCCTTCGGCACGGGATTCGAGGTCTACCCAGAACGACTCGTGCTCGTCCCCGGCGAAGGCGATCGGGATTGCGGGAGCGCGCTCGCGGAGCCCGTCCGGCACACGGCCTTCCACGCGCTCGTCACGGTGAAGGTGGACCGCGCGTCGATCGAGCGGATCGGCGCACGTGAAGGTTGGCGCACGCGTCACTTCTGGAGAGGGCCGAACCCCGCCGTGCGTCTCTTCGAGCTCTACGAGATGTGGATCGAGAACCGCG
>JAXLYX010000070.1:0-1186 GCA_046351215.1 Polyangiales bacterium | reverse complement strand
GCGCTCCGAGACTCCCTGGATCGTTCCCGCGCGTCGACCCGAGCCCGTCGGGCATCGATCAACTAGGAGGGTCTCCTCGCCCTGACGCCGGAGGCTGCTCGTTCCAAGAATCCCAAACCCCGCACGACCCCGTAGTTCCCTCGCACTTCCCGCGTCCGACGGAGCTACCGTCGAGCCCCGTATTCCGGCATCCGAAAGTCCCATGACCCGTCGACGTGAAGTTCTCTCCCTCCTCCATCGCGACGAGCTGCTCTCCGCCGCCGACGCCCTCGGCCTCGAGGTATCCGATCGCCGCGCGAAGGAGCCGGCCTTCGAGGCCCTCGTCGCGTCGAAGAAGGCCACCCTCGACGTTGTGCTCGGGGGGCTCAAGCGCGACCGCATGAAGGAGCTCTGCCGGGCCCTCGGGCTCGACGACTCGGGCAAGGAGAAGGCCGAGATTATCCGCCGTCTCGAGGGCGGGTCGTCCAAGGCGGACGGCCACGGGCAGCGCGAGATCTCTTTCGACGAGGCCCCGGCGAGGACCAGCCCCTCTCGTCGAGGTCGTGGCGCCGCATCGGCCCCGCCCGCCGCGCCGGCAGCGCCGAACGTCGAGGAGCTCGCGCACGAGGTCCACGACGCGCAGCTCGCCGGCAAGCTCACGCGCGAGCAGCTCGAGCGGTACCTCTGGGCGGCGGCGGACATCCTGCGCGGGTCCATCGACTCATCGGACTACAAGAGCTTCATCTTCGGCCTGCTCTTCCTGAAGCGGGTGTCGGACCGGTTCGACGAGGAGTGTGAGCAGCTCGTCGCCGAGGGCATCGACCCGGAGGACGAGGACGAGCATCAGTTCTTCGTGCCGAAGGGCGCGCGGTGGCGCGAGCTCCAGAAGGCGACGCAGAACCTCGGCGAGCTCCTCAACAAGGCGGCGTCGGCGCTCGAGACTGCGAACGCCTCCCTTGAGGGCGTGCTCGGCGGCGTCGATTACAACGACCAGAACAAGCTCGGCGACGCGAAGCAGAGGGACACGACCCTCCACAAGCTCATCCAGCACTTCTCGGAGATCGACCTCCGGAACCGCGCGCTCTCGGAGCCCGACATGCTCGGGCGCGCCTACGAGTACCTGATCGAGAAGTTCGCCGACGACGCGGGCAAGAAGGGCGGCGAGTTCTACACGCCCCACCAGGTCGTCCGCCTGCTCGTCGAGCTC
>JAXLYX010000069.1:0-1194 GCA_046351215.1 Polyangiales bacterium | reverse complement strand
TGCGGTTCTCGATCCACATCTCGTAGAGCTCGAAGAGACGCACGGCGGGGTTCGGCCCTCTCCAGAAGTGACGCGTGCGCCAGCCTTCGCGTGCACCGATCCGCTCGATCGCCGCGCGGTCCACCTTCACCGTGACGAGCGCGTGGAAGGCCGTGTTCCGGACGGGCTCGGCGAGCACGCTCCCGCAATCCCGATCGCCTTCGCCGGGGACGAGCACGAGTCGTTCTGGATAGACCTCGAATCCCGTGCCGAAGGCGTCCTCTGCGTAGGCCACCCACGAGCCCGGGATCGGCCCGACGAACGGGCCGGCATAGCCGCCGAGCAATTCCGCGAGGACGGTGGCGACGTGCTCGGGGTCGCCCGCGGGGATGGACACGTGATGAATCATCGGCTACTCCTTGTCAGGTTACCTGACCATAATAGTCAGGCAACCAGACCAAATGTCAAGACCCAAGACCCGCGAAATCTCCCCGAGAGCTTCCCTCGACGCGCCCGGCGCCTCGACCCACGACGACGGTCCGCGACTCGGCGCCCTCCTCCGCCTCGCGTACCACGCCGTGGCGGAACGCCTGTCGACCTGGCTCGTGGAGTCCGGACACGCCGATCTCCAGCCGACGCACAGCGCCGCGGTCCAGTCGCTGTGGGGTCATCCCGAGGGAGTCCGCCTCACGGCGATGGCGCAGAATGCCCACGTCACGAAGCAGACGATGGGAGAGCTCGTCGATCACCTCGAGAAACACGGCTACGTCCAACGCGTGCCCGACCCCGACGACCGCCGGGCCACCCGCATCCGGCTCACGAAACGCGGAGAGTCGTTCACCCGAGACGCACGTGCGTTCGCGCGTCGGACCGAGACCGAGTTCGACGAGCTCCTCGGCCCGGGCTCGGCCGAATCACTCCGAACGATGCTACGGCGAATCCACGAGGAGTACGGGCGAACGTCCGGGGAGCCTCGCTGACCTCCGACGAGGAACGGCGAGTGAGTCGTTGGACGTGCAACCCCTTCGGCGGGCTACGGTCGGGTGAGCCGTTCGGGGCCGGGCACGGCCACGACGTTCGTCGGCAGGTTGCCTTCCTCGTGCGGAAGCGGAGAGCCTCGCAGGCGGGCTCGCCAACGACCCCCACCCGCTCCTCCGCGAGTGCGCGCGTGTGCTGGATCGCGCTGGCGGTGACGCGTACGCGTGAGCTCGCCGC
>JAXLYX010000068.1:0-1207 GCA_046351215.1 Polyangiales bacterium | reverse complement strand
GCGAACCTCCCCGAGGAGAGCGTCGAGATCCGCGACCCGCTCTTCGAGCAGCTCGTCGCCGAGGGCAAGGCGGAGCTCTTCGGCTTCGAGCCGAGCAGCAAGCTCGGCTACCGCAAGGGCGGCCTGGTGCACGTCGTGCAGCTCGTCGCGAAGTACCGCGCGGTGAACGGCCAGGGCGAGGTGGAGATCGAGAGCGCCTCCGTTCCCGCGGAGATCCTGCCCCGCTGTCTCGCGGCGCCCTCGACGCTCGCGCACGTTCTGGTCTCGAAGTACTGCGACGGGCTTCCGCTCTTCCGCATTGAGCAGATCCTCGAGCGGATGGGCTTCGGCGTCGACCGAGGCACCTTGTCGCGATGGGTGCATGACCTCGGCCAGTTCTTCGGCGCGAGCGTCATCCACGCCGCGCACGAACAGGCGATGCGGACGGCCTTCTGCATCCTCACGGACGCGACGGGCTTCTCGATCCAGCCCGGCCCCTCGGAGGACGGCAAGCGGCGGCCCTGTCGCAAGGGGCACTACTTCGTGAAGATCGCCGACCGCGACCACATCTTCTACGAGTTCACTCCGCGCGAGACGAGCGAGGTCGTTCGCGCGATGTTCCGAGGCTACGAGGGCTACATCCAGGCGGACGCCAAGAGCGTGTACGACGCGCTCTTCCGTCCTCCGGATCCGGACGACGACGAGCACGACGGATGTACGCGGGTCGAGGTCGGGTGCTGGGCCCACCTTCGGCGCAAGTTCTGGGAAGCCGCGCTCGCGCAGCAGCCGTCGGCGATGGCCGCGCTCGTGCGGATCGGGAAGATCTTCGAGCTCGACGCTCGATTCCGGAAGGGCAACCCGCCCTCGAAGATCAAGGAGCTGCGTGCGGCGCACCTCGCTCCGCTCGTCGACGAGTTCCTCGCGTTCGCCGAGGCCGAGTACGCGAAGGTGAAGGACGAACGGAGCTCGCTCCGAAAGGCGTTCGGCTACGCGGTGCGGCAGCGCGAGGCGCTGCGGAGCTTCCTCGATGACGGTCGTCTTCGGCTCGACAACAACGTGGCCGAGTCTGCCCTCCGCAAGGTCGTCATGGTGCGCGATGCCGCCCTCTTCGCCGGCAGCGACGAGCACGCCGAGTCCGCAGGCCACGTCCTGTCGCTCATCGCCTCCGCGCGCCTTCACCGAATCGAGCCCGAGCAGTACCTCGCCGACTTGATCCGCGTGCTGCCCT
>JAXLYX010000067.1:0-1592 GCA_046351215.1 Polyangiales bacterium | reverse complement strand
ACGCGGATCCGAACGATCCGACGCAGGCCACGCTCGTGAACGCCGGGAAGTACTGGGGCCACAGCGACGTGATCGTCCTCGGAGCCACGGGACACTTCTGACCGACCGGAAAGGCCTCGTTCCGAAGGGGATTCCGTCGATAAGATCCCTTTAAGGATCATTCAAGGCGAGCCCACGGAAGTCACAGGAAAGGCCTCTCCCGGCACGGCGTAGCTTGGTCTCGACGGGGCGACGCGCCCCATGGAGGAGAGAGACCATGGCGACCGATCTGTACACCGGCATCCACAAGGCCATCCGCTTCGCGCTCACGAGCTTCCTCGTCGAGGTGGGCGCCTCGGATCCGGGAGACGCGAACCGAGCGGCGGCGCTCGTCGAGCGCTTCGACGACCTCGTCGAGCTGCTCGAGGGCCACGCGCACCACGAGGAGGCGCACGTGCATCCCTTGATCGCACGCGTCGCGCCCGACGTGCTCGCGAAGCTCGAGAAGGCGCACGGAGGCCAGGAAGCCGAGCTGCAGCTCTTGCGAGCCCATTTCGTCGAGGCGACCACGTGCGTGCCCGAGGCGCGCGGACATCACCTCGCCCTCGCGTACCGCGGGCTCGCTTCCTTCGTCGCGACCTACCTCGGCCACATGGAGGACGAAGAGGTCCTCGCGAATCCGGCCCTCTTCCGTGGGATCTCCGAGGACGAGCTCATGGCGACGCACATGGCCCTCGTCGGCAGCATCGAGCCGCCGGAGATGGCGCGCTACATCCGGATCTTCATGCCGGCGCTCCACGTCGAGGAACGCGTCGGGATGCTCTCCGGCATGATGGCTGCGCCGGCGCCGATCGCCGAGCTCTTCCTCGGTGCCGCGAAGGCCGCGCTCGCGCCCGCCCAGTGGAGCGAGGTGGCGGAGCGCCTCGGCCTCGCGGGTCGTCAGGCGGCGGCCTGATGGGGAGGCGCGCGCGTCGGGCTCAGAAGACGACGCGCGCGATCACCCCGTCCCGACCGCCCTTCGCCTGCCCCGGCACGAAGGTGCCCTCCACGTAGCCCGAGACGACCACCCGGCCGCAGGGGTCGATGGCGAGGCCCGAGACCGACTCGTACCCGGCGACGTGGCTCTGCCATCGGCCCGTGAGCCCGAAGCCCGCATCGAAGCGGAGCACGAACATGTCGGCCTCCCCGGGGGCCGGCGGATCGCCGACCACCGCGCCGAGGGTCTCGCCCGCGACGTACACGTTCCCGAGCGGGTCGCGGATCGCGGTCGACACCCACTCCGACTCGGTGGAGCCGTCGCTCGTCGACGCGAGGAGCTGCCCCGTGCTCGGATCGATGCGGAGCAGGAAGGCATCCTGCTGACCGACCGGCGTCCCGAACGCGTGGAAGGACGAGCCCGCGACGAGGAGGTTCCCGTCGGCGTCGAAGAGGACGGCCGCGGCGTTGTCGAAGCCGTTCGAGCCGATGCGGCCTCGCCAGAGCTCGGAGCCGTCCGAGGACGAGGTCGAGCGCACGAACGGCCCCTTCGTCGTCCCGGACGTGAGCACGCCCGAGACGTAGACCGGCGCGTCCGCCGCGGGCGGAACGGCGAGACCGTAGAGGAAGTCGGACGC
>JAXLYX010000066.1:0-1601 GCA_046351215.1 Polyangiales bacterium | reverse complement strand
TCGCGGGTCATAGGAAACATGAACGCCCCTCACCCACCCAAGATGGTTTGACCTAAAACCACTTCTGCGAACTACGGCCTGGTCAGCCGTCCAGGAACGCCCGACTGTACGTCGATCGGCCCCGCGCATGAAGGGTTCCGGAGCTCGGTCGCACCCCCTTGGCGCCCATCCCCGAACACGCCGAGCTCTCGGCCCGCTGCTCTCGGACACGCGCCCCCATCGACCTCCCTCATTCGTCGTAGGAGACCGGCTGCTAGTCCAGATCATAAGTGGTTTCGGCGTAGTCGCCGCCCGGGAGAGGCGGCCCAGCTGCCCTCCGAGTCAGCCCCAGACGCTCCGCGATCGAGCGCACCGGCTGCGCTGCGCCTCCTCCGTCTCCTCCGCCACAGCGTAGGCGACCTCCGCCCGCCCAAAGCCCACCACGCGCTCCCGATCACGCGCATGAGCCGCGAGCACGCCGTGATCGACGAGCAAGTTCGAGTGCGGACGAGGGACGAGCGCCGCGAGCTTCTCGAGAAGCTCGATCGGCGTCAGCGCCAGATGCGTCGTCCCGTCCGGCCACGGCGACTTCAGCGCGACCAGGACCTTACTGTCCCCGCGCATCGAAAGCCGACTCTCCGAAATCAGCGGCCTCAGGACGTACCTGGCCAGGCGCTCGAGACCTCGCCTGTCCCACGCGGCGATGCGCGTGCCGGCCTCGGCTTCTACGAGCCCGCGCCCTCCACCCCTGAGGACCCCCGCGCCCACCCCCCGTCGATTTTCCATTGCGCACAATCGAATCGACCCCAATAGATCGCTCGGAGGACAAGAACCGACGATGCCCAGCTCCATCTACGACTTCGAGGTCGAGACCCTGACCGGCGAGAAGCGCGCCATGGCCGACTACCGCGGCAAGGTGCTCCTGATCGTGAACACGGCGAGCAAGTGCGGGTACACCCCGCAGTTCGACGGCCTCGAGAAGCTCTACGAGAAGCTGAAGGGCGAGGGCTTCGAGGTCCTCGGTTTCCCCTGCAACCAGTTCCTCAGCCAGGATCCGGGGAGCAACGAGGAGATCGGCGAGTTCTGCCAGAAGAACTACGGCGTATCGTTCCCGATGCACTCCAAGATCGACGTCAACGGCCCCGGCACGCACCCGCTCTACGACTACCTGAAGTCGCAGGCGAAGGGCCTCCTCGGGACCGAGGCGATCAAGTGGAACTTCACGAAATTCCTCGTGGATCGCAAGGGGAAGGTCGTCCGCCGCTACGGCTCGACGACGAAGCCCGAGGACATCCAGGGGGACATCCTGGCGCTGCTCCGCCAGCAGGCGGCCTGAGCGCCCCGGGAGCCCCGATGATCGAGAACGATGCCGCGCTCGACCTGATCCTGAGCCTCGACCAGCAGCTCTGCTTCGCCCTCTATTCGGCGTCGCGGCTGATGACGAGGCTCTACCGCCCCCACCTCGAGAAGCTCGGGCTGACCTACCCGCAGTACCTCGGGATGCTCGCGCTCTGGGAGACGGATCGACGCGGCGAGACGGCCACGGTCGCGGGGCTCGGCGAGCGGCTGATGCTCGACTCGGGCACCCTCTCGCCCCTGCTCAAGCGGCTCGAGGCGGCCGG
>JAXLYX010000065.1:0-1637 GCA_046351215.1 Polyangiales bacterium | reverse complement strand
CGGGAGCTTGTTCTTGCCGCCGACGTTGATCCCGCGGAGGAGGGCGACGCATCTCATGACGGAGGCCGCCTCTCCGCCTCTTCCTTCGTCCGCACGTCCACGAAGGGCACGCGGTAGGTCGTCATCGGACGGCTGCGGTTCGGATCGACGACGTCGAAGATGCGTGCCGGCCCCTCGGAGGGCGCCCAGATGAAGACGGCCATCACCGTGGTGAACGCATGGCAGAGCGAGCTCACCCAGAGCCGATCCTCGGGATGGGAGAGCAGGTGCACGAAGGCCGCGAGGTAGCCGAGCGCGGCGAGGCCCATGCGCCACTGCGCGACGATGCCCACGGTGGTGGCGGCGAGGCCCCAGAGCAGGACGAGGAAGCGGAAGGTCGTCGCGGAGTCGACCCCCATCTGGAGCGCGCCCCAGGCGAAGACGCTCTGCGTGACGAGCGTGGCTCCGACGAAGACGGCGAGGAAGCGGTTCAGCGCCGCCCGGGTCATCGACTCGCGCGCCCAATAGACGATCGCGCCGAGCAGGACGACGAGCACGAGGGGCAGGATCGCGAGCGCCTCGCCCTCGGGAACGTGGCGGATCGCCGGCACGTAGCCGAGGAGCGGCGTCGCCGTCCAGAGCGAGCCTCCGACGATCGCGAGGAACGCGCGCGTCCTCCGTCCCGCCTGGGGATCGAGCTCCCGCCCGAGCCTCTCGAGCTCGGCGAGCTCGCGCTCCTTCGCCGCGACGGCCCGCGCGATCTCCGCCGCGAGCTCGGGCAACGCTTCCTCCATGCCGGCGATCGCGCTCGCGGCGAGGCGCGGCTGACCTCGGCCCAGCTGGAAGCGGGCGAAGCGCGTCACGACCTCGGCGAGCGCGGCCTCGGCGGATTCGTTCGCGGTCCAGGCGCGGATCGCCTGGAGGTAGCCGAAGCGGCACTCGGCATACGTGCTCTCGAGGAGCGCCTCGTCGACGGCCTCGCCCGCATCGACGCGCACGAGGAGGTCCTCGAGCGCCCTCCGCCGCCGCGCCGCTTCCTCCGCGAGGCGACGCGAGCCCTGATGGCGGAGGAAGCCCTGGAGCGCGAGTCGGAATTGCACCGCGTTCTCGAAGCGCGCGTGCGGATCGCGATCGAGCGCCCGACGCAGGATGCGCACGAGGTCCTCGGGAACGTGCTCGGGGATCGGGGGCTCGGAGATCACGATGCTCCCGACGACCTCCTGCAGCGTCTCGCCGTCGTGCGGCGGCTGTCCGCAGACGATCTCGTAGAGCACGGCGCCGAGCAGGTAGACGTCGGTCGCGCGCCCGATCGGGGCGCCGCGCCCGCCGAGCATCTCGGGCGCCATGTAGCAGGGCGTGCCCGCCATCGGCTCCTCTTCCCGCAGGCGCGGCAGCCTCGGATCGGCGTCGGGATCGACCGCGACCGCGATGCCCCAGTCGACGAGGTAGACCTCGCCGAATTCGCCGATCATGACGTTCTCGGGCTTGAGGTCGCGATGCACGATCCCGCGGGAGTGCGCGTAGGCGACGGCGTTCGCGACCTGCAGGAGGATCGAGAGGTTCCACTCGAAGAGATCCTCCGCGCCGAACCGCCTCCGTACGGCCTTCGCGTCGCCGATCAACGCCTCCCACGGCTGTCCCTCGATGCGCTTCAGGAC
>JAXLYX010000064.1:0-1642 GCA_046351215.1 Polyangiales bacterium | reverse complement strand
TTTCCGCGAGGGGCCTCTTCGGCCTCGACGTCGGCGTCGCTACTAGTGGCGGCGAACTCGATGTTCTTCGTGGTGCCGTTGCGCTTGACGAAGCAGTTGGCGAGGGTGTCGACGCGCCTCGCGATCTCGATGCGCACGCCACGATGCCAGACCTCGACGGTGCGCTTGTGGGGGGCGCGGCTTGCGTCGTAGCGGAGCAGGACGCGCTCGCCGACGAGCGCCGCGTCGACCTCGTACGCGACGCCATCGAGCGTCACCGTTCGATCCTTCTGCACGTTCCGGTTCTGCTCGGCGAGGAAGACCTGACCGACGTCGGAGTCGGGAAGCCGGACCCCTTCGGAGCGGCAGGCCCATCGGCTCGCGGGTGTCTCGCCGTCGAGTCCCTTGTGCTCGGCGTGGTGGTAGTCGCCCTCGATCCACGCGGCGAGCGCGCGGTTGAGCTGCTCGAGGCTCGTCGACTTCTCGAGCGCCATCACCGGGAGGAACTGCATCCGCACGGTGCGGAACCAGCGCTCGATCTTGCCCTTCCCCTGCGGCGTGTACGGTCGGGCGTGGATGAGCGCGATGCCGAGCTTCGCGCAGACCAGGCCGAGGTGCTTGCTGCGAAACGCAGCTCCGTTGTCGACGTAGAGCCGCTTCGGGATGCCTCGTCGGCGGATGGCCTGTTCGAGCACGCCGAGATACGCCGTCGTGCCCTCTGAGAGAGTGAACGAGGCATACGGGACGATCCGCGTCGCGTCGTCGAGGAAGGCGATGAGGTAGGTCTGACGGAGCTTCCCGTCGATGCGGAGCTTGGGCCCGTACATCACGTCGCTCGTCCACAGGTCGCCGGCCTCCGCGAACTCGAAGCGGCGGCGGTCCTTGCTCGTACCGTCGTCTGCCTTGCGCTTCTTCGTCAGCCCGCGACGCGCGAGCAGACGATGGACCGTCGACTCCGGAAGGG
Source organism: Polyangiales bacterium (assembly GCA_046351215.1). Taxonomy (GTDB): domain Bacteria; phylum Myxococcota_A; class Polyangia; order Polyangiales; family Houyiibacteriaceae; genus JAXLYX01. The sequence goes on along the minus strand of JAXLYX010000064.1, from coordinate 699 downwards.
GCAGCTCGGCCGGGACGAGATCGCCGTGTTCCTTGCGGACGAACGCAATCACGAGCGGCACGCTGAGGTCCGGGTGCTCGTCCTTGACGTGACAGAGCACGTCGACGACCTCGGCGGGGATCGAACGCGCGCTCCCCGCGTCGGCACGAACCTTGGGGACGAGCGCCTCGAAGCCACCGCGCCGGTAGTCGCGGAGCCATCCCCGGATCGTTTCGGCGGCAACGCGTCGGCGAAGGGATCCTGGGATCTCGTACTCGCGAGCAGCCTTCTCCTCGAGCAGCTTGTAGAGACCTCGATGCCGCATCGAGAGGTGCGCGAGATCGGCGATCACGCCGTAGCGGAACAAGGCGACCTGCTGGCGCAGCTCCGCGGCTGCATCGGAGCGCAGGTACGGGTCGATGGTCTGAGTCGGGTCCATGGGCTTCTCCTCGAAGCGACGCGACGGATCCGTTCCGTGCGTCCTCGAGGCGAAGCTCGCGGACCTCCTCGTTGCCGACAGGCCCCATGTCGTGTGGACCGCCGCTAGCGAGCTCCCTTCACGTGCTCCACCGGCGGCGGAATCCGAAGGGAAAGGGAAGCGACGGGAGGTGCCGCTCGACCAAGTGGCGCAGTGCGACGAGCACCGAACCTTCCACGAACGCGGCCCGCATCGCCGTCATCGTGGGCGCGATGCCGAGGAAGAGCTCCGGCATCAGCGTG
>JAXLYX010000063.1:0-1903 GCA_046351215.1 Polyangiales bacterium | reverse complement strand
GATGCGCCGCGGCGCGCAGCGGACGCGGAGTCGGGGGCGTCGGCGAACGCGTTGATCGTGATCGAGGCAGGCTCCGTGAAGGTCCACGTGCCCTCGACGCTCGATGTCGAGCGCCTCGAGTCCGTGCTCATCGCCGTCGCGCGAGCGACCACGAAGGACGGTGCTGAGTGATCCCGCACGGCGTCGAGGTGTTCCTCTGTCTCGAACCGATCGACCTTCGGTGGAGCTTCGACCGCCTCTCGAACGTGGCTCTCGAGCGAGTTGGCCGAGATGCGCGGTCCGGGGCCCTGATCGTGTTCTTCGGCCGTCGTCGCGACGCCCTGAAGATTCTCTTCTACGACGGCTCCGGGATGTGCCTCTTCTACAAGCGGCTCGACCGCGGTCGATTCCCGATCCCCACGCCGACGGACGAGCGCACCGTCGCGATCGAGATCGAGGAGCACGACCTCGACGCGCTCCTCGACGGCATCGATGTGTCGGTGCCGGACGGGACTCCGAAGCCGCGCGCGACGAAGCCCCGAACGCACTGACGATCGCCGGCGATTTCAGGTTCGAAGTCGCTCGACGCGATCGCAGTTCGAGGTAGACCACGGGCGCGATGACTTCCGCTCGCCATGGCTCCCACGAGATGAACGACGAGCAGGTTCGTCGTCGGCTCTCGGAGCTCGAGGCGAACCTAGCTCAACGCGAGGCGGAGCTCGCCCGTCGCGAAGCAGAGCTCGCGAAGGTACGCGGAGAGCGAGATGCGCTGCGCTCGGCGTACCAAGCCCTCCGGCAGGAAGTCGAGCTCCTGAGGCGTCGCATCTTCGTCGCCACGGCGGAGCGGGTCGACACCCACCAGCTGAAGCTCGAGTTCAGCGAGAAGCTAGCGCTGCTCAACCGGATGGCCGACACGCTCGACGTGGATGCGTTCGAGAAGGCAACCGCCGAGGCGCTCGCCGCAGGGACCGACGGTTCTTCGAACGAAGGAGACCCGCGCGACCGCGGGAAGAAGAACGACCGTCGCAAGAACCGCAAGGCGCCGCCCACGGGTCGCCGGAATCTCGAGGACATCGACGAGGCGACGTTGCCGGTCGTGCGCGTCGAGGTCGTCGACCCGCTCTTCGAGAAGCTCGTCGCCGAGGGCAAGGCCAAGCGTGTCGGCACTGAGAAGAGCTCGAAGGTCGGCTGGGAGCGTGGTGGATTTCGTCGCGTCGAGACGGTGCGCATCACGTACGCGGCGACGACGGCCCAGGGTGCGACCGAGCTCGAGACCGCCGCGGTTCCGGCGGAGCTTCTCCCTCGCTGCATCGCGACGGCGGACACGCTCGCCCACATCCTGACCTCGAAGTACTGCCACGGTCTTCCGCTCTACCGTCTCGAGCAGATCTTCGACCGCCTCGGTCTGAAGATCGCTCGCGGCCAGATGTGCCGATGGGTCGAGGAGCTCGGCGCCATCTTCGGCGCGACCGTCGTCCACGCGGCGCGCGAGGAGGCATTCGCCACCGCCTTCTGCATCGCAACCGACGCCACCGGCTTCGCGATTCAGCCCGGACCGTCGGAGGATGGGAAGAGGCGGCCCTGTCGCCGCGGCCACTACTTCGCGCTGCTCGCCGACCGCGACCACATCTTCTTCGAGTTCAAGGCGAAGGAAACCAGCGCCGAGGTCCGCGCGATGTTCCGTGGGTTCGAAGGCTACGTGCAGGCCGACGCCAAGAGCGTGTACGACGCGCTCTTTCGGCCTCCCGACCCCGACGACCCCGACGACGACGGATGCGACCGAGTCGAGACCGGATGCTGGAGCCACCTGCGGAGGAAATTCTGGGAGGCGGCGTTCGGAGGCCACGTCGTCGCGCGCGAAGCGCTGATGCGGATCGCTCGCATCTTCGAGCTCGATGCCGAGTATCGGAAGCACCCGCCCTCG
>JAXLYX010000062.1:0-2097 GCA_046351215.1 Polyangiales bacterium | reverse complement strand
GCCCGTGCGCGCGCCCTCGACGGTCTCGTCCTGCGCGCCCTTCACGAGGATGCGCTCGTCCTTCTCGACCTCGACGTCGCGCACGTCGCGAAACCGCAGGGTCTCCGGCCCCGTCACCGTCTCCGTCCGCGCCGCGCCGATCGTGACCTCCTCGTTCCCCACGACGCTGAGCGCGCGATCCATGCCGACGGTGACCGTCTGCAGACCGATCACGTTGTACGCCTGGTTCGCGAGGACGGTGAGGAGGTGGTCGTTCTTCACGAGCTCGCGGAGGTTGCGCTGCGCCTGCAGGTACACCTCCTCGGCGCCCGCGGAGTCCTCGAAGGAGAGCTCGTTCCAGCCCGTTCCGCCGGGGGTCGAGCTCGTACGGAGCACGCTGCGGGTCGCATCGTCGGGGAGCGTGTAGGGCGGGGGATTCGCGCCGTTGTAGACCGTGCCCGTCACGACGGGGCGGTCGGGGTCTCCGTCGAGGAACGTGACCACCGCCTCCATTCCGATGCGCGGGAGGAAGACGAAGCCCCAGCCGGCGCCGGCCCAGGGCTGCACCACGCGCAGGTAGCAGGAGCTCCGATCGTCGCCGTAGCCGCGGCGATCCCAGTGGAACTGCACCTTGATGCGTCCATGGGAGTCGGTGTGGAGCTCCTCGCCGGACGGGCCGACGACGGTGGCGGAGAGCACGCCGCGCACGCGTGGCTTGTCGAGCGGACGCGGCGCGCGGTACGCGAGCGTGGACGGTACGCAGGTGAAGTGGTTCGAGTAGCTCGCCTCGAGCCCCACGAGCCGGAGCGCCGGGGCCGTGGTGTCGCCGACGTGGATCGCGTGCGTGATCGCGACCACGGCGTACTCGCCGGCGTGCTCGCCGTCCGGCTTGCCGTGGAAGCCGAAGGCCGTGCCCGCCGAGAGGCCGATCGCGGTCGAGTCTCCGTGGAACGTCAGCGCCTCCTGCACGTGGCGATGACGCCGCAGCGCGGCTTGCGCCTCGACGTCGGTGCCTCCGTACGCGCGCCTTCCCTCGTCGTACGAGTGGAAGGTGAGCGGCTGCGCGTCGTGCTCGTAGACCTCGCGCGCGGGGCCGCGGAAGGCGCCCGGAACGTGCGAGGCGTCGACGCCCTGCGCGTCGCTCGCCTCGCGCTCGACGAAGGTCTCGGGGCGCGGCCAGTCGTGGTGACGCAGCGCGACGCGTGTCGGCCGCGTGCGGTCCGTCCGCTGGAAGAGCGTGATCGCCTCGTGATGGCCCGGCGTCCCCGACGAGACGAAGGGGAGCGTGTCCCCGTCCACGCTCTCGAGCGCGGGGTAGTGGCTCGCGTCGTCGACGATGACGAGCTTCTCGGCGGAGCCGTCCTGCTCGAAGAAGAAGAACATGCCCTCTTCGCCCACGATGCGCAGGACGAAGGCGAGGTCCGACTCGTCGTATTGCGTGCGGTACTCGCTCGCGGGGTAGCTGCGGTCGGTCCGCACCTCGACCTGCCGCTGGTACGGCCGGAGGGCATCGACGAGGACCTCGCGCAGGATCGCGTCGGCCGACTTGTCCTGGAAGATGCGGCTCGAGCGCGTGAGCCCGAGAAGCGCGAGGGCGGGCACGATGCGCACGGAGCATGGCGCGTGCGAGAGCTCGGCCGAGGCCTCGCCGCCGGACACGACCTCGTCGACGATGCCGTGGAACGCACGGTCGACCGAGCTCCCCCGTGCGAGGCGCAGCGTGCAGCTCGAGCCGAGCAGCTCCGTCGGATCGGTCGACGGATCGTTCGAGACGAGGCGCGCGTGGATCACGTAGGGCGCCGTCAGGCTCTCGGTGACGGTGACGTGGGAGGCCGTCCAGAGGCGCGGAGGCATGCCTTCGACGTCGAAGGAGACGGTGACGGGCTCGCCCGTCGCGAGCACGAGAGCCGGAACGGAGGAGCGTGGGTTCATGGAGTGGAGGCGCGGATGTAGGGAGATGAACGGCCCGCGAGAATCTAGCTGGCGGGACGACGGAACACTACGCGTCCGGCGCGTCGAGATGGACTTCCAGCAGGAGCGCAAGATTCCGGTCGCATGCGACTGCGGCCGCCGACGACCGTGGCGCGCGGAAAGGCCCGACGAGATGACTCGAGTTCG
>JAXLYX010000061.1:0-2172 GCA_046351215.1 Polyangiales bacterium | reverse complement strand
GTATCCGCTGCACGAGCCCCGTCCTGACGTGACGGACGCCGGCGCCCATGCTCTCGCGCATGGATTCCGTGCCCCCGTCGCGCCCTCGCGCTCGCCAGCTGCTCTTGCGGCGGGCACTCCGCGACGCGCCTGCGGCGTCAGGGGCCGACGAAGTCCGGAACGGTGATCGGACCGACCTGTCGCTCGAGCTCGGCGTCGAGGAGCCGCGCGCGGGTGCTGGCCCAGTACTTGGGCGCGAGCTCGAGGTAGCGGTCGTGCGGCCAGTAGGGAAGCACGCGGATCAGGTCGGTGAGGTACCGCTCGGGCTCGAGGCGGTGCAGGCGCGCGGAGGCGATGAGGGAGAGCACGTGGCCGGCGGACTCGGCGTGCTCGTCACTGCCGGCGAAGAGGGCCGCGTCGCGCACCATCACGACCTTGCGCAGGGCAGACTCGGCCACGTTGTTGTCGAGGCGAAGCCGACCGTCCTCGAGGAAGCTCCGGAGGGCCTCTCGCTGCCGCACGGCGTAGCCGAAGGCCTTGCGGAGCGAGCCACGCTCGTCCTTCACCTTCTCGTACTCGGTCTCGGCGAAGGCGAGGAACTCGTCGACGAGCGGCGCGAGGTGTGCCGCGCGCAGCTCCTTGATCTTCGACGGCGGGTTGCCCTTCCGGAATCGAGCGTCGAGCTCGAACACCTTCCCGATCCGCACGAGCGCAGCCATCGCCGATGGCTGCTGCGCGAGCGCGGCTTCCCAGAACTTGCGGCGCAAGTGGGCCCAGCACGCGACCTCGACGCGCGCGCATCCGTCGTGCTCGTCGTCTCCCGGGTCCGGTGGGCGGAAGAGCGCGTCGTACACGCTCTTGGCGTCCGCCTGGATGTACCCCTCGTACCCGCGGAACATCGCGCGAACGACCTCACTCGTCTCGCGCGGCGTGAACTCGTAGAAGATGTGGTCGCGGTCGGCGATCTTCACGAAGTAGTGCCCCTTGCGACAGGGCCTCCGCTTGCCGTCCTCGGACGGACCCGGCTGGATCGAGAAGCCCGTCGCATCCGTCAGGATGCAGAAGGCCGTCCGAATCGCTTCCTCGTGCGCGGCGTGGATGACGCTCGCGCCGAAGTACTGCCCGAGGTCGTGTACCCATCGCGACATCGTGCCGCGATCGATCCCGAAGCCCATGCGCTCGAAGATCTGCTCGACTCGGTAGAGCGGAAGCCCGTCGCAGTACTTGGCCACCAGGATGTGCGCGAGGGTCGAGGGGGCAGCGAGGCAGCGCGGAAGGATCTCCTTCGGCACCGGAGCGCTCTCGAGCTCGGTCTCGCCTCGAGCGTTGACGGCGCGATACTTGGCAACCAGCTGGACGACCCGCCGCAGGCCCCCTACTTTGACCGCGACCTTGCTGCTCTCGTCGAAGCCGAGGAACTCTGCCTTGCCCTCGGCGACCAACTGCTCGAAGAGCGGGTCGCGGATCTCGACTCTCTCCTCGGGGAGATTCGCGTCGGCGACGTTGCGCTTGCCCGTCGGCTTCTTGGCCGAGGGCTTGCGACACTTGCAGGGACCAACCTTGCCGCACTTGGGGCACTTCGTCGGTGCGTCGGTCGTCACGTCGTCGGGAGTCGTGACGAGCCCCGAGAGCGCATCGAGCTCCCGGCTCAGCGCAGCGAACTCGAGCTGGAGCTGCGACGTGTCGACGCGCTCCGCGGTCGCGACGAAGATCCGTCGCTTGAGCAGCGCCATCTCCGCGAGCAGACGCTGATAGGTCGCCTCGAGACGGCCATACTGCGACTTCTGCTCGGCGAGCTGGCGATCACGATCGGCGAGCTCGGCGCGCAACGAGGCGATCAGCGCTTCGCGCTCCGCGTCAGTCGTCTGCGGCTCGTCCGGACCCGTCATCGTCGCTCGACGACGGATAGGATCCAGACGCGCTCCTGGGAAGGGGGCGAAGGACGAAATCGACCGGCCGGTGCGACGACACGCTCAGTGCACGCGCCGCTTCGTTCCCAGGCCCTTCTCGATACGTCCCGACTCGACGTCGATGCCATCGAGCAGCGCGTCGAGCGCCCGCTCCTCGAGCTCGATCACCTTCGCGTCTCCGTCGGGCACGGGCAGACGGAACGTGCCCTTGTCGAGCCGCTTGTAGAAGATGCACAGGCCCGTCCCGTCGAAGAACAGGATCTTGAGCGACGTGCGGCGCTTG
>JAXLYX010000060.1:0-2253 GCA_046351215.1 Polyangiales bacterium | reverse complement strand
CCGATCCCGCCTTCGGGCTCTACGAGCTCGCGACCCTCCTCCGGGGCGACGAGCCGCGGCTCTCGGCCTTCCGCGCGGCGGCCGACGATGCCGCGGCCCTCGTGGTCCTCCGCGATCGCGCCTCGGCGGGAGGCTCCGGATTCCCGGAGGCCTTCGAGCGATTCCTCTCCCAGCACGGTCATCGGGCCGTCTGCGAGGCCGAGCCACGCAAGCCCTCGTGGCGCGAGGATCCGACGCAGGTCGTCGCGATGCTGCGGAACTACCTCGATCCGCGGGTCGAGGATCCGCGGGCGATGCGCGAGCGACGGCGGGCGGCCCAGGCCGCTGCGACCGTCCGCGTGCGGTCCGAGCTCGGCTTCCTCGGCCGCTTCGTCTTCGATCGCCTCGTCGAGGCCACGCGGCGGTTCGTCGGGCTGCGCGAGCAGCTGAAGGACGCGATCGTGCTCCGAGCGGATCGCGCGCGCATGCTCTACCGCGAGATCGCGCGCCGCCTCGTCGCCCGGGGCCTCCTCGCCGACACGGATGACGTCCACTTCCTCCTCGTCGACGAGCTCCGCTCCATGCTCGTCGGGACGACGCCCGCGGAGGAGGCGCGGGGGCGCGTCGCACGTCGCCGGCGCGAGCACGCCTTCTGCGAGCGGCTCGAGGTGCCGAAGCTGCAGGAAGGCGAGCCGAAGACGCTGCTCGAGCTGCCGCTGCCGGAGGGCGACGTCCTCACGGGGCTCGGCGTCTCGCCGGGCCGTGTCGAGGGCAGGGCGCGCGTGATCCTGGATCCGCGCCAGGGCGCTCACCTCGAGCCCGGCGAGATCCTCGTCGCGCCGGTCACGGATGCCGGCTGGACGCCGCTCTTCCTCCAGGCCGCGGCCCTCGTGGTGGACGTCGGCGGCCTCCTCTCGCACGGCTCGGTGGTCGCGCGCGAGTACGGCCTCCCCGCCGTCGTCGGGGTCGGCCCCGCGACGCGTCGCATCCGGACCGGGGATCGGCTCCTCGTGGACGCGACGCGCGGCACCGTCGTCCTGCTCGACGCGTGATCTGTCTCGCAGTCCGCGGACGCCCGAGCTCCCGTCGCCGGGATTTCCCCGTGCCCCGTGCCATGCTTCCATGCGGGTTGGCGTTTGGGGCAGCAACGGAGGACGCGTGAGCACGGTGGACAAGGGATCGGCGGAGCCGAAGGTCAAGGGAGTCGCGTTCCGTTCGGTGCTCGCTTCGCTCGTCGAGATCGGAGGAGAGCCCGTGCTCGAGCGCACGTTGGCGCGTCTCTCGAACGAAGAGCAGGACATGCTCCGCTACAAGATCGTCCAGACGGGGTGGTATCCGATCTCGCTCTACCGGACGATGTGGAAGGCGATCCTCGCGGAGACCGGAGGCGGCACGGAGATCGTCCGCAAGATCGGCGCTCTCGCGATCCGGCGCGACATCAGCGGCGTCTACCGGATGATCTTCAAGGTCCTCTCGCCGGAGACCGTCTTCTCGCTCTCCGGCAAGCTCTTCAACACCTACTACGACACGGGTACGCTCACGATCCCGGAGAAGCACCACGGCTTCGCGCGCGCCGTCTACGAGGGCTGCCGCGGCTTCGATCGGACCATGTGGGAGGAGCTCGTCGGCTCGGGCGTCGAGCTCTTCACGCTCGCCGGCGGCAAGAACGCGAAGATGACCATCGTCCGCGGCGGTCAGGACGGCTCCGGCAACTGCGAGATGGTCGCGGAGTGGACGTGAAGAAGGTGCTCCGGCTCGGCGTCGTGGGGGATCTCCACGGCGCCTTCGAGCCGGCGGACGCGACGGGGCTCGACGCGATGGGCTACGCGCGGCTGATCTTCGTCGGCGACCTCGGGACGGGGACGCTCGCGACGGATCGGCGCGTCGCGCGGGCCATGGCGCGGCTCGCGACGCCGCTCTTCGTCATGCCGGGCAACAACGACTGCGCCCATGCCCCGATGCTCCGCGCGGAGCTCGGCCACGGCAGCGGCATGGCGGAGCTCCTGCGCGAGAGCGGCGCGCGCCATCGCTCGTCCTCCGTCGGGGCCTCCGGCGACGTGGTCTGGTGCGGCTACTCGCGCCATCGCCTCGACGCGGGCGGATGGTCGCTGACCGTGGTGGCCGGGCGCCCCTACGCGATGGGAGGCGAGACCCTCTCCTTCGCCGACGAGCTCGCGCTCCGGTACGGCGTCCGATCGATGGAGGAGTCGATCGACCGCCTCGTCGCGCTCGTCGACGAGGTCGACACGGAGGCCGTCCTCTTCCTCGGCCACA
>JAXLYX010000059.1:0-2919 GCA_046351215.1 Polyangiales bacterium | reverse complement strand
TCGTGGCGAGCCGAGGCCCGTTCAGGCCTGCGAGCGGGCGGCGAGGTCGAGACCCGATTCGTTCTTCGAGCCGAAGCGGGCCACGAGCGCGGTGATCGCGAAGCCGCACACGAAGATCACGCTGGCGACCACGATCTCCCTCGAATCCGGCGCGTAGAAGCGGATCGGATAGCGCTCGGGCGGCATCTCCGCGATCAGCCGCGCCGTCATCACGCGCCCGCCGACGATGTCTCCGACGTTCGGGGCGATGGCCTTCTGGAAGGGCCAGAGCTCGATCAGGGCGCCGACGAGCAGTCCGACGAGGGCGCCCACGGTCGCCCTCGGATCGCGGATCAGCAGGCGATGGAAGATGCGGGAGAGACCGAGCACGCCGAGCATCGCGCCCGCGCCCATCGGGAAGAGCACGGTGGCCGCGGGTCCGAGCTGCGCGGCCAGGCGGCCTTCGTGGAAAGCGATGTGCAAGGCGTCGACCGAGTCCACGAGGGCTCCGAAGAGGCCCATGATCATGAGCAGGTAGGCTCCGCTGATGCCGGGCAGCACGAGCGCGGTGCCGGCGACGAGGCCGCCGAGGAAGTACCAGACGGGACCGACGTGCTCGTGGATCGGGCGGCCGGCCCAGACCTTGAGGGAGGCGAAGCCGACCACGACCCAGAACGCGAGGACCGCGCTGACGACGACCCGCTTGCTGAGCGGACGCGCCATCCCGTACACGACGGGAATGCCTCCGACCGCGAGACCGGCGAAGAGGCTGTACATCATGTGCGGGTAGTCGAGGAGCAGCGCCCGTACCGGCCGCGCCATGAAGAGGATCGCGAGCGCGTCCCAGATCAGCACGTTGGCGAGCACGACGAACGCGCGGCGATTCCAGCGTCGCTGCGTGAGGTCGTAGATGCTCTCGAGGAAGAAGGGATAGACGCCGGCCGCGAGGAGCATCGTCCCGCCGCTCACGCCGGGCACGATGGCGGCGAGCCCTGCGAAGATCCCGCCGATCATCGCGCGCAGGCCGAGTAGCGGGTAGGAGCCGTACCCGTACACCCGGCCGGGCGTCTCTTCGGGGACGGTGGTGCGGTCCTTGATCTCGAGCTCGTCCATGAGTGCCGCTGTTGTATGCCGGGTGGCTCCCCGACACAACGCCGACCGAGATCCCGAGGGAATCCGGCCCCCGGGCCGGAGGGCCGGGGGAGGGCGACGGCCGGCCCTCCCGCGGCCCCTTCCCCTCGGGCGCCGAGGCCTTACCTTGCGCTTCGTCATGGGCCGGATGCTCCTCCTCCTCTTCCTCCTCCCCTTCGTCGATCTGTACCTGCTCGTACGGATCGGCGAGCGGATCGGATGGCTGCCGACCCTCCTCGGGGTCCTCCTCGTGGGAGCGGCCGGCGCGACCCTCGCGCGCCTCGAGGGCGTCCGCGTGATCGGCCGATGGCAGGAGGCGCTCTCCCGGGGTCAGGTCCCGGAGGAGGGCGTGCTGTCGGGCTTGCTCGTCCTGCTCGCCGGCTTCCTCCTCGTGCTGCCGGGCGTGCTCACCGACGTCGTCGGCCTGCTCCTGCTCTTGCCTCCCGTCCGCCGCCTCGTGGCCCACGGGGTGCGCGGCCGCCTCGAGGCGGGCATGGCGCAGGGCACGGTGCAATTCGTCGACTTCCGCGGCCCGTCGGGGCCGTTCCACGGCGGCGGCTTCCCGTCCCAGCGGCCCGGGCCGCGCCCGGGGGTCATCGACGTGACGGGCGAGGAGATCGTCGAGCCCTCGGTGCCCCCGAGCCTCCCGCGCTGAGCACGCGCGACTAGGCGTCGACCGCCTGGGCCAGGACCCAGGGCTGGATGATCGCGACCCGGAAGCGGAAGCCCTCCGGCGAGGCCGCGAACGCGGCGAGCTCCTCGGCGCTCGGGCGACGCAGGAGGCCGCTGCCGATCCAATGCTCGAGCACGGCCGTCCGGTTCCCGGCGACGGCCACGGCGGCGTCGAGGAGGTCGAGCTCGGCCGAGACGAGGAAGAGCCCGAGGCGCTTCGCGTGGGGGACGAGGGGCCCGAAGGGAACCTCTTCGATCTCGGCGGCCAGCTTCGAGCGGACGTCGGTCATGGCAGGACGGTCGTAGCACGCCGAAGAGGGGCTCTCGACACGTCCTCGCGCTTCGACTACGAACGCCGGCCATGAAGCGCATCCCTCCCGTTCTCCTCGTCCTCCTCGTGGGCGCCCTGCCGGCGTGCAACTGCGGCAAGAGCGACGGCGCCCCGGCGGCTTCCCCGGCCGCGAGCTCGAGCGCGTCCTCCATGGCGCCGGCCGCTCCCGCCGCCCCCGAGGCGCCCCCGCCCATCCCCGCGCCGGCCGACGTCGCCGCTCCCCCCGCCGATGCGCAGCGCACCGCGTCGGGCCTCGCCTCGAAGGTCCTGAGCCCCGGCACCGGCACCGAGCATCCGCGCGCCCACGACGCGGTGCGCGTGCACTACACGGGCTGGACGACGGACGGGCAGATGTTCGATTCCTCCGTGCGTCGCGGCGAGCCGGCGGAGTTCCCGCTGAACCGCGTCATCCCCGGCTGGACCGAGGGCCTGCAGCTCATGGTGGTCGGCGAGAAGCGCCGCATCTGGATCCCGCAGGAGCTCGCCTACCGCGGCATGCCCGGGCGGCCGCAGGGCATGCTCGTCTTCGACGTCGAGCTGCTCGCGATCAACCGCATGCCGGATCCCCCGGAGACCCCCACCGACGTCGCGCGTCCGCCCCGCGGCGCGGCCTGCACCTCGACGGGGCTCTGCTCGCGCGTGCTCACGCCCGGCACCGGCACCACCCATCCGACGGCGACGAGCGTCGTCACCGTGAACTACTCGGGCTGGACCACCGACGGCCGCATGTTCGATTCGTCGGTCGTGCGCGGCCAGCCGGCGACCTTCCCGCTGAACCAGGTCATCGCCGGCTGGACCGAGGGCCT
>JAXLYX010000058.1:0-3326 GCA_046351215.1 Polyangiales bacterium | reverse complement strand
CACGCTGATTGGAAGCGATCACGGGAAAGCGCGGCGTTTCGATCGCGCGTGTTCTGATCGCCTCGCGCGGGCTTCCCGGCGCGACGAAGCCCGCGAGCGCGTAGGCGCTGCGGGCCCGTCAGCTGGCAGGATCGGCGACCCTACTCGGTCTCGTCGTGGTCCCTCGGAGGTCGCTTCGAGCGTCCCGCGATACGGACGAGGATTCCCTTGTGGACGAGCCGATCGGCGATCGCCGTGGCGGCCGCCGCGTTGTGGAAGAGCTTCGCCCATTCTTTGAACGGGAGGTTCGTCGTGACGATGGTCGAGGCTCGCTGGTAGCGCTTGTTGAAGACCTGGTAGAGCAGGTCGGCGCCCCGCGCATCGAAGCTGAGGTAGCCGAGTTCGTCGACGAGGAGCAGGTCGTAGCTCGACCACTGGTGTAGGCCCCGATGCAAGGTGTTCCGGGCCTGACGGGCCACGAGATCGTTCACGAGATCGGCGGCGAGGACGAACCGAACCCGATAGCCGCGGGTCGCGGCGAGCAGGCCGAGGGCGTTCGCGAGGTGGGTCTTTCCCACGCCGCTCGGTCCGACGAAGACGACGTTCGTCTTCTCGCGCACGAAGTCGAGCGTCGCAGCCCGCTCGACCTGGACGCGATCGATCTGCTTCGGGAAGTCGAAGTCGTACGAATCGAGCGTCGTGATGGGGAAGATCTGCGAGCGCTTGAGGGCGATGCGAGCACGCGCCTCGGTTCGCGCTCGGAGCTCCTCCCGCATCAGGCCATCGAGGAGCGAGAGGGGCGAGTCGCTGCGGGCGATCGCCTTCTTCGTGCTCTCGTCGAGTTGCCCCGCCGCGTGGGAGAGGCCGAGGGAACGAAGGACGTCGGCGAGACCGAGCACTCCGACCATTTCGGGCGTCACGACCTCAGAAGAGTTCATCGTATCCTCCGAGGTCATGAGGCTCGACTTCGAGCGCGTCGGCCGCACGGTGCCCGGTCACGACGGGCTCGGGAGCCTCGGGGAGGCCTCGCGCGAAGCGGGCCTGGTCGATGAGCGCGCGGACGTAGCGTGCGCCGAAGGTCTGCTGGGCGAGCGCCGCGGCAACGCCGACCTTGAAGTCCTCCTCGCCGTATCGTTCGAGCAGGTGCATCAGTCGCTTCACCTCGTTCTCGAGCCCGATCCGGCGTCGCGAGATCTCCTTCAGGTACAGCTTGCACTCGGGGGCGAGCTCCGCGATTCGATCGCGGCGCTTCGGTCCCCGCGCGTTCGAGCGCTTGTCGAGCATGGCGTCGACGTGGGCCTTGGCTTCGACCACGCGCCTGCGTCCCCACGAACGCGCGTGATCGGACACGAGCTTGCCATCGACGAACACGCGGACGGTCTCGTCGTTCGCTCGGAGAAGGGCGGACTTTCCAACGTGTTCGTGCGGAACCGAATAGGCGTTGGTATCGAGCAGGACGCGGGCTTCCTTCGTGACCACGACGGGCTGAACGTAGTCCGAGTCGAAGGGATGATCGGGCAGAGCTCGAAGTCGGCCTCGTTCGAGCACGAGCCGGTCTTCGGGACGCTCCCGCGTCGTGGCGTGGAGCCGGCGATTGGCGACCTCGTCGCGCCAGACAGCCGCCTGTGCGCGCAGGTCTTCGAGGTCGCGGAAGGCGCGACCGTAGAAGAATCCCTGCCGGATGTAGCGGATTGCGTTCTCGACACGGCCCTTCGCCTCCGGGTAGCGCACCGGTGCCGCCGTGGGCTCGAACAGCTGGTGCCCCGCGTACTGTAGGAAGCGCGGATTGAACTGCACCGTCGAGCCGACGTGGTGGAGCACGACGCTCTTGAGGTTGTCGTAGAGCACGCGCCGCGGAATGCCGCCGAAGAAGCGGAACGCGCGGTCGTGCATGCGGAGGAAGGTGTCCATGCGCTGGTCGAGCGAGAAGTCGAGGTACAGCGCGCGCGACCAGGAGAGGACCATCGCGAAGCACGAGAGGGGCCGATGCGTGTCACCGATCCGGAGCATGCCGAAGCTGCCCCAGTCGACCTGAGCCTGCTCGCCTGGCTCCACCTCGACACGCAGGTACGCCTTCCTCGAGCGAGGCGAACGGACGGAGAGGACGTAGCGCCTCAGCGTCGCGACTCCGCCCGTGTAGCCGCGTTCGCGAAGCTCGCGGATCAAGCGCGTCGACGTCAGTTCGGGCAGGGCCGTGATCCGCTCGACGATGTAGGGCTTGAACGGATCGAGAACGGAGGCTCGAAGAGTCGCCTGCTGAGTGGCCGTCGGAACGGTTCGGATCGCTCGCCGGACGACAGAGTGGTGGACTCCGAACTTCCTCGCCACGGTCTCGACGGGGAGTTCCTCGGCCAGCACGAGGCGACGGATCTCGGCTCGAACGGATTCGCTGATCATGGAACCCCTCCCGCGGCGTACGCGACGAGCCCGCTCGCGCGGCGGAATCGCCCGAGGGTTCCGAGGAAGCGATCACGATGGCGGGGCTCGGGGGTCGCGACCCAGTGCACCTCGACGTGCCGCTCGTTCGCGTCCGCGAGCAGCCGGGCCCAGCGTTCGGGATGGGTCTGCACGTCCGAGGCGGCCGCATCGAGCACAGCGTGCACGGGGCGTCCGTGCCAGAGGGCGAGGGCCTCGAGCAGCGTGAGCAGCGCGCGAGGATGGACGACGTGAGGATCGAGTCGGGCCTTGAGGAACACGCCCTTCTCGGGCAGCGACGCGAGGAGGCGGATCTCGTGCTCCCGCGGCTCGATCGCGACGAACAGGGATGTCGACATGGAGATGGACCTCGAGCCGCATCACGAGCCCGTGCGACGCGCACGGCGCCGGAGGCGGCACTCGCGATCGGGGTACCGAGGCCGACTCCGGCGGCGAACACGGATGCGTCACCATCGACGAACTCCGTCTCCGTTCGCGGTACGCACGCATGCGATCGGAGTGGCCGAGTCGGCCCTCCCGACCTCGCTGGTATCGCCGGCCCGCGGCCCGCACGACTTCACGTCGGCGAGCGACCGAGCAGGATGAGCTGCAGTACCGAAATCGGGCGTCGCAGCGACGGCAGACATCGAAGCGGCCGCCGCACCCGAGGCAACGTCGTGCGCGAAGGATCTCCACGGGAGCCTCCGCCGACCCGTGGACAAACACCTGCGACGTATGCCATCAAGTCCAGGTGCGGGCGGAACCACTCCGCCTTGCCGAACGGCTCGGAGCCACTAACTCCGGGCCGTTCCTCTTGGTCGGACTCCCTCGTGTACGCCTCCGCGATCAGGCCGGCCAAGTTCCTGACGATCGTCCCGCCCCGATCACGCGGACCTCATGATCGGAACGCGGCGCTTTTTCGTGATCGCTTC
>JAXLYX010000057.1:0-4768 GCA_046351215.1 Polyangiales bacterium | reverse complement strand
GCAGTAGAGGGCCTTCATCGCGTGCGTCTTGCCCGTGGCGTTCTCGCCGATGAAGACGTTCAGGCCGGGCGAGAGTTCGAGGGTCGCGTCTCGGAAGGCTGTGAAATCACGAAGTTCTAGGCGCTTGATGGCCATGGCGTGCGTACTCTACCAGATGCGGCGTCGAACGAAGGGAATCACGCCCCCACCTTCCAGACCTCGTCCGCGATCTCCCCGAGCAGCGCCTCGAGCTTGCCCTCGAAGATCTTGTTCAGCCGCTTGAAACCGCCCTCGGCCTGGAACTGGCCGCGGTCGATGGCCTCGTGGTCGACCACGATCTCTTTCTCGAGCTGCTTCCCGATCCGCTCGAGCCACTTCCTCTGCGGGGCGTCCCACGCGCGCGAGGCGAGGATCTTCTTCATCGCGCCGCGCACGCGCTCGTCATAGGGCACGAGGGCATCTCCGAGCGCGGCGCGCCGGATGTGCCCGATGATCGATGCCGCGATGTCCTCGTTCGTCTTGTCCCGCCACGCGCTTTGGAGTGCGACCTCGGTGTAGCCGGCCTGGTCGAGCACGAGCCGGAGCTCCTTGAGCTGCTGACGCGTCAGGTCCCGCGGACGCTGGGCCACGAGAAGCAGCGCCGGGATGTTGTTCATGTTCTGGCGGACGTAGCGCTCGAAGCCCTCGAGGAAATCACCCGGCCGCTCGCGGTTCGGTCCGTAGCCCCTGCCCACCTCGACGACGACGTCGTCGTGGTGCGAGATGAAGATCCGGCTTCCCGGGCCGCCGACGGACGCGTCGAGGATCTCGGCGACCCGCGCGTGCTCGATGAACCACGCCCTCGCGACGTCCGCTCCGTTCTTCTTCAGGAAGTCGACGAGCTCGCTCGGCTTCATGCCCCCGGATGCCGTCTCGAAGAGGTCGAGGAGGTCGTCCGGAAACGTGCGTGCCTTCCGACGGAGCTTGGCGAGGAGCTGGTCGAAGACCTCGCCGCGGTGGTCCGGATGCTCGACGCGCGTGAGCTCCTCGACCAGCTGCCCGAACGTCAGCGAGACGTTCGTGACGACGGGCTTCATGTCCGAGTACGGGGCGAGGGCGCCGTAGAGGTCGACCGCGTCGTAGATATGGAAGACCTCCTTCCCGATGTCGGGGCAGAGGCGCGTCGCACGGCCGAGCATCTGCTCGTAGAGGATCCGGCTCCGGACGCGGCGGAGGAAGACGAGGTTCGAGATCGCGGGGACGTCGACGCCGGTCGTGAGCAAGTCGACCGTCACGGCGACGTTCGGGAGCTTCTCGTTCTTGTAGCGACGGATGAGCTCGAGCGGCTTGTCGGAGGCGCCCGTGATCTTCACGACGGCGTTGTCCTCGACGCCGTCGTACGCCGCGGCGAAGGCCTCTTTGAGGAGCCGGACGACGAGATCGGCGTGGTCGTCCGTCGCGCAGAAGACGAGCGTCTTGGCCGGAAAGGTGGGATCGATGTGCTTCGCGAGCTGCTCGCAGACGACCCGGTTGAAGTTCTCGGTGACGACGCGGCGGTTGAACTCCTCGACCTCGACGTGCACCTCGTCGGGGAGCAGCGCGAGCTGGACCTCGCCGGTCCGGGGCTCGTACGTCTCTACCTGCTCGCCGACCTGCCACGTGATGCCGTCCTGCGCGAGCTTCGTGACGATGCGCGTCGGCGGCTCGTGGTCGACGAGGAAACCGTCGATCACCGCCTCCCGGTAGCTGTACGTGAAGACGGGCGGCCCGAAGATCTCCCTCGTGTGGAGCGCCGGCGTGGCCGTGAGTCCGACCTTCACGGCATCGAAGTGCTCGAGCACGCGCCGGTACTTCGAGACGTAGTCCTCCTGGTTCCGGAAGACGACCTCCCCGTCGCTCATCTCGCGGTCGAGGAGGTAGCCGCGATGGCACTCGTCGACGACGATGCAGTCGTACTGGTCGACGGTGGGCACGCCCTCCTCGCTGTAGAGGATGCGCTTCACCATGCCCTGGATCGTCGCGATGTGGAGCTTCGTGTCGGAGTCGGGGCGCACGTCTTCGAGCGTTTTCAGGTCGAAGATCGAGTCGAAGGTCTGGAGCGCCTCGAGTCGCGTCTCCTTGAACGCGTTGGCCGTCTGCTCGCCGAGCGCGCTACGGTCGACGAGGAAGAGGATGCGGCGGAAGCGCTTGGTCTTGAGGAGCCGGTAGCAGAGCCCGATGCAGGTCTTGGTCTTGCCGGTGCCCGTCGCCATCGCGAGCAGGACCTCCCGCTGGCCCTTCGCGATCGCATCTTCGGCAGCACGGATCGCGCGGATCTGGTAGTCGCGGAGGCCCAGGTAGTCGGTCGGCTCTTGCTTCAGCTTGTCGGTCGCGTCGTCGTGGTCCTGCTTCAGCAGGGACGCCAGACCGTCCGGCGTGTACCAGCCGTCGAGCGGGACCGAGAGGTTCTTCGCGCGGCGTGCATCGAGAAACCAGATGCCCGACTTCGTCTCGAGCTGCTTCAGATAGGGGCGCCCGTTCGTGGCGAAGAGGAAGGGCACGCGGTAGTCGCCCCACGACCCGCCGAGCGTCACCCCGGGCATCTCGCGGAACGCTCGCGCGTAGCGCTTCGACTGCTCGAGCGAGCCCGCGACGTCCTTCGCCTTCCGCTTCGCCTCGACGACGGCGATAGGGGTGAGGCCGACGAAGAGCACGTAGTCCGCGCGACCATCGTCCGTCGGCCACTCGGCGATGGCGAGGTTCCGGCCCTTCTGGGGACGGACGTCGGCCGACCACCGCAGGGCCTTGGAGTCGGCCTCCCAGCCGGCGGCCCGCAGCTGCGCGTCGATGAGGGCGCGGGTGTCGGCCTCGTCGAGCTCGAGCTCGGATGCGGCGTCGGCTGCGCGGACGAAGACCGCCTGAACGGTCGCAGCCGAAGTCGCCTGCGCGTCCTGCTGGATCGACGCGATGCGTTCGGCGGCCTCGTCGAGGAGAGCTTCGGCTGCCTCGCGGTCGGCCGCCTCGGCCTGGGCACGTGCCTCGGCCGAGAGCCGTGCGGTCTCTGCGGAACGAGCCGTCTCCTCGGCCGCGAGTCGGGCCTGCTCCGCCGCGGAGAGGGACTCGCGAAGGCGGGTGAGCTCGGCGATCAGCTCGGCCGTCGCATCGATGGGTGGCCGGGGCGGCACGAACGGGCCAGGCCGGAAGGCTCGGTCCTTCCCGAACGTGCGGTGGAACCACACGGCGAGCTGCCGGACCATCTTGAGCTGGTGCAACGCCTCGGACTCGCTCCCAGCGTTCCGGTGCACGGCCGCGTTCCCGGAGCGACGGACGCCGTGGAAGAGCTCCTCGATCTCGCGCGGCAGGACGCCCCGCTCCCGAAGTCGGCGGAGGAGGTCGAGCTGGTTCTCGTTCGCGTCCGTGTAGAGCCCGCAGTGCGCGGCGACCTCTTGGGCGAGGATCTCCGAGAGCACGCGCAGCTTCCCGAGGCACGCGGCCGGATCATCGGCGAAGTACCGCTCCGCCTGCGCTCCGAGCGTCACGAGCGCGGGCCCGTGCTCTGCCAGGAAGCCGAAGTTCGACGTGGACGGTTGTACGGCGCCGTTCATGTGGAGCGGGGAAGGGTGAGGCTATCAGATCGATGGGCGGGGTCGCACTTGGGAGGTGCGGATGGGGTGACCTCCGGCATTCGGAGTAGGAGGGCCGCCGCCGGCCTGTTCGATCCGCCGCGGGTGGGGGGCAAAGGGCGAATCTGACGCCGCAGGGACGATACCGTCGGGGTGGAGTCCGCCTCATGTCCCGAAGCCTACTCGGACTAACCGCTGGCGTCCGGGTTGCAAGGAACATTGGTGGTGCAAGCGTTGCTCGCGCTTCGAGTCGCAACGAATGCCTCGACCACCATGCGGACGGCCTCGTTCGCGTGGCGAAGGGAATCTACGAGCTCCCTACGAGAGGCGTCGGAATGGAGACCGGTGAAGGCGGCTTGCACCGCAGCGTCGGCGAAGAAGAATCGGGACGACTCGGCATTCGTTCCGAGTGACCAGTACGCGTGGTGTCGGTGGGGTTCCGAGGCGCCCTGGGCGAAATGGGACCGGTACCCGACGACGAGATCCGCTGGGTCCACGTAGTGGAATATCAGCTTGTTCCGCATGCGTGCGACAACGCTCCGAAACGCCGGCTCATGACCGTTTGCGGTGCGGGCGATGGCGTGCCGGGACAGGACGTTCCATGCGGCGAGCGACTCCGGATGAAGCGTGCTCAGCGCCGCCTGGAACTCCGGGGCCTCCAGCAAGTTGGCCTTCGTCCTGAGAACCTCAAGGAGTTCGTGCAGAAGCCCAGCACCGAGCCGGAGTATGTGGAAGCGGATGCCCACGGCTTGGCCGGCGACGGCGTCGATCGCGGGTGTGTCCGGAAGCGCTACGGCCTCGGCCAGCGTCTCCCAGGCCAGGAGCACGTCCTTCAGGTCGTTGAACCACAGGGCTAGCGAGAGCACGACCTGTCCGAGCTCATCTTGTTGGTCCCTTATAAGTAGGGTGGGGTCGAATCTCGATAGAGGCGCCAGGTCGAAGGGTTTCGCTCGCCCCGATACCGACAGCCTCGGTGGAGGCCTCCGCGCCGCACCGGACACCGGCGTTCGCGGTCTCTTCTTACGATTCGATCGCGTTCGTCCCATGGCACTCCTTGGCCGTTGGGGAGGTGCTCTCCGGCCTCAGGCGAGAATCCGCGCGGGGCCCGCAATTGTCGACGCCGCGCTCGGTTGTCGCGGTAGCCGACGCTGCCCACATGGGCGCGGCTCCTCAGCTGTTGCCGAGCGCGTGAAACCGCAGAAATCCGA
>JAXLYX010000056.1:0-5853 GCA_046351215.1 Polyangiales bacterium | reverse complement strand
CTGACGCATCTCCGCACGCTCGAAGCGGAGAGCATCCACATCCTCCGCGAGGCGGCATCGGAGTTCGAGAACCCGGTGATGCTCTACTCGATCGGCAAGGACAGCTCGGTGATGCTGCGCCTCGCGCAGAAGGCGTTCGCGCCCGCCGCGTTGCCCTTCCCGCTGATGCACATCGACACGACCTGGAAGTTCCGCGAGATGATCGCGCACCGGGATCGCATGGCGAAGGAGATCGGCGCCGAGCTGATCGTCCACACGAACCCCGAGGGGCTCGCGCAGGACATCAACCCCTTCGACCACGGCAGCAACAAGTACACGACGGTCATGAAGACCGACGCCTTGAAGCAGGCCCTGTCGAAGTACCAGTTCGATTGCGCCTTCGGCGGCGCGCGCCGCGACGAGGAGCGCTCGCGTGCGAAGGAGCGCATCTACTCCTTCCGCGACCGCTTCCACCAATGGGATCCGAAGAACCAGCGCCCCGAGCTCTGGTCGCTCTACAACGGCCGCAAGAGCCTCGGCGAGAGCGTGCGCGTCTTCCCGCTCTCGAACTGGACGGAGCTCGACGTCTGGCTCTACATCTGGGTCGAGAACATCCCCGTCGTCCCGCTCTACTTCGCGAAGAAGCGCCCGTGCGTGAAGCGCGCCGGCACGTGGATCATGGTGGACGACGAGCGCATGCGCCTCGAGCCCGGCGAGAGGCCCCAGGAAGAGCTCGTCCGCTTCCGCACGCTCGGCTGCTACCCGCTCTCGGGCGCGATCGAGTCTCGGGCGACGACGGTTCCCGAGATCATCCAGGAGATGTTGCTCAACAAGTTCTCCGAGCGTCAGGGCCGCCTCATCGACCACGACGAGGACGCCTCGATGGAGAAGAAGAAGCGCGAGGGGTACTTCTGATGACGACCGAACGCGAGCTCATCGGCCAGGACATCGAGGCCTACCTCCGTCGCTACCAGGACAAGGAGCTGCTCCGCTTCGTCGCGGTCGGCTCGGTGGACGACGGCAAGTCGACGCTCATCGGACGCCTGCTCTACGACACGGGCTCGGTCTACGAGGACCAGCTCGCCGCCGTGCGCAAGGCGACGACGATGGAGGGCACGGACATCGACCTCTCGCTCATCACGGACGGCCTCGCGGCCGAGCGCGAGCAGGGCATCACGATCGACGTCGCCTACCGCTACTTCACGACGGACAAGCGCAAGTTCATCATCGCGGACACGCCGGGCCACGTTCAGTACACGCGGAACATGGTCACGGGCGCCTCGACGGCGAACGTGGCGATCATCCTGATCGACGCCCGCCTCGGCGTGCTGCAGCAGAGCCGTCGCCACGCGTACATCGCGTCGCTCCTCGGCATCCCGCACCTCGCGGTCTGCGTGAACAAGATGGACCTCGTCGCGTTCGACCGTTCGGTCTTCGAGCGGATCCGCGAGGAGTTCGCGGGCTTCACGAAGAACCTCTCGTTCACCGACGTGACGTTCTTCCCGATCAGCGCGCTCACGGGCGCGAACTGCGTGCGGCGCAGCGAGAAGACGCCCTGGTACGAGGGTCCGACCGTGCTCGAGTTCCTCGAGTCGGTGCCGGTCCAGGAGGACCGCAACCTCGCTCACTTCCGCTACCCGGTGCAGTACGTGCTCCGGCCGAACCTCGACTACCGCGGCTTCTCCGCGAAGGTCGCGTCGGGCGTCGTGAAGAAGGGCGATCCGATCATGGTCTTGCCGTCGGGCAAGACCAGCCGCGTGAAGGGCATCGACACCTTCGAAGGGGAGATCGAGGAGGCCTTCGCTCCCCAGTCCGTGACGATCCGCCTCGAGGACGAGGTCGACGTCAGCCGCGGCGACATGCTCGTCCACCCGTCGGATCTCCCGCGCGTCACGCGCACCTTCGACGCCCACGTCGTCTGGATGCACGAGACGCCGCTCGATCCGGGCAAGAGCTACTTCATCAAGCACACCACGCAGACCGTCCGCGTGAACGTCGACCAGGTCCATTGGCGCAAGGACATGGACACGCTCGACGAGGTCTCGACCGAGACGCTCGCCCTGAACGACATCGGCCGCGTGACGCTCACGTCGCACCGCCCGCTCTTCGTCGACGCCTACCAGTCGAACCGCGAGACGGGCTCCTTCATCCTGATCGACTCGATCACCAACAACACAGTCGCCGCGGGCATGGTGATCGGCGACGAGCGGGCGCAGGACCTCGACGCCGTGCTCCGCGCGGCGCACGAGGCCGGCGACGGCATCGCGAAGAGCCAGGTCAGCGCGAAGGAGCGGCGCGACCGTTTCGGCCAGCGCGGAGCCTCGATCTTCGTGGTCGGCCGCGAGGGCTCGGGCTCGGAGGCTCTCGCCTACGCCATCGAGCGCCGGCTCTTCGACACCGGCCGCTCGGGTGCCGTGCTCGTCGAAGAGGCGGAGGAGCCCTGGCTCGCGGGCCTCGCGGCGGTCGCGCACGCGGGCCTCGTCGGCGTCACGGCCACCCAGCGTCTCCCCGAGACCGCTCGCCTCGCGGCGCGGCTCGGTGACCGGGCGATCGTCGTCCACGTGACGACGCCGGAGGCCGTCTGCAAGGAGCGCCGTCCCGGCGCCTCGTTCGCGGGCTACGCCGCGCCGGCCCACGCGGACGCGACGGTCGACCTCGAGGGGCTGTCCTTCGACTCGGCCACCGACCTCGTCCTCGGGGCGCTCGAGGCCAAGGGCTTCTTCCGCTGAGGGACGGGGCCCGCTTCCGGATCGCTCGCGGCTCGGTGCATACTCCCTTCGTGGGAGGCCCCAAGCCGTGAGCGCTTCGAAAGTCCCGTCGCGTCGTCCGCCGGCGCGCCCCTCGATCCCTCGGGTCGACGATCGGGCGGAGTCCGCCCCGGCGCTCCGTCCCGAAGCCGTGGGTCGGAGGGCGGTGGGTCTCGTCTCGAACGCCGCCATCGCCTCGCTCGAGGCCGAGCTGGCGCGCGAGAAGGCGGGCCGGGCGGCGGACGCGGACCAGATGGGCGAGATGCTCGTACGCGTCGCCGCGGCCGAGAACGATCGACGTCGCGCGGAGCTGGCCGCGGATGCGCTCGCGGAGCGCGTCGGCTCCCTCGAGATCGAGCTGCGCGTCGTCCGCGAGCGCCTCGAGACGCAGAAGAAGAAGGCGTCGGTGCGGCCGGTTCCGGGCGTGGCCGAAGCCGAGGCGCGGGCCCACGCCGCCGAGGCGCGGGCGCTCGAGTTCGGGGCGCGGACCGCCGACGCGGAAGCGGCCCGCGATCGGGCCCTCTCCGAGATCGACGTCCTGCACGCCGAGAACGACGCGCTGCGGGCGCGAGTCGCGGAGCTCGAGGATGCGCTCGTCGCCGCCGAGTCGGCCCTCGAGGACGCGAGGACCTCGGCGCGAGCCGCGAGCGACCGGGCAGCACACGTCGGGCTGGAGCTCGAGGCCATGGCCCGAGAGGCCGCGGACGCGCGCACGAGCCGGGATGCGATGCACGACGAGCTCGCGCGCCTGCGCGAGGACGTCCAGCGCTCGCACGCGGAACGCGACGAGGCGATCGCGGACGCCGAGGCGGCCGGTCTCTCGCGGGGTCGGCACGAGCGCGAGGTCGCCGGGCTCGGCGAGTCGCTCGCCGCCGCCGAGCAGCGGCTCGAGACCGCGTCGATCGAGCTCGAGCGCGAGCGTGCGCTTCGCGCCGAGGCCGAAGAGCGCCTCGCGCGCATCGAAACGGAGCTCGGCGGGCTGGCCGGCGAGCTCGCGCGCGCTCGGGCGGAAGCCCAGGCGGCGACCCGCGCGTCCGACGAGACCAGCCGTGCGGCGGCGGAACGCGAGGCCGCGATGGTCCGGACCCGTGCCCTGCTGGCCGAGCTCGAGGACCGGGACCGGCGCGTCGGCGTGCTCCGTCAGAAGGCCCTCGAGCAGGCGCTCGCCTGGCTCGGAGAGGGCGCCACGCCCGAGTCACCCGCCCCGGCTTCGGAAGCTCCGCTCGCCGCCGCCCCCGGGATCGGCGAGACCGAGGCCCCCGACGAGACCCGAACGTCGGCGCGGCCGACCGAGGCGCCGAGCGACCTCGCGCTCGATTTCTCCGACATCGACGTCGACTCGCTCAGCTGAGCTGGTGCTTCACCGGCTTCAGCACGCTCGGCCGCTCCTCCTCGAGGAGACGCTCCCGGAGCGCGATCTCGATGTTCCGCGAGATCGCCTCGAGCGGGAGATCGTTCGCGTCGCGGCCGAAGGGCTGCTCGATCTCGTCGCCCACCGCATCGAGGCTGAAGAAGGCGTACGCGATCATGGCGACGACGAGCGGCGTCAGGGCACCGACGGTCCGCACGAGGCCGAAGGGGAGCGCGAAGCAATAGCCGGCGACCACCTGGTGCAGGAGCACGGTGTACGAGAAGGGAATCGGCGTGCTCTTGATCCGCTCGCAGCCTCCCTGGGAGTTCACGAGCTGGGAGATCTCCTGCTCGATCGCGAGGTGGTGGATGGGATCGAGCCAGCCTCGCGCGACGTCCTGCCGCAGCATGGTGGAGAGGTGCTGGAGGATCGCGTTCGGACGGTTGCTCTCGGTCGCGAGCGAGTCGACCTCGGTGGCCGGGAGCAGCGCGCGGAAGGGCTCGAGCTCCTTCTCGTCGCGGAGGTGCATTCGCACGGCGTGGGTCCAGGCGATGACGTGGTAGACGAGGTCCCGATGCCGCTCGCGCACCTCGTCCGTGACCTCGAGGGGACCGACGGTGGCGAGCACGAGCCGCGTGACGTTGCGCGTGCTGTTGACGATCTGGCCCCAGAGCCTGCGCCCTTCCCAGAAGCGGTCGTAGCTCGCGGAATTGCGGAAGCCGAGGAAGATCGAGAGAGCGAGCCCGACCAAGGTGAACGGAGCGACCGTCAGGTCGATCCTCCAATGCTCCTCGAGCTCGAGCCACGTGGCGAGGCAGGCCCAGGCCGTCGAGATGAGGAGCCGCCACTTCGTCTGCCGGAGCGTCGTGCCGCGCAGCGTGAAGATCAGCTTGAACCAGCTCGTCTTCTCGTAGACCAACATCGCGGGCCGATGCTAGCGCCTCGGGCACGCGGATGCGACCTCGGCGGGCGGGTCTTGTCGACCCGGGTGGGCCCTGGGATGCTTCGCGGCGCCATGCGCCGCGTCTCGCTCGTCGCCCTCGCAGTCTCGGTCGTGCTGACGGCGCCCGGCGCGCTCGCGCACGCCCAGGGAGCCGGAGGGTTCGACTACACGAGCCGCCAACCGGACGAGGCGCCCACCCAGGAGGGCATCTACCTGCACGTGCGCGCCGGGCTCTCGGCGTTCGGCTTCTTCGGAAAGGGCAGCTCCGAACGTGCGTGGGCGGCCGGCTCGGCGATCGACGCGGGCTTCGCGATCGGCCGTTTCCTCGTGCCCGGAACCGCCCTCTACGTCGCGATCGACGCCACGTTCCTGCCCGCGCGCATGCACGAATCGAGCATTCCCATGCTCGACGCCCACGGAGTGGCGGGCGGCGCGCTGGGCGTCGGGCTCGTGCGCTACCTCCCGGGGAGCTCGACCTTCGTCGGGGGCGCCCTGAGCGTCGAGTTCCTCACGTTCTCCGGGTACCCCGCCGACGATCCGATGAACGTCGGCCCCGTGGGCCGCTTCGAGCTCGGCCACGAATGGGCGCTCTCGGAGGGCGGCGCCGTCGGCATGGCCGGCTACGTCACGGGCGGATGGCTGCACGGCGTGCCTTCGAACGACGTCCCGAGCCCGATGGAGTCGCTCGGCTCGCTCGGTGGCGGGCTCGTCGCCACGCTGACGCTCCGCTGAGCCCCGCGGCCGGGCCCTAGAGGCAATGCCGTTCACTTAGCGAGCGGCCTTCTTCGTTGGGCGTCGCTTCACGGGTCGTTTGCGGGGATAGCTCGACATCT
>JAXLYX010000055.1:0-6800 GCA_046351215.1 Polyangiales bacterium | reverse complement strand
GGACGGCGACGCGATGATGCTCACCACCGTGCGCTTCGGCGCGGGCCTCTGCCTCGACGTGGACGAAGGCAGCGGCGCGTCGGCGCTGCTCACGCTCGCTCCGTGCGCCGGCCGACCGGGCCAGCGTTTCCACGCGAACGCCGCCGGTGCGTATTCGCGTCTCACCAACGACCTGCGCGGTCCGCAGAGCTGCGTCGACGTCGTGAACGACGGCACCAACGATCGCGTCCGCATGGCCCCGTGCGGCAACTACGCCGGCCAGGCGTGGCAGATGCCGGGAGACGCTGCGCCTGCTCCCGCGCCTGCGCCCACGCCACAACCTGTGCCGGTGCCGCAGCCCGTGCCGCAGCCCGTGCCCGTGCCGCAGTCCACGACGGAGTGGCGCGTCATGCGCATGACCAACGCGTGGCGCGGGCCGGAGATCTGCCTCGAATACGCGCCCGGCGGGCCGATCACGGTGGTGCTCACCGCTTGCAACGGCTCGGCGGCCCAGATCTGGGTGGGCCTCCTCGACGCATCGGGCGCCGTGCGTCTGACCACGCGACGCGGCGGCGTGGACCGTTGCCTCGACGTCGCCGACGGGAGCAACCGGCTCGTCTTCGCGCCGTGCAGCGACCGCGCCGGGCAGCGCTGGCATGCGGTCGACGCAGGCGGCGGGAATTATCGCTTGAGCAACGACCTCGGCGGCTCCGAGCGCTGCCTCGACGTCGTCAACGACGGGACCAACAATCAGGTGCAGATCGCGCCGTGCGGGAACTACAGCGGTCAGTTCTGGCAGTTGCCGGTGGAGCGCTGAGGGGGTCTTCCGGAACGAGAAACGCACCGACGCGTGAACCGATGGCGGCGGGTCGTCACTTCCAGGGGAACGAGGAGCTCGTCTCCCCTTCCCGAGGAAGCCCGATGACCCGAAAGATCCGCACGATCGTGACCGCTCTCGCCCTCTTCGCCCTGCCCGGCCTCGCCCATGCGCTCGACTCCGTGGGCGCCGAGGGCACCATCGCCGAGCTCGAGGTCAGCCACACCACCGCTGACACCTACTTGCAGTACCACGGCCGCGTCGTGCTCACGTCGGTCGGACGCGCCGCGGAATACCGCTGGGGCGGGAGCTCGTGCAGCAACAAGTCGCTCTCGGAGAGCATGGTGACGATGCTCCAGCGAGCGATGGAGAGCGGCTCGCTGGTCACGCCGAGGTTCCAGGCCGGCCAGGGAACGAACAAATGCCTCGTCGGCTTCTCGGTCGCGGCGCCCTGAACGGAGATCCCATGACCGGCCCGATCGTCCTCGCCTCGCTCTTCGCCCTCTACGGCGTGACGTACATCGCGTTCGCTTTCCGGGAGCCGCCCGCCGCGCTCGCGCGACTCTTCCGCGTGCCTTCGGTCTTCGTCTTCCTGCCCGACGCGCATCGCATGCGGGTCGGACGGCTCGCCGTGGGCACGCTGTACATCCTCACGCCGGCGTGGGTCGCCTACCGCGTGATGCGGGACGCGACGTAGCGTCGGGGCGGGCGGGCCGGCGCCCTACACCTCTTCGATCCGGAACGCGGGATACTGCTCCGCGATCGCCTCGAACTCTTCGAGCGGCGCATCCACCGCGATCGGGAAGTGCGTCCGACCGCTCGTCGCGACGCGCACGTACTCGCGGAGGATCGGCGCCCTCCGCTCCTTCGGGACGGGCACGAGACGAACGGCCTGCCGCACGCCCTGTCGGAGCACGGCCTCTCCGTTCGCGGCCTCGACGTTCTTCACCCAATCGGAGCCGGGGCCGAGCATCGAGACGAGGTAGCGAACGCCGTCCACGGTGGCGATCACCACGGGTGTCGCACGCACTCGACCGGACACGCGACCGCGCACCTCGAGCGAAACCTGGAAGCGCGGCGGGAGCCCGAGACCCGACCAGAAGCTCGCGAAGCGGTTCACCCAGCGGCCCATCCGAGTGGGACGCCAGTCCGAGTAGAAGAAGCGGAGCAGCGGATGCCGCTCCGCGGGATCGGAGCCCCTCGACGAAGTCATCTGCGCTCGCCCCCCCCAGCGGAGCTCTCAACCTAGCACGGCGGAACGGTGCATCCCTCGTCGACGTCGACGCACGACAAGCCTCAGACGAGCTCGACGAGGATGACTTCCTTCGGATCGCTCGGATTCGCGCGCACGCGGACCTCGGAGCCGATCGCGGCCGCGACGTCCTCGGGCGGCAGCACCTCGTCGCACGTCGTGGTGTAGGGGCCGCTCGGTCCGTCGATCTCGAGCGTCAGGCGGAAGAGCGGGATGTCGCCGATCTCGATGCCCGTACGGTTCGCGTCCGTGACGCGTCCCACGAGCTCGAGCCCGTGCTCGCGGAGGAACGCCGCGTGACGCCCCATTCGGACCCCACGGACGACGAGCGGGATGGCGACGACGAAGACGCCGCCGACGTAGAGCCAGGCGGTCCCGATCTCGTCGTCCTCGAATCCCCCGGGGACGAGGAGTCTCACCGCGAGCGCGAGGCCGATCAGACCGAAGATGAGGCCGACGTTGAAGCCCGCGCCGCGCGCGCTCGGCTGCGGGGAGCGCGTCCATCGGCGGGGAGGGGGCGGCATCGGGGGGAGCATAGCCGGAGCCCCGAATGTGCGGTCGGGGCTCGAACCGCGGTCAGACCCGCCCAAAACTTAGATTGTGATCACTCGCAATCTTGCGCTAGGCTCCGCCCATGTCCGACCGTCCCCCCGAAATCCCCAAGGATCTCGCGAGACCGGAGCGCCGTACCCAGCGCGACCGGCGGGAGGGGACGATCGCGAAGCTCATCGACGCGACGATCGCGTCCCTCCTCGAGGTCGGGTACGCCCGCAGCTCGGTGAAGGAGATCTGCGCGCGCGCCGGGGTCTCCCACGGCGGGCTCTTCCGCCACTTCGACTCGATGATCGACCTCTTCATGGCGGCGAGCGACGAGGTCGGTCGTCGCCAGCTCGCCTACGTCGAAGGCGGGCTCGCGCGCGCCGCGGCGACGGAGGAGCCGCTCGTCACGGTGCTGCACCTCCTCCGCGACGCGAGCCGCGATCCGATCAACGACGTCTTCCGCGAGCTCATCGTGGCGGCGCGCACCGATCCGGCGCTCCACGAGGCGCTCTCCGCGTTCGGCGCCCGCTACGCGCAGACGATCTGGGAGTCCGTCTCGCGCATGCGCAGCGCGGAGCGCTTCCGCCCGGAGGTGCTCGCCGTCCTGATCTCGTCGGTGCTCCTCCTCTTCGAGGGCGAGTCGCTCACGCGGACGGTGCACGCCGTGCCGGAGCTCGAGGATTCGCGGATGAAGCTGCTCGAGCTCTTCGTGCAGACGCTCGCCGCGAACCCCGACGCGATCCGCGTGCCGAGGAGCGGACCGCGCGGGGAGTGATTCCGTTTCGGGGATGGATCAGGGAGGCGCGCGAACGAGTGCGCATCGGGGGAGAAGGGACATGCTGAAGAGCGCCATCGACGAGATCGAAGCCGTGGTCGGGGAAGGCAGACCGTGGCTCCAGACCTACGCCGTCGCCGACGAGGCGAACGTCGTGGACCGCGAACGGCTCGAAGCCTCGCTCGAGACGATCCGGAAGCGCGTCGGGGATCCGAGGCGAGGCCTCTTCGGCCCCGGCTCGATGATGTGGCGTGTGTACGGCGAACAGATCTCGAACATCGCCGCATTGCGCGCGGTCTTCCTTCAGACGGCGCATCCGTTCGTCGCCCACGCGGTCCAGCAGAAGTCCGCGTACCGCACGGATCCCACGGGACGCACGAAGCGGACGTTCCAGGCCGTCAACGCCTGGATCTACGGCGACCTCGACGAGGCGTTCACGGCCGCCCGCACCGTCTTCCGAGCGCATTCGCGGATCGTCGGACCGATCGCGAACCGCGTCGGCGCGTACGAAGTCGGGGATCGGTACGCGGCGAACGAGCAGCACTCGCAGCTCTGGGTGCACGCGACGGGAGTCGACAGCGCGCTGCGGATGTACGAGGACGTCTACGGCCCGCTGAGCCGAGAGGAACGCGAGCTCTACAACGAGGAGAGCAAGCGCTTCGCGCTCCTCTTCGGCATCGACGAGGCGATCATCCCGCCCACGTTCGGCGACTTCCAGGAGTACATGACGCGGATGTTCGAGAGCGACGTGCTCACGCCGGACCAGGCGAGCCGCGACATCGCCCGGTACCTCCTCTCCTCTCCGACGAAGAAGGCCGCGCCCGCGTTCGAATGGGCACGGATCATGACCGCGGGCCTCCTCCCGCCGCGCATCCGTCACGGATACCACTTCCGCTGGGGTCGCTTCGAGGAGGGCGTCTTCGCGACGTCGATGGCGGCGCTCCGTGCGGGCGTCCCGAAGCTGCCTCCGGAGCTCCGGCTCACGGCGTTCCACCGACACGGCGTCCACCGCGTCGAGAGCACGACCGCGCGCCCCCTCGAGCAACAGGTCGATCGCGCCCTGATCTCGCTCGCGAAGGCGTCGAAGCGTCCGCCGGTGCGCGCGACGGCGTAGGCCGCGTCGGAAGAGGCGCTCGTCGGCCCCGAGCTCGCCTCGGGCCTGGGCGCCTCACTTGCACATGCCGAATTGGCTCGAGCTCGGGTAGTTGTCGTCGTCCAGCAGCGGGATCCCGGAGTCCTCGATCACGTTGCCTTCGACATCCGTGACCCGGAACGTGAACGGCCCCGCGCCCATGCCGTGATTCGCGACGAAGTAGTTGTAGTCGACGCGCGGGACGTCGTGGAAGACGCCGTCCTGCCCGAGGTACTCGAACGTGGCCACGGGGAGCGCGTGGTTCCGGATCTGGACCGCGGTCCACGACGGATTGCTGCCGTTCTTGAAGTGGTAGACGATCCCCGAGGTCACGGTGCAGGGGACGTAGCGCCAGTCGATCGGCACGCGCCCCGCGCTGAGCGGAGCGATGAGCTGGAACGCCTCGCGGCTCAGGTCGATGTCCCCCTGGGCGCATTCGGGGCATTGGTCGACGATGCGCACCGTGACCGAGCCAGCGGGGCCGTCGATCGCGACGCACGCGCCGCAGGCCGCGGAGCCGGCGTAGTCCGTGTGGTTCATCGCCGCGACCATGAGATCGCTCGGCGTGGCGGGGAACCCGCAGTTCCCGGCGCCCGTCGCCGCGTAGTACGTGCCCTCGCCGTGGTTCGTCGGCGTCGTGCCCGCGCAGACGAGGATCGGCGTCGCGCCGGGGTCGTCCGTGCAGGCCGAGAGCAGGAAGACCGTGGCGAGCGCGAGGGAGCGGCGGTGCAGCATGACGACGAGGATGAATGGAACGGGCGCCGTCGGGAAGAGCGGTGTCGCGCCTCGAGGGGCGGAACAGGCCGTGCGCCTTCAGACCCGCGGAGCCGTGACGTCGTCCTCGAGGGACTTCAGCACCATCTGCACGTATTGGCGCTCGCCGTTCGGCCCCCTGGCGCCGAGGGCCGGATAGGGCTCGCCGTACGGGACGAATCCCCCGCGGTCGTTCAGGGCACGTACGCGCTTGTTCGCGGCTCCGACCTCGCCGTGGATGCCGCGCACGCCACGCGAGCGCATGTAGGCCTCCCAGACCTCGTAGATCGCGTAGCCGTACCCGCGCCGCGCCTCCGGCATCAGGTTCATGTGCAGCGTCGCTGGATAGCGCTCGAGATCGACCCGAGGACGTTCGATGTGCCGGTCACGGACGAGGTCGACGACGGCCCGCCGGAAGTAGCCCGCCGTGCCGGGCCGGACGAAGAGGAGACGGGAGATCGCGTGACGGATCGCGATCCGCACCGGAGGCTCGGCGCGGCGGACGTCGACGGAGCCGAGGATGTAGCCGACGATCACGCCGTCGTGCTTCCGCTCGAGCACGAAGCAGCACTCGGGCTCGTGGTCCGTGAAGTAGCCCGTGAACATGTCCGCGAAGCTCTCCTCGTCCGAGTAGACCTTCTCGATCGACTCCCCCATCGAGCCCGTGAGGAAGCAGATCGTGCGGACGGACGACCGATCGCGCGCCTCGTACGGACGGATGCGGTAGGGATCCTGGATCGTGCGTTCCTCGGTGGACATCCCGCCGAGGCGTCGCACGACCCGCTCGCTCCGCAAAGAACCTACGACGACGAAGTACGTGCCGAATCGGCCCTCGGCGTTGGCCCGTCGGTCCCCCTCAGTTGATCTCGAGGAAGCAGGTCGGACTGCAGCCGTCGCCCGCCATCACGTTCCCGTCGTCGCATTGCTCGCCCGCGGAGGTCTGCACGACCCCGTCGCCGCAGGCGGCGCCCATGCCCTTGCATCCGGGAGCGCAGGCGCTGGCGGCGCCGCCGAGGTTGATCCCGTCGTCGCAGGTCTCGCCGTACGTCGTGTCGACCACGTGGTCGCCGCAGTAGGGCTCGAAGGTGCAGCCCGTCGTGCAGCCGCCGTACGCGGAGCCGTCCCCCATGCCGTTGTTCGCGCCGAGGTCGCAGGCCTCGCGCGACGAGGCCACTCCGTCGCCGCACATGGACACGCACACGGACTGACGCTTCACGAAGTGCCCGAGCGTGAGGAAGAAGTTCGACTGAACGGTGTGCCGCTCGGCGTTGAAGATGATCATCTCGAACACCGGATTCGCGGTCGCATCGCCCGTCGCCGTCCTGAGCGCGTCGCGCCGCGCGTCGAGATGAGCCTTGCAGGCCGTGACGAGGGCGGTCTGATCCGTGCCGCTGCTGGCATCCTGCTCGGACGGATTCGCGAAGCTCATGATGCCCGAGATCGCGCCGTGCTGGCCTCCGAGATCGAGGCAGAGATGACCGTCGATGAACACCCACAGATCGTCGTCGCCGACGAAGCGGAGGCGCTCGTTGCCGGCGTACTCGAACCAATA
>JAXLYX010000054.1:0-7430 GCA_046351215.1 Polyangiales bacterium | reverse complement strand
GAGCGCGCCGAGGTGCTCGACGAGGCCGAAGGGCAGGGCCATCACGTAGGCGTGGATGAAGCGCCCGGTGAAGAACCGGTAGGCGGTCGGCATCGGCGTCCTGTGGATGCGCTCGATGCCGCCCTGGCAGGCGACGAGCTCCGTCAGCGAGACGTCGAAGCGGGCTGCCGCGTGACCGTCGAGGACGCCCCGGCGGTGGAGCTCGCCGACCTCCGCGCCGATCGCGACGCCGAGGCGCGTGACCGGTCCGCGGGCGCCCGCGAGCTCGCGTGCGAGCTCGGGATCGAGGAGCCGCGCGAAGTCGTCCGAGGGCGACGTGCCGCGGAGGCTCGCCCGCAACCCGTGGGCGAACGCGATCACCATCCGGACCAGGCGACGTCGGTCGTCGGCCGAGGGGAGGTAGGTCGCGGCCTGACGCGCGAGCGTGCGCGAGACGTTCACGAGGCCACCCCAGAGCTTGCGTCCTTCCCACCATCGGTCGTACGCGGCGCCGTTGCGGAACGCGAGGAGGATGGCCAGCGCACCTCCGACGACCGCGAAGGGCGTGGCGAGGAGCGGGATCGCGAGGTCGGCGAAGCGCTCGAGCAGCGTGGCCGTGACCGAGAGCACGAGGAGCGTGCCCAGCTTCCGGCGATGATGGCGGAGGACGTTCCCCCACGGGATCGTGTCGGTGACGACCATCGGTCCCGTGGAGGCTCGCACGGGCCGACGACGCGCGGCAACCGAAGCGACCCCGCGTCGGCGCTCAACGGAAGGAGACCCACCGATCCCGGTTCGGCCGGGGCTCGTAGAGATCGCAGCAGTGGACGTGCTGCGTGGCGTGGAGCACGCGCGCGTTCCGGGCGAGGAGCTCCTGCTCTCGTCGGTGGCTCGTGGCCCCGACGAACGAGCCGACGGACGGATCGCGCGGCGCGGGGATGTCCAGGAGCGGCGGCCTCGGCTCGACCGCAGGGAAGCGCGCGTCCGGCGCCTGACAATAGAGGCTATCCGTCCCCTCGAAGAGCTCGGCGGGAGCGCCGCCCGCCGCGAAGCGCGTCGGGAAGAAGAGCCGCTCGGGCTCGCGGGGCGAGAGTTCGATCGCCATCACCCAGAACGACGCTTCGTTCCCGAAGAAACGCGCGATTCGCCCTGGCTCCTTCGCCGTGGAACGGAAGACCGCGAAGTCGAGCTCGCCGGCGTCGGGGAGCGCGGCCGCGACCGCGCACGCGACCGCCCATTCGGGGCCCATGGCCTCGAGCTCCTCGACGCTCCTCGCGATCGTGCCGACGACGCGCGGGTCGGGGGGCTCGTAGAGGACGGCGCCGCCGCCCTCGAGGCGAATCGGCGGGCCATCACCGCCACCGGCCGGCGGTGGAATCGGCTCTTCGAACGCGCGCTCGAGGTCGCTGAAGAGCGAGCGCACGTCCGCGGGATCGTGGACGACGGGCGGAGACGCATCCCGCCGCGACGCGAGCGGGACGACGACCTGCGGAGCGGCACCCCGTGGGAGGAGGAGCCCGACGACCAAGAGCTCGCGTCCCGGCGCGAGCCAGCGGGCGAAGAAGCTCGTGCGGGGATTCCGCGGAACGGGTTGGGCGAGGAGGACCACGAAGGCATCGTAGGCGATCGGGGGCTCGGGGGTCGCGGCTCGTCGACGAAACGATCGCGTCCACCTTGACGTTCGAGCGTGCGTGCGTTGTTTCCTGCCATGACCCACGCGAACCCGTCGAAGCGCGCAGACCGCCTGAAGGTCGCCATGCTCGTGCTGGTCGCGCTCGGCGCCTTGGCGATCCTCCTGCGGAGTCATCCGAGCGGCTCGGCGACGGGCGCGATCCGCGCGACGGGCAAGCCCCACGGGGGCTTCGTGCTGCGTGTCGGAGAATGCTACCTCGGAGAGGACTGGGGCTTCGACGGAGTCTGGGTCGTGAGGGAGCTGGAAGAAGCCGGGGATCGACGCGGCTTCCGCGGCGGGCTTCGCATCGAGAGGGACGGTGCCGGAGAGTGGCAGGCCACGGTCGAGAGCCCGAACGGCTGCCGCGTCTTCACGTGCCCGCAGGTCCGCGTCGCCCGCGAGCACTGCCGTGTCCACGAGCTCGCGGTCGAGGAGACCACCGTCTTCCTCCGCCGGAGCGGCCATGCGCGCCTCGAATGCACGTTCCCCGAGGGAGGAACGCTCGAGGCTTCCGTCGATTTCCGACGCTGCGCGGCTCGACCGTCGGAGGGCAGCGCCGAGCCCTGAGGGGCGGGGCGGCCTCGGGGCGTGCTCACGACGGCGGTCGACCTATCGCGCTCCCGACCCTCCACCCTGCCGGTGGAGCATCCACGCCGCGAACGCCGCGGAGAGCGTCATGGAGAGCGCGCTCAGGGGTGTGTCGACGAGCACGCTCGGGAGCGAGAAGAGGTTCGACGAAGCGTAGAGCCCGGAATTGACCGAGGTCCAGAAGAGCCCACCGACGATCGCGCCGCGCTTCAGACCGTCGACGAAGGTCTTCGCGCCGGACCACTTCATCACGACGGTGATGAAGAGCCCCATCGAGAGCGACGTCAGCACCATCGCCCAGACGACGAGCTCTTCCGCAGGGCGATGGAGCTGCCTCACGAACTCCGGCGGTCCCGCCGGATGCGCGCGATAGAAGTCCTTCAGGACCAGCGCGAAGCCGAGGGCGTTGAGCACGAGGTTCACGACCGACGTGAGCAACGCCGTCGCCGCGAAGCGCGCGATCGAGATCGCGCTCGCGGCAGGCGGCGTCGCGGGAGGGCTCGGTGGGACCGTCGTCATGGAGCGAACGGTCCACCTCCGGCCTTCCACGCGCAAGCGGGAAGCCTCGGTCGTCGCCTCGGCCCGAGCGAGCGTGCGACGAAGCTCGTGCGCGGAGAACGGACGACCGGCATTGCGAGCAGGACCACGAAACCATCGCAGACGATCGCGTGCGGAACCGTCGTCCTGGACAGCGTCGCGCGATCGCTGACCGCACCTCCTCGCTCTTCCGGACACGCTTCCTCACAACGCACACCCGCGATCACGCGACTTCATCGGATCTCCAATCGTTCGCTCTTGAAGCCACCGACCGAATCCCTCACACAGGAGGCTCGGCCACGCGGCTCGTGCGCGACGTATGCGACGGTAGCGAGAAGACGCGTGGGAGTGCCGGGAAACGGTTGGGTTCAGTGACAAGAGCGGTCTGGTTCGCGTCCTTGGTCGTCCTCCTCGGGGCCTGTAGCGATTCGGGAGCGGCGAACCGACCTCCCGACTTGCTCGACCAATCCTTCACCACGATGGAGGACGCGCCGCTCGCGCTCTCCCTTCAGGCGACCGATCCCGAAGGGACGACCCTCACGCTGACGGCGGCCCCGCCGGCCCACGGCACGATCACCGGCACCGCGCCGGACTTCGTCTACACGCCCGCCGCCGACTTCACCGGCGAAGACCAGTTCATGGTGACGGCGTCGGACGGCACGCTCGTGGTCGCGGCGTCGATCACGGTGACGGTGACGCCGGTGAACGACGCGCCCGTCGCCGCCGACGACATGGGGGTGACGGACGAGGACACCTCCCTCGACACCGCCACGTCCACCCTGCTCGCCAACGACACGGACGTGGACGGGCCCTCGCTGACGGTCACGAGCGTCGGCGACGCCGTGCACGGCACCGTGTCGCTCGTCGGCGCGACGGTGACCTTCGTTCCGGACGCGAACTACAACGGTGCGGCGAGCTTCGGCTACACCGTCTCGGACGGCTCCCTGACGAGCAGCGCGACGGTGCACGTGACCGTCGGTGCGGTCAACGGAGCGCCGGTGGCCACGGACGACGTCGCGGAGACGGACGAGGACACGACGCTCGTGCTCTCGGAGGCGACGCTCGTCGCCAACGACACGGACGAAGAGGGGCAGCCGCTCTCGGTGGCGTCGGTGGGCTCGGCCGTGCACGGCACCGTCATGCTCTCGTCCGGCAGCATCCAGTTCCAGCCCGAGCCGGACTTCAGCGGCACCGCGAGCTTCTCCTACACCGTGACGGACGGCACGCTCGCCGCGATGGGCACGGTCACCGTGACGGTCCACGCGACGAACGACGCGCCCGTCGCCGTCGACGACGGCGTGTCGACCGACGAGGACACCGCCGTCGACGTCGCGAGCTCCACGCTCCTCGCGAACGACACGGACGTGGACGGCCCCTCGCTCTCGCTCGTCTCCGTCGGCAACGCCGTGAACGGCTCGGTCGCGCTCGTCGGGAGCACGGTGACCTTCACGCCGAGCCCGGACCACACTGGCTCCGCGAGCTTCTCCTACACCGTGTCGGACGGAACGGCGACCGACGTCGGGGTCGTCACCGTGACGATCGCGCCGGTGAACGACGCGCCCATCGCCGTCGACGACATGGCGCAGACGGACGAGGACACGGCCCTCGTGTTCTCGGCCTCATCGCTCGCCTCGAACGACACGGACGTCGACGGACCTTCCCTCTCGGTGACCGCCGTGGGCAACGCCGTCCACGGCACCGTCTCGCTCGTGAGCGGACAGGTGACGTTCACCCCGGAGGCGAACTTCCACGGGACGGGCTCGTTCGACTACACGGTCTCCGACGGACAGCTCACCGACTTCGGCTCGGTCGCGGTGGCCGTCACGTCGGTCAACGACGCACCGGTCGTCGGCGGCCAGTCCGTCGCGACGCGCCGGAACATCCCGGTGACCATCACCCTCGGCGGCACCGACGTGGACGGTTATCTGCTGACGTACTCCCTCGTCGCCTCGCCCGCGAACGGCGCGGTCTCGATCTCGGGCGACAGCGCGATCTACACGCCGACCGCCGGCTACGTCGGAAGCGATTCGTTCACCGTCGTCGCGAACGACGGGACGGTCGACTCGAGCGCCGCGCTCGTGCAGATCACGATCGCCGATCCGGTCTGCGGGAATTCCTCGGTCGAACCCGGCGAGGCCTGCGACGACGGCAACCGCACGGCGGGAGACGGATGTCGCGCCGACTGCCGCGGCGTCGAGACCTGCGGCGACGGGCTCGTGGACAGCTTGGTCGGCGAGCAATGCGACGACGACAACGTCACCGACGGCGACGGTTGCAGCGCGACCTGCAAGCTCGACGGCTTCCTGGCCCTCTCGCCCGTCGTCCTGAGCGGCTCCCTCGGCTGCAACACCACGGGCTCCAACACGGGCCGCAAGGCGGCGGTCGATTCGCTCGGACGCTACTTCGTCGCGATGAATTGCGGCGGAACGGGCTACGTGAATGCGAGCCTGGACCGAGGACCGACCTGGAACGGCCCGATCTCCACGGGGATCACGGGCGTCGGGGCGATCGCCGTCGAGGGCGGGCCCGAGGGAATCGCGTACGTCGTCGCGAGGACCACGTCGAACGACGTCGTCTTCACGCGCACGACCGACGGCGGCCTGACGTGGGAGACCCCGCGGACCCTCACGACGGGCGTCAGCGACAACGAGGTCAGCATCGATTCGTACGAGGATTCGCTCTACGTGTTGGTTCGGTCCGGTACGGGACTGCTCCTCCTCGCGAACTACACGCGAGGGGTCGGGACGTTCGTCACGCGGGACATCGCCCAGACCAACACGTTCCACGAGGTCATCGTCGACCAGGTGAGCGGCGACGTCATCGCCACGAGCGACAACCCTGCCTTCCGGATCCGGATCAGCTCCGACCAGGGCAACACGTTCGGTGCGGAGTACACCCCCCCGGGCTCGGCCTTCTACTCGGACTGGGCCGGCTCGAACGGCTACATCTACGCGACGGGGACCAACGGCGACAACAACATCGACCGGATCCCCATGTCGAGCCCGGGCACGAGCACGCAGGTCACGGGCTTGCCGAGCAACGTCGCTGCCGCTTCCGTTCGCGCGATCGATGCCGACGCCGTCGGGAACGCCTACGTCGTCACCCAGCTGAACACGGGCTCCATCCAGCTCGACCGAATGGTCTTCGCGGCGAGCACGGTCTCCGCGGCCGACGCGCGGACGATCGCGAGTGGCACGGCTCCGGCCGTGGCCGCGCTGCCCTCGAACAACGGCGCGCTCGTGGCGTACACGAGCGGCACCGTCGTGTACGGCGCCGTCGTCGTCTACCCCTGAGCGCGGGCTCGACGGAGCGCGGCCCGAGGCCGCGCCCGTCGGCTCACATCGGCGCGGGCAGCAGCACGTGGTCGATCACGTGGATCACGCCGTTGCTGCAGACGACGTCGGGCGTGACGACGGTCGCGTTGTCGATCTTCACCTGACCGTTCTCGACGCGGATGCGCACCGCGCTGCCCTGCACGGTCGTGGCCTGGCTCAGGTTCACGACCTGGGCCGCGCGGACGTCGCCGGCCACCACGTGGTAGGTGAGCACCGCGCGCAGCTGATCGCGGTTCTCCGGACGGAGGAGGTTCTCCACCGTGCCCGGCGGGAGAGCCGCGAACGCCGCATCCGTCGGAGCGAAGACGGTGAACGGTCCCGGGCCCTTCAGCGTGTCGACGAGGCCGGCCGCCTGCAGGGCCGCCGCGAGCGTCGTGAACGAGCCGGCCGCGACCGCGGTGTCGACGATGTCGGCCGAGGCGCGCGCCTGGGCGGTCGCGGTCTCGCGGGCCGAGGTGCCCGAGGTCGACGCGCAGGCCCCGAGGGCGAGGGAGAGGAGCAGGGCGAGGGGGCGGACGAGATTCATGGAAGTCTCCGGAAGGACGGGGGTTTTGGTTTCGGCGCCGGAGGCCGTCGTCCCGTCTCGAAAACTTTTATAAGACACCAAAATTGTGTGCGCAAGAGTTTTTGTGTCCGCTCTAGATATTTAGTCGCCCGGTGGCCCACTCCGACCCTCGCGCGGCGCGCGCGGCCGAGCTCGAAACCCGCAGCCGCAACGATGTCCCGTATCGGACGTCGGCCGCCCATGGGAGTGTCGGCCCCATGTCGCGCATCCGACGACCGTGGTCGCCGATCCCCTGCCTCGTCCTCGCCGCCTTCGTGCTCGCGGCACCCTCGCGCGCGGAGGCGGATCTCTTCAGCGCACCGACGGCCGCTCCCGAAGGTGGCCTACAGACGTGCGCGCTGAACGGCGCCGTGTGCTTGTCGTCGCCCACGATGGAGACCCCACCGGGCGGCGGCATCGTCGTGCGCGGCGCGCCGACGCTCACGATCCGCCCGCGTGGCGCTTCGCCGATCGCGATCCAGCTCGGGGAGGCCGAGATCACGGTCACGCCGACGGGCTTCCGCTTCATGGGCTCCGCGGGCGTCCAAGGGTTCGGGCCCCTGACCGGCTGGGAGTTCGCGGGCCCGCACGGCGACCTGGCGGTGGGCCTCGGCTCGAGCCCGGCGTTCGACGGCTACGAGCGCAACGGCTCGCCGCCCGGGTTCCCCGTGGGCGACACGCGCATCCGCAAGGAGAACGACTGGTTCTACATCTACATCTCCTACGGGACGGAGTTCGCGGTGGTCGCGCCCGGCGGCAACCTGCAGATCAGCCA
>JAXLYX010000053.1:0-7851 GCA_046351215.1 Polyangiales bacterium | reverse complement strand
GTAGCGGTCGCAGAACGCCGTGTACTGATAGCCGCCCGGATGCTGCTCGAGGTACTCGAGATGGAGCAGCTCGAGCGTCACGCCGGGGCGAGACCGCTCACGATGGATCCACGCGCAGTCCGGCTCCGCGCGAGGGAACGGCGAGCCCGACGAGGAGGTCTCCGGGTACAGCAACACCTCGAGCTCGGCCTCGCCGAGGTGCATCACATCGGCGAACTGGGCGAGGCCAGCCTCCGACGCCCGCTGCAGGACGTTGACGACCGACGCGGCGCTCACGCCGGCGCTCTTGGCCGCCTTGCGATTCGAGAGCCGCAGCTCCCATTTCGCTCTCAGGATTTCTCGTACGTTGCGCATAAGCAGTCGCTCGGTCGCCATCCCAGCCTCCGTCGAGGCTGGTGCCGCCCAGGCCGCTCTGCCGTCGTTCGCGCCGCCTCCTCGGCCCGAGAGTGATCCGTCCCGGGCGAAGCCGCCGCGGGACCGGACGCCGTTCCGGACCGAGTGGTCACCATCGCGATCCGGGTGGTCACGATGGCGATCCGCGCGATCACGTTCAGGCGATCCGGGTGGTCACCATCGCGATCCAGGTGGTCACGATGGCGATCTCGGTGGTCACGATGCCCCGATCTGGGTGGTCACGATGCGCCGATCTCGGTGGTCACGATCGCGCGGCGCGCGCAGCCACCTCGACGAGCGAGAGCCACCCCGGCGTACGGCCCACATGACGCCCGACGAGCCACGTCACGGTCCCCGCGCCGAGCATGGCTCGCGCGAAGACCTTGAACCGCTTCCTCTGCACGAAGGGCTGCATCGCCGTCGGCCCGATCATCAGCACGTGCGCCGCCAGCCACACAAAAGGTGTCATCCGCGCGAGCGGAAGGAAGGCGACCGCGAGGAGCCCGATCGAGGCCCCTCCGGCCATCGACGTGCATCCGAGGCAGAGCGGGCGCCCAGCGATCCAGAGCAGGTGGTGCTCGTGCCGGGGGCAATGCGGGTGGTGGGCCCCAGGAAGAAGCCGAGACCCCGGCAACACCGGCAGGGACCGGACGTCGACGAGGAGACGGCTCATCGCCGCATGGCCCGGAACACCATGACCGCCGCGGTCTTCGCGCCGAAGCAGCCCGGCGTGATCGTCTGGTAGACGTGGATCAGCTCGTAGCCCTGACCGAACATGGCGTTCGCGTTCTGCTCGATCGCGCCGACGTCGAGCATGCTCTGTCCGCACGAAGCCGGCACCAAGATCACCTTGTACATCCGCTCCCCTCCGAATCGCGTGGGTGAGCCGGCCACGAGAGCGCAGCGGGATCCGCGAGCGCCCCCGGCCGGTCCGGTCGAGGTTGGGCCTTGCATGCGAATCCAGGGTTCGCATCGGCGCCATGAGCCAGGCCCCGGGTTGCCGGCCGCGACCTTCTGGGCACGAGCGCGCCCATTATCGAGGATCGCGTGCGCTGCGAGTATCGGTTAAAATGATACCCATGGATCCCCGTGCAACAGCCGACCCGAGCCAGAGGCTCGGCCATGGCCTATAGGCGCTCGACCACGGCCGTGGCGCTGCCCGAGGGCGATGCGCTGACGCGGGCCTGCGTCGGCATCGGGATGCTGTTCGCGGCGCGGGCGGAGCGCGACGCGAACATCGAAGACACGCTCCTCGCTGCGTCCGTGGAGGGCATGGACCGAGGGGACCTCAGGATGCTCGCCGTGCTCGTGACATGGCTCGGCATCCACCACGAGCGCATCAACGCCGACCGACTCGTGCGCGCCGTGACGGGGACTCGCTCGCCCCGGGTTCTGGCCTTCTGGGCCGCAGTCGCTCGATGGCTCGAGCGCGACCGACGGCTCGCCCGTCTCGCCGACGCGTACGTCGGGCCGCGTCTCGACCTCCTTTCCGCCGGAACCGACTTCCAGGTGAAGCGTCACGGCGAGGATCCGCGCTTCCTGGAAGGCCCACTTCGAGTGCCAGCCGGCGTCCTCCGCGATCGACCTTCGGACGTGCTCTCGCCTGAAGAGCTCGCGAAATCCCACCGGGTCTACCGCTGGCGCGTCATCCTCGGGCCGACGTACCGCGCAGACCTCTGGGCCGCGAACGAAGCCGAGCCCGACCTCAGTGCGGCCGACCTGGCTCGAAGGAGCTACGCGTCGTTCGCGAGCGCCTGGCAAGTGAAGCGCGACGCCGGAATCGTCAACTCGGCCCACGGCAGCCGTGCCGCGAGTCGAAAACGAGCGTGAAGAGCGCGCCGTCCACGGCCGAGCACGCCCCGATCTCAGAGCCAAACCCGCACCGCCCGCAGCTTCCCGGACGGGTCTGTCCCCGTGCCGACCAAGCTGTCCGTGAGCGCATCGTAGAGTCTCGGAGAGGCGCCCTCCGGCATCGCGACGTACGGCGCGGCGTCGCTGCCCAGGGTGACCTTGCCCTGGAGGTCGAACCGCGCGATGCGGGAGACATAGGTGTAGAGGGTCGCGCCGGGCACGGCGTATCGGACGACGATCCTGTTCTGTCCGTCGAGGTGGAGGCCCCCGACGGCGCCCGTCGGCGCGACGACGAGCGAGCCCGTCCGCGCGAAGGTCGTATCGAGGGTCCCCGCCGGGGTGAAGCGCGTCAGGCAGAGGCGATGGCTGAAATCGGGAGCTCCGATCTGCCAGTCCAGGAGCAGGGCGGCACCGCCGTCGGGGAGGCCGAGGACGCTGACGCTCACGGCGTCCGTCGCCCCCTCGGGCGCCTGGAAATAGGCGACGCCATCGGTCCCGAACGCCGTGTCGACGGATCCATCGGCATGCAGACGAGCGAGTCCGATCGCGCCGCGTGGCCCATACGCCTCCGCGAAGAAGCCGCCGTTGGCTGCGGGGACGAGATCTCCGAGCGAGAGGGTGTCCGAGCGGACGAAGGAGCCGTCGCGCTGGCCGCGCACGTCGTAGGCGACGGTGGTCCGACCCTCGACGAGGAAGCCCGCCCCGAACGGTTCGAGCCGGAGCGCGTCGCGATCGACGACGAACGGGTTCGTGCCGTTGGCAGCCCCGATCAGGCCTCCGTCCGTCGCACGCAGCCGGAACACGTGTGGGCTTTCGCCTGTCGCGTACTTGTCGTAGTCCGCCTTGATCACGACCAGGCTGTCTCCTCTCTCGAGGACCGCGACACAGGCGGAGTTCAGCGTCGTTTGGAGGTCCGCCTGCCCTTCCAGGCCGAAGGTCGGATCGGGAGCGCCGCTCGCTGCGAATCGGACCAGGAAGGCCAC
This sequence comes from Polyangiales bacterium, assembly GCA_046351215.1. Lineage (GTDB taxonomy): Bacteria > Myxococcota_A > Polyangia > Polyangiales > Houyiibacteriaceae > JAXLYX01. Next base: position 4,624 of record JAXLYX010000053.1, on the reverse strand, counting down.
TCGTCGCGCTCCGGATGAACCTGCGCCGCAGACCACCAGCCTCCGCTGCGAGTCGACGATGGAGGACATGACGTAGTCGTTCGGCTCGGGCGAGGCATCGACGGCGTCGAAGGGCCCGGCTCCGTAGTACGGGTCGAGCTCTCCGGGCTCCCCTCGGACGACGAGCCGAGTCTCGACCTCGGCGAGCGTCATGCCGGTCGCGGGGTTCGTGGCCCTCACGCGGAGCGGGAACGGTCCGCCGGTCCGCGCGTAGACGCGCGCCACGACGGTGAGGTCGGTGATCGTCGTCGGTGCCTCGAGCGTGACGACGTTGCCCGTCACGCCCTCGGGCGCTTCCACGACCTCGAGACGGATCGGGCCCATCACGGCCGCAGCGGTTCCGACGACGCGTACGGGAAGCGGTGTGCTGTAGCCGCGCGGTATGCGTACGACCGAGGGGACCTCCAGCGTGAGGGGGTCCATCGGAGCCCCTCCGTCGGCAGTCGTCGCGGGAGGCAGCGTGTCCAGGTCGCAGGCCCCGAGGAGCATGCAGAGGCTCGCGAAGGCGAGGGGCCGGACGAGCGCGCGTCGGAGGTTCGAGACGGCGAAGGGGGGACGTGGGTTCTTCATCGGATGGGACTTCGCGTAGCCCGAAAGGGAGCGCCCGAGCGGCGCGCGGGTTCGGTCCACGCCTCGGTGGAGAGGTGGTGCGCGCGTGTTCGGTCGCCGGGGCCGCGAGTTGCGAGGCGGCGGACGGGACGGCCGTCGGCGCGGTCGAGGGCCTTCGGAGCGGCCCTTCCAACGAACCGTGCAGGCGTCGGCCGGGCGATGGGGATGGCCCTTCAGGGGTTCCGAGAATGGGCGAGGGCCTGACGGTTTCCGCCCTGCGCCTCGAGCGCGCGCGCGCCCCGAGCCCCCGCGACTCTCGCTACGCTCCCGGACCACCATCCCACCAAACCCCCATCGCACTCCCCACCTCCTCTCCCGCGAGCTCGCCCCCGCCCCGCGCCAGTTCCTCCCGCACCACCTCCTCGAGCCTCCGACCTCGCTCCACCGCCCCCACGACGCCCGCCTCCCGCGCCGCGTAGTACCGCTCGCGAAAATGCCGGTCCCCGACGATCACCGCCCCGAGCGCCCGCCCTGGGACGATGCGGAACATCGTCGCCTCGAGGGCTCCGTCGACGAACGTGCGCGTCGCCGGGGGAAAGAGCAGGCCGTCGTGCGCCACGGACCAGAGCCAGGGCTCGTCCGGCGATCGACGCGTGGCCGTCTGCACGAACACCGCACCGGCCGCGAACACGCGCGCCTCGTCCGCACCGAGGCTCGCCACGGCGCCGCTGATCCTTCCGTCCGCCAAGGCCGCGTCCGCACGACGCACGGCGGCGTCGAGCAGGCGGAGTACGTCGTACGCCTCGCCGCGAAGCGTGCTCCGTGACTCGTCGAGCGCACGCAGGAGCTCGCGCTCCACGAAGTCCGCCTTCTCGCGCGCGCCTTCGCCGAGCCAGCTCTCCACGCTGAGGAGGTAGGCCACGGGCTCGGGCTCGGACCGCACGCCGGCGCGAACCGAGTGGTAGCCCGGCTCCTTGCCGGGCGCGCCGAGCTCGACGAGGCCGACGAAGCCGCGGCGCTCGATGCGTTGCGTGGAGCTCTGCGGTCCGCCCATGGGTTCCCTTGCCGCGGGGGTCGACATCCCATGGTACGGGCGCGGGGCCCCGCGCCCCCCTCACCTCCCCGTGAACATGACCTCTGCCCTCCCATTCACCGGATCCACGAACACGAAGTCCGGCAGGCCATCCCCATCGAGCTCCCCGGCGATGTCCTGTTGCGACGAGCCCACGATGCCGGCGGGGATGGTCAGGTTGTCGCAGTACGACTCGAAGCCGCCCTCGGTGATCTCGTAGACGCCGCGCGCGGTGGCCTCGCCTTCGTTGCGATGGAGGAGCTCGGGGCGTCCGTCGTGGTCGAGGTCGAGGCGCTGGACGTGGACGGGCTTCGGGACGGTGCCGGTGACGAAGCCGGAGTAGCGGAAGAGCTCGACGGCTCCGCCGGTCCCGACCGAGGTGGTGTGGAGGCGCACGCGGCCGCGCCAGGAGAAGGGGTCGACGTATTCGTCGATGCCCTCGCCGTCCCAGTCGACGCGGACGCTCTCGAGCGAGAGAGGGGGATATGCCGGGTCGTGGACGTCGAAGGCGCAGTCGGGGCCCGCGGCGGCGAAGTCTCCATTGCCGGGGTTGAGGCGAATGACGACGCAGCCGGCGTTGGCGTTGCGCTCGGCGGCCCAGACGAAGAGGTCGAGGGCTCCGTCGCGGTTCCAGTCGAACGTGCCGACGTGCAGGGCCTCGGGCTCGGCGAGGGCTCGCTCGAAGACGAAGCTCGTCCCGGTGCCTCGCAGGATCAGGATGCGGTCGAGGGTCGGCTGCGCGAGGACGAGGTCGGCGATGCCGTCTCCCGTCACGTCGCCGAGGTCGACGTAGCGGCTCGCGCCGCCGGTCGCGACGACGTCGGCCGCGGCGAACGCGCCGGCGCCGTCCCCGCGGAAGAGCGCGACCGAGTCGGGGCCGACGAGGAGCACGTCGTCGTGCGCGTCGGCGTCGAGGCGACCGATGCGGGCGGACTCGAGCGCTCCGCCCGTCGAGAGGAAGAGGCCGCGCCGGGAGGCCGGCATGCACTGGCCCGCGCACTCGCCGAGCGGGCACGTGGGCTCGGGAAGGAGGCCGGAGGTCCCGACGTCGAGGGCAGATTCGTAGATGTCCGACGTCACGACGACGTCGGGGACGTCGTCCTCGTCCCAATCGTGGACGACGGGGAATCCGGGGCGCGGAAGGCCGGCGAGGTCCGGGAGGTCGAGGCCGAGCGCATCGCATCGGGGCGCGAGCACCGAGGGATCCGCTCCCGCCTGGTACACCTGGATCGGGTACTTGCGCACCGTGTACAGCGAGGGGACGCGCGACGAAGTACGCGACTCGTAGATGCGCACGCCGTCGTAGGGGAGGCTCGGCCTGTCCCAATGCACGAGCTCGGGGAAGGTGCCGTCGCCCGCGGAGCGCCGGACGCGAATCGTGCCTCCCTGGAGCGCGTCGACGAGGTCGAGGTAGCCGTCGCCGTCCCAGTCGACCGAGTGGTGGGGCTGGCTCTCGACGCCGCCTTCGGGGGTGAAGAGGCACTCCGTCGCGGGCTCGAACGTGCCGTTGCCGTGGCCGTAGCGCACGACGACGCAGTCCTTGCCGCTGAGGTAGAGGAAGAGGTCCGCGTGGCCGTCGTGGTTGGCGTCCACCTCCGTGGCGTTTCGCGGCTTGTCGAGCTGCGTGAAGGGCGCATCGGCGACGTAGGTGCGGCCCGAGAGACGGAGGAGCTGGAGATGATCGGAGTCCGGCTGCGTCGTGACGAAGTCGAGGTCGCCGTCCTCGTCGAAGTCCGCGATGGCGACTCCGCCCCAATTGCGTCCGAGGGGCCAGGTGTTGCGCTGCGCGAGGCCGGTGCGCGTCATCGTGGGCGCGGAGAGACGCCCCGTTCCATCGCCCCAGTACACGTAGGCGTCGTAGCTCAGCTGATGAACGGCGAGGAGATCTCCGTGGCCGTCGCCGTCGAGGTCGCGTGCGAACCAGGTGGGCTCGAGGCCCATCGGACGCGCGGTATGCGTGAGGTCGTCGACGAGACAGTCCCCCTTGCAGACGGCTCCGGCGCAGCCGGTCGAGCCGCAGCCGAATCCGGGGTCGCAGACCTGGTCGGGACCGCAGGGCGTCGCCACCGCATGCACACCATCGGGCCCGCACGCCAGACGGGACCATCCATCGGATGCGCACATGGGCGTGCGGCTCCGGCATGCGGGGTCGGGGCAGTTGGCTCCAGGGCAGCCGGCGCCGACGTCGATGGAATCCGCGCAGCCCCCGAGGGCGAGGACGCCGAGCACAATGGTAAGAAGCGCGAGCGAGACGAGGCGCGAACGAAGCGAGGGACGAAGCAGCGAAGAAGGCATGGTCGGGAAGCTCATTCGAGGACGGGAGGAACGGAACGGGAACGGGAGACGACGAGGCGGGCCGACGAGGGCGACAAGGAGAGGAAGTCGGGAAGGCCGTCGCGATCGACGTCGCCCGCGGCGAGGGGCGTCAGGCGGGAGGGCACGCGCACACCGGCACACGAGGCCGAGGACGCATCGACGCGGGCTTCGAAGACGAGGGCGTCCGAATACCCGGCGAACGGAAGCGTGACGAGCTCGAGGCCCGGTGCGAGGAGCACGTCGCTGACGACAGGCTGGGCGGCCGAGGTGGGCACGGTCCATCGGGCGACCTCGCGAATCGACCCCGTGCCGAGCTCGAGATCGAAGGCGACCATCCGCCCCGCCATCGTCGGGATGCCGACGACCTCCGCGCGTCCGTCGCCATCGACGTCGACCCCGCGCTGCGCCCATCGCCAGGCGACTCCGTCGGGCTCGGGAATGCACGGGATGGGCGACGCCCCGAGCGCGCCTTGTCCGTCGTTCCGGAGCACCTCGAGGCAGGCGGCCTCGGAGCGGACGACGACGAGATCGATCGCGCCGTCGCCATCGGCGTCGTGCGGAATCGTGCGATAGGCGTCGGAGGCGATCGCGACGTCGGCGCCCACGCTCGGTCCGGAAGGCCCGCCGACGAGGAGGCGCGCGCGTCGG
>JAXLYX010000052.1:0-8790 GCA_046351215.1 Polyangiales bacterium | reverse complement strand
CGGTGGGACGCGTGACGGTGCTCGTAGAGGTAGAGGCCCTGCCACGTGCCGAGGTCGAGGCGACCGTCGTCCACGGGGAGACCGATCGACGTCTGCGTGAGGAGCACGCGCACGTGCGCCGGCATGTCGTCCGGGCCCTCCTCGACGTGCCGGTAGAGCGGGTCCCCGTCCGGCACGAGCTTCGAGAGGAAGGCCTCGAGGTCGCGCCGCACCTGGGGATCGGCGTTCTCGTTCACGATCAGCGAGGCGCTCGTGTGGTGCACGAAGACCGTGCAGAGGCCGGTCTCGATGCCCGAGGCCGCGACGACGCGCGCGACCTCTTCCGTGAGGTCGTAGGTGCCTCGGCCGCGCGTCTCGACGGCGAGCACCGTGCGATGGACGCTCATTCCATCCCCTCGAGGTCGGCCGGCAGGGTGTCGCCGACCTTCATCCACATCGCCGTCTGATCGCCCTCGTAGACGAGCTTCCCGTTCTGCGTGAAGCGGAGCTCGTACCGGCCGAGCGCGCGCTCCTCGCCCTTGCGGAGCTTCGTGGCGCGGCACTCGAGGTGCAGCGGATCGCCGGGGATCGCGAGCGCGCGGAAGCGCGCCGAGTGGATGCGGGCTCCGTAGCCGATCCAGCCCTCCGAGTGACGCAGCCCGAGCAGGAAGTACGCGTGCGCGAACGCGACCATGCCCGTCATGTGGACCATGAGCCCGCCCGAGACGTGGCGGGGATGACGGATCGGATGCACGCGCTGCTCGCGCGTGAGCGGCAGCTCGTCGAAGGTCGGCATGCGCGCGACGATGCGCGAGGCCTCGGGGTCGAGCTCCAGGATCTCGTCGATCAGGAGTCCGCCGGGGCCGTAGGGGCAGTCGGCGACGAAGTCGGGGTCGATCGGCATGGGCCGAACCATGGCAAGCGGCTCAGTCGTCGTCGAGGAGCGTCGCGCGCGTCAGGGCTCCTTTTCCGAACCGATCGCGCAGGGCGGCCCGCACGTCCTCGAGCTTCTTGCGCTTCTCGCGCTCCTCGTCGGGGAAGAGCGTGCGCGTCGATTCGCGCGGAACCAGGCCGGAAACCTGCACTCCCGTCAGCCTCACGCGCTGGCCCGCGAGGTCGAAGCGTGCGAGGAGCTGCTTCGCCGTGCCGTAGATCGCGTCCGTGTCCGAGACCGGCTCCGGCGGCTGCATGGAACGTGTTCGGAGGGTGAAGTCCGCGAGCTTCACCTTCACCGTCACGGTCGTCCCGGCGAGGCCGTCGTCGTGGAGGCGCTCGGCGACCCGCATCGACTGGGAGAGCAGGCGCGCCGGCAGCTCCTTCGGCACGAGATCGCGCTCGAAGGTCTCCTCGGCGCCGATCGACTTGGCCTCGCGATCGGGCACGACCTCGCGGTCGTCCTCGCCGCGGGCGAGCGCGCCCATCGCCGCTCCGTGCTGTCCGAAGACCGCGACGAGCTCGCTCGTCTTCGCGCGCGCGAGGTCGCGGAACGTCGTCCAGCCGTACGAGCGGGCGAGCTTCGCCGATTTCTCGCCGAGGCCCCACATCCGTTCGACCGGGAGCGGATCGAGGAGCGCTCGCACCTCCTCCGGGCGGACGACCACGAGGCCGTCGGGCTTCCGGAGGTCGCTCGCGATCTTCGCGACGAACTTCGAAGGCGCGACCCCGGCCGAGGCCGTGAGGTCGAGCTCCGAGTGGATCGCCTCCTTGATGCGCCGCGCGATCGTCTCCCCGTCGCCGTAGAGCGTGCGGCTCGCCGTGACGTCGAGGAACGCCTCGTCGAGCGAGAGGCCCTCCACGAGCGGCGTGAAGCGATGGAAGATCGCGAAGACCTGCCGGCTGACCTCGGCGTAGCGATCGTGGTCGGCGGCCACGACGATCGCCTCGGGGCAGCGCCGGAGGGCCTCGGCCATCGACATGGCCGAGCGGACGCCGAACTTCCGGATCTCGTAGGAGGCGGCCGCGACGACACCGCGCTGGCTCGGGCCTCCGACGATCACCGGCTTGCCGCGCAGCGACGGATCGTCCCGCTGCTCGACGGAGGCGAAGAACGCGTCCATGTCGACGTGCAGGATCGTCCGGGGGCTCGTCGGGGAAGACGTCACGGCAGCCCCCAGGATAGCGCGCGTCTCGGGGGACGCGCCCCTCCCGGAATCCGTGTAGATTGCGCCCGTGTCCGGCCTGCCCCTTCGGCCCGAGAGCCGCACCCCGCTCCTCGGCGCGATCGTCCTCGTGCTCCTCGCCTGCGTCCTGCATCGCGCGGTGCTCTTCGAGGGCTTCGTCTACCACGACGACGACATCGCCGATCACCAGGTGCCCGGGCGCTCCGCCTTCCGGCGCGCGCTCGACGAAGGAAGGCTTCCCTCGTGGGAGCCCGGCGCGTTCTCGGGCTATCCGATCCTCGCGAGCCCCGACCTCGGCTTCTTCTATCCGCCGAACGCGCTCTTCTTCCTCGGGCCTCGCGAGGGCGAGCCCGTCTTCGGCGCCTCGGGCGGCATCCCGACGGGCCTCGGACGCGTGGTCGCGCTGCACCTCGTGCTCGGCGGCCTCGGCATGCTGCTCCTCCTGCGGCGCCACGTCTCGGGCGGGGCCGCGATCTTCGGGGCCGTCGCCTTCGCGCTCTCCTCGTTCGGGGTGCTGCGCATGCGGCACCTGCCCTTCGTCGAGCTCCTGGCGTGGATGCCGTTCGTGCTCCTCGGCGTCGAGCTCGCGCTCGAGGGGAGGGCGCTCGGCCTGCTCCTCGTCGGCCTCGCGATCGGCTTCGCCTTGCTCACCGGTGCGAACGCGCTCGTCCCCTTCGTCTTCCTGCCGGTGGCGGTCTACGTGACGGTGCGCGTCGTCGAGTGCCTCCTTCGCGACCCGCACGTGGAGCGGAGGGAGCGCGTGTTCCGCACGCTGCGCCTCGGGCTCGCGATCGTCGCCGGCGCCGCGCTCGCGGCCGTCGCGCTCGCCCCGGCCGTGGCGCTCGTGCCCGAGACGACGCGTGCGCTCGGGACCACGTACGAATTCGCCTCGGCGTACGCGCTGCCGGATCTGCGTTCGCTCGCCGTCCTCCTCGAGCCGACGGCGGCGGGTGGGATGGTCGACGCGCCCTGGCTCTTGCCCTTCAATCCCTGGGAGCTCGCCGGCTACTACGTCGGCGTCCTCGCGATCCCGCTCGCCCTGCTCGGCGCCTTCGACAGGACGCCGGGCTTCGGTCGAGGCCTTCGCCTCGCGCTCTCCGCGACCGTCCTCTTCGCCCTCGCGACCTCGCTCGGCGCCGAGGGGCCGACCCATCGTTTCCTCTTCGAGCACGTGCCCGGGTTCTCGCTCGTCCGTTGTCCGGCGCGCGCGCTCGTCGCGTTCGTGCTGATCGTGCCGATCCTCGCCGCACTCGGCGCGGAGCGATTGCTCGGAGCCGAGCTCGCGAAGGTGCCGCGGAAGGCCGTCCGCGTCGGCGGGATCGTCGCGGCCGTGGTCGTGGTCGCGCTCGCGTTCGAGCACGCGCGGCGCCTCGCGCTCGCGTCGATCCCCGGCGACGTCGCCTCCGGCTACGCAGCCGCCGCGACGGGCCACGTCGTGCGCCTCTTCGGCGGGCTCGTCGCCCTCGTGCTCCTGCGCCGGATGGCGGCCGTGCCTGCGGCCGTCGTCCTCGCGCTCCTCGTCGGTCTCACGGCGGCCGACGAGCTCGCGGTGGCGCGCACCTACCTGCGTCCGCGTCCCCTCGACTTTCCGGTGGGCATGGAGCGCTACCGCGCGATCGAATGGCTCCTCCCGCGCGCGGGGCACGATCGCCTGGGCGTCGATCCGGGCGGCCCGTTCCGCCTCTTGAACCTCGGCGAGACCGTCGGTCTCGAGGCCTCGAGCGGCTACGGCTCGGTGCAGCTGCAACGATATGCGCGCTACGTCCGCCTCGCGAACGGGTTCGCTCCCGAGGGGACGCGCCCGCTCGCCGAGGATCGCAACGCGCTCGCGCTCGGCCGGATGAGCTCGCCTCTCGTCGACCTCCTCGGCGTCCGCTGGTTCGTCGGTCCGAACGCGCCGGGGCCTGGCTTCGTGCTGCGGTACGCGCCGGATCCGGCCGAGCCTCCGCGCGCGACGGCGGAGCCGGCGTGGGACGCGCGGCTGCTCGTCTTCGAGAACCTCGAGGCCTTCCCGCGCGCGTTCGTCGTCTACGACGTCGTGCCTGCGCACGGGATCGACGAAGAGGAGCGGCTTCTCGCCGAGCCGTCGCTCGATCTCCGGAACGTCGCGATCGTCGGCGGGGAAGGGCGCGTCGTGGCGGAGGATCTCCATCGCGCGTCGACTCCCGCGCGCATCGTGGAGCACACGGCGACGCGGCTCGTGGTGGAAGCGACGGCGGAGGCCGATGGCGTGCTCGTGCTCGGCGAGGTGTTTGCGCCCGGCTGGAGCGCGGAGGTCGACGGACGGCCGCGGGAGATCGTGCCGGTGGATCTCGCGCTGCGCGGCGTGCCGATCGCGCGGGGGCGGCATCGGGTGGTGCTCGCGTACCGCGATCGCGCGGTGGGGGTCGGGGCGGGGGTCTCCTTGCTCGGGCTCGGGGTGCTCGCGGGGGTGTTCGCGTGGGGGAGGCGAGCGTCACGAGCGAGAGCTCAGCCGCTCTGAACGGGACGGCCTTCCGAACGGCGACGCGTTCGGCCCTCGAGCGCCTCGAGGAAGGCGTCGAGCTCTTCGAGCCACGCGCCGTAGGTCGCGTAGGTGTCGCCGTCGGGATCGAGCTCGCCGAGGCGTTCGTAGAGGACGAGCTCCCAATCGGTCTTCGTGACCGGCGGATGAACGGGCAGCCCGAGCTCGCGGAGGCGGCCCGACGCGACGAAGACGAGGGCGGCGGCGGCCGTGAGGCGATTGTTCGACGCGTCGGCCACGCCGCGGAGGACGAGCTCGTGGCCCGGGAGGTCCTCGAGGTCGGGGGGGCTCATGGAGCCTCTCCTTCTCCGGACGTCCACCGCAGCACGCGGTCGGCGAGCCGCTCGGCGTCGATCCGAGGGTAGCGCACGAGACGTGGACGCATCGACTCGAAGGCCTCGCGGAGGGCCCTGCGTGTCACGAGGCCGCGGGCGAGCATGGCCTCGACGTCGAGACGATCGCGCTCGTGTCCGCGCGCGATCTTCGACAGCGCTTGGGCGCGGAGATCGTAGTGGTGGACTTCGACTCGGCCGAAGCGCCCGACGACCGGACTGTTCTCGCGCCAGTCCGCGAGCTCGGGAAGGAAGAGATCCGGCGAGGCGAGCTCCACGTTGACGTCGAGCTCGTTCTTGAGGCGGGCGATGGCTTCGAACGCCCCCTGCGGCTCGGGATCCAGCTTGATGTCGACATCGACCGTCGAGCTGCGCCATCCATGGAGCAGGGCGGTAGCGCCTCCGGTCAGGTACAAGGTGCCGTCACTCCGGGAGCGCTTACCCAGCTCCTCGAGGAATCGCATCAGGCGCGCGGTGTCGATCGGCGGGCGCACGGGTCGACCATACCAGAGGGGCGTGGGCCGGACGAATGGGGGCGGAAGGACCTTGGCGTCGCCCCGAACAGGGGCGGAAACGACGGCCCTTGGTCCCCGCCCTCGCCCGGGGCATCCTCGCCGCACCCTGAAGGCGTCAGGCGAGCTTCACGTGGCCCTCTACGACGAACGAACGACCTGCGTGCTCTGCGGCCAGCCTCTCGGCTCCCGTGAAGTGATCGCCTTTCCGCCGTTCGTGCGGAACCGGAGAGACCCGTTGGCGATCCTCCACGACGCCGCCGTGCACGCCGCATGTCTCCGTCGACACCCACGCGCGGACGCGGCGCTCGCGGCGCGCAGCCGCGCCGTCCTCGAGACGCCTGCGTGCGTCGTCTGCGACCGTCCGATCGGCTCCGGGGAGCCTGCCTTCGACGCCGGTCTCCTCTCGAGCGACGAGGAGAGCGCGCTGCACCGCTTCGATTTCGTCTGCCTCCATCCCGACTGCTACGAACGTTGGACCGACGCGAGGGACTTCGAGCTCGCGGTGAACGAGGCGATGCGCTCGAGCGATTGGGAAGGTCCCGTGATCCGGTTCGTGCCGCATCCCGTATGGACCGCGGAGGTCTCCGAGCCGGGCGAGCCGGGAGCGAAGCAGAGGGTCGTCTGGCGATCGGGTCCGAAAGGTCGAGCGTCGTAGGGCGCTGCGTTCGACTCGAACGAGGCGACGAACCGGGCTCGTCACGGCGACACCGGGCGGACGTCTCGTCGATTCCCGGCTAGGATCGTCCTTCGACGATGGCCGACAAGGATCCGAAGCTCCTGGAGCTCCTCGAGCGACTGAACCTACCGGAACGCGGTTGGGTGACGGTCGATCATTGGACAGGCGACCTTTGCGCCATCGGTGTGGCGCGCGCCGGGGACCCCGAGCGGCTCGTCCACATCAGCATCTACCGCAAGGCCCAGGGGCGATTCGACTACGAATGCGAGCTCGCCCCTCGAGACGACGACGAGATCTACGCGCCCGCGGGAGGAGGCGAGGACGTGAGCTTCGCGGAGCTGCTCGAAGCCCTCGAGGAGCACCTCGGAGCTGCGCGTCCCGTCGATCCGATGACGCCGGAGTGAGCGCAATGCCGAGGTCATTGGCTCGTCGACGTCTCTCTCGAAGGAACGTGTCGACATGATTCGCGCCGACGAGCACAGGCAGGCGCTCCGCGCCATCAACTACGTACTCGTCTACGCGCGGCTCATGGCGTACGAACAGGCCTCTCACCAGGACTTGGCCTACGTGCTGGACATCGCCGAGTACCTGCCGATGCTCATGCTCGAGGAGCGGGATTGCACGTCGCGCTTTCGCGACCAGCTCGAAGGGCTGGCGGCGAGGCTCCCGTCGTTCGGCGTCGCCCTGGAGCGGTTCGATCACGAACCCGCTCCCGGGGAATGCCCGTAGGCGACCCTCCGTTCACCGACGGCTGGCCGGGTCGTCGCGCCTCCCTGAGGATGCCGAGCCGCGGATGGAGTGACTCCGCCGAGCGACGACGCTCGGTGCGTCTTCTCCGCCCTCACGGGCATCGACACGGCTCAGGGGAGATCCCGATGATCACGATCTGGCACCTTCTGCCCCTCCTGTCCGCGTCCGTCTCGCTGGCCATCGGAGGCGCGGCCGCGCATCGCGCCGGCGGCGGACTCGGTCACTACGCGATCGGCCTCACCGTCGGCCTGGCCGTCGGGCTGTCGAGCGGTGGCCTCGCATGGCTCGTGGGTCGCGAATCCCTGCGCAGGCGCAGCCTTCGTGAACCGAGGCCCGTGAGCTCGCTCGCGATCCTGGCGGAGGCAGCGATCGTCGTCGGTTGGACGATCGGCTCCGTGATCGTCACGGCGATCGTCGCGGAGGCCGCCTCCCTCAGTCCGCCGGCCCCATCACCAACACGCTCCCACCACACCGCACGTTCGCGCGACCCGCCGCGACCGTCGCCGCGACCGGCGCTCCATCGCACGTCACGACCACGCCGTTCGGATACGTCCGATGCGGCGCCGCGAGGACGTGATCGAGGTTCGCGCGCGCACGCGAGAGGTTCACCGTCAGGGTCTTCGTCGCGGGAACGTAGGTGAACGACTCCACGTGCCCCGCCGTCGCCACCGGATACGCGCGCGCCAGCACGTCGGCCGTCGCCGTGCGGAGTGCGCCGCGCGACGGGCCGCTGCCCGTGTCGACCATGTCGTAGAGACCCCAGCTGCCCTGCGACCACTCCTCGTAGACCCAGAAGGCCCACGACGCGAAGCGCTCGTCGAAGATGCGCTCGCACTCGGTCGTGTAGAGCAGGCCGCGGGTGTCGTTGCCGTTGCCGAACTCGCCGACGTAGAGCGACGCCGAATGCTGGGCCGCCTCGTCGACGGCGCGCGCGACGCTCGTCTCGATCGCACCGACGTCCTCGCTCGCCCAACCGGTCTCGAAGACGTCGACGTAGATGTGCGGCGAGTAGACCGCGTCGCGGAAGGGCACGGGCGCCGTCACGGGCGCCATGTCGCTGATGTTCCGCGTGCTGTTCGGCTCGAAGAAGATCGTCAGCGTCGGCGCGGCGCGACGCACGGCCCCGCCGACGAGCGCGTTGAACGAGTCGAGGCGATCGGCGCCGAAGAGCAGCACCGGCTCGTTCTGCAGCTCGAGCCCGACGACGCCGGGCTTGCCCTCGATGCGCTTCGCGAGCCACGCGGCCATCGCCGCGTAGGCCGTCTGCACGCCCTCGGCGTCGTCGTAGAACGACTCGAACGCCGCGAGCGTCTCCTGGCTCATGCGACGCGCGCCGAGATCCGTGAGCGGTCCACCGAGCTTCATCGGCGGCTCGGGGAGGATCGCCCAGTAAGGCGCGCCGTCTTCGCCGATCTCCTTCGAGTACGCGTCCTGGTGCAGGTCGACGAGCGTGTGGACGCCGTGCGCCTCGCAGTCGGCGGCAAGGGCCACGATGCGATCGACGTAGTCGGCCCGGTAGTCGCCCTTGTTCGGCTCGATCGCGCTCCAATTCACCGGCAGGCGCAGGTGGTCGAGGCCGAGCTCCTCCGCGAGGAAGCGGCAGTCCTCGCCCGTGAAGGGCGGGATCGGCTCGAGCGGCAGCCGCCCGTCGTCGAAGGTCACGTCGAAGATCCCGTCCACGCGCGCGTTCACGCCGCGCAAGAGCAGCTCGCGTCCCTCGGCGTCGTGGAGACGCCCGACCGTGCCCTGCGAGGGGCTCGTCGAGGCGTAGGGATCGGGCGTCGCGGCGTCGTCGCAGCCGGAAGCGGCGAGCAGGAGGAGCGAGGCGGCGAGGCCGGTGCGAGGAAGGCGGAGAGGGTGCGACATGTGGGCTTACAGGGCGCGAATGGGCCCGTCTGGCCGCGCATCATGCGGA
>JAXLYX010000051.1:0-9013 GCA_046351215.1 Polyangiales bacterium | reverse complement strand
GGCGCCGAGCCCGAAGGCGGCCGCGCCGACGACGCCCAGGGGGTCGATGGCGCGCTCCCAGTGCATGGCTTGCGCGACCCCGATGGCGGCGCCCACCCCCACCGCGATGCCGATCAGCGCACCGACCGAGGAGAGAACCAGCGCCTCCGCCAGGAACTGGAGCATGATCTGGTCCGGCGAGGCGCCGATCGCCGCGCGCGTCCCGATCTCCCGCGTGCGCTCGGCCACGGAGACGAGCTGGATGTTCATGATGCCGATGCCGCCGACGATCAGCGAGACCGCCGCGATGGCCGCGAGCAGCCGCGTGATGATCGACGAGATGTTCTCGGCCGCCTTCACCGCCTCGGTCGGGCTCGAGATGCGGAAATCGTTCGGATCGGAGTCCTTGAGCAGGTGGGTGCGGCGGATGACGTCGCCCGATTCGATGCGGACCGTCTCGAGGGACTCGGCCGAACGGGCCTCGACCTCGATGTCCGAGTACCCGTCGGGCGCCCCGATGTACGCCTCGTAGGTCGTCAGGGGGATCACGATCAGGTCGTCGAGGTCGCGACCGCCCGTCGAGAGCCCCTTCGACTCGAGCACGCCGATCACGTTGCAGGTGACGCGGTCGTCGAGCGAGAGCGTCTCCCCGAGCGGGTTCCGCGAGCCGAAGATCATCGTCGCGGGCGTCGTGCCGATGACGCAGACCTTGCCGCGCTGTACGAGGTCGCCCTCGTCGAAGGCTCCGCCCGCCGAGGTCGACCAGAGGTGGAGCCCGAAATAGTCCGGGGTCGTGCCGTAGAGCCGGGTCGCGTAGGCGACGGTCGCCGTGCTCGCCATCACCCGTCCCTGGATGCTCGGCACGACCCGCCGCGCCGTCGGGACGTCGCGCGCGATGGTCTCGACGTCGACGGCGGTCAGGGGGCGCGCGGCCTTCGAGCCCACCATCGGCGTGCCGACCTGGCTCTGGATGCGGACGATGTGGACGCCCATGCCCGCGAATTGGCCGACGACGGAGCGCTTCGCTCCCTCGCCGAAGCTCGTCATCGCGATGAACGCGCTCACGCCGATCGCGAGGCCGAGCACCGTCAGGAAACCGCTCCGCACGGGGCTGCGGAGCAGCGCGACGAGCGCCATCCGCACGATGTCGCCGACGTCACGCAGCCGCATCGCGCGAGTCCTTCTCGACGACCCCGTCGCGCATGAGGATCTGGCGTTCGGCGTAGGCGGCGATCTCCTCCTCGTGCGTCACGAGGATCACCGTCAGCCCGCGCTCCTCGCGGAGCTCGAGGATCAGCTTCATCACCTCGCCGCCCGACCTCGAATCGAGCGCACCCGTCGGCTCGTCGGCGAGCAGGACGGTCGGCGTCGAGACGCAGGCGCGCGCGATCGCGACGCGCTGGCGTTGTCCTCCCGAGAGCTGATTCGGCCGGTGGTCGGCGCGATCGCCCAGCCCGACGCGCTCGAGAATGGCCATGGCCCGACGTTCCCGTTCCGCGCGGGGAACGCCGGCATAGAAGAGGGGGAGGGCGACGTTCTCGAGCGCGGTGTCGGTCGGCACGAGGTGGAACGACTGGAAGATGAAGCCGAGGTAGTGGAGCCTGACCCATGCCGCCTCGCGACGATCGAGGGTCGACACGTCGCGACCTCCGAGCACGTAGCGCCCCTGCGAGGGACGATCGATGCACCCGAGGATGTTGAGCAGCGTCGACTTGCCGGAGCCCGAGGGGCCGCGCAGAGCGACGAATTCGCCGGGCTCGATGGTCAGCGAGACGCCGTCGAGCGCGACGACTCCCATCCCGGGGAATTCCTTCGTGACCCCTTCGAGCTCGATCACGAAGCGGGCATCGGTCCCGGTCGATGCGGCCGGGGGCTCACCGCGTCGTCGCACGCGGCCCCCCTCCACCCAGCGTCACGCCTGCACCACGGCCTTCCGCCGTCATGCGCATGCCGAGGACGATCTCGTCGCCCTCGCGGAGGGAAGCCCCCGCCGCTGGACGGACCTCCGTGTACGCGCCGTCCGAGACACCGGCCGTGACGGCGACGGGCTCGAGGCGGTTGCCTCCGACGTGCTTCCACACGCGCGAGCGCGGAGCGGCCGGAGGGGCGCCCTCCGGCGTGAAGCGGAGCGCGGCCTCGCGGACCGAGAGCACGTTCTCGGCGCGGGCGACCTCGATGCGCAGCATCGCCGTCATGCCGCTGCGCAGGGCCCCGTCGGCGTTCGGCGCCTCGAGTCGGATCGGGAACGTCGTCGCGCCCTGCGCGACGTCGGCGTCCGGGGCCACGTGGACCACGGTCGCGGTGAAGGTCCGGCCGAGGAAGGCGGGGACCTCGAAGGTCGCGCTCTGCCCCGTGTGCATCTCGCCGACGTCGGCCTCTCCGACGGAGGCATCGACGCGGAGCACGTCGAGGCCACTCCCGAGGACGAAGAGGGGCTGGCCCGGAGCGAGGAGGCTGCCGGTGTTCCGCGGCGCGTCGAGCACCACTCCGTCGGTCGGCGCCCGGACGACGCCGAAATCACGGCCCAGGCGGGCACCGGCGAGATTCGACGACGCGGCGCTCTGATCGGCGCGCGCCACGTCGAGGGCCGCGCGGGCCTGCTCGATCCGGACCTGCGACGCCGCGAGGTCGGCTTCGCTCGCGAGCCCGCGTCCCACGAGGTTGTGGAGGCGCACGTGCTCCGTCTCCGCGGCGGCGAGGGCGACACGCGCGGAGGCCAGCCGGGAGGTCGCCGCCGAGACCGCGGCCTGGGCCGAGCCCATCGCGATGTCGACTCGGGGCTCGTCGAGGTGCGCGAGGATCTGGCCCGCGACGACCCGATCGCCGGCGTCCACGTCGATGGACGTCAGCGTTCCCGTCCCCGGTGCGGGCACCTCGATGCGTCGCTTGGCGTCGAGATGGCCGTTCACGGCCACGATCTTCACGACGGTGCGCCGTGCGACCGGCTCGGACTCGAAAGGCGACGTCGCCACGTTCTTCGGGCGGAGGACGTAGTAGGCCCCCCCCACGATCCCTCCGAGCAAGAGCAGGGCCAGGAGACGCACGCGGAGGCGGCCGCGATCGAGGTCGGGCATCGCGAGGGGACGCACGGGGCGCGGGACGCTGCGGGAAGGAAGCTGGGCCTCGTCGGAATTCGGCACGCCAACCCGATAGCAAGATCCGCGCTCCCTGGCGACTCCCCGGCGTTTCGAGGCGGGCCCCGAGCCTCGGGCCGTGCCCCGAAAGGGGAGGGGGGCGCTCCCCGGGCTGTCTTGCCGACCCATCCCCCGAGAGCTAGAAGCACGCCCCGGAACCGTCCGGCGGACGGCCCCGACGCGTGCCTCCCGTCGAGGCCCGAGTCCGGGGAAGAGCGCATGGGAGCCACGATGTCCGAAGCCATGGCCGTCGACGGATCGGGGGAGCCCCAAGCGGGCGGGCCCGAGCCGATCGCGGCGCCGAGGCCCATCTGGTTCCAGCTGCTCGACGGCCTCCAGACGCAGCTGACGGTCATCCACGCCGTCGTGCTCCGCGAGACGCGCACGCGCTTCGGGGAGCAGAAGCTCGGCTACCTCTGGGCGTTCTTCGAGCCCCTCGCCGTGATCGTCACGTTCTACGTGGCGTTCGACATCACGGGCCGCCCGCCGCAAGCCGGCATGGACCTCGTGACCTTCATCGCCACCGGTCTCCTGCCCTACGAGCTCATCACGAGCACGGCCGATCGGGCGGCCGAGGCGATCAACGGCAACCGGACGCTCCTCTACTACCCGCAGGTGCACCGCCTCGACCTCGTCTTCGCGCGGGCGCTGCTCGAGGCCACGACCCTCTTGATGGTCTTCGTGATCATCATCGCCACGGACAGCCTCCTCACCGGACGTGTCCACATCGAGGATCCGCTCGGCGTGATGCTCGTGTTGATGGCCGCGTCGTTCCTCGGAACCGCGCTCGGCCTGGTCTACTGCATGCTCGGCGTGGTCACCACGCTGGTCGATCGGCTGCGGGGGCCGCTCATGCGCCCTCTCTTCTGGATCTCGGGGATCTTCTTCACCGCGAACGAGCTCGGCGAGGAGGTCCGCCACCTCCTGCTCTGGAATCCCTTCCTCCACGTGATCGAGCTGCTGCGCGGATCGTGGTCGGCCTACTACGAGCCCCGAGGCGCGAGCCCGACCTACGTGCTCTCGTTCATCCTGGGTCTCTTCGCGCTCGGCCTCTTCCTCGAGCGGCGCGTCCGGACGAAGGTCGAGGTCGGATGATCTCCCTCCAGGGCGTCACCAAGATCTACAAGGCGGGGCGCAGGCCCAACGTCGTGCTCGACCACATCGATGCGACGTTCGCGCCGCGGGACAGCATCGGGATTCTCGGCAAGAACGGGGCTGGCAAGTCCACCCTGCTGCGCATCCTCGGCGGTGCCGAGCTGCCGGACAGCGGCCACGTCGTCCGGCAGGGGCGCATCTCGTGGCCGATCGGCTTCGCCGGCGGCTTCCATCCGTCGCTGAGCGGTGAGGAGAACTGCAAGTTCGTCGCCCGCGTCTACCACGCCGACGTTTCGCGGGTGGTCGAGTTCGCCCGCGAGTTCGCGGACATCGGTCGCCATTTCCGATCGCCGATCCGCACCTATTCGTCCGGCATGCGCGCCCGGCTCGCGTTCGGTCTCAGCATGGCGATCGACTTCGACGTCTACCTCGTCGACGAGGTCACGGCGGTCGGTGACACGAAGTTCCAGGAGCGCTGCCACGCCGCGTTCCGCGAGAGACGAACCCATTCGTCGATCATCATGGTGTCGCACAACCTCGACACCCTTCGCGACTATTGCAACCGCTGCGCCGTGCTCCACGCCGGCAAGCTCCATTTCTTCGACTCCGTCGACGATGCGTCGGCGATGTACGAGGCCGTTTCATGAGCGAGACGTCGATCCAGGCCCCGTCCGGGGAGAGCACGCTCGAGCGGGTGCGACGCGAGAAGACACGCCGTCTCCTCCTACGCATCCTGGTCGGCATCGGGCTGCCGACGCTCGTTTCCTTCGTCTACTTCGCCTTCGTCGCAACGCCCCAGTTCGAGTCCCAGGCGGTCGTGGCCGTCGACGCGGCCGGTGGGGCGTCGGTGATGAGCACCGTCCCCGGGACGAACATCCCGAGGGACGTCATGGTCGTCCAGGAGTATGCGCTCTCCCGCGACGCGTTCCGCCGCCTCGTCGAGCAGGAGCGCTACGACCAGCACTTCCGGAGCCCGCGGGTCGACCGGTTCTCGCGCATGACGGCCAAGGCCTCCTTCGAGGATGCCTATGCCTACTACCGGAGCCACGTCGACGTGGCCTACGATCCCCAGACTTCGTTCCTCACCCTGAAGGTGCGCGCCTTCTCGGGCGCGGACGCCCACCGCTTCGCCGTCGCGATCCTCCGAGCGAGCGAGGAGAAGATCAATCGACAGTCCCGCGAGGCCAGGGATGCGCGGATCGCGTTCGCTCGCGCGGAGGCGGACGCCTCGGCGAACCGGCTCGCGGAGGCTCAGGCGAAGGTCACGGAGCTCGACGCCCGGATCCGCGCGCGTCAGGCGTCCGGAGTGACCGACGACCCGGCCGCGGCGGCCGACTCCGCCGCGCTCGAGCTCGCGACCGTGCGCAAGGACCTCGCGCTCCGCACGTACCAGTCGGCCCTCGACTCGCTCGAATCGACGCAGGCGGAGGCTCAGCGGGAACACCGCTATCTCGTCACCATCAGCGAGCCCTCGCAGCCGGACGTTCCCAGCCATCCCGTCGTCTGGCGGATGGTCCTCGCGGTCTTCATCGCGAGCGCCACCCTCCTCGTCATCGGTTCCATCCTCTTCGCGGTCGCGCTCGAACATGCGAACCTCTGATCGCGATTCCATCCGCAGTTCCAAGGAGCGCCGGCCATGAAGCTCGGTCCGTACGAAGTCGGTAATCGGGCGCCGCTCTTCCTCATCGCAGGTCCGTGCGTCGTCGAGAGCGAGGAGCTCTGTCTCGAGGTGGGCACGCGGATGCGCGACATCACGTCGAAGCTCGGCATCCCCTACGTCTTCAAGGCGAGCTACGACAAGGCGAACCGGACGTCGGGCGACGCCTTCCGCGGCCTCGGCCTCGAGGAGGGACTGCGCATCCTCGCGAAGGTGCGCGATGTCCTCGGCGTGCCCGTGCTCACCGACGTGCACGAGTCGACACCGATCGACGAAGTCGCCTCGGTCGTCGACGTGCTCCAGACGCCGGCGTTCCTCGTCCGGCAGACGGACTTCATCCAGCGGGTGGCCCGCGCGGGCAAGCCCGTGAACATCAAGAAGGGCCAGTTCCAGGCCCCCTGGGACATGCCGGCCGTGGTGGAGAAGTGCCGCGCCGTCGGCAACGAGCAGGTGATGCTCTGCGAGCGCGGAGTGTCCTTCGGATACAACACGCTGGTCTCCGACATGCGGGGCCTCGCCGTGATGCGCGGAACGGGATGCCCGGTGGTCTTCGACGCGACGCATTCCGTGCAGCAGCCGGGCGGCCTCGGGACGGCTTCGGGCGGCCAGTCGACGATGGTTCCGGTGCTCGCGCGCGCAGCGACCGCCGCCGGCGTTGCGGGCCTCTTCATGGAGACCCACCCCGATCCGAAGAAGGCGCTGTCCGACGGTCCGAACATGTGGCCCCTCGGGCGCATGGAGGAGCTGCTGACCGAGCTCGTCGAGCTCGACCGCGTCGTGAAGCGCCATCCGTACCTCGAGGATTCCGCGGGATGAGCGAGTCGCCCGACGTCATGGCGCGGGCCTCGAAGGTCCGTCTGCTCGCGCTCGACGTCGACGGCGTCCTCACGGACGGCCGCCTCTACTACGGCGAGTCCGGCGAGGCGCTCAAGGCCTTCCACTCCCGCGATGGGCTCGGCCTGCGTCTCTTGCTCGACGAGGGTCTCGAGGTCGCGGTGATCACGGCCCGGCGCTCGTCGATCGTCGTGAAGCGCTGCGAGGAGCTGCGTATCCGCAGGGTCTTCGTCGGACGGGACGACAAGCGGAGCGTCCTCGCCGAGCTCTCGACCACGCTCGGGATCGAGCCCGCCGCGATGGCCTTCGTCGGGGACGACGTGCTCGACCTCCCCGCGCTCCGGTTCGTCGGCCTGCCGATCGCCGTCGCCGACGCCCATCCTCGCGTCCGGACCGAATCGGCTCTCGTCACCTCCCTGCCCGGAGGGAAGGGGGCCGTCCGCGAGGTCGCCGATCTCCTCCTCGCTTCGCGAGGCCGTCTCGACGCCGCGATCGAGCGCCTCTTCGCCTCCCACCTCGGGAAGGGCGAGCACGACAAGGTCTGAGCCGGAGAGAGCCGAGATGACGAAGCCGAGCTTCCGCGTCGTGATCCCAGCCCGCTACGCTTCGTCGCGTCTCCCGGGCAAGCCCCTGCTCCCGCTCGCAGGTCGGCCGCTCGTCCTGCGTGTCTGGGACGTGGGCGTGCAGAGCAGCGCGAGCGAGGTCCTCGTCGCGACCGACGACGCGAGGATCGCCGACTGCGTGCGCAGCGGGGGCGGCCACGTCGTCCTCACGCGCGCGGACCATGCCACGGGCACGGATCGCCTCGCCGAGGTCGCCGACCTCCGCGGCTACGCGGACGACGACGTCGTCGTGAACCTCCAGGGCGACGAGCCCTTCGTCCCTCCCTCCGTCCTCGAAGACCTCGCACGGGCCCTGGTCGACCACCCCGACGCCGGCATCGCGACCATGGCGACGCCGATCCGGACGCGTGAGGAGCTCTTCGAGCCGAGCGTGGTGAAGACCGTCCTCGATCGCGCCGGCTACGCGCACTACTTCTCGCGAGCTCCGATCCCCTGGGTCCGTGGCGATTTCGAGCGGGGCCTCGTCGACGAGCCCCTTCCCGCGGTCGCCCCCTTCCTCCGGCACCTCGGGCTCTATGCCTATCGAGTGGGGACCCTCCGAACGCTCCGCGCGGCCTCGATGTCACCCGCCGAGACTGCGGAATCGCTCGAGCAGCTCCGCGCGATGCATCTCGGCATCCGCATCCACGTCACGGTCATCCCGGACGCGCCGGGACGCGGCGTCGACACGCCCGAGGACCTCGAGCGCGCGTCGAAGCTCTTCGAGCGCTGACCGCCGCCCCGACCGGCTTCAGTCGCCCGTCTCGGCGCGCACGTGCTGCCCGTGCTCCATGCCCGACCGGAACGCCCGCGCGGCTTCTCCGTTGCGGAGCGCCGGAGGCCACACGCACCCGCTTCCCTCGGGATGCGACGGCAGCTTCTTCCACACGCTGCCGTTGCCCGTGTTGTGGTAGCGCAGGTAGCGACGGAAGCCGTCGTAGACCTCGCGATCGACCGTGCCCGGATTGCGCAGGAAGGCCTCGAGCGTTCCCTGGAACGTCATGCCGGCGATGTCGTACACGGCGTTGCCCAGCACCTTCACCGGGATGCCCATCTCGACGGATTGGATGCCCACGGTGCTGTTCATCGTGATCGTGCCGAGCGCGTTCGCGAGGATCGCGGGCAGGTCGACGTCGTGCACGTAGTGCAGGCGCTCGCCGAGGCCGTACTTCCGCGCGAGCTCGGCCATCAGCTCCGTGTAGTCGCAGTACGCACGATCCATCGGATGGTGCTTCACGACGAGGTGATGCTCCTTCTCGGCGAGCTTCGCGAACTCCGAGATCGCGTGCTCGGCGAACTCCGGGATCGAAGCGAACGGCGAGTGCATCACCTGGAAATCGCAGTGCACCTGGAGCGGCAGGAACCAGTACTTCTTCCGCAGGGGACCCGTGTAGAGCGGCAGCTCGCCACGCTCCTGCCACTTGAACCAATGCTTGCGCAACCAGCCGCGGACCCACCACGCCGTCTGATCCCAGGCGTTGAAGTTCCGATGGTGCTCGTAGTGCGGATAGCCCTGGTTCAGGTGCGTGACGAGGAGGGCGGACACCGTCGAGTACCAGGACATCGTGCCGAATGCGGGGCCGACCGGTTCGACCGCCTCTTCCGGCGGGAGCTCCCGGAGCGCGCGCCGGAAGACCTCCGGATCGCGAGACATGGGCGAGTTGCCGTTCACTCCGCCGAGCTCGACCGTGATGTAGTCGGGCCGCAGGTAG
>JAXLYX010000050.1:0-13587 GCA_046351215.1 Polyangiales bacterium | reverse complement strand
CTTCGCCGGGCCCCTCTCAGCGAGGGGACGGTGTTTTTAGTACCGTCTGGCGTCCGGGTCAAGAACTTTCTTCTGACCGTCTGCCGTCTCGCTTCGCGGTGGGTTTCGCCAGCCGCTGGGGAGACCTGATCTAGCAACCCCATCGGGGGGTGCAAGGGATATTTTTCCGTTTCGTGTCCGGAGCGAAAAATCCCCGAAAATCCTTGGGATTTTCGCCAGACATCCCGAGGGCGCGAGACCCCTGTGCTCGTTCGTTCGACGCGCGTCCAGGCCCGGGCCTTGGGAGGACGGGGAAGAATCCGGCGCGGGTGGGGTCGGCGAATTCGCTCCGTCCCCACCCGCGGACATTCACTCCCGTCGGTACATCGTCACCACGCACGCTCCCCCGAGCCCGAGATTGTGCTGGAGGGCGACCCGAGCCCCCTCGACCTGGCGCTTGTCGGCCTGGCCGCGGAGCTGCCAGACGAGCTCGGTGCATTGCGCGAGCCCGGTCGCCCCGAGCGGGTGGCCCTTCGAGAGGAGCCCCCCCGAGGGATTCACGACGTATTTCCCGCCGTACGTGTTGTCCCCGTCCCAGACCATCTTCTCGCCCGCGCCCTCCGGACACAGGCCGAGGGCCTCGTACGAGAGCAGCTCGTTGGCCGTGAAGCAGTCGTGGAGCTCGACGACGTCGACGTCCTCCGGGCCGATGCCCGCCTGCTCGTAGACCTTCTCGGCGGCCGCCTTGGCCATGTCGAAGCCGACGAGCTGGATCATGCTCTTGTCGCCGAACGTCGAGGGATAGTCGGTGGTCATGGCCTGGGCGGCCACGGTGATCGGGCTGGCGATGCCGTGCTTCCTCGCGAACTCCTCGGAGCAGACGACGGCAGCGGCCGCGCCGCAGGTCGGGGGGCAGCACTGCAGGCGCGTCAGGGGGTCGAAGACCTCCTGCGAGGCGAGGATGTCCTCGAGCGAGAGGACCTCGTTGAAGATGGCGAACGGATTGTTCGCCGCATGGCGCCGGGCCTTCACGGCGATCTGGGCGAAGGTCTCCTTCTTCGTCCCGTAGCGGAAGCGGTGCTCGCGACCCGCTCCGCCGAACATCTGGGCAGCGGCCGGCGCCGACGTGAAGCCCTGGACCTCGTTCATCACGCCGACGAAGTCCTGGAGGGGTGTCTTGCGGTCGTCGAATTTCGAGGCGAGGGCGCCCTTCTCCATCTTCTCGAAGCCGAGCGCGAGCGCGCACTCGACCAGGCCGCCCCTCACGGCGTCCACCGCGAGCATGAGCGCGGAGGAGCCCGTCGAGCAGTTGTTGTTGACGTTGAAGACGGGGATGCCCGTCAGGCCGACCTTGTAGACGGCGGCCTGGCCGCAGGTGCTGTCGCCGTAGACGTAGCCGACGTACGCGCGCTCGATGCTGGCGTACGGGATGCCTGCGTCCGCGAGCGCGGCCTGCGCGGCGCTCGCTCCCATCACGTCGTATTCGTCGCTCTGGCCGGGCTTCGTGAACTTGATCATCCCGACGCCGATGACTTGGACCTTGCGGCTCATGGGGTTCTCCTGGGGTTCGAGGTCTTCGGCGCGGTCAGAGGAGACCGCCGAGGAGGGCGAGGTGCTTGGCGGGGGCGATGTCGCCGTCGACGCGCAGGGCGCCCGTCTGGTGCAGTCGGGCGAGTGGCTCCCCCTGCACGAGGCGGACGAGGTCCGAGTCCTTCAGCGTGACGATGCACTCGGGCGTCGAGGGCTCTCCCTCGCGCACGGCGCCCGCACCGAAGTCGATCGTGAACGCGAGCTCGGGATCCTTCGCGCGGACGACGACGACACCCGAAGCGTCGCCCTTCACGGAGGCCAGCTTCGTGGCGAGGGCCTTCACCACCTTCGGCGCGACGGGATCGGCGGATACGTTCGCGGCCGGCTGGGCGGCGGCGGATCCGCCCCGAGTCGGGGCTGCACCGGCGGGGCTCGCGCCTCCGGAGCGGGCGGCACGCCCGGCCGCGAGGTCCTCCTTCGACAGCTTCGACAGGAAGCCGAGCTTCATCGCCGCCATCATGTCGCCGCCGAGCTTCAGCTTGCCGCTCGAGAAGAGCTTCTGTGGATTCGCCTCTCCGCGCACCATGGCGAGGAAATCGGCCTCGGAGAGGCGGAACGTGCAGTCCGGGGCCTTGGTCTCGCCCTCGGAGACGGCGCCGGATTCCTTCAGATCGAGGGTCCACGTGCTCTCGGGATCGAGGACCTGGAAGGCGAAGACCTTCCCGACCTCCTTGACCAGCTGCCGGTTCTTGCCGACGTACGCTCCGATCGCCGCCATCACGTCGCCGACGGACAGCGCCGGCTCGGCCGGCGCGGGCGCATCGCCGGCCCCCCACCGCGCACGCGCGTGCTTCTCGAAGTCGTCCTTCGAGAGCTTGCCGAGGAAGTCGAGCTTCATCGCCGCCATCATGTCGCCGCCGAGCTTCAGCTTGCCGGAGCCGAAGAGCTGCTGGGCCTTCGCCTCGCCCCGCGTGAGGGCGAGGAAGTCGGAGGTCGAGAGCTCGAGCGTGCACTGGGCGGCCTGCGTCTCGCCTTCCGTGACGCCGGAGCCGCCCTTCACGTCGACCGTCCACGTCGAGTCGGGGTCGCGCAGCTTGAACTGGTAGACCGTGCCGACCTTCTTCGCGACGTCGGGGTTCGCTCCGAGATAGTCGTGCATCGCGCGGAACACGTCCTGCGGCTCGACCTCGACGGCCTTCGCGGCGGCCACCGCGGGCGCTGCCTTCTTCTTCGCCTTGGCCTTGGGGATCTCGGTGAACAGCTCGATGGCGGCGTTCGAGATCACGACCTTGTCCCGCTCCTTCACCTTCGTGCGGAAGACGATGCGCGTGTCGCTCTCCTTCCACATCTCGGTGATCAGTGTCTCCCCCGGGAACACGCTCTCGGCGAAACGGACCTTCACGCTCTTGAAGTAGCCGGGGTCGCCCTTCGGCGCGTACTGCTCGAGCACGTGCCGCACGGAGAAGCCGAACGTGCAGAGGCCGTGCAGGATCGGCTGCGAGAACCCGAAGGCCTTGGCGAAGCCGGGATCCGCATGGAGCGGATTCCAATCGCCCGAGAGGCGGTAGAGGAGCGCCTGGTTCGCGTCCGTCTTCTCCTCGCGGCTCGCGTCGGGCGCGCGCTCGGGTGGGACGTTGACCTCGGCGGCCGGACCACGATCACCGCCCCATCCGCCCGCGCCGCGAACGAAGGAGCTGACCTCGTTGTAGGCGAGCAGCTCGCCGTCCTCGTCGTAGGTGTCGACGGCCGTGACGACGACGGCGCTCTTCCCCTTGTCCCAGATGTCGGCGACGCGCGACTTGTGCACGAGCTTCGCCTTCTGGGGCAGCGGTCGCTTCAGCTCGAGGTACTGCTCGCCGTGGAGCAGACGGTCGAGGCCGTAGCGGAGACCGGGAGCGCTCTTCCCTTCCTTCGCGAGCGTGAGGATCGCGTTGAGCGCCGGGATCACGGCGTAGCTCGGGAGCGCACGGAACCCGTCGGAGTTCCCCTCGTAGACGAGCTGGAGATCGAAGGCCGAGAGCGGGTTGCGGGCAGCGCCCACGCCGAGGGCGTAGAGCGCGAGATCACGCTCGTCGTACGACGTCTCGATCGGGGCGAACTGGTAGCCGAGCGCCGAGTCGACGTCGATGAACTGGTTGCCACCCTTCGAGGGGCCGCGCTGGATGTTCTCGAAGACCGGCGCCGTCGACTGCTGGATCGTGGAGACCACCTCGGCCTTGTCGTCGAAGCGAGTCACGTCCTCCCAGGTGTCGCGGACCATCTCGGGGGTGACGTCGCGGCCCACGCGCCACGTCTTGCCACGCGTGCGCTGGGTGCGGAGCTTCGCGAAGAAGCCGCCGCCCACCTCGTAGACGCCGCCCGTGTCCTCGCAGCTCTCGTGGCAGAGGTAGGCGACGAGGGGGCTCACGACCTCGGGCTTGAGGGCGTCGACGACTTCCTTCGGCATCACGGTCTCGGTGAGGCGCGAGCCGGCGATGGGGGCGATGGTGTTGACGACGATGCCGGCCTTGCGGCCCTCGAGGGCGAGCGTGTTGCCCATGCCGAGCTGCGCGAGCTTCGCCGCGCTGTAGTTCGTCTGGCCGAAATTGCCGTAGATGCCGGCGGCGGACGTCGTGAAGACCACCCGTCCGTACTTCTGCTCGCGCATGTGGGGCCAGGCCGCGTGCGTCACGGCGAAGGCGCCCTTCACGTGGACCTTGAAGATGAGGTCCCAGTCCTGCTCGGACATCTTGTGGAAGGTCGTGTCGCGCAGGATGCCTGCGTTGTTGATCACGACGTCGACGCGACCGAACGCGTCGAGGGCCGTCTGCACGATCTTCCCGCCGTCCTCGACGGAATCGTAGTTGGCGACGGCCTCGCCGCCCTTCGCGCGGATCTCCTCGACCACGCGATCGGCCGCGCTCGAGCTCTTCCCGTCGCCGAAGGCGGAGCCTCCGAGATCGTTCACGACGACCTTCGCGCCGCGGCTCCCGAAGAGGAGCGCATGGGCACGCCCGAGGCCGTTGCCCGCGCCGGTGATGATCACGACCCTGCCGTCGAACCGGAGCTCGTCCGTCATTCCCCACCTCTCGGTCTCGCCCGCACGATCGGTCGGGCGTTCCTCGGTGGACTATAGGGGTATCGGCAACGCAGGCCGATGGGGATGAATGGCGGTTCAGCGGGAATCGAACCGGCCTCGCCCCGATGGGTGAGAGGGTTCGAGACGCGCGCGACCGCTCCCTCCACGACGCCGGCGAGGCGTCGAAACGGGACCGCCCGCGTTCCCCGCACGGTCGGTGCGAGGAAGCGGGCGGGACGAGGCGGACCCGAGGGCCTCAGGCGCCGTAGAACGTCTTGCCGTTCTTCGCCATGTCGCGGAGGAGCTGGGGCGGCTCGAAGCGCTTGCCGTACTTCGCGGCGAGCCGGTCGCACTCCGCGACGAACGCGGGGATTCCGTACGTGTCCATGTAGGCGCAGGGACCGCCCGTGAACGCCGCGAAGCCCCAGCCGAGGACGGCGCCGACGTCGCAGTCCTCGACCGACGTGATCACGCCCGCCTCGATGCAGCGAGCCGTCTCGAGACATTGGGTGAAGAGGAAGCGGCGGATGACCTCGTCCTTCGACGGCTGCTCGGCCGCGATCGGATAGATCTCGCGCAGGCCCGGCCAGAGGCTCTTCGAGCCGTCCGCGGCGTAGTCGTAGAAGCCCTTGCCGTTGCGCTTGCCCTCGCGGCCGTGCTTCTCGACGAGCACCTCGACGGCCTCGGCGAGCGAGTTCGACTCGTAGGCGTCGCCGAGGTCCTTCTTGGCCTGCTCCGTCGAATGACGCATGAGGGCGAGACCGACTTCGTCCGAGAGGGCGAGCGGCGGCATCGGCATGCCGCTCTGCTTGCCGCAATTCTCGATCATGGCGGGCTCGACGCCGTTCTTCAGGAGCTCGCCGCCCTCGGTGATGTACGTGCCGAAGACGCGGCTCGTGTAGAAGCCGCGGCTGTCGTTCACGACGATGGCCGTCTTGCCGATGCGCTTCACGAAGTCGTAGGTCTTCGCGAGCGTCTCGTCGGAGGTCTCCTTGCCGCGGATGACCTCGACGAGCTGCATGCGCTCGACCGGCGAGAAGAAGTGCATGCCGATGAAGTTCTTCGGGCGCGAGCTCGCCTGCGCGAGGCCCGTGATCGGGAGCGCGGAGGTGTTCGAGCCGAAGATCGCCGCGTCCGTGAGGACGGCATCCGCCTTCTTCGTGACGTCGGCCTTCACGTCGCGGTTCTCGAAGACGGCCTCGACGATCACGTCGCAGCCGGCGAGATCCTCGAACTTCGTGGTCGCATGGATCTTGGCGAGGGTCTTCGCGACCTTCTCCTCGGTCGTGCGGCCCTTCGCGAGGTCCTTGCCGAGGCGATCGGCCGTGTACTGCTTGCCCTTGTCGGCGGCGGCCTGCTCGCGATCGAGGAGCACGACCTCGAGGCCCGCCTTCGCGCTGACGAAGGCGATGCCGGCGCCCATGAGGCCCGCGCCGAGGATGCCGAGCTTCTTCACCTCGTAGGCCGGGACGTCCTTCGGACGGCGGACGCCCTTCTGGGCGTTCTGGATGCCGAAGAAGAGCGTGCGCAGCATGTTCCGCGCGACCGGCCCCTGGAGCAGCGTGAGGAAGTAGCGGGTCTCGACCTTGCCGGCGCGATCGACCGGCAGCTTCATGCCCTCGTAGACCGCCCCGAGGATCGCCTTCGCGTGCGGGAAGTTCCCGTACGTGTTCGCGTGGATCATCGCGATCGACCCCATCAGGGTCTGCAGGCCGCCGGGGCTGTCGATGCCGCCGCCCGGGACCTTGTAGCCCTTCTCGTCCCAGGGCTGGACCGCCTTGCCGCCCTCGAGGATGTACTTCTTCGCGGCCGGGATCAGCTGATCCTCGGACACGACCTGGTGGACGAGGCCCTTCTTCAGCGCCTCCTCGGGGCCGAGCTGCTTGCCCTCGAGCATGAGGCCGAGCGCGCTCTGGATGCCGAGGAGCCGCGGCAGGCGGACGGTGCCGCCGGCGGCGGGCATCAGGCCCATGCCGGCCTCGGGGAGGCCGACCTTCGCGCCGCGCGAGTCGACGAGGATGCGGTGATGGCAGGCGAGCGCGATCTCGTAGCCGCCGCCGAGCGTCACGCCGTTCAGCGCCGCGACCACGGGCTTGCCGCAGGTCTCCATGCGGCGGAGCTGGCCGAGGACGAGGCCCGTGCGCTTCAGCAGGTCCTCGGCGTCCATCGGGCCGGAGCCCATCTTCTCGATCTGCTCGAGGTCACCGCCGGCGACGAAGATGCCCTTCTTGCCGGAGGTGAGGACGATGCCCTTCACGTTCGCATCGGCGACCGCGGCCTTCACCGCGGCGTCCAGCTCGGCGAGCGAGTCGCCGTTCAGGACGTTCATGGAACGATCCTTCTGGTCCCACGTGAGGATCGCGACGCCGTCTTCGATCTTGGTCTCGATGATCGCCATGGTCTTCACACCCGCTCGATGATGGTGGCCGTGCCCATGCCCGCGCCGACGCACAGGGTGATGAGGGCGGTCTTCTTGTCGCTGCGCTCGAGCTCGTCGAGGACGGTGCCGACGAGCATGCCTCCGGTCGCTCCGAGCGGATGGCCCATCGCCATGGCGCCACCGTTGACGTTCACCTGGTCGAGGCCGACGCCCATCTCCTTCGCGAAGAGGAGCACGACCGACGCGAAGGCCTCGTTGATCTCGAAGAGATCGATGTCCGAGACCTTCATCTTCGCGCGCTCGAGGGCGCGCTTGCTCGCGATCGACGGGCCCGTGAGCATGATGCAGGGCTCGCTGCCGATCGACACCGACGTGATCACGCGGGCGCGCGGCTTCAGGCCGAGACGGTCGCCGGCCTCCTTGCTGCCGACGAGGACCGCCGAGGCGCCATCGACGATGCCGGAGCTGTTGCCCGCGTGGTGGACGTGCTGGATCTTCTCGACCCCCGGGTAGCGCTGCATGGCGACGGCGTCGAAGCCGAAGTTCTCGCCCATCTGCTTGAACGCGGGATCGAGCTTGCCGAGCGACTCGAGCGTGGCGTCGCCGCGCACGAGCTCGTCGTGCGCGAGGAGCGTGATGCCGAGGATGTCCTTCACGGGGACGATCGACTTCGCGAAGCGGCCTTCCTTCCAGGCGCGGGCCGCACGCTGCTGGCTCTCGACGGCGAGCGAGTCGACGTCCTTGCGCGAGAAGCCGTGCATCGTCGCGATGAGATCGGCGCTGATGCCCTGCGGGACGAAGTAGGTCGGGAAGGCGATCGAGGGATCCGTCGACCACGAGCCGCCGGCCGCGCCCATCGGGATGCGGCTCATCGACTCGACGCCGCCCGCGACGACGACGTCGGCGTCGCCCGCCTTCACCTTCGCGGCCGCGAGGTTCACGGCCTCGAGACCGGACGCGCAGAAGCGATTCACCTGGAAGCCGGCGACGCGCTCGTCGTACCCCGCGTGCAGGGCCGCGAGGCGACCGATGTTCGCGCCCTGCTCGCCGACGGGCTCGACGCAGCCGAGGATCACGTCGTCGATCGCGCCGCTCGCGAAACCACCGCGCTCCGGGATCGCACGGAGCACCGTGCGGGCGAGGTGGAGCGGCGTCGCCTCGGCGAGTCCTCCGTCCTTGGCGCGACCGCGACCACGCGGCGTTCGCACGGCATCGTAGATGTAGGCTTCGGCCATTCGCTCGTTCCTTCGGTTCTTGTCGGCGCAGGACACGCTGCGCGCGGCTGTGCGGACCGCGGGCCGGAGGAGTCGGTCGCTCGGGCGCCGACCTCCGAACGGAGGGACACCTCCGGCCGCGAAGAGTGAAACACGTTCTACTTCGACCGCAGGCGAGCGCAAGCCCCGAATTCGGGGCGTTTCCGTGTAACGACCGTTATGTGACCAGGGCGTGCAGGGGCCGCCGTCCCTCGTCGCGACGTCGTTCAGCGGAGCAGGGAGAGGGCGACCCGCACGACGTCGTGGACGTGCTCCGGATCGGCGCCGCCCTTGAGGAGCACGCCGAGGCCCTGGAGCGTGTTGACGAGGTAGCGGGCGACGGCCTTCGGATCCGAGACGTCGTGGAGCTCGCCCTTCCGGAGCGCGTTGCGCAGCGCCCGCTCGAAGTGCGTCTCGACCTCGGAGAACTGGGCCTTCACGCGCTCGCGGACGGCGGGATCGTCGGCGCCGAGCTCCATGCTCGAGACGCTCATCATGCAGGGCTTGCGGCTGTCGGTCCTCGCGAGGGTCTCGAAGCGGGTGAAGACCGCGCGGATCTGCGGGAGCGAGGCCTCGGGCTCCAGGATGTCGCCGACGAGCTCGCGCATGCGGCGCTTCACGTAGTGGTCGAGCGTCGCCAGGTAGAGCGAGTGCTTGTCCCCGAACGTGTCGTACAGGCTCTGACGGCTGATCCCCATGTGGGAGAGGAGATCGCAGAGGGACGTCCGCTCGTAGCCCTTCTCCCAGAAGAGCATCATCGCTCGGTCGAGCGCCGAGGATGGGTCGAACTGCTTGGGACGGCCTGCCATGGGGCGTGCGAGGGTAGCGGATCCGGACGAACGGTCGAGGGTGGACCCTGGGCCAGACTACTCCAGGGGAGCCACGTAGAGATAGTCGCCGGACCGGGGCTCGGCGTTGCGAGCGCGCTCGGCGGAAAGGCCGTCCGCGTCCATTGCGACCACGATCCGCCGAGAATTCACGCCCCTCCGAGCGGCCGTGCGGGGGATGCCGAGCCCCTCGGCGACGTGCATCGCCCCGGCGAGGACGAGGAGGGTCCGGTCGGGGTGCTGGGCGACGTAGGTCGCCACGGTGTCGCCCATGGTCTCGTCCCAGACCACCTGGGCCGCGTAGTACCGACCGATCGCCTCTTCCGTCAGACCTGGGTGGCCTCGGAGGGCCTCCTCGACGAAGGCGCGGTGGGCCGCGTTGCCGAGATCGAGCTCGGGGACCTCGGCGCGGAGCTCGGGCGCGAGGGAATCGAGCCCGCCACGGGCGACGGCTCGGCTGACCTCCGTCCGTGCGTTCAGCGCCACGAGCGGCAGGCCGTTCGCACGCGCGAGCTCGAGGACGGGCCGGTAGCCCGCGTAGTCGTGGCCCCAGCGCGCCTCGTAGTCGGTCCGCTCCAGCATCGTCGCCTCGTCGATGCGTCCCGCGACGAAGTCGTCGAGGTGGGGCTGCGCGGGGCGCTGGAACATCTCGAGGCCGATCGCGAGCGACGACCGCTCGGCGAAGAGCGCCTCGGCGAGCTCGTGCTCGAAGGCGTGATCGGCCCCCACCTCGTGTCGCTCGCCGACGTAGGTGACCTCGACGGTCGCGCAGTCGGCCGCGAGCGCGTGCAGGTCGACCTCGGCGAACGTGCGCGCGTCGAGGAGCGTGGGCCGCGCGGCCTCCGCATGGCGAGGTCCTCGCCCGGGGCCGTGGCAGGCGGCGAGGACGCAGAGGACGAGCGGGAGGAAGAGAGGCTGCGGACGCATGAGCAGCGCTAGGGTTCGGGGGGGCGGAACCGGATGCAAGGGGGCCCGGGCGAGAGCCTCGGATCGCCTCCTCCCGGACGATCGGCTATCCCTCGGGCCCGTGGCTCGCACCCTCCCCGATCAGGTGACGCTCGATCTCGGCCTCGACGAGGCCGACGATCCGGCCGCGCTGCGCCGCCACGTCGCGAAGGCGCTGAAGCGGCCCGTCGACGAGGTGCCGGAGGTCCATCTGCGACGTCGCTCGATCGACGCGCGCAAGGGCAAGGTCCGCTTCCACCTCCTCGTGGACTTCGAAGAGGATCCGCCGCCCGAGGAGCTCGGAGCGCCCGACCCGCGCGAGGTCTCGGGGCCTGCCCACGTCGTGGTCGTGGGCGACGGTCCGGCCGGCCTCTTCTGCGCGTACGCGCTCGCGCGGCACGGCATCCGGGCGACGGTGCTCGACCGCGGCAAGCAGGTCCAGCCGAGGCGCCGCGATCTCGCGCTCCTGAACCGGGGCGAGCGCATCGACCCCGAGAGCAACTACTGCTTCGGCGAGGGCGGCGCCGGGACCTACAGCGACGGAAAGCTCTACACGCGCGCGGACAAGCGCGGCCCCGTGCGCGACGTGATGGAGATCCTCGTCCGCAACGGCGCGACACCGAAGATCCTCGTCGACGCGCGGCCCCACATCGGCTCGAACAAGCTCCCGAAGGTCGTGACGGAGATCCGCGAGCGCCTCGCCTCGGCGGGCGTCGACTTCCGCTTCGAGGCGAAGGTCGTCGGGCTCCTCTCCGAAGGCCGCGGGAACGAGCGCCGCGCGACGGGCGTCCGGCTCGCGGACGGCTCCGAGATCACGGGGGACGCCGTCGTGCTCGCGACCGGCCATTCGGCGCGCGACGTCTATTCGTTCCTCCACGAAGCCGGCGTCGTGCTCGTGCCGAAGCCCTTCGCGCTCGGCGTGCGCATCGAGCATCCGCAGCCCTTCATCAACCGCCAGCAGTACGGCCGCGCCGCCGGCCATCCGAAGCTGCCCGCCGCCTACTACCGCGTGGCGCACACGGTCGAGGAGCGCGGCGTCTTCTCGTTCTGCATGTGCCCCGGCGGATGGATCGTGCCCGCGTCCACGGAGCCCGACGGCCTGGTCGTGAACGGCATGAGCCTCTCGCGGCGCGACTCGCCGTTCGCGAACTCCGGCCTCGTGGTCGCGGTCGAGCCCTCCGATTGGGAGGCCGCGGGTTTCGGCGGTCCGATGGGCGGCGTCGAGCTCCAGCGCACGATCGAGCGTGCCGCGCTCGTCGCCGGCGGCGGCGCGATCCGTGCCCCCGCGACGCGGGCGAGCGACTTCCGGGCGCGCCGCGCGTCGTCGACGGTCCCCGACGGGAGCTACCTCCCGGGGTACACCCCGACGGATCTCGCGCCCGTCCTCGACGCCGCGGGCCTGCCCTTCGCCCATCGGCTGCGGGAAGCGCTCGCGGCCTTCGAGCGCCGCATGCCGGGATACGCGGGGGAAGAGGCGCTGCTCGTCGGCGTCGAGACCCGCACGAGCTCGCCCGTCCGCATCCCACGCGATCCGACCTCGCTCGAGTCGCCCGACATGGCGGGCCTCTACCCCGCCGGCGAGGGTGGCGGCTATGCGGGCGGAATCGTGAGCGCCGCGCTCGATGGCATGAACATCGCCGAGCGGATCGCCGGGCGTCTCGCGGAGGCCGGGCGTCTGCCGCTCGCGCGGACGTCCGGGGTGGGATGAAGGCCCCTGCCGCGTCCTGCGTCCGAGGAAGACGAGCCATGCGCACCGCAATCGTCCTCGGCCTCTCCCTCCTCGCCGTCGTCGGCTCCCCGCGCGCGCACGCGCAGCCGCGATTCTCCGAGCTCGAGCGGGCCGCCACCGAGGTTCCGGCGGAGCTCGGGGCATGGGCCGCACCGCTCCTCGTCGACTGCCGCGGCCGCGCGCCGGCGGACGCGCGGCGCTGTCTCTCGTCGCGACGCTCGCAACGTACGGCGCTTGCGAGGCGGACGTTCTACGTCGAGCTGCCCCCCGAGACGCACGTCGTCATCGGTCCCTACGAGCCGACCGCGGGCGGCTTCCACGTCCGCGTCCCGGGCTTCGCCTTCGAAGGGCCTGACGGGCGAGGACGCTTGTCCACGCGTCCCTTCGTCTCGGGCTCGATGCCCGAGCATCGGCTCGGCGAGGGGTTCGTCGCCGTCCCGCGCGAGCGCGCCGCGGCCTTCGTCGCCGCGAACGAGCCCGCTTCGCTCGTGCTCCGTCTCGTGTTCCGCCTCGGCGACGAATGGGAGGATGCCTCCCGTCCGGGCTCGCCCGACGGCTACGGCGTGACGATGACGGTCCTCGGCCTGCAGGTCTTCCATTCGAGCTCCGGCCAGGTCCTCGTGGACACCACGCGGACCGAGGCGCTGCCGCCCTTCCCCGCACGCCTCGACGGTCGTGCGCCGATCTGGACCGAGACGAGCGCGAGGGATGTCGCCTACGCCACGCCGGACGGGCGCATCCTCGTGCTGGCCGGGCGCGTCTCGCCGAGCCTCGGGCCCGACGGGGCGCGCGAGGCGGTGCTGCTCCTCGCGCGCGGCGGAGAGGTGTCGGAGCTGCTCCGCTTCTCGGCGCCGTGCTGCTCGGCGACGATCGACGCGAGGCCCCTCGGCGACGAGCGCGTGCTCGCGATCCTCACGGAGCGCGCCAGCACCGAGACGAGCCCGGGGCGCGGCGAAGCCGTTCTCCTCGTCTGGGATCGCGACGCCTCGACGCTCGTGGCGCGGGCCCGGTGGAGCGGCGCGAACGGGGAATCCCCGCCCGCGTGGGTGACCGACCCCACGGCCTCGTGGGAATGAGCGTCCGGCTCAGCGGAACGCGGTCGCCCGGTAGTACCGGAGCTCCTCGATCGACTCCTTGATGTCGTCCATGGCGCGATGGGTCGCCTTCTTCGCCGGGCGGTTCGCGTAGGCCTGGGGATGCCAGCGCCCGACGAGCTCCTTCACCGTGGAGACGTCCACCAGCCGGTAGTGCAGGTAGGCGTCGACCCCCGTCATGTAGCGGGAGAGGAAGCGGCGGTCCTGGTGCACGGAGTTGCCCGCGAGGGGCGCCTGGCGCTCGCGCACGTGCTCCTTCAGGAACGCGAGGATCTGGGCCTCGGCTTCGGCCTCGCCCAGGGTCGAAGCGCGCACCCGGTCGACGAGCCCCGACTCCCCGTGGTGGGTGCGGTTCCAGTCGTCCATCCCGGCCAGGATCTCCTCCGGCTGGTGGATCACGAGCTCGGGTCCCTCGGCGAGGAGGTTCAGGTCCCCATCCGTCACGAGGACGGCGATCTCGATGATCCGCTCCCGATCGGGGTCGAGGCCCGTCATCTCGAGGTCCATCCACACCAGCTTGGCGCCTGCCATGGGCCGGTCGATACCACGACGCGGCTTGGGCGCACACCCCCGTCCGGTCGGGACGCGACGGGATTTCCTCACGGACGCGTCGGGAATTGGCCGTTCTTCCGATTGAAACGCCGTGCGGCGTCGGCTAGACCCCCGGCGGACGCGGTCCCGGGCGGGACCGCGACGGCTCGCCCGATCGCCCCTGGCGTTTGGGCGAAGCCGACCCGATTCAATCGTGGCCCCGAGAGAGGACCCGCGACGGTGCAGATCGACAAGCACACA
>JAXLYX010000049.1:0-13770 GCA_046351215.1 Polyangiales bacterium | reverse complement strand
GAGATCCTCTTCGAACGCGAGCACTTCGCCGTCTACGGCGAGCACGAGCTCGAGACGCTCGCGACCCTCCTCCGGGAGATCGAGACGGGACGCGCGCGGCCCGAGGACCTGCGCCTGGTCGCCGAGACCATCGCGAAGAAGGTGGGCTTCGAGGGACACGAGCCCAGCACCCGTTCGGAGCTCTTCCTCCGGGAGTTCTACCGGCAGCAGCGTTCGGAGCTCGAGAAGAAGCTCGTGCTCGGGCGGCGGAAGGCGTCGAAGCTCGATCGGGGGTGAGGGCGCGGGGGCGTGGGTGCCACGGTCAACGCCGCGTGGGCGCGTGGGCTGCGCCTCCAAGGGTCCGTTCTCCGTGGTATACGTTCGGACGATGTCCGACGAACGCTCTGCTTCGTCCGTCTTCGCGAATCTCGTACGCCGTACGGTCCGCGTCGTGGCCGCCCTCGCGGTGGCCGCCTGCGTCGGAGAGTCGGTGGCTCGACTGTACCTCTACGAACCCCGCAGCCTCGACCCCGAATTCGGCTACGTGATCGCCGACGGAGCGACGACGACGTGTTTCAAGGAAGGCGCGGGCATCGGCCACTGGGGCCCGCGCGGAGTGCGTCGAACCGGCCTGCCCGCGGAGCGCGGAGCACCGCTGCTCGTTCTCGGAGATTCGTTCACGGAGGCTGTCCACGTGAACGACGAGGAGTGCTACACGGGGCGATTGGCGCGGATTCTCGCGGCGGGGGCGCCGTCCATGCGAGTGCTGAACGCAGGGGTCGCCGGCCGGAGCGCCGCGGACTACGTGCACCTCGCTCCCGCTTACACCTCCGTCTTCCGCCCCGAGTGGACAGTCGTCCAGATGACCTCGGCCGACCTCGGGCACGAGGCCTTCGACCCCGGGTCCACCCACTTCGAGCTCGTCGCCGGTGGTCGGCTGCGCACGGTCGCGCTCCCTCCCGCCGGCCGTGGAGGCGGACTACGCCGGGCGCTGCGGGCCCTTCGAGCGCGCTCGGCCCTCCTCGCCAATGCCTCGATCCAGATTCGTAGCTTCGAGACCCTGATGACCGAGTTCCGGCCGTTCCATCAGAGCGCTGCTCCCGCGGTCCGAGTCGCAGCGAACGACGCGTCCTTTCCCGTGGAATTGGAGCTCGGGATGCTTCGGGAAGCCTTTGGATCGCGCCTGACGCTCCTCTTCCTCGGCCGCTACGGGACGCGAGAGGAAGACGCCACCGAGCTTCGCGTGCGCCGCTACTGCGCCGAAACCGGGTCGAGCTGCGTGTTCCTGAGGGACGCCTTCGCGCGCTTCGACCGTGCGGCCGGCCCGCCCTACGGGTTCCCGAACACCGGATTCGGGACCGGTCACCTGAACGCCACCGGGCATCGCGAGGCGGCCCGACTGGTCGCCGACGAACTGACGAGATTGGCGCGACGTGGTCTTCTCTAATCCCTACTACTTCCTCTTCTTGGCCGGCACGTTGCTCCTGCTCGCTCTGCCGGTGGGAGTCACGGGGAAGAAGCGCCTCCTCGCGGCGGCCTCCTGCCTCTTCTACGCCCTCTGGGACTACCGCTATCTCGGGCTGCTGCTGCTCATCAGCCTGATCGATTACGTCTGCGCGGCGCGAATCGCCGCCAGCGACTCGCGACGCGTCCGGAGAGCGTGGCTCCTCACGAGCATCGTCAGCAACCTCGGCGTCCTCGGGTACTTCAAGTACTTCAACTTCTTCGTCGACAACCTGAACGGCCTCTTGCCCCACGCCCATTCGATCCCGCATCGGGACATCCTGCTGCCGGCGGGGATCAGCTTCTACACGTTCAAGACGATGAGTTACGTCATCGATGTCCACCGTCGCGAGCTCGGTCGGGTCCGGACGTGGATGGACTACACCACCTTCATCACCTTCTTCCCCGAGCTCATCGCCGGTCCGATCGTTCGAGCGTCCGTGCTCCTTCCGCAGCTCGATCGCGACATCGGTCTGACCCGGGCCCGGTTCGCCACCGGAGCGTCGGCGTTCCTCCTCGGGTTCACCAAGAAGTCGATCGCGGATCACTTGGCCGTGATGGTGGACCCGGTGTTCGATGCGCCGGAGGTCTTCGACGGCGCCACGCTCGCCGCCGCGGTGCTCGGGTACTCCCTCCAGATCTACTGCGACTTCTCGGGGTACTCGGACATGGCCATCGGCAGCGCGAAGCTGATCGGCTACGACCTGCCCGAGAACTTCGACATGCCCTACGCCAGCTCGAGCATCACCGAGTTCTGGCGCCGTTGGCACATGACGCTCAGCTTCTGGCTCCGCGACTACCTCTACATCTCGCTCGGAGGAAACCGCCGCGGGCCGTTCCGAACCTACGTGAACCTCGTCCTCACGATGCTGCTCGGCGGGCTCTGGCACGGCGCGAGCTGGAACTTCGTTCTCTGGGGCGGGTTGCACGGCGTGGCCCTCGCATTGCATCGGCTCAAGGGCACGCGCTGGCGGCTGCCGACGATGGCGGCGACCCCGCTCACCTTCGCCTTCGTGTCGCTGTGCTGGATCCCTTTCCGTGCCGTCGGGCTGGACCGCACCCTCGCGTTCCTCTCGGGCCTCGCGACGTGGCGCGGGGGCGTGCGCTGGATCTCCCCGACCCTGTTCTTTCTCGCGGCGCTCGTCGTCCTGGGCCACGCCATCGGTCGCTCGCTCTTCCGAACCGAGGGCACACGTGCTCGACGGTTCGACCGTGCCCTCGATGCATTGGCGGCGTCACTCGACGAAGGTCCCCTCACGGGTCCCTACGTTCGTCTCGGAATGGGAACCTGGAGCGGAGCGGCGCTGGTCTTCGCGTGGACGCTCTTGGCATTCCTCCTGGCGCCCGTCTCGAACAACCCGTTCATCTACTTCCAGTTCTGACGTCGACGCGCGGGCCCCGCGCCCCCGACGGCAGCCGCGAGTCGGGCCGTCCCTTCGACGGTCCCGCCGGCCGAAGCCGGTAGATCCTGCCCCCGAGGGGGCCGTCTCGCCGACTCGTTGAGGATGAGCAACGCGAGCACGTAGAACGGCATCATCGGTGCCCGATAGCGCGAGATGGTACCGAGATTCGGATTGGACATCCCGACGGCGAGCGCGGTCATCAGCGTGAACGCGATGCAGAACGTGAGCTCGGGATGTCTCAGGATCTTCCGGTAGATCCCACGTAGCCCGGTCCGGAACACCACGCGGAGCACGAGGTACAGGATCGCCGTGGTCTCGAGGACGTTGAGCAGCTGGGTCAGGTTCCGCGCCTCGAAGAAGAAGGGCCGAAACAGCGCGGCGGTCAAACCCACGGGGATGTACGCGAGACCGAACTCGTCGTCGGCTTCGCTGCGCGCCGGGCTCAAATCGGACGCTCCTTGTCCGTACGCGACCGTTCTGCGGTAGTTGGCCGTCTCCACGACCTTCTCGGGTCTCAGCTGGGGGAAGAGCATCCCGGGCACGATCACCGACCCGACGGCCAAGGCCGCCAGCGCGAAGGGGCGGAGCGAGCGAAAGAGCGGGTTGACCTTCCGGGGGAGGTCGGCGCGCTGCTTCCGCATGGCGAAGACGGCGATGCTGATGCCGAGGGGAATCAGGATGAACGGCTTCGAGATCACGAGGATCAGCGCGCCGAGGAAGGTCGATACGAGGCCTGCGGGCACGCCCGAGTGGCTCCACGACGACACACCGTAGAGGACCAGCGACAGCCCCGCGATCGCCACCGTCTCCTTCGTGATGGAGGCCGACCAGAACGCGACCGACGGGGTGTAGAGGAACGCCAGTCGCACGTACCGCTCGTAGCGTTCGCCCACGAGCCGGATGGCTCCGTGATAGGCGAAGGCCTGGGCGGCGAAGGAGAGCAGCCCGAACCAGAAGCCCACGGCCCAGATCGAGTCGTGGAAGAGCCGGAAGACCGCCACGATGGCCTGCATGTTCGCCGTCGTGCCCGTCCCCTCGAAAGCGAGCCCACGCGAGGGCGTGATGCCGATGCAAGCTCCCAGCAGCTGGGGGAGGTAGGTGACGGGATCCCGCGCGGTGATCGAGGCGAAACGTCCCCCCACGTCCATGTACATGTACATGTCGCCGCTGCCGTAATACCAGGCATAGATGGCGGTCTGGGCGAAGGAGAAGAAGATCCTCGCCGCGAAGGCCTTCCAGAGGATGGAGTGGCTCTTCCGGGGTAGGAGTCGGGAGACCATCGCGAAGATCAGGGCCGAGCCCAGAATCGCGAACATGGATTCGACGACGTTCCTCACAGGCCCCCCCATCCGACGGCGACCGGAACCATCGGGGCTCCTCGAGTCCCCGCCCCCCTGGTTCCCGCCGCTCGGGCCCCGCTAGGCACGGGACGCGGCCCCTCGCGCTCGATCCCGGGCGGAAGCGAGGAAGCGTCGCTCGACGAGCCGATGGAAGACGAGCCCCCCACCCACGCCCGCGACGAAACGAGCGACGAGGATGCCCACTAGCGAGGCCCCGAAGGCCATGGAGAGGCGCTTTCCGACGAAGAGCAGGGGCTGATGCACGAGGTACACACTATAGCTCTCCACGCCCAGACGACCGAAGAGGCGAGCCATCGGGTGGTGCCGCCCCTCGAGCTCCGGCTCCGCGAAGACCCAGCGATGAACCAGGACGAAGAAGGCGAGACCGAAGGCGAGGTCCGCGAGCAACGGGAGGCCCGTCCAGCGCCCGGCCCAGAGCTCCGGCGGATCGCAGAGGAAGGCGAAGGCCAGGGCCAGAGCGAAGGTCGAGCGCCATCGCAGCCATGCGGGAAGGCGAACGAGGCCGTGATGCGCCTCGACGGCGAGCGCCCCAAGGGTCCACTCGAACCATCGTGAAGGACCGAGGTGCAGCCACTCGATCGGAACCCAGTCCTCGAGCCAAGGCGTCGCGAGCCGGAAGCCGAGGGTGACGAGGAATGCGACGAGGACCGCCCGAGGTGCCGACGAACGTCGACGGAGCGCGAGGAACGCGAAGTAGAGCAGGTAGAGCTGCTCTTCGAGCGCCAGTGTCCAGAACGGTCCGTTGCCGATCCGCCAAGGCGCCTGGGTGAAGTTCTGCAGGAGTGCGAGGTGCAGGACGACGTCCGTGACCAGGAGGCCCACCGACGCGTAGCCGAATGCAGCCGCGACCCCTCGCGAGACCCCGTGCTGAGCGACCCCGAACGCGAGGAAGGATCCCGCGAGCGTGGCGCCGAGCGCGACGAGGTAGGGAGGGTACAGCCGACGCAGTCGCCTCCTCCAGAAGGGGACGAAGTCGATCGTGTGGCCCCGATCTCCGACCCTCGCCCAGGGGAGATGGATGCAGAAGCCGGAGATGACGAGGAAGAGGTGGACGCCGTACTGACCGTAGTGCGTCCACTGCGTCACCGAGGGCGGGAGCGCCGCATGGGCTCCCGTGGCGTCGGGGGCTCCGCTGACCGCCCAGGAGAACGGCAGGTGGTGCAACACCACGACGAGAACCGCGATCCCTCGGAGGACGTCGATGCTGTGGAGTCGGCCGATGGGCCTCGGGGCACTCACGGCCGGCACTCTACGCCGAACCTCCGGCGGGGTCACGCAGGGGGGCCGGACCGGTCCGCCGATGGCAGAAGGCCCACCCGCATCCGCGAGTGGGCCTCCCGTCGTCGGTTCCGCCGGTCTCAGTCCGGACAGGGCAGGCTGGACTCGCCCATGAGGTACTCGTCGACCGCGCGCGCGGCGCCGCGTCCCTCGGCGATGGCCCAGACGATCAGCGACTGGCCGCGGCGGCAGTCGCCGCAGGCGAAGACGCCGTCCTGGTTCGTCGAGAACTTCCCGTAGTCGGCCTTGAAGTTCGAGCGCGGATCGCGGTCGATGCCGAGCGCCTTGCCCGGCGCGTCCTCGGGACCGAGGAAGCCCATGGCGAGGAAGACGAGGTCGCACTCGAAGGTCTGCTCCGAGCCCGGCACCTCGACCATCTGCATCTGGCCCTTCTCGTCCTTCTTCCACTCGACTCGGACCGTCTCGACGGCCTTCACGTTGCCGTTGCCGTCGTCGACGAAGCGCTTCGAGAGGATGAGGTACTCGCGCGGATCCTTGCCGAAGACGGCCTCGGACTCCGAGTGGCCGTAGTCGACGCGGAAGATGCGCGGCCACTCGGGCCAGGGATTGTCCGCCGCGCGCCCTTCGGGCGGACGCGGGAGGACCTCGAAGTTCACGAGCGACGCGCAGCCGTGGCGGAGCGACGTGCCGAGGCAGTCGTTGCCCGTGTCGCCGCCGCCGATGACGACGACCTTCTT
This sequence comes from Polyangiales bacterium, assembly GCA_046351215.1. Classification (GTDB taxonomy): domain Bacteria; phylum Myxococcota_A; class Polyangia; order Polyangiales; family Houyiibacteriaceae; genus JAXLYX01. Next base: position 7,548 of record JAXLYX010000049.1, on the reverse strand, counting down.
GCCCTTCGCGTTGATGAAGTTCCCGTCCTCGAGACCCGAGTCGAGCAGCGACTTGGTGTTCGCGCGGAGGAACTCCATGGCGAAGTGGACGCCCTTCAGGTTCCGGCCGGGGATCGGCAGGTCACGGGGCTTGGTGGCGCCGGTCGCGAGGATCACGGCGTCGTGCTCGGCGCGGATCGTCGCGAGGTCCACGTTCACGCCGACGTGAGCGTTCGTGACGAACTTCACGCCCTCGGCGCGCATCTGGTCGAGGCGGCGCTCCACGATGGCCTTCTCGAGCTTCATGTTCGGGATGCCGTACATGAGCAGACCGCCGATGCGGTCGTCACGCTCGAAGACCGTGACCTCGTGACCCGCGCGGCAGAGCTGCTGCGCGGCCGCGAGACCCGCGGGGCCCGAGCCGATGACGGCGACCTTCTTGCCGGTCTTCACGGGGGCCGGCTGCGGAGCGATCCAGCCCTCCTGGAAGCCACGGTCGACGATCGACATCTCGAGGTTCTTGATCGTGACGGGCGGCTCGTGGATGCCGAGGACGCACGCGCCCTCGCACGGTGCCGGACAGACACGACCCGTGAACTCCGGGAAGTTGTTCGTCTTGTGGAGACGATCGAGCGCCTCGCGCCAACGACCGCGGTAGACGAGGTCGTTCCACTCGGGGATCAGGTTGTCGATCGGACAACCGTTCGACGAGTGGCAGAACGGCACGCCGCAGTCCATGCAGCGCGCGCCCTGGGTGCGGAGGTGCTCCTCCGGGACCTCGACCAGGAATTCCTTGAAGGTCTTCAGGCGGACGAGGGGCTCGGCGTACGGAACCGTCTTCCGAGCGAACTCCTTGAATCCAGTCGGCTTACCCATCTCAGTGGACTCCCTGCGCCACGGCCGCCTTGGCCTTCTTCGCCTTCTGCTCCTCGAGCACGCGCTTGTAGTCGACCGGCATGACCTTCACGAACTTCGCGAGGTTCGCCTCGAACCCGTCGAGCACGCGCTTGGCCACCGCCGAGCCGGTGAACCGGAGGTGGTTCTCGATCAGGGTGCGCAGCTCCGAGACGTCCTCGGGGGCCGCGACCTTCTCGAGCTCCACGATCTCCTTGTTGCAGCGACCCGCGAAGCCGCCGTCCTCGTCGAGGACGTAGGCGACGCCGCCGCTCATGCCGGCCGCGAAGTTGCGGCCCGTCGGACCGAGGACGACGACGCGCCCGCCGGTCATGTACTCGCAGCCGTGGTCGCCCACGCCCTCGATGACGGCCGTGCCGCCCGAGTTGCGCACGCAGAACCGCTCGGCCGCGCGGCCGCGGAAGTACGCCTCGCCCTTGATGGCGCCGTACATCACGACGTTGCCGATGAGGATGTTGTCCTCGGCCACGAAGCTCGCGCCCTTCGGCGGGTAGACGATGATCCGTCCGCCGGAGAGACCCTTGCCCACGTAGTCGTTCGCGTCGCCCTCGAGCTCGAGCGTGACGCCCTTGGCGAGCCAGGCGCCGAAGCTCTGGCCGGCCGAGCCGTTGAACTTGTAGTGGATGGTGTCGTCGGGCAGCAGCGCCTCGCCGTACTTCTTCGCGATCTCGTGGCTGAGCATCGTGCCGACCGTCCGGTTGATGTTCCGGATCGGCATCTCGGCCGTGACCTTCTCGCCGCGGTCGATCGCCGGACGCGCCAGCTCGATGAGCCGGTTGTCGAGCGCCTTCTCGAGGCCGTGGTCCTGCTTCATCGTGCAGTAGACCTGCACGTTGGAGTGGGGCTTCCGCGCCGGCGTGAGCAGCGGCCGGAGATCGAGCCCCTGCGCCTTCCAGTGCACGATCGCGTCGCTGGTCTCGAGGACCTCGACCCGACCGACCATCTCCTCGATGGTGCGGAAGCCGAGCTGCGCCATGATCTGCCGCGCGTCCTCCGCCACCATGAACATGTAGTTCACGACGTGCTCGGGCTGGCCCGCGAACTTCTTGCGGAGCTCGGGGTCCTGGGTCGCCACGCCCACCGGGCAGGTGTTGAGGTGGCACTTGCGCATCATGATGCAGCCGAGCGTGATGAGCGGCGCGGTCGCGAACCCGAACTCCTCGGCACCGAGGAGGCAGGCGAGCACGATGTCGCGGCCGGTCTTCAGCTGACCGTCCGTCTGGAGGACGACGCGCGAGCGCAGGTCGTTCATCACGAGGGTCTGGTGGGCCTCGGCGATGCCGAGCTCCCACGGGAGACCCGCGTGCTTGATCGACGTGATGGGCGAGGCGCCCGTGCCGCCGTCGTGGCCCGAGACGAGGATGTGATCCGCGTGCGCCTTCGCGACGCCCGCGGCGATGGTGCCGACGCCGACCTCCGACACGAGCTTCACGCTGACGCGCGCGCTCGGGTTCGCGTTCTTGAGGTCGTGGATCAGCTGGGCGAGATCCTCGATGGAGTAGATGTCGTGGTGCGGCGGGGGCGAGATCAGACCGACGCCCGGCGTCGAATGACGCACGGCCGCGATCTTCTCGTCGACCTTGCCGCCCGGCAGCTCGCCGCCCTCACCGGGCTTCGCGCCCTGGGCCATCTTGATCTGGAGCTCGTCGGCGTTCGTGAGGTAGTTGATGGTGACGCCGAACCGCCCCGACGCGACCTGCTTGATCGCGGAGCGCTTCGGGTTCATCGAGCCGTCCGGGAGCGGCTCGTACCGCTTCGGATCCTCGCCGCCCTCGCCCGTGTTCGACTTGCCGCCGAGCCGGTTCATCGCGATGGCGAGCGACGAGTGCGCCTCCTCGGAGATCGAGCCGAAGCTCATCGCGCCGGTGACGAAGCGCTTCACGATGCTCGACGCCGGCTCCACCTCGTCGAGGGGGATGCCCGTCGTGCGCTTGAACTTGAGCAGGCCGCGCAGCGTGCAGCGGACGCGCTCGCTCTCGTTCACGTGCTTCGCGAAGGCCCAGTAGGCGTTCCGGTCGTTGCCGCGAGCCGCCTTCTGGATGAAGTGGATCGACGTCGGATCCCACATGTGCTTCTCGCCCGTGGACCGCCAGTGCATCTGGCCGTCGTTGACGAGCACGGGGAGGTGCGCCGCGTCCTTGCGGTGCGGGTAGCCGATGTCGTGGCGACGAAGGGCCTCCTCCGCCAGCACCTCGAAGCCGACGCCCTCGATGCGGGACGCGGTGTTGGTGAAGCAGAGATCGACGACCTGGTGGTTCAGACCGACGGCCTCGAAGATCTGCGCTCCCTTGTAGGAGTGCAGCGTCGAGATGCCCATCTTGGCCATCACCTTCAGGATGCCCTTGGTGCAGGCCTTGCGGTACGCCTCGACGATCTTGGTGTCGTCGAACTTCTTCGCGTCGATGCGGCCGTCGCGGAGCTCCTGCCAGAGCGCCTCGAAGGCGAGGTAGGGATTGATCGCGTCCGCGCCGTACCCGAAGAGCAGGCAGTGGTGGTGGACCTCGCGCGCGTCACCGGTCTCGAGCACGAGACCGACGCGCGAGCGCTTCTCGACCTTGCACAGGTGCTGGTGCACCGCGCCGACCGCGAGCAACGCGCTGATCGCGACGTTGTCGTGCGTGAGCTCGCGATCCGAGAGGATGAGGAGGGCGACGCCCTCGTCGACGGCCTTCTCGGCCTCCTGCTGGATCTCGCGGAGACGGTCGTAGAGACCCGCCTGGCCGCGCGTCCGGCTGAAGGTGATGTCGAGGGTGCGCGACTTCCAGCCACGATGGTCGATGTGGTGGAGCGCCGCGAGCTCCTCGTTCGTGAGGATGGGCTCCTTCACGAGGAGGCGGTGGGCGTGCTCCGGCGTCTCCGAGAGCAGGTTCCGCTCCGGACCGATGTACGCCTCCATCGCCATGATGACCTCCTCGCGGATCGAGTCGATCGGCGGGTTCGTCACCTGGGCGAAGAGCTGCTTGAAGTAGTCGTAGACGAGGCGCGGCTGGTCCGAGAGGACGGCGAGAGCGGCGTCGTTGCCCATCGAGTTGATGGGGTCGCGCTTCTCGACGACCATCGCGTTCAGCATGAACTGCATGGTCTCGGTCGTGTAACCGAAGGCCTGCATGCGCGAGAGCAGCGTCTCCGGATGGAAGCCGTGCGGCTCGGCCTCCGTGTGGAGGTCCTCCATCGTGATGCGCTGTTCGCGGAGCCACTCGCCGTACGGCTTCTGGCTCGCGATCTTCTGCTTCACCTCCTCGTCGGGGACGAGGCGGCCCTCCTCGAAGTCGATGAGGAAGATGCGGCCCGGCTGCAGACGGCCCTTGGCCTTCACGTTCGCCGGGTCGACGTTCAGCACGCCGACCTCGGACGCCATGATGACCTTGTCGTCGTGCGTGAGGTAGTAGCGGCTCGGGCGCAGACCGTTCCGGTCGAGCACCGCGCCGATGTACTTGCCGTCGGTGAAGACGATCGAGGCCGGACCGTCCCACGGCTCCATGAAGGCGCTGTGGAACTCGTAGAAGTCCCGCTTCGTCTGGTCCATCGACTCGTGGCTCTGCCACGCCTCGGGGACCATCATCATGATGGCGTGCGGGAGCGAGCGACCGCCCGCGAGCAGGAACTCGAGGACGTTGTCGAAGTTGCCCGAGTCCGACGTGTCCGGCTCGGCCACCGGGTAGCACTTCCGGATGTCGTCGCCGAAGAACTCCGAGCTCGCCTGGCCCTGACGGCTCTTCATCGCGTTCACGTTGCCGCGAAGCGTGTTGATCTCGCCGTTGTGGCTCATGCAGCGGAGCGGCTGCGCGCGATCCCACGACGGGAAGGTGTTCGTCGAGAAGCGCGAGTGCACCATCGCGAGGTGGCTCTTGTACGACCAGTCCGCGAGGTCCGGGTAGAAGGGCACGACCTGGTCGGGCGTGAGCATGCCCTTGTAGACCATCGTCTTCGTCGAGAGCGAGCAGGCGTAGACGAGCTTCGACTCGCGCAGCTTCGCGTCCGCACGCAGGGCGATGCCCGCCTGCTTGCGGATGAGGTAGAGCTTCTTCTCGAAGCCGTCGCCCTCGAGCCCGTCGGCCGCACCGACGAAGAGCTGCATGATGTACGGCATCGTGGCGCGCGCCGACGGACCGATGTCCGCGCCGTCGGGATCGACCGGAACCACGCGCCAGCCGAGGCACTTCTGACCGTGCTCGCGAATCGCCGACTCGAAGACCCGCATGCAGTGGCCGCGCTCGGTCGGGTCGTGCGGGAGGAAGATGTTCCCCGCGCCGTACCGTCCCGTCGCCGGGAGCTCGATCCCGAGGTCCTGCTTGGCGACCTTGCGGAGGAACTCGTCCGGAAGCGCCGTCAGGATGCCGGCTCCGTCACCCGTGTTCACCTCGCAGCCGCAAGCGCCACGGTGCTCCATCGCCCGCAACACCTCGTCGGCGTCGAGGACGATCTGGTGGGACCTACGGCCCTTGATGTCGGCGACGAAACCGACGCCGCAGGCGTCCTTCTCGTTGGCCGGGTCGTAGAGGCCGTGCTTCTCGGGCAATCCGAACCGCATCTCTCAGTTCCTCTTCTCGGGTTTCCGATGCCCGGTGGGTCGGTGACGGCTCCTCGGAGTCCGCCCCGCGCCCACCGGAAAACTCTCTTCGTTCAGGAGGCGCGGCGGCGGGGTCGCTTGGCCGCGCGGTCTGTGGCTTCGTCCTCCGCCGTCGCTACGAGCGGCAGGTTCACGCGCTCGAAGTGGCTCGAGAGGACGACCATGGTCTCGGTCCCCTTCACTCCGTCGATGGAGCGGAGGCTTCCGATGAGGAGGTCGAGCGCGCGGATGTTCCGCGTCTTGACCTTGAGCAGGAGCGAGTAGCTGCCCGTGACGTGATGGCATTCCATCACCTGGGCCTCGGCCGTGGCCCACGCCTCGACCGCCTCGATCGTCTGTGGGTTGCGCACCGACACGCCGATGAAGGCCGCGACGTCGATGCCCACCGCGCGAGCGTCCACCACGGCGTGGTAGCCCGTGATGATCCCCGCCGACTCCATCTTCCGGAGGCGCTCCATGACCGACGGCGCGGCCAGGCCGACACGCTCGCCGAGCTCCTTGAGCGAGAGCTTCGCGTCGTCCTGCAGGGCGACCAGCATCTGCCGGTCGATCCCGTCGAGCTCGTAGGTTTCTTCTCCGAACTTCATTAGGCCGCTACCCGAAAGGGCCTAATGAATACGGCTTGCGACGCGACGTGTCAAACCCAACTGGAACCCCCCGGAGGATTCAATGCAAGTACCTGGAATTGCTAGGTTCCAGTCGGGGCGGATCGACCGACCCGGCATTCGGACGGAAGTGCCTTTGGCCTAACGATCGTGTTTCCGGAATGTGTCCGAGGCTGGGGAGGGGCGGCATGGCCGCCGTCAGGTGATAAGGTGCGTGCGCCATGATCCAGAAGGGCATCATCCTCGCCGGGGGCTCGGGGACGAGACTCCATCCGCTCACGATCGCCGTCAGCAAGCAGCTGATGCCGGTCTACGACAAGCCGATGATCTACTACCCGCTGAGCACGCTGATGCTGGCGGGGATCCGGGACGTCCTCATCATCACGACTCCGGACGATCAGGCGTCCTTCCGGAAGCTGCTCAGGGACGGCTCCCAGTGGGGCCTTCGGATCACGTACGCGGTGCAGCCGAGCCCCGACGGGCTCGCGCAGGCGTTCTTGATCGGCGAGGAGTTCCTCGCCGGCGAGGGCGGCGCGCTCGTCCTCGGCGACAACATCTTCTACGGCGCGGGCCTCGCGCGCATGCTGCCCGAGGTCGCGAAGCGCGAGAGCGGCGCGACCGTCTTCGGCTACTACGTGAAGAACCCGGAGGCGTACGGCGTCGCGGAGTTCGACGCCGAGGGACGCGTCGTCGGCCTCGAGGAGAAGCCGAAGCAGCCGAAGTCCCATTACGCCGTGACGGGCCTCTACTTCTACGACTCGAAGGTCGTCGAGCTCGCGAAGTCCCTGAAGCCGAGCGCGCGCGGCGAGCTCGAGATCACCGACTTGAACCGCCTCTACCTCGAGCGCGGCGAGCTGCACCTCGAGAAGCTCTCCCGGGGCACCGCGTGGCTCGACACGGGCACGCACGAAGCGCTCTTCCAGGCCGCGGGCTTCATCCAGACGATCCAGGAACGGCAGGGCCTGCAGATCTCGTGTCCGGAGGAGATCGCGTTCCGGCACGGGTGGATCGGGCGCGAGGAGCTGGAGAAGGCGGGGAAGGCGCTGTCGAAGACGGAGTATGGGAGGTATCTGCTGGGGCTCGCGTCCGACACGTCGACGGTCCAGTGATCCCCGGGCTTCGCGCAGAAAGGCCTCGCTGTCCGAACCTCCCTGCAGACACGTGGGCGCGGGGGATCCTGAAGCGTCGACGTGAGGTCGGATGAGTCGATCATCTCAGCACGAGGGGACGAACGACGCGCCCAGCATGACCAGAGCCGTCGCCTACGGGGCGATCGCGACGGGCATCACGGCGGTTGCGACTCTCGTGCGCTCGAAGGCCATGGCGCACTTCGTGGGCCCGCGCGGCGTGGGCACGATCGGGGAACTGACCAACATCGCAACGCTCGCGACCGTCCCACTGATGACATTGGTGGGGCCCGCTCTGCTGAGCGCCGCTGCCCGAGCACGGGCCGAGAGCACCGTCCTGCTGCGCGCCGTG
>JAXLYX010000048.1:0-14946 GCA_046351215.1 Polyangiales bacterium | reverse complement strand
CACTCGCCACCGAGGCACAGTCCTCGTCGTGGCCGATGCGGCACTGGGGGAGGCATCGGGAGTCCGTGGTGCCAGGGGTGTTGGTCGCATCGTTCGACTGGGCGCACGTGGAGTTCGGCGCGCAGAGCGTCGTGTTCGCGGGCTGACATCCGGAGAAGGCCGCGCCATTGGCGTTGAGGTCACGACATTCCGTGAAGACGTTCGGGGACCCTCGGTTCGGATCGCTGTTCCAGCTGCACGTCTGGTTGACCGGGCAGGTGGTGTCGTCGCCCGGCTGGCAGGGTGTCGAGCAGCCGAACTGGCCCGAGAAGTACTCGATGCAACGCGAGGCCGCGTGCACGGACGTGCAGTCGCTGTCGAACGTGCAGGTCTTGCGGCAGTAGTTGCGTCCGAACCAGGGAAGGCAGGCCTCGCCCGTTCCGCACGCAGACGACGCGGGGACGCATTCCACCCGCGTGAGCGTCTGCGCGCACGTCGGCCATCCGCCGTCGCTCGTCGCCGCGTCGCTCCCCGCATCCGCGCTGGCATCCTGCCCCGCATCCGAGCCCGCGTCCTGCGCCGCGTCGCTCCCCGCATCGCTCGTCTCGCAGACGTAGCTGCTCCCGACGAGCGTCGGCGTGCCGTTCGCGCAACGGAAGATCTTCGCGTCCGTGCACCCTGGAGCGCACAGGACCAACCCGAGAGCGAGCCACAGCCCGTCCCACCTCGACGACCCCTCGATCACGCCGCGAATCTACGCCATCCGGCGGTCCGGATCGAGGCCCCCCGTCCCGGGACCCTGCGCTATGTCACTCCCCCCGGAATTCGCTCGGCGACCGCCCGGTCCACTTCCGGAACGCCCGCGTGAAGTTCGCCGGATCCCGATAACCGAGCGTCGCCGCGATCTGCGCGATCGGCACGCGCGTGTCCCGGAGCAAGGCAGTCGCGCGCGCCTTCCGCGTCTGATCGAGCAGGTGCTGGTAGGTCGTGCCGCGGCGCGCGAGGCGTCGCTTCAGCGTGCGGCTCGACACGTGGAGGCGGGAGGCCGCGGCCTCGAGGTCCGGGAAGTCCGCGGTCGCGTCCTCCAGCAGGGCGCCCACGCGCACGACGATGTCGTCGTCCTCGCCGAAGAGGGCGAGCTCGCGCTCGAGCTGCTGCACGGCCGCCTGGGAGGCCGCGGGGTCGGCGAGGGCGAGCGGGCGGTCGAGCCATTCCGCCGGGAAGCGGAGCTCGTTCGTCGGCGCGTCGAAGCGGATCGGAGGCAGGCGATCGCGCACGCTCGCGTAGTAGGGCGGCTCCGCGAGGTCGAGCCAGAGCTCGGCGTCTCGTATGCCGAGCTCGGGGCCGAGGAGGAACTCGCCGATGCGCACGAGCCCGCCCGCGAGCGCCTCGAGGAGGAAGCGGCGCTCCTCGCCGAGCTCCTCGTTCTCGGCGATCGTGAGCGTCGCCGTCGGGCCGTGCGCCGAGAGCTTCACGTGCACGGGGCGGATGCGCAGGCGGATGTACCGCTCCCCGAGGCGGATCGCCTCCCTCAGCGTGCCGCAGGTGAGCAGGGCGTAGCCGAGGAAGCCGTGGGTCGTCGGCTTCAGCGCGAGCCCGAGCTCGAAGCCGAGGGCGGGATCCCCGGTCGCCGCGAAGCCGTTGAGGACGAGGCGCGTGAAGTCGATGGGCTTCACGCGGCCCGTCGGATTCGAGAGCAGCGCGGCCTCGAAGCTCACGCCTTCGAGCGTCTTGTCGCGCGGCACGCCCCTTCCCTCGAGCAGGGTGACCCAGGCCGCGGCATAGGCCGCGGGAACGATGGGCGTTTCGAGGTCGGTCTGGAGGTCGCTCACGGCGTGGCCCGATTTGACAAGTCGAATGGCACCTCCGGATCTCACGGGGAGGGCCTCCCTGGCAACACGTTTCCCCCCATGGTCGCTCTCGTCCGGAGAGCGTTCCACGAGGAGACTCCGATGACCGACACCGCCACCACCCCCACCGCGAAGACGCTGGAGCGCGCTGCGACCGTCGCCGCCCCCTCCGCGAAGAAGCCCGAGCGCGTCACGATCAAGCCGCGCCGCATGGACTTCGTCTTCGACGAGACGCTGCCGCGGTACTGGGTCGACGACCCCTTCCTGACCCACTTCCTGAACTCTCTCTCGCTGATGTTCCCGGGAGGCGAGCAGTTCTTCGTCGATTCCGTCCGCGCCTTCCGCGACCGCATCGACGATCCCGAGCTGCGGCGCGAGATCAACGGCTTCATCGGGCAGGAGGCGATGCACTCGAAGGAGCACCGTGCGTTCAACGCCTGGCTCGACACCCTCGGCTACGACGCGACCGCGATCGAGAAGATGATCGAGGAGTCCCTGGACGAGCTCCGGAAGAGGTCCCACGAGCAACAGCTCGCCACGACCTGCGCGCTCGAGCACATCACGGCGATCCTCGGCGACGCGCTGCTCCGTCACGACGACATCCGCGCGCGCTTCGACGAGAAGCTCCTGCCGCTCTGGCTCTGGCACGCCGTCGAGGAGACGGAGCACAAGGGCGTCGCGTTCGACGTGTACCAGCAAGTCTGCGGAAGCTATCCGCGACGTGTGGCCGCCCTGATCACCGAGACCCTCGGTCTCTTCGTCGGCGCCGCGCTCGTCGAGTACGAGTTCCTCGAGAAGGACGGATTGCACCGCGACCCGCGCGTCTGGGCGCGAGGCCTCTACGCGCTCTGGGGACCGAAGGGCTATCTGAGCCGCGCGGCGCCCGCCTGGCTCACGTACTTCCGGCCGGACTTCCATCCCTGGCAGCACGACAACAGCGATCTCGTCGACCGCTGGAAGGCGCGCCTCGGGACGAAGGCGTAGGGCGTAGCGCGCGTCCCGTGTCGCTGCGTGTGGGATGTCGGTTCCCGACGTCCCGCCGCGTCCGTGCTCCCTCTTCGAGGCGGGCTTCGCGTACCATGGGGCCTCCCCCGAACGGAGGCGCTCGTGGCCCGGGACCGCAAGACCATCCTCGACTTCCGCAGCCCGGCCGGTCCGAAGGTCGTCGAGGTGCGCAGCACGCTCATCACCTCGTCGCTCACCACGCTCAAGGACTTCGGGCTCTACGAGCGCTACCTCGAGCTCGTCCCGAGCGAGCACCGGGAGCGCATCCTCGGCCAGATCGCGCCCGAGTGGATGCCGATCGAGGTCGGGCTCGCCCACTACGGCGCGTGCGACGCGCTCGGCCTCTCGGACCACGAGCTCGAGCGGATCGGCGAGGCGGTCTCGGGCCGCCTCATGGGGACCTATCTCGGCACGCTCGTCCGCTCGAGCCGCAACGTCGGGGCCTCGCCGTGGATCCCGCTGCAGCAGTTCGACAAGATCTGGGGCCGCATCCTCAACGGCGGGACCCCCCTCGTGGAGGAGACGGGTCCGAAGGACGCCATCGTGACGACGAGCGGTTGTCCCCTCTTCGCCCAGCGCTATTTCCGCGTCGCCTACACCGGCGTCGTGCGTGGCTCGCTCCTCCTGTTCTCGAAGACGGTTCTCGCCAAGACCGCCCGTCCGAACGCCTCGGACCCGAACACCGTCCAGGTGACGCTCAGCTGGGTCTGAATCCCGCTCGCGGCGCGCTCGTTCCTGCCGTTATCCTCGCGAGAGGTGTTCGGGCCGGCGCCCGAGGGGGGCGAGCCGGGGGAGGTCGCGATGAGGGGACGTTCGTTCGCGTGGGCGGTGCTCGCGCTCGTGCTCGGGACCGTCGGAGCCGCGCATGCGCAGAACCAGGTCGTGGGCGAGATCCCGGCGACGCCGGTCGTCGACGAGGGCTTCGCCTTCTACACGGTGGAGCACCAATCGCTCTCGGGCTCGGAGCCACCGGCGTCCGAGTGGTGGCTGAAGGCGGACTTCCGCGTCGTCGGGAACGTCCCGCCCCGCAGCGTGCTCTACTACATCCTCAAGAAGGGCAGCCAATCGCTCGGCGAGGTCCGCTGCGACACGCGCAGCACGTACTCGACCGTCGGACGCCCGACGAACTTCCCCCACGTCTTCGTGCAGGCCTGCGCGCGACGCGATCTCCGCGTCCGCGAGGCGGGCGAATTCCAGGTCGAGTGGCATCTGCTCGACGGCAACACCGACCAGGACCGCACGCTCGTGACGCACACGATCGTCGTGCGGAGCGCCCCCCGCTTCGACGTCGGCTCGCAGCGCCCGTGGTATCCGGTCTTCTACGTCGACCGGCACGGCGAGCTGCTCTCGAGCGTCCTCTACCAGCATCCGAACGGCTTCCATCGCTACCAGGAGGAGAGCGTGCAGGTGGAGCCCGGCGCGACGCTCGACCTCTTCTTCAACGCCTCGCCGACGTGGGGCGCGAATTCGCTGAGCTGGGCCGGCGCGTTCATGCGCTGCCGCGTCGACGGACAGCCCGTCGATCTCCGCACGCCGTGGCGCAACGGGAACCGGAGCGGCACGCGCACCGACGCCGTGAACGTCACCGAGGCGAGCTCGACGATGGGCGAGGAGATGGTGCCGAACCCGAGCGGCAATCCCCGCTACGACATGCAGCAGTACCTCTTTAGGCGGCTCTACGTCGTGCTGCCCCTCTCGTTCGGACCGCCGGGCGCGCAGGGCGTGCGGGACGACGCCACGACGGTCGGCGACCATCCGGGCGCGTGGGAGTGCGACCTCCGCACCTCGGATGCCCGCACGGTCCGGACCTTCCGCTTCCAGGTCGGATCGGACGGCTTCCTCGTGCCGCACGCCGAGCAGACCGAGGGCGGTCTCACGCTCGCGCCCGGCGCGGTCTTCGTCGAGACCGTGATCCCGGAGGGCAATCCGCTCGACCTCCGGACCGACCCTTCGGCGCCCGCGCGGCTCGCGTTCTCGGGCCGGGGCCTCCGCAGCGCTCCGGCACAGGCCGAGACCCGGACGATCCCGGCCGTCGGTCAGGCGGCGCCGCGCGGCGCGGGAGGGCGAGGGAATTCTCGCGCGGCGCGCGGAGGCCGGGGGCGCTGACTCACCCACGGGGGTGAAGGCCCGACCCCCCTGTTCGGGGGTAGGCCGCCGAGGGGGAGGGGCGTACACTGCCGCCCGATGCGTACCGTCTCCCTCCTCGCCGCCCTGACCCTCGTCGGTCCGTCCCTCGGCTGTTCCAGCGCGCCGACGGCCCCGACCGCGGCCGCCCCGCGGGCGGCGACGACCGGCAGCGAAGCGCGCGCGGCTCCGGCCGTCGCCCGGGCCCCCGCGCCCGTGCCGTCCTGGGCCCACGACGACGTGCGCAGCGTCGATCAGGCCCTCGCCGAGCATCGCTCGCGTCTCGACGCCTGCGCGCGCCTCGGGGCCTCCACGCCCGCCGGATCGACCGAGGTCGTGCTCGACGTGCGCGTCGCCCCGACGGGGCGCGTGAAGGCCGCGCGTCCGACCGGCGCCGTGCCCTCGAACACGCGCATCGCGCGCTGCCTCGCGAGCCGGGTGCGCGCTCTCTCGCTCGCACACGGGGCTCCGGCCGAGCTGCACCTGCTCGTGCCCTTCCGCGTGGGGCCGGGCGGCCTCGTCGTCCTCCCGGCGGAGCGGGCGCCCTCGGAGCACGCGGCCGGGGAGCCCTCGCACCAGCCGGACCTCGTGCGCGCCACGATGGCCGAGCGTCGGCCGGCCGTGCAGCGCTGCTACGAGCGCGTCCTCCGCAACCGTCCCGAGCTCCGTGGAACGGTCACGGTCGAGTTCACGATCCACGAGGGCGGCCGCGTCGGTCGCGTCGCCATCGCCGAGAACACGACCCGGCATCCCGGGCTCGCGACCTGCATCAAGCAGGTCGTGGGACGGTTCCGCTTCTCGCCCGCTCCCGTCGGAGGGAGCGTCACGTATCGCTACCCGTACCAGTTCCGCCCCGTCGGCTGAGGCGGCCCGGGCGGAAGAGCGCTCCTAGATCAGCCGGAGCCGCCGCGCCCCGAGGAGGGGCACGCCGATCGCGACGGTCGCCCCGAGGACCAGCGAGACGAGCGGCGTCCCCGCGAGCGGCGTGAGCCACCGATCGAACGCGCGGAAGCCGAAGGCCAGCGCGAGCATCGCCACGGTGGCGACGGCATCGGTCGCGAGCGTGACCACCGAGCGCTTGCGGGCGCCGATCAGGTTCGAGAGCGCCGACGCCCCCTCGGCGAGGCCGACGAGGAGCGCCACGCCGACGATGCCGTGCGTCCGCAGGACCGGCATCGACAACAAGGCGAAGATCGCGGCCTTCGCGGCCGTGCCGAAGCTCATCCACTTCGGCTCGCCGCTCGCGAGCACGACGACGCCATAGCTCGCCCCGACGACCGACAGCCAGGTGCCGATGCCGAGCATCGCCATCAGATCGCCGGCGAGGCGATAGCGATCGTCGTACAGGAAGTCCACGAGCGCGTGCGAGGCGCCGACCAGGATGCCGACGGGGACCACCAAGAGCCCCACCACGATCCGGCGCACCTCGCGCATCTCCGCCGAGTCGCCGTGGCGGAGCAGCTCCGCGAACATCGGGAAGACGATGCGCGACGAGAGGAGCTGGAGCAGCTCCCGGGGAATCGAGGCGAGCCCGACCGCGATCGAGTAGACGCCGAGCGTCGCCGGAGACACGAGCCGGCCGAGCACGAGCCGGTCGATCTGGAGCGAGACGAAGGTCAGCGCCGTGCCGAGGAAGATCCAGCGCCCGAAGGTCACGAGGTCGCGCCGCGCCTGCCGATCCCAAGCGAGCCCGGGCCCGACTCCGGGCAGGGCGACGTGCGAGAGCGTGACGCGCACGACGGAGCCGAAGAGGCCGCCGAACGGGATCGCGATCACCGAGCGCGTCAGGTACGCGCAGGCGATCGCCGCGGCGGTCCCGACGAAGTAGGAGCCGAGATCGATCGCCGTGAGCCGCGCGAGCCGGAGGTGGCGGTTCTCGGTCCACACCTTCGTCGACGTGAAGGCCTCCACGAGAGCGACGAGCCCCGACACGGGCACGAGGTAGCGGAGGGAAGGGAGGTCGTAGAGCGCCGCCACGGGGAAGGCGAGGGCGGCCGTCCCGAGCACGAGGAACGCCCCGCGCACGAGCTGCAACGTGAACGCGGTGTGGAGGAAGCGCGGCTTCTCCCCGTCGGGCTGCTGCACGATCGCCGGACCGAGGCCGAGGTCCGAGAACATGTAGAGGCCCTGGGCGAAGACGTTGACGAGCGCCATCGCGCCGAAGTCGTCCGGCACGAGCAGGCGGCTCAGCGCGAGCGTGTTCGCGAGGCGGATCGCCGCGCCGACCACCTGGCCGACGAGCGTCACGGCGGTGCCCCTGACCGCCTTCTCCCTCCCGGGCTTGCCGACAGGCTCCGATCCCGCGCTCGTCATCCCCACGGGCCGTTTACCACGCTTCCCCGCGGGGACGCAGCCGAGGGCGAGCGCCGTCCCGACGTGGGCCGGGCGTCGTCCACCGTGTACACTGCCTCCCGACGATGCGCCGTACGGCCCTCCTCCTCCTCGCCTGGGTCCTGCTCGCGGGCGCGAGCTGCCACCGCCGGGTGGAAGCGCCGCCTCCGACGATCGCGGAGGACTCGCCACCTCCGCCGCCGCGCTCGCGCATCGACACGTTCGTCCGGATCCCGCTCTCGGCCCTCGCGACCGAAGCGGACGGAGTGGTGCCGCGGACCTTCCGGGTCGAGCCCTACGGCATGTTGGTCGAAGGCACGCCGGACGATCCGATCGTCACCGCCGGCTACGAGGTCGAGCGCGGGCCGCTCTCGGTCGAGGCGACCTCCCGCGGGCTCGCCCTCCGGACGACGCTCTCCTACGGCGTGCGCGCGCGTCGTCACGTGGGCCCGATCCACGTCTCGGGCAGCTGCGGCGTCGACGGGGAGGCGCGACGCCACTTCGATCTCGCCGTCTCCGTCGACGCGCGCGTCGACGAGCGCTGGGAGCTCGTGCCCTCGCTCGCCGTACGCGCGCTCGCCCCGACGGATCGCTGCGAGATGACGTTCGCGGCGATCGACGTCACGGACAAGGTCCGGAGCTCCCTCGTCGACGAGCTCGCGACACGCCTGCCCTCGCTCCGCGACCGGATCCGGGCCACCGTCGCCCTGCGTCGGCGGGCCGAGGAGGCGCATCGGATGCTCGCCGAGCCGATCGCGATCGGGGAGTCCGCGTACCTCTCGCTCCGTCCCGAGCGCCTCGGGATCGCGCAGCCGGTCGTCGAGGGGCATTTCCTACGCGTCGGCCTCTCGCTCGAAGCGCGCCCGGAGGTGACGATCGGGGCCCCGCCCACACCCGCCACCACGTCCCTTCCTCCGGCGACCGACGTCGTCGGACCGCCCGGGATCGATCTGCACGTCCCCGTGCGCATCGAGCATTCCGTCGTCGAGCGCTCGCTCGCCGAGGCCTTCCGGCTCTCGAGCGGCGGCATCCGCTATCCGGCCGAGGGGCGGCGGTTCGTGCGACCGACCCACGTCTCGCTCTACGGCTACGGAACGAAGGTCGTCGTGCGCGTCGAGTTCGAGGGAAGCGCCGACGGAGTCCTCTATCTCGTCGGTACGCCGACGCTCGATCCGGTGACCGAGATGCTCTCCTTCCCCGATCTCGACTTCACGCTCGAGACCCGGAGCCTCGTGCTCGCCGCGCTCGGCTTCCTCCGAGGCGACGAGCTCCGGGACGAGCTCCGAGGGCGCGTGCGCGTCGACCTCCGGAGCCCGCTCGAGGAGGCCCGGCTGCGGCTCACGCAGGCGCTTCGTCGCCGCGTCGGGCCCATCGAGCTCGAGGGGGCGATCGACACGCTGCACGTGGTCGCGCTCTACGCGGACGCGGAGGCCCGTGCGCTCCGCGCGCTCGTCCGGGCGACCGGCGTCGTCCGCGCGGAGTACGTCGGCGAACGAGGGCCGCTCAGCGCGACGGCGCGTTGAAGTCGACCGCGAACCAGAGCACGTGCGCCGCGCCGCCGGCCTTCGTCTTCCACATCGCCGGGCCGAGCCAGAGACCGGGCGAGACCTCGCGGATCTCGTCGCGGATCCGCGCGATGAAGAAGGGATTCCCGGGCTGCTCGTAGTCGAGGTAGACGCAGGGCCGGCCGTCGACGGCCGAGGGCTCGAGGCGTGTCCGGAACGGGAACCAATCCATGCGGAGGCCCGGGAGCTTGACCCGGTTGATGCCGGTGCCCTCGTCGGCGCGGAGGGCGCCGAAGCTCTTCCCGTCCCAGGGGAAGACGCCGAGCCCCGCGATCGTGCGGAGCGCCGCGAAGGCGGGCGTACCGTCGGTCGTGCGCACGGCGAGCATGCGGCCCTTCGGCTTCCCGACGAGCCCCGCCACGCTCGTGGACGCGGGCGCCGAACGGTAGAGCGCGTCGAGCTCGGCGCTCGAGAGCGCGGCGAGGTCGTCGAGCGTCCGGGCGCGCGCTCCCTTGCGGGCGGCTCCGGAGGTCGTGGTCGTGGTCTCGGTGGTCGTGGTCATCGTCTCCTCCTCGAATAACGGAATGACATGTCATTCCGTTATCGGCAAGGCGGCGATCGAGCTCCCTGATCGGCGGCAACAGCTGTGCAAAGAACGCGCATTTTGCCGAATTGCCCCTGAGCTCGGACGGTTCGATGTCGGGTCGTGTGGCAACCAACCCTTCATGGCTGCTGGCCGACTCGGGGGATGGCCCTGCTTCCTGGGGCACGGTCGGCGCGGAGAGATGTCCATGCCGTTCCGCACGACCACCTTCCCGATCGCGCTGGGTCTCGCGCTCGCGCCCCTGCTGCTTGCGAGCTGCGACGGTGGCGTGACGCCCGCGGCGTCGGAGCTCGCGTCCCTCCCGAGCGACGGCGGCGCGTCCCCGCCCTCGCACGCGGGGCGGGATGCGGGCGCGAGCTGCGGCCTCGCGCGCCCCGTGCGTGGGGCGCTCCGCACCTCGACCGGCTCCGCGGTCGCCCCGGTGACCTTCGCCGCGCGGCGGGACGGCTCGCTCGTCGTCTCCGTCGGCACGAGCGCGGCCCCGATCCTCGAGCTGCGCCTCGTCGAGGAGTCGGCCACGACGCACACGCTCGCGCGCGGCTCGTGGCCGAACGGGAGCCAGGGGGACTTCCTGCTCTCGGTCCCCGCTTCCGCGTTCCCGGGCGGCTGCGGCACGAGCGCCCACCTCCGGCTCTACGGAGTCGTGCGCATCGGTGCGTCGAACGCCGACGTCGAGTGGCGGGCGAACGGCTCGACGACGATCGGTCTCGACTACGTCCCGTGTTGCGACGCGGGCGATGCGGGATGCGCCGGTCCGCACGGGCGCGACTGGGACGACGAGGACTGCGACGTGGACGAGGACGTGGACGAGGGCTCGGACGAGCGCGCCGCCGACGGAGGCTCGTGCAGCGGCGGCCATGGCGAAGGCTCGCGCGACCGCCCACGCCACTGACGAGGGGCAGCGCCCGGGACCCGAACCGTGGTAGCCATGCGCCCCTGGGGTGCGCATGGTGGCCGAGCCGCGGGACGAAGGAACGCATCGAGCGGGGGCCCATCCGTTCTGGAACGAGTCGTTCTACTTCAACTTCTTCGATGTCGAAGGAGGGTACGGAGGCGCGACGCGCATCGGCTTCTCGCCGAACCGGGCCCATCGCGACGGATTCGTTTGCTTCTACTTCCCCGACGGCGAGGTCGGCTTCGTCCGGACGAACGCGCCGCTCGCGCCCGCGGAGCACGGGCTCGACGGTCAGCCGATCGCGTGCGGCCCGCTCGTCTTCGTCTGCGAGCGGCCCTTCGAGCGATGGCGGGCGAGCTACCGCGGGCCGATCTTCGTCGCCGACGATCCGATGGCCTTCGGCGACCTGATGCGCGTCGCCTGCGTGGACCTCCCACGTCGTGACGTGGAGATCGAGCTCGTCTTCGAGTCGGTCCACGAGCCCTTCGATTTCCATCCGACGTCGCGAAAGGGCCTGCTCGCACCGTCGCGCTGGGGATCCGAGCTCGCGCGCCGCTCGCCCGTCCTCGCGGCCGGCGTCGCGCTCCACGCGCTGTCGTCGTTGCCGGCGATGATGGGCGCGACGCACTACGAGCAGGCCGTCGAGGTCTCGGGACGCATCCGGATCGACGGCCGCGAGCGTACGTTCCGCGGGATGGGGCAGCGCGACCACAGCTACGGAGTGCGCGACATGCGCGTGCCCACCCGCTGGCGTTGGGTCTCGTGCCAGATGGGTCGCGAGCTCTGCTTCAACGTCACCCGCGTCGAGGTGCTCGGCCTCGAGGTCACGGGCGGCTACGCCTTCGTCGACGGCCGGCCGGTCGGTCTCGTCGCCTCGGCGCTCGAGGGGGACGTCGACGCGCGCGGTCGACTGCCCGAGTCGATGGGGCTCGCGCTCTCGCTCCCGGACGGACGCGACCTCGCGATCCCGATCCGGATCCTGCGGCAGCTGCCGATCGCGATCGAGACCGAAGGCCGGGGCGCCGTCGTGAACGAGACCCTCGCCCGCTTCGAGCTCGGGGGTCGCAGCGCGATCGGAATCGTCGAGGCGATGGAACGGAGGTTCTCGTGATCGTCCGATTCGACGAGCCGGGAGCGACCGACGTCGCCCTGACCGGTGGCAAGGGCGCTGCGCTCGCACGCCTCGCCTCGCGCGGCCATCCCGTGCCCGAGGGCTGCGTCGTCACGACGCGCGCCTTCGAAGGCCTCCTCGGCTCCCTCGCCCTCGTCGAACCGCTCGAGAAGCTCCTCGACGGGGAAGCGGTGTGCACGGAGGACGAGCTCGCGGCCGCGCTCGAGCCGCTCCGCGAGCGCGTGCGCTCGGCCCCGCTCCCGGAGGGGCTCGCCGAAGAGCTCGGCCTGCACGTCGAGCGGCTGTCGGCGGATGCGGGGGACACTCCGCTCTTCGCCGTGCGCTCGTCGGCGGTCGCCGAGGACGGCGCGACGTCGAGCTTCGCCGGCCAGTACGAGACCTTCCTCGGTGTCCCGAAGGACGGTGTCGCCGCCGCCGTGCAGGCCTGCTTCGCCTCGTTCCTCTCCGATCACGCCTTCACCTACCGGAGGACGCGCGGTGCGAGGGACCTGGGCGCCGCGGTCGTCGTGCAGCGCCTCGTGCCCGCCCGCGCCGCGGGCGTCGCCTTCACGGCCGACCCCGTGAGCGGCGATCCCGACGTGGTGGTCGTCGACGCGAACCACGGGCTCGGCGAGTCGGTCGTCGGCGGACACGTCACGCCGGACACCTTGCGGATCGCGCGCGGCCCGATGGCCGTCGTCGGACGTCGGCTCGGCTCGAAGGAGATGCGCACGGAGCTCGTGCCGGGAGGCTCGCGTACCATCGCCCAGTCGCCCGAGCTCGCGGGCTCCTTCGCGCTCTCGGACGACGAGGCGCTCGCCATCGCGGAGCGCGCCCTCCGCATCGAGCGCGAGGAGGGGAGGGCCGTCGACGTCGAATGGGCGATCGCGGACGGTGCGCTCTTCGTCCTCCAATCGCGCCCCGTGACCACGACGGTCGGTGCGTCCGGCGTCGGTGCGGTCCCCGAGGGATTCCGCGCCGAGCTCGACACACCGATCGATCCCGCGTTCCCCCTCTACTCCAACGGGAACATCAGCGAGGTCCTCCCGGGCTGCATCACGCCGCTCGCCTTCAGCACGGTGGCGCCGACGATCGACCATTCCTTCCGTGCGCAGCTCCGCGAGACCGGCGTGCTCGTCGACGACTCGAAGGGCCTCCGTGTGGTGGGCTTCTTCTTCCACCGCCCCTATCTCTGCGTCTCCTACCTCGCCGAGGCCGCGCGGCGGAGCCCGGGCGTCTCGCCCGACCGCGTCTACGAGGAGTTCGTCGGCAAGGTCGAGAAGCCCGCGCCGGCCTTCACTCTCGACGATCTCACGCCGGCCGGTCTCGCGCGCATCGTGCGGGCGACCCGGGCTTCGCTGCGGCGTGCGCGCTCGCTCGACCGGGACGCCGCGCGGGTCGTCGCCGAGGTACGCGAGGAGTACCGGAGCACGACCCCGGAGCGCCTCGCCTCGCTCGACGACGCCGAGCTGGCCGAGTCGATCCGCTTCACCGAAGAGCGCGCGGAGCTCTCCGTCGTCCACGTCTGGGCCTCCACCTTCGCCGTCACCACGTTCGGCATCCTCCGCGAGCTCGTGAAGCGGCGCGCGGGCGACGCCGACGGCTCGCTCGCCGCCGAGCTCGTCACGGGCCTCGGCACGCTCCCGAGCGCCGATCCCGCCTTCGGGCTCTACGAGCTCGCGACCCTCCTCCGGGGCGACGAGCCGCGCCTCTCGGCCTTCCGCGCGGCGGCCGACGATGCCGCGGCCCTCGGGGTCCTCCGCGATCGTGCCTCGGCCGGAGGCTCCGGATTCCCCGAGGCCTTCGAGCGATTCCTCTCCCAGCACGGTCATCGGGCCGTCTGCGAAGCCGAGCCACGCAAGCCCTCGTGGCGCGAGGATCCCACGCAGGTCGTCGCGATGCTGCGGAACTACCTCGATCCGCGCGTCGAGGATCCCAAGGCGATGCGCGAGCGACGGCGGACGGCCCAGGCCGCGGCGACGGCCCGCGTGCGGTCCGAGCTCGGCTTCCTCGGCCGCTTCGTCTTCGATCGCCTCGTCGAGGCGACGCGGCGGTTCGTCGGGCTCCGCGAGCAGCTGAAGGACGCGATCGTGCTCCGCGCGGATCGCGCGCGCATGCTCTACCGCGAGATCGCTCGCCGCCTCGTCGCCCGGGGCCTCCTCGCCGACACGGACGACGTCCACTTCCTCCTCGTCGACGAGCTCCGCTCCATGCTCGTCGGGACGACGCCCGCGGAGGAGGCGCGGGGGCGCGTCGCACGTCGCCGGCGCGAGCACGCCTTCTGCGAGCGGCTCGAGGTGCCGAAGCTGCAGGAGGGCGAGCCGAAGACGCTGCTCGACCTGCCGCTGCCGGAGGGCGACGTCCTCACGGGGCTCGGCGTCTCCCCGGGCCGTGTCGAGGGGAGGGCGCGCGTGATCCTGGATCCGCGCCAGGGCGCCCACCTCGAGCCCGGCGAGATCCTCGTCGCGCCGGTCACGGACGCCGGCTGGACGCCCCTCTTCCTCCAGGCCGCGGCCCTCGTGGTGGACGTCGGCGGCCTCCTCTCGCACGGCTCGGTGGTCGCGCGCGAGTACGGCCTCCCCGCCGTCGTCGGGGTCGGACCCGCGACGCGTCGCATCCGGACCGGGGATCGGCTCCTCGTGGACGCGACGCGCGGCACCGTCGTCCTGCTCGACGCGTGATCTGTCTCGCAGTCCGCGGGCGCCCGAGCTCCCGTCGCCGGGATTTCCCCGTGCCCCGTGCCATGCTTCCATGCGGGTTGGCGTTTGGGGCAGCAACGGAGGACGCGTGAGCACGGTGGACAAGGGATCGGCGGAGCCGAAGGTCAAGGGAGTCGCGTTCCGTTCGGTGCTCGCTTCGCTCGTCGAGATCGGAGGAGAGCCCGTGCTCGAGCGCACGTTGGCGCGTCTCTCGAACGAAGAGCAGGACATGCTCCGCTACAAGATCGTCCAGACGGGGTGGTATCCGATCTCGCTCTACCGGACGATGTGGAAGGCGATCCTCGCGGAGACCGGAGGCGGCACGGAGATCGTCCGCAAGATCGGCGCTCTCGCGATCCGGCGCGACATCAGCGGCGTCTACCGGATGATCTTCAAGGTCCTCTCGCCGGAGACCGTCTTCTCGCTCTCCGGCAAGCTCTTCAACACCTACTACGACACGGGTACGCTCACGATCCCGGAGAAGCACCACGGCTTCGCGCGCGCCGTCTACGAGGGCTGCCGCGGCTTCGATCGGACCATGTGGGAGGAGCTCGTCGGCTCGGGCGTCGAGCTCTTCACGCTCGCCGGCGGCAAGAACGCGAAGATGACCATCGTCCGCGGCGGCCAGGACGGAAGCGGCAACTGCGAGATGGTCGCGGAGTGGACGTGAAGAAGGTGCTCCGGCTCGGCGTCGTGGGGGATCTCCACGGCGCCTTCGAGCCGGCGGACGTGACGGGGCTCGACGCGATGGGCTACGCGCGGCTGATCTTCGTCGGGGACCTCGGGACGGGGACGCTCGCGACGGATCGGCGCGTCGCGCGGGCCATGGCGCGGCTCGCGACG
>JAXLYX010000047.1:0-15113 GCA_046351215.1 Polyangiales bacterium | reverse complement strand
CCGATGCCCGGATGCCGTCACGACGACCACGCTCGGACCCGCGACGAGATCCGTCGCAGGCGGGCGGACGACGACGCGACGCAAGGCGGTCGCCTGGGACTTCTCTGCAGGGCCCGCGCTCGCCCACGTTCGGAGGGTCATCTCCGAGACGCCGAGGTCACGGGCAGCCGAGGTGTAGGACCCGCCCTTCGCGATCGCTGCCCGCGTCCAGTCCACCGCGAACGCCTTCTGCTCCGACGAATACGGCGCCGCGCCGCGGCTCCGTCCCGCGCGTCGTCGCGCCGCCTCCTTGCGAAACTGCTCCACCGTCACGTTCATCGTTCGTTCCTCCTTCGAGGCGCGAACCGTTCAGGCCGAGGCGATCGACGACAAGGCGGGCGCTACCGAGGAGATACGCTTCGTCCAGCTCGCATGCCTCGTCATCCTCTTGAGGAGGTTGTGAGATGCGTTCTAGAGACGAGTCACGAGGCAACTCTCACGAAACCTACGGCGAGATCATTCTCCTCGACGATCCGCCTGAACGTCCCCGTCACATTGTCGGCGCTCACTTCCCTTCGTGATCCCCCGCCCGCTCTCTCTCGCTCTCAGCACGCGAGCGTCCGGCTGAGACGGTCCGCGAATCCGAGAGACGCTGCCGGGAATTGAGCGTGGGGCACGCCGCCGTTGGACGATCCGCGGACGGAAAGGTTGAGCCCGGGCGACTAGCACTCGCTCGGGCTCGGTGTCGACGTGCAGACACTCTGGAAAGGAACCGTCGCCGACGAGGCGTACGTTAGCCGACGCGCGTGGCGGTTCGCAATTCTCGACGCGTGTCCGTTCCATCCCGCGGGCGGCTGCGGCGTCGAGCGACTCGGAAGCTATCCTCGGATCTGGCCTCAGGGATGCCGGATTCCACGCTTCTGGTGCCCTCTCGCGAGCTGCTCGATCAGCCTCCTCCCGGAGTCCCTCGCCGCCGGCGTGACGGGTTCGCTCGACGCGATCGAGTGCGCCGTCGATGCCATCGAGACCGGCGGGATCACGAGCGCGGTGGACGTGGTTCATCCGGCCGATGCCGAGGATGCGATCGGCCTCGAGGCGGCGCGACGGTCGCTGCGCCGGCGCGCTCGGTGGGTGTACCCGACGTTGGTCACGATCGTCTCGCTTCTCGCCGATCGTCTCTCGGGCGTCGCGCCGACACTCCGCGCAATGCGAGTCGCGCTCGGCGTCGATCGAGTGCTCGTCGCGGTCCGGTCCGTCGCCGAGATGCACCTCGGCGAAGTCGCACGGCCCCTCGGATTTCGCGCTCGCGTGAGCGCATGAGAGGAGTTCGGTAGCGGCGGTCCACACGACATGGGGCCTGTGGCGCAGAGCGTGAACCCCGAGGCTCTCCTCGACGATGCACGGAACGGATCCGTCGCATCGGCTCGAGGAGAACTCCATGGAATCGACCCAGATCATCGACCCGTTCCTGCGTCCCGACGCGGCCGAGGAGCTACGCAAGCGCATCGCGCTCTTTCGCTACGGCGTGATCGCCGACCTCGTCCACCTGCCTTCGGGGCACCGCGGGCTCTACAAGCTGCTCGCGGAGAAGGCCGAGCGCGAGCACGAGATCCCCGGCTCGCTCCGGCGCCACGTGGCCGTGGAAACGATGCGGGGTTGGCTCGCCGACTACCGCCGCGGTGGGTTCGACGCATTGCTTCCGCGCATCCGAGCCGACGCGGGGAGCGCACGCTCGATCCCTCCGGAGGTCGTCGACCTGCTCTGCCACGCGAAGGACGAGCATCCCGACCTCAGCGTGCCGCTGACAATCGCCTTCGTCCGCAAGCAGCACGCCGACCGGGTACCGAGCGATCTGCCGCTGCCCGAGTCCACGGTGCATCGGCTCCTCGCTCGCCGCGGGCTCACGAAGAAGCGCGCGCCCGACGACGGGACGAGCAAGGACCGCCGTCGATTCGAGTTCGAACACGCAGGCGACCTCTGGACGAGCGATGTCATGTACGGGACGAAGATCCGCGTCGACGGAAAGCTCCGCCAGACGTACCTCATCGCGTTGCTCGACGACGCGACGAGGGTCGTCCCGTACGCATCGTTCGCGCTTTCGGAGGGCACGAACGCGTACCTCGCCGTGCTCGAGCAGGCCATCCGTCGAAGGGGAATTCCAAAGCGCCTCTACGTCGACAACGGCTCCGCGTTCCGCAGCAAGCACCTCGCGCTCGTCTGCGCGAAGCTCGGCATCGCGCTCATCCACGCGCGGCCGTACATGCCGCAGGGCAAGGGGAAGATCGAGCGCTGGTTCCGCACCGTGCGGATGCAATTCATGCCGATGATGAAGCTCGAGAACGCGACCACGCTCGAGCAGCTCAACCGTTCGCTCGCGGCGTGGATCGAGGGCGACTACCACCACGCCGAGCACAAGGGGCTCGGCGGCGAATCGCCGGCGAGCCGATGGGCTCGATGCTCCGACGACGTCCGCCTGTGCGAGTCGAACGTCGGCCAGCACTTCCTCGCCGAGGCGAAGCGGAGCGTGCAGAGGGACCGGACGGTGACGCTCGACGGCGTCGCGTTCGAGGTCGACGCCGCGCTCGTCGGTGAGCGCGTGCTGCTCCGCTACGACGCCGCGCGGCCGCCCGCAAAGAGGACCGTCGAAGTCTGGCATCGAGGCGCGCGCGTCGAGGTCGCCCGGCGCGTCGACACCCTCGCGAACTGCTTCGTGAAGCGGAACGTCACGACGAAGAACATCGAATTCCACGACATCGACGGCAGGGCCGTGTCCGAGACCGGCGACGCCTCCGACGAACGGCTCGGGAACGCCATGCGCGACCTCGACGACGAGGATCTCTTCTGATGTACCGAAAGCATTTCGCCCTCACCCGGCATCCCTTCGACAAGGACCTCGCCGCCGACGACCTCTTCGACTCGGCGTCCCTCGCCGAGCTCTCCGCGAGGCTCAAGCACCTCGTCGAGATGCGAGGCATCGGTCTCGTCACCGGCGACAGCGGATCCGGTAAGACCACGACGTGCCGCAAGCTCGTCGCTGGTCTGCACTCCGGCCTCTACCGCGTCCTCTACGTCTCCATGACGACCGGCAACGTCATGGACCTCTACAAGTCGATCGCGTGGGAACTCGGCCTGCCTACCGAACGAAATCGTGCCGCGCTCTTCAAACAGATCCGGTCCGAGGTCTCGCGCCTGTGCGCCGAGAACCGCCTGCGTCCGGTGCTCTTCGTCGACGAGGCGCATCATCTCCGCACCGAGCTGCTCGAAGACCTGCGGCTCCTCACGAACTACGCGATGGACTCCGAGAATCGCCTCACGCTCGTGCTCGTCGGGCATCCCGAGCTGCGTCGACGCATGAGCATGGCCGCCCTCGACGCGCTCTCCCAGCGCGTCGTCGTGCGCGCGACCGTCCGCGGCCTCACGCGCGACGAGATGGGGCCCTACCTCGCGCATCGACTCCGCCTCGCCGGCTCCGAGCTGCCGATCTTCGAGCCCGCGACCGTCGAGGCGATCTTCCAGGCCTCGAGCGGATTGCCACGAAAGGCCAACGCTCTCGCCCATCACGCCCTGTTCGCCGCGGCGATAGCCAAGGCGAAGTCGATCACCACCGAGCACGTGCAACTCGCGATGCAGGAAGTCGCATAGCCCCGACGACTACGCCTCGATGACGACGCCGGCGCGTCCGCTCCTCACGTGGCGCGGGCCGCCGGCGTCTCGCGTTCCGTCACCTCATCGCAGGCGAGGAGGTGGGCTCGCAAAGTGGGATTTCACGCCGGGACCGTCACGACGGAGCGTGAGGGATTCGCGGGGGAATAGCGTGGGAGACGACAGTCACATAGAACCCGGAATAGTCGCAATCCTTCGCGATGAGCGACCCCCCGAACGCAGGGGCCGAGACCACGATCTTCCAAGGAATCTTCGCCCCACCAAGCACACGAAACTCCGAACGGACTCGATCAATCAACTCAACACGCCTCTTGACGATTCCAAGATAGAAAACAATCACCTCACTTCCACAAACGACATCCACAGGCACGAAGCTCATATCACCCACGAGCCAATCCCCGATCCGCTCGACGAATTTCGCCGAAAAGATCGGATATGTCGGCATCGAATCCAGGTAATCGACGGACAGCAACCTGTCCATTGTGTACCCAGATTTCGCAACCGCCTTCACACGCCAATCACCAACAATCGAGTCCCCCGGACGCCACCCATCGACAACCCGGAAGACATCCTCATGCTTCTCGATCTGGATCAACGCATCAGGATCTGAGACGGTTGTCTTCAGTCGAAATATCTCCATACGTCACCTCAGGCGCAAGTCCTCGATCCGGAATTGAAGTCTCCGCGAAGTGTCAACTGGAGATCTCTCAGCGCATCGCTAGCCTGCGTCGGAGTCCAATTGTGTTGCAACGCGTGAACATTGAGATCGTCCAGCATTCGACACACATCGTCATTGTATGCCGCGTGCTCTGCGGTCCAACCTCGATGCAGCCCTCGGTCATAGGAAACATGAACGCCCCTCACCCACCCAAGATGGTTTGACCTAAAACCACTTCTGCGAACTACGGCCTGGTCAGCCGTTCAGGAACACCCCACGGTACGCCGATCGGAGCTCTCGATGCGTGGCGATGGGAAGGTGCTCGTCGCGCTGAAATCGCCCTGGCCCGACGGGACGACCCACCTCGCGCTGACGCCGCTCGAGCTCGTCGAGAAGCTCGCCGCGCTCGTGCCGCGTCCGCATGCGAACCTGCTCGTCTACCACGGGGTGCTGGCAGCCCATGCGAGGGATCGCGAGCGCGTCGTGGGCTACGGGCGGCCGGTGGGTGTCGAGTGCGAGGAATCCGGTGCCCGTGGGCAAGGCCATCCCACTCGCTCTCGTTCGCCTTCGGACTGGGCGACGCTCATGAAGCGAGGGCTCGAGCTCGACGTGCTCGCTTGCCCGCATTGCGAGGGAACTCTGCGGCTCGTCGCCCTCGTCGATGACGAGCGCGTCGCTCGCCCGCTCGCCGAGCGGCTCGGGCTCGCTCGCAAGGCAACCGGTCCTCCGATGGGGGGCGGCGACTTCGCCGAAACCACGTATCAGCTCGACGAGCCGTTGGTCTCCTACGACGAATGACGGAGGCGTTGGGGACGCGCGTCCGCGGGAAGCCTCGATCGGCCGGCGACGGGCCAGGACACTGTCGAAGGAGGCTCAGGAGAGGGGGCGCCCCTTCATGCGCGCGTCCGATCGGCGTACGGTGAGCGTCTCGTGGACGGGTGACCCGGCTGTACTTCGTGGATCGGGGGTTATGTCAAATCGTGGTGGGCGATGAGGGGGCGTTCATGCTTCCTACAACCCGCGATGAGATGATATGTGACGGTCCATGAGATTGATCGCACCGGGCACGTCTCCGAGTGATCGTGCCAACCGAGAGATCGCTGTCACGTGTGCTGACGGCGTGGTATCCATTCACACCGGACCGCCCGGCGACTCAGACACAGGATGGACGATCGTGATGCGCCGGGAAGACGCGCACCAGCTATTCGTCGCTCTCGCCACGATCACGGACAGGTATGAGCCCCGTTAGACGCAGCTTCATCTTGATGTTCTCGTTCACCGTGGCCGTCAGTCTTCACGGCAACGAGCGATCCTACGCCCAGTCTCCGATACAATCGGACACGCGAAGCCGCGAGTTGATCGACGCCCTACGAACGGTGCGAGTCGTCGCATCAGCGTTGGATTCATTTCCAGAGCGTTGCAGCGGAATGTTCGATCCAGACTTGTCCTGGACGGATCAAGAGAGAGCAGTGGAGTGCGCGAACGAGTATTCGAGCCACATCTGTGCGAACCCGTCCGCTTCGGGATCGATCCGCGAGTCTATTCAGATTGTAAATAACTGGCTCTGGTCCGAGAGTCCCATCGTTCAGGGCAATGACTTCGCGTGGATCACCTTTCAAGGATGCGTGGCGCGGTCCAGATCTCTTGCCACCGCCGAGATCATAGCATTCACGGACACGAAGTTGAGCACGTGGTCACAGCACGATGGTCGCGATGTGATCGCATTGTGTTATTCGGCATGCGCTCTGTCGACAGAACAACGGCAACGCGCACTTGAACTCGCGGGAGCGGATGGGTGGAAACGCCGGGTCGAGGGTGGCCTTTCGCGCGTAGCGCGTTGTATCGCGCGCGATGTCTCGAGTTTCGACCTCGATGACTTCGAATGGTGCGTCATTCTCGCCAGTTCTCTCGAAACGCTCCTCCGCGAGAATCGCCAACGCTTCGGTGATGATTTCACCGGACTTTCCGAGCGCGCGTCGGCGGCGAACGCTGACGCCCAGCGGCGGAGAGGCGAGGTCCGTTTGGTCTTCGACATGCGCAGAAGCGAATCGGACTCGACCCGACGCGCGGCGTCGCGTGAGCGCCTCGAGCAAGCCCTTGGCTCGCTCACCTCGGAATTCGACCAAATCCAGGCAACGATCGCACGACGCCGATCGGCGGCTGGACGGTTGGCGAACGCCAGATACTCCGCGGCGGTTAACGCAGCCGATGACCTGGACGTGTTCTGGCGAATGCGACTGATCGGTGGAATCGGTCGTGAATTGCATATTATGGCGCTGGCATTTCCTCAAGAGTTTGAGCAGCTATCGAGCCGATACCAGGCGCTCTACGACGCCGCGACTTCCGCACATGCGGCCGCGAGCGAGGAGGTTGACCAGTTGCACGAACTTCGTGAGGCGGTGCAGGCTGTTTGCTCCGACACTGCCCAACTGAACGAAGTGCATCGCATTTTGAGTGGTAACTTATCGCGAATTGAACGCATGATAGTCCTTGAGTCGCGTGAGCGGCTTCAGGGCAGACTAGCGACAGACCGTAGCCAACTCCAATCGTACGAATACGACTTCAACGCCCGTCAGGATTGTCGTTAGAGCTCCGACTTCGTTCCGACATAGGTCTGGACGTTCATCATGGAGCTCGTGCTCCGAAAGGAGGCAGCGCATGGCCGACATCTCCACGTGCCCGTCTGGGCTATCTGGCCGCGCCCGCGGCATGAAGGTCGGCGAGGAGCGTGTCCTCGCCGACCGTAAGTTCCCGAAGAACGGCGGACAGATCACGCCATCGATGACGGGGACCTTCACCGAAGTGCGTGCTCAATGATACTCGAGCGACGTGATGCACATCACTGCGAATCATAGCCCTGACGGATATTGGCCATGAGTTACGAACGAATCTGGATACTCGTGTCCTGTTTCGCCTTTTCGCTCGGGGTTACTGGAGCTGGAGTGCGCGGAGTGCGCGCCCAGGCGACTCGATCCCCGACATATGGGCACGACATCCAAGACCCGTACCAACTCGGCGCCCCACCAAGTCCCGCGGCTGAGGCGGAAAATCTCCAGGGGGCACCTCCGGATCAACCGGTAGTGCCCGCCGACGAAGCGCGAGCGCAAGAGTCCGATCTCACGGATCCGGTAGCGGTCGTCGAGATCTTGGACGAATTTCGTGCCCACGACGAAGCGATGGAAATTCCCACCGTCGCGGAAGGGAACCTTACGGTATACGAAACCTGGTCCGTCCGGGCCTTTAAGCGCCTGCTGTACGATGCGGTCGAGACCTACGGCCGAACCGACTTCCTTCGGGCCGAATTCTTCCGTCCGGGCACCTTCGAGCGGTGGCTCGGCCGCCTCGGTGCCTCCTGGAACCCGGACGAACTGGCGGAGCTGCTTCTTGAGTTTGGGCAGAACGTTCGGACGGTTAGGCTCGGGCTGTTCGACTTCGACAATTGGGGACGCGGCCTACGAACACCGACCTCCTACCGCTCCGTGGGCCAAGCAACCGTTCGTCTTGTCCAAGCCCTCCACGGAGACCGCCAATCGCTCACCACGCTTCGTCGCATCGTATCTACACTTCCAACGCGGACGACGAAGCGATGGGCGACCGAGACGAATTCACATGTTCCGGACCCAACGACTTGCCGGCCCGTGGGCCATGGACCCCATATCGACGATGGGGTAGTCGCGTCGGTCCTCCTACCGGCGTCGACGGAGGTTGTGAACTTCGTGGGCACGGGCATGTCGGCTGAGGCGCTCGCTCGAGACCTCGCGGGTTGCGTCGAACACGATAGGGGCACGGCCAGCGCGTTCGATGCCGACGTTTGCCCTCGTGGCGAATCGAGCTGCCTTAGTGTTCGCTTGCGGTTCCTAGTAGAGGGATCCCGAACTTGGACTAACGTGACCTATAGCCTACGGGATGCGGAGGACTACGAGTCGGCCGTGTTTCTCACAACGACGGCGTCAAGGACCAGTCCGAGCGAACCGACCGCGGTCTGCCACCGCTTGACCCCGTGGGACACGGAGGCGTGCGAAGCGGCGGGGGAGAGCCACTCGCTAGGCAGAGGCATCTCGTTGCCGATCGAGCCGAGCGGAGAAGCCTGCGGTGCGCTGACGAGCGCGTGGACGACGTTGCGCGCGCCTGTCCAACGATTCGTCTGCTGGGGAAGTTCCGAGTAGCCCCGACCCATGCGGCGCCGCAGTCCGACCTGAGTGTGCCGAGACGCACACCGATCGCTTCAAGATGGGAACACGTGTCTATGACGTCAGATAAGAACACCGGTTTCCGCTGGCTCGCGTCCGAGAAGCGCTTCATCACCGAGGCTGAACACCAGGAGCGCGTGGAGGGCGGGGTCTACTTGGCGGCCTTCGCAATCATGTTTCTCCTCACATGCCATACCGGGTACTTCCTCGCGCATAAGCTCCACGTTCATGGCGGTATCGGCATCGCCATCGGCTTCGCACTCGGGTGCAAGTTCTGGGAGCCTCTCGTAAGAGCTGTCGTCAATTTCATGATGCTAGCGATCGTTGCCGCGTTGCTCGGAGTCGCATACATGGTCGTCAGCGAGTTCATGCGGTGACGAAGATCGCGTGACACGCGGTCTTGAAAATCGCGACACACGTTCAGCGGGCTGCAGAGAATCTGCGCGCGCGGTGCCTGGGGAGATCATAGTTGGAACAGCGAGAAGAATTCGTCCCGCACATCACGGAAATCCGGTTGCTTACCCAGGCGGGAAGTGGGCTGCAATGATCAAACTTTCGGCCCACTTGGCGGTACTCGCGATGATTCTCCTCGTTCCCTATTCCTTTATGGAGTTTCTCGAAGAAGGTCAGCTTCGTGAGCAGCAGAGACTCGCGCGGGAAGCGGCCGACCGGACCGCGCGTCAGTTGGCTCAGTTACCTCCCGGAGTACAGGTCTCCACTAGCGTAGGCGGGACGTCTCTCTCCGTCCGGCCGGGGAACGACTTTGCTTGCGTGCTCGACGCGACGCCGGTCCACGGCGAAACATTCAATCTCGACCGGATCGCGAGCGTGTCGTGCAGAACCGCGCGCCACGACTACGCAATCGTCCTTCGTGTGCGCGTCCTGACGTCCGCAGGCGTTCGATTCGAGTATCTTCGGACGGGCGACGTAGTTGTCGTTCACTTCATGGACGGCGAGATTCCAGTCGATGGTAGCCCTGTAGCCGAAGTGCGTTGATATCGAGGGGTCTCCTGACGTAGCAGGTGCTGGCGGTGCGGGCGGCGCGCTCGTCTGTCCCCGCCGCGTCTCCCGGCCTGCTTTGACCCCCGAGGAGGCAGCGCATGGCCGACGTCATCACGTGCCCGTCTGGGCTCACCGGCCGCATCCGCGGCATGAAGGTCCGCGAGGAGCTCCGATCGGCGTACGGTGAGCGTCTCGTGGACGGGTGACCCGGCTGTACTTCGTGGATCGGGGGTTATGTCAAATCGTGGTGGGCGATGAGGGGGCGTTCATGCTTCCTACAACCCCCGCGTACTCGATCAGCATCGCCACGAGCCGAGGATCCCCGCGCTCGAACTCGTCGGGAATGGCGAGGCAGACGATCTTCTTGCCGCGGAGCAGGTCGTTGAACTTGCGGGTCATCTTCGCCTGGTGCGTGCGTTCCATCACGAAGATGACGTCCGCCCATTCGATCAGGTCGCCGGACAGTGGCGTCACGGCGTCGTTGTCGGTCCCGGCCGACGCGACCTCGATGCCTTCCCACGAGGCGAAGGTGTCCTCCGCGGTGGGGCTCCGGAGCTTGTTCTGGCTGCAGACGAAGAGCGCGCGCATGGGAGCTGGGCAACGTTCCATGACGGAAGAGCAGGCGTCAACGAAACCGCAGTGGACGGAACGTCGAGATCAGGTTCCCGTCGCGAGCACGTCGAGCGCCCACACGAGGAGGGCAATCCCGACGAGCCAGAGCACAGCGCCTCGGGTCGTCGCCGGATGCGTCCAGCGAAGTCGGCGATAGTGCGACGCGCACCAAGCCCCCGTGTACGGGACGGCGCCCGGATGGTGGCGGGTGTGTCCCGGCCTCCCGCAGACGTCGCACATGCCGCAGAAACCCTCGGGAACGCCCTGCGATCGGAGAACCTCCGGGTGGGTATCCCAAAGACTGCAGTAGCAGCCTGGTTCGGGGGCGTGCGGCATGGGCCTCGAGTCCGACACGATTCCATGCGGGCGGCGGCCATGGCAATGCGGGCCGGGTCTGCCTCGGCGAAGGTGGACGAACCCTAGGTGCTCGGCGGCGCCTCGGGGGCATCGGGGGACGCGAGGTACTTGCTCGCCGTCTTGCGGTTCATCCCGGTCTTCGCCGCAGCCAGGCCGAGCTGAGCGTGCTTCGCGAGTTCCCTCATCCGTTCGCTCGCTTGTGCGTTGCTCTCGGTCACGGCCGGGCCTCGTGGAGGTCCAGATCCTTCCCGCGACCAGGCCGCTGTCAGATGGGGCGTTCTAGTTGTCGCTGGCGGGGCGTTCTTCTCGTCGCTCGGCAGACGCTCTTCCTCCGTCGGAGCGGTCATGCGCGTCTGGTCATAGGAAACATGAACGCCCCTCACCCACCCAAGATGGTTTGACCTAAAACCACTTCTGCGAACTACGGCCTGGTCAGCCGTTCAGGAACACCCCACGGTACGCCGATCGGAGCCGAGCGCCGCGACGGTCGCGGTCATCACGACGGCTCGAAGACGACTCTCGGCTCCCTCGCGCGCCGCCTCCGCAGCCGACAGCCCGTCGGCACGTCGATTCTTGATGGTCGTGAGGAGAACGACGCCGTTCAGTACCGCGATACCGAACAGCGCGATGAATCCGATCGCCGCGCTGATCGAGAACGGCATCCCGCGCGCGAAGAGGAGCAGCACGCCTCCTACCGCCGCGAACGGAACGTTGAGGTAGATGGTATCTCCTCGGCAGCGCCCGCCTTGCGCGAGCGCCGACGGGCCGATCAGCGAGGGTGACGGAGGTCGCCCGGCAGGACCGGCTCACGACCTTCGATCGAGGCGACCGCGACGGCGCGGAGGTACTCGCGCACGTCGACGCGTGCGAGCTTCGCGGACTCGATCAGCGAGTAGAAGATCGCGGCGACCTCGGTGCCGCGTTGCGACTTCGAGCCGTAGTGGTTCTTGCGACCGACGACGGGCCCGCGAAGACTTCGCTCCGCGTGGTTGTTCGTGAGCGGCACGCGCGGATCCCGCAGGAAGAGCGTCAGCTCCTCCCACTGGTTGCGCAGGTAGGTGATGGCCTCGCCCAGCTTGCTCCTCGGAAGAGCTCGCTGGGCCTTCGCCCAGTTTTCGATCGCGTCCACGATGGGAGCCGAGCGAGCGGCTCGAACGCATCGGATGTGCTCGAGCGCGGCGCCGCGTAGCTTCGGGTCGGAGATGACGGCCCAGTCGGGTAGGTCTCTCTCGACCTCGAAGAGCTTCGCGATGAGGTCGAGCACCTCCACGCATTCGTGGTACGCGGGCTCGGCCTCGACGAATCCTCGGCGTCCATGGCTCCAGCACCCTGCGAGACGGAGCGTTGCGGACCGAGCCTTGCGAGCGGTCTCGTATGCGGAGTGTCCGTCGGCGACGAGGACTCCGTCGAAGCCTTCGAGCATGCGGAGCAACGTCTTGTGCCCGCGGCTCGGGTCGATGGCGTAGTAGACGGCGTCGTTCGACGAGAGCGACCAGACCCACCAGTGCTTGCGGCCCTTGTCGAGCAGGTACCACGGCGTCTCGTCCGCGTGGAGAAGCTCGGACCGCACGAGACGATTGCGGAGCCCTTCGTGGGCGCCGACGCACAGGCGCGAGAGCCGCTCGATCTGGTCCCAGAGCGTGCTCGATTCGACGTCGAGCCCGTCGCGCTTCATCGCGCGGGTCTGTCGTTCGAGCGGCATGTGGTCGGCGTACTTCGCGATCGCGACTTCGACGGCGAAGTCGAGCGAGTGGCGTCCCCCTCCCGGCATCAGCACGGGGCCTGGGGCCGTCACGGGAGGCGCTCCGCAGCGGCAGACGTACTTCTTGCGATGGTGCTCCTCGATCACGAACTCACGTGCGAGCACGCCGACGAGGGAGTGGTCCTCCGTCTGCCCCTCCCACTCGCGAAGCGGGTTGCCGCAGCGTTCGCAGACGCACTCCGCCGCCGTGAGAGCGTGGACGATGGGAACCCGGGGAAGCTCCTTCTGCTCGCGACGCGTCGATGGGGCCTCGGGCTTCGGGCCCGGTTCCTTGTCGCCTGATGGCCGGCGCTCGCTCGACGCCGCGAAGAGTCGCCGCTGCATCGCGGCGAGCTCCTCCTGGACGCGGATGAGCTCGAGCTGGAGCTGCTCCTGCTTGTTCCCGCCGCGGAGCGACGCGAGCTCAGCCGTGAGCTCGACGAGCTTCGCGACCAAGCGATGGTTCTCCTTCTCGAGCAGCTCGGCCGCCTGACGCAGCAGCCGAGGATCATCGATGTCGGAGACGCGCATCGCGCGCGTGTTTCATCACGTCGCGATCCACCGCGCAAGGTCTTCCGGCACGATCGCTGTCGGACTCAGCGGTCGGCGTCCGACGAGCTCGGCTCCTTCGAGCAGAAGGGCGAGCTCGCTCGTCGTCATCTCCACCTCGCGTGCGCCTCGCGACCTCTCCCACGGCGCTGCGAATCGGCCCTTCTCGAGCCTCTTCATGAAGATGCAGAGCCCGGTCCCATCGAACAGGAGCACCTTCGCTCGGCGTCGTCCACGACCGACGAAGAGGAAGAGGTCGCCGCGGAGTAGGTCTCGCCCGAGCGAGTGGCGCACGAGGGCACCGAGACCCTCGTAGCCCTTGCGCATGTCGACGGGCTCGGCGTAGGCGAACACGCGCACGGCCCTCGTCGAGCCGATCATCCGAGTGCCCGGAGGAGCGTCGCCGCACTCGCGACGTCGAGGCCGAGGACACGATGCCCGGATGCCGTCACGACGACCACGCTCGGACCCGCGACGAGATCCGTCGCGGGCGGGCGGACGACGACGCGACGCAAGGCGTTCGCCTGCGACTTCTCTCCAGCGCCCGCGCTCGCCCACGTTCGGAGGGTCATCTCCGAGACGCCGAGGTCGCGGGCAGCCGAGGTGTAGGACCCGCCCTTCGCGATCACTGCCCGCGTCCAGTCCACCGCGAACGCCTTCTGCTCCGACGAATACGGCGCTGCGCCGCGGCTCCGTCCCGCGCGTCGTCGCGCCGCCTCCTTGCGAAACTGCTCCACCGTCACGTTCATCGTTCGTTCCTCCTTCGAGGCGCGAACCGTTCAGGCCGAGGGGATCGTCGACAAGGCGGGCGCTACCGAGGAGATACGGTGAATTGGCCAGAAGCGACCGTGCGCTCGCTTCGGGCGCCTCGATTCGCCGCAATGCGACGTACTCCTCGGGCGTAGTGCCGAGGTATGCAGCAGGAATCCCGCTACCTTCGCCGAACGTCCTCTCGTAGTACTGCCGAAGAATGCCCGGTCGAACCGCTTGGAGGCTGGACCGCGTCATGCGCCGCACCCTTCCTTCCCGCCCGTTTCCCATTCCTCGCGAGTCAACTCCGACAGCTCGGTTGGTCATGGGAAACATGAACGTCCATTACCCACCCAAGATGGTTTGACCTAAAACCACTTCTGCGAACCGCGGCCTGGTCAGTCGTTCAAGACCAGCCGACTGTACGCCGATCGGAGAGCCGCGGGGCGAACGTGTCGAGCAACGGGTTCGCCACCCTTCCCGTGCCGTCCCTGACACCGCCGAACTCCACGTAGTCGTCCGGCAAGAACCTCATCGGGGTCTCGCGCCCACTTGATGGCTCGGTCATGACGTCTCCTCATCTGGGCAAAGCCTCGAATCAGTAGTGATCGGTGAAGAGAATCAGGAACTCCTCCTGCGAACCGACGCGCAACAGCGGTCCCGGGTTCGCGGAGGGAACTCGCGGCACACCTTCCGAACGAGCGCGGTGGTCGGGGTTCGGAGAGCCTCCGTAGGGATCGCGGAACTCGGTCGCTCCTGGCGCTACGTACCCCACCGTCACGGGGGTCATGCCGGTGTCCGAGCACCACATGCGGAATGGAGGATCGGACAGCACCAGACTGCAGTCGGTGACCAGGTCCTCCGAGATTAAGCTCGCACGCATTCGCAGCCCCGAGTGCCGCGGCCGGCACCCATTGTCCTCGAAACGTCCGGGCAACCGCACGAACCTCCGCCCGTGCCGGTCCACCTGGACCGGCGGGTGGTAGTGCCACTCGTTGTCGAAATCGAATGCCGGAAAGACGAGGTACGCGTAGCGACAGAAGGGGCTCGGGTCGGCGGATTCCACGCCGTACCACACGTCTTCGACGTGGTACGGATGCCCCGCGCGGTCGACGTAGTAGACGTACACGTCGTGCCAGTCCCGTGCTCGCGGCTCACGCGGGCCGTGCAGGAATCGGAAGACCAAAAGCGCGAGCACAAGGCAGCCCACGAGGAACGGCTTCGTGGACTTCGACCGGGGCGGAGGACGATCCGACAGCGCGAACTCCATCACGCCTCCGCCTGCGGATCGCGGTCCGCCAGCGTCGCGTCGTCGAGAACGCCCGTCGGCTCGTCGAGGTCCATGTACTCTGCTTGCAAGGCCGCGATTGCCTCCCGCACGCAATCCGCATCGTCGCCCTGGAACCGACACATGGAGGCGAGGAGCCCAAGCCCGACGAGACGCTGCACGACGGAGTCCAGGATGTCGTCCCTAGCTGTGGAGGGCAATGTGTCGAGCCGACCTATCCTCACGAGCCACACGCAACCCGATGTTCGAAGCACGAGGGTCTTGGTCTCGGGTGTGATCGACAGCTCCAACACCCCGGGCCCGAGCAGCTGCGCGCTCGGGAAT
>JAXLYX010000046.1:0-18898 GCA_046351215.1 Polyangiales bacterium | reverse complement strand
CCATGCATCGAAGGTAGCATTTTGCCACCACGATGACCAACTCCCTCGGCGAGAGGGGCCCTACCCCTGAGCGCGCAGCTTCCGCTCGCGGAAGAAGAGGAAGAGCGGCGCCGCGAACGCGAACGCGATCGTCATCGTCACGACGAACCAGACGAGCGGCTTCATGCCGAGCCGCTTCGCCTCGGGCCACATCCAGACGAGGAAGGCGGTCGAGCCGATCGTGAGATCCCAGGCGAGGGAACGAGCGGCGGCCGTCGAGCCCGACTCGCGGACGAAGGTGGCCACGTCGAAGACGTAGCCGTGCTCGACGAGGAACGAGAGGTTGTTCCACCACGTCAGGCCGAGACCGACGAGGGCGAGGACGAGGTAGACGGCTTCACGAGGACGCATGCCGGCGAGCATACGCCCGTTCGCTCATCCGATGCCGTCCGGATTCGCCTGCTGGAAGCGCCAGGAATCCCGGCACATCGCGTCGAGATCGAGCTCGGCGCGCCAGCCGAGGAATTCCTCGGCGAAGCGGGCGTCCGCGAAGCAGACGGGCACGTCGCCCGGTCGCCTCGGGGCGATGCGGTACGGGAGGGGACGCCCGAGCACGTGGGAGAAGGCCTCGACCACCTGGAGCACGGAGTAGCCGCGACCGGTTCCGAGGTTCACGGGGACGCAGCCGACGGGCGCGCTCGTGCGGAGCTTCTCCCAAGCACGCACGTGACCCTTGGCGAGATCGACGACGTGGATGTAGTCGCGCACGCCGGTGCCGTCGACGGTGTCGTAGTCGTCGCCGAACACGCCGAGGAACTCGCGACGCCCGATCGCGACCTGCGTCACGAAGGGCATGAGGTTGTTCGGAATGCCCCGCGGATCCTCGCCGATCCGACCCGAGGGATGGGCGCCGACCGGATTGAAGTAGCGGAGCAGCACGAAGCTCGACGCGGCATCGCTCGCGGCGACGTCGCGGAGCATGTGCTCGATCGTGAGCTTCGTCTGGCCGTAGGGACTCGTCGCCGAGAGCGCCGCGGTCTCGGGGATCGGCAGGACCTCGGGCACGCCGTAGACCGTCGCCGACGAGCTGAAGACGAGCTTCGCGCAGCCGGCCTCGGCCATCGCCTCGAGGAGCCGGACGGTGCCGACGACGTTGTGGTCGTAGTAGCGGAGCGGCTCGGCGACCGACTCGCCGACCGCCTTCAGGCCCGCGAAGTGGATCACGCCCTCGATGGGATGCTCCGAGAAGACGCGCCGCAGGGCGGCTCCGTCGCGCAGATCCGCTTCGACGAGGATCGGCCGCCGGCCGGCGAGCTCCTCGATGCGATCGAGGACCTTCGGCGAGGAGTTCGCGAAGTTGTCGTAGACGACGACGTCGTGACCGGCCGAGAGGAGCTCGACCGAGGTATGCGATCCGATGTAGCCGGCGCCGCCGGTGACGAGCAGCATGCGTGGGTCCCTCGGGGGCGCAGGATGCGCAGGAACGCCCACACGGACAAGGCGGCCCGTGGTAGAGGGTTCGCCATGCTGGAACGTGCCCCCCGCGGACTGCCGCTCTCCGAGCGGAAGCGCGACTGGTTCTTCGTCGTCGCCTTCGCGCTCTTCACCTGCTCGTCGCTCTTCTCGGACACGCCGCACGCGCTCGGCATCACGAGCGGACCGTTCGGGGACGCCAACGCGTTCTACGCGGAGCTCGCGGGCGACGCGTTCTTCGCGTCGAATCCGCTCCCGCTGCGCGTGAGGCTCTACTTCTCGGGCCTCGTCTTCCCGCTGATCACCGCGTCGCTCGTCTGGGCCTTCGCGAAGGGCGTGAACGGCATCCGTCCGCTCGCGCTGATGTACGCGGGCACGATGGTGGTCGGGGTCCTCGAGTTCTTCGGCTGGGAGCTGCTCTCGGGCCAGATGGCGACGAACCTCGGGGTCTTCTTCGGGTTCAACGGCCCGTACTTCCTGATCCCCCTCTTGCTCGCGGTGAGGATGTGGCAGCCGAATCCGTTCGGGACGAGGGAGTGAGCGCCGGCGTGTACGGCTCGTCGCCCTGGGCGGGACGCCCGGGCTTCCGGCGCTTGTCGAGGTCGAGCTCGATCCGGCCGAGGTCCAGGGCCGCTCGGGCGAAGTCGCGCGGACGCAGCTTCGAGCCGCCGACGTCCTTCCAGGCGCGGAGGGGCACTTCGACGAGGCGGTAGCTCTCGCCGCCCTGGGCGAGGATCCGACCGATCAACTCGACGTCGAAGACCCAGCGGGAGAGGAAGGGGGCGGAGAGCGCCGCCTCGAGGGCAGGGGCCCGTCGGAAGAGCTTGGCGCCGCACTGCGTGTCGTAGATCGGCGTGCGCAACACGAGGGATGCGAGCGTCGCGAAGACGCGGCCGAGATAATGGCGGCGCGGGTCGCGTTCGATGCGCGAGCCGTGGAGGTTCACGCGGGAGCCGAGCACGGCGTCGGCCTCCTCCGCGTCGAGGACCTCGGCGAGACGGACGAGCTCGTCGACGGGCGTCGCGAGATCGGCGTCGGCATACCCGACGATCTCGGCGCCGCCTTCGAGAGCCCGCTGCATCCCGAGGCGAACGGCCTCGGCCTTGCCGCGGTTCCGCTCGAGGGCGAGGACCTCGACGCGGCGGGGCTCCTCGCCCGCGATCGCCTGCAGGCGGGTCCGAGTCGCATCGCGCGAGCCGTCGTCCACGAGGAGGAGGGAGGTCCCTTCGCTCCGCGCGAGCCGCAGGAGCTCCGCTTCCCGGAGACGGGAAGCCTCCTCGAAGCAGGGAACGACCCAGACGAGGCGTCGGGCTCCGCTCATCGGGCCCTCGTCGGCACGCGGGCGAGCGCCCACTCGGAGAGGCCCGGGAGCCCGAGGCCGAGACGCGAGGCGAGTCGCGAGACGCGATTGTCGAGGCCGAGCGCCGTCGAGACGGCGCCCGTGACGACGGGTCCCTTCCGCCACTCGAGCGGAGGCGGAGCTCCCACCTCGGCCGCATCGCCGCGAAGGCGCTCGGCGAGCACGGTGGCGGCGCGGGGCAGCACGAGCGAGTGGAAGAGGCCGCCGCCCTCGAGCCGCTCGAGCCCCGCCCGCGAGAGCAGGGCGTGGAGCTCGCGAGGACGGTAGCGGCGATGGTGGCCGAGCGCGCGATCGTGGCGCGCGTAGAGCCCGGGCCAAGCCGGCACGGAG
Organism: Polyangiales bacterium; assembly: GCA_046351215.1. GTDB lineage: Bacteria > Myxococcota_A > Polyangia > Polyangiales > Houyiibacteriaceae > JAXLYX01. Next base: position 15,756 of record JAXLYX010000046.1, on the reverse strand, counting down.
ACGAGGACGTGGGCTCCGTCGCCGAGGTTCGAGCGCACGAGGTCCGAGAGCAGGCCGAGGTCGTCCTCGACGTGCTCGAGCACGTCGAGCAGGAGCAGGAGATCGAAGCGCTCTTCCGGGATGCGATCGAGGAGGCGGACGCCGGCGCACGCGGGGCGTCCGAGCGTCGCGTAGCCCGGATCGACGCAGGTCACGACGACCCGTTCCCCGAAGGACGCGGCCAGCTCGGCGCCCACGAACGCGTCGCCCGCGCCGACGTCGAGGACGCGACAGGGGCGAGCGGCGACGAGCGGGCCCACCAGGGCCTCGAAGAACGCCGCGCGCGCGACCTCCCAGGGATGCCGTCGTGAGGGCCCGGTCCGGGCGTCCTGGGGGATCTCGCGGAGGTCCACGCGGGGCGACGATATCCCGCCGCGCCCGCCGGGCCAATGCGGACCTCGTCGGGGCCTTGCGCGGGTCGCCCCGGATCCCGAGAGTCGGGCTTCCCCGATGCTCCTTCCCGCGACCACCGTTCCGAGCGCCCGGCTCCGGCTCGTGAACGACCGACCACCGAGGCCCGAGCGCGGGTACGTGCTCCACTGGATCACGGCGGCGAGACGGCTGCGCTCGAGCTTCGCCCTCGATCTCGCAGTGGAGCTCGCCCGCGCCTTCGGCCGCCCGCTCGTGGTGCTCGAGGCGCTACGCGTCGGCTATCCGCACGCGAGCGATCGTCTCCACGCCTTCGTCCTCTCCGGGATGGCGGAGAACGCCGAGGAGGCGGCTCGCGCGAACGTGGTCCACCACGCCTACGTGGAACGCCGGCCGGGCGAGGGGAGCGGCCTGCTCGAAGCCCTCGCGGGCGACGCCTGCGTCGTCGTGACGGACGACTTCCCGGCCTTCTTCCTGCCCCGCATGGTGGCCGCCGCCGCCGCGAAGCTCGACGTCGCGGTCGTCGCGGTCGACTCGAACGGCCTCGTGCCCATGCGAGCGATCTCGGCCGACCATGCGAGCGCCTACGCCTACCGTCGCGAGGCACAGAAGCTCCTGCCCGTGCACCTCGCCACCTACCCGTCCGAGCGTCCCCTCGAGGGTCTCGAGGGTCTGCCCCGCGCTCGACTGCCCGCGGCCGTGCAGGCGCGCTGGCCGTCGTGGTCCCCGGACTCCCTCCGTGCCCCGGGCCTCCTCGCCTCGCTCCCGATCGACCACGCGGTGCCCGTCGTCGACGGGATGCCCGGCGGCCCCCGCCGAGCCGAGGAGCGCCTCGCCCGCTTCGTCCGCGAGGGGCTCCCGCGCTACGGCGAGCGCAACGACCCCGAGGTCCATGCGACGAGCGGCCTCTCGCCCTACCTCCACTTCGGTCACGTCTCGGCGCACGCGATCTTCCGCGCCGTCGTGGGCGAGCGCTTCGATCCCTCGGCGCTCGTGCCGAACGGGGGCAAGCGCGAGGGGTATTTCCGCCTCGATCCGGCGCGCGAGGCCTTCCTCGACCAGCTCGTCGTCTGGCGCGAGCTCGGCTTCTCGTTCGCGCGCAGGCATCCGGACCACGATCGCTACGAGAGCCAGCCCGCCTGGGCCCGCGCGACGCTGGCGAAGCACGCGGCGGATCCCCGCCCCCACCTCTACGACGAGGCGGAGCTCGAGGCGGCACGGACGCACGATCCCGTGTGGAACGCCGCCCAGCGCGAGCTGCTCGAGACCGGCGTGATCCACAACTACCTCCGCATGCTCTGGGGCAAGAAGGTCCTCGAGTGGAGCCCGAGCCCGGAGGAGGCCTTCGCCCGCCTCGTGCGCCTCAACGATCGGTACGCGCTCGACGGGCGCGACCCGAACTCCTACTCGGGCATCGGCTGGGTCCTCGGCCGCTTCGACCGCCCGTGGGCCCCGGAGCGGCCGATCTTCGGCCAGATCCGCTACATGAGCTCGGAGAACACCGTCCGGAAGCTACGTCTCCGGGGCTACCTCGAGCGCTTCGGCGGGACGCGCTCGCTCTTCTCGTAGGAAGGCGGATGGCCGCGAAAGTGACCTCCGGCCCGGGACCGGCTACCATCGGTGGGTCTCACGGACCGAGCGGGGATATGACGAACCAGCCGAAGCGGACGATGGTGGCGCAACAGGCGCTGCAGCTCTCGGATCTGCTCAACATGCGCTTCGCGAACGCGTGGATGGGCACGGATCCGCCGAAGCACCTCGTGGTGCAGGCCCCCGAGGAGAGCACCGAGGGCGGCAAGAAGGCCCGCCAGGCGATCACGCTGGCGCCCCAGGGGGGCTCCGGCTTCGGCACGATCATGGTCGGGTGGCTGGACGTCTCCCAGCGGCGCGCCGAGCTCCGGACGCACCCCGTCGTCGCCGACCTCTACGCCCAGCGCTACCACAAGCCCTTCGACGTCGCGCGCGAGCCGTACGACAACGTGATGCGCGAGATCCAGTCGATGCTCTCGGCGCAGTCCTTCCAGATCGGCGTCGAGGACAAGCCGCACGCCGCGCCCGTCGCGACGATCTCCTCGCGGCCGCCTCCGCCGTCGAGCTCGGGCGGCAAGGGGATCACGATCCTGCTCGGCGTCCTCGCGGTGCTGGCGGTCGTGGGTCTCGGCGCATTCATCCTGCTCCACTGACGCGAGCGGAGACGGCGCTCACCAGCGGGCCCGATGCTCCTCGGCCCATCCGACGACGTCGTGGACGCGGATCACCTCGCCCTCGGTCGTCGCGACCGTGCCGGACCAGCGGCCGAACGCGAGGTGCAGCGCGCTCGAGAGCACGCCGATCGTCATCCGATGCGACCTCGGATGGAAGGGTACGAACGTCAGGTCGACGGCTCCGCTCCGGGGAGCGGCCACGTGCCAGGGCGCGAGCGGCTCGTCGAGGTCGTACTCCCAGACGAGCTCCTCGCCGATCTTGTGGAGCTTCCCGTCGACCACGAGCGCGTTCTCGGTGACGCCCGTGCCTCGGGTCCAGAGACCTCCGAGGTTCCAGCCGACCGTGCGGCCCTGGGCGACCCCGGAGCCGGAGCCCCAGTTCCACGCCGTCGCGTAGGGCCAGACGCCGCAGCCGAAGTCGAGCGTCCCGAAGGCTCGTCCGCGGGCGTCGAAGACGTAGCGCTTCCCGTCGACGATCGCGTCCCCGTGCGCCGGCCTCGCCTGATGCTTGGAGGTCAGCTGGAAGCGATTCGCGTCCCAGGGAACGAGGACGCTCAGCGTCTCGTGGCCGGGCGGGAGACCCACGTCGATGCCCGCGTCGACCGTCCGGCCGCGTCGCGCGAACGAGAGCTCGAGCCGTGTGTTGCCGGGCGTCTCGCGGATCGCGACGCGCAGGCCCGGCGAGACGATCGTGACGTCGCTCCCCGCGACGCGCGAAGGCAGGTGGAAGCCGAGCCCGAGGGGCGAGACGAAGACGGCCTCGACGAGATCGTTCGTCTCGTAGTCGAGGAACCAGGCGGTCGCGAGCCCGGCGTAGTCGAGGTCGGCGAGCGTGATCGAGAGCAGGTGCGTGTCCGTCGTCACGCACCAGTACACCCAGCGCTTGCGTCGCGGGAAGCGGCCGGCGCCACGCCCCTCGAAGAGCGGTGTCCGCGCGTAGCCGACGGCCGCGCGATCGAGCGTGCCGTCCGGACGGGCGATCGACGTCTCGCTCACGATCTCGCGCTCGTGCGTGCTGGCGCGACGTGCTCCCCCGAACATCCGTCGAGCATATCCGAAATCGGCTAGGCGTAGCGCTGGAGCTCGGCGGACTCGACGATCCGCGTCCCCTTCGCGTCCTCGGCGGCGAGGGCCCGGAGGGCCTTGGCGACCGTCGATCCGTCGACGGCCTTCCACTTCGCGGGAAGGAGCCTGCCGAACGGGGTGGCGATGCGTTCTCCGAAGCGGAGGTCGCTCCGCTCGCCGACCAGGAGGGAGGGACGCACGATCGTGAGCGCCCCGAACCCGAGCTCCCGGAGGCCTCGCTCGACCTCGCCCTTCACGCGGTTGTAGAAGAAGAGCGAGCGCTCGTCCGAGCCGAGCGCGGTGACGACGAGGTAGTGGGTCGCGCCCCCCGCGCGCGCGGCGCGGCCGAGCGCGAGCGGGTAGTCGTGATCGACGCGGCGGAAGGCCTCGCGCGAGCCTGCCTGCTTGATCGTCGTCCCGAGGCAGCAGATCGCCTGATCGAAGGTCCTCCCTTCGAGCGCCTTCTCGAGGGCGTCGAAGTCGACCACGGGGTTGTCGAGCTTCGGATGCGTCACGCCGAGCGGGCGCCGCGTGGGGGCGACCACCCTGGCGACGCCGGGATCGGCGAGGAGCTCGTCGAGGCAGTGGCGGCCGACGAGGCCGGTGGCTCCGGCGAGGAGGACGGTACGGGCTTTCGGGCTCATGGGTCGGAGTATGACGCGGGGAGCTGGCCGATCACGGCTTCGAGGACGGCGCGGGCCGCGAAGACCTCGGCCTCGCGCTCGACGACGGAGATCCGGGCGTCGGCGGCGGCCTGCTCCCGCAGGTTGACGATGAGGAGGGACGTGGCGCCCGTCTCGAAGCGACGCATCTCGGCCGCGGCGAGCGTCTCCGCGACGGAAGCGGCCTGACGCTCGATGCCGATCGAGGCCTCCGCCGCCGCGGCATCGAGGAGGGCCCGCTCGACCTCGGCCCGGAGCTGCTCGAGGAAGAAGCGTCGCTCCGCCTCGATGCCGTCGATCTCGGCCGCGCGCGCCTCGACCCGGGCGCTGCCCGTGCGGTTCGGGATCGGGGAGAGGAGCTGCACGTTGCCCTCGACGATCGTCCCCGCGAGCCTCTGCTCCTGGCTCGAGGACACGGCGCCGCCGAGGTCGCGCGAGACCGTGGCGCGCACGTCGAGCCGGGGGAGACGGCCGTTGCGTGCGAGGCGCTCCTGGAGGCGCGCGCGCTCGATCAGGACGTCGTACCGCGCCACCTCCGGACGGTTCGCGACGGCGAGCGCGTAGGCCTCGTCCGCCGTGGGGAGCCCCGAGGGAGGCGCCCCGGCCTCGGGCGGGAGCTCCGCGCGCCCGGGAACGCGCGGCAGCCCTTCCTCGTCGCGGAGGAAGAGCGAGAGCATGACGGCGGCCTGACCGAGCCTCTGCTCGGCGGCGATGCGACGGGCCTCGCGCTGGAGGAGCGCCCGCTGGTTCTCGACGGCCTCGATCGAGGCGACGGCGCCTTCGTCCGCGAGGCGGCGGACCTGCGCATCCCGGGAGCGTGCGAGCTCGAGCAAGGACTCGGCGACCGCGAGGGAGCTCCCGGCCGCGACCCAGCGGCGATACGCGAGGCGCGCGTCGCGCACGAGCTGGAGCGCGACCGACCGCTGCATCAGCTGCGCGGCCTCCTCCTCGTAGCCCGTCCGGGCCCGATTGCCGCGCGCGTCGTCGATCCGGAGATCGCGCAGGAGGGGCATGCGCACGCCGGCCCGCACCTCGCCGAGCTCGAGCGTATCCCACAGGCCGTAGTACGACGGGAGCGTTCCGCGATCGAAGCGATAGCCGCCGAAGACCGCGAGCCCGCCGTAGGGCGTCGTCTGCTCGAGCATGACCTCCATCCGGCCGTAGTCGTAGTAGCCGGTGAGCTGCCCGTCGGCGCGGATCGCGAGCTGGGGATCGAAGGCGCCCCGAGCCGCGCGCACCTCGGCGGCCGCGACCGCGACGCGCGAGGCCTCGACGAGGAGCCTCGGATGGTGCTGCGCCACCGACGCGACGACGTCGGCTTCGGTGAGGGGCCTTTCGCCGTCCGCACGCGCCGTCGCGTTCCCGCCGAGGGAGGCGACGACGAGCAGGAGGCCGCAGAGGGCGCGGATCATGGGGTGCCTCCGTAGGCGGGAGCCGAGCCCCCGCCCGCGCCGTAGCCGCTCTTGTTCTTGGTGCCGCTCCCGTAGGCGGCGGCGCCGGCCGGCCGCTCGGAGACCGGGATCCGCACGCTCGGCGGGAAGCCGTTGAACCGACGCCAGAGCTCGAAGCCGAGGCGGACCTCGTCGAGGAGGATCCATCCCTTCGTGCGCACGCCCTGACGGAGGACGGCGTTGCCCGGCCAGCGCGGCTGACGCGGATCCGGCTCGACGACGAGGCGGAAGCTCCCGTTCCCGTCGTCGGTGGCGTCGACGAAGGCGACCCGGCCACCGAACGTGCCGACGGCCACCGAGGGCCATCCCGTGAACTGCACGGCCGGCCATCCCTCGAACTGCAGGCGGACGGGCCGTCCGCGCGCGACGAGCGGCGCGTCGTTGCCGTCCACCCAGAGCTCGACGGCACGACGGTCGCCGTTGGGCACGAGGGTGAGGAGCGGATCGCCAGGGCTCACCTGCTCGCTCCCCACGCGGACGAGCAGGCGGTAGACGGTGCCCGCGCGCGGCGCACGCACGATCTGGTTGTCCTGCCTCGCGATCGTGATCTCGAGCCGCTGGATCGCGGCCTGCGCTCCGGCGACGTCGACCTCCGCGGACTCGAAGGCGGCCTCGGCCTCCTGCTCGCGCGCCGTCGCGTCGGCGCGGGCCTGCGAGAGCGCCGCCCTCGCGGCATCGAGCTCCGAGGAGGCGCCGCGTGCGGCCGCGCGCGCGGTCTCGAGATCCGTGCGCGCCCGGGTCAGCCCGACACGGGCGAGCTCGACCTCGCGCTGACTGACGAGCCCCTCGGAGGCGAGCCGTTCCTGCCGCTCCGCCTGGAGCTCGGCCGCCTCGCGCGCCGCCTCGGCCGCGCGCACGCCCTCCTCGACGGCCCGCTTCCGCTCCTCCGCCACCTGGACGCGCGCGAGGTTGTGGGCGACCGCGGCCTCCTGGGAGGAGCTCACGGAGATCATGCGCTCGCGCAGCACGTCCGCCCGGCTCCGATAGCTGAGCAACCGCATCTCGAGGGCCTGCCGCTCGGCGTCGTAGCGCGTGAGCACCTCGGGATCGTTGTCGCGGATCGCGACGAGCGGATCGCCCTCGCGCACGACCGAGCCCTCGCCGACGTAGAAATGCGCCACCCGCCCGGCGATGGGCGCCTCGACGTCCTGCCGTCGCTCGAGGGGCGCGAAGGCGATCACGCGTCCCTCGCCGGAGACGCTCTGCCGCCACGGCGCGAGGGCGGCCGCCGCGACGAGCAGCGCCAGCACCGCGAGGATCGCGGCCGCCACCCGACGTGCGCTCTGCGGCACCGGCACGAGACGGCTCGCGGGGAAGTCGCCGAGGGCGCTCTCGGGCATGCGGGGAGGATCGAGCCTCATGCGAGCCTCCCTTCCTCCGCGTGCGTCACGAGCCTTCCGCCTTCGACGGCGAGCACACGGTCGCAGCGCTGCCAGATCGACGGTTCGTCGGTCACGACGAGGACCGTCGTCGTGCGCGGCCCGTCGAGCAACGCGGCCCCGAGCTCGGCGCGCGCCGAGGCGCCGACCGAGTCGAAGGCCTCGTCGAGCACGAGCAGACCGGGCCGCCGCGCGATGGCGCGCGCGATCGTGAGCTTCTGCGCCTCGGTCCGCGTCAGCGGACGCCCTCCGAGGTCGAGACGCGTCGAGAGCCCGTCCGGCATGTGCTCGACGACGCGGAGCAACCCGACCTTCCGGAGCGCCTCGCGGACGTCCTCGCTCCGCACGTCGGAGCGGCCGACCCGGACGTTGTCGAGCACGGTGCCGAGCATGGCCTCGGGGCCGCGCACCAGGGCCACGCGGGCTCGGAGCGCGTCGAGCGAGAGCTGCCGCACGTCACCACCGTCGAGGCGGATCACCCCCGCGTCCGGGGCCGCGAGGCCGAAGAGCCGATCGACGAGCTCCGTCGTCGCGCGTCCCCCCGCGTCGACGATGGCGACCCGCTCGCCCGGCGAGAGCGAGAGCGAGACGTCGCGGAGCGTCGGGGTCGAGACGCCTTCGAGCACGAGCCGCGCGGGGCCCCGTCCCGTGGCCTCGATCGCGCCTCCGTCCCGCTCGAGCGGGAGGTCCACCAGGGCGCCGAGCTTGTCGACGGCGGCCGCGAGGTCGTAGTAGGAGTCCGCGTGCTTGCCGAGCTTCGCGAGCGAGGCCGCGACCGTCGCGACGATGAGCTCGGCGGCGACGAGCTGGCCGAGCGTGAGGCGGCTCGAGATCACGAGCCAGCCGCCGACGGCGAGCAGCGTCGCGCTCGACACCGCCGAGAGCGCGAGCGCGCCGATCGACTGCCGGAAGACGACTCCGAACGAAGCCGCCCGCGCCTCGAGGTAACGACGCGCGAGGTCGTCCGTCCTCTGCACCGCATGCGCCGGTCCACCGTCCAGCTTGAACGCGAGGGGGTTGCGCGCGATCTCCTCGAGCCAGCCGGCGACCGCGTACTTCGCCTTCGACTCCTTCACGGACTTCGTGACGCCGCCCCTCCCGAGGACGAAGAAGACGCCGAGGATCGCGGCGAGCAGCACCAGGTCGAAGGCGAGGAGGATCGGGTGGTAGAAGGCGAGGACGACGAGGCCCACCGTGCCGACGAGCGCCGACTCGATGCCGCCGAGGAGCAGCGACGCGGCGGCCTTCTGGACCGTGAAGAGATCGAAGAAGCGGTTCACGAGCTCGGCGACGTTGCCCATGGCGTGCACGCCGTGCTCGACCCGCGGGAGGCGGTGGGCGAGGTCGCCGACGAGCCTCACGAAGAGCCTCCGCTGGAGGACCTCGACGACCCAGGCCTCGAGCGCCCGCAAGGTCGCTCCGAGCGCGAGGCAGGCGAAGAGCAGGAGGGAGAGGATGACGATCGGCTGGAGCAGCGTGCCGAACGCGACGGTGGAGACGAGCGCCTGGACGGCGATCGGCGTCGCGAGCGCGAGCAAGCCGATCGCGACGCCGTAGACGACGACGACGCCCACGTCGCGTCCCTCCGACCGGAGCAGACCGAGGACGCGACGCGTGGGAGAGGCGCCGACCGCGGCCGCCGAGACGCCCTCGAACGAGAGCCCGGCCTCGATCGCATGGAAGGCGAGCTCGGCCGTGGGCGAAGGGGCGCCGAGACGGCTCGCGAGCGAGGAGGCGTCGAGCCACTCGGCGCGCTCCGAGCCGAGGGCCCGCACCCTGGCCCGGGCTCCGCGGGCTTCGAGGGCCCACGGGCGACCCGCCGCGTCCTCGACGAGCCAGGTCGTCCCCACGGGTGCCTGCGCGAGGAAGAGCTCCGTCGACAGGCGGGTCGGCTCGCGGAGGATCCCGAGCGACCTCGCCGCGGCGGCGAGCCGATCGAAGGGCTTGCCTCGCTCGCCCTCCCCGCCCGGGGGCGCGTCGTCGACCGCCAGCGCCGCTCCACGTAGCCGTTCCCTTTCGATGCCCTTCGAGGCGAGCTCCGAGAGCGCCTCGAGCCCCGTCTCCACGTCCACGTCGCCTTCGATCCCTACGGTCATGTCTTGCTACTCTGTAAGACTTGGAATGCGTCCTGGAAATGGGGAAAATCACGGTTTCGAGCGACGGTTTTCTCGAACGATGGAAGAAGACCGGACGGCGAAGCCTTCCGATCGGGTCGACCGCACGAGCGTCGGCACCCCCCTTGCCCCGAACGGCGCTCGGATGGACCCTGGGGACATGGCTGCCCCCGCGACCGCGCCGCAGGCGTCGAACGAACCCCACGTGAAGGGGCTGGCGTTCGAACGCCTCCTCGACTGGTACGCACGCACCCACGGAGAGGACCGGCTCCGGGCGGTGGTCGACGCCCTTCCCGCGGAGCTGAAACAGCACCTCGATGCGAAGTCCGCCGGCCACGGCGTGCTCGCGAACGTCTGGTACCCGGCGACGCTCGCACACGGCCTCCTGAACGGCATGACCCGCGGCCTCTCGGCGAAGCAGCGGACCGAGCTCGCCGACGCCGGCGCCGAGGCCATCATCCGCGCGAATCTCCGCGGGGTCTACAAAGTCCTCTTCCAGCTCTTCATGACGCCGGAGCGCTACGCGAACCGCGCCCAGGCGCTGTGGGACCGCTACTACGACACCGGGATCGTCACGAAGACCATCGAGTCGCCCACGAAGCACGTCTCGGTGATCGCCGAGTGGCGGAGCCATCATCCGGTGCTCTGCGAGATGAACGCCTCCTCGGGTCGCATCATCTACGAGGAGCTCGGCTGCAAGAACGTGAAGGTGGAGCGCACGGCCTGCGTGGCGGACGGCTCCCCCGCCTGCCGACAGGTCATCACCTGGGGCGGATGAGGCGCGCTCGCGGTCCCTCGGCGATCACTCCTGACCGCGGAGCACCTGCTGCGCGAGCGTCGCGAGGCTGCGCGCGCCGCTCTTCTTGAGCAGCGACCGGATCTGGGCCTTCACGGTGTTCTCGGCGACGCCGAGCTTCTCCGCCAGGTCGCGACGCGAGAGGCCGTCGCATGCGAGCGAGAGGAGCTCCGATTCGCGCTTCGTCAGGCCGAGCTGCTTGGTCAGCCCGTCGATGCGCGTGCCGATCGTCTCGTCGCCGACGCGCTCGCGCGCCAGCGCCGTCTGGATGAAGGGAGCGAGGTTCTCGGCGGAGGCCGGCTTGCAGACGTACTCGGCGCGCAGCGACTGCGCCTTGTTCACGATGTCGCGGTTGAACTCGCCCGTGATCACGAGGACGGGCGTGCCCACGTGCTTGTTCCGGAGCTCCTCGAGCAGCTCGATGCCCGAGCCGTCCGGGAGGACGAGGTCGAGGACGATGCCGCTCCAGATGCGGCCGTCGGAGAGCGCGTTTCGGGCCTCGGCGAGGCTCGACGCGAGCGTCACGGGCCGATGCTTGCGGAAGTAACGGGAGAGCGAGCGCGCGACGGACGGCTCGTCTTCGATGATGAGGAACCCAGCCGACATGGGCCGAGGGTATCACCCCTCGACTACGCCTTGCAGTGGAAACCTACGGAATCGGTGGGCATTCCGCCTTCCGGGCGACGGGGTCGGCGACGCTCGCACACCGCCCGACGGGGGCTCGGGCGCGGGCGGGGACACGGGAGAGTGGATCGCTCCGGGGGACGGCCTACACTCGGGCGCGATGGCCGAGCCGTCCCGCTTCCTCGTCGGCGTCGATCTCGGGACCACCCACACGGTGGTCGCGTACGCCGACACCCGCACCACGGCCGACGTTCCGGAGGTGCGCGTCTTCCCGATCGCCCAGCAGGTCTCGACCGGCGAGGTCGAGGCGAAGCCGCTCCTCCCGTCGGCCCGCTTCCATCCGGCCGAGGGCGAGCTCCCGGCCGACGCGCTCGAGCTCTCGAGCCGCGACACCGAAGGAGAGATCCCGGCCGTGACCGCGGTCGTGGGTCGCTTCGCCCTCGAGCTCGGCGCCAAGGTTCCCGGTCGGCTCGTCACGAGCGCGAAGAGCTGGCTCTCGCACACCGCGGTCGATCGGATGGCGCCGATCCTCCCCTGGGGTGCACCGGCGGAGGTCCCGAAGACGAGCCCCGTCGACGCGTCCGCGAGCTATCTGCGGCGCCTGTCGGATTCGTGGAACGAGGCGCATCCCGACCATCCGCTCGCGAAGCAGGAGGTCGTGCTGACCGTCCCCGCGTCCTTCGACGAAGGGGCGCGGGCGCTCACGATCGAGGCGGCGCGACGCGCCGGGCTGCCGCGCGTGCGCCTCGTCGAGGAGCCGCAGGCGGCCTTCTACCACTTCCTCGACGCGAACCGGACGAAGCTCGAGGAGGCGCTCCACGACGTGCGCCTGGCCCTCGTCGTCGACGTCGGCGGAGGCACCACCGATCTCACGCTCGTGAAGATCGAGCTCCGCGAGAGCGGGCCCCGCCTGACGCGCATCGCCGTCGGCGAGCACCTGATGCTCGGCGGCGACAACATGGACCTCGCCCTCGCGCGGAAGGTCGAGGAGAAGCTCGGCGCGCAGTCGCTCGGCGCCGGACGCTTCGCGCAGCTGCTCTACCAATGCCGCCTCGCGAAGGAACGGCTGCTCTCGGACGGCGCGCCCGAGTCGGTGCGCGTGACCGTCCTCGGAACGGGCTCGCGGCTCGTCGGCGGGGCCGTCTCGGCGGAGATCGCGCGCGAGGACGTCCTCGCGCTCGTGCGCGACGGCTTCTTCCCGAGCGTCGACTCGGACGCCCGTCCCGCACGCCGCAAGAGCGCGATCGTCGAGTTCGGCCTCCCCTACGTCGCCGACGCCGCGATCACGCGTCACCTCGCCGAGTTCCTCGCGCGGCACGACGAGCTCGCGCGCGAGGCGCTCGGCGATCGCGCCCCCGAGCCCGGTCGGCTGGCCGTGCCCGACGCCGTGCTGCTGAACGGCGGCGTGTTCAACGGGCCTCCGCTCCGCGATCGCATCGTCGAGGTCCTCTCGACCTGGCGAGGGGCCCCGGTGCGCGTGCTCGAGAACGACCTCCCGGACCTCGCCGTCGCCCACGGCGCCGCGGCCTACGGCCTCGCGCGACGCGGCTTCGGCCTGAAGATCGGAGGCGGCTCCGCCCGCAGCTACTTCCTCGTGCTCGGCGAGAAGGACGGCGTGCGCGAGGGCGTCTGCCTCCTCCCGCGCGGCTCCGAGGAGGGCGAGGAGATCCCGCTCGAGCGGCGGACGTTCTCGCTCCGCCTCGGACGGCCCGTCCGCTTCCACCTCGTCTCGACGACGAGCGACGTCGCCTACGTACGGCCCGGCGACCTCGTGACGATCGACGACGAGCGCTACGTCGAGCTCCCGACGATCGCGGCGGTGCTCGGCGACGAGAAGCAGGAAGCGAAGGAGATCCCGGTCGGTCTCGTCACGGCCCTCACGGAGGTCGGCACGATCGAGATGAGCTGCGTCGAGCAGGGGGCCCCGGGCCGTCGTTTCAAGCTCGAATTCCAGCTCCGTGGCATGGGTGGAGAGTCCGTCGCGGCCCGCCGCGTGACCCAGCTCCATCCGCGCTTCCACGAGGCGACCGAGGCGATCCGCGGCTGCTACGGCAAGAGCCAGAGCGACGCGAACCCGAAGGACGTGAAGCGCCTCCGGAACGATCTCGAGAAGATCCTCGGCCCGCGCGAGGGCTGGGACACGGCGCTCTGCCGCGAGCTCTTCTCCGCCCTCCTGGCCGGTCTGAAGCATCGCCGGCGCAGCGCGGACCACGAGCGCGTCTGGTTCAACCTCGTCGGCTACACGCTGCGTCCCGGCACCGGCTATCCGCTCGACGAGTGGCGCGTGAAGCAGATCGAGCCGGTCTTCGATCAGGGCGTGCAGTTCCAGCCCGAGACGCAGAACTGGGCCGAGCTCTGGACCCTCTTCCGTCGCATCGCGGGCGGCCTCGACGCGAAGATGCAGGCGAGGATCCTGGACGGCCTCGAGTTCTACCTCGAGCCTCCGTCGCCGCGTCCGAAGCCGCGCCCTCCGGGCCCGAAGAAGCTCGGAGTCGACGAGATGATCAGCCTCGTCGGCGTGCTCGAGCACCTGCCCGCGGAGACCAAGGCTCGGATCGGCGGCTACGTCGTCGAGCGCCTCGTGTCCCACGGCGAGAACCCCCAGGCCTGGTGGAGCGTCGGACGCCTGGGAGCCCGGGTCCCCTTCTACGGCAGCGCCCACACGGTCGTCCCGCCCTCGGTCGTCGGCCCCTGGGTCGAGGCCTGCCTGGCCGCCGACTGGGAGAAGGCGAAGGCGGCCGCCTTCGCGGCGACCCTCCTGGCCCGTGCGAGCGGGGATCGGACCCGGGACCTGCCCGTCGAGACCCGGGAACGGGTCGCGGCGAGGCTCGAGAAGGCGGGGGCGAGCGCCGCCTGGGTCCGGATGGTGAGAGAGGTCACACACCTCGAGGCGGCGGACGAGCGCCGGGTCTTCGGCGAATCGCTGCCGCCCGGCCTGCGGCTGCTCGACGACTGAGCCGAACGACCGACGGGAGTGCGACCACGGCGCCGGCCTCCCCACCCGGTTGCCCGGAAGCGCACGGAATTCCTACGTCTTTCTTGACTCGGGAGGCGGGTTCCGATGCAATGCGGGCTCGCGTCGTCCTGCCTTCCCGGGCGGCGCGCCAGGCCGAGGGACCATGTTCGCCATCGTCATCACCGAAAAGGGCGGCTCGCAACGCCGTGAGGTCTTCGACCAGAACGAAGTGACGATCGGTCGCGTCCAGGGCAACGACATCATCCTGGGCAAGGGCAACGTCTCGAAGCGCCACTCGCGCCTCGTGCTCAAGGACGGCCGCTTCATCGTGGTCGACCTGAAGAGCACCAACGGCACCTACGTGAACGGTCGGAAGATCACGTCGCCGCTCGTCGTGAAGCCCGGCGACAAGATCTACATCGGCGACTTCATCCTGACGATCGAGCAGGAGGGCGCGGTGCGCGACAGCGGCCAGCCGTCCTCGATCCCGAACGACGAATTCAACGCGCCCTCGCCCGTTCCCGTGGCCGGGCCGCCGACGCCGCACGTGCCGCCCCCGCCGCCCGTTCCGTCGGTGCGCAAGCCGGTTCCGGCGGAGCACGCCCGGACGATCGAGCCTGAGCACGAGCCCTCGGTTCCCGAGCCTTCCCGCCCCGCGGTCGCCACGCCGGCGCCGCCGCGCACGCACGTGGCGAGCGAAGGGCCTCCGACGCGAGGCGGGCTCGCCAAGGGCCAGCGCGGCCTCGAGACGGAGCTCGGGCTCGGCGGCGTCGGGAGCGACAATCCGTTCCGCGCGCTCATGGCGCGCCTGTCCACCGACTTCGACATCTACGAGACCTCCGCGGCCTCCGTGGACGACCACGCGCGCTGGGCCGAGGCCGAGAAGGCGATCGAGCGCGCCGTGCGACACCTCGCGGCCGAAGGCGTGCTCGACGAGCACGGGGACCACACGGCCCTGCTCGCCGCGGCGCTCCGCGAGTCGGTCGGTCTCGGCATCATCGAGGGCCTCCTCGCGAACGAACGCGTGCGCGAGATCGTCGTCAACGGCCCGCTGCAGGTCTACGCGGACCAGGGCAACGGGCTCGAGCCGGTCGCCGGCGGCTTCAGCGACGGCTCCATGCTGATCACCGTGGCGCAGCGTCTGCTCGCGCGCGCGGGCGAGCACCTCGATCCGCGTCACGCGGTCCACGAGGCCGTCCTCCCGAGCGGGCCCCACGTCACGGTGATCCTCCCGCCCGTCGCGGTGCGCGGCCCGATCATCGAGATCCGCCGCATCGGTCGCGGCCTCTCGGCCGACGAGCTCGTCGCCGGGGGCGTGATGAGCCAGGAGATCCGCGTGCTCCTCGAGCGCGCGATCCACGAGGGCCGGAACGTCTTCGTCAGCGGGCCGACCGACAGCGGCGTCACGACGCTCGTCGGCGCGATCGCGGGCCTCGCTCCGAAGAAGGATCGCCTCGTCACGGTCGAGGACGTCCCCGACCTCTTCGTCGATCGTCCGGGCACGCTCGCGCTCGCCGCGGGGCGCGGACGCGCGGCCCTCACCTACCCCGAGGTCCTCGAACAGGCCGCCCGCCTCCGCTCCGATCGCCTCGTCATCGACGACGTCTCGGGCGGCGAGCTCGCGCGGGTGGTCCGGATCCTCTCCGGCCGTGCCGGCGGCAACGTCGTCGGCGTGCACGCCCCCGTCGAGGAGGACGCCCTGGCGCCGCTGCGGCTGCTCTCGCGTCTCGGTCAGACGGGTCCCACCGACGCCATCGACGAGCTCCTCGCGCGCGTGGCGAACGTGCTCGTCGAGGTCGAGACGCTGCGCGAAGGCCGCCGTGTGAAGCGCGTGGTCGAGGTGCTCGTCGCCCCCGACGGCAGGGTCGAGTGCCGCGCCCTCTACCGGTACGACCAGGGCTTCCTGGCGACGGGCGAGGTCGCGAGCTTCTGACGCGCTCGCTTCAGGTCCGGTGGTTGCGCCCCACGGGCCGCGACCGTCCGGGCTCGGAGTCCGGCACCTCGGGCGGCGGGCAAGCGGGTCGCGCGAAGTACCAGCCCTGAGCGTAGTGCGCGCCGGCGTCGCGCGCGGCCTGCGCTTCGTCGCGGGTCTCGACA
>JAXLYX010000045.1:0-18958 GCA_046351215.1 Polyangiales bacterium | reverse complement strand
CTGATCCCGCCCGCGAACGTCACCTACCCGACGACGGGCGGAACCTGCGTCGGCTGCCACTCGATCTCGCCGAGCGGGCGCTACATGCTCGCGAACACGAACTTCGACAACTACGGGGCCCTCTTCGACCTCACGGACCAGACGCTCTCGACCGCGAGCCCGACGCCGACGGTCTGGCGCTCGCCCGCGAGCGGTACCACGATCCGCTACCGCCTCTCGAGCTGGAGCCCCGACGAGACCCTCGCGATGGTCTCGACCGCGAGCGGCACCGACGCGCTCCGGCTGATCGATCCGTTCACGGGCGCCACGCTCCAGGCGAACAATGCGAGCGGGATGGCGATCACGCTCCCGAATCCGGGCACCATGCCGGCCTGGGCGCGTGACAATTCGTTCGTCGCCTTCATCGCCGGCAACACCAGCTGGGCTGGGCAGACGACCACGGGCATCCTCTCGCTCCTCCCCGTCGTCGACTCCGCGATGCATCGCTTCGGCACGGTCACGGCGCTCTTCGGGGCGAGCAATTCCGCGGCGAACAACACGCTCGCGGCCGGCGCGGAGATCGGTACCGAGCCGACGCACGGCAACTTCTACCCGAGCTGGACGCCGGACTCGCAGTGGATCGCCTTCGCGAACGGGACGAGCTCCCGCTCCGATCCGCGCGATTCGAACAATGCCTGGAACGCGGGCGACTGGGCGAATACCTCGGCGCTCTACCTCACCCGTCGCGACGGCACGGGCCTCACCCGGCTCACCCGCGGCTGCGCCGCGTCCGTGCCCGAGAAGAAGGACAACACCGTCACGGGCTCCCCCGGCCGCACCGGCCTCGACTTCCAGCCGAACTTCTCCCCCTTCCAGGGCGGCGGCTACTTCTGGCTCTCCTTCCTCTCGCGTCGGCCGTACGGAAACGTCCAGGCCGGCAACGCGAACAGCGCGATCCAGCCGGGGCAGATCTGGGTCATGGCCGTGAAGGTCAATCCCGACGGCTCGACGGATCCGAGCGAGGTCGCCTACTGGCTGCCGGGCCAGAACGCGCGTCATCGGGCCGTCTCGGCGTTCTGGGCCCCGCGTCCGTGCCGTCAGAACGGCGACGGTTGCAGCGTCGGCAGCGAGTGCTGCGGCGGCGACTGCCGGCCTCCCGCGGGCGGCGGCGCGCCCGTCTGCAGCCCTCCCGATCCGCAGATGTGTCGCCAGGTCGGCCAGACCTGCGCCTCGCTCACCGACTGCTGCGGGGGTGGGACCGATCCGAGCATCGCGTGCACGGGGAACGTCTGCACCTTCGTCATCGGCATCCAATGACCGCGCTCGAGGTCCCGACCGCAGGGTTGCTGGTCCCGCCCTCGACTCCTAGAGTCCGGCCTGGCCCCGCTCCGGGGCCGCGACGGACCCCATGGCCGCGATCGACATCCCTTTCTTCGGCAACCTGATCCTCTGCCTGATCCTCGCGTCGGCGGGATACACGTTCGCCATGGCGCTCGCGGCCTCTCGAGGTCGGGCGAACCTGCTCGCGGCGGCGCGCCTCGGCACCTACGCCACCTCGGCGTTCGTCGCCCTGGCGGTCGTGCTGCTCGCCTACGCGTTCCAGACGCACGACTTCCGCATCACGTACGTCGCGCGCTACAGCGACCGCTCGATGCCGTGGTGGTACCTCGTCGCCTCGCTCTGGGGCGGACAGGACGGCTCGCTCCTCTGGTGGACGTTCCTCCTCGCGGGCTACACGACGGCCGTCACGATCTGGATGCGGGGCCGCTACCTCGAGCTGCAGCCCTGGGTCCTCGCGACCCTGATGAGCATCTTCGGCTTCTTCTCGCTCCTGATGCTCTTCCCGGCGAATCCCTTCGCCACCTTCGCCGCGTCCGTGCCGCTCGACGGCGAAGGCCTGAACCCGCTCCTCCAGAACTACTGGATGACGATCCACCCGCCGTCGCTCTACATGGGCTTCGTCGGTTGGGCGATCCCGTTCGGCTTCGTCGTCGCCGGGCTCGCCACCGGTCGCCTCGACGACGAATGGATGAAGGCCGCGCGTCCGTGGGCGATGGTGGCCTGGACCTTCCTCTCGCTCGGTCTCCTGCTCGGCTGCCTCTGGAGCTACGAGGAGCTCGGCTGGGGCGGCTACTGGGCCTGGGATCCGGTCGAGAACGCCTCGTTCATGCCCTGGCTCGCCGGCACGGCGTACCTGCACAGCGCGATCGTGCAGGAGCGGCGCGGCATGCTGAAGGTCTGGAACGTCTTCCTCCTCTGCCTGACGTTCTTCATGACCATCTACGGGACCTTCCTCACGCGGTCGGGTCTCATCGCGAGCGTGCACTCCTTCGCCCGCTCCGACATCGGTCAGTACTTCGTCGCGTACATGGTCGTCCTCGGCGTCGCGATGATCGCCGCGATCGTCTGGCGGGTGCCGAAGCTCCGCGCCGAGCACCGCATCGAGTCGCTGCTCTCGCGCGAGTTCGCCTTCCTGCTCAACAACTGGATCCTGCTCGGGATGATGCTCTTCGTCCTCGGCGCCACGATGTACCCGCTGATCAGCGAGTGGCTCCGCGACGAGACGGTCACCGTCGGCCCGCCCTTCTACAACAAGTGGATGGTCCCCTTCGGCCTGGTCCTGATGCTGCTCGCCGGCGTGGGCCCGCTCATCGCCTGGCGCAAGGCCACGGCGAAGAACCTCGTCGACGCGCTGAAGTGGCCGACCGGTCTCTCGATCGCGACCCTCCTCGCGCACGTCTTCGCCGGCCGGGCCGTCGGCTTCCCGGCCTACGTGGCGTCCGAGGAGATCTACGACACCGCGACCGGACGGGTCCTCGCCGAGCTCCACGCCATCGCGCCCGCGCTCTCCACGTTCGCCTGCATGTTCGTGCTCGCGAGCGTGGGCCAGGAGTTCGTGCGGGGCGCCGGCGTCCGCGTGCGGACGAAGAAGGAGAGCTGGCCCGTCGCCATGCTCCGCCTCGTCGGTCGGGCCCGCCGCAGGTACGGCGGCTACATCGTCCACCTCGGCGTCATGCTGATGTTCGTCGGGTTCACCGGAGCCGCCTACGACGTGGAGCGCGAGGCCGCGCTCCGTCCCGGCGCCACGGTCGACGTCGGCGGCTTCCGCCTGCGCTACGACGCGCCCCGGATGGAGGTCGATCCGAACAAGCGCATGGTCTTCACCGATCTCGCGGTCGAGGATCGCGCGGGCCGCACCCTCGGACACGTCTCTCCGGCGAAGTTCATCTACCGCACGGCCCCGGAGATGCCGACGACCGAGGTCGCGATCCGCAGCCGCCCGCGCGAGGACCTCTACGTCATCATGAGCACGGTCGATCCGCAGACGCGGCGCGGCACCTTCAAGGTGATGGTCCGGCCGCTCGTCGCCTGGATCTGGGCCGGCGGCCTCGTCGTCCTCTTCGGCGCCATCGTGGCCGTCTGGCCGAGCGCGGCCGTGATCGTCAGCGAGCCCAAGCGGCGGCGCTCGGGTCCGCGGAAGGGCCTCACGCTCGCGACGGCCGCGCTCCTCCTGCTGGCGCTGCTCGGGTTGCCCTTCCTCGCGCAGGCCCAGGACTCGAGCACGCTGCACGCGGGCCACGTCGAGATCCACGACCACGACGAGCGCCTGCTCTTCTCCCGCCTGCTCTGCCAGTGCGGGAGCTGTCCGCGCCTCCCGCTCGACAGCTGCATCTGCGGTTGGGCCGAGGAGAAGCGGAACGAGCTCCGCGCGCGCCTCGCGGCCGGCGAGAACGTCCGCACGCTCCAGGCCTCCTACCGGGCCCTCTACGGCGCGAAGGCGATCGCCGTGCCCTCCGATCAGGGCATGGACCGGGCCCTCTGGGCCGTGCCCGTCGCGATCCTGATCGCCGCCGCCGGCGGCCTCTTCGTGCTCGGCAAGCGCTGGCGGGATCGCGGGGCCCTCGAGACCGCTCCCGAGGGCCCCGAGGCCTCGGACTACGACGCCCGCCTCGACGACGAGCTCTCGCGCCGCTCGGAGGACGCATGACCGCCGTGCTGCCCTGGTCGTTGATCGTCGTCGCGACGATCCTCCTCGCCGTGGCCCTCCTCTCGTTCTGGCAGAGCCTCCGGGCGGCCTTCGGGCTCTCGGACGTCATCGAGGTCGAGAGCGAGGGCGACGAGGACGAGCGCCGTTCCTTGCTGCAGCAAAAGGATGCGCTCCTCGAGAACCTCCAGGACCTGGCGTTCGAGCACGAGGCCGGCAAGCTCTCCGACGAGGACTTCCGGGCGCTCGAGGCGCGGCTCCGCGGACAGGCCAAGGCCGTCCTACGGAAGCTCGACGAGGACGTCGCCCCCTTCCGCGCGAAGGCGGAGGAGCTGGTCTCGCGGCACCTCGCGAAGGCCGGTGTGAAGGCGACGCCCGCGTCCGAGCCCGCGAAGGCGGCCCCTGTGGCCGAGCCCGCGAAGGCGGCGCCCGCGGCGCCGTCGGCTCAGGCGGCCTGTGGCGCATGCGGCACGGCGAACGACGCCGATGCGGTCTTCTGCAAGAAGTGCGGCGCGAAGCTCGCCGCGAGCACCGAAGGCGCGTCGGAGGCGGAGGACGCATGAGCCGCTCAGCGAAGATCCTCGCTCTCGCCCTCGTCTCGGCGCTCGGTCTCGGGGCGCTCTCCCGTGCGCGGGCGCAGGAGCCCGAGGCGAACGGCCCGGCCGGTGCGACGGCCGTCGATCCCTCCACCCAGGAAGCCCCGGACGACCCGACCCACGCAGCCCTCCGACGTTCGCTCGCCGGCCCCGGCGAGCTCGTCCAATCGGAAGCGACGCCCACGATCCCGGCCGGCTCGATCCGCGTGACCGTCGTCGGACCCGGCGGCTCGCCCATCGAGGGCGCGCCGATCCGCATCGGCGTCATGGCGCAGGCCGGGGGCCGTCGCGACGTGCGCGGCACGACGGGTGCGGACGGGATCCACGTCTTCACCGGCCTCGCGACAGGCTCGGCCCAGGCGTACCGCGTGAACGTCGAGCGCGAGGGCGCGAGCACGAGCTCGACGCCGTTCCGGCTCGAGGTCGATCGCGGGCAGGACGTGCGCGTCACGCTCCTGCCGACCACGCACGACGCACGCGTCCTGCTCCAATTCCTCGGCGTGACCGCGATCGAGCTCAAGCCCGGCCGCGTGCACGTCCAGCAGGCGGCCGAGCTCATGAACATGAGCGAGTCGCTCTACGTCTTCCCCGAGCGGGGCCTGCACGTGCGCCTGCCGGAAGGCCACCTGGCCTTCCAGTCCGCCGACGTGATGACGGATCAGCACATCACGCCCGCGGGGGACGGCTTCGATCTCACGGGCTCGATCCCGCCCGGGCGCGTGCAGCTCACCTGGGCGTTCGACCTCCCGCTCGACGGCAGCGAGCTCGCGATCGATCAGCCGATCGCCTTCGCCCAGACCTACGTCTACCGCGTGATCTCCGACGCGGCCGACGGCATGTCGCTCGAGGTCGAGGGCTTCCCGCCCGCGCAGCGCTTCGACGCGGACGGACGGTCGCTCCTCGGCACGCAGTCGGAGCGCACGCCCCAGGACTCGCCCCTGCGCGCGCTCCACATCCGCCTCGGGGGGATCCCCGGGCCCGGGCCCCTCCGCTGGATCGCCGTCGCGCTCGCCGGCCTCTTCGTCCTGCTCGGCGCCTTCCTCGCGACGAACGCGAAGAGCGCGAAGGCCTTCACGGCGGAGGCGCGCGCGCGTCGCAAGGAGGAGCTCCTCGACGCCGTCGCCACGCTCGAGCGCGAGCGCAGCGAGGGCGAGGTCGGGCCCGAGTACCACGCGCGGCGCAGGCGCGAGCTCCTCGACGAGCTGGCGCTCTTGCTCAAGCTCGAGGCGCGCGACGGAACCCCCTCGGAGCCCACTCCGGCCCGCGGGAAGTGAAGGGGAGGGCGGCGCCGGCACCCGTGTCCGGAGCCGAGGGGCGCCGCCCTCGACCGTTCAGCGCGTGACGGTGATCTGGTAGTCGCCGATCGCGCAGCCGTTCCAGAACGTCAGGTCGAGCCAGTACCGGCCATTGCGGGGCACGTGGATCTCGCGCGTGGTCGGCACGCCCTCGGGGTTCGGGAGCAGACCGCCCGCGGCCACCGGGTTCCCGCTCTCGATCACGGGACCGTCGGCCGTCATCAGGGTGATCGAGGTGTCGCCCCCGCCGTTCTCGATGCGGCCCGTGCCCGTGAGCGTGACGTGGTAGGTGCCGCGGCGCGCCGACTCGAGGACGAACCACCGATGTTCCTCGCAGCCGATCGTACCCGTCACCGGCGTGCCGACCGTGATCGGCGTCGCGGTCTCGCGGGTCGTGTTCGTCGCGGGCGGGACGTCGCGCGTGAGCACGACGTGGTAGCGCACGGCCACGCACTGATCGACCGCGACGCGCAGCGAATAGCGACCGGCGTGGCGGAAGTTGTAGGTCCGTCGTCCGTTCGCCGGCTGGTCCGGATAGACGGCGCCGCTGACGTCGATCGGGTTGAGGCTCTCGAGGACCGGCTCGCTGCCCTCCATCAGGGTCACCGAGGGATTGCCGCCTCCCTCGGTCGTGGTCAGCGTCGCAGCGAACGTCACGACCTCGGTGGCCGCTCCGTCGAACTCGATGGTGTTCGGCTGGCCGCAGGTCACGACCCCGTCCCAGACGCCGGGCGCCGACTCGGTCGGCGCGGCCGTGGCGGCCGGTTGGGCCGGGACGATCGCGACCGCCGTCTCGCTGCCCGACGCGGGCTCGGTGGTCACGGTGACGATGGGCGGCGGTTCGCTCTGGCTGCAGGCGGAGGCGAACGGAACGGCGAGCGCGACGACGGTCGCGACGGTCGCAGGGCGACGCGGCATGGACATGATCGAAACCCCTCTCGATGACGCCCCTTCCCCCGGGGCGGAGCAGCGGAAGTACCACGATCCCGCCCCTCGTTGAACAGGGGGCTCCGCCCGTGTAGGGTGCGTCCCTCCGCCGTGTCCCGCGGGCGACGCAACCCGGCTCCGCCCGGGCCGAGAAGCTCCACGGACACCAGCGGAAAAGAATGAGGCAACGATGGCGGAAGGTCTGAATCGCGTCTTCCTGATCGGCAATCTCGGCGCCGACCCGGAGCTCAAGTACACCCAGGGGAACCAGCCGGTCATGCGGCTCCGCCTGGCCACGACCGAGTCCTTCGCGAGCCGCACCGGGGAGCGCCAGCAGCGCACCGAATGGCATTCGGTCACGGTCTGGGGCAAGCGCGCCGAGGCCTTGAACAAGATCCTCGCGAAGGGGCGGACGATCTGCGTCGAGGGACGCATCCAGTACCGTCAGTGGGAGGACAAGGACGGCAACAAGCGGACGTCGACGGATATCGTCGCGCAGGAGATCATCCTCCTCGGCGGCGGCGGTCGCCGTGAGGGCGGCGGCGGCGGCGGTGGCTACGGTGGCGGCGGTGGCGGCTACGGTGGCGGCGGCGGCGGAGACGACTTCGGCGGCGGAGACGACTTCGGCGGCGGCGGCGGGGGTGGCGGCGGCGGCGACTTCGGCGAGGACGACATCCCGTTCTGAGCCCGGGGCTCGACCCGGCGGACGGGCGAGCTACCTTGCCCGCCGACGATGCCGAAAGTCCGGGCCGACGTCCTCTTGGTCGATCGCGGGCTCGCTCCCTCGAGGGAGCGGGCCCAGGCGCTGATCCTCGCGGGCAAGGTCTACTGCGGCGAGAGGCGCGTCGAGAAGGCGGGCGACAAGCTCCACGACGACGTCGCGCTCGAGCTCCGTGGGGAGGACATCCCCTACGTATCGCGGGGCGGCCTCAAGCTCGAGGGGGCGCTCGCCTCGTTCGCCTACGATCCGGCCGGCAAGGTGGCCGCCGATTTCGGGGCGTCCACGGGCGGATTCACCGACTGCCTGCTGCAGCGAGGGGCCGTCCGCGTCTACGCGATCGACGTGGGCTACGGTCAGCTCCACGCGAAGCTGCGTACGGATCCGCGCGTGGTCGTCATGGAGCGTACGAACGCGCGCACGCTCGGCGCCGGCGATCTGCCCGAGGTCCTCGACCTCGTCGTCATCGACGCTTCGTTCATCGGTCTCGACAAGCTCTTGCCGGCCGCGCATGCGCTCTTGCGCGAGGGCGGCGACGTGCTCGCGATGGTGAAGCCGCAATTCGAGGTCGGCCCCGAGAACGTCGGCAGCGGCGGCGTGGTGCGCGACGAGTCGGTGCGGGAACAGGCGATCACCGCGGTCGCCGAAGCGGCGAAGGCCATCGGCTTCGAGGTGGTCGCGCGCGCCGATGCGGCCATCAAGGGGCCGAAGGGGAACCACGAGGCGTTCCTGCACCTGCGCCGACGGTGACCCCCGCCCTGGCGGGGGTCACGTCGTGCCTTGGTTCCGAGGGGTGGATTCGAACCACCATTCGCGGATTCAAAGTCCGCTGTCCTGCCCTTGGACGACCCCGGAGGACACCGGCGCGGACGCCGGCGCGACCGCTTCCTATCACGACTCCGGCGAGCCCGCCCGTCCCCCGCGCAGGGCCGTGCCGTCCCCTCCGGCGCGTGCCCGGAGCGTCTCGACCGCCTCGAAGAACACCTTCGCCTTGAGCTCGGTCTCCGCGATCTCCCGGCTCGGATCGCTGGCCCAGACGAGGCCGCCTCCCGCGTGGTAGCGGACGCGTCCGTCCGCGACCTGCGCCGTCCGGATCGCGACCGAGAGCGAGAGCCCGCCCGCGCGATCGACGAAGCCCGTCGCACCGCAATACACCCCGCGGGCCACGTCCTCGAGGTCTTCGATGAGGCGGATCGCGCGGAGCTTCGGCGCGCCGGTGACGCTCCCCGGCGGGAACGCGGCGCGCAGGACGTCGACGGCGCCCACGTCGACACGGGTCCGCGCCGCCACGGTGCTGACCATGTGGTGGAGCCTCGCGTAGGGCTCGACCTCGAGCAGCCGTTCGACCTTCACGGAGCCGGTCTCGGCGACGCGACCGAGATCGTTGCGCACGAGGTCGACGATCATCGCGTGCTCGGCCTGTTCCTTCTCGCTCGCCCGGAGGGCTCGGCGCTCCTCCGCGTCCGCCCCCGCGCGTGCCGTCGTGCCCTTGATCGGCCTCGACTCGACCCGCCGCGACGAGGCGTCCCATCGGAGGAAGCGCTCCATCGACCGGCCCGCGATCGCGAGATCGCGATGCGCCGCGTAGAAGCCGAAGGGGACGGGGCTCGCCTCGCGCATCGCGAGGAAGAGCGCGAGCGCCGAGCCCTCGAAAGGCGCCTCGAAGCATCGGGCGAGGTTCACCTGGTAGACGTCGCCGGCCGCGATGTGCTCGAGCACGCGCTCGATCGCCCGTGCGTGGACCGCGGCGTCCGGGATCGAGATCTCGCCGACGCGCGCCTCGAGGCGCGGAGCGGGGGCCTCGAGGCGAGCCTCGAGGCGAGAAAGGGCCCCGTCGTCGTCTCCGACGAGGTAGGCGGCGCCCTCGCGGTGATCGAAGGCCAGGAGCGCGTCGTAGCGCCCGAAGCGGACCACCGGCGTCGCCGCATCGCGCCGATGGCGTGCGTCGGCGCGGCCGGCCCAGGCCGCGTCGTAGGCGAGGAAGCCGATCCAGGCCGGGACTTCCTCGGGGCCGAGCGGGGCCGGGCCCCCGTGTGGTGGAGGCGGCGTGCAGCGAGCGAGGACGGCGAGGGGATCGGCGTCGTCCGCGCGCGCCTCGACGATCGCGAGCGGATCGCTCCCGACGAACGAGAAGCGGCCCATGGGCTCGCTCCCGTCCCCGTCGAGGAAGACGAGACCCGGCCGCTCGGCGAGCGCACGGGCGGCCGCCTCCGGAGCCAGGGCACGTTCGAGTCGCCGCATCCGCACGCGCGGGGTCTACTTGCCGTCCCGGGCCCTGTAAAGCAGGCTGCCGGCCGATGCGACTCGCCGCGCTCGCCGCTCTCAGCCTCGCCCTCGCGGGATGCTCCACCACGGCGCCGGCGGGCAACGTGAACGTCGCGCTCGTGACGGCGAACGGCGACAATCCGCTCGTCGGTCGCACGATCGATCGCGTCCGCGTCTCGTTCCGCCAGGGGAGCGAGGCCTTCGATGCGGTCGAGGGCACGGTGAACGGCCAGAGCTTCGACGTCGTCGTCCCCATCGCCGACTACCTGACGGCGATGGAGCTCCGCTACGAGCTCTACGAGGGCTCGACGCTCGTCCTGCTCGGCGCGACGCCCTTTCTCTATCCCGGCTCGGGCGCGGCGACGCGCGCCGTCGTGGCGCCGCCGACGAGCTGCGTCCTCGTCTCCATCCCGACGGTCGGGACGACCGCGCCTTCGGTCTTCCCGAGGCCCCAGGCCGACTTCGGGACCCTCTTCCTCTCCGACTACGCGTTCCTCCTCGGAGGGCGTGACGCGACCGGGCCCACGAATCGGGTCGACTACCTCGACGCGATCTCGCTCGCGCCGGCGGAGTACGGAGCGGCGGCCCTCCCCATGGCGCCCGGCAAGACGCGCGCGGTGCCGATCTCCCTACGGCAGGGCCTCGTCGTCTCGGAGAGCGACGCGCCCTTCCTCTTCGACGCGTACGGCCCCTACCACGGCGCGATCTCGCTCCACGCGGGCGCGGGCCTCGCGAGCGAGCTCGTCGTGCTCGGCAGCTCGGTCGGTGCGGCGGTCGTCGGCGGCTCGTCGCAGGGCCAGCCGGTCTCCGACGTCTCGTTCGTCGCGACCGACGGGACCGTGACCACGGGGCATCTCTCGACGGCCGTCGCGGAGCGCGCCGCGGCCCTCGCGGGTGGCGCGGTCCTCGTCGTGAGCCGTGGCACCGGCGACGCCGTCCTCGAGCGCATCGCGCCGGGAGAGACCGCCTCCACCGTGCTCCTGCCCGCGATCGCGGACGGAACGAGGAACGGGGGCATCCTCCTCGCCTCGACGGACGGCTCGACGCTCCTGCTCCTCGGCGGCACGGACGGCGTGGGCGCTCCGAGGACCGACTCCGTGCTCTTCACGGGATGTCCCACGTCCTGCGTCGCCGGCCCGGGCCCCACGTGGGCGACCGCGCGCACGGGCGCCGCCGTGGATCCGAGCGGCCTCCTCGTGGGAGGAGCCGGTCCCTCGGCGCTCGTCGAGCAGGTCGTCTTCGCGTCCGGCGGCGCGAGCCTCGTCGCGCGCGGGACGCTCGCGGCTCCGCGTGCGAATCCGGGCCTCGTCGTGCTGCCCTCGGGCGTCGCCTACGTCCTCGCCGGCGAGGGCACGAGCGGGCCACGCGCCGATTGGGAGAACTGCGTCCCGACGGGCTTCGTCGACTGACTCAGATCAGGGCCGCGGGCCGCTCGCCGCGCTCGTAGACCACGTGCGCCCGTCCGACGATCAGCGGATCGAGCTTGCCGATGCGCTCGAGATCCTTGTTCGCGTAGGGCAGCTTGTGGAGCACGTAGCGCATCGCGTTGAGGCGTGCGCGCTTCTTGCAGTCGCTCTTGATGACGGTCCACGGCGCCTCGGCGGTGTCCGTGTCGAAGAACATCGCCTCCTTCGCGCGCGTGTAGTCGTCCCATTTGTCGAGCGACGCCATGTCGATCGGGCTCAGCTTCCACTGCTTGAGCGGATGCGCCTGGCGCTCCGCGAAGCGTCGCCGCTGCTCCTTCTGGCTCACGCTGAACCAGAACTTGATCAGGTGGACCCCGCTGCGCACCAGGTGCCGCTCGAACTCCGGGGCCTGCCGCATGAACTCCTCGTATTCGGAGTCGGAGCAGAAGCCCATCACGCGTTCGACGCCCGCGCGGTTGTACCAGGAGCGATCGAAGAGGACGATCTCGCCGAACGTCGGCAGGTGCTGCACGTAGCGCTGGAAATACCACTGCCCGCGCTCGGTCTCGGTCGGCTTCTCGAGGGCGACGACGTGCGCACCGCGAGGGTTCAGGTGCTCCATGAAGCGCTTGATCGTGCCGCCCTTGCCCGCGGCATCGCGACCCTCGAAGAGGATCACGACGCGCTGGCGGGACTCCTTCACCCACGCCTGGAGCTTCAGCAGCTCGACCTGCAGATCGAACTTCTGCTTCTCGTACGTCGAGCGACGGAGCAGGTTCGCGTACGGATAGCCGCCCTCGCGCCAGTCCTTCGAGAGCTCCTGATCCGGATTCGCCTTCTCCGCCGCTTCGCCTTCCTTGCCGAGCAGCGACTTCCGGAGCGCCTTGCGGTCGTCCGGCGACGCCCCTTCGAGGAGCGCCCGGAGCAGGTGCGCCCGCTCGGCGGCCGTCTCCCCGCCGCTCCCGTCGACGAGGCGCTCCGCCGCGACCCGGAGCACGTCCCGGGCCGACTCGGTCGCCTCGGTCGTCACGTAGCTCTCGATGCCGTGGGCGGTCTTCGAGGGCGAGGTGTCACCGAGCTTGGCCTTCCGGACCTCGGGGCTTCCCCCCGACACGGGCTTCTCGGGACGGGTCTTCGGCTCGGAACGCTTCGCCATGCGGGACTCCTTCTCGGGACGGAGCACCCCTCACGTGCGCCCGGTCCACGAAAGGTGAATAGGCACCGCGGCGAGGCCCCGGAAGGGCCCACGCACCCGGCCCTTCCTTTCCGCGACGATTCGCGCTCTAGTGCGGGCGGACGGGGATGCTGCGGCGGCTGTCGAAGTACGAGATCGAGGCGGAGATCGGCCACGGCGGCATGGCCACCGTCTACCGGGCGCGGGACACCGTGCTCGATCGCCCGGTCGCGGTGAAGATCCTCCACCCGCACCTGCGGTCGGCGGCCGAGGCCCGGGTGCGCTTCGCCCGCGAGGCCAGGAGCGTCGCGAAGCTCAAGCACCCGCACATCCTCGAGATCCACGACTACTCGGGCGAGGACGCGGAGGAGTGCTACCTCGTCGCCGAGCTGCTGACGGGGCCCACCCTGAAGGACTTCGTCGCCGACGGCCCCGAGATCCCGGCCGAGATCGCGGCCGCCATCGGGGTCCAGCTCGCCTCCGCGCTCTCGGCGGCGCACGCCAAGGGCATCGTCCATCGCGACGTGAAGCCGGAGAACGTGCTCCTGCACGAGAAGCGCTGCGTGAAGCTGACGGATTTCGGCATCGCGCAGATGCTCGACGTCCAGGGGTTCACGGCGACCGGCCAGATCCTCGGCTCGCCCGGGCACATGGCGCCGGAGCAGATCGAGGGGGCGGAGTGCGACGAGCGCTCCGACGTCTTCGGGCTCGGCACCGTGCTCTACTACGTGGCCTCGGGCCGCGCCCCGTTCGTCGGTCGCAATCCGCACCAGCTCCTCCATCGGGTGATGCAGGGCGAGTTCCCCGATCCCCTGCGCGTGAGGCCGGCGATCGGGGAGCGGATGCGGGCGATCCTCCTCCGCTGCCTGGCGCACGATCGCGAGAAGCGCTTCGCGAGCGCGGCCGCCGTCGAAGCGGAGCTGCGCGCCTACCTCGCCGACGTCGGGCTCGGGGATCCCGACGCGCTGCTCCGCGATTTCCTCGGCGATCCCGAGGCGACGACCGCGCGCGTGAAGCAGGCCGCGATCGCCTACGAGCTCGCGCGGAGTGACGCCGCGGTCGCCGCCCAGGACGTCGCCGCGGCGCAGGCGCACCTCGGCCGCGTCCTCGCGCTCGACGAAGGGAATCTCGAGGCCCTCCGGCGCCTCGAGCGGCTCGGGCGCAGCAAGGACCTGAAGCGGCGCATCCTCGTCGGCGCCGGAGGCCTCCTCGTGCTCCTCGGCCTCGCGGTGCTCGCCATCGTCTTCGTCGATCCACCGAGCCCGGGCTCGGCGCGAGCGCGCCGCCCGGACGGCGGGGCGGGCGCGGCGAGCGCCTCGGACCCCCGGGCGCGGCTCCCCGATGCGGGCGGTCGGCCGTCCGCCACGGCGCTCGAAGACGGCGGCGGCCTCGTGCGCTCCGATGCCTCCGCGGACGCGGGCGTCGCGTCGGGGGAGGCCGATTCCGGCCCGGTCCGGGACGCCGCGCGCGGGGACGCGAGCCCGGCCGCGGGTCGGAGGCCCCCCACGGCCACGGGACCCCGGCTCGTCGTCTTCCAGCCGAGCCCGCAGAACGTCCAGATCGCCGTCGACGAAGGCCCGCTGCGCCCGTTCGGTCCCTCGTTCCGCAGCGCGGAGCTTCCGCTCGGCCGCCACCGTCTGCGGATCGTGCCGGGCACGGATTGCTGCGAGAGCTGGGAGGGCAGCTTCACGGTCGAGGCCGGAGACGGGCCGCAGGTCGTCGCCCGGAGCCTCGCGTACCGTCCGGCTCGCTTCTACGTGGCGGCCAACGTCCCGGCCGACGTCGTCGTGAGGGTTCCCGAGCAGGCGCCCGTCTCGGGCCGCTCTCGCGAGCTCGTGCGCGTCCCGCTGCGGGCCCCCGAGGCGACGGCCCGGTTCTCCGTGACAGCGCCGGGCTACCGCGACTATACAGGGCGGGTGCTGCTGCGGACCGGGCAGGTGGTCGAGGAGAGCGTGACCCTCGTCCCCGAGGCGCCGGCTCCCTGAGCACCGCCCCCGCATGAAGCGTCTCCTCCTCGCGCTGACGATCGTCGTCGGATGCGCCGCCGTGCCGCCGGCGAGCGCCCGCGCGGACGCGCTCGCGGACTTCGAGCGCGCGGAGTCGCTCTACGAGACGCAGCGCTTCGCCGAGGCGACGAGGCTCCTCGAGACCGTCGTGGAATCCACGGCCACCGACGCCGTGCAGGCGGCGCTGATCCTCGAGTCGCGGAAGTACCTCGCCGCCTGCTACCTCTTCCTCGGCCGCCCCACCGAGGCGGACGTGCAGTTCGAGCGCCTCCTGCAGCAGGATCCGCGCTACGAGATCGATCCCGTCCGGTTCCCGAGCGACGTCGTCGCCGCGTTCGAGCGCGTCCGCACGCGGCTGACCGAGGAGGCGGCGCTCGCCGAGCAGGAGCGGGCGCGGCGCGAGGCCGCGGAGCGCGAGGCGCGCGAGCGGGCCGAGCACGAGCAGGAAGATCGCCTGCGGCAGCTCGAGGAGCTCGCCGCCACCGAGACCGTCGTGCACACGCACTCGCGCCTCGTGGCCGCCATCCCCTTCGGCGTGGGTCAGTTCCAGAACGGCCGCCGCCGGCTCGGGATCACGCTCGCCGTCGTCGAAGGGGCGCTCTTCGCGACGATGCTGACGAGCTATTTCCTCCACGAGGGCCTCCAGAACGAGAATCCCACGGCGGCCGACCTCGCCGCCGCCCAGCGGGCCGAGAAGGCGACCCGCGTCCTGAGCTGGACCTCGAGCGCGACCTTCTTCGTGGTGGCCGGTCTCGGCATCCTCGAGGCCGAGCTCCACTTCCAGCCGAGCCGGGTCGAGGTCCGCTCCCGGGCGATTCCCCCCGAGCTCCGGCGCTCGGAGGCCGACGAGGGGGAGGGCGTCACCCTGCGCCTCGGGCCGACCCACGTCGGGCTCGACGTGCGTTTCTGAGCGCTCCGGCCCAACGGGGGCGGACCGGGCGTCGATCGCCCGGATCCAATCGGAATCAATGGCGATCCGAGCCCCGGATGGCGGGCGTCGTCGCCGTAACCGCCCAGAACCAGGCCGATTTCGATCCGGATCTTCCTTGACAGCAAAGGCCTTCCCCGTATCTTACGCACCCTCCCGAGCCCCGGGTCCGTACACCCATCCAGTAACAGGGCTCGTCTCCTCGAATCGAACACTATGCCGACGATCAACCAGCTGGTCCGCAAGGGTCGCACGCAGCTCAAGGCGAAGACCGACTCCCCGGCGCTCCAGCAGTGCCCCCAGAAGCGCGGCGTCTGCGTCCGCGTGTACACGACGACCCCGAAGAAGCCGAACTCGGCGCTCCGCAAGGTGGCGCGCGTGCGGCTCTCGAACGGCATCGAGGCGACGACCTACATCCCGGGCGAGGGCCACAACCTCCAGGAGCACAGCGTCGTGCTCATCCGTGGCGGCCGCGTGAAGGATCTTCCGGGCGTCCGCTACCACGTCGTCCGCGGCACCCTCGACGCCACCGGCGCGGCGGGTCCGTCCAACACGAACAAGGCCACGCGCACGCAGGGCCGCTCCAAGTACGGCGTGAAGCGCCCGAAGAAGTGAGGCATCCATGAGCCGTCGCCGCGAAATTCCCAAGCGTGACGTGAACCCCGATCCGAAGTTCGGGGACAAGCTCGTCGCGAAGTTCGGTTCGATCCTCATGCTGGGCGGCAAGAAGTCGACCGCAGAGGGCATCATCTACGGCGCGTTCGACGTGATCGAGGCGCGCTACAAGCAGCCCCCCATCGAGGTGTTCCGCAAGGCCCTCGACTCGGTGAAGCCCAAGGTCGAGGTCAAGAGCCGCCGCGTCGGTGGTGCGACCTACCAGGTGCCCGTCGAGGTCCGGAACGATCGCCGCGTGTCGCTCGCGATGCGCTGGATCGCCCAGTACGCGCGTCAGCGCGGTGAGAAGTCGATGGTCGAGCGGCTCGCCGCCGAGCTCATCGAGGCCTCGCAGGGCCGCGGCAACGCGGTCAAGAAGCGCGAGGACACGCACAAGATGGCCGAGGCCAACAAGGCCTTCGCCCACTACCGCTGGTGAGCGCCTAGGCGCTTTTCCAAAGGGGCGAGCCGCGAGGCTCGCCCGTCGCACATGACGAGCCGAAGGGCTCGTCGCCGAAGAACCCCCCCCAAGAGGAGCGAGCGCAACAGAGTCTCATCGAGACCCACAGGGAGAGGAAGTCGAGTCGTCACGCAGAGACGTGACCCGAGCCTCCCTCCCACGGACCCTCTCCGGAAAGCAGCCTCCCCGAGGGTGGGAGGAAAGGCCGGAGAGGGATACTTGCGTCCTCGCGATTCCGATCCACACTTCGGCCCCCCTGGTCCCTCCAACCGTCAACCCACTTCCAAAGGAGACTTCGCAATGACCCGTGAAATCGCCCTCGAGAAGACCCGAAACATCGGGATCATGGCGCATATCGACGCCGGGAAGACGACGACCACGGAGCGGATCCTCTACTACACGGGCGTCACCTACAAGATCGGCGAAGTGCACGACGGCGCTGCGACCATGGACTACATGGTCCAGGAGCAGGAGCGCGGCATCACGATCACGTCGGCGGCGACGACCTCGTTCTGGACGCCGTCGGCCGGTCCCTTCGCGGGCCAGAAGCACCGCGTCAACATCATCGACACCCCGGGCCACGTCGACTTCACGATCGAGGTCGAGCGCTCCCTCCGCGTCCTCGACGGCGCCGTCGCCGTCTTCGACGGCGTCGCGGGCGTCGAGCCGCAGTCCGAGACCGTCTGGCGTCAGGCCGACAAGTACCGCGTCCCCCGCATCTGCTTCATCAACAAGATGGACCGCGCGGGCGCGAACTTCCTCCGCGGCCTCCAGTCGATCCGCGATCGCCTCGGCGCGAACGCCGTCGCCGTGCAGCTCCCCCTCGGCCAGGAAGCCGAGCACCAGGGCATCATCGACCTCATCACGATGAAGGCCCTGAAGTTCCGCGACGACAGCCTCGGCGCGCAGTGGGACGAGATCGAGATCCCGGCCGAGCACAAGGCCGCCGCCGAAGAGCATCGCCAGAAGCTCGTCGAAGCCTGTGCGGAGACCGACGACGCGCTCATGGAGCGCTTCCTCGAGGGCGACACCGGCTTCACGCGCGAGGAGCTCCTCGGCGCGCTCCGCAAGGGCACCCTGGCGTTCAAGCTCGTCCCGGTCCTCACGGGCTCGGCGTTCAAGAACAAGGGCGTCCAGCAGCTCCTCGACGCGATCGTCAACTACCTCCCCTCGCCGCTCGACATCCCGGCGGTGCAGGGCGAGGACCCGCACGATCCCGAGAAGAAGCTCACGCGCGTCGCCGCGGACGACGAGAAGTTCTCCGCCCTCGCGTTCAAGATCATCAACGACCCCTTCGTCGGTCAGCTCACCTTCATCCGCGTCTACTCGGGCACGCTCGAGAGCGGCACGGCGGTGATGAACTCCACGAAGGGGAAGCGCGAGCGCATCGGTCGCCTCCTCCTCATGCACGCGAACCAGCGCGAGGACATCAAGGAGATCCAGGCCGGGAACATCTGCGCCGCGGTCGGCCTGAAGACGGTCACCACCGGTGACACGCTCTGCACCGAGGACGCCCCGATCGTCCTCGAGCGCATGGTCTTCCCGGAGCCGGTCATCTCGATGGCCATCGAGCCGCGCACGAAGGCCGACCAGCAGAAGCTCGGCGCCGCGCTCGGCAAGCTCACCGCCGAAGACCCCTCGTTCCGTGCCTTCACGGACGAGGAGACCGGCCAGACGATCATCGCCGGCATGGGCGAGCTCCACCTCGAGATCAAGGTGGACATCCTCAAGCGCGACATGAAGATCGAGTGCAACGTGGGCGCGCCTCAGGTCGCCTACCGCGAGTCGATCCGCGACAAGGTCAAGGCCGAGGGCAAGTACATCAAGCAGTCCGGCGGCCACGGCATGTACGGCCACTGCTGGATCGAGCTCGAGCCCGGAGCGCCCGGCACCGGCTACGTCTTCGAGAACAAGATCGTCGGCGGCGTCATCCCGAAGGAGTTCATCCCCTCCATCGAGAAGGGCATCCGGGACGCCACCTCGCGCGGCGTGCTCGCCGGCTTCCCGGTCATCGACGTGAAGGCGACCGTCATCGACGGCTCCTTCCACCAGGTCGACTCCTCGGGCCCCGCGTTCGAGGTCGCCGGCTCGATGGCCTTCCAGGACGGCGCGAAGCGCGCCGGCATCCACCTGCTCGAGCCCGTGATGAAGGTCGAGGTCCGTTGCCCCGAGGACTACATGGGCGACGTCATCGGCGACCTGAACTCGCGTCGCGGCTCCATCTCCGGCATGGAGATGCAGGGCACGACCCAGGTCATCAACGCGACGGTTCCGCTCGCGAAGATGTTCGGCTACGCGACGGACCTCCGGTCGAAGACCCAGGGCCGCGCGAGCTACACCATGCATTTCCACGAGTACCAGGCGGTGCCCAATGCCATCGCCGACGAGATCATCGCCAAGTACAAGGGCGGCTGAGGGAGAACGAACATGGCCAAGGAGAAGTTCGTACGGACGAAGCCCCACGTGAACGTGGGAACGATCGGCCACATCGATCACGGCAAGACGACTCTCACTGCCGCGATCACCAAGGTCATGGCCGACACCCACGGCGGCAACGCGATCTCG
>JAXLYX010000044.1:0-19646 GCA_046351215.1 Polyangiales bacterium | reverse complement strand
ATGCGGATCACGTGGGCGAACAACGCCGCCACGTGGGTGCCGAAGCTCGCGGCGAACGATCCCGCGCCGATCCGGGCGCTCGCGCCGCACCTGATCCCGCGCGTGATGGCCCGCGCGACGCACGGCCAGGGGCTCGGTCGCAAGCCGCGCGCGCAAGTCCTCGAAGAGGTCCGTCGTCACCTCGAAGCCGTCGAGAGCATGGTCTCGGCGGGCGGATACCTGGTCGCGGGACGCCTCACGCTCGCGGACATCGCGGTGTACGCCCAGCTCCACTGCATCCGCGGCACGGAGGAAGGCGAGCCGCTCTTCGCGCGCTTCCCGCTCGTGCTCGAGTGGATGGCTCGCGTCGACGCCGAGACGCGCCCCTGATCAGCTCGGGACGAGCAGGCGCGCCACGGCGCGATCGATGCCGAACGCCAGCCCGTAGGCGAGCGCGCACCAGACGAGGACGAAGGCCGCGGTCGTGACGACCTTCGCCCTCCGCGCGGCGCCCGACACGAGCCAGACCGCGACGCCGAGGAAGAAGAGCGCGAGCCCGTCGCGGAAGAGGCCGGTCGAATCGGCGCGTCCGAGGAAGGCCGAGTGGCCGTGGCGGACGCCGACCAGCACGGCCACGGCGGCGAGGGCGCAGAGCAGGCAGCCGACGACGACGAGCACGACGTCGACGAGCGCGCCGGGGGCCATCGGCTCTCCACGCCTCGCGCCCCTTCCCGAGGTCGACGTGGGCTCGACGCGCACCGGACGACGAACCGGGACGACGTCGAGCTCGGGCGCGATCGCCGGAGGAATCGAGTCGCGGAGCCACGAGCCCTCGGGCGCGTACGCCTGCTCCGCCATCACCGGCGCGCCCATCTCGCGCGAGAGCGTGGCGAGCGGCGGAGCCGTCGCGTCCTCCACCTCGCGCACGGAGGACGGGGCGGCGGTCGGGGGCGGAGGCGTCGCTTCCTTCCGGGAAGCGGGCGTGGGCGGGAGATCGAGCTCGGCCGACGCGAACCCCTCGAGCTCGGCCGAGGGCGAGCGGACGAAGGCGCCGCCCGGCGGCGCGCCGAGCGTGTCGACGGCGGAGGGCATCGGCGGCCCGAGCCGCTTGTCGGGTCGCGTCTCGCGGGCTCCCGCGGGCGGCACGGAGCGGAGCTTCACGGGCCGCAGCTCGCCCGCGAAGGGTGCGAGCGCCGCCGCGACCTCGGCGCAGGTCTGGACGCGGGCCTCGGGATCCTTCGCGAGCATCCGCGCGACGATCTCTCCGAAGGGCAGAGGGAGATCCTCGCGCAGGAGGCAGATCGACGTCGGCTCCTCCGAGCAGATCTTCAGGAAGAGGAGGGGGTAGCTCTCGGCCTCGAAGGGGAAGACGCCCGCGAGGGCGCGGTAGAGGATCACCCCGAGCGACCACACGTCGCTCCGCGCATCCACGTCGCGGCTTCCCCGCACCTGTTCGGGGGACATGTAGTACGGCGTCCCGAGCGTCGCCCCCGTGACCGTCATCGGGAAGGCGCCCGTGAGATCGCCCTGGAACTTCGAGATGCCGAAGTCGAGGAGCTTCACGAAGTCCTTCCGATCCGGGCGATCGCAGAGGAAGACGTTCTCCGGCTTCAGGTCGCGATGGACGATGCCCTTCGCGTGGGCGACCCCGAGCGCCTCGCAGATCTGGAGGACGAGGCCGACGATGCGTCCGAGCGGCATCGGCCCGTGCCGATCGAGCTCCCGGCCGAGATCCAGGCCCTCGAGGAGCTCGAGCACCATGAACGGACAGCCGTCCGTCGTGCGACCGAGGTCCGTGACCTCGACGATGTGCGGATGGGCGATGCGCGAGGCCGCCTGCGCCTCGCGCTGGAACCGCTTCAGCACGTCCGGCCGCGAGGCGTACGAGACGTGGAGGATCTTCACCGCCACGCGCTTCGCGATGCCGAGGTGCTGGGCCTCGTAGACGTCGCCCATGCCTCCCTCGCCGATCTTCCGATCGAGGCGGTACCGTCCCTCGAGGATCGTGCCGAGGCGCGGATCCGTGGGGGGAATCGACGAGGTCCCGGGCGCGAAGACCATTCCGGGGAGGATACCCGAAGCGGGGCGCGCCGAGGGATCGCTCAGCGCGGTCGGTGGCGACGGCGGCTCGGTCGCCTCGTCCGGGTCGGACGCGTCTCGGTCGGGGCTTCGGCGGCCGTGGCGACGGGGCTCTCGGCGCCCGCGGCGACGCTCGCGTCGGGAAGCCCCGCGTCGGGAGGAATCGGCTCGAGGTGGATGCGGTAGCTGACGTCCTCGATCGCGAAGCGCCTCCCCTCGAAGGGGAGGAAGCCGGGCGCCTCCACCCGGATCTCGAAGGGCTTCGACTGCTTCGTCAGCTCGAGGTCGACGAGCCCCTCCTCCCCGGAGCGGAGCGCGCGGAGATGCTCGGGGGGATACGTGCGTCCGTCGAGGACGAGCGTCGCGTCGTCCGGCAATTCGCGGAGCCGGACGTGGATCGTCTCCACCCCGGGCGGCGGACCGGCGAAGAGCCCGGCGTCGGCGCCCCCATCCGTTCGACCCGCGGAGCGTGCCTCCGCCCCGTCCCCGACGACGGCGCGCGCGAAGCTCGCCAGGCGACCGGGGCTCGAGAGCTCGGCTCCGACCAGCGCGACCGCGAGGAGCACGACCGCGCCGAGGAAGAGACGTCCTCCGAGCCTCGATCCGCCCTCCGCCGGCAACGGCGTCGAGAGCGAGAGCGCTTCCGACCTCGAGGCATCGAGGTGGGTCACGAGCGAGGTCGTCTGCGTCATGCCCACGGAGGCGAGGAGCGCGGCGCGCATCGCACGCGCGTCGGGATACCGCGCGTCACGCTCCTTCGAGAGCGCCTTCTCGACCACCGCGACGAGCGGCTGGGGCAGCTCGGGTCGCACCTTCGCGAGGGGCTCGAAGCGTCCGTCGATCACGCGCATCAGCACGTCGCCGATGTGCTCGGCCTCGAAGGGACGGACGCCGGCGAGCAGCTCGTAGAGGAGGACGCCGACGCTGTAGAGATCGGAACGGCGGTCGACGTCGGGAAGCCCGCGGGCCTGCTCGGGGGACATGTATTGCGGCGTCCCGAGGATGACTCCGTCGCGGGTCCGCACGCGCCGCTCGCCCGACTCGCTGCGCTCGAGATCCTTCGAGATGCCGAAGTCGAGCAGCTTCGGATAGGTCCCGTCCGCGTCCGACGTCAGGAAGAGGTTCTCCGGCTTCAGATCGCGATGGACGATCCCCTGGTCGTGCACCGCGGCGAGACCGCCGAGGGCGAGCGCGACGACGGAGACGATCTCGTCGATCGTGAGCGGCGGCTCGCGCTCCATGCGATCGGCGAGCGATTCGCCCTTCATGTATTCGAGGACCATGAACGGGCGGCCGTCCTCGGCGACGCCGAAGTCGACGATGTCGACGACGTTGCGATGGCGCACCGACGCCGCGATCTTGGCCTCCTCGAGGAAGCGCTCGTAGGTCCCGTCGGTGCGCGAGGCCGTCCGGCTCAGGAATTTCACCGCGACCTCGCGGCCGAGGTGGGTGTGGGTCGCACGCCAGACGGTGGCCATGCCGCCCTCGCCCACCTTCTCGACGAGCCGGTACTTCCCTCCGACGACGTAGCCCGGCCCGATCATGAGGGCGAGATGGTACCCACGTCGCCCGACCGACGCCACCGGGGCTCGTTCCTTGGCGTCGTCCCGTGGGGTGAGGGCACGACGCCCCCCCTCAGGCCTCGACCGACGCCACGGGCCGGACGTCGACCGGGATCCCGTTCAGCCGCGCCATGCCCGAGAAGCGCTCGAGCGACGCCGGCCCGTCGGCGGCGAGGAGGTTCGCGTTCGCGCCGCCGCTCTGCCGCGCCACGCGGAGACCGTCCGCCCCGCCGTGCCCCCATCCGTGGGGGAGCGCGACCGCGCCCGGCATCATCTCGTCCGTGACGCGGGCGACGACGCGTACCGTCCCGACGGCGCTCGAGACCTCCACGAGCTCTCCGTCGCGTACGCCGCGGGCCTCGGCGTCGTCCGGGTGCAGGTAGAGGCGATGCGCGGTCCGCTCCCCCGGAGCGAAGCCCTCGACGTTGTGGAACCAGCTGTTGTGGCTGTGGAGCTCGCGCTTGCTCACGAGGCGGAGGGTCGTGCGCGAGGCCACCTCGCGCGCGAAGACGGCCTCGAGCTCGCTCGCGGCGGCGACGAGGTCGACCGGTGCGAGGTCGACGAGCCCGTCGTCGGTGACGACGCGGCGACCGAGGAAATCGCCCGGTCGATGCGGTGGCAGGAGCTTGCCGTGGGGATGCGCACGCAGGGCCTCGAGCCCACCGAAGCCGAAGCCACGCGCCGCGAGATCGAGGAGACGCTCGGGACGGAGCGCGAAACGCTCGCCCACGAGGGGGAGCCGCTCGGCGGCGCGGGACGCGCGGAAGAGCGCGCCGACGAGCCGCGAGCCGAAGAGATCGGCGCCAGAGGCCGCGGCGAGGTCGACGAGGATCGTGGTCTCGTCCCGCTGCTCGGCCTCGGGTGGCACCACCGCGTCGGTCATCTGCACGTAGGGCACCGGTTGGGCGCCCATCAGCGATTGGAAGACGAAGGGGAGATCGGTCCGCTGGAGCGCGCTCGTGCCGGGCAGGAGGTAGTGGGCGAGGTTGCCGGTCTCGTTCCGGAAGATGTCGATCGCGACGAGGAGCTCGAGCTCGCGGAGGGCCCGCTCGAGCTTGCCTCCCGGATTCGGCACCGAGAGCACCGGATTGCCCGAGAGCACGAAGAGGCTTCGGATCCGCCCCGGGCCCGGCTCGAGGATCTCGTCGGCGAGGATGCCCGCCGGGAAGGTGTCCACGACGGATGGGAGGTTCCCGACACGCGAACGATCGGTTCGCATCGTCTGGCCGGCCTTGCGCGCGTGCTTCGGGAAGTCGGCGACGTAGCCGGTCCCGACGAGCGTCCCACCCGGCCGATCGAGATTGCCCGTGATCGCGTTGATCACCTCGCAGAGCCAGAAGGCCAGCGTGCCGTGGCTCCCCTGGTTCACGCCGGTCGACGCGAAGAGGGCCGCACCGTCGGCGCGCACGAACGCCTCGACCATCCGCCGCAGGACCTCGGGCGCGATGCCCGTCACCTCCGCCGTCCGCTCGGGCGGAAAGGGCGCGGCGACGTCCCGCACGACCTCGAGGCCCCGCATGGAGCGCGCGACCCGCTCGGTCGCCACGGCCCCACGGGCGAGGACCTCGTGGAGGAAGGAGAGGAAGAAGAAGACGTCGGTGTCGGGACGGATGAAGACGTGCTCGCCGACCACCTTCGCCGTCTCGGTCCGACGCGGGTTCACGTGGAAGACGTGGCCCCCTGCCCGCTCGATGGCGCGCAGGCGCCGGAGCGGATCGGGGAGCTGGACGAAGCTCATCTTCGAGACGGCGGGGTTCGAGCCGACGATCACGAGGCAACGGCAGCGGTCGACGTCCGGGAACGGCTGCACGAAGGGGAAGCCGTACATCCGCTGGGCGACGACGAACTTGTTGTTGCAGTCCTGCGAGCCCGTCTGGAAGAAGCTCCGCGACCCGAGCCCGCGGAGGAAGCCGGACGCCAGGATCGGCGGCAGGAGACTGAAGGCGATCGGATTGCCGAGGTAGAACGACACGCTGTCGCCCCCGTGCGCGGCGACGAGGGACTTCACCTTCGCGCCGATCTCCTCGAGCGCCTGCTCCCAGGAGATCCGCTGCCATCGGTCGCCGATGCGCTTCTGCGGGTGGAGGAGACGGTCCGGCGAGTGCAGCACGCGATGCTGGGCGAGCCCCTTCTTGCAGGCGTAGCCCCGGCTCGCGACGTGCTCCGGATCCGGCGCGAGCGAGACGACGCGGCCGTTCTCGACCGTCGCGACGAGACCGCAGGTGGCCTCGCAGATCCGGCAGTACGTCGTCTTCGTCTCGGCCATCGCGCCCTCCGGGACGGGAAGTAACACATCACCGCGCCGAGCGACCCGAGGGTTGGCGGTTGGCCGCTCCGGGCGCCGCCTGTTAGGCTGTCATTTCGGGCCACGGGATGCGGGAACGACACGAACGAGCGGGCCTCTACCACCTCGCGATCTACCCGGCGCATCTCGCGCAGCTCGTGGCGCGCTTCGGCGTGTCGCGCGCGGAGCTGCTCGAGGGGACGGGCATCGCGGAGGTCGAGCTCTCCGATCCGGACGCCCGCATCCCCGACCTGGCGATGAGCAAGCTCGTCCATCGCGCGATCCGCCTCACCGGCGAGCCGGGGCTCGCCTTCTACTACGGGCTCCAGGTGAAGGCCTCGGCGCACGGCTCGGTGGGCCTCGCCGCGATGACGTCGGCGACCCTCGGCGACGCCCTCCTGGTGGCCGAGCGCTTCTTCGCGCTGCGCGCCCCGCACCTCGACGTCCGGCACTTCCGCGAGGGCGACGAGGCCGTCGTCGAGTTCACGGAGAAGGTGCCCCTCGGCGACCTCCTCGTGTTCACGATCGAGTCCCTCTTCACCGGGCTCTCGCAGATCGCGAACACGCTCGTGGGACATCCGGTGACCGTGCGCTTCGACGTGACCTTCCCGGAGCCGGCGCACTTCCAGGGCTTCGCCCACCTGCTGCCCGGGCCGATGCGCTTCCGTCGCCCCGCGAACCGGATGATCTATCCCCTCTCGGCGCTCGACGAGCCGCTCCAGATGGCGGACGCCTTCGCCTCGCAGAAGGCGATCGCCGAGTGCGAGCGCGAGCTCGCCACGCTCGGCGAGACGAGCAGCCTGCTCGCGAGCGTGCGGCGTCAGATGATGTCGCGACCGATCGGGTTCCCCACGCTGACGGAGCTCGCCGATCGGCGGCACGTCTCGCCCCGTACCCTGAAGCGTCAGCTCGCGGCGCACGGGACGTCGTTCCAGCACCTCCTCGACGAGCTCCGCCGCGACCGTGCGCTCGCGCTGCTCGAGGACGATGGCATCGCGATCGATCGGATCGCCGAGCTCCTCGGCTACGCCGATCCCTCGAACTTCAACCGCGCGTTCCGACGCTGGATGGGCACGAGCCCGAGCGAGTGGCGCGCGAAGCGCGGCTAGCCCGGGTCGCTCCGACGGCGACGAGCCCGTGACGCCTCGTCAGCGCCCTCGGCGCCCGTGGCCCGGGGCGTGCGCGAGCGAGGCGAGGAAGGCCTCGATCTCGGCGACCTTCTCCGCCGGCACGGTCGCGAGCCCACGCGCGAGCCCGAGGGCCGTCTCCGCCTCGCTGCGCGCGGCCTCGCGACGTCCCGCGGCCGCCTCGGCCTCCCCGAGCCGGAGGTGGGCGAGCGCCCGATGCCAGGGCCCGTGGTCCCGATCGGCGAGCCGAACGGTCGAGGTGCAGATCGCGCGCGCGTCCTCGTGCCGCTCGGCGCGCGTCCGGGCGCGGCAGAGCTCGAGGCCGAGGTCGAAGGCCGTGAGCGCGGCGTCGCGGCCGAGCCTCGCGTACGTGGACTCGAGCACGGTCAGCGACTCCGCGACGCGATCGGCGGCGAGCGCCACGATGCCGTAGTCGCGATCGACCGAGGCGCGAGCCCGACTCGCGCCCTCCGGATCCAGGCGGGCGGCGATCGCCGACGCCTGACGTGCGAGGGGCAGGGCCTCGTCGTCCCGGTGCAAGAGGTGGAGAGCCCGCGCCCGATCGTCGAGCGCCCGCACCGCGGCGGCGTCGCCGAGGTCGCCGGGACCGAGCGTCGGGACGGGGAGCGCATCGAGCGCGTGCACGTCGCCGGCCCCGGCGAGCGCGAGCGCGGCCGCACGCTCGGCGATCGCCCGATCGCGGCAGGTGGGATGCGCCGCGCAGATCGACGCGATCTCGCGCAACCGGCGCGCGGCCTCCTCGTGCCGTCCGAGCTCGTCGAGCACCATGCCCTCGAGCAGGGCCGGGCCGACGCCGAGTGCGCCTCCCTCGCCCTCGAGCGCGACCGCGAGGGCCTGTCCCCGGCGGGCGAACGCGAGCGCCTCGTCGACGAAGCCGAGCGCGCGCTCGGCGATCGCGATCTGCACCGCCGCCTCGAGACCGACGCGCGACGTCGGGAGCGCCTCGGGCCCTCCGTCGCCGAGCAGGGCGCGGAGGGCGAGCGCGGGGCGCGGATCGCCCGAGGCGTTGCCGTGGGACGCCTCGGGCAGGGCCACGGCGAGGCGTCCTTCGAGGCTCGTGGCGAAGTCCTCGACCGACTCGAGCGTCTGCCGGAGCTCCTCCCGCGAGAGACCGAGGCGTCCGATCACCCCGCGGGGCATCGGCTGGATCGCGACGCGATCCTGGTAGCGCTCGAGCAGGAGCGCACGGGCGTCGATCCGCCGCAGCCCTTCGAGCATGCCCTCGGCGAACTGCCTCTTCCGGAGGTCGTCCCAGGTCGACGCGTCTTCGTCCGAGAGCGGCATCACGAGCTCGATCACCACGCCCTCGCCCTGCTCGCGGAGCACGTACGAGAGCGGGCGGGCGTTCGGGGCCGGCGTGATCACGAAGCTCGCGATCGGAGCGCCCGACGGGCTCGCGAGGATCGTGCGCAGCGTCTCGAGGGCCGGGCCCTCGGGCACGGTGCGGCGCTCGGGGACGACGTCGGCGTCCCCCGACAGGGCGCGAGGCACGACGAGCAGGAAGCCTTCCGGCGTGAGGACGAGGCCGAAGGTCTCGGTCGCCATGCGGCGGAACCCGCCCGCGTCCGCCGGCGCGGCGGCGAGCTCCTCGACGAGGGGCGCCGGCGGCTCGCTGGGATCGAGGATCGCGGCCGCCACCTCGACGGTGGGATCGTCGGCCGAGGCCCCGATGCCGTAGATCGCGTAGCGCGTCCGGGCGTAGAGCTCGACCGCCGCGTCGTCGTCCTCCGCCAGACGACGCACGAGCGCGTCGCCGCCGGGGAGCGCCCGGATCCGTTCGAGGTCGAGGCTCATCAGCTGGGGCGTCGTGCGCGGGGCCCAGGCCACCATCCGATCGAGCCGGGGGGGGAGCGGCGCCGCCGTCGCGACCGTCGAGGCCGCGTGGGTGCCCGAGCCCGAGGCGTGGGCGCAGCCGCCGAGCGCGAGCAGCAGGAAGGAGAGCCGGACGAGACGCATGGGGACCTCGGTCGATGCAGGACGTCCCTCATTCGAGCACACGTCGCGGCCCTCGTCAGTCCTCCTCGCTCTGCTCGCTCTCCTCCATCTCCTCGCGGATCGCGCGCAGCACGTCGACGTAGCTCACCATCCCGACGAGCTCGTCCTCGTGCTCCTCGACCACCGGCACCGCTCCGACCTTCTCCTCGAGGAGGAGATCGATGACGTCGACCACGTCCGACTCGGGCGTGACGCAGAAGACGTCCGCCGACATGACGGTCGTGACCTTCGCCTGCAGCTTGGCGACGAGCTCCTCGGAGCGATCGCTCGTCACGAGCGCGGCGAGGCCCAGGCTGCGGAGATCGCGGTCGCTGATCATCCCGACGAGCTCGCCGGAGGCGGAGACGACCGGCAGGTGTCGGATGGGCAGGTCGTGGAAGATCTCGAGCGCATCCGCGACGGTCGCGTCCACGTCGATGGTGACGACGTCCGTCGTCATGATGTCCGAGACGTTCATGCGTTCCCCCTTCGCCGGTCGTCCGGGTCGATGGCGGGAACCCGGCGGTCGTCGCTTCACCTAGGCCCCCTCCGGCCCGCCACAAGGGCCCCCGCCTCCCGCGCCCGCAAATCCGCAACCGGTTCACCGATTCGCTTCCGGGATTGCGGTCCCCGCCCGCGGGGAGCGATCCTGCGGTCTCGTGTGCGGGCCGAGAAGGAGGCCGCGGACCGATGGCGTTGCTCGTCCCGTTCGTCG
This sequence comes from Polyangiales bacterium, assembly GCA_046351215.1. Lineage (GTDB taxonomy): Bacteria > Myxococcota_A > Polyangia > Polyangiales > Houyiibacteriaceae > JAXLYX01. Next base: position 9,905 of record JAXLYX010000044.1, on the reverse strand, counting down.
CCCTCACGGCGGGTGTGTTCTTCGCCTCGGCGGGGGCCTCCGCGACGCTCGCCGTCCGGCGGCCGGGGGATCGGGCGGTTCGCTGGCTCGCCGTCGGCGCGACGGCCCTGGGGCTCTTCGCGATCACCCTCCTCTTCCTCGTCGGGACCACGGACGTCGCGAGCGCGGAGCCGCTCGTCCGCGTGTGCGCGTCCTGCTCCTTCGTCGGGCTGGCCGGCTTCTTCGGAGCCGCGGGCCACGCGCTGCACGCGGGAGGCTCGCGCACCCACCGCCTGCTCGCCCACGCGAGCCTCGTCTTCGCCGCCTACTCGGCCCTCTCGCCGGGAGCGGCGGGACTGCTCTCGCTCGAGGCGATGCGCAGCCGCATCCTGCCGTGGGGAGAGCCCGCCTTCCTCCCGGACGGTCCCGCCGATCCGCTCGTCGCCCCGATCCTCGACGCGGGTCTCTTCGCGGCCTTCCTGTGGAGCGGGCTCGACGCCATCCGCGCCCGTTCCGTCCCGCGTGCGCCGTGGCTCGGGATCGCCCTCGCCTCGTTCGCGTACGCCGCCGCCGGGATCGGGGACGCTCTCCGCCACCTCGGCCTCGTCTCGCCGTGGCCCTTCGTGGCGTCGATCCATCCCGTCGCGATCCCCACGCTCGCCGCCCTCCTCGTCGCGCGCGAGCGCGAGTCCACCGAGGCGCTCGCCCGTGCGCACGGCGCGCTCCGCGAGCAGGAGCTGCGCTACCGAGCGGTCCTCGACAGCACGTTCCAGTTCATCGGCCTCCTGGACCTCGAGGGCAACCTGCTCCTCGCCAACCGGGCTTCGCTCGAGCCGCTCGGGCTGCGCGAGGAAGACGTCCTCGGCCGCCCCTTCGCCGACGCCCCCTGGTGGAGCCACGACCCCGAGGCCGCGGGACGCCTCCGCGAGGCGATCGACCGGGCCTCGAAGGAGGGCTTCGATCGGTTCCAGACGACGCATCGGACCGCAGACGGACGATTGCTCGAGATCGACTTCTCGCTCTCGGCGTACCGCGACACGCACGGCACGGTGCGGTTCCTCGTGCCCGAAGGGCGGGACGTCACGGAGCTCGTGAAGCTCCAGTCGACCCTCCACGACGCCGAGAAGATGCAGGCCCTCGGCCAGCTCTCCGGAGGCATCGCGCACGACTTCAACAACATGCTCGCGGCGATGAAGGGCTGCGTCGACCTCTTGCGCAACGGGCTCCCGGCGGAGACGAAGCTCCGGAGCTACGTCGACATCCTCGATCAGAGCATCGCGCGCGCCGTCGGGATCACGGGCCACCTGAGGCGCTTCGCGCGCAGCGAGCCCGCGCGGCGCGAGTCGTTCGAGGCCCGACGCGAGATCGAGGAGGCGATCCACCTCGTGAAGTGGGGACTCGACTCGCGGGTGCGGCTCGTCGAACGACTGGACGTCCCGCCCACGAGCCTCGTCGGCGACGCCTCGCGGCTGCAGAGCGCGGTGCTGAACCTGGGGCTGAACGCCCGCGACGCGATGCCCGACGGAGGCACCCTCGCGATCGGGACCTCGCTGCGCCACCTCCACGCCGAGGACTGCGATCGCCTCGGCGGATCGGTGCGGCCCGGACCCCACCTCGTGCTCTCGGTGTCGGACACGGGCACGGGCATGGCCCCCGAGATCCGCGATCGGATCTTCGAGCCCTTCTTCACGACGAAGCCCGTGGGCCGCGGGACGGGGCTCGGCCTCGCGAGCGTCTACACGACGGCGAAGGACTTCGGCGGCTCGATCGAGGTCGAGAGCGAGCTCGGGAAGGGCTCGACGTTCCGGCTCTACCTCCCCGTCGTCGCGCCGACGACGGAGTCGCAGGCGAGACGCCTCGACGCCGCGGCGAGCCCCCTCGTCGTCCTCGTGGCCGACGACGAGGCCCCCGTGCGCGCGGTCTCGCGGGCCCTGCTCGAGGAGCTCGGCTGCGAGGTGGTGGACGTCGAGGACGGGCGGGAGGCCGTGCGCGCGTACCGGGAACGGCGGCGCTTCGACCTCGTGCTCCTCGATCAGGTGATGCCCCACACGACGGGCGACGCGGCGTTCCGCGAGATCCGCGCCTTCGATCCCAGCGCCAAGGTCGCGATCGTGAGCGGCTACCTGCGCGGCGCCGACGTGACGGCGCTGCTCGACCAGGGGCTCGTGGCCTGCCTGGCCAAACCCTGTGGGCGTCGAGAGCTCGCGACGCTCCTCGAACGGATCCGATCCCGCGACGCGGATTCCCACGGATAGAAGCCATCTCCGCGCGCGATGCACCCGGAAGGGTTGGCGTTCGATGTGCGAACGCATCGCACCGATTCGTGGGCGCAAGTGCCCGCCTCCCTACGGATCGAGGCCCTCCGGGTCTAGCTTGTACGGGATCCCCACGCCCCACGGAGGTCCGCGATGAACCCGGAGCGAATGCTCGAGCTGTGTCGGAAAGGTCAGTGGAACATCGACCGCGATCTCGACTGGTCGGCCACCCCTCGCGAGATGGCTCCGGACGAGGAACGCGCGATCGTCCAGTACTTCACCGACATGGCGGGCATCGAGCGCTTCGCCGGCGCGCTCTTCGAAGAGCAACGGCGCCGCACGGAGGACCCGACGCTGAAGAAGATCTTCGCGACCTTCGTCGCCGACGAGGAGCGGCACGCGAAGGTCGCCGAGCGGCTCGCGGCCTTCTACGACGTGAGGAAGCTGCAGCGCTACGAGATGAGCCCGAGTCTCCTGGCGTTCCAGCCGCACTTCCTGAACGCGCTCCGGTACCTCTCCGCCGAGATCGCGAACGCCTACATCACGGGCGGCGAGCTCATCCTCGACGTCGCGCTGCTCCGCTCGATCAACGACTTCGTGCACGACACGATGAGCCAGCGCGCGATGGACCTCGTGAACAAGGACGAGTCCCGCCACATCGCGGTCGACTACCACATGGCGGAGTACTACGCGTCGCCGGAGTACCAGCGATGGCTCGAGTCGCAGCCGCCGCGGCCCTTCGGCGAGACGCTCGCGGCGTGGTGGACGTTCGCGAACCTCCTCTACCACGCGAAGCCCTTCTTCGAGGACGTCTTCCTCGCCCCGATGTCCGTCGTCGATCCGAGCGGACGCCGGATCCGGGAGGCGCTGAAGCGCTTCCAGCTCCTCGCGGAGAAGCCGGAGATCGCGAAGCGCCCCTTCCCGCGCTTCATGCGGAGGGTTCGCGACGTCGCGACGCATCCGGTCCTCGGCCCCGTCTTCGGCGGCGTCCTCGCGCGCGTCGGCGGAGCTCCCCTCGAGCTGCTCCAGGTCATGTTCACGGCCGAGGAGGCGAAGCGCGCCCGCCGGATGAGCTTCGACGAGCTCGCGGAGGAAGCGGTCGGCGCGAAAGCCTACTGCTGACGTCAGGCGAGACCGGCCGCGCGTAGCTGCGCCGCGACGTGCTCGGCGAGCCGCGCGGCGTCGGCGGCGTAGTCGAGGCGCTCGCACTCGCGGTAGAGCCGGTCGGCGCTCGTCGCGAGCGCGAACGCGTTGCGAAGCGGCCGTGGGTCGTGGGTGGCGTTCGCCATCTCGAGGAAGCAGGTGGCGAGGGTGTACGAGGTCGTCCCCGCGAGGAGTCGGTCGCCGACCTGCTCGGCCATCTCGAGGCTCTGGTTCCAGCAATCGATGGCCTTCGCCTTGCGACCCGCGGCCGCCTGGTGATGGCCGAGGATCGCCAGCTCGCGCGCCTCGCCCCCGCGATCCCCGATCGCACGGAAGAGCGCGATCGATTCCTCGGCACAGTCGATGGCCTCGTCGACGCGGCGCTGACGCCGCCGCATCTGTCCGAGCGTGCCGAGCGCGACGGCGCGGCTCCGTCGATCGCCGAGTCGCTCGAAGAGCTGGACGCTCTCCTCGAGCGAGCGCGCGGCCTCGTCGAGCCGCCCGGTGACGGCGAAGAGCGGCGCCATGCGCGTCCGTACGTTGGCGACGGCCGCGTAATCGCCTTCGGCCGCGAGGACCGGCAGGGCCTCGGTGAGCCGCGCGAGGGCCTCCTGCGTCCGCCCGAGCTCGGCGAGGAACCCACCCTCGTTCGCCGTCGCCTTCGCCTCGCCCCGTCGATCCCCGACCGCGCGATAGGTCGCGATCGCGCGCTCCGCCGCCTGCAGGGCGCCGCCGAGGTCGCCGAGCGCCCCGAGCGAGAGCGACGCGTTCGAGAGCGCGGCCGCGTCGAGCGCACGGTCCCCGAGCGTCCGTGCGACGCCGTGCACGCGCTCGTAGAACGCGAGCGCGGCGTCGTGGCGTCCGATGTCGGCCGAGGCGAGGCCGAGGGAGAGGAGGCTCGCGCCGAGCGAGAGGAAGTCGAGCTGCTCGAGCTCGGCGGGGGAAGGCGAGCGCGGGGCCGGCTGACCGGTCGCCAGCTCGTACATCGCCTCGAGCACCGGCTCGACCGCCGCGAACGAGCTCGGGCGGGACTCCCGGTCGAGGGCGAGGCAGGAACGGAGCAGGCTCACGAGCTCCTCGGGGAAGCTCGCCGGGATCGGCGCCTGCTCGGCCGCGCCCGCCACGTGGGCCGCCCGATAGGACTCGACGTCGTGCCCCGCGACCGGAGGCACCCCGATCAGCATCTCGTAGAGCATGCACCCGAAGGCGTAGAGGTCCGTCCGCACGTCGAGCGCCTGGCCGTTCCAGTGCTCGGGGGCCACGGAGCTCGGGCTCCCCGCGACCTCGCCCGGCTCCGCCGCGCGGAAGAGCGCGTCGAGGCCCGTCGACGGGGGCGCCAGGGCGAGGCCGAAGTCCGTGATCTTCGCGAGTCCGTCGCGTCCCACGAGCACGTTGTCGAGCTTCAGGTCCCGGTGCACGAGCCCCGGGATCTCGAGCGTCGCGTGGATCATGCCCCGGACGATCTGGAGGCCGAGCGCGAGCGCGTACCACGACGCGAGGGGCTGCCCGGGCGCGATCCGGGCCCGCAACGAAGGATCCTTCGAGCCCTCCTCGGGCGCGACGTACTCGAGCGCCAGGTGGGGCGCGCGCTCGGGGCCGAGGCGGAACACCCCGTAGGCCTGCACGATGTGGGGATGGCGCGAGATCCGGCTCCAGAGCGTCGCCTCGCGGAGGAAGACCTCGCGCAGGGACGCGTCCGAGAGCGCCTCGGGCCGGAGGGTCTTCAGCGCGAGCGGCGAATCCGCGTTCGCGTGATCGACGACGAGCAGGACGACGCCCATCCCCCCTTCGTACGTCCGCACGACCTCGAAGCGACCGCCTTCGAGGACGTCTCCGGGCATCGGAATCGGGGCGAGCATCGGAAGGCTCCGACGATACCACGCGTCCACGTTCCCGCGCCCGTCCTCGGCGCGGTGGAGCGGACGCCGTCGATCAGCGCCAGGGCTTGCCGCAGAGCCAGCTGACGAGGCTGTAGCGCACACCGCGCGTCACCGGGGTGACGCGGTGCGGGAGGAACGACGGGAACACGACGAGCGAGCCGCGCGTGCGCTTCGGATTCGGACGTTCGATGCGGTTCGTGTCGCTCGGCAGCCCGAGCTCGATCTCGAAGTCGCCCCCGTCGTACTCGGAGGGATCGTTGAGCTGGAGCGAGAAGCTGATCTTGCGGAGCAGGCCGTGGAACTCGGGCGCGACCTCGTCCCTCTCGGAGTAGACGCGCCCCGTCATGTCGAAGTGCCAGTCGTAGTGCCCGCCGTCGGCGTAGATGCCGAACTGCAGGGACTGCATCCGCTCCACGTCGAAGTTCCAGCCCGCCTCGCGGTTCGCTCGGTAGACCCAGGGCTCGACGACGTCGTAGACCCACTCCTCGCGGATCCACGCGATGCGGGTCTTGCGCTGCTGCTCGAGCTCGTCGGTGCGACCTCGACCGCGCTCCTGCGTCAGCGAGAGGCCGAGCTCGAGGATCCGGTCGCAGGTCGCCGCGTCGACGATCTCGGAAAACATCCACCAGGGTTCGGTGACGATCACGGTCCGGGAGCCTACAGGGGGGCTCCCGGACCGTAAAGGACGAACGGGGTCCGACTCACTCCGCGGCGGGCACCGCGGCGAGCCCGTGCAGCTCGTCGAGGCCTCCCGACACCGGCGGCGTCGAGGGGGTGTCGGAGTGCGCGTCGCGCTCGTCGTGGTGCTGGGGCACGTGACGCAGGGCCATCTCGTAGAGCACGGGCACCGCGACGCGGCTGATGAGGAGCGAGGCGATCTCGCCGGCCATCAGCGAGATGGCGAGGCCCTGGAAGATCGGGTCGAAGAGGATGACGCCCGCGCCGACCACGACCGCGAGAGCCGTGAGGAGCATCGGGCGGAAGCGCACGGCGCCCGCGTCGACCACCGCGTCCGCCACGTTCATGCCCTCGCGCATGCGTTGGGCCGCGAAGTCGACGAGGATGATGGAGTTGCGGACGACGATGCCGGCGCCGGCCATGAAGCCGATCATCGAGGTCGCCGTGAAGAAGGAGCCCATCGCCGCGTGCGCGGGGAGGATGCCCACGAGCGAGAAGGGGATCGCGGCCATCACGACGAGCGGCACGAGGAAGGAGCGGAACCAGCCGACGAGGAGCACGTAGATGAGGACGAGCACCACGACGAAGGCCGCGCCGAGGTCGCGGAAGACCTCGAGGGTGATGTGCCACTCGCCGTCCCACTTCACGCTCGGCGAGGCGTCGTTGGCGGGCTGGTTGATGTTCCAGACCTCGACGTGACCGGGGCGTCCACCGAAGTCGCCGGCGTTCAGGCGCTCGAGCGCGTGGTTCATCGCGAAGATCGCGTAGGCCGAGCTCTCGATCTCGCCGGCGACGTCGCCGATGACGTACGTCACGGGGAGCAGGTTCTTGTGGTAGATGCTCCGCTCCTGCGTCGTGTGCTCGACGCGCACGAGCTCGCGGAGCGGCACGAGGGAGCCGTTCTGGGCGCGGACCCGGAGGGCGAGGAGGTCCTCGGTCGAGCTGCGCTGACCGCGGGGGACGTCGAGGACGACGTCCACGTCTTCCTGCTCGCCGGGGGCGTGGAGGAGCCCGATGGACTGACCGGTGGCCGACACGCGGAGCGTCGCCGTGATCTGGTCCGGGGAGATGCCGTGGAGCGCGGCCTTCGCCTTGTCGACGACGAAGCGATCCATCGGATGCGGATCCTCCATGTACCAGTCGATGTCGACGACGCCGGGGGTGTGGCGGAACACGTCGCGCACGGCCGTCGCGAGACGGGTGCGGGACTCGACGTCGGGCGCGTAGACCTCGGCGACGAGGGTCTGGAGCACCGGGGGTCCGGGGGGAACCTCGGCCACCGCGATGCGGGCGCCGTAGCGGCGCGCGATCTCCGCGACCGCGGGGCGGATGCGCGTCGCGACGTCGTGGCTCTGCGTGGCGCGGTCGTGCTTCGGCAGGAGGTTCACCTGCAGGTCGGCCACGCTCGAGCCGCGGCGCATGTAGTAGTGACGCACGAGGCCGTTGAAGTTGAAGGGCGAGGCGGTGCCCACGTAGACCTGGTAGTCGGTCACCTCGGGCTCCTGCCGCACGCGGGCCGCGATCTCGCGAGCCGCCTGCGCGGTCCGCTCGAGCGAGCTGCCCTCGGGCATGTTGATCACGATCTGGAACTCGCTCTTGTTGTCGAAGGGAAGCATCTTCACCTTCACGAGCTCCGCGGGGATGAAGGCGATCGCGCCGAGGAGGAGCACCACGATGGTGACGAGGAAGCTCCAGCGCCACGCCGTGCGGGTCACGAGGCGCGACACGAGCCAGCGGTAGGCGCGGGTCATGCGGTCGTCGCTGCCGTGCGCGTCGTGGCCGTGGCCTCCGCCGTGGCCCTTGCCGTCGTTCGGACGGAGGATGCGCACCGCGGCCCAGGGGGTGACGATGAACGCGACGAGGAGGGAGAAGATCATCGCGGCGGTCGCGCCGACGGGAATCGGCCGCATGTACGGACCCATCAGGCCGCCGACGAAGGCCATCGGGAGGATGGCGGCGATGACGGCGAGAGTCGCGAGCACGGTCGGGTTGCCGACCTCGGCCACGGCCTCGACCGCGATCTTGGCGAGCGGCTTCCCTCGGTTCTCGGGGAGGTCACGGACGCGGACGATGTTCTCGACCACGACGATGGCGTCGTCGACGAGGATGCCGATCGAGAAGATCAGGGCGAAGAGCGTGATGCGGTTCAGCGTGTAGCCGACCAGGTAGAAGACGAGGAGCGTGAGCGCGAGCGTCGAGGGGATCGCGACCGCGACGACGCCGGACTCGCGCCAGCCGAGCATGAAGAGGATGAGCAGCGAGACGCTCACGACGGCGATCGCCATGTGGAAGAGCAGCTCGTTCGACTTCTCGGCGGCGGTCTCGCCGTAGTGGCGCGTGATCGAGACCGTGACGTCGCTCGGGATCGTCGTCCCGCGCATCGCCTCGACCTGGGCCAGCACGGCGTCGGTCACCGCCACCGCGTTGGTGTTCGCGCGCTTGGCGACCGAGAGGGTGACGGCCGGCTCCTCCGGGGCCTGCGAGCGCGAGGCGGCGCCGTGGCCGTAGAAGACGTACTGCGAGGGATCCTCGGCCGCATCGCGCACGGTGGCGATGTCGCGGAGGTAGACGGGGCGTCCCTGGAACACGCCGACGACGGCGCTCTCGACGTCTTCCGCGTCGCGGAAGAAGGCGCCGGTCTCGACGAGGACGTCCTGGTCGTGGCTCGTGATCGAGCCCGCGCTCGACTGCTGGTTCGCCACGCGGAGCATCGGCACGATGTCGGCCACGCCGAGCGAGTGCGCCGAGACGCGCGCCGGGTCGAGCTCGACCCGGACGGTCCGGCGGACGCCTCCGATGAGGGCCGTCTCCGAGACCTCGGGGATGCGCTTCACGTGGGCCGCGACCTCGGCCGCGAGACGCCGGAGCGTGAGCTCGTCGTAGCGGGCGCTGTGGAGCGTGAGCGCGAGGATCGGCACGTCGTCGATCGAGCGCAGCTTGATCAGGGGCTGCGACACGCCGGAGGGGATCCGGTCGGCGTTGCCCATGAGCTTCTGGCTGAGCTTCACCATCGAACGCTCGACGTCCTCGCCCACGCGGAACCGGACGACGGCCATCGACCGTCCCGGCATGCTCGTGGTGTAGACGTACTCGACGCCGGGGATCTCCCAGAGCAGCCGCTCGATCGGCGAGGAGACACGGCTCTCGACCTCTTCGGCCGTCGCGCCCTCCATCGAGATCAGGATGTCGGCGATGGGGACACGGATCTGCGGCTCCTCCTCGCGCGGCAAGAGCACGATGGACATGAGGCCGAGGAGCACCGAGCTCACGATGAGGAGGGGCGTGAGCTTCGAGTTCACGAACGCCTTCGCGAGGGTGCCGGCGAGTCCGGCGCTCTCGTTCTTCGGTTCGGTCGTCTTCATGGCTGCACCGTCACCGCCTGCCCGTCGAGCAGACGTTCCGCATGGGTCACGATCACGGGCTCTCCGCCGGCGAGGCCGGAGAGCAGCTCGATGCGTCCGTCGTACGAGCGGCCGGCGCGCACGATGCGCAGGCGCGCATGGCCGTGGTCGGCCACGAAGACCGTCTCCATCTGGCCGCGCCGCACGAGGGCCTCGCGCGGCACGGTCACGGCGCGATCCTCGCCCGTCGGCACGACGAGGCGGCCGAACATGCCGGACCGCAGCTCCGGCGTCTCGGGGAGGTCGAGCTTGATGAGCACGGTGCGGCTCGCGGGATCGGCCGAGGGGCTCTGCTCCGCGACCGTCGCCTCGAAGTCCCGCCCGAGCGCGTCCACGTGGACCGGCATCCTCGTGCCCCGCGCGAGGCGGTGCGCGAGGGTCTCCGGCACGAAGGCCTCGAGGCGCATCGCGCCCGGGCTCTCGAGGACCAGGAGGGGATGGCCGGGCACGGCGAGGTCGCCGACGTCGCTCTCCTTCGCGGTCACGACGCCCGAGATGGGCGAGCGGATCGTCGTGTAGCCCGCCATGACCTGGGCCTCGGCGAGCGCCGCCTGGGCGACGCGGAACTG
>JAXLYX010000043.1:0-20168 GCA_046351215.1 Polyangiales bacterium | reverse complement strand
TTCCCGGCGGGAGCAGACCCTCCTGGATGTAGAAGTGGATCGCCTGACGCGGCAGGCCCGTCGCCTCGACGAGCTGCTTCATCTTGTAGCGGAAGGGACCCTTCCCGCCGGCCGTGGGCGGAGCGCTCACGCCGGCTCCCGCTCGATGCGGACGTGGCAGTCCGACTTCGGGCGACCGACGCACGAGAGACGCCATCCGGCCTCGAGCTCCTCGGGCATCAGGCAGTTCGGCTCGTCGACCTCGATCTCGCCTTCGAGGAGCCGGACCTTGCACGTCCCGCAGCCGCCGAGGGTGCAGCTGAACGGGAGGTCTACCCCGGCGTTCAGGACGGCTTCGAGCATGGTCTGACCCTCCGTGACGACGACGGGCGTGGTCACGCCCCGGTCCTCGAAGCGGATCGCGAAGGTGGTCTCCACCGCCGGGGACGCGGGCCCCGTCGTCTCGGGCGCGGCGGCCTTGGCGACGGCGACGGGGGACGACGACGCCGCGGCATCGGGCTTCGCGCGGCGCGGGATCAGGGGGGAAGGACGCTCGCCGAGCAGGAGGGCCGACTCGAGGACGGCGACGTCGCGGCGCGCCTGCTCGAGGAACGCACGGGCCTTTCCGCGCGGGGCGCGGCGCTCCGCGAAGGCGAGAAGGGAGGCGAGGGGGGTCTTCGGAGTGGGGTCGGTCGAAACCATGACGTCACGATAGGGGAGGCACTTGTTAAGTGTCAAGTGGCACTCGACACTATGGGGCGCGCGGCTCCGTGGGGCGCGTGGTAGGGTGCGCGCGTGACCGACAGCCCCCTCTGCAGCCCGACCGAGCTCCGCGAGCGGCTCGGAATCCTCGTCCTCCTCGATGCGCGGACCGGTGCCGATGCGCGGGCCTCCTACGAAGCGGCGCACCTCCCGGGCGCCCGTTTCCTCGACCTCGAGACCGAGCTCGCCGGTCCCCATCCCGATGCGTCCGAGGGCGGTCGGCATCCCCTTCCGGAACCTTCGGCCTTCGCCCGACGGCTCGCCGGGATGGGAGTCGGCGCCGAGAGCGACGTCGTCGTCTACGACACGCAAGGCGGGGCGAACGCCGCGGCCCGCGCCTGGTGGATGATCCGGGCGCTCGGCCATCGTCGCGTCCGCGTCCTCGACGGCGGTCTCGCCGCCGCGGTGGCCGCCGGCGTGCCGACGACCAACGAGCTCCCGACGCCCCGCCCCGTCACGCCTCTCGAGGCCACCTCGTGGCAGCTCCCCGTCCTTCCGATCGAGGCGATCGATGCATGGACGCGGGATCCCCGGAGGGTGCTCGTCGACGTACGCGCACCCGGCCGCTACCGGGGCGAGGTCGAGCCCATCGATCCGATCGCCGGTCACATCCCCGGTGCGCGGAACCTCTTCCACATGGATCACCTCGGGGCGGACGGTCGTTTCCGGGCGCCCGAGGAGATCGCGGCGCAGGTCCGGGCCGTCGTCGGCGATCGACCGACGGAGGCGATCGCCGTGCACTGCGGGAGCGGCGTGACGGCGTGCCACGCCATCCTCGCCATGGAGCACGCAGGGCTCGGGATCCCCAGCCTCTACGTCGGTTCGTGGAGCGAGTGGTGCCGGCGGGACCTCCCGCGCGCGAAGGGTCCGTCGCCGCGCGAGGGCGAGTCGTGAGGGAGGTCCGCCACGCGTTCCCGTACGCGCTCTCGCGAGCGGCCTTCTCTCCGCGCGACGCGGCGCGAGCGGGCGACGTCTGGAGGGCGTTCCAGGACGTGGCCGTCACGGCGGCCACGCTCTCCGGCTGGACGCCACGGCGTTTCCGGGACGCGAAGTCCGCGTTCGTGATGCGCTCGATGACGGTCGTCCATCATCGCGAGGCGGACTTCGAGGAAGCCCTCGTGGGCGAGAGCTGGGTGAGCCGCGTCCGGCGCGAGACGTTCTGCACGCGCGAGGTTCGTCTCTCGAGCGATCGCGGGCCCTTCGTCTCGGGCACGCAGGAATGGGCGCACCTCGACCTCGAGCGCGGACCGAGCCGGATGCCTCTCGGCATGGTCGACGAGCTGGGGCTCGTCGAGACGAACGACTCCGTGTCGCTGCCCACCCACGACGGGCGCGGGCTCGGGAGCACGCACGAGCTCCGCTTCCGGACGTTCCACACCTGGATGGATCCCCTCGGCCACGTGAACCATCCGCAGTACGTGGACTTCTGCGAGGAGGCGATCGCCCAGCGTCTCGCATCCGTCGGCCTCGATCCCGTGCTCGTCGCGCCGGTCGCCGAGTCGGTCTCCTACCGGGCCGCGATCGTCGCCGACGAGCTCGTGACGGTGACCACGCGGGTGGAGGGACGCACGGCTCGGGGAGCCGTGGTGTTCTCGCACCGGATCGGGACCGAGCGCGAGCCTCGATCGGCCGACGCGATCACCGTCCGACGCCTGGTCGACGGGGCGGACGACTCGCTCTTCGAAGCCTTCTCCTGAAGCGCGCGCTCAGCGGGTGCCTGCGAGGCCGTAGCGCGACCTCCGGCCCTTCTCGAGGGCGACGACGCGCGAGAGGGCGCCGTGGAGCTCGTCCGCGGCCCGTTCCCACGTGAGCGAGGCGATCTTCGCGCGAGCGCGCGCGGCCATCGAACGGCGCGTCGGATCGTCGAGGGTGAGCGCCTGCCGCAGGGTCTGGGCGAGGCCGAACGCGCTCATGGGGGAAACGAGGGCGGCGCCGCCCTCGGCGAGCTCGGGCAGGGCTCCGCTCGCCTCGCCCACGACGACGACGCCTGTCGACATCGCCTCGGCCGCGGCCACGTCGAAGCCATCGTCCGCGCGCGTGGCGACGAGCACGTCGAGGTGGGCGAGCAGCTCGGCGCGGCGCTCGGTGGAGGGGCCTCGGGTGTAGCGCACGAGGGGCGGGAGCCCGGGGATGCGTGGCCTCGGGCCGTGGCCGAAGGCCTCGAGCTCGAACGGCGGCAGGGGCTCGAGGCTGTTCTCGAGCTGGCGAGCGAGGAGGCGGAGCACCTCGTGCGTGCCGGCTCCGAGGGAGAACGCGACCCGGGGCTTCGAGGCGCGCGGGGCGCGCTCGATGGACGCGAAGACCGGCTCGATGCCGGTTCCCACGACCGCTACGGCCGAGTCTCCGTACCGCTCGCGGAGGATCCGGCCGAGCGCGTTCGTCGTCGCCACGTGGTGGACGGGGAGCCGGTAGCAGGCCTCGAGCCTCGCGCGCTCGGCGGCGGATGCGTCGCCCGCCGCCTGTTCGTGGGACGTCACCAGGTGCACCTTCGCGCCCTTCGAGAAGGGGAGCTCGAAGGCGAAGGGCACGAGCTCGGCCGCCGTGACGAGGAGGACGTCGGCATCCGGGATTTCGTCCTCGCGCGGGAGACGGTCCCCGTCGAGCGGCTGGAAGCGCACGCGCGTCCCCGCGAACGGATCGACCGTCGGCTTCGGCGGAAGGCCTCGGCCGAGCGAGAGATCCATCACGACCCGCGCCGCGGACAGGCGTCGGACGGGCGGGGCGACCACCACCACCTCGTGGCCGAGCTCCGCCAGCGCCGCGAGGCGTCGCGTCTCGACGTCGCGGTCGTCATCGAGCTCGTTCGGGGGGCGGAGGACGACGATTCGCACGGGAAGGTTCTCGCCGCGACGAGAGGGCCACTCGGGCCACCTTTCAATACAGGGTGGGAACCTAGCAGTGGGGTTCCGCGCGTCAACGCGACGCCCCGAGGCGTGGTACGTACGCGAGATGGAGACCACGACCGCCCCCGAAGACGCGTTGCGGGCCCTCTTCCGGCTGCCGCGCCACCTTCCGCCGAAGGCCCTCCGCGCCCTCGTCGGCAAGCCGATCGTGATCGACGGACAGACCCTCGATCCCCAGGCCCAGCTCGTCTGTCGGGCCATGGAGACGATCGGCCGCGTCCCCGTCTACATGAAGCCGGTCGAGGCCGCGCGACGCGATTTCGCGCGGCTGGCCATCGCCGCGGACGCGCCGGGGGCTCCGTTGCCGCGCCTCGTCGATCGCGTCTTCCAGGGAGCTCAGGGACCGATCCGCGTGCGCGTGCTCTATCCGCGCATCTCGGCGGCCCCGATGCCCGCCGTCGTGTACTACCACGGCGGCGGGTACGTGCTCGGCAGCCCCGAGACCGCCGATGCGCTGTGTCACCGACTCGCTCGCCAGGCGGATGCGATCGTCGTGAACGTCGACTACCGCCTCGCCCCCGAGCACGTCTTCCCGGCCGCGGTGGAGGACTGCTTCGCCGCCTTCCGCTGGACGGTGGAGAACGCGGGCGAGCTCGGGATCGATCCCGCGCGCGTCGCCGTCGCGGGCGACAGCGCCGGCGGCTGTCTCGCGACCGTGACGGCCCAGCTGGCCCGCGACGCCGGGGGCCCGCGCCCCCGCTATCAGCTCCTCTTCTACCCGGGGACGGATACCCTCTCGTCGCTGCCGTCGAAGCAGCTCTTCCACAAGGGGTTCTACCTCGACACCCCGACGGTCGAGTGGTTCGTCTCCCAGTACGTCCCGAAGGGCAAGGAGCACGACTTCCGGGCCTCGCCGCTGCGTCGTCCGGATCTCTCGAACCTCCCGCCCGCGCGCATCGTCACGGCCGGTTTCGATCCGCTGCGCGACGAGGGCCGGGCCTACGCGGAGCGCATGGCGAAAGCCGGTGTGCCGGTGGAGGACGTCTGCGAAGCGGGCCTGATCCACGGCTTCGCGAACATGGGGATGATCGAGGCCGGCATGCGCGCCGTGCGCGAGGCGGCCGCGGCGCTCGGCCGGGCCCTGCACGGGGGCTGAGCGTGGCCGCGAAGGAAGAAGACGAGGCGCTCGAACGCCTCGCCGGGCTGTGGGCGCGCGAGCGTCGGACGAGCGCCGAGCGATTCGCCGAGAGCCGACGCGCGAAGTCCCTCGAGGCCCGCGTCGCCGAGGGCATGGCGCTCGCGAGGGTCGAGGTCGACGAGCTCGAGGCGGTGGCCGGCGGGCGGACGCGTCTCTGGCTCTCGCCTCCGCGGGGCGTGGATCTCGACGAGGTGCGGATGCGCAGCGGAGATCCGGTGCGCCTCTGGTGGACGAGCCCCGACGAGCCCGATGCCGTCCGAGCCGTGGTCTCGCGCTCCGACGGGAAGCGCCTCTCGATCGTGGTCGAAGGGGATGCACCGGACCGCGTCTTCGACGGCGGATTCCAGGTCGACGTCGAATCGCCCGAGACCACCTTCGAGCGCGGCGCGAAGGCGATCGCGCGCTTCCGCGAGGCGAAGGGCGGGACGCCGACGGCCGACCTCCGGGCCCTGCTCTTCGGGGAAGCGAAGCCGCGGAGGAACGATCGCCCCGCGCTCTCGCTCGTGGACTCGGGGCTCACGGAGCGGCAGCTCGAGGCCGTGCGGCTCGCGATGGGGACGAAGGACGTGGCGCTCGTCCACGGTCCGCCGGGCACCGGCAAGACGCGGACCCTCGTCGAGATCGTGCGTCAGGCCGTGGCGCGCGGCGAGCGCGTGCTCGTCGCGGCGCCGAGCAACGCGGCCGTCGATCACCTCGGGGAACGGCTCGTCGCCGCGGGGGTGAAGGTCGTGCGTCTCGGGCATCCGGCGCGCGTGTCCCCCGGGATGGAGGCGCATACGCTCGACGGGATGCTCGAGACGAGCGAGGCCTCGAAGCTCTCCCGCCGCTACGGAGACGAGGCAGCCGTCTTGCGGAAGCGTTGGCGCACGGGCGCCCAGCGCGGCCGCCTCGACCGCGACGCCCGGCGCCAGGATTTCGCCGAGGCCCGCCGGCTCGAGCGCGACGCGCGCAAGGTGCTCGCCATCGAGGAGGAGCGCATCCTCGCGCGCTGTCCGGTCGTGCTCGCGACGGTGGGCAACGCCGAAGCGCGCGCGATCGACGAGCTCGCCTTCGATCGCGTCGTCGTCGACGAGGCGACGCAGGGCGTCGATCCCCTCGTCCTGCTCGCGCTCGCGCGGGGCAAGGTCGTCGTGCTCGCCGGCGATCCCGAGCAGCTGCCGCCGACCGTGATCGATCCGGAGGCCGCGCGCGCGGGGCTCGCCGAGACCGCGTTCGAGCGCCTGCGCGCGCGTCACGGCGAGGCGATCACCGCGATGCTCGTCGTGCAGCACCGCATGCACGAGGCGATCATGGCCTATCCCTCGGCGTCGATGTACGGAGGCGCGCTCGTCGCCGCCGAGGAGGCGCGGAGGCGGGGGCTCGACCCCGCGATGGGCGTCCGCGACGATCCGTCGCGCGAGGGGCCCTTCGTCTTCCTCGACACGGCCGGCAAGGGATGGGACGAAGAGCGCGCCGAAGGGGATTCGAGCACGCGCAATCCCGGGCAGGCGGAGCGCGTCGCCGTCGAGACGCGTCGGCTCCTCGAGCGAGGCCTCGCCCCCGCCGAGGTGGCCGTGATCACGCCCTACGAGGCCGAGGCCCGGCTGCTGCGCTCGATGCTCCACGAGGAGCGGAAGCGGGGTCTCGAGATCGGCACCGTCGACGGCTTCCAGGGCCGGGAGAAGGAGGCGATCGTCGTCGATCTCGTGCGCTCGAACGCGGGAGGGGACATCGGCTTCGTGGGCGACGTGCGCCGGATGAACGTCGCGATCACGCGGGCGCGTCGCTTCCTGCTCGTCGTCGGCGACGCGGGGACGCTCGCGGGCCATCCGTACCACGCGGGCCTCGTCGATCACGCGTCGGCGACCGGAGCCTACAAGAGCGCCTGGGACGACGACGGGGACCTCCCGCTCGGGCCTCCGCTTGTGGGTGGGGAGCGCCGGGGCTAGGGTCCGCCCCGGAGTCCCCATGTCGAAGCCCGTCACGCGCCGTCCGAACCACGAGCTCACGGGGAAGCAGCGAAGCTTCCTGCGTGGCCTCGCGCACCACCTCGATCCGCTCGTGAACGTCGGCAAGGAGGGGCTCACGGACGGCCTCTTCGCCGCCGTCACCGAGGTCCTGCGCGTCCACGAGCTCGTGAAGGTGAAGGTCCTCGAGGGCGCGCCGCTGTCGCGGGAGGAGGCCGCCGAGCCGATCGCCAAGGCCTGTGGGGCCCACGTCGTCGGTCAGGTCGGACGCATCGTGATCCTCTACCGCATGCACGAGGAGAAGCCTACGATCGTCCTCCCGAAGCGATGACGATCGACGAAGACCTCGACACGTTCCTCGGCCGCCACGGCCACGGCTCGGTCCTCTTCCTGACCGGCGCCGGCATCTCGGCCGAGAGCGGCATCCCGACGTTCCGCGGAGCCGAGGGCTATTGGATCGAGGGCTCGCGGCACTACCAGCCGATGGAGCTCGCAACGCACGAGGCGTTCGAGCGCGAGCCCGACACCGTCTGGGCCTGGTACCTCCATCGTCGCTCGGTCTGCAGGGCCGCGGAGCCCAACGCGGCCCACCGTGCGCTCGCGGAGCTCGAGCGCGCGATCGGCGACCGCTTCCTCCTCGTCACCCAGAACGTGGACGGCCTCCACCTGCGCGCCGGGAGCTCCCTCGCGCGCACCTACCAGATCCACGGCAACATCGACTTCATGCGCTGCTCCGAGGAATGCGGCGACGCGCTCTTCGAGGTCCCGGGCACGATCGACCTCGACTGGCCGCGAGGGCGCCCGCTCGCCGACGCCGAGCGGAAGCTCCTCGTGTGCCCGCGCTGCGGCGCCCGCTCGCGTCCGCACGTCCTCTGGTTCGACGAGTCGTACGACGAGGCGCGCTTCCGGTTCCAGAGCGCGCTCCGCGCGGCCCGCGACTTCGATCTCCTCGTCGTGGTCGGGACGACGGGAGCGACGAACCTGCCCATGCAGATCGGCGCGACGTTCGCACGCCGCCGGGCGCCGATGCTCGTCGTGAACCCCGAGCCGAATCCCTTCGCGGAAATGGCCGCTCGCGGTGAGGGAGCCTACGTCGAGGGGACGGCCGGTGCGCTGGTCCCGCGGATCGCGGCCCGCCTGGCCTCGATCGGCACTTGAGCGGGCCCGCGACCCGGGCGACTCTGTTCCCGTGGGGGAGCGGGCATGATTCCACGTTGGATCCGACGGAGGCTGCCCGGATCGGGGGCGCCGCCCCGGCCGGTGCTCCTCCGTGTCGTGGACGCGGAGGGGAGGCCGGTGCCGAAGGTGCAGGTCTCCGGCTTCTTCTGGCCGCGCCTCGAGCCGCTCGATGCGCAGAAGACGACCGACTCCGGCGGGACCTGCGTGCTCCAATGGGTGAAGGGGGCCGAGCGCATGAGCCTCACGGTGAGGCACGGCGATTCCGAGGCCGACGCGGAGATCCGCATGGACCGCCCGGATCCCGAACGCGTCGTCGAGGTGGTGTTGCAGCGGCGCGCGGTCGCTTCGGGGTGCTAGGAACTCGGGGTGATCGAGCCCCAACCCCCCCGTGATCTCGTGCTCCCCGCCCAGGGGTCGACGACGGCGCGTGCCGTCCAGACCATGGCGCTGCGGGGCCTCTTCGAGACGCTCAAGACCCTCGCGCCCGATCCGCGGGGGACGGAGGCCTCGGTGGCGGCCTACCGCAGCCTGCGGGAGGTCCTCGTCGGCTTCCTGCCGGGCAACCCGCACACGATCTCGCGGATGCTCGACCGCCCCACCGTCGCTGCCGCGGTCCGATGCCTGAGGGACGGAGTCGGCGATCCCGACCTCGTGCAGGCGACGATCGCGGCCCAGGGCCTCTTCCACCTCGCGGTCGAGGGGGCGCTCCACGAGCCGGTCCGCATCGAGGCGCGCGTGCCCGAGCTCGTCCACCTCGATCGCCGCTTCCGGCTCGTCCACGACGCGGCGGAGCCGATCGGCTTCGCGCGCAGCGAGGTCGACCTCGACGGCGAGCGCCGATCCCTCGTCGACCTCGAGCCGAGCGCGGACCTCGTTCCGCTCGAGGGGCGGCTCTGCCTCGTTCGGGCGCCCGAGCCCGCGTCGCGCCTCTTCGCGTCCTCGGCACCGCTCCTCGACGAGGCGTCGACCGAGGCCTTCGTCCGCGTGCTCCGCGACGCGCTCCGCGCGCTCGCCCAGGTGGCGCCCGGACGTCGCGCGGTCCTCGACCGCTTCCTCCACGCCGTGCTCCCACGCGCGTCGTCGGAGGGCTCCACGCTTCCCGCGCCCCAGGCGCTCGGCATCGCACGCGTGACGGTCACGAGCGACGTCCGTTCCGTGCTGCGAGAGCTCGTGTCGACGACGATCGAGCATCCGATCCACGCGCTGCGCGAGCAGGACCGGCTCCTCGCGCGCGGAGACGAGGCCCCGAGCGACGGCGGTTACGAGGGCGTGCCCGATCGGCTCTCGTTGCTCGTGCAGGTCTCCACCGAGGTCGCCTGGGCCTCGATCGCCGCGGCGATCCGGACCCGGCGCGACTCCCGTCTCCCCGATCTCGGTGAGCCGGACTACAGTGGTCTCCGAGAGCGCGTGGGCGCGGCCGTGGCCGAGCTCGTCGCGCGTGGGGAGCCGACGGAGGTGGGTATGGGGATCGTCGACGAGCTCGGGCGTTTCCTGCGCGCGGGGGCCGAGTCGTGAGCCGGGTGCCGAGGGGGCTCGTCGGTGTCGTGCACCTCCACGCGATGCCGGGGGACCCGCGCTACCGGGGAGGCGGCTTCGAGCAGGTCGAGCTCGCCGCGCTGCACGATGCCGAGGCGTTGGTCACGGGAGGCGTCGGCGCGCTGATCCTCGAGAACTTCGGGAGCGCGCCGTTCACGAAGGGCACGGCGGGGAGCCGCCTCGAGCCGCATCAGGTGGCCGTCATGGCGCTGCTCGTCCGGAGCCTCGCGGGGCGCTTCGGTGTGTCCGTCGGCGTGAACTGCCTCCGCAACGACGCCTACTCCGCGATCGGCATCGCGGCCGCGTCGATGGCCCGCTTCGTGCGCGTGAACGTGCACGTCGGTGCCTACGTGACGGATCAGGGAATCGTCGAGGGCGAGGCCGCGACGACGATGCGCTACCGTCGCCTGCTCGGCGCGGAGGACGTGGCGGTCCTCGCCGACGTGCACGTGAAGCATGCGAGCCCGCTCGGCTCGGTGTCGCTGACGAGCGAGGTGCACGACGTCTTCGAGCGAGGCCTCGCCGATGGCGTGATCGTCACGGGTGCGGCCACCGGCTCGGCCGCTTCGCGCGAGCGGGTCGCCGAGGTCCGGGCCGCCGCCGACACGCGTCCCGTCATCCTGGGCTCGGGGCTCGTCCCCGAGAACGCGGCCGACCTCCTCCCGTACTGCGATGCGGCGATCGTCGGGACCTTCGTGAAGCGCTTCGGTCGCGTCCACGAGCCGGTCGATGCCGCGCGCGTGCGCGAGCTGGTCTCGGCGGCCAAGGGCTGCTTCCACAAGCCCGGCACCGGCGCGGGCGACTGAGCCCGCGCGCGTCGCGCGACGGAAACGCGGAACGCCGGCCCGAGGGCCGGCGTTCGCGTGTCGCGAGGCGGGAGCCGCGCTCAGTCGTTCATCTGCACGACGAGGCTGAGGGTCGTCGCGGTCCAGAACTTCGAGGTGTCGTTCACCCAACCCTGGGTCGTCGTCATGTCGGTCGGGTCGCCCACGCCGAAGGTGCCGTTCGGGAAGACCGACTCGTCGGCGTACTCGAAGCGCTGCTCGAGGCGGAAGATCGCGTGGTTGCCGAAGGGGCGGTAGTCGAACGTGAGCGTACCGACGCCGAGGTGCTTCCACGCGGGGGTGTAGCCGCTGTTCGCGCCCGGGTAGCCGATGGTGCCCGCGCCGCCGACGCCCGGGAGCGCCGTGCCGGTGTTGAAGTAGGCGTCCGCGTTGTTCAGGTAGTCGGCGCGGACGGCGACACCGAACTTCGGCGTGACCTGGTAGCCGGCGACGAGGCTGACGCCGCCCGCGAGGAGCCGGTCGGTCGAGCCGGCCGGATTGAGGATCCACATGTCGCCGTTCGCGACCAGGCGGAAGTCGCCGAACTGGAACGAGGCCACGAGGTCGAGGAAGTGCTGGAACGGCTTGTTGATGCGCGCGTCCGTGGGATCGGCCTGGTTCGCGTAGTCGTTCGGCGCGCCGGTGAAGTAGCCGGCGTAGATCGCGACGCCATCGGTGGGCGTGAGGCCGACCTGCGCACCGAGCGAGGGCGAGAGGCGCGACGCGATGCCGTTGTTGATGCCGTTCACGAGGAGGCCGCGCACCATGAGGGTGTCGTTGACCTGCCAGGTCGCGCGCAGACCCGTGTGATAGAAGGGCTGCATCAGGTAGTTGAGCGGCGTGCGGGTGTAGTTGAGGTTCAGCCAGCTCTCCGCGACCTCGGCGCCGTACGGCGTGTCGAACTGACCTGCGTCGATCTGCAGGTTCGACGTGGGCATGTACGAGACGAACGCCTGCTTCAGGCCGATGAAGCCCGGGGTGTTCGTGCCGATCAGGTAGCGCTCGGCGCCCTTGCCCCACCGGAGGCCGAGGGTCGCGCCGAAGTGCTCACGGGCGTAGCTGATGTCGAGTCCGGCGAACGCCAGGGCGAAGCCGTTCGTGAAGTCGTAGGCGCGATGCGCCACGTTCTGGGTCGCGTCGGCACGCTCCGGATGGTTCCAGTCGACCATGTAGAACGTGTCCGCGAAGACGTTCACGTTCAGGTCGTCGTACCACTTGTGGTCCTCCTCGCCCTCGGCCTCGCCGGGGGGCGTCGTCATGGGCTCTTCGGTCGCATGACCCTCGAGCTCCATTTCCGTCGGGATCGCGGATCCGGGCGTGGGCGCCGGAGCCTCCCCCGTGCTCTCCGCCGGGGCCGCGTCCTGCGCGAATGCCGCGCCCGGGGCCAGCAGGGAGCAGACCATCGTGATCAAAGCCCAATTCTTCACGGAGACCTCCACCGGCTCGTCGTCGGTTCTCGGCTGGGCCAGCGTCGCTGCCCGCCTTCCCGACTGAATCTGGGGAGGCCGTGTTTCGTCCTTGTTTCCTCTCGAATGCCAGCCCGCAAAATATGAACGGGGCGCAATCTTCTCCGGGAATCGGGCTCCGGGTCCCGTCGTTCCGAGAGGGCGGCGGGTGTCGGCCCTGGCACGAAACCCTCCGTCGGGGGATCCTGGGGGCGATGGCTCGTGGTCGGCAGGTGCGCGGAATCGTTGTCCTCTCGGTGTGCTGGCTCCTCGCCTCGGCCATGGTCGGCCCTGGGACGAGCGGGGCGAGGGCGCAGGACCTCTCGGCCCGGGTGACGGATCGCTGCGTTCGCGCGGCCGTCCGGATCGTGGTGCCCGGCCCCGACGGGCAGCCGATCGCGAGCGGCTCGGGGAGCCTCGTCGACCCGCGCGGCTACGTCCTCACGAACTTCCACGTGGTCGGTCACGTCGAGCCCCGCGGCGGAGTCCCCGGCACGCTCCTCGTGGCGTCGAACCGCTACGAGCTCGCGACGGTGGAGAGCGCGCGCGAGACCGCGGAGCCCCGCTACCTCGCCGAGGTCGTGCGCGCCGACGTGCGCCTCGACCTGGCGCTCCTGCGCATCGTCTCGACGATCGACGGTCGACCGCTCGGACGACGGCGCTTCGCGACGGTTCCTCTCGCAGGCACCCGTGCGATGCGGCCCGGAGCGCGCGTCTTCGCCTTCGGCTTCCCGCTCGGCGTGCGCACGATCAACGTCACCGGCGGGCAGGTCACGGGCTTCGAGATGAACGCTCGCGACGAGGTCGCGTGGCTGCGCAGCGACGCCGAGTTCAATCCGGGCAACAGCGGAGGGATGCTCGTCGACGCCGAGGGGAGGCTCGTCGCCGTGCCCACGGCCGTGCTCTCCGGGCAGGGCACGCTCGAGCCGATCGAGCTCGCTCGCCCGGTGGAGCGCATGCCCGCGCCCTGGCGCACGGCGCTCCGTCGGGGCGACATCACGGACGTCCGCATCGAAGGCATCGGCGTCCTCGCCGCGGGAACGCGAGTCGAGGAGACCGTCCTCGGCGATGCGCCGGCCGTGCAGCAACGCGAGCCCGAGATGCGCTTCTACGTCGTTCCCACGAGCGAGCGGCCGCTCCGCATCCGCGCGAGCGTCCCCGACCTCGTGATGGCCGTCGTCGACGCGCGCGGGCACCTCGTGCGCCGGGGATCGGGCGGCGTCGACGTCGGACCGAACGACCCCGAGCCCTCGCTCGTCGTCGTGCTGGTCGGAGAGGTCGCGCGTGGCGGGCTCGTCTATCGCCTCGAGGCCGAGCGCCTCGCTCCGGCGAGTGCCTCGGTGACGTCGAGAGCCGTCCTGCCCGCGCCGTACGCGCCGGGGGCGGGTGGGCCCACCGCCCCGGTCACCGCCCCGAGCCCGGCGCCGCCTCCCGCGATCGCCGGCACGGCCACGCTGCACGGTCGCCTCGTCGAGGAAGGGAGCGCACAACCGATTCCGGGCGCCATGCTGCTCGTCGGTCGTCCCGGCGTCGATCTCGGTCGGCACATCGCGCTCTATCTCGAGCGGAGGATCGACGACGCCCAGTTCTTCGGTGCGCTCGTCGGCTTCGGCCGCACGGACGCGAGCGGTCGCTACGAGGTGCCCGGCATCGTCGCGAACCAGACGTACCCCGCCGCCGCGTTCGCTCCCGGTTACCGTGCCGTCATGCTCCGCATCGGCGTGGGCGCCGATTCGACGTCCATCGATCTCGGAACGGTGCCGATGGGAAGAGACCGCTCGCCTTGAATCGGTGCCGGGCATCGCCCAACCTCGCCCGATGCCCTTTCCCCGTCTCGCCTACGGCACGCCTCGCAAGATGCCCCGACCCGCGGATCTGCGCGGTCGCGTCGTCGTGCTCGACGTCGCCTTCGCGGCGAACGCCGGGGGCGCGAGCTTCGAGACGGTGACGCTCCCCTTCCTCCGCGGGCTCGGCGAGCGGCTCGCGATGTGGATCGATCACCACGAGCACGAGATGCACGCGCGCTACGTCGACGATCCGCGCTTCGTCCTGCGGACGAAGGCGCAGCATCCGGCCTGTCCCGAGCTCGTGACCCCGGAGCGCGTCGCATGGGCCGGCGCGATCGACACGATCTGCTGCCACGTGGACTTCGACGGCCTCTGCGCGGCCGCGAAGTGGATCCGCGGCGGCGTCGAGCCCTACGAGGGAGCCGACGCCGACGCCCGCGCCATCGACACGCGGATGGGCGAGCCGAGCGAGCGCGCCGAGATCATCGACCGCGCGCTGCGCGCACGCCCGCGCGACGACGGGCTCAAGGGAGTCGTCGTCCGCTACCTCGCCGATGGCGCGAACGATCGGGGGCTCTTCGTCGAGCTGCGCGGCATCGCGGACGGCCTCCGGGCGATGGAGGACGAGGCGCGTCGTCTCGCGGAGAGCTACGAGATCCACGGGGACGTCGCGGTCTGCGACGCGACCGGACGCGAGGCTCCCTACGACAAGACGATGCTGCTCCTGCTCGGCCAGGAGCGCGCCCGCGTCTCGCTCGTCCACGACGAGACGACGGTGACCGTCGCCGCGCCCTTCGACAGCGGCGTCGATCTCGTCCGCATGCTCGGGCTCACGGGCGGCATGCCGACGCGCGTCAGCGTCGCCGCGAAGAAACTGCCCGAGGTCCTCGAGATCCTGCAGCGCGATCTCTGAGCCGCGCGTCGGCGCCGCTCAGAGCACCGGCCTCACCCAGCCTCCGAAGCCCTTCTCGAGCTCGAGCGCGACCGCCATCGTGAGGTGGTCGTTGCCCCGCAGGGCGCCGACCTGCACGCCGAGGGGGACGCCCTTGCCGTCGAGTCCGAGCGGGACCTGCGTCACGGGGAACTCGAGGATGTTGAGCACCGCGGTGTAGACGAAGAGGAAGGGGATGACGAGCGGCACGTTGTGGAGCGGCGCCGGCCACGCGTGCGAGGGGTAGAGGAGCACTCCCTCGTCTCCGACCTCGCGCTCGAGCTCCGCCTGCAGCTCGGCCCCGATCTCGAGGAACTTCTGCGTCTCGTCGCCCAGCTTGTGCGTGAGCTCCTCGAGCAGCACGAGCGCCACGGAGGGGATCGTGTAGGGGGACTTGCCGGTGAGGAGCCGCCTGAGCTCGGTGAGACCGTCGACGGCCGTGCCGGCGCCGAGGAGCTCGGCGTAGCTCTTCCCGCCCGCCGACGAGAGGCCGGCGGCCCAGATCTCCGTCGAGTACTTGAGGCGATCCGGACGGATCGTGCGGACGCGACAGCCCCTCGAAGAGAGGTAGTCGGCCGCGCGCTTCTGCGCGCCGCGGAGGTCGCGCGAGACGAAGATCCGACCGTTGTCGGGGATCGAGACCACGTCGAGCTTCCGGACGTCGACCGCGTGCGTGTCGCGGAGCGTGTACTCGACGCCCGCGGCTCCCTCGCACTTCCCGTCCTTGCCGGCGAGGATCGAGAGGAGGAAGGGCAGGTCCTCCGCGCGGCGCGTCAGCGGACCGGTCGTGCAGTAGCGTGCGGCGGGGCCCTCCGCGAGCGGGTACTGGCCGGTGTTCGGCACGAGGCCGCCCGTCGGCTTGTGACCGAAGACGCCGTTGAAGAAGGCGGGCATGCGGATCGACCCGCCGATGTCCGAGCCGAGACCGAAGGGGCTCGCGCCCGAGCCCACGATCGCGCCCTCGCCGCCGGAGCTGCCGCCGACGATGCGGCGGACGTCGTACGGGTTGTTCGTCCGGCCGTAGACCTTGTTCGTGCTCTCCATCCACATGCAGAGCTCGGAGGTGTTGGTCACGCCGACCGGGATCGCGCCCGCGGCCCGGAGGCGCGCCACGGTCGTCGCATCCTCGGTGGCGACCGTGCCGATGCGCGAGACGAGCCCGCTCGTGTTCGGCATGCCCGTGAGGCAGAAGCTCTCCTTGATGGTGCAAGGGACGCCGAGCAGCGGGGGGAGGGACTCGGGCGCCTCCGACCGGACGCGCTCGTCGGCGCGGGCCGCCTCCGCGCGGGCCTCGTCGAAGCGGGTCTTCACGACGGCGTGGATCCGCGGATTGACGCGCTCGACCTCGCGGATGTGGGCGTCGACGAGGTCGACCGAACGGATCTTCCGGGCACGGATGCGGGAAGCGAGCTCCTTGCCCGAGAGATAGAACCATTCCTCCGACATCGACGACCTCCGGTCTGCGGTCGGGAGGATAGGGGCTAACGGCCCGGAAGGGGATAGGTCGACACGCCGATTCGGCGCCCGTCGGGTGCGCGGAGGTAGACGGTGTGGGCCGTCTCGCCGTCGAAGCAGCCACGGCGGAGGGATTCCTCGCGGATCCGCGCCTTTTCGTCGGCCCCGACCTCGAAGGCGGCGAGCTCGAGGCTGCCACCGGGCATGACGGGCTCGTCGCCTCCGGCTCGCTCCACCATCACGACGGAGCCGTCCGAGAGGCCGAGCCAGACCGAGCGGGGGCGGGCGTCCTTCACCTCGGGCAGGCCGAGGAGGTCCACGAGGAAGGCCACGAGGGCGTCGACGTCGTGGGTCCGGAAGGCGAGGTGGTGGAGGCGCACCGCGAGAGCATAGGCACGGCGTGCGGCGGGCGTGATAGGAAAGGAGGGAACCGGAGGTCCCCCGTGGGAACGCTGCCCCTTGCCTTCTTCGAGAAGCTCCCGAAGTGCGATCTCCACGTCCACCTCGACGGCTCGCTCAGGCTCGAGACCCTGATCGAGCTCGCGGCGCGCGACGGGATCGCCCTGCCGGCGACCGAGCCCGAGGCGCTGCGGAAGGCGATGCACCTCGGCGAGAACACCGGAAGCCTCGTCGAGTACCTGAAGGCCTTCGAGGTCACGAACCTCGTGCTCCAGACGGAGGAGAACCTCGAGCGCGTGGCCTTCGAGCTCGCGGAGGACGCGGCGCGCGAGAACGTGCGGTACATGGAGGTCCGCTACGCGCCGATGCTCCACACGGTGCGCGGGATGCGGCTCACGACGGTCGTCGAGGCCGTGCTCGAGGGGCTCTTCCGGGCCCGCGTGAAGCACGGCATCGTCTCGAACGTCATCCTCTGCGGCATCCGGAACATCTCGCCGGAGAAGTCGCTCGAGATGGCCGAGCTCGCCGTCGCCTACAAGAACCGGGGCGTCGTCGCCTTCGATCTCGCGGGAGCGGAGTACGACTACCCGCCGAAGGACCACCTCGAGGCCTTCCGTCTCGTCCGCGACAACAACATCAACGTCACGATCCACGCGGGCGAAGCGTACGGCCCGGCGTCGATCCACCAGGCGATCCACATCTGCGGCGCCCATCGCATCGGCCACGGCTGCCGTCTCCGCGAGGACGGGGACCTCCTGCACTACGTGAACGACCATCGCATCCCGCTCGAGTGCTGCCCGTCCTCGAACGTGCAGACCGGCGCGGTGAAGAGCCTCGCCACGCATCCGATCAAGCTCTATCACGACCTCGGATTGCGGGTGACGGTGAACACGGACAACCGCCTCGTGACCGACACCTCGGTCTCGCGCGAGCTCTACCTCGTGCACCGCGAGCTCGGCATGGGCTGGGCCGACGTGAAGCGCCTCGTCATCAACGGTTTCAAGTCCGCCTTCCTGCCCTTCCATCGCAAGCAGGCCTTCGTCCGCGACGTCTCGCGCGAGCTCGAGTCCTTCGATCGCGAGGCCGAGTCCTACCTCGCTTCGCCGTGAGGCTCTTCGACGCGCATTGCCACCTCGACCTGCCCGAGCTCGACGCGGAGCGGGAGGCGATGCTCGCGCGGGCGCACGAGGCCGGCGTCGAGCGGATCCTCGTGCCGGGCTACCATCCCTCGCAATGGCCCGTCCTCGGGCCGTTCCGCGCCGAGCACGCCGGCGTCGACGTCGCGGTCGGAATCCATCCCTGGGAGATCGACACGCTCTCGGACGAGGAGCTCCGGGCCGCGCTCGACGCGATGCCACGGGCCGCACTCGACGCCGGCGCGGTCGCCATCGGCGAATTCGGCCTCGATCGGAACCACACGCGCGATCCCGCGCGCATCGCGCGGCAGGTCGAGGTGTTCCGGGCGCACCTCGGGGTGGCGCGTCGCCTCGGTCTGCCGATCGTGCTCCACGTCGTCGACGCGCACGGTCTCGTCCTCGAGCTCCTCGAGTCGATGGCGCCGCTGCCGGGCGGCATGATGCACTCGTACTCGGGCTCGGCCGAGCTCGTCGCCCGCTACGTCGCCCTCGGGCTCTTCGTCTCGTTCTCGGGGCCCGTCACCTGGCCCCGGGCGAAGAAGACGCGCCGCGCGGCGCTCGCGTGTCCGCTCGAGCGCCTCTTGATCGAGACGGACGCGCCGGATCTCCCGCCCGAGGGCACGCGGAAGCCCAACGAGCCGGCGCGGCTCGTCGCCATCGCCCGTGCGGTCGCGGAGCTCCACGGGGTCCCGGTCGAGCGGGTGGCCGAGGCGACGTTCGCGAACGCGGCGGGGCTCTTCGGCACGGCCGCGAGGTAGACTGGGGAAACCTCGGAGGTGCGGTCATGCCCACGGAACACGCGCGCGCGGCGCTCGAGATCCTGCGCGACGGAAGTCGGTTCGAGTGGTACGTCATCCCCTTCCTCGCGCTGGTACTCTACGTCTACGTCGTCGAGATCGAGCGGCGCAATTGGAACACCGTGCTCGCGGGGCTCGCGCTCTGGGGCATGGATTTCCTCAACGAGATCGCGAATTCCGTCTTCTTCCACGTGACAGGACGCGCGCCGATCTGGGGCGCGCCGGGCAAGACGGCGTTCCTGATCCTCATCGGCCTCAACATCGAGATCTGCTTCATGTTCGCGATCGCGGGGGTGCTCTTCGCGAAGCTGCTCCCAGCGGATCGGACGGTGCGCATCCTCGGCCTCCCGAGTCGATGGTTCCTCGCGCTCGGCTTCTCGCTCTTCTGCGTCGCGGTGGAGATCGCGCTGAACTCCGTCGATGCGCTGACGTGGGATTGGCCGTGGTGGAGCGCGCGTGCGCCCTGGCTCATCGTCCCCTTCGGCTACCTGCACTTCTTCGTCGTGGCGTTCTGGGTCCACGACATGCCGGAGCTCCGCTCGAAGCTCGTGGCCGTCGGCACGATCTTCGGCCTCGTGGGCGCGTCCGTCGCGATCTTCGGCGGTGTCCTCGGCTGGCTCTGAGCGAGCCCGTCGAGCGACGTCGGTCTAGAGGATCGCGCGGGCCGGAGTGCGGCGGAGCGCGTACGCCAGCGCGCCCGTCGCGAGGAACGAGAGCCATGCCGCCGCGGCCGCGTGGTCCGCGCCGTCGAGCCCGAGCCGACCGAAGACGCGCCGCACCACGAAGAGGTGCACGAGGGGCGCGAGCATGACGATGCCGAACGCCACGTCGGAGAGCCCCGCCGTGAGGCGATCCTTCTCGCCCGGGAAGGCCTCTCCGAGAATCACGAGCCCCATCGCCATCGCGTAGCGGAGCGCGAGCTGGCCGAGGCCGGTGTCGCGGAAGAGGAGGGCGAGGACGAGCAGCGCACCGAGCAGGGCGAGGCAGAGGAGGGCGGCGCCGCGGCGGCGACCCTCCGCGCGCGCCCGGTCGAAGGCGCCGAGCGCGAGACCGAAGGGAAGGGCCGGGAGGGCGAAGCGCCACTGGTGGAACGGCGTCGGATGGGCCGGCAGGAGCTGCAGTAGGCACGTCCCGAGGCCGAGCGCGCAGAGTCCCGCGGCGAGCTTCAGCGTGTCGAAGCGGAGCGTGAGCGCGTGGACGCGGTTCGCCGCGAGGCCGAGCACGAAGATGAAGGGCAGGAACCAGAGGTTCTCCTGCGGGCCGTAGAGGAGCATCGTCGGCTCCCACCAGGCGAGGGGCGGTCGGCCGTTCTTCCACTCCGCGAGCGCACGGAGCGCGCCATACAGGAAGAAGTAGAAGATCCAGGGGCGGATCGTCCGGCCGGCGCGATGCCGGGCGTAGTCGCCGAGCGGGGTCTCGCGTACGCGACGCGAAGGGAGGCCCGTGGCGAGGAGCAGGAACGTCGGAAGGCCGATGCCGAACAGCCCGTGGGTGAGCTGCATGTGGAAGTACGTGACGTCGAACGCGGCGGCGATCCGCAAGCGGTCCCACCAGACGAGGTGAGGCCGAGCCCGCCTCGGTTCGGAGTCCGTCGTCGGTGTCATACTTCGACCCGCCTTGTGCGCCGATGTGACCCGGCGCGCAATGCCGAACGCCCGGATCGCGCTCGCCTTACGAGGTCGTAACCTTGGGCGAGGGGGGGCCGCGCCTCCGTCCCCGGGGCGGGACGCTCGCCTTCCCGGCCACGGGTCATCTGCTAGGTTTCGGCCCCCATGGCGCTCCCCCTCGCACGCGAGACCCCGTCCCTACCGATCCCCGAGGCGGCTCCGAAGGCTTCCGCTCCGGCGGCCACGGAGACCGACGAGCGCGAGGTCGAGACGGCGCTTCGGACCCATCGTCGCTTCGACCGTGCCGCCCGCCTCTTCGGAGAGCCGGCGCTCCACCGCCTGGG
>JAXLYX010000042.1:0-20757 GCA_046351215.1 Polyangiales bacterium | reverse complement strand
GCGGGTGGCGGTGGCAGCGAGGCCGAAGAGGGCGTTCTGCTGCATCGCGAGGAACTGCTGGTGGACCGCGCTCTGCTGGGCGAGGAACTCCTGGTGCATCGCCGCGAGCTGCTGCTGGTAGGCGGCGAAGCGGGCGTAGACCGAGTCCGCTCCCGCGACGGGGCCAGCGGCGAACGCCGGGGCGGCGAGGGCCGCCGGGGCGAACACGGGCGCGGGCGCGAGCGGCCTTGCGGGCGCCGGCACGGCAACGGGAGCCGGCGCGCTCGGAGCGGGCGCGGAGGCCGCGACGGGCGCGTGCACGTGGTCGACGTGGGTCGGGGGAAGCGAGGGGGCGGGGGCCATGAGCTGGGTCATCGGGGCTCGGCTCGTCACGGGAAGGGTCGGAACGACGGGTGTGGCGGGATGCGCCGGGAAACGGAGGACCTGGCCCTCGGGGCCCGGGCGGCCCGTGGGCTTCTCTGCGCCGGGCTCGTCGCGGAGGCAGACGAGGGCGCGCTGACCGAGGAGGGACTCGACGAGGACGCGTGCGCGATCCGTCGCCGCTCCACCCCCCGGGGTGATTCCACGACCGACGGCGAGAGCCGCCGCGAGGACGTGAAGGAGACCGGTCGCCGCGTGCGGATCACCGACGAGCGACGAGAGCGTCGACTGCTCGCGGGTGACGCCGAAGGGCACGTAGGGACGCGTGTCGTCGGGCTCGCCGATCACGGCGAGGATCGGGTCCCCGGCGCGGCGTGCGTCGTCGAGCCGCTTCAGCACGAGCACCACGGCCGCATCTCCCGCGACCTGGCGGCCGGGTCCGAGGAGCGCGCGGGCCGAGGCCTCGTGCACGGGCTCGCTCGCGACGTCCACGGCGCCGACGACCGCGGCATCGAGCTCGCCCGCGGAGAGCCAACGCGCCGCGATCTCGAGCGCGCGGATGCCGGAGAGCTCCTCGGAGGCGACGGTGAAGCTCGGGCCCGAGAGGTCGAACTGGCTGTTCATCCGGTTCGCCGGGATGTTCGGCATCGTGCCGAGCACGCCCGCGGAGCGGAGTACGGGCACGAAGGCCTCGCGCGCCTTCGAGAGCCACTCGGCCCCGAGCCCGAGCTCGGCCGCCCACTCCGCCGAACGCCAGCGGGCGCCGTAGCGGGCGACCTCGGGATCGCATTGCGAGCCGACGAGGATCGAGGTGCGCTCGGGCGGGAGCGCGAGCCCGTCCACCGCCTCGCGCGCGGCGGCGAGGAGGAGCGTCTGCTGCGCGAGGGTCTGCGAGAGATCGTTGGGCGGGAAGCGGAGCCCGCCGAGGCCGAGCACGACCTCGTCGGCGTGCGCCGAGACGTGGGCTTCGTCGCGGGGCCGGACGCGCGAGCTGCCGTGCGCGAGCACGCTCGCGAAGTCCTCCGCCGAGCGGCCATCGGCCACGCGTGCCCCGAGACCGACGATCGCGATCTCGACGGGAGCGACCGGCGCGGGGAGCGCGTAGGGCATCGAGGGGTCGAGCTGCTCGACGACGAGATGCGCGTTGTTGCCGCCGAAGCCGAAGGCGCTGACCGCGGCGCGACGCACGCCCTCGGTGGGCCAGGCGCTCGGCGCGGACGCGGGCCGGAAGCCGGTCTCGGCGATCGCGTGGTTCAGCTCCGCGACGTGCGGCGTCGGCGGCACGACTCCGTGCCGAAGCGCCTCGAGCACCTTGATCAGACCGCCGACGCCGGCCGCCGTGATCAGGTGCCCCATGTTCGCCTTCAGCGAGCCCATGGGGAGCGGACGGCTCGTGCCGAACACCTGCCCCATGCTGCGGATCTCGGTCGCGTCCCCGACGGGCGTGCCGGTCGCGTGGCATTCGACGTACTGCACGCTCGACGGCTCGAGGCCGGCCTGCGCATAGGCCGAGCGCATCGCGCGGACCTGGCCGTCCTCGGACGGCGCGAGCATGCCGCGGCCACGGCCGTCGTTCGAGAGACCGACGCCACGGATCACGCCGTGGATCGTGTCTCCGTCGCGGAGCGCGTCGCCGAGGCGCTTCAGCAGCACGAAGCCCGCGCCCTCGCCCGGGACGAGGCCGTCGGCCCCCGCGTCGAAGGGCGTGCTGCGGCCGCGCTTGCTGAGCGCGTTGAGCGCGCAGAAGCCGACGTGGATGAAGAGGTCGTCGGCGCGGTTCACCGCGCCCGCGAGCATCGCGTCGGCGCGTCGATCGTGGAGCGCGTCGCAGGCGAGCTTGATCGCGTAGAGCGACGAGGCGCAGGCCGCGTCGAGCGCGTAGGCCCCCGCGCCGAGCCCGAGCGCCTGGGCCAGCACGTGGGCGGGAAGGCCCGACATGAAGCGATTGCGCGCGTCGACCGGCGCGAGCCCCACCGTGTCCGCCGAACCTCCGAGCCAGACGCGCTCGGCGTAGCGGGACATCGACGAGCTCGGGAACGAGAGGTTCCCGAAGATCGCGCCGACGCGGGCCGGGTCTCCGGCGAAGCGACCGTCGCGCAGCGCCTCGCGCGCGGTGTGGAGGACCCATTGGAAGAGCGGATCGAGGGCGCGGACCTCGTCCGGCGCGAGCGCGAAGCCGTTCGGATCGAAGACGCCCTCGAAGCCCCGGACGTAGCCACCGCGGTCGGACCAGCAAGCATCGTCCGAACGCGAGGGATCCGCGGTGAGGATACGCTCCTTGGCGATGCCCCAACGATCGTCGGGGGCGGGACCGAGGAGGTCCCGACCTTCGACCACCGCCTGCCAGAGCTCGGCGGGCGAGAGGGCACCGGGGAGGACGCAGGCCCTCCCGACGATCGCGATCGGCTCGAAGCTCATGCTCGCCTCAGTTCGAGGCCGTGCGCGTGCCCGGGAGCACGTGCGTCTCGACGCCCACGAGCTCGGCGACCGGCTCTCCCTCGGGACCGAGGAAGACGATGTCGCAGAGACCGCGGTCGCCCTTCGCCTCGCGCGCCTTCAGGATCGCGCGCTGCACGCCGCTCGGGAGCCCTTCGCGGTAGACGCGCAGGCCCGAGACCGCCGTCGGCAGCGACGCTCCGCCGAGCGTGTGCTGCGTCCAGAGGAGCGCGAGCTGCAGGCCTCCGTCGAGGAGCGCGGGATCCGTCTGCCAGCCCTCGCCCGTCCAGCCCTTGCCTTCGGTGCCGACGAGCTGGGCGGAGACGCCCTCGCGCGAGACGCCTTCGAGGTCGCGGATGACCTGGAAGCTCTCGCCGTGGAAGAGGACGTCGCCGTAGACCGGCGCGTTCCAGGCCGAGAGGCCCGAGAGCGAGGGCAGGCTTCCCGAACGCCCGCTGAGCTCGACCTCGAGCTGCGCGGTCGCGGCGTAGTGCCGCTGACCGTTCGGTCCCTCGAGCACCATCGCGTACGTCGCGCCACGGCCGTTCGAGACCTTCGAGGCCGACACGACGAAGCGATCGCCGCCCTCGTCGAAGCGGGGGAGCGTGATGCCCTTCAGCACCTTCACGTCCTTGAGACCGGCGAAGGCGAGGTCGGGGCGGCAGGCCCGCGCCGCGCGCGCGAACCACTCGAGCGCGAGGACGACGGGCACGACGGGGACGCCCTTCACGCGATGACCGTCGAGGTAGGGATGGCTCTTCGCGTCGACGAAGATCTCGAAGCGCGTGGGCCCTTCGCTCCCGTCGGAGAGCAGCGCCTCGGGCTTCGGCTCGCCGCCGAGCACGAGCTCGATCTGATCGACGCGCGCGCGCGTCAGCTCCTCGGCCATCATCCGCGCGCCCTGGCGGAGCGGGATGAGCGGCACGCCGAGCGACTCGAACCGGGCCTTGAGCTGCGGCGTGACCATGCCGCCCTCCCAGGGACCCCAGTTCAGCGACTTCACGACGACGTCGCCACGGCGCGCCCTCTCGGCGGCCGCGACCTTGTTCAGGACCTCGTTCGCCATCGCGTAGTCGACCTGACCCTGGTTGCCGCAGCGAGCGGCCACCGAGGAGAACATCACGATCGTGTCGATCGGATCCTCGCGCGTCGCCCCGAGGAGGACACGCAGACCGTTGACCTTCGTGTCGAAGACGCGCTCGAACTGCTCCACCGTCTTGTCGACGAGGAACTTGTCCGCGAGGATGCCCGCGCCGTGGACGATGCCCGTGATCGGGCCCCACTCGCGGCGGACCTCGGCGAGGGCCGCACGCACGGCGTCGGCGTCCTGCACGTCGCCGATGATGTAGCGAGCGTCGCCGCCCGCCGAGCGGATGCGATCGACGGTTCCGCGGACCTCGCGGTTCGCGAGGATCGTCGCGACCTTCGCGCCGAGCTGGGCCGGCGTGACGGGCGCGCCGCTCGCCTTCGCGTCGGCGAGGAGCGCCTTCTTGAGCTCGGCGTCGGTCGCGAGACCGCGGCAGGAGGCGGGCTCGTCCTCGAGCGCCGTGCGGCCGAGGAGGACGACACGGCACTTGGTGCGCGACGCGAGCTCGACCAGCGTCTCGGCCGTGACGCCGCGCGCGCCGCCCGAGGCGACGATCACGGAGCGCTCGTCCACGACCGAGGGAGCGGCCACCGCTTCCTCGCGGAAGCTCTCGAGGGTGAGGCGCTCGCCGCTCGCGCGGAGGGCGACCTCGACCTCGTGACCCCCGGCGAGGAGCTCGGCCGCGAGGACGTCCGCGACCTCGCCTGCCGAACGACCGGCGCGCTCGAGGTCGATCGCGCGCAGACCGGCCTTCGGCCACTCCTGCATCGCGGTCTTCACGAGGCCGGGCAGACCACCGAGCCATGCACGCGCGGAGCCGGAGAGACCGAAGTCGCCGCCGGTGTCCTGCACCGTGACGAAGGCGCCGCCCTCGGTCGAGAGCTTCCCCGCGACCGCCTTGGCCGCGCGGAAGGCCTCCTTGTTGACCCAGACCGCCGAGTCGACGTCGGCGACCTCGCGGAGCCCGCCGAGGAAGACCACGGCGTCGGCATCCGCGGGAACCTCCCCGACCACCTCGGCCGAGAGGCCGCGGCCACGGAGACGGGCGACGAGCTCGCCGGCGATGCCGGTGCCCTCGTCGGTCACGACGAGACGACGCGCGGTGGCGAGCCCCGTGATGGCGAAGCCCTGGGCGGGAGCGTGACGGAGGCGCAGGGGGTAGCGGCCGACGTCGGCGCGATCGGGCGAGGAGGAAGGACCGGCCGCGGGCGTGGCCACGGGCGTGGACTTCGCCACGGCGCTCGCCGTGCTCGCGCCGGCGGGCATGCGCGAGCGCATGTACTCGACGATCTGACCGAGCGTGCGGAGCTTCGCCATCTCGCCGGCGTCCACGTCGGGGAGCGAGGGCGCCTTCTCGCGCATCGACGAGAGGATCTCCACGCGCTTGATCGAGTCGACCCCGAGATCCGCCTCGAGATCCATCGCGAGACCCAGCATGTCGGTCGGGTAGCCGGTCTTCTCGGCGACGACCTCCATCATCAGGGCTTCGAGATCGATGCCCGGAGCCGACGCGACCGGCGCAGCGGCCACGGCAACCGCCGGCGCGCTCGCGCCGGCAGGCATGCGCGAGCGCATGTAGTCGACGATCTGACCGAGCGTGCGCAGCTTCGCCATCTCGCCGGCGTCCACGTCCGGCAGCGACGGAGCCTTCTCGCGCATCGACGAGAGGATCTCCACGCGCTTGATCGAGTCGACCCCGAGGTCCGCCTCGAGATCCATCGCGAGACCGAGCATCTCGACCGGATACCCGGTCTTCTCGGCCACGACCTCCATCATCAGCTTCTCGAGATCGATCCCCGGAGCCGCGGGCTTCGCAGCGACCGGCGCGGGCGCCGCGGCGCTGACGCTCGCCGAGCCCGCAGGCATCTTCGAGCGCATGTAGTCGACGATCTGCCCGAGCGTGCGGAGCTTCGCCATCTCGCCGGCGTCCACGTCCGGCAGCGACGGAGCCTTCTCGCGCATCGACGAGAGGATCTCCACGCGCTTGA
The DNA here is from genome assembly GCA_046351215.1 of Polyangiales bacterium. Classification (GTDB taxonomy): domain Bacteria; phylum Myxococcota_A; class Polyangia; order Polyangiales; family Houyiibacteriaceae; genus JAXLYX01. The sequence goes on along the minus strand of JAXLYX010000042.1, from coordinate 14,886 downwards.
TCGAGTCGACCCCGAGGTCCGCCTCGAGATCCATCGCGAGACCGAGCATCTCGACCGGATACCCGGTCTTCTCGGCCACGACCTCCATCATCAGCTTCTCGAGATCGATCCCCGGAGCCGCGGGCTTCGCAGCGACCGGCGCGGGCGCCGCGGCGCTGACGCTCGCCGAGCCCGCAGGCATCTTCGAGCGCATGTAGTCGACGATCTGCCCGAGCGTGCGGAGCTTCGCCATCTCGCCGGCGTCCACGTCCGGCAGCGACGGAGCCTTCTCGCGCATCGACGAGAGGATCTCCACGCGCTTGATCGAGTCGACCCCGAGGTCCGCCTCGAGATCCATCGCGAGACCGAGCATCTCGACCGGATACCCGGTCTTCTCGGCCACGACCTCCATCATCAGCTTCTCGAGATCGATCCCCGGAGCCGCGGGCTTCGCAGCGACCGGCGCGGGCGCCGCGGCGCTGACGCTCGCCGAGCCCGCAGGCATCTTCGAGCGCATGTAGTCGACGATCTGCCCGAGCGTGCGGAGCTTCGCCATCTCGCCGGCGTCCACGTCCGGCAGCGACGGAGCCTTCTCGCGCATCGACGAGAGGATCTCCACGCGCTTGATCGAGTCGACCCCGAGGTCCGCCTCGAGATCCATCGCGAGACCGAGCATCTCGACCGGATACCCGGTCTTCTCGGCCACGACCTCCATCATCAGCTTCTCGAGATCGATCCCCGGAGCCGCGGGCTTCGCAGCGACCGGCGCGGGCGCCGCGGCGCTGACGCTCGCCGAGCCCGCAGGCATCTTCGAGCGCATGTAGTCGACGATCTGCCCGAGCGTGCGGAGCTTCGCCATCTCGCCGGCATCCACGTCCGGCAGCGACGGAGCCTTCTCGCGCATCGACGAGAGGATCTCCACGCGCTTGATCGAGTCGACCCCGAGATCCGCCTCGAGATCCATCGCGAGACCGAGCATCTCGACCGGGTACCCGGTCTTCTCGGCCACGACCTCCATCATCAGCTTCTCGAGATCGATCCCGGGAGCCGCGGGCTTCGCCGCGACCGGCGCGGGCGCCGCGGGCTTCGCGGCCACTGGCGCGGGCGCGGCGGGCTTCGCGGCGACCGGCGCGGGAGCCTGCGCGACGGGCTTCGCGACGACCGGCGCGGGCGGCGCGACCGGAGCCACGTAGGCGGGCGGTGCGACCGGCGCGGGAATCGCGACGGGCTGCGCGACGACGGGCTGCGCGGCGACGATCGCTCCGAGGCCGCCCTGGGCGAGCGTCGTCAGACCGAAGATCGACGCCTCGGCCGAGCGCAGGAAGGCCGCGTGAGTGTCCGCCATCGCCTTCTGGTAGGCCGAGTGCGCCTGAGCCGTCTGCAGCTGCGCGAGCTGGTAGGCCTCGAGCCAGGCGTTCGACGGAAGCGCCGGAGCGACCACGACCTGCGCGGGCTGCGCGACGGGCGCGGGAGCCGGAGTAGCGACGGGCGCGGGCTGCGCGACGGGCGCGGGCGCCGGCGTCGCGACGGGCGCGGCCGGCTTCGCGCCCACCGGAGCCGGAGCCGAGACCGGCGCCGCGCTCTTCGCGGGAGTCGCGGCACGGAGCTCGGTCGTCGAGGACGGCGCGGGAGCCGCGGTCTTCGGACGCGCCGGATTCGGCTTCGGGAGCGCGGCCGCCCCACCCTTCGGCGGGTACGGCTTGCCGTAGTTCGCGCCGTTCAGCCGGAGCGTCATCTTCGGCTTCTTGGAGGTCCGGGGATCCTCGCGGCGCTCGAACGGCGCGAAGAGGTTGCCGAGCGTCATCGGCACGCCCGCGACCGCGAGCTGCGCGAGGCCGTGGTGGAGGCTCGTGACGGAGTCGCGACCGGCGCGATCGAGGGCGACGGCGCGGTGCGCGCGGCCCTTGAGGATGCGGCCGACGAGGCCCGTGAGGACCGAGCCCGGACCGACCTCGACGAACGTGCGCACGCCGCGCGCGTACATCGCCTCGATCTGCTCGACGAAGCGCACGGGGCTCGCGATCTGCTCGGCGAGCATCGCGCGCATCGCGCCGGCCTCGGCCGGGTACGGCGCGGCCGTGGCGTTCGCGTAGACGTCGCAGCTCGGCGCCCCGAACGAGACGTCGGCGAGGAAGCCGCCGAAGGGCACGGTGGACGACGCGACGATCTTCGAATGGAAGGCCGTGGCGACGTTCAGGCGCTTGGCCGTGAGGCCGGCCTCCTCGAGCTTGCCCTCGACGGCCGCGATGGCGTCCGTCGTGCCCGAGAGCACCACCTGCTCCGGGCTGTTGTGGTTCGCCACGACCACGTCGAGGCCCCACTGCGCGAGCAGGGGCTGTAGCTTCTCGATCGTCGCCGACACGGCGGTCATCGAGCCGGGCGCGCTCGCCGCGGCGTCACGCATGAGCTCGCCGCGCTTGCGGGCGACCTTCACGAGGTCCTCGGCCGAGAGCACACCGGCCGCGTGCAGCGCCGTGACCTCGCCGAAGCTGTGACCACCGACGCAGCTCGGCGCGATGCCGAGGTCGCGCACCACGTTCAGGAGCGCGAGGCTCGCGACGCCGATGCCCGGCTGCGCCCACTCGGTCGCACGCAGGCGGTCGTCCTGGGCCTTCTTGCCCTCCTCGGTGAACGCGGTCTTCGGGAAGACGACCTCGTGGAGGGTGACGTCCTTCGCGAGCTCGATCGAGGCCGCGAGATCCCAGGCGGCGATCGCCTGCGGATACGTCATGGCGAGCACGTTGCCCATGTCGAGCGACTGGCTGCCCTGGCCCGGGAAGAGGAAGGCCACCTCGCCCGGCGTGCCGCCGGCCTCGAAGTAGATCCCCTGCGGGTTGGTGAAGGCCTCGCCCTTCGCGACGAGCTCCGCCGCCTTGCCGAGCTTCTCGGCGAGGTCCGCGTCGCTCGAGGCGACGACGGCGAGCCGCGCGGGCCGATTCGCGTCGAAGGACTCCTGCGTGTCGCGCGCGAGGAAGCGCAGCATGCCCGGATGGGCCGCCGACGCCTTCGCGAGCTCGCTCGCCTTCGCCTGCACCTCGCCCGCGTTCGCGCCCGTGAGGATCACGAGCTCGGTCTCGGTCGTGCGCGAGCGATACGCCCGCTTGGCCGCCCCCGAGTACTCCTCGAGCACCACGTGGAAGTTCGAGCCGCCGAAACCGAAGGAGCTGACGCTCGCCCGACGCGGATGATCCTTGCCTCGCGCCCACGGACGCGCGCGCGTCGTGAGCTGGAAGGGGCTCTCCTCGATGTTCAGCTTCGGGTCGGGTCGATCGACCTTGATGGTCGGCGGCAGCACCTTGTGGTGGAGCGCGAGGATCGCCTTCACGAGCCCGGCCGCGCCGGCGGAGGCCTTCGTGTGGCCGATCTGCGACTTCACGGAGCCGAGCTGGCACCACTGGCGATCCGTGCGGCCCGACTCCTCGAAGACCATGCGGAGGCCGCCGAATTCGGCGGCGTCGCCCGCCCGCGTGCCCGTGCCGTGGGCCTCGACGAGCTCGACGGTCTCGGGGCCGTGGCCGGCGCGCTCGTAGGCGCGGCGGAGGGCCTTCGCCTGACCGGCCGAGACCGGCGCGTACACGCTCTTGTCGCGGCCGTCCGAGGACGAGCCGACGGCCTTGATCACGGCGTACACGCGATCGCCGTCACGCTCCGCATCCGACAGTCGCTTCAGCGCGACCATGCCGAAGCCCTCGCCGAGCATCGTTCCGTCCGCCTTGTCGGAGAACGGCCGGCAGTCGCCCGACGCCGAGAGCGCGGGCGTCTTGCTGAAGCACATGTACATGAAGATGTCGTTCATCGTGTCGGCGCCGCCGGCGATGACGATGTCGCTCTGGCCGAGCACGAGCTCGTTCACGGCCATCGAGAGAGCGGAGAAGGAGCTCGCGCAGGCCGCGTCGGTCACGCAGTTCGTGCCGCCGATGTCGAGGCGGTTCGCGATGCGGCCGGCGACGACGTTGCCGAGCAGGCCCGGGAACGTGGCCTCCTGCCAGCCCGCGTAGTTCGAGACGATGCGGTCGCAGATCTTCTGGACCTCGTCCTCGGGGAGGCCTTCCTCGCGGAGCGCCTTCACCCAGACCGGACGCTGCAGACGGCTGACCATCGAGGCGAGGAGCTCCTGCGCCGAGGTCACGCCGAGGATGCAGCTCAGACGGTCCCGCGGAACGTTCTGGAACTGGTTCTCGGAGGCGTCGTTCAGCACCTGCTTCGCGACGATGAGCGCGAGGAGCTGGGCCGTGTCGGTCGCGGGCGCGAGCGAGGGCGGGATGCCCCACTCGACGGGATCGAAGTCGACGTCGGGGATGAAGGCGCCGCGCTTCGCGTACGTCTTGTCCGGCTTCGTGGGATCGGCGTCGTAGTAGTCCTCGATCAGCCAGTGGGACGCGGGGACATCCGTCATCCGGTCGGTGCCGGCGAGGATGTCCTTCCAGAAGCCGTCCTTGTCGATGGAGCCGGGGAACAGGGCGGAGACGCCCACGACTGCGATGGGTTCGTTCTTCGTCGACATGGGGGAGACCTCAGGACAGCGGACGCGGGACGAAAGCGAAGGACGAGGACGGGACGGGCACGCCGTACGTGCGGAGCTGCTGGGCGCGCGTCACGACGGTCGCGCCCTCGAGCAGGTTGCGGGCGATCTGCACCGCGTCGCGGTTCTCGGGAGCCTCGAGGAAGCTGCCTCGGGCCCAGTCGTTGAAGGCGCCCATCGCGGGGCCGCACCAGATCTGGTAGTCCATCTTCCTCGTCGGCTCGCCGGCGATCGCCCACTTCGAGGCGAGGCCGAGGTACCAGCGGAAGATCAGCGCCATCTTGTGCTTCGGCTCGCGGGCGGCGCGCTCGAGCTGGCTCGGATCGCGCTGCGTGAAGAACTGGACGGTGCCGTCCCAGATCTCGTCGCAGGTCTTCCCGAGGATCTCCTTCTCGAGCTTCGTACGGACGTCGGCGGGCATCGCCTCGATCGAGTCGTACGTCGTGTAGATCTCGTAGAGCTTCAGCGCGCGGACGCCGAACATCGTGCCGCGCTTCAGCACCTGGACCTTCACGCCGAGCTCGAACATGTCGGCGGCCGGCGCCATGACGACGTCGGCGATCTGCGCCTGGGCGAGGAGCTTGCGGCCGTACTCGGACATGCCGGACTGGTACGCGCCCTGGTTCACCGAGCCGGTGACGACGTAGGCGGCGCCCATCGCGTACGCGGCGGCCACGGACTGCGGCGTGCCGAGACCGCCGGCCGCGCCGATGCGGATCGGCCGGAGGTACCCGTGCTTCGCCATCATCTCGTCGCGGAGGTGCGCGATGATCGGGAAGACGCAGGTCAGCGCCTGGTTGTCCGTGTGTCCGCCCGAATCGGCCTCGACGGTGTAGTCCTCGGCGACGGGGACCTTGTTCGCGAGCTGCGCCTCTTCGGGCGTGATCAGGCCGTCGCGGACGAGCTGATCGAGGATCTCCTTCGGAGCCGGCTGCATGAAGCGGCGGGCCGTCTCGGCGCGCGAGATCTTCGCGAAGACGTAGTTCTCGCGGTGCAGCCGACCGTCGGGGAGCACGCGCATGCCCTTCACGGCGAGGCGCACGATCGCGGGCGTGAGCGCCATGAACGCGGCCGCCTCGATGCGCTTCACGCCGCGGCGCACGTACATGTCCGCGATGTGGTTCTCGAGATCGAGCTCGTTCGGGGCGTGGATGAAGTTCATGCCCCAGGTGAAGCGGTCGCCGAGCTCGGCCTCGAGCTCGTCCAGGGCCTTCGACACGCGCTCCGGCGGGAGACCGGCCGAGCCGAAGAAGCCCGTCATCCCGTTCTTCGCCATGTCGATGACGAGACGGGTCGTGGCGATGCCGTTCGCCATCGCGCCGGACGCGTAGGCGAAGCGGGTCCCGTGGACCTCGCAGAAGGAGCGATCGCCGAGCCACTCCGGATAGAGCGCGGGGAGCGTACCGAGGAGCGCATACGCGCCGCCGGGAGCGCCCGCGGGATGGGTCGCGCCACCGAAGGCGAGACCGACGCGGCCCTGACCGGGCTCGCGGACGACGTGGACCGGCTCGCGTACGCGGTGGAGGTTCTCCGCGATGCCGTGGGAGTCGAAAACCGGCGACGTGGAGCCAGCGGCCCACGTGCCGGTCGAGGAGAGGTCTGCGGACATGAAGAGATCCCGGGTCCTATCGAGCGGTTACCGGTAGTTAGCGCGAAGGTCCGAGGCGATGTGTCACGGTTCCGTCATCGGCGTGTACAGATTCATCGCCCCAGGTGTCGGTGCCGATACCCACCCTTGTTGAACTTACCCCAATAGTCGGATGTGTCTGCATTTGGTGATGGAAGGCGATTCTGTTAGGTTCGACACCATGGAGAGGCTGATGGGGGACGCCGGAGGTCCGGACCTCGTCGCCGCGCGGTCGAGCCTGCGCGAGACGGTGTCCCTCGTCCGCGCGGAGTGGCGGGTGCTCGCGCGCATCGCGGCCGCCACGCTCGGCCCCACCGCGCTCGTGCAGGCCCTGATCGTCTTCCGCATGCAGGCCGCGACCGCGAGCGCGCAGGCGCGCGCCGAGGCGCTGGGCGATCCCGCGCTCGCCGACCTCGCCGTGACCCGCGCGCCCTACGTGGTGCTCGTGTCCGTGGTGGCCGTCCTCGGGATGCTCGTGGCCCAGGGCGCCATGACCCACGCGACGGGCGCGACGCTCGCCGGTCGCACGGCCTGCCTGCGCGAGTGCCTGCGCGTCGGAGCCCGTAGCCTCCCACCCTTGCTGCTCCAGCATTTCGTCGTCTCGGTGCTCGTGGTCGGTGGCCTCCTCCTCCTGGTCGTCCCGGGAGTGATCGCGGTGCTGGCCTATTTCCTCGTGTACGGCCTCGCCGGGCCGGCCGTCGTGCTCGAGGGTCTCTCGGGCGTCGACGCGCTCGATCGCAGCGCCGATCTGACGCGCGGGCGCAAGGGCACCATCGCCCTCTCCTTCCTGCCGATCGCGCTCGTGCTCACGGCCCTCGCGGCCCTCGCGGTCGGTCTCGGGAGCCACGTGGCGGCCTCGCTCGAGCAGGTCGCCGGCTTCGGCTCGGCCGTCGTCGCGCTCGCGTCGACGGTCGCCGGGGTGATCCCCGAGGCCGGGTACGTCGCGCTCGCCACCACCTATTGGACCGTGATCCACGCCCGCGTGAGCGGCGGCGAGACCGCGCGTCCGGCCACGATGCCCCGCGCGGTCGCCTAGACCGGAGGTCGATGCATGGAACCGTTCGAGCCCAACGAGCCCCCGATGGCGCCTCCGCCGCCCGCCTACGTCGCCCCGGCCGCACCCGCGCCCGTGGGTCCCGGCCGCGGGCGCGATCTCGACGTCGGCGATCTCGTCCGCACCACCTTCCGGGTCATCGGCGCGAACGCCCTTCCCTTCTTCGGCGTGATGCTCCTCTTCCAGCTCCTCCCGAGCGCGATCAACCTCGCCGCGAGCGCGAAGATGAACCGCGCGATGCAGGCGCTCGGTCAGGAGCCGGGCGCGGGCGCCGACCCCTCCGCGGCGATGGCACAGGTCTTCGGCCCGCTCTTCGCCACCCTGCCCTACTTCGGCCTCGCCATGGTCGCGCACGCGATCCTCTTGCCGCTCGCCTTCGCCTTCGTGATCCGCGGTGCGCTCGACACGCTCGAAGACAGACCCTTCACCGTCCCCGCGGGGATACAGGCCATCGTCGCGCGGGGCTGGCTCCTCGTCGTCGCACAGCTACTCGTCGGCCTCGTGGTCTTCGGCGCGACGTTCGTCGGCCTCTTCCTCTGCATCCTGCCCGGCGTCGCCGCGGCCGTCTTCCTCGGCCTGTCCTTCCTCTGCGTGCACCCCGCCCTCCTCGCGGAGGACATCGGCCCGGTCCAGGCGATGCGCCGGAGCTGGGACCTCGTGGAGGGGCAGCGGGTCCCGATCTTCCTGCTGATGCTCCTGCTCTTCGCGGTCTACATGGTGCTCGCCTGCGGAACCGGCGCCGTCGGCGGCGTCCTCGGCGCGGCGGCCGCGCTCTCCGATCCCTCTCGTGCGCAGCAGATCGCGACCGATCCGACCTCGCCGGTGCAGCTCGTCGCGGCGGTGCTGAACGGCTTCGTGATGGTCTTCTGGAACACCTGCATCCAGGTCGCGAGCGCCGTCGTCTACGCACGCCTCGTCGGGCTCCGCGGCGAGCTCGACGCGGGCGACGTCGCGAAGGTCTTCCAATAGGCGCATGAGCCGGCTCCGCATCCGCTCACGCTGGCTCCCGGCCGCGCTCGCCGTCCTCGCGATGCACGCCGTCGTGGTGTGCCCGCGGCCTGCGCATGCGGACGACGGAGCGCCGGGCGCCGCCGCGCGCGAGGTGCACCGTCGCGGCCACTACCCCGAGGACCTGATGGTGCTCCCACCGTCCGGGACCGGGCGCGGGCGCCTGGGAGGCGTCCCGGTCTTCGGCGAGCGGGTCGACCAGCCCCGCGCCGAGGTCGACCCCCCGGATCTCGGCTGGCTCGAGCGCCTGCTCCGATGGCTCGGGGGCCTCTTCGAGCGGCTCGGAGTCTCGTCGGTGCTCGGCTACGCCGCGCTCGCGGTCGGCCTCGTCACCCTCGTCGCGTTCTTCGGCTACCTGCTCTCGCGCATGCGCTTCCGGCTGCCGCACGCGGCCGAGGGGACGTCCGGCCCCGACGTCGTCGCGCGGCCTCCGCTCGATCCCCTGCTCGCGATGCCGGAGCTCTCGCCGGAGGAGCTCGCCGCGGCCGGGCGCTTCCGCGAGGCCGTCCACGCGCTCTTCGTGCGGAGCCTCCTCGCCATCGGCTACACGCCCCAGGGCCGTGCACGGAGCCGCACGGCGCGCGAGATCGTCTCCGCCGTCGACGCGGGCGACCGCCGCAAGCCCCCGCTCGCCGATCTCCTCTCCCTCACCGAGCTCGTCTGGTTCGGCGGGCGCGAGGCGACGCGCGAGACCTACGAGCGCGCCGTGGGACTCTCCTCGGCCGTCGCCGGACCGGAGGCGCCGTGAGCTCGGACGTCTTCCAGGACCGCACGCGCCGACTCGTGATCGCGCTCGCCATCGTCTCGCTCGTGGCCTCCGTCGTCTCGATGGTCTTCGGGGAGAAGCTCGTGGGCGCCCCGCCGTCGCCACGCGACTCGTTCACGTACGGGCCGCTCGGCCATCGCGCCTTCTTCGAGACGATGCAGCGCCTCGGAGTGCGGATGCGCCGCTTCCAGGAGGGGGACTCGCGACGCATCGCCGCGCCCGTCCTCTTCATCGAGCCGGACGACGACTCGGTGAGGTTCGGCGGGAGCACGTTCGAGCTCGAGGAGGTCCTCGAAGACCGTCGGGACGCGGGGCGCGTGTCGATCGTCGTGCTCCCGAAGTGGAGCCTCGGAGGCCTCGGCGCCGCCGTGCCCGAGGCCGCGGACCGCATCGACGCGATCGTCGAGGCGACCGGGCTCGCGCTCGAGGTCGATCACCACGGCGAGGTGGATGCGCGGCCGACCGAGGACGAGGCGAAGGACGGGGACGAGGCCACGTTCCGCGTCGCCCTTCCCTGGCCCCAGACCGTCCGCTCGACGGAGCTCGCGCCCTGGGTGTCGACCTCGAAGGGTGGCCTCGTGACCTGCGACGAGACCGGCCTCGTCTGCGTGATCGCCGATCCCGACATCCTCCACAACTTCAACCTGCAGCGGGCGGAGCACGCCGAGCTCCTCGTGCGTCTCCTGCGCGACGAGCTCGAGATCGACGAGCTCGTCGTCGACGAGGTCTTCCACGGCCATCGGATCGGCAAGTCCCTCTCGCGCGAGCTCGGCGAGTGGCCCGGAATCCTGTTGCTGGTCCAAGGGATGCTGGTGGCCGTCTGCGCGCTGCTCATGGGCCGTCGTCGGTTCGGCGTGCCCGAGGAGCCGGAAGCGGCGCACGGACGCGGGCCCCGCGAGGTGATCGACGTCGCCGCGAACGTGCTCGCGCTCGGCCAGTCGCCCGCGTCCCTCGCGCTCGCCTACGTCGAGCACGTGCTCACCGACGTGCACCACCGCCTCGGCCTCCCCGAGGCGAAGACGCTCGAGGCGCGCGCCTCGGCTCTCGACGCCCACGCGAAGCGCCGCCGCATCCGCCCCGAGGCGGAGCAGCTCCTCGCCGAGGCCCGCGCCTACGCGGGCGGGACACGCGCCCCCGTCTTCCCCATGGCGCGCCGCGCCTACCAGTTCCGTTGGCGTCTGCTCGGACGCCCCGCCCCCGACCGAACGAAGCCCGAGACTCCCTGAAGGTGGAACGATGACCACGAAGAGCCCCGCCGAAACGCTCGCCGCCCTCGAGGCGCAGGTCGGACGCGTCGTCTATGGAGCCGAGGAGCACACGCGCCTCGCCTTCGTCGCCATCCTGGTCCGAGGTCACGTCCTGCTCGAGGGCGTCCCGGGTACGGGCAAGACCTTCTTCGCCCAGACGGTCGCCCACTGCCTCGGGCTCGGCCTCCGGCGCCTCCAATGCACGCCCGACCTCATGCCCGGCGACGTGCTCGGCGCGAACATCTTCGACTTCCGCACGCAGAGCTTCCACCTCACGCGGGGGCCGATCTTCACGGACCTCCTGCTCGCCGACGAGATCAACCGCACGCCGCCGAAGACGCAGAGCGCCCTGCTCGAGGCGATGCAGGAGCGCGCGGTCTCGATCGACGGAACCACCTACCCGCTGCCCGATCGCTTCACCGTCCTCGCGACGCAGAACCCCGTCGAGCACGAGGGCACGTATCCGCTGCCGGAGGCGCAGCTCGATCGTTTCCTCTTCAAGCTCGAGGTCGGCTATCCCCACGAGCGACAGGAGCTCGCGGCCGTCCTCACCCACGGCACCACCTCCGGCACGCCCCCCGTCGCGAGCCTCGGGCTCGAGCGGGTCACGACGCCGGAGGAGATCGATGCCCTCCGCACCTTCCCGGCGCGCGTCCATCTCTCCGACGAGGTCGCCCGGTACGTCGTCGCGCTCTCGCGCGCGACGCGCACGCATCCGGCGCTCGCGGTCGGGCTCTCGCCCCGCGCCTCGACCATGCTCGCGGCCGCGAGCCGCGCGGTGGCCGCCTGCGTCGGACGCGACTTCGTCCTGCCCGACGACGTGAAGGGCCTCTTCCTCCCCGTGGCGCGTCATCGCGTGATCCGCACCCCCGCCGCGGAGATGGAGGACGTCACCGTCGACGCCGTCCTCCGCGAGCTCGTCGAACAGGTCCCTGCGCCCCGCTGACCCCCTCGAATCCCCCGTGATCCCGACCCGACGCCTCTTCCGCCTCTTGCTCGCCGGCCTCCCGCTCGCGGCGCTCCCGCTCGCGTTCCTTCCGGCGTGGATCGGCGTGGCGGCGCTCTGGGCCGCGCTCGGGATCGCCATCGCCCTCGAGCTCCGCGTGCTCGCGACGGCCCATCCCATCGCCCGGCTCGTCGTTCCCTCGTCGGCCGGCGTCGGAGGGACCGCGACGCTGGTCGCCGAGGTGGACAACCGCTCGCCGATGGCGCTGCTCGCGAGCCTCCGCGCCGAGGTCTCGGAGCCCCTCGTGCGCGGCGAAGACGTCGTCGCCCCGCTCCCTCCCGGACGCTCGCAGCACCGTCTCGTGCTCTCGGCGCCCCATCGGGGTCGCGCGGACGTGCGGGCCGTCTGGATGCGCACGCAGGGTCCGTTCGGCCTCGTGGAGCGCATCGATCGCTTCGACGAAGGGCGCGACTCGTTGCCCGTCGTCCCGGATGCGGCACGCGTCCGGCGCATGGCGATCGAGCACCTCGGCGCCCAGGCGATGCTCGGCGGCCTCCGCAAGGAGCGCTGGGCGGGCGAAGGCGGCGAATTCGAGTCGCTCCAGAGCTACGTGCAGGGCATGGACCTGCGCTCCGTCGACTGGAAGGCCTCCGCGCGCCATCAGAGCCTCCGCGTGCGTCGGCACCGGCTCGAGCGTCGACAGCGGGTCGTGGTCGCGATGGACACCGGACGCCTCATGGCGGATCCCATCGAAGGGATGGAGCGTCTCGACCACGCGGTGCACACCTCGCTCCTGCTCGCGCGCGCGGCGATCGTCGCGGGCGATCTCGTCGGTCTCCACGCGTACGGCGCGGAGCCGCGGGCCCACGTGCCCCCCGGAGCCGGGGTCGGTCAGCTCGGCAAGCTGCGCGTCGCCTGCGCGGGTCTGCTCTCGGAGGACGACGAGACGAACCACGTCCTCGGCCTCCGCGATCTCCTGCGACGCCTCACGCGGCGCTCGCTCGTCGTCGTCTTCACCGAGTTCACCGACACCACCACGGCCGAGCTGATGATCGAGCACGTCGGCCACCTCGCCCGCAAGCACGTCGTCATCTTCGTCGCGCTCGACGATCCGGTCCTCGAGGAGCCGCTCGGCGAGCTGCCCCGCGAGCCCGAGGACCTCGCGGCGGCGGTCGTCGCCGGAGGCCTGTCGGACCGCCGGCGTCTCGTGCTCGCCCGTCTCCGGAAGTCCGGGGTCCACGTGATCCACGCGCGCCCGGGTCGAGCGGCCGGCGAGCTCCTCGATCGCTACCTCCAGATCAAGCGAAGGGGGCTCATCGGATGAACGAGCCGAGATCGGCACGCTTCCGCCGCGAGCGCGAGACCGAGTGGGCGGAGCTCGACGCGCTCGTCGCCCGCTCGCTCGTCTCGGGCCTCGGCAGCCTCGCGCCCGCCGAGCTGCACCGCCTCCCGATGCTCTATCGCGCCGCGATCTCGAGCCTCGCCGTCGCCCGCAAGACGGCGATGGATCGCGCCCTCGTCGCCTACCTCGAGGGGCTCGTCATGCGGGCCTACCTCGTCGTGTACGGCTCGCGCCGCCCCGAACGGAGCCCGGTCGCCCGCTTCTTCCTCGTGGAGTTCCCCCGACGCATCCGCTCGATGCGGAGGGAGCTCGGACTCTCGACGCTGCTCTTCTCGCTCGGCGTCGCGGTGGCCTACGGCCTCGTGATGCTGAATCCGGACTGGTACTACGCCTTCGTGAGCCAGGACCTCGCCGGAGGTCGGGTCCCGGGCGCGAGCCGCAAGTTCCTCCGCTCCGTCCTCTACGACGGCGACGGGGGCGAGGGCCTCGCGATCTTCGCCTCGTTCCTCTTCACGCACAACGCGGGCATCGGCCTGCTCGCCTTCGCCCTCGGCTTCGCGGCCGGCGTGCCGACCGCCCTGCTCGTCTTCGGCAACGGCCTGATGTTGGGCGCCTTCCTCGCGCTCTACGCCCGCGCGGGCCTGCTCACGAACCTGCTCGGCTGGCTGCTCCCCCACGGAGTCCCCGAGCTCGGCGCCGTGATCCTCTGCGGCGCCGCCGGCTTCCATCTCGGTCGCGCGCTGCTCTTCCCCGGTGCGCTCCGGGTCCGCGACGCCCTCGCGGCCGCCGGTCGACGCGCGGCGACGGTGATCGCCGGCTGCGTCTTCCTCTTCCTCGTGGCCGGGCTCGTCGAGGGCGTGTTCCGTCAGGTCGTGAAGAGCGATGCGATTCGCTTCGCGCTCGCCGGCTTCAACCTGACCTGGTTCCTCGCGTGGCTCTTCCTCGCCGGCCGGACGACCGCGGAGAAGGCCTCGAGCCCGGCCCCGCCCCGGGATGGAGGGGAGCCGTGAGCGACACGAAGGGCACCGTGACGATCGTCACGCCGGAGGGCGCGGAGCTCACGTTCCCGCTCGCCACCGTGCTCGAGCGCCTCCTCGCCTTCTCGTTCGATCTCATGCTCGTCGGAGTGGCCACCGTGCTCTGCGTCCTCGCCGGTGCGGCCCTCGCGTTCGTGACCCGCTTCGTCGACGCGGTGGCCATCATCTTCCTCGGGCTCTTCGCGATCCGGCAGGGCTACTTCCTCTTCTTCGAGGCCCGCTGGCAGGGCATGACGCCGGGCAAGCGCCTCATGGGTCTGCGCGTCCTCTCGCGGGACGGCGGCAAGCTCACGATGGAGTCGATCGTCGCGCGCAACGTGATGCGCGACCTCGAGGTCTTCGTCCCGATGGCCGTCGCCGGCGGCCCCGAGCAGCTCGTCGGCCGCTCGCCCTGGTGGATCTCGCTCCCGGCCATCGCGTGGGTCTTCGTCGTCGCGATCCTCCCCGTGCTCACGCGCGATCGCGTGCGCGCCGGCGACCTCGTCGGCGGCACGCTCGTCGTCCGCATCCCGAAGGCGACGCTGCTCCGTGACGAGGCCGAGCAGGATCGCCCACCGGAGATCCTCTTCGAGCGCGAGCACTTCGCCGTGTACGGCGAGCACGAGCTCGAGACCCTGGCGACCCTCCTCCGCGAGATCGAGACGGGGCGGGCGCGCCCCGAGGATCTGCGGTTGGTCGCGGAGACGATCGCGAAGAAGGTCGGGTTCGAGGGCCACGAGCCGAGCACCCGCTCGGAGCTGTTCCTGCGGGAGTTCTACCGGCAGCAGCGCTCGGAGCTCGAGAAGAAGCTCGTGCTGGGGCGGCGGAAGGCGTCGAAGCACGAGCGGGGGTGAGGGGTGGGGCGTCGTGCCGCCCTGCTTCGTTCGACCTCAGGTCCGGCTCGTCGAAGGCGCATCCGCCGTGGCCGTGCCGGCGACGGAAGGCGGTACGAGCGTCTTCGGCTTGGGCGGGACCAGCGTCTTCGTCGGTGCGACCGCGGGAGCCAACGCGGCGCGAGACTTCGTGGTCCGTGTGGACTCGTTGAGGATCAGGATCGCGAGCACGTAGAACGGCATCATCGGCGCGCGGTAGCGCGAGATGGTGCCTAGGTTCGGGTTCGACATCCCGACCGCGAGCGCCGTCATCAACGTGAACACCATGCAGAAGGTGAGCTCCGGATCGTCGAGGATCTTCCGAACGATCCCTCGTATGCCGGTGCGGAAGATCATCCGCAGCACGAAGTAGAGGATGGCGGTGGTCTCGATGATGTTCAGGAGCTGCGTGAAGTTTCGGGCCTCGAAGAAGAAGGGACGGAAGAGGGCTGCGGTGAGACCGATCGGGATGTAGGCGAGACCGAAGTCGTCGTCCTCCTGAGCTCC
>JAXLYX010000041.1:0-23117 GCA_046351215.1 Polyangiales bacterium | reverse complement strand
CCGGGCTTCCGTCGTGAAATGGAAGTTGTGACCGTTGGTCCGGCCGGCCTCGAAGCTCGGATCGCCGGGCGTGTTGAAGCCGAGCCCATCGAGTGGGAAGTAGTTCGGTCCCGACGTCGCAGGCGGCGCCGGGAACTGGTAGGTGCCCGAGTTGTCGCTCGTCATCGTGATCGTGGAGTAGATGGTGCGGTTGACGACACCCGCCGGGTCGCTGACGTACCACTGCAGGTAGCTCGCGTCGGTCGACGGATACGACGTGTTGGTAGTCGTCATGATGGCGCGCTGAGGGCGCTTGTTCGCGTTCAGGAGGGTTTGGGGGATGCCCTGGAGGAAGCTGCCGCTCGGGCTGAGCTCGAAGTCGATGTGCCCGCCCGTCAGGTCACGTCCCTTGAAATCCCGGAGGATCGTAGGGAGCGCGAGGGTCGTCGGCGCCGGCAGCACCGTCGAGGTGCACTGGAAGCCGACCTCGACGGTGCACGTGCTCGAACAACCGTCGAAATTCCGCACGTTGCCGTCGTCGCACGCCTCGTTCGATCCGGTCTGGATCACCCCGTCGCCGCAGACCGAGGTGCACGTGCCGCCGCTGCAGGTCGGCTCGAGGCGACAGGTCGGATCGCATCCGTCGTAGGGCTTCGTGCCGAACGTCGAGCCCGCCCCGCACGTCTCGGACGCTCGGATGAACCCGTCCGGGTCCCCGGGGATACCCGTGCAGTCCTCGCATTGCTCGAGGCCCTCGATCACGCCGTTTCCGCAGGTCGAGTGCACGCACGCCTGGCCCGGGGTGGGGCAGTAGTAGCCGCTCTCGAGCTGACACGTGGAGGAGCAACCGTCGTTCGACGCCGTGTTGTGGTCGTCGCAGCCCTCGAATCCCGCCACCAGGCCGTCACCGCACGCCGTCGCGACGCACGCCGCGCCCACCGTCGGGCAGGTCCACCCGCTCTCGACGTGGCAGTTGGCGTCGCAACCATCGTTCGGGTTCGCGTTGTGGTCGTCGCAGGTCTCGTCGCCCTCGATCTTCGCGTTGCCGCACGTGACGATACGGATGCAGGCCGCTCCGGGCGTCGGGCAGATGAAGTGCGGGTCGATGGTCGAACAATCCGGCGAGCATCCGTCGCCCGCGGCGTTGTTGTGGTCGTCGCAGACCTCGGGCGACACGAGCGTCCCGTCTCCGCACCCGGGTGGGATGACGACGCTGCCGTCCCCACCATCGCCCACGGACCCGTCGGAAGGTCCCTTGCCGTCGTCACAGCTGCTGCAGGCCGCCACGAACGCGAGCGCCCCGACGAGGAAGAAACGATGGGAGGCGCGAGGGCGAAGGAGGTTCGGATTCATCGAGAAGGGCTCCGTGGCGAGAGGCCAGATTTCGAATGGTAATCGCCGGGACGGGATCGGCCATGGAATCGTCGGTGTAGGTCGATGGAAGGAAAGCGTCTTGGCCGACGCCCCACGTTCGTGTCTCATCGGTGCCTCATGCCGAATCGACGACGACCCGTGACCTCGCTCGGCCCGCTCCCGCCCTGGCTGGCGACTGCGTGGCTGCTGTCCTCCGGCGCGGGCCGGGTCGAAGCCCAGTCGGTCGTCGGCATGCGTTCGCAGGCGGAAGTCTCGACCTCGGCCGGCATGTGGCTCGACGATCCCGGGTTCGGGGTCGTGGAGCTCGCGGGAGCCGCGTCGATCCACGGCCTCGGGATCGCGGGATCGCTCGCCTACGAACAGATCTCTTCGGGCACGCAGGTCTCCCGCGGCGGCACGATGGTGCTGGGCCTCGAGCTCCGACCGTTCGTGTTCGCTCGCTCGGAGCTCTACCGACGGGTCGATCTCCCGCTCTTCCTCGGAGGCAAGGCGGGCGCGGTGACCGACGGAGATCTCGTGACGCGTCGCGGCGCGTTCGTCCTGGGGATCGGCCTCGACATCCGCCTCTACGACTACGGCGATTCACAGTGGATCCTCTCGCTGCGCTACCGGTCGGACCTCCGCAGACCCGTGGAGGATTCGGACCAGCTCCTCCTCCTCGGCATCGGGTTCCGGTTCCTCGGGGAGAATCGCGGGATCCACTGAGCGGGGCGGAGCCTGCACGGCGCGTCGGCCTCGGCCCGGCCGGAGGAAGTCTCGCCGCTTCTTGACTGGTCGGTCAAGATGATCCATCGTCTTCGAGTGACCGGCCGACCCCGAAGCTTCGATCCCGACGTCGTGCTCGAACGCGCCATGGTCGTGTTCTGGCAACGCGGGTACGACGCGACCGGGGTCGCGGAGCTCGAAGCGGCCACGGGGCTCGGTCGCCAGAGCCTCTACGGGGCGTTCGGCGACAAGCGGGCCCTGTTCGCCCGCGTCGTGGACTTCTACTTCGCTCGCGTGCTGAAGCCGGGCCTCGTCGACGTGCTGGACGCCGAGGGCTCGCCACGCGCGAACCTGGAGCGATTGTTCGGGCAGTGGATCGCGCTCGCTTCGGCTCCGGACTTCCACGGATGCCTCGTCGGCAACGCGATCGGCGATCTGCGCGCCGGCGACGAGGAGATGGCCGCTCTCCTGCAACGGAAGCTGACGCTCGTCGAGGACGCGTTCGCGCGGGTGTTGCGGAGGGCCGTCGCCGAGGGCGAGGTGCGCGCGGATCTGGACGTGCGCGACACCGCTCGGTCGCTCGTCACGACGGCCCAAGGGCTCGCAGTCGTCGCCAAGGTCCGTCGGGACCGCGCGTTCGTCCGCGCCGTCGTGGCGGGTGCGCACCGACTCCTCGACTGACGGAGGCCCCGGTGAGCCGGGGTCCCCGACGCTGCGCCAACTTTTTGACCACTCGTTCAAATACAAGGAGAATCCGATGGAAGAGACACGCCACGAAGGACGCCGGCTCGAGGGAAAGGCGGTGCTCGTGACCGGAGGCACCACGGGCATCGGGCGCGCCGCCGCCGAGCGGTTCCACCGGGAGGGGGCGAACGTCGTCCTCACGGGGCGGAACGCCGAGAGCCTCGACGAGGCTCGGAGGGAGCTGCCCGAGGACGTGCTCGTCGTCCGTTCGGACGCACGTTCCCTCGACGACACGGAGGCGCTCGCCCGCCTCGTCGGAGGACGGTTCGGAGGGCTCGACGTCGTCTTCCTGAATGCGGGCACCGCCCGGCTCGCGCCCGTCGAGAGCGTCACCGAGGACCTCTTCGAGGACGAGATGGCCACGAACGTGAAGGGGGTCTTCTTCACGCTCCAGAAGGTCCTCCCGCTCCTCCGTCCCGGGGCGTCGGTGATCGCGACCACCTCGGTCGCCGGACACATGGGCGCGCCGGGCATGGCGGTCTATGCGGCGTCGAAGGGTGCCGTCTCGGCGCTCGTCCGGACGCTCGCCGTCGAGCTCGCGCCACGGGGCATCCGCGTGAACGCCATCTGTCCCGCGCCCGTCCACACGCGGATCCAGGCCAAGTTCGGCCTCCCCGCGGAGGTGCGCGAAGGCGTGGAGGCCCAGTACCGGGCGCGCATTCCGCTCGGTCGATTCGGGCGATCCGCGGAGGTCGCCGAGATCGCCCTCTTCCTCGCGAGCGATGCCGCGTCGTTCGTCACGGGGGCCGAGATCCCGGCGGACGGCGGGCTCCTGGTCGCGTGATCCGCTGCGACGGGCCCGGCGTCAGAGCGTCCCGCCCTCGGGCCAGTTCGACCAATGGGTGTTCGGCTCCGCGGACGGTCGATACCGTCGCGTGTCACCGGTGGTGAGAACCTCCGCGAGCTGACGGAACGTCTCGGACCCACTCGGCCGTTCTTCGTCGTCGACGATGTTCGGATGATGCCACTCGTCGAGCACGAGGATCTCCTCGAGCTCGGGAGGCACGCTCACGCGACGCTCGATCGGCGTGGCGAGCACGTCGGAACGGTGCCTCGCCGCGAGGAACCGGCAGAGCTCGAACGTGGCGATCCGCGGAGGCTCCTGCGGCTCGATGCCCTCGGCAGCGAGGTCCGAGAGCGTCGGGATCGGGACGGGCTTCCCCCTCAGCGTCACGCTCGTCGCCCGCTCGGAGACCAGCTCGTCCGTGTCATCGTCTCGCCAATCGCCCGCGTCGATGGGCGATGCGAAGCGGAGATCGTTGTTCGGATTGTTCTCCAGGTAGGCCGCGGCCTGCGGACCGCTGTAGCCCGGGGGCGCGACGCGGTCGTGGAGCCGACTTCCGAACGTGTAGACCTGGACGTCCGGGAGACCCGTCCTCGGAGAGAACCCGAAGACCTCGATCACGAGCGCCCAGTCGGCGTCCGAGCGATGCAGCGAGAGCCGCGTCGCCGCGAGGTAGACGTAGCCGTTGTCGAGCATCGGAAAGGTGGCTTCGTCGCAACACGCGTCGAGCACATCGAGGATCTCGTTCGTCGTCCACATCG
Organism: Polyangiales bacterium; assembly: GCA_046351215.1. GTDB lineage: Bacteria > Myxococcota_A > Polyangia > Polyangiales > Houyiibacteriaceae > JAXLYX01. Next base: position 18,770 of record JAXLYX010000041.1, on the reverse strand, counting down.
TCGTTTCCCTCCACGCTTCGCACCCTCGCTCGATCGCGACGTGCCGTCGACGACGTACGCGTCGCCCGCACCCTTCACGTCGGCGTCTGCACTCGGTCCCACTCGGCATCCTGGTGGCGCACGAGCCAGTTGAGGGCGTACCGCCGTTCGGCGACGACACCGGAGGTGAGCCCCCCGGGCGGTTCTCGCTCGTCGATCTGCTCCGCTTGTCTCACCGCCCAGTGCAGTCGGTAGTGGAGATCGGCGGCGTCGAGGATTTCCGAGACGTCGCGAAGGCGTGCGTTCGCGACGAGCGCATCCCCGGGCACCGCCGTGGCCGCCTCCGCCAGGACTCTCGGGTCGCAGGCGCCCACCGGCGGGGTCAGCTCGTCCACGAGACCGAGCGCCCACAGCAAGAGCGCGAGAGCCTCGTAACGCCACGTGCCATCGATGACGGCCTGACGGTCCGGCGCGTCATTGACGAGGAAGAGCTTCTCGCGGCCGCTGAGCGCAGCGAAGCCCTCGGGAAAGCGCTTTCGCATCTCGGGCACCGGCCAGGGATCGCCGCGGTCGATCGACTCGGCACGCAGCGCGACCACGAGCAGCGCGAGGGCGCGCCGGGCGACCTCGTCGGGCGTGCGCAGGAGCACCTCGTGCTCCGATACGGTCGGCGGAAGCGACGGCAGCGAGACGACGCCCATGCGTGCGAGCTCCTCCAGGCTTCGCGCCTTCCTCTCGTAAGCATCGGGAAGGAACGGGATGACGGCATCCGGATCGCGCGAGCCGTCGCGAGGGTCGAGGAGCCGGAGTCCGTAGTCGTCCCGAACGGAGCCGTCCTGGTAGAACACGATCGCGTTGGCCTGCTTCGCCCACTCGCAGAACCCCTCGAGATCGTCGTCTTCGTTCACCCAGAGGCTCAGGTGGTGCTGCACGCGTTCCACGTGCTGCAGGAGGTGATAGAGGTGCGCGGTCATCTTGCGACCGCCCTTCTGGAAGATGTAGCCGGCGAACCCCCGGAGGTGCTCGGCCAGCGCCTCGTCGCTCCGGTCGCGACGACTGTTCAGCTGGTGCGGGAACTCGAGCGGAGGCGGATTGCGGTGGGTCGCGTAGAGATTGACGAGCACGGGAGCCTACTCTGCGATGCGATGTCGAGGGCGTATGGAGCATGGGCTAGCACGGCGCCGACCGTCGCGCGCATGGGTACGCCCAGCTCCACCCCTCGCCCGACGTTCGCGCGTTGCGCGGCCATCGGTTTCGCGAAACGTACATCGACGGATGCGATCCGAGGACATCGATCGTTTCCTCTTCCTCGAAGGCCGAGCGTGAGATGCCCAGTATCCTCTGCACCTGCGGCACCAAGATTTCGTACAGCGAGATCCCGTGTCCGAGCGAATGGAGCCTCGTTTCCGCGAAGGACATCGACGGCTTCGCGGACTCCGTGAGTGTCGACGAGCTCTACCTGAAGTCGATCATCGTCCTGAAGTGCGCGAGCTGTGGGCGTCTCTGGGTGTATTGGAACGGATTCTCCGCGATTCCAACGGAATACGTTCCCGTTCGCGAGAGGCCGGATCCGTCCGACGGCTGATTCGTCCTGCAGCGACGGAGGCTTCGCCCCTGCGGGCGGTCCACTCGATGGAGTCAGCCGCTCGATTTCGCTTCGTGCGTCGTCGGCAGCAGACTCACGACTTCGACCGACGCCCCATCGACCGTCTCGATGCGGCACGGCACCCCCGGGAGGACGACGAGCTGGGAGAAGGGGCGGAGCTCGACCGTGCGCTCGCGGACGTGCGCGGTCGCGTCCCCGCGGACGCCGAGGACGATGAACAGGTGACGAGGCCAGGCAGCGCTCGGTAGCGAGAGCGGCGAGTCCGCGGTGATCTGGTGGAGCTGACCTCGGACGTCCGCGTGGGCTCCCTCCGCGAAGACGTGGAACGAACGCTGGTCGCTCCGCCGAGAGGCTTCCTCGTCCAACTGTGTGTACCAGTGCTCGTCCGATGAGTGGGTCATCGACGTCGCCTCCTCGAGCCAACGTTCTCCCCGAGCGGCCCGGGAATCAACACCCGCGAGCACGAGCGAGCGAATCCTTCGACGACCGGCCAACGCCTACCACGTGGCCCAGACGATGACGCGCAAGCGATCCCCGCTCGCCCCGAGTTGCCGGCGCATCACGTCGAGGATCGCGAAGACCGCAGACCAAGCGCTCGCATTCGGATCGACTCCGAACGAGCCCCAGGGCACGGCCTCGATCTCGTCGAGCGTCGCATACGTGTGACCGAATGCCCCTTCGCCGTGGCTTGCCACGAATCGCTCGTCGTCCTGGAGCTCCCGAACGACGAGCTCGCTCGGGTGGGGTGGGATCCCCCGGTTCGCGTACAAGGCACGCCCGCCCGGGTTCTTGGAGAGGCCGAACAGGAGATCCGAGACGGCATCTCCTGGGATCGTGAATGCCTCCAGCACGAGCGCGGAGAACCAGAGCGCCTCTCCGTCGGCTGGCGTTCCGTAGGCGATTTCGGCGAATCCGAGCACGTCGAGGGGCATGGGAATGCGTTGACCATTCTCTTCGCGCGACCCCGCCGAGTCCAGGCCGACAGACATCGCCATGCATCCAGTCCGCGCCTCGCCTCAGTCCCCCAACTCGATCAGCCTCCGCTCGTACGAGCGGCGCTCGGCTCCGCTCTTCGCGAGCGCCATCGCTCGTTCGTAGAAGGAGCGCGCGAGGGTGGTTCGACCGCTGCGCCGCTCGACGTCCGCACGTGCGGCCCAGAAGAACGAATACGTTTCGAGCTTCGGCTCCCCGGCGAGCGCCGCCAGCGCATGCCGACCCGCTTCTAGACCGCGCACCTCGGCCAGCGCCAGCGCGCGATTCATGGAGACGACCGGGCCCGGCGACAGTCCCGAGAGCGCATCGTAGTACGCGAGGATCCGCTCCCAATCGGTCTCCGAGACCGAGGGAGCACGCGTGTGCTCGAAGGCGATCCCGGCCTCGAGGTGCCAGCGCGTGAGTTGGTCGCCGGTCGCGCTCTCGCCGAGATGCCGGACGCCTCGCTCGAAGAGCGAACGGTCCCATCGGCGCCGATCCTGGTCCACGAGCGGGACGAGGACACCCTCGGACGAGACCCGCGTCGACAGGCGTGCAGCGTGGAAACAGAAGAGCGAGAGAAGCGCGTGGACGGTGCTCGGCTCGATCGCGCTCGCGCAGAGCAGGAGCTCGGCCAGCCGGACGGCGTCGGCGCACATCGCGGGTTGGAGCGGACTCTCCGGATCGCTTCCGTGATAGCCCTCGTTGAAGAGCAGGTAGAGCGCCTGCTCCACCGACGGCTGCCGGGTGCGGATCGCCTCGGCGGAGCTCACGTCCTCGAGCGCACCGAGCTCCCTCAGACGTTCACGGCCGCGATGGAGTCGCCGATCGATCGTCTGCACGTCGACGAGGAAGGCACGCGCGATCTCCTGCGCCGAGAGACCGCAGAGCAGGCGGAGGATGAGCGTGACGTGGGTCTCCGACGAGAGCGCCTGGTCGCAGATCGCGAACATCGTCGCGAGCTGGTTCTCCGCATCGGCTTCGGGCGAGAGGATCCCTTCGACGGTCTCCTCCAAGCGGGACTCCGACGCGAGGTCCGGCGACCATGCGACGAGCCGACGCTCCCTGCGGAGCAGGTCGATCGCACGGTTCTTCGCGACGCGGAGGATCCAGGCCTTCGGATCGTCGGGAGGCCCGAAGCGCCACGCCTGCATCGCGCTCACGAGGGCGTCGTGGACGACGTCCTCGGCGAGCACGACGTTCGAGGGACCGAGCAGACGCACGAGCGCGGCGACGAGGTGGGCCGACTCCCGACGAAAGAGCTCTCCGACCAGCTCGCCGACGCGCTCGTCCGCCATGACGCTCATCCCGCGGGTGTGTCGAGCACGGGGCGCACTTCGACGGAGCCGTCGTGCTCGAGGATCGGGCAGTCGCGCGCGAGCGCGGCCGCCTCGTCGAGGGAGGTGGCCTCGACGACGAGCGTGCCGCTCACGAGGTCCTTGGACTCGGCGTACGGACCGTCGGTGACGACCTTCCCCTTGCCGCGCACGGTCTTGCCGGTGGGTGGGTGCGAGAGCGCCTGGGCGCCGACGAGGCGTCCCGAAGCGAGCAGACCGTTCGTCCAGGCGCTCCACTTGGCGAGGTGGGCTTCCAGCTCGGTGGGCGAGATCCGCTCCGAGCTCGCGTAGCCGCCGCCTCGGAAGATGAACATGAACTTGGCCATTTGGAGGACTCCCTTGGGTTGAAGAGGACGAGCCAAGGACGAACGACGGCGCCCGGACCGGACACGCCTGGGAACGAATCTCCACTTTCCATCCCAAGAGGCCGGAAGGACCGTCCCCGAACGAGAACGTTGGAAGTGAAACCATCGCACGTGGAGCCTGTCGATGCCCGGGAGGCGGGACGAGCTGGGCGGCCGGTCGCAGTCGAGCACGACGAGGATCTTCCCCGAGCCCCGGGTCACCACATCGTCAGTCCCGGTGAATGCGCTCTCCCTCCGTCGATCGGACGATGCCCCCGCACTTTCAGGGGGGATGCATGCACAGGAACACTCGATTCGCTCTCGCGCTGGGGCTCGCGCTGGCCTCGTTCGGTCCTCGGAGCGCGCCCGCATCGGCCCAGGCTCCGATCACGGTCGCGTCGCCGGTGCCGCTCGACGTGGTCGCGGCGCCCGCGCTGCCGAGCCCGTCACGTCGGCAGATCGAGGCGCACGCGGCGAGCTCCGGAGCGACGCGTCTCGTCGTGTTCCGCGACGTGCCCGACCCGACCACGTCGACGCCCGACGAGACGCTCGTCGCGGTGCGCATCCGCGCCTCGGACGGTGCGATTCTCGGAGGGACGCGGATTCCGCTCACGGTCGCGGCCTTCGCCGAGGTGACGTTCGGCGTCGGCGCCAGCGCGGACACCTTCCTCGTCGTGTTCTCGGACGACCAACGCTCGGTGAAGGGCCTCCGGATCCGAGCCTCCGACGGCGCCGTGCTCGACGGTGCGCCGTTCGTCGTGAGCGCGTACGACGGCAGCCGACCCGAGGACTATTCGATCGCCTCCGATGGCTCGAAGTTCCTGGTCGTCTGGACCGACTGGCGGAACCCGAGCCTCACGCAGACCGGCTCCAATCCGGACGTGTTCATGAATCTCGTGACGAGCTCGGGCTCGGTTTCCGACGCGACGGGGAAGGTCTTCGCCAACGGGCTCGATCATCAGTACTCGCCCCACGTGGTCTGGGACGGGAGCGCGTACGTCGTCGTCTTCGGCCAAGCGCCGGCGGGCTCGACGTATCACCTCCGCGCTCGCCGCGTCTCGGCAGCGGGGGGTCTCACGGGCAGCGTCGTCGACGTCGGCACGCCATCGACCTACCGCTTCGACGGCGACCTGGCCTTCGGCGACGGGCGCTTCGCGTTCGTGCACGCCCCGGGCGCTCCGGGCGCGTCGAACGTCGTCACGATCCTCCTCCTCGACGGGAACCTCGCGCCGATCGGCTCGCCCCTCACGGTCGCGTCGGTCGGCGACGCCGTCGCGGGGCCGCAGGTCGCGTGGAACGGGCGTGGTTTCCTCGCGACCTGGTACACGAGCGCGGGCTCCGTGCCGACCGAGGTCCAACCGTGGGCCGTCCGTTTCACGAGCGCCGGCACGCTGGTCGACACCGCGCGGGTGCCGCTCGGATCGAGCCTGGCTTTCCCCGACGCGACGGCGTGGAACGATCCGGTCTTCGCGGCCGGGCTCGTCGCGCTCACGGATGCTCGCTGGTTGATCGCGCACCCCTATTTCGACGGTGACCCGGCGATCGCGTCGCGGCGCGTCGGTGCGCGCATCGTCGAAGCGAGCTTTCCGGTGACGACGCCGGTCGACGCCGGGACGGGCGGCGGAGGAGGCGGCGGAGGTGGGGGGGGCGCGATCGTGTGCAGCGCGTCGCCCGCCTTCGGGCACGGTTCGCGCGGCTCGGTGGTTCTCCTACTGCTCGGCGTGATGGTCCTGGTCCGGGTGCGTAGACGGGGCGAGCGCGGGGTGAACGGCGTGCATCACCCCGACCGCGCGCACCGCGAACCCGGACCGCGTCACCGCTCGTAGGTCGAAGGCCTCGTGGCGCTTCGAGACCGCCGAAGCGTTGCGCTGGGAACGGTCGCAGTCGGACGCGGAGGTGCGGTCCCGAAGGCACGCCAAGGATGGCCTGATGCCCACTTCGACGGACTGTCGCTGGGGTTGCCCCCTCCCCGATCGCCTCCGCCCCGCGAAGGCCACGTCGAAACGCTCGAGCGCGGCGCTGTGGGCAGTGCGTCCGGACCCTCGGCGTTCTGGCAGACATGCGCACGACCGACTCGCCGCGCGAAGAATGGAGGCGACGCCCGAGCCGAGCGCTCACGAGAGCGGCAGGTCCCGCGTCGACGGCCGCGGGGCGTGCAGCCGCTTGGCGAGAGTGACGGCAGCGACGAAGGTCAGGCAGCAAGCGATCGCCTCGAGGTTCGCACGCAGCGACGGGTGGAAGACGAGCACGAAGCCCCGATCCTTGATCAAGGCCGCGAAGCTCGACACGCAGAAGGGCATCAAGAACAGGCGTGTGACCTGCCAGCGGCTGAGCACGGTGCGTTTCGCTCCGCCGTGAGCGGTGCTCAAGTAGAGCGCCGTCCCGATGATGGCGCTCAAGCCGAGCGAGCTCAGCCACAGTCGCGGGCTCGGATCGAAGTACCGAGCCACGGTGTAGATCCACCAGATCAAGTAGCAGTTCAGGATGATCAGGGGAGGGCCGAGACCGGCGACGAAGGTCAGCACCCGAGAACTGCGCAGACGAGCGAGCCCGGGGGCCGGTGGCTGGAGCGACTTCGACGGTTCCTTCACCGTCGGAAGATGGCAGCCTCGCGTTTCGGATCCATGTCTCCGCGGTCTCCGGTGGGCGTCGAGAGCGTTGCCTACGGGAGTCGACGCCTCCGCCTCACCAGCAAACCCACCGCGAGCAGCATCGCAATCGTCGCCGCATCGCCCGAGGCCCGCCCCCCACCCACCGCGCAGCCACCGGAGCTGGACCGCGCCGTCATGCCGGCATCCGTATCGACGACTCCACCATCCGGCGACGGAACCACCGGATTCCCGACAGTGATCGACAGCATCTTCGAGACGGTGCACGCGTACGGACCGGTCGCGAGCACCGTGAACGAGTACACCGCGTCCGGGCCCGAGAGCGTGCCCGCGAGCGCGCCGTCCGTGCCGAGCGTGACGCCCGGAGGCAGCGAACCGCTCGCGAGCGCGAACGTGACCGCGCCGTTCGCGCCGGTCGCGCTCAGCATCGCGGAGTAGGTCGTGCCCGGATCGCCCGAGGGCAGCGCGTTCGGAGCGAGGGTGATCGCGGGGCAGGCGGCGGTCGGCATCACGCGGACCGATCCCTCGCAGCCGAGCGCGTCGGTCGCGCGGATCGTGACGTCGGACGGCGACGCGTCGGTGAGCGTGCCCGCGATCGTCGCGGTGGCCGGGTCCCAGGTGAGCGGCGCGGTGAGCGCGCCCGATGCCGAGAAGACGTAGGGCGGTGCTCCGCCGCTCGCTTGGAAGGTCTGGCTGTAGGGGACGCCGAGGATCGGGGCCGGGATCGTCGCGGGCGTCACCGCGATCGTCGGACACGTGGTGGCGAACGTGAAGCTCGCGTCGATCGAGCATCCGATCGAGTCGGTCGCGGTGATCGTGATCGGGGTGCTCGAGGCCCCCACGGTCGGCGTGCCGCTGATCGCGTTGCCGACGATCGCGAGGCCCGCCGGGAGCGTGCCCGACGAGACCGCGTAGGTGACGGCGCCGGTGCCGCCGCTCGCCGAGAGCGTCTGCAGGTAGCTGCTACCCGACGTGGCCGCGGGCAACGTGGCGGGCGAGAAGGTCATCGCGCCGCAGACCTTCCGGCAGCTCGAGAACGCCGAGGTGTTCGTCGCGGACGAGCGCAGGATCGCGACCGCGGTCACCGCGCGGCCGAGCGCGGGACCTCCGGCGAACGAGGACTGGAAGCTCGTCGTGCCGGCGCCGTTGGTCATGACGTCGACCGACCCGAAGAGCGTCTCGCCGGCGCCGCCCGCCTCGCAGCTCGCGCTGTCGAAGAATTGGATCGTGTAGGGCGAGTCGGGAAGGCCCGCGATCGACGTCGAGAGGCCGATCGACCCGCCCGACGGGATGGCCGAGGCCACCACGGGCGGGTGCGTCAGCACGTTCCCGGAGATGCCCGCGGTCGCGTGGTCGAAGATCGAGTTCGCGTCGACGACCGCGGTGCCGCCCGCGACCATCTGCACGCCGTAGTCGTTGTGTGCGATCAGGTTGCCCGCGTTCATCGCGCCGACCTGGACCGCGGGCGCGCCGCTCACGAGGACCCCGGTCCCGTTTCCGAGCGACGCGCTCCCGGTCGCGGCAGCGCCGATCCGGTTCTGGAAGATCGACACGCTCGTCGCGCCGGCGTTGTCGACCTCGACGCCGGCGAGCGTGTTGCCGGAGATCACGTTGCCGTGGCTCGACGTCGCTCCACCGACGATCGTCGACGGGCCGGACACCAAGACGCCGCGCAGGTTCGGGAGCGCCGCGGTGCCCGTCGCGTCCGTCCCGATGTAGTTGCCGACGACCCGTCCTTGCGACCCGGCGAGGGTGACGCCCGTCGCGGAATTGCCGGAGATCACGTTTCGTGTGCCAGCCGCCGTGCCGCCGACGTACGTGCTCGGGCTCAGGGAATAGACGCCGTGGGTGTTCGGGACGGCGGAGCTCCCCGTCGCGTCCGTGCCGATGAAGTTGCCCTCGATCGTCCCCGAGCCTCCGTCGTTCACGAACACGCCCGAGATCGCGTTGCCCGAGATCACGTTGCCCGGGCCGATCGCCACGCCGGTCGCGTCGGAGGCGAGCGAGATCCCGACCTGGTTCGGCGCCGCGGCGGAGCCGAGGGCGTTCGTGCCGATGAAGTTGCCTCGGATGCGCGAGCCGTTGCACGTGCCCGACGCGCTCACTCCGGAGCTCGTGTTGTCGTGGAGGAGGTTGCGATCGCCCGCGTTGGCCCCACCGACCGTCACGATGCTGTTCGAGAGGACGATCCCGTCGCTGTTGTGGTGGATGTCCGAGGCGCGGATCGTGACGTTCGTCGAATAGCCGACCTGGACGCCGCCGAGCCCGAAGTTGCGGATCTCGAGGCCGGCGATCGTCGTGCCGTTCCCGAGGTAGACGTAGAGCCCGCGCATGTTCGAGCTCGCCGAGCCGTCGAGGACGACGAGCGGCGTGCCGGCGTATCCACTCTGCGTCGTCCCGTCGATCGTCATCGCGACGGAGATCGTCGGGAGCGGCGTCTGGAGCGCGATCACCGCGGGCGTGGTCGGCAGGTCGAAGACGATCGTATGAGGCGCGCCGCCGGTGTTCGCGACGGCTTGCGTCATCGCCTCGCGCAGCGTGCCGGCGCCGCTGTCGGCGGAGCTCGTGACGGTGTAGGTGGCGGCGCGCGCGGTCGAGGACCCGAGCGCGAGGAGGCCGAGGAGGCCGGAGAGACAGAAGACCGGTACGCGCATCGAGACGTCCTCCGCGAGCGACGGCGGGAGGATACCCGTCGGGGCGCGCCGCGTCTCGCGCGGCTCGACGTCGATCGACTCGAGGACCGGTACGCCGATCGGAGGCATCCCCCGCAGAGCCCGCTCGGGAGAGCCGGGCGACATGCCCGACGCGCTCCTCGCTCGACGACCGCCCGTCGGATCGTGCCTCGCGTCTCGTCGCCCTCGCGGCCTTTGGCTACCTGCGTTCGAGCGATGTCGGTATTCGGACGGGCAACCCGTCGAGTGTCCGCTGAGCGAGATCACGGAGATCGGACAACGCCCACAGCTTTCCATGCGCGCGCAACCAGCGACACAGGTCGTCGGCGCCGACCATCACGCGAATCCCCTTCGTCTCCTCGAACGCGAGCAGGAAGGTGCATCGTTCGCCTCCGACCTGCAGCTCGACCTTGCAGCCCACGTCGGAGGCGTCCGCCGACAGGACGCGAAGCTCATCGGAGGACTGCTGCTCCATTCCACACCACCTCGAGCTGTTCGATGCCCATTCTAGCGACCCGTCGAGCTGCACCGGGTCATGGGAGGCATGAGCTCTCCTCGCCCCGCCGGGGTCGGGCGACGAAACACCGCTCCTCCGGGCTACGGCGTGATCGGTCGTTCAGGGTGGCGACCGTCCGCCGACCAGAGCGCCCGGCCGGAGCCAAGGTCCGCGGAACTCCAAGGGATTCCCCCGGAACCGCCGGGATTCGCGGGGGGGCCCCTGCGTCCGGGGCGGGCTCGGCCCCCGTCCTGGTCGATCCGGACGACGCAGACGAGGAGTTCCGGTTACGCTCCGCGGCGAGTCCAGACTTTCGGAGACATACACATGGCAAGCGGCGCCAAGGCCCTTCTCGACACGCTGGTGAACGCCGGCGTCGATACCTGCTTCAGCAATCCGGGAACCTCGGAGATGCATTTCGTCGCGGCGCTCGACGGCTCGCCCGTGCGCGGCGTGCTCTGCCTCTTCGAGGGCGTCGCCACCGGCGCGGCCGACGGCTACGCGCGCATCGCCGGCAAGCCCGCCGCGACGCTGCTCCACCTCGGCTGCGGCCTCGGCAACGGGCTCGCCAACCTGCACAACGCGCGCAAGGCGCGCGTGCCGATGCTGAACATCGTCGGCGACCACGCGACCTATCACACGCAATACGACGCGCAGCTGCAGTCGGACATCGAGACGGTGGCGCGCAATTGCTCGACGTGGGTGCGCACGAGCGCCTCGACCGAGCAGCTCCCCGGGGACGCGGCGGAAGCGATCTCGGTGGCGATCGGCCCCCCGGCGCAGATCTCGACGTTGATCCTGCCGGCCGACGTGAGCTGGAGCGAGGGCGCGACGGCGCGCCCGGCGCCCGCGCTCCCCACGCCCGCGCCCGCCGCGGCCGACGTCGTGGCGCGACTCGCCTCCGTGCTGACCTCGGGTCGCAAGGTCGCGCTGCTGCTCGGCAACCGCGCGCTGCGCGAGCCGGGGCTCGTGGCGGCGGGGCGCATCGCCGCGAAGACCGGGGCGAAGCTCTTCTGCGAGGTCTTCCCGACGCGCCTCGAGCGCGGCGCCGGCCTGCCGCCGGTCGAGCGCATCGCCTACCTCGCCGAGATGGCCTCGGTGCAGCTCGATGGCTACGAGGATCTGATCCTCGTCGACGCCAAGGCGCCGGTCTCGTTCTTCGGGTATCCCGGCAAGAAGAGCTACCTCGTGCCGGACGGATGCACGACGCACACGCTCGTCGCGCCCGAACAGGACGCGGTGCTCGGCCTCGAGCAGCTCGTGGACGCGCTCGGTGCGCGCAGCGTCGAGCCCGTGCGCCAGTCCTACGAGCGGCCCTCGCTGCCGAGCGGCTCGCTGAACGCGAACAAGGTCTGCCAGGCGATCGGCGCGCTGATGCCGGATCGACTGATCATCTCCGACGAGGCGCAGACCTCGGGCGTGAAGCTGCCCGCCTATACCTCGGGCGCCCCGCGCCACGACCTGCTCGCGCTCACCGGCGGCGCCATCGGACAGGGCCTTCCGGTCGCCGTCGGCGCCGCGATCGCCGCGCCCGATCGGCCGGTGCTCGCGCTCGTCGGCGACGGCAGCGCGATGTACACGATCCAATCCCTGTGGACGATCGCCCGCGAGGGGCTGAACGTGGTGACGGTGATCCTCAACAACCGCTCCTACGCGATCCTCAACGTCGAGCTCGAGCGCACGGGCGCGGGGAAGCCCGGCCCGAAGGCGAAGGGTCAGCTCGACCTCGCGCAGCCGCCGCTCGACTTCGTCGCGCTCGCGAACGGCATGGGCGTGCCGGCGCGCTCCGCGAACACCGCGGAGCAGTTCAACGACGCGCTCGCCTTCGCGTTCCGCAGCCGCGGCCCGTTCCTGATCGAGGCGATCGTCCCGAGCGAATTCCGTGGCCTCAAGCTCAAGGCCCTGCCGCACGTCCTCGGCGCGCTCCATCGCGTGCCCTCGCCCCTCGCCAAGGCGATCAAGAAGACGATCGCGCCCTGAGCGTGCGCGACGCACTCGCCCTTCGTCTGGAGATCGAGGATGACGCGAACGATCCTGATCAGCCTTCCGGTGGCGGACCTGAACCTGTCCAAGGCGTTCTACACCGCGATCGGATTCACCGAGAATCCCGACTTCCAGCACGAGGGGTCGGCGCACATGATCTGCAGCGACGCCATCAGCCTGATGCTGCTCGCCCACGAGAAGTGGAAGGCCCTCACGGATCGACCCATCGCGCCGAAGGGGTCCAGCGAAGTCGGGCTGAGCCTCTCGTGCGCCTCGCGCGAAGAGGTCGACGCGATGAACCGGGCGGCCGCCGAGCACGGCGGAGTCTCGGACGTGAATCCGGTGGATGACTACCCGTTCATGTATGGCCGTGACTTCACGGATCCGGACGGACACGTCTGGGGCGCGAAGTGGTTCGACAAGGCGGCTCTCCCGACGCGGATGTGGTGAATCGGAGCGGTCGGCGGCCGACGGTTCGCGAGTCGCCGGACCAGCGCACGATCCGTCAGAGGCGGAGCTCGTCGGTGGGTACGAGTGCGATGCCCCGGGCCCCCGACCGTCGCACCGCCTCGGCGGCCGCGTCCGACAGGATCACGAACGTCGGCAGCTCCACGATCCGGAACGCGGCTGCGTCGGGTATTCGCGCGAGCCGGAATCCCTCGACGCTCTCCCACGGCTGCGGGTTGAACGCGTAGTCGCTCGCGCACGTGTTCGTCGCGTCCACGGCATCCACCACGGGGTGCAGCACGGGGACGATCGAGAAGGCGCGCGGCGGCTCGAGCGACGTGTGCTAGCGTGACGCGTCGATCGTCGTGCGCGCCCCTTCGGGCGCGGAGGGAACTTGATGCGTAAGTTTCTCGGTCTTCTTCTGCTGGCGGGATGTTCGGCCGCGTGCAGCTCCAGTTCCCCGGGCCCGAGCCCGAGCCCGAGCCTGTTCCAGCGCGAATGTGCCTTCGAGCTCTCGTGCAGCAACGGCGCGTACTATTACTACGGGGAAGCGGTGACGATCGGGACGTGCATCACGAGCCAGCAGCTCGATTTCGCGAAGGGCCCCAGCTTCCCGGACGCATCGTTGCAGCTCTTGAGCTGTGCCGAGGCGACCAGCTGTGACGGATGGCAGGGGTGCCGCTCGCTCGACCATGGGCCCGCGTATTGCGCGGCCCACGTGGGAGGTAGCTGCGACGGCAACGTCGAGGTGCAGTGCGAGAGCGCGAGCAGCTACGGCGATGCGTTCGACTGCGCCGCGCACGGCCTGCAGTGCGCCGCCAGCGGCAGCAAGTCCGGCTGCGTCGATGCCAGCCGCACGACGTGCGACCCCGCCGCCCCGTCGCACTGCGACGGCAACCGGCAGGTCGTCTGCGACGCGGGGCTGTCGCTGCAGCGCAGCCTGGACTGCGGGGACGTGTACCCGGGCGGTACCTGCGGGGTCGTCACCGTCGGGGGCAGTGCGACGGCGGCTTGCGTCCGCAGCGGCCCCGCATGCCAGCAGGCCGGGTCGCAGTGCGACGGCAACACGATCGTCGTCTGCGAGACGCGGAGCAACGTCGAGCTCCGGATCGACTGCGGCTCGATCCTCCCGGGCTCGCGCTGCACCATCGAGCGCGGCGAAGCGGTCTGCAGCCCCGCCGGCAACGCCTGCTCCGCGGATCAAGCCGACCGCTGCAACGGCGACCAGCTCGAATCGTGCATCAACGGGCAGTTCCGCGGCGTGGACTGCCAGTCGCTCGGGTTCCGTACGTGCGGCGCCGTGACGTTCATGGGCACCTCGCGCGCCGCCTGCGTGAACTGATCTCCCTGCGTCGGGGGGCTCGAGCCGCGTCGGTCTTGCCGTGCTGGGCGGATGTGACCGACGCGTCCGAACGACTCGGCACCGAGTCGTCTGCGTTCGGCCGAACGTCTACGACGGGACCGAAGATCCACTCACGAGCTCAGGGTGACCCGCGACCGAGTGCGCCGCAGGTCGAGAGCCACGCATGCGGGACGCAATCGCGACAGAGCGTCTTGAAGTCGTGGGATTTCTTGCCGGCCGTCGAGCAGCAGACAGAGCCTGGCTTCCCCTAGGCTGTCGCGAATGGCCTTCGCCGTCGCCAAGTCGACCGAGGCGACGACCCCAAAGCGCGGCAAGCACTCCGGTAGGATGGCCACGATGGATGCACCCGAACGTTCGAGTGTGACAGCCATCTCTGGGGTCCTCGCGGGTCCGGCGATGATCTCGAGCTTCATGTCACTGTTGGTCATGGGAGACAGGGACGCCGCGCGCCCCGTCATGGTGAGTTGACGTAGAACCACCTTCTTGGCACCAAGTTTCGAGATGGTGAAGCTCGATCGCCCGAGGATCGCCGTCGACTTCAACGAGATGGTCGACGAAGACGTGGTGTTGTTGTCGCGCGAGGACTCGAAGCGGGACTCGTCCGGTGCGCTCGTGCCACTCCGCGCGGGACTGCGCGTGTTCCTCTACATGGAGGATGCCGACGAGAGTGGCTCCCCTCGCAACCTCCTTGCCACGGGCCTCGTCGAACGAAATGACGCGGACGACTGGAGCTCGTCGGTCCGGTGGCGCTGCAGGATCGACGGTTGGGACTCCTGAGGTACCGCGAGGGAGGGCGATCCCGAAGACTCTCCGCAGGCGACCATCCACCTAGCGACGGCCATCGCCGCTGCGTCGCGCTTCCGGAAGGCGTCGTAGAGTCGTCCGAGCTCGGGCTCGGTCGACATGAGCTCTCCTCCTTCGGGAACGCGCGACCGTACGCCGATCGGAGCACATCGGGAGACCGCTCGGGCCGCTCGGTCGTCCAAGGTGGGTGGCCGTCGCACCTCCGGTCCGGTAGCTTCGAGGGCATGCGCTCCTTCGCTCTCCTCGCGCTCGCCGCGCTGCTCCCCGCGTGTGACACGGACACGCCCCCGACGACCGCCGACGCAGGCGACGGCGGGTCGATGCTCGACGCTTCCGAGGACGCGGGCGGTGGCGAGGGCGGTTCGCTCGACGCGGCCGCGGACGGCGGGGCCGACGCCTCTACGCCCGGCGTGGGCACGCCCGGCTACTGCGAGTCGCAGTGGAAGGGTCCGTCGATCCTGGTCCTCGGCGTGACACCGTCGGGCGGATCCTCGATCTACCGCGTCTACCCCGAGAGCGGCTGGGACGAGCACGTCGTCGACCTCGTCTACGGCGGGAGCTCGATCTCCATCGCCGACATCGTCTTCGAGACGAACGTCTATCGAGTGACGAACGGCGCCGTCTTTTGGAACGTGAACGCACCGCTCGGCACCGGCACACGCGAGCTCGGCACCCCGATCGGCGTCGGAGCGAACGGCACCCCGCCGACGATCTCGTTCCTCGCGCCGAACGCGCCGTGGATCGGACGCGGCGGGACGTCCCTCACGCGGCTGACGCTGGCGCCCCTCGTCGATTGGGAATCGAACGGCTCCGTGCTCGGAGCGGGCACGAGCTGCACCCAGATGCGCGACTTCCTGTCGGGCGGCGGCGGCGGCTCGACCTTCACCTTCCTCGCCACGTGCGGGACCGATCCGAACGCCGTCGTCACCGCCGACGTCCAACCGGTCATGGGTGGGGGCTGGACCGGCACGTCGACGATCGGCACGCTGCCCGACGCCTCGGGCGTGGTGGGCCAGGTCGTCGCCGTCTCGGGCACCATCTACCTGACAGCGACCAAGATCTACGCGAACGGGGTCTACGTCCGCGATCTGAAGGTCTGCATGAACAACGGCAATCTGGCGACGCCCATCGCCGGATTGCGTGCCGTCATCCAATGACTCGTCGGGCGCACGAGCCCGGGGCGCACGTCGAAGGCTCGTCCGCTGCTCCGGACGGGAGACCGACGCCGAATCGCCCAGGGCATCGCCCGCGGACGGGGACGGCCTAGGCGCCGCTCTCACGTCGTGGTCGAATCGCAGGCATGGATCGCGACTCGTTCCGCGAAGCGCTCCTCGTGGTGATGGAGCAGAAGGTGCATTGGTCCGCGCCTCGTTTCGCCGACGGCACGGTCCCGCGCGAGAAGCTCCACGTCCACTTCGAGCAGGAGTACGCGACCTACGTGCGCGACTTCCCCGTGATGGTCGGGCACGCGTACGTGCAATGCCCCATCCCCGCGGTGCGACGGGAGCTCGCCGAGAATCTCTACGAGGAGGAGACCGGTGGCCTGGTCGCCGGCCGCCCTCATCCGGAGCTCTTCCTCGCGTACCCGCGGGGTCTCGGCATGGACCTCGCCCGGTTCGAGAGCGTGGTGCTGCTCCCTGCGGCCGCGGCCTACCGAGCGCTGCTCGACGAGACCACGCAACGCAGCGGTTGGTCGATCGCGGCCGCCGTCGCGACGATCTTCCTCGAAGGGACCGAGTACGAACGCGGTGAGATCGATCCGTCGGCACCGCGACGACCGATGCCACCCCTCGAGCGACATCCCCTCGTGGTCCACTACGGGCTCCCACTCGAGGCGCTGGCCCTGACCAAGGCCCATCGGAACGTCGAGGGTCGGCATCGCGCGGCCGCGTGGGCCATCATGCTCGATCACGTCCCGACCGAGGCGCGAACCTCGGTCGTCGCGGCGATGGAGCGCGTGCTCGCGGCGTGGAAGGCCTATCGCGACGAAGTCGCGCGGAACGTCGGTCTACGGCCTGACGACCGGCCCTGAGCCGCGCGACCTCGTCTCCGCGGCGCCACGTGGCGCGAGGCGTGGACCACCCGGGCGCGTGCGTCGAGACGGGCCACGGCAGGCCGAGCGGAGCTCCCGCTCACGGACAGAGCTTGGTCACCGACCGGATGCGGAGCGTCGAGTCGACGTTCGGGTCGTTCGTCTGATCGCCGATCGCGAACGTCCCATTGGTGGTGAAACCATTGCGCGTGAGCGCGGGGTTCCCGTCGACGCGCACGGTCGCCACGCCGCTGCCGTCGACCGCGAAGACGTACGTGTGGTACGCGCCGTCGGTCACCGCGAACGCCTGCGTCTGCGAGTCGTCGGCCCAGCCGAGGGCCGCGGGATCGAGATACACCATGCTGCCGCGCTGCGCGCCCGTACCGAAGGGCGCCGTGAACGAGCCCATGAGCGCGGCCCCGCTGTCGAGGGGGTTGTGCACGTTCACGGAGACGACCTGCATCACGACCTCGATCGCGAACGGCATCCCCGCCGTCACCGCGTTCGGATACGAGAGGAGCAGCTGGCCACCGATGCTCGCTCCAGAGCTCGTCGTGGTCGCGAGCTCCACGTAATCCGCGCCGTAGCTCACGGTGGCGGGCGCCATGGACGTCGTCGTCCACCCCTGGGTCGCGACGTCCGTGCCACCCACGAGCAGGACGGTGGGCTGGCAGCCCGCATCGGCCCCGGCATCGGTCGCGGCATCCGTCCCGGCGTCCACGGAAGCGTCCGACGAGGCGTCTTCGGCCGCGTCCACACTGGAGTCGATGCTCGCATCGAGCGGGCCCGAGTCGCTCGAGCCGCATCCGACGAGCGCTGCGAGTAGGAAGGCGGAGGTGACGCGCATTGGCCTCGAGTATGGCGTCCCTCGGCGCTCCGTCCATCGTAGCGCCGTCGGACGTTCTGCGACCCGCTCACGGGACTGCCGCGACGCTTGGACGTGAAACGACTCCCTCTCGAGGACGGCCCTGGTCAGCCACCCCGGAACACGCCACCCTACGTCGAGCGGAGCCACACGAGGCAGGCGCCACGCGTCCTCGCCCGCCGGCGCCCTTCCGCAGCCGCCAGCCGCCGTCCGTTTCGCGAGCCACCGCGGCCCCACCGGGGTCGTGGCGCACCTTCGGGAGGAACCATGAGCACCGATCCGTTCTCGAACCTCAAGCGTGCGCAGCGCGAGATGTGGGCCTCGTTTGCTCCCACGGCGACCTTCACGACCCCGGCCGCCGCGCATCTCGTGCGCTTCGCGGGCGTGCGCGACGGGGAGCGCGTGCTCGACGTCGGCACGGGCACGGGCGTGGTCGCCATCACGGCGCGGCGCACCGGCGCCGAGGTCGACGCGCTCGACCTCACGCCGGCCTTGCTCGAGCACGCCCGTCAGAATGCGGAGCTCGCAGGCGTCGACGTCGCGTGGAGGGAGGGGGACGCCGAACAGCTTCCGTATCCCGACGCGAGCTTCGACGTGGTCCTCAGCCAGTTCGGCCACATGTTCGCGCCGCGGCCGGACGTGGCCGTCGCGGAGATGAGGCGCGTGCTCAAGCCGGGCGGCCGCGTCGCCTTCTCGACCTGGCCTCCCGAGCACTTCACGGGACGCTTCTTCGCGCTCACCGCGCGCTACACGCCACCGCCTCCCGGCGCGGCACCGCCGCACGCGTGGGGCAACACCTCCGTCGTCGCGGAGCGGCTCGGGCCGCACTTCGAAGCGCCCTTCTTCGCGCGCGGCACGATGCAGATCCCCGCCCTCAGCCTTTCCCACCTGCGTCACTTCATGGAGCACTCGGTGGGGCCGATGCAGCGGGCCGTCGAGAGCCTCGCCGAGCGGCCCGACGAGCTCGAGCGGTTGCGCGGCGAGCTCGAGGCGCTCGCGAGCGACTACTATCGCGACAACGCGCTGCACCAGGACTACCTGCTCACGCGCGCTCGTGCGCGCTGAGGTCGACGCCGCGCGTCCACGAACGCCCGCCCCTCACCCGGCCAGCATCCGCCGACGTAGGAGCGCTCCTACGAGCTACGGCCTGGGGAGGCGCTCCGGGCCGGGCGACCGTATGCCGATCGGAGCCGCGCATCCCTCCACGGCGCATCGATCGCGGGTCCCCTGCGCACGGCCGGGAGCGAGCGGAGATAGCGGT
>JAXLYX010000040.1:0-24517 GCA_046351215.1 Polyangiales bacterium | reverse complement strand
TCCGGCGGGCAACGTCGATACTTCGCCGGCGTCGCAGACGTGGACCATCGACCTCACGCCTCCGGACACCAGCCTCCTCACGGGGCCGGCGAATCCGACGAACGCGACGACGGCCGCCTTCACGTTCTCGTCGCCGGACGGCACGAGCTTCGTCTGCTCGCTCGACTCCGGCTCTCCGACGGCTTGCGCGTCGGGCGTCACCTTCAGCGGTCTCTCGGACGGGGCCCACACGTTCGCCGTCGCCGCCATCGACGCGGCCGGCAACATCGACCCGACGCCGGCGACGTTCGGATGGACGATCGACACCACGCCGCCCGACACGTCGATCCTGACGTCGCCGCCGAATCCCGACAGCGCGACGAGCGTGTCGTTCACGTTCTCGTCGCCGGACGTGACCGCGACCTTCGAATGCCAGCTCGACGGCGGCGGCTACACGACGTGCACGAGCGGCGTGAGCTACTCCGGTCTCGCGGACGGAAGCCACACCTTCGCGGTGCGCGCCGTCGACCCGGTCGGCAACGTCGATGCGACGCCCGCCACCTCCACGTGGACGATCGACACGACGATCCCGGACACGAACCTCCTCACGCATCCGAACGCGCTCTCCAACGTGGCGACGGCGGCGTTCACCTTCGACTCGGCGACGTCGAACGTCACCTTCGAGTGCCGTCTCGACGGGGCCGCCTACGCGGCCTGCACCTCGCCGGACAGCTACGCGTCGCTCAACGACGGAGACCATACCTTCGACGTCCGGTCCCGCACCTCGGCGGGAGTGGTCGATCCGAGCCCCGCGTCGTTCACGTGGACGATCGACACGGTGGCGCCCGACACCTCCTTCGCCACGCAGCCCTCCACCGAGTACGCGACGCCGACGCCGACGTTCACCTTCCAGTCGAACGATTCGGCGGCGACCTTCGAGTGCAGCCTGGACGGTGCGAGCTACGCCGATTGCCCGGCGAGCTACACCACGTCGACCCTCGCTCTCGGCGTGCACGACCTCTCGGTCCGCGCGAAGGATGTGGCCGGCAACGTGGATGCCACCCCCGCGACGGCCGAGTTCACCATCGTGCTGCCGATGGACGCGGGGATGGCCGATGCGGGCCCGGATGGAGGCGCCGACGCGGGCGACGATGGCGGCACGGACGCCGGGGTCGACGGCGGCCACGGGGGTGTCGAGGGAGGCTGCAACTGCCGTGCGGCCGGCCCGAGCGGACGGTCGGCGGCGACGCCCTTCGGGCTCAGCCTGCTCGTCCTCGGCCTCGCGTTCGTCCGCTCGCGGAAGCGCCGCGCGGCCGTCGACCGGAGCTGAGCGAGTCCGCGGATCCCGTCTTCGCCCCGTCGGATCGCGAGGTCCGGCGGGGCGAGGTCGCTTTCGAGGGCGGCGCCCCCGTCGGGGGAGCCCTCGCGCGAATTCCCGCGCTGCGTCCGGGGCTCCCGCTCGGGCTCCCCGCGTCGCATCGCCAGACCGCGCCGCCGTGATAGAGGTTGGGCTTCCGAACGTCGCCCATGACCAGTCCGTCCCAGCCCGCCGAATCCGCCGGAACGCAGAGTGAAGTCCCTGCACAGCTAGGTTCGACCGCGATCCACGCGGGCGCGTGGATCCTGGTGAACATGGTGGCCTCGAACGGCTTCCGGATCATCAGCTCCGTCGTCCTCACGCGACTGCTCGACAGCGAGGCGTTCGGTCTGATGCAGCTGGTCACGGCCTTCATGGTCGGCCTGCACCTCTTCTCGGACGTCGGGATCGGGCCGAGCATCGTCCAGAGCCCCCACGGCGAGGAGCAGGACTTCCTCGACACCGCCTACACGGTCCAGGTCTTCCGCGGCACGGTCCTCTGGCTCGTCGGCACGGCGCTCTCGTTCCCCTTCGCGCACTACTACGGGGATCCGCGGCTCGTCATCCTGCTCTGCGTCATCAACGTCGCGTCGTTCATCGGCGGCTGGCAGTCGACGAAGCTCTTCACCGAGGGACGCCGTCTCGCGCAGCGACGGCTGACGATCCTCGACATCGTGATCCAGTTCGCCGGTCTCTCCTCGATGATCGCCGTGGCGTACGTCACGCGGAGCGTGTACTCGCTCCTCGTCGGCGCCCTCGTCCAGGACCTGATCCGCACGGTGGCCAGCCACTTCGTGCTGCCGGGGCGGCGCAACCGCCTCCACATCCATCGCGAGCACCTCCGCGGGATGCTGCACTTCGGCCGCTGGGTCTTCATCTCGACCGCGCTGACGTTCGTGGTGAACCACTCGGACCGGCTGATCCTCGGCAAGCTCATCCCGCTCGCGATGCTCGGCGTCTACGGCATCGGCCTGAACATCTCCTCGCTCACGCCGAACCTGCTCTTCGGCCTCACGCAGAAGCTGCTCTTCCCCGTCTACTCGAAGATCCACAACGAGACGACGCGCATGGCCGAGGTCTTCGTCAGCGCGCGTCGACCGCTCCTGATCGTCGGGGGCTTCGGCCTCGCGGGCTTCGTCGGAGGGGGTCAGGCGGCGATCGATCTCCTCTACGATCCCCGCTACCACGAGGCCGGCTGGGTCGCGCAGGTCCTCTCGGTCGGCGCCTGGTTCGCCGTCATGGAGAACTCCTACTCGCAGGGCCTCCTGGCGAAGGGGCAGTCGCGTTGGCTCGCGGCCTCGGGCGCGGGGAAGCTCGTCGGCATGCTCGCGTTCGTTCCGGCGGGCTACCTGAGCTTCGGCTTCCCCGGCGCAGTGGTCGGCTACGCGGCCTCCGAGCTCGGGCGCTACGCGGTCAGCGTCGGCGGCGGCATCCGGCACCAACTCGTCGCCCTCGGCCAGGACCTCCGCTACACGGCGCTGATGGCAGCGGCGAGCGCCTCGGGCTACGGCGCCTCGTACGCAGTCGACCACTTCGTCTCGCACAACGCGGCGCTCCGCTCGATCGCCGTCTTCCTCGGCGTGCTCGTGGTCTACTCGCCCTGGCTGCGCGGCCTGCTGCGCGACCTCAAAGCGCTTCGTGCCGCGGGTGCGAACGGGGCGCCCGTTCCGGACGGAGCCGAGGCGCCGGTCGTCGTCTAGCGTCGCTTGCCGTTCTCGCGGACGGTCTCCTGCGCCGCTTCCTTCGACCCGACTCCCGGACGCGTCGTCGTCCCCGACTCGTCGACGGGCGGCACCTTCACGCCGAAGGCGGGCGTCGGTCGCTCGTGGACGGCCGAGTCGTAGGGGGCCACGGGGATGGTCGGACGCGCCTGCACCTCGGGCGAGGGCGGCGACTGACGGAGCGTGGATCCGCTCGGCGGATGCCTCCGGCTCTCGAGGTCCCGCAACCTGCGTTTGCCCGCGTCGCAGGCGGCGCAGAAGTCGAGCGAGGCATCGGGCTCGCCGAGCGCCTTCTCGTGCCTCGCGATGCAGGCGACGCGGGTCAGCAGGCCGTCGATGGCCGGATCGGGGCAGGAGATGAAGAGGTGGACGGTCGACAGCGTGGGCGGCGTCGACCACCTCGGGCGTTTCACCATCGCGCGTCCTCCCGAATGCCCCGGCGTTGTCGGTCCCGCGATCATTCTACGCACCGGGATCCGTTTGCGCCCCCTACGATCGTGGCGCGGGCGCGATGGCGCCGAGCGCCGACCCAGCCGCACACGCGCCCATACGCCACGAGGACTAGGTCATCGGGCCGAGGTCCTCGTCGACGAGGCGAATGCGCGGTTCGCAGGCCCCCGTGGTAGCCTCCCCGACCGATGGACGACGTCGGCACCATCCTCCTCCAGCGCATTCCTCCGGCGCCCTCGACGATCTCGACGCCCGAGCTCGTGGCCATCCTCGCTCACGAGGGCTTCGACCTCACGCCTCGCGCCGTGCAGAAGCGACTGGCCGGGCTGGCCGATCGTCATCCCCTGCGCTGCGACGACTCGGGCAAGCCCTTCCGATGGTCGTGGGAGCCAGGGAAGAAGCAGCGCCTCTTCCCGCGCATGGCGCCCCACGAGGCGCTCGGGCTCGTGCTCGCGGCCGAGCACATCCGGCCGCTGCTCCCTCCACGCACGGTGCAGTGGCTCGACGATCGACTCGCGCAGACGGAGAAGGAGCTCGCGGAGGAGAGCACCGGGCGACCGAAGCGCTGGCGGACGAAGGTGCGGCGCGTGCCGCCCGAGCTCCCGCGCATCCCGCCGAAGGTGGACGAGAAGATCTTCCGCATCGTCTCCGAGGCGCTCTACGAGGGCCTCGTCCTCGCGATCACCTACCGGAAGCGTTTCACCACCGAGGATCACGACTACGTCGTCCATCCGCTCGGCCTCTGCGAGCGGGCGGGCGAGCTCTGGCTCGTCGCACGGAAGGAGGCGCAGGACGGGACCCCGGGGCCCCTGCGGTTCTTCCTGCTCCATCGCATGCACGCGGCGAAGATCGAGCGCGGCCGCGCGGTGCGGGTGCCCGTGGGCTTCTCCCTCGACGACGCGATCCGGGAGGGGCTCGCCCACTTCCCCCTCGAGCTCGGCTCCCACGTGAAGCTGCGGGCGCGCTTCCATCGCGAGGTGATCGAGAAGCTCGCCGAGGCGAAGCTCTCCGAGGACCAGGTCGTGAAGCCGATCGACGGCGAGTGGTTCGCGCTCGAGGCCACGGTGCCGCACACGCGCGCGCTGCACGCCTTCCTCGTCGGCTACGGACCTCACTGTGTCGTCGAGGCTCCGAAGGCGCTCCGCGCCCACGTCCTCGACGACCTGCAGAGGGCCGTGGCGCTCTACGAGCGCTGAACGGGCTCGTCGTCCTCGCGGCCGTTCAGGATGGCCTCGAGCTCGGCCGCCGTCGCCTCGAGCTGGTCGCGCAGGCGCTCCATGTCGGGCTCCTCGTCGTCGAGCAGGTCGCCTTCGGCCTCCCACGCGTCGAGCCAGCCGTAGGCCGCGCTCGCGGTGGCGCTGAGCAGGGACGTCGCATCGCAGCCCGGACACGCCGCGAGATGGCGATTCGCCGCCTGCACGAGGCTCGCGAAGAACTCGTACTTGTTCGAGGCGTCGAGCCGCGCGCCGAAGGCCTCCCGGAGCTCCGCGAAGAGCCAGCTCAGGGCGCGGGCGTGCTCCGTGACGACCCACTTCGGATCGCGGAACCGTGGACGCTCGGCGATGGAGGCCGACGCGGGATCGTGGATCTCCACGTGGGCGTACCGGAAGAGCGGGGTCTTCCCGTCCGTGGTCGCGTTCTCCCCCGCATGCGGCAGGCTCGCCGCCACACCGTGCAGGTGATGGCGGATCTCCGCCAGGGTCGGTCGATCGTGGGCGTTCATGTCGTTCCCCTCCCGTAGGCAGACGATGGCAGGCGCGGGCCGCCGATGTCCACACGATCGCCTCGTCCCGACACCGAACGGGGAGGGCCCCGACCTGCGACGAGGACGCGCCGGATTGACGGCGAGCCCAACAATCGGCACGATGCGTGCCACTACCTCGGAGGCACGGCATGAAGGTCCTGCGCACCCCGGACGAGCGCTTCGAAGGGCTCGTCGACTACTCCTTCGCCCCCCACTACACGGAGATCGCCGATCCGGACGGGACCCGTCTGCGGCTCCACCACGTGGACGAGGGGCCGCGCGACGCCGCGCCCATCCTGCTGATGCACGGCGAGCCGACGTGGTCGTACCTCTACCGTCACCTCGTCCGTGGTCTCGCGGCGAAGGGGCATCGCGTCGTCGCCCCCGACCTCGTCGGCTTCGGTCGGTCGGACAAGCCCTCCGAGATCTCGGACTACACGTACGAGCGTCACGTGCGCTGGATGAGCGATTGGCTGCTCGCGCTCGACCTCCGCGACGTCACGCTCTTCTGCCAGGACTGGGGAGGGCTCGTCGGCCTCCGGCTCGTCGCGGCGTTCCCCGAGCGCTTCGCGCGGGTGGTCGTGGCGAACACGGGCCTCCCGATCGGCATGGGGATGACGGAGGGGTTCCAGCGCTGGCTCGAGTTCAGCCAGAAGGTGCGGGTCTTCCCGGTGGGCACGATCGTCGCGAACGGCACCGTGCGGAAGCCGGGTCCGGAGGTGGTCGCGGCCTACGACGCACCGTTCCCGGACGAATCGTACAAGGCCGGCGCGCGCTGCTTCCCGACGCTCGTCCCGGTGACTCCGCAGCATGCGTCCGTGGAGGAGAACAAGGCCGCCTGGAAGGTGCTCGAGCGCTTCGACAAGCCCTTCCTCACGGCGTTCTCGGACTCCGATCCGATCACGGGCGGCGGCGATCGCGTCTTCCAGAAGCTCGTACCCGGAGCGAAGGGACAGCCGCACGTCACGATCGCGCGCGCGGGCCATTTCCTCCAGGAGGACGCGCCCGACGAGCTCGTCGCGCTCCTCGACGCGTTCGTCCGCGGGGGCGCGGGCTGAGCGGATGGACGGGGAGACGGACGGTCGGAGGCTCCGGGGAGCCGAGAATCGGAGGCGCATCGTCGAGGCCGTGCTCGCCCTCGTGAGCGAGGGACACGTCGCGCCGAGCGCCGAGCAGGTCGCCTCGCGCGCCGAGGTCGGCCTGCGCACCGTGTTCCGTCACTTTGACGACATGGAGGGGCTCTACCGGGAGATCTCCGAGCGGATCACCGCCGAGCTCGCTCCGCTCGTGCTCGCGCCGCTCCCCGGAGACGACGAGGCTCGCCTCGAGGCGACGATCGAACGTCGCGCGCAGGCGTTCGAGCGCATGATGCCCTTCCGCGTCGCGGCGGAGGTCCATCGCCACACCTCGCCGTTCCTCGCGGAGGATCAGGCGAAGGTGCGCGCGACCGAGCGGAAGATGCTCCGCTCCGCGCTCCGCGGGACGCGCTACGAGGAGCGGCTCCGCGCGGACGACGGGCTGCGGTTCGAGGCGCTCGACCTCGTGATGGGCTTCGATGCGTGGAGGCGGCTCCGGCTCGTGCAGGGGCTCTCGGTGGCGCGGGCGAAGCGTGCGACGGCGTTGGCCGTGGCGGCCATCCTCGGGGAGTAGCGGGCCGCAATCCTCGCGTGCGAGCGCTCGTCTCCGCGGTCGTTCTTGCTAGCCTCCCGGCATGCGGCACGACCCTTCGTTCGACGCGCTGTGGTCGGCTCCCGCGGAGCGCGGCGAGCCCTTCGATCCCGAGCGGCTCTCGGGTCTGCCCGAGCCGGCGCGCCGGTACCTGACGCATGCGATCGCGCCGGGCACGCGCGCCGCGAGCGCCGTGAAGCTCCGGATGAAGGGAGAGATCAAGCTCGACGCCTGGTGCCCCTTCGAGGCGGAGGAAGTGATCCGCTGGGATCGCGGCTTCGTCTGGCAGGCGAGGGTGCGCATGCACGGCCTCCCGATCACCGGCTCCGATCGCTACGTCGACGGAGCCGGGGAGATGCGCTGGAAGCTGCTCGGCCTCCTGCCGGTCGTGACCGCCGCGGGGCCCGACGTGTCGCGCTCGGCGCTCGCGCGGGTGCAGGCCGAGGCGGTCTGGCTCCCGTCCGTGCTCGTCTCGCCCGACGTGATCTGGGAGAGCGGGGACGACTCGCACTTCGGCGTCACGCTCCGCCATCCGCAGCATCCGGCCCACGTCGATCTGGTGATCGACGAGACCGGTCGACTCGTCCACCTCGCGATGCGCCGCTGGGGCAATCCCGAAGGAGGCCCCTTCCACGAAGGCATCTTCGGCGGCCACGTCGTCGCCGAGCGCACGTTCGAGGGGTTCACGGTTCCCTCCGAGGTGCGGCTCGGCTGGCACGCCGGGACCGACCGCTTCGCCTCGGAAGGGGAGTTCTTCCGCGCGACGGTCGAGGACGCGACCTACCGCTGAGAGCGGGCTCCGCGGAGCTCGCGTGGACCCGCGCACCGACGCACGCGGGTCCCGCGGGGCGTGCTCACGGCACGGTGAACGCCGTCACGAAGCTCGGCGAGCCCGGCGTGCACGTGCCGCGCTGACCGCTCGTCCGCGCCCCCGCGAGCGACTGCACGACGCCCTGTTGGTTCGCGATCGACAGCGTGAAGTTCGTCGGGGCCCCGATGCGGAAGGGATCGACGCAGAGGAGGTACGTGCCTCGTGGCGGGCTCGTGGTCCAGAAGGCGTTCTCCGGCCCGGTGCCCTGCGTGTCGTCGCGATCGAGCTGGCCTCCGCCGGCCTGACGGTTCGCGTACGAGATCTCCCCGCCGGAAGGCGTGACGACGTGGAGATCCATGTCGCCGGGGCGATCCCAGGTCAGCGTGAAGCGCAGGCTTCCGGTGCCGACGCAGGCCCCGTTCACGCAGACCTGGCCGTAGCCGCATGCCGGATTGCACGTCGGCGGCGCGGGCGGAGGAGGCGGCATCCCGATCACGCCGCCGGCGCCGACGGTGAACTCCGTGAGGAAGTTCGGCGCGCCGCGCGTGCAGGGCGCCTGCTTCTGCGCGCTCGTCCGCGTGCCGGTCATCGTGCGGACGACTCCGACCTGCGTGGCGATGGCGAGGCTGAAGTTGGTCGGCTGGCCGATCCGGAACGGATCGATGCAGACCAGGTAGGTCCCGGGAGGCGGGTTGCGGTCCCAGAAGATGTTCTCGGGGCCGGTGCCCGTCGTGTCGTCGCGATCGAGCTGGCCGCCCGCCGCCTGGCGGTTCTGGTACGAGATCTCCTGGCCGGAGGGCGTGACGACGCGGAGGTCCATGTCGCCGGGACGATCCCAGGTGAGCGTGAAGCGCAGCGTGCCCGTGCCGACGCACGCGCCGTTCACGCAGACCTGGTCCGGGCCGCAGCCGGGAGTGCAGGTCGGCGGCGGAGGCGGCGGAGGCGGCGGCGGAGGCGGAGGCGGAGGCGGAGGTTGCGGCGGCACGATCTGCCCGCCCGGCGTCACCGTGAACGAGGTGAGGAAATTCGGCGAGCCCTGCGAGCAGGGGGACTGCCGCTGGGCCGAAGTGCGCGAGCCGGTGAGCGTCTGGACCGTGCCCGCCTGGGTCGCGATGGCGAGCGAGAAGTTCGTCGGCGCGTCGATCCGGTAGGGATCGATGCAGACGAGGTACGTGCCGGGCGGCGGGCTCCGATCCCAGAAGATGTTCTCGGGGCCGGTCCCCGTGCGATCGTCGCGGTCGAGCTGGCCGCCGTCGGCCGCGCGGTTCTGGTACGAGATCTCGCGGCCGGACGGAGTCACGACGCGCAGATCCATGTCGCCGGGCCGGTCCCACGTGAGCGTGAAGCGGAGCCTGCCGGTGCCGACGCAGGCGCCGTTCACGCAGACCTGACTCGCACCGCACCCGGGCGAGCAGATCGGGACGGTCGGGACGCAGCGGCCCGAGCGGCAGCCCGGATCCGGTTGGTATTCGGTCTGGGGCGGGCAGATGCAGCTGTTCGCCGCCACCGAGGCGTTCGGGGGGCAGTAGGCCGCCGGCGGGAGGCTCATCGGCTGCGCCGAGGCGAGCGCCGTCGCGCCGAGGAGGAGGACCATCGGGATCGCGGCGCTCCACCGCCACGCGTTCCCGCGCGGGGAGGGGGTCGGTCGTTCTCCCACGCTCACGGATGCCGTCGTCATCACGCCTCCCGGGTTCGGCGAGCCGAGGGGATCGCCGGACGGAGAGGTCGTCCCACCCGTGCCGCTCGGCAAGGGGGACAAGGGAGACGCTTCCCCGATTCCGCGTTCTCTGCGACCCTCGGCCTCGGTGCGGCCTTCCCACGGAACTCCGGCCCTCGTGGCAGGGCGCTACGAGATCGAGGACGTGATCGCGTCCGGCGGCATGGGGACGGTCTATCGCGCGCGCCACGTCTCGGGGCGGCACCGCGTCGCGCTGAAGGTGATCCCCTTCGACTCGCTCTCCGATCCCGCGGCGGCGACCCGTTTCACGCGCGAGGTCACGGCGGCCGAGTCGATCGGCCACGAGGGCATCGTCCGCGTGCTCGATGCCGGCGTCGACGAGCCCCAGCGGATCGCGTTCGTGGCGATGGAGCTCCTCGAGGGCGAGACGCTCGCCGTGCGCATCGCCCGGCTCGAGACCTCGCGCGCCGATGCGCTCCGCTTCGTGCACCGTGGCCTCGCACCGCTCGCGGCGGCCCACGCGAAGGGCTTCGTCCATCGCGACGTGAAGCCCGACAACTTCTTCGTCGCCCGGCTCGGGGAGCGCGAGGTCGTGAAGCTGCTCGACTTCGGGCTCGCGCGGCACGTCGCGGCGGCGCTCGTCACGCAGGCGAACGTGCGTCTCGGCACGCCGGGCTTCATGAGCCCGGAGCAGGCGATGGGGCTCCCGTCCCTCGGGCCCGCGGCCGACGTCTTCGCGGTCGGCGTGATGCTCTACGTGGCGCTCGCGCAGCGTCTGCCGTTCCCGGGCCCCTCGCCGGCCCAACAGATCGCCCAGATCGCACGCGAGGCGCACGTCCCGCTGGTCTCGCTCGGCTACGCGATCCCGGAGCCGCTCTCGAAGCTCGTCGATCGCTGCCTCGCGAAGGATCCGCGCGCCCGACCGAGGGACGCGGCCGAGCTCCGGGCGGCGCTCGGCGCGGCGATGCTGGCCTGTGGAATCGATCCCGAGGCTCCGCCGAGTCCGCTCGGGAAGCATGCGAAGGCCGTCCCCCCGCCGAAGGCCCCCGAGGTCGCACCGACGCAGTCGATGGACGTGCTGCCGACCCCGGCGGCGGAGCCGGCGCGTCCGGGCCGCGTCGGAGGCGTGCGTGCATGGCAGGCGCTCGCGCTCGTGCTCGTCCTCGGCGGGCTCGTGCTCGCGACCGTCCATCTCCTCCGTCCGTCCTCGCCGGCCTCCGACGTCGGCGCCGCGCGGGACGCGGGGCCGGGCGACGCCTCCGTCGAGGACGCGGCCGTCGTCGACGCGGGCGCGGAGCGGGATGCCGCCGCGGTCGACGCCGGACGCGCGACGGGCGGTGGAACCCCGTCACGCGCGACGAGCGCGGCACGCGGCGCGTCGACGGCCCCGTCGAGCGCGCCCTCGGTCTGCGCCGGCCGATGGGAGGGCGAGGCCTTCGGCGACGAAGGCGAGGTCTCGGTCACGCTCGCCATCCGACCCATCGCGGCCGACGGCTCGTGCGGCACGATGGTCCTCGACGGCCTCGGCAGCGCATCGCTCCGGCGCTGTCGCCCGGGCGGCGGCGGCCTCTCCGCCTTCGCCTCGATGCGCGGCGCGCCCGCCCTCGTCCACTTCCAATGCCCGCCGAAGGAAGGGGCGGGCTATCTCCGGGTCGGCTTCCCGTCCGACGAGACGATGGTCTCGGGCACGCTCTATCGCTGATCGTCGGCCCCGCGCCCTGGTACCTTCGCGGGCACGATGACGGAGCGAGGCGAGGTCGAGTCGCGGATCCTCGATGCGGCGGAGCGCGTCTTCGCCGAGCGGGGCGTGCGTCGCGCTCGGATGGGAGAGGTCGCCGAGGCGGCCGGATGCTCGCGCGCCACCCTGTACCGCTACTTCGCCACGAAGGAGGCCCTGGTCGCCGACTACGCGCTCCGCGAGCTCGAGCGGATCTCGGAGACGCTCCTCCTCTCGCTCGCGACGAGGCCCGCCCTCGGCGATCGCTTGCTCGAGGCCCTGGCCCTCGCCGTCGAGGCGGTGAGGGCGCGCCCCGCGATCGCTCCGTTCCTCTCCCCCGAAGCCCAGGGCCTGACCTCGGCCCTGCCGATCGAATCCGGAGCGCTCGGGCCCGCGTTGCTCGGCACCTTCGTCGCCGTGACCACGGGCCACGACGGCCGCGAGCGCCTGAGGCCCGAGATCCCCGAGGCGGAGATCCTCGAGTGGAGCGTCCGCCTCGTCCTCTCCCTCGCGCTCGCTCCGGGACCGTCGCGCACTTCCACGGAATTGCGGGCGTTTCTCGGAAGGCTCGTCCGCCCCTCGTTCGTCGTGCCCTCCCCGGTCCGAGACAAAAATCGATAATTGTCTTGTCCCTTCCGGGCGGGTGTGCATCCTCGTCGAAGGGGGCGACGGGGACCCGCGACCCCGAGGGGGGAACGATGGAGGCTTTCGACACCGGGATCGCGGGCTCGACCCGTCGCGGGGCGGGCGATCCGCTCGTCTACGACCCCTTCGACCCCGCGACGATGCGGGATCCGTTCCCGGTCTACCGGCGTCTCCGCGCGGAGCAGCCGGTGTGCCACAACGCGGAGCGCGACTTCTTCGCGCTCTCGCGCTTCGACGACATCTTCCGCGCGCTGCGGGATCCCGAGACGTTCTCGTCGGCCGAGGGGCTCACGCCCGTGAAGGGCGAGAAGGAGCTCCTCGGTCTCGCGCCGACGTTCATCATGATGGATCCGCCGGACCACACGCGACTGCGCCGGCTCGTCAGCAAGTCCTTCACCCGCGAGCGCGTCGCGGCCCTCGAGGCGCCGATCCGGGATTTCGTCCGTTCGCGCTTCGATCGCGTGCTCGAGCTCGCCGCCCGCGACGGAGAGGTCGACCTCGTCCGCCATTTCACCTCGCCGCTCCCCACGTTCGTGCTCGCCGAGCTCCTCGGTGTCCCCGAGGCCGATCGCGAGCGGTTCGACCCGTGGTCGTCCGCGATCACCGGCGCCACGCTCGAGCCCGAGAAAGTCGAGCACGCCGTGATCGCCGTGGCGCAGCTCTTCCAGTTCTTCGTGGGGCTCATCGAGCGACGCCGCGTCGAGCCCGGCGACGACATGCTGAGCAGCCTCGTCCTCGCCCAGCGCGACGGGGAGCCGCTCACGAACTGGGACATCCTCGGCTTCTGCTTCGTCTTCCTCGCGGGTGGCAACGACACGACGGATCACCTCGTGGCGAGCGGCGCCGCCCTGCTCGCGGACCATCCGGAGGAGCGAGCGCGCCTGCTCGCGGATCGCTCGCTCGTGCCCACCGCCGTCGAGGAATTCCTGCGGATCGAGGCGCCGGTCCAAGGCCTCTCGCGGGCGACCACGCGCGACGTCGAGCTCCACGGCGTGCGCATCCCGAAGGGCTCGAAGGTCCACCTCCTCTTCGGCTCGGGCAACCGCGACGAGCGGGAATTCGGCGAGCGCTCCGAGGTCCTCGACGTCGCCCGTCCGATCGAACGCCATCTCTCGTTCAGCCAGGGACCCCACTTCTGCATCGGCGCCCACCTCGGACGTCTCATGGCCCGCGCCGCGTTCGAGGAGCTGCTCGCGCGGGCGCCCGCCTACGTGCTCCCGCGCGCGCAGCGGAAGCCGACCCTCTCGCCCTTCGTGCGAGGGTACGAATCGCTCGTGTTCCGGCCGACGCCCGGCTGATCGTCGGCTTGCGCCGAGCCCCGGCCCGATCGAACCTCGGCCCATGCGAGGTCGGGCGGCGGCGAGGCGTGGCGCACGGGCACGGTCCGATGC
This sequence comes from Polyangiales bacterium, assembly GCA_046351215.1. GTDB lineage: Bacteria > Myxococcota_A > Polyangia > Polyangiales > Houyiibacteriaceae > JAXLYX01. The sequence goes on along the minus strand of JAXLYX010000040.1, from coordinate 11,356 downwards.
GCGTCGTCGGCGACGGCGCGGCGGCCGCGGCCTGCTCGCGCGGCTCTGCGCGTTCGCGGTGCTCGCGCTCGCGGTCACCGCCTCCGCCGACGACACGCACTACGCGACGCCGCTGCTCGGCGATCGACCGACGGGCATGGGCTCGGCGGCCACGGGCCTCGCGAACGAGAGCTCCGCGGCCTACTACAATCCGGCCGGTCTCACACGCATGCAGCGCTCGAGCATCTCGGGCGGACTCTTCCTGAAGGCCCGCGACTACCTCGAGGTGGATCGCGTGCTCGTCTCGCCCTACGACACGGGCGACTTCTCGAACAAGACGCAGCCCGGCTTCCCGGGCTTCGCGTCGGGCTCGTTCCCGTTCGGCCACCGTCGCGAGGACGGAACGCGTCCCTTCGTCCTGGCCCTCTCGGGGTTCACGCTCTACCGCCAGGCCCAGAGCACGAGCGCCTACCTCGGCACGGTCGGCCAGCAGACGGACGCGTACACGTACAACAACTCGGACCGGGTCAGCCTGACCGGCGTCTCCTTCGCGCACCTGCCCCGCACGAAGTGGAGCTACGGCATCTCGCTCTTCCTCGCGGACCGACGGCTCAACCACAACGAGACCCTCAACACGGTCGTGTGGGGCGCGGACACGACCTCGCCCTACGACGATTCGAGGCTCGTCTCCCGCGCGTTCAATCTCTCCGCCCACGGGTACTCGTTCGTGTTCCGGCTCGGCCTGCTCCATCGACCGACGCAGCGCACGAGCTGGGGCATCACGCTCCAGCTCCCGGGCATCCAGCTCAAGGCACGGGCGAAGGTGCGCGAACAGCTCTACGACGACAACGCGATGGTCATGCCGCCCGTCGGCACCTACGCGTACCAGAGCTTGAAGAACCTCCACGCCTTCCTTCCGTACCCGCTCGAGATCCGCGGCGGCTTCGCGCACCAGATCTCCGATCGCGCGCTGATCGCGGCCGACCTCACCTTCGTCTCGGGCATCCCGGACCGCCCCCTCGTCGAGGGGAACCCGAGCTACCTCGTCCCGCTCGACCAGGTCAGCCTCTTCTCTCCGATCGATCGTGGGCGACGCCCGGTCGCGAACGTGTCGATCGGCACGGAGCTCGCTCCGCATCCGAACGTGATCGCCCGCCTCGGCTTCCTGACCGACTTCTCCGCGGCGCCGAGCTTGCCGGCGACGAGCGACACCTTCCTCACCGCCCACGTCAATCGCTACGGCTTCTCCACGAGCCTCGGTCTTCGCACCTGGGGACGCGACAGCTGGGGGCGCGGGGTCTCGGTCGGCTTCGTCGCCATGTTCGGCCGAGGGCAATTCATGGCCGCGGTGCTGAACCCGGACGACGTGACCTACCAGCGGACCGACCTGAGGGACCGGACCTTCTACCTGACCATCACGGGCGGTCTCGCGACGGCCGAGCAGCTCGCCGTGCGCGCTGCCGCTCACGTCGCGCCCTCGATGGTGGGCCATCCCGCGCCGGCTCCGCCTGCGGCGGCGGCTCCCGCGCCTGCACCCGTCGTGCCCCCGTCCGCCCCGACGGCCCCGCCCGCCCCGTCCGCCCCCGCGGCTCCGCCCGCCCCGACGGCCCCGCCCGCCCCGTCCGCCCCGACGCCGCCGACGCCCTGAGACGCCGAGACAGGAATGCCACAGGAGCGCGTTGGGCCGCATGGGGTCCGGGTGCTACAACGGCGCCATGGTCGGGCTTCCACGGCTGCACGTGGCTTCGCTGGTCTTCGTCCTCGGCGCCTCGAGCTGCGAGAGCTCGGAGCCGAACCTCGATTCCGTCCGCGCGCGCTTCGATCATCCGACCGCCACGCTCGACGTCGAGGTCGCGAACCAGGCCGCCGACTTCGCGCTCGGCCACCCCAACACGGCCAAGGCCCTCGTCTGCGGCGGCTTCCTCTTCGAGCTGATCCAGAAGTTCGTCGATGCCGTGGCTCCCGATCAGGGCAGCGGCGCCGACGGCGGCACGAGCGGCGACGGAGGCTCGAGCGAAGGCGTCGAGATCAACGGCACGGTGGTCCGGTTCAGCGGGGACGTGCGAATCGACGCCGCGTGCCCCGGTCCGGACGGGATCATCGGCACCGCCGACGACGGTCACCTGAAGGCGAGCGGCACGGTGCGGCACGCCGTCCTCGATCCCGTGTGGCGAGCGTCGTTCCGCGAGTGCTACTACCCGACCGAGTGCACCTCGGTCGCGGCCGACGGAGACTTCGTCCTCGACCTCGGCGAGCACGTGAAACCGGGGCAGGACGTCTCGCTCGACAACCTGGTGGCGACCTACGAAGGCAGCGTCGCGGCCGCGTTCGAGTCCGGCATCACCGGCACGCTGGAGCTGCGCAAGCGCGCGGACGGTGTCGACGTGCTCCTGACCAAGGCCAACGGCGAGACCTCCGTGCTCTCGATCCTGCAGGGGGGCGTCGTGATGCTCGCCACCGCGGACGGCACCTACACCTGCGATTTCCCGGCCCACCAATGCACGAACGAAGCAGACTCCCGAGTCTTCTCCTGGTGATCGGCCTCGTCGGGGGGATGCTCGTCGACGCCGGAGAGGCGCGGGCGTACCACGGCGAGAGCGATCGGATCTCCCTCGAGACCGCCTACAGCCTGCGTCGGCGTCAGTGGCGCGTCGGCCTCTTCGACGTCGCCTACGGCGTCCACGACAAGCTGACGATCAGCACCGGCACCATGATCTGGGTCGGCGGCGCCCTCGCCCTCCGTGCGCCGGCCCCGAACATCACGCTCAAGTCGGCCTTCTGGGAGCACGGTCGCTACGCGCTCTCCGCGACGACGGGCTTCACCTTCATCCCGGGCACCCTCGACGGCTCGGACGTCCGGGTCTTCCTCGTGCCGTTCAAGCTCGCGGGCTCCGTGCGCGTGCACCCTCGCGTCACGCTGTCGACCGAGCTCTCGTACACGCTCTCGAAGTTCGCCTACATCGAGCCGCCGGCCGATCAGTCCGTGGCCGGAGCGGCTGCCATCAACGGCTTCCACCAGTCGATCGCGCTCCAGTGGAACGCGAGCCGCGTGACCGCGCTGGTGCTCACCGGGCGCTTCATGTGGAAGGTCTGGGGACCCTACGTGAGCGGCTCGGTCGGTCTCGGCGACGGCGCGACCGGCTCCCTCGACGGCACCTACACCGTGGCGGACCTCGCCCACGCCTGGAACGTCTCGCTCGCCGCCGCGTTCTCCTGGCGGATCGTGAACCTGCGCGTCGGGGCGGGCTACGGCTCGTTCTTCCTCCACACGCCCGACTTCGTCGTGCCCGGGAAGTATCCGGTTCCCGAGATCGACTTCTACGTTCGCTTCTGAACGCCTGCTCGAAGGGATTCGTGATGTCCGCCGTCCACCGCTCGTCGCTCCGTCTCCTCCTCGCGCTCGTCACGGCGTCGTGGACGATGCCCGCCTCCGCGCAATGGAGCGAAGGAACCACGCCGCCGGCTTCCGGCGCACCCGCGAGCCCGGCGCCCTCGTCGACGAACGCCTGGGCGAACCAGGCCCCGGCGGCGGCGCCGGCTCCAGCGGCCGCGCCCGCTCCTTCGCAGCCCGTCGGCTACGGCAACTACTACGGGCGTCCGACGGTCGTCGGAACGGACGAGCTCGAGCGTCCGGAGCCGAGGCCGCGGTTCCGCCAGTTCGGTCAGTTCACGCTCGGCGTGCCGATCGTGCTCGACACGGATCGGAACCTCATCCGGCCCGGCGCCACGCTCTACGGTGCCGGCGGCCTCGAGTTCGACTGGATCGCGGTCTTCTTCGACGGCGGCTTCCGCTGGGTGCCGGTCGACTTCGATCGCGCCGCCAACGCGGGCGAGACGCAGTACGCCGGCTACGGCCGCGAGCCGCTCAAGAACTTCTTCTTCGGTCCCGGCATCCGCTTCCAGATCCCGAACCTGAACAAGGTGCTGCCGTACGTGAGCGGCGCCTTCGATTTCAACTTCTTCAACTTCCGCGAGACCGCCGTGGCCTGCGGCGGCATCTACTACTGGTGGTGCACGGCGTACAACGTCTGGAAGTTCGCGCCGGGCTTCTCGGGGCGCGTCGGCGTCGCGGTGCAGGTGAAGAGCGGCGTCTACGTCGACCTCGGCGCGCAGCTCTCGATGAGCTTCCAGGGCAACTTCTTCCCGAGCAACGTGAGCTGGGTCGAGCCCTTCGTCGGCATCACCGGCCGCCGCTGAACGAGGGGTCGAGCCCCGGAACGACGACGCCCGGCGGAGCCGCGAAGCTCCCCGGGCGTTCGTGCGTGCGCGCGGCTCAGAGGCCGATGCGCGCCGAGAGGTTCACGGTGCCGAAGAAGCCGTTGAGGTTGTACTTCAGGCTCCCACCGCCGACGTCCTGCTTGCCGTGGAGCATGCCCCAGCCCCACTCGGTGCCGATGGAGATCACGTCGCCGATGTCGCCGCGCAGGCCGATGCCGAGGTTCAGGCCGAACACGAAGTCGTTGTTCGACACGAGGTCGCTGACGCCGAAGTGCATCATCATGAGCGGATAGAGGTGCGCCGCGCCGCGCGTGAGCACGTCGTAGGTCACCACGGGGCTGACGGCGAAGATCGACGTGTTGCCGTTGCCCGCGCAGGTCCCGCCGCCGGTGGGGCAGGCCTTCGTGTGGTAGCGCTGGAAGCTCGCTCCGAGACCGATGAAGAGCTTCTGGTCGAGCAGGCGGATGCCCATCGTCGCGGGGGGCACGAGCACCGGCGTCGTGTTGCCGGCCGCGCCGACGAACTCGAACGCGCTGAGCAGCGAGAGGCGCCCCTGGAACTCGAGCGAGATGCCCGACGAGCCACCCGAGGAGCCCCCACCCGAGTTCGTCACGATCACCTGTCCGCCGCCCGCGTCCTGCGCCGAGCCGGTCGTTGCTGCTCCGAGCATCGCGGCGACCGCCGCGAGCGCGATGAAATGCCTCTTGGCCTGCATGATTCCCCCTGGTTCCGGGATGAAGACCCCCGAAGGGTCCTCCCAAGGCGCGATGCGAGGCCAGAAAACGGCAAGCTCACGGTGTGAAGAATGGGGACAACAGCTCCTCGCGGACGCGCGCGGGATCGGGCTCCGACAGGGCCGCCTCGCGGAGCGTCGGCGCGGGCGCGCGCACGGTGAAGTCGCGTGCATGCGCGGGCATGACGAGGTGGCGTCCCTCGGAGTCGACGGCGACCACGGTCACGTGGTCCTCGTCGCGATGGAAGCGCAGCCGCGCGCGCGCGCTCCCGTCGACGCGGACGAGATCGACCGTCGTGGCGCCCTGGATCGCCGCGACCGCGCCGTCCGCGCGGAAGCCGACGAGGGTGGAATCGCCGCACTCGCCGAGCTCGACGGTCCGGGCTCCGCCCGCCGTGGGCGCGAGCGCGAGGTAGAGCCGACCCGCGGCGCAGCTCGCGATGGCGGCCAGGCCCGGCGAGACGCCGACCACGCGTCCTTCGAGAAGGACCGACCGACGAGCCGCCGCGTCGAAGACGAGGGTCCTCTCGGGCGAGGCGTAGGCGAGGTAGGCGCGTCCTTCCGCGTCGACCGCGAGCGAAGAGGCGCCGGAGGGAACGTCCGTCGCGCCGGCCTCGAGGCCCGCGCGCGCGTCGAAGACCTGCACGCGGTCACCGAGGCGGAAGGCGACGAAGCGCACGTCGGCGGCCGATTCGTCGAGCGTCGTCGCGGCGATCGAGGCGGCTCCCGGCACGAGCACGGTGGGGCTCCCCCCGAGGCGCAGGTGGGCGATCGTCCCGTCGCTCCGCTCGAGCAGGAGGGACGAGCCGTCGTCCGAGAAGGTCGCGCGCGCGACGTCCGGGATCGGCTCGGCGATCGCGACCTCCCGCCCTTCCGTCGGGAGCGCGACGACGAAGAGGCGATGGGTGCGGTCGACGACGGCGACGTGGGCGTCGTCCGGTGCGAGGACGGTGCGCACCGCCGAGCAGCGATCCTCGGCGTACTCGGCGTCCGAGCATCCGTGCGCATCCGCGTCCGGCAGGGGGACGTCGAGCTCGGAGCCGCGGAGGCTCACGAGGAGCGTCGCGGTCGTGGCGGGCGGGTACACGTCGGGCACGTGGGCCGAGCGCTCGGCCTCGTCCTCGTCCTCGGTGTCGACGTCGGCGGCCTCCGTGACCTCGGTCGTCGTCGCGGAGACCAGGATCCCCCAATTCCGACCGCGCACGGCGAGCCGCTCGGGCGTGCCCTCGAAGCGCGCCTGCCAGAGGCTCCGCTCGCTCCCGTTCTCGTCGACGTAGGCGGAGACGAGGTGGTGGGCGAGGTCGAGGATCGTGAGATGGGAGCCGATGGCGACGGCCGCGAGCGCGCCATCGGGGCTCGTCGCCGTGACCAGCGGAGTCCCCGGCTCGAGATCGCGCACGTGCGTCACGCTGCCGTCGACGAGGACGGTCTCGCGCCGCTCGAGCCGCGCCCCATGCCGCCGGACGAGCCCGCCCGCCGTGGTGAGGACGAGGACCGACGCGCAGTCGTCCGCGACCTCGAGCACGGTGGCCTCGCCCGGGGAGCGCGCCGCTCGGAGCGGGGCGCGGCCCGGAGCCGGGAGGACGAGCAGCTCGCCGCGGGTGTCGATCGCCGCGAGGCACGTGCCGCTCGGCGAGAGCCGCAGACCCCGCGCGGGTCGGAAGGTCCGGGGAGCGAGCGCGAGGCGCTCTCCCGTCGAGGCGTCGAGCACGACGGTGCCGTCCTCGGAGGTCGAGAGGGCGACCCGCCGTGCATCCCGCGAGGTCGCGGGCGCGTACGCGGGACCGAGGTCCGAAGGGCCGCCGACGAGCGCCTCTCCCTGGGCGTCCACCGTCAGGAGCCGCGGATTCGGAGCGACCTCGCGGGAGCCGACGCGTCGTCCGTCCGCGGTGTCGAAGACGGCCACGCGCGCGGGACGCTCGGCGGAGTCGCCTTCCCGCATCGGCGGCTTGATCGAGAACGCGGCGAACGCGCCATCGGGAGAGAGGGCCACGCCGCGCGCCTCTCCTTCGGTCGGGTCGATGGAGACGACGGTGCGCACCGCGTCGCGATCGAGATCCCAGGCGAGGACGTCGTCCGTGGGATCGTCCCAGCCCAGCGTCGCGACGAGGAGCGTCCGGCCCCCGTCGCGGAAGGCGAGCTCGAGGCCTCCCTCGCCCCGGACGCGCATGCGCCTCGACGCGCGCACGAGGCCGCTCGCCGCGTCGACGAGCGTGACGCTGCCGTCGTTCCCGGCCATCGCGACCGTCTTCCCATCCGGCGAGAAGACGGCCGTGAGGAGACCGTCGCGCAGGGCGCTCGGGAAGAGGACGTCCGCCGCCACGCCCCGCTCCGTTCCGACGGGCGCCGCGATCGTCGCCTCCGTCGGCGCCTGCGAGCCTTCGCCTCCGCTCGCGCTCGGCGGCAGGGGGGGCGCCGCGACCCTCGGTTCTTCCGCGCACGCCGAGGCCATGCATGCGAGGACGAGCCCCGCGCGTGCGTCGAATCGCTGTCGTCGCCCCATCGTTCCCTCCCGCGCAGACCGTGGCCGAAGCGAGGGGGCCTGCGCAAGTCGCGCACCCTTCGAGGTCGATCGGGCCAGGGCTCCGCCCTCGACGAAGTCCTCGGAAGCGGTGCATGCTGACGCGATGAACGTACCTGCCCTCGGTCGCGCCTCCCGCCCGCTCTCGCTCCTCTCCCTGCTGCTCGTCGCGGCCGTCGCGGGCTGCGACGACGGAGGCTCCGGCGGCGGCTCGGACGGAGGCTCCGGCGGCGGCTCGGACGGCGGCGGCAACGACGCCGCGGTCTGTGCGGATCAGACCTTCGTGGTCACCGCGAGCGGCGCGACGAACTACGTGGTCGACGGTCGCTCCGATCCGACGCTCACGCTCTGCCGCGGGCATACGTACACGTTCCAGGTGAACGCGCTCGGTCATCCCTTCTGGATCAAGACCGTGCGCACCACCGGCGTCGCCAGCGGGGCGCCCGGGGTGACGAACAACGGGACCGATCAGGGCACCGTCACCTACGTGGTGCCGAGCGACGCTCCGTCCCAGGTCTTCTACATCTGCCAGATCCACTCGGCGATGTCGGCGCCGATCGTCATCCCGTAGGTCGAGGCTCGGCGCTCCGCCGCCGTCCCGCCGTCTTCTCGCCGAACGAACGCTTCCTCCGCGCGGAACGACCTGCTCGCGGGACGGCGCGACTCTTCCAGGACGGGTCTCCACGGCCCACCGTCCCGATCTCCCGGGACGCGTCGCCGTGGAGGATCCATGGAAACGACACGTCGTCTCGCGCGACCGCTCCTCGTCGTCGCGCTCGCCTGCCCCGCCTGTGCGTCCCCGCCGCCGCTCCCCGACGAGGCCGTGCCCGTCGAGGAGGCGATCGTCGGCGGCACCGCGTCGCCGAAGAGCGAGGATGCGGTCGTCGAGCTCCGCCTCGGCGACGAGGGCCTCTGCAGCGGAACCCTCGTCGCGCCGAACCTCGTGCTGACGGCGCGGCACTGCGTCTCGGAGACGGACGAAGGCGTCGTCTGCGCCCCCGACGGGCACGCCCGATCGGGAGGACGCATCCTCGCCGATCGGGAACCCGCGGACCTCGTCGTCTACGTCGGCGCGCGGAGCAGGGGGCTCGTCGCCCGGGCCCGGGGAGCCGACATCGTCCACGACGGGGCGACGAATCTCTGCGATCACGACGTCGCCTTCGTGGTCCTCGACCGCCCGATCGCGCACGTTCCGATCGCGGCGCTCCGGCTGTCGGAGTCGACGCACGTCGGCGAGCGCGTCACCGCGGTCGGGTGGGGGCTCACGAGGCGGGGCCTCCTGCCGAAGTCGCGGATGCACCACCGGGACGTCGCGATCCTCGACGTCGGGCCCTCGCAGACCGCGGCTCCGAGCCAGTTCGTCGTCGGCGAGGCGATCTGCAGCGGCGACAGCGGCGGGCCCGCGCTCTCTTCCCGTGGAGCCGTCGTCGGCGTGGTCTCGTACGGTGGCAACGGGCGCTACGAGCCCGGGCGACCCGCGCTCGGCTGCGTCGGGGCGAGAGCGCGCAACGTCTACTCGCGCGTGGCCGCATTCCCGGAGCTCGTGCGGCGGGCGTTCGCGGAGGCGGGGGCGACGCCGCGCATCGAATAGCGAGCGCGCGGGGCTCAGCCGCGCAGGCCGGGGTCGTCCGTCCGGCGCGACAGCGGCTCGGGCGCCGCGATCGGCCCGCGGGCGAGCGCCTCCGCGAAGGGCTTCACGGTCCGGAGCAGGCGCTCCTTCTCGCGGCCCGTCTTCCCGAGCTTCCCCTCGAGCTGGGCGTCGATCGCACGGAGATCCGGGAGCAGGCCTTCCTGGATCCCGACCAGGAGGGCCGCGACGACGGCGGTGTCCTCCGGACGATCGAGCACGACGCAGCGCTCGTGGAAGAGCTTCGTCCAGACCGGGCCGCACTCGAACTGGCCGGCGCGGTTCGCGTCCGGGATCAGGAAGAAGGCGTGGAAGGAGCGCTGGAGCTCGGCCGCCAGCTCGTGGATCGGGATGTCGGCCTCGAGAGGGTCGCCGAGGAGGCCTCGGACCTTCTCGACGCTCGCGTGCGTGAAGGGGACCTCGTCGCCCGTCATGAAGAAGTAGCCCTTCTTCCCTCGCTTCTCGAGGCAGTCCATCTTCGTGTGACGCGCCGCGAAGTACATGGCCAGGTCGTAGGACTCACCGAGCGAGCCGCCCGCGCCCTCGACGTGGATCTTCGAGAGCCAGCCGTCGATGAGGTGCGCCTCGCTCTCGAATTGACCGACCTGGAGCGGCGAGCGATCCGACCAGGCGTTGCCGAAGGCGAGGAAGAGGAGCTGGGGATCCGGCAGGATCGTCAGCACGCTCTCCATGAACGTGGGCAGGGTCTTCGTCGCGAGCTGGTGGGGGATCTCGCCCATCGAGCCGCTCACGTCGAGGGCGAAGACGATGCCGACGGAGTGTGGATGGGCGGCGCTGTCACGGCTCTCCCGGTGCCGCACGCCGAGCGGGTTCATCGAGGGGTGGCAGTCGTTGCTCGCGAAGACGATCCCTTGCGGCAGGTCCGAACGCTGGTCGGTGATCGCGCGATGCGCTTCGAGGCTGTAGCTGCCGTATCCCATCGATTCTCCCTCCGGAACGGGCGCGAGCGCCCGTCCATTCCGTCCATCCCCTAGGAGCAGGGTCGCCCCGGCCCTCCCGACATCGGGGGCGGCGGCGCCCAGACGTCGCGTGCGGCGTCCCACGTGAAGACCTCCTCGATCGCCGGGGCGCAGCGCTCGGTGGCCTCGAACGTCTCCGTGTACGTCGGCTCGCAGGTGCGTGCGCGCAGCCGGATGTCCGGATGCCCGTCGCCGTTCGCGTCCTCGAGCTCGACGTGCCCGCGCTCGGTGTGGGAGCCGCTCTCGTACCACTCGGCGAGCGGATGTCCGAAGCCGAGGGAGAGGTGGGGGTCGAGGTTCAGGACGAAGAACTGCCGTCCCCAGAGCTGACCGGGCCCGCAGATCACGTCCTTCAGCCAGTCGACGCTCATCGTGACCTCGGGACGCCCGTCCCGGTCGACGTCCTCCGCGCGCCAGGCCGCGATCGTGAAGTCCTCGGCGCGTCGATCGACGTACATGTTCGCGCGCGGGGCGATGGGCAGGACGAGGGAGTCGGCGATCGCCCACGCGCCCTCGGCCTTCGAGAGGACGACGACGCGGGCCTCCCGGACGTCGTCGTGGGACTCGGGCGCGCGCTCCGAGGAGGAGACGACGGCGACCCAGCGCTTCCGCTCGCCCGGCCCCTCCACGGGCAGGGGGCTCCCGTGGATGGCGACGTGGTCGAGGCCCTGGGCGGTGGCGAGGCGGGTGATCGCGGAGAACGAGGGACGGTCGTGGGCCCGGGGGCGGGCCCGCGCCGCGGGAGGGACGAGCGGCGAGAGCGCGCAGACCAGCGAGATCACGAGGATCGAGAGGCGCGGGGGCGGGCTCGCCGGGGGCATCGGGGGCGAGCGTAACCCGCCTCGGGGCCTATGTGGGCGTGAGGGGGCGAACCCTTCGGGGAGGTCGTCGGCTCCGACCGGCGAGGTGGGGCCCCCGAGGCGCCGCCCGCAGCACCCGAGGAAGTACCCGTGACCATCGAAAACGCCATCCGAATCCTCGCCGGCTCCATGATCCTCCTGAGCCTCGCCCTCTACGCCTTCGTGAGCCCCTGGGGCCTCCTGCTCACCGGCTTCGTCGCCCTGAACCTGATCCAGTCGGCGTTCACGGGGTTCTGCCCGGCGACCCACATCTTCGCCCGCCTCGGGCTGAAGGAGGGCGGAGCGTCCTGCGCCGCGCCCCAGAGCCACTGATTCCGAGCCCGCTCTTCGAAAGGACCGAGGAAAGCCCATGAACCGCCATCTCGCCTACGGACTCCTCATCGCGCTGGCCGGCTGTGGAAGCCATCCGCCCGCGCACGAGACCCGGCAACCGGCCGC
>JAXLYX010000039.1:0-26650 GCA_046351215.1 Polyangiales bacterium | reverse complement strand
ATGTCGTCGAGGCCTCGTGCCATCGCCCTGGCCGTCGCCCTCGCGCTGATCCTGGTCGGGACGCTCACCGCGTGGTTCGTCCTCGTCCCGCGCTACGTGCGCCGGAAGGCGACCGAGACGCTGCACGCTCGATACGGCGTCGAGGCGACGATCGCCGAGGTGTCGGTCGGATTCCGCGGGGCGGAGCTCCGCGGCGTGCGCGGTCACGACGGCGTCGGTGGGGCGATCCGCTTCGAGCTCGAGCGGGTCGCGCTCGTCGGCAGCCCGTGGGCGCTCCGCGCGGGCCCGCGCGCGGCCGAGCGGATCGAGATCGGCCCCGGCACGGTGACCGTGTCCTCGACCGAGGCCTCCCTGGCGAACCTCGCGACCCGACTCCGGTCCGGGAGCCCGACCTCCGCGGGCTCTTCCGGCGCGACCCCGAGGGCGCAGCCGGTCTTCGCCGTGCGCTCGTTGCGTCTCGTCGTGGAGGACGAGCACGGAGTCCTCGGGGAAGCGGTCCTCGACGACGTGGCCTCCCGAGGCGACGCGTGGGCCCTCCGCGCGAGCGCCGCGAGGGCAGGGGCCGCTCCCGGCGATCGCCTCGTCGCGACGGGGCTCGACGTCGCGATCGTGCGGCAGGGCCGCCTGCGCCTGCAGAGGGTGGCCTTGGCGAGCCTCGAGGCGAGCTGGGCGACGCGGACCTCGGACGACGCGGCCGCCCCACGGTCGCTCGTGCGTCGGCTCGAGAACGCGGCCGACCGTGCTCGGCGGGCGCTCCGACGCTCGAGCCTCGAAGAGGCCGAGGAGCCGGCCGGTGAGCCTCCGTGGGCCCGCCGGCTCGCAGCGGATTTCTCCGCGGACGTGGAGCGAGCGACGTTCGAGGGCGCAGCCGTCGCCGGAACGGAGGATCGCCTCTCGTTCGCCGCGATCCGGATCGAGCGCCTCCCGGGCGACTGGCTCCGCTGCAGCGGGGAAGGACGCGGGAGTCGAGTGGGCTCGGCCCGCTTCAGCTTCAAGGCGCAGCCCGATCGGTTCCGCGCGGAAGGTCATGTCGGCCTCGAGGACGTGCCGCTGGCGCTCGTCGCGCCCCTCGTCCCGGACGTCCCCTGGTACCCCGCACCGGACGCCAAGATCTCCGCCGACCTCGATCTGCGGACGCGCGATCTCGAGTCGATCGACGTGCGCGGCGCCCTCGAGCTCTCGGGCTTCGCGGTCTCGCATCCCCGCATCGCCGCGGCACCGCTCGAGAACCTCGGATTCCGAGTCAGTGGCGAGGGCACCCTCCATCCCACGGCCCGGAGGCTCGAGCTCCGGATCGCGCGCATCGAGCTCGGGGATGCACACATCGACTGGACCGGCACCGTGGAGCGGGCGAGCGATCACTACCGAGTGGACGGGACGCTTTCGCTCCCACCGACGCCCTGCGACGCCGCCGTCCACGCGATCCCGTCCGACGTTCTCGGACCGCTTTCGGCCCTACGCCTCGCGGGCGTGCTCTCGGGACGCATGCAGGTGCGGCTCGACTCGCGCGAGCTCGAGCGAACGGTCCTCGACTTCGACGTCGAGGACGGCTGCCAGTTCGTGGCCGTGCCGCCCGAAGCCGACGTCAATCGCTTCGCGGGCCCGTTCACGCACCAGGCGCTCGAGCCGGACGGCACCGTCTTCGAGATGGAGACGGGCCCGGGCACGGGGAATTGGGTCTCGCTCATGGCGATCAGCCCCCTCCTGCAGGAGGCCGTCGTCTCCCACGAGGACGCCGCCTTCTACCGTCATCACGGCTTCGCTCCGTGGGCGATCCGCGATGCCCTCGTCCGCAACCTCGAGGAAGGACGCTACGTGGTCGGCGCGAGCACGATCACGATGCAGCTCGTGAAGAACCTCTTCCTCCGTCGCGAGAAGACGCTCGTGCGGAAGATCCAGGAGGTCCTCCTCACGTGGATGATCGAGAAGACCCTCGACAAGCCGAGGATCCTCGAGCTCTACCTGAACGTCATCGAGTACGGGCCCTCGGTCTACGGCATCCGGAACGCCACGCGACACTACTTCGGGCGCGAGCCCATGGATCTGTCACCGGCGGAAGCGGCCTTCCTGGCCACGATCCTGCCGGCGCCGAAGAGCTACGCGAGCATGTACGAGAGCGGAACGCTCTCGCCCAACACGAGGGCGAGGGTCGAGCGGTTCCTCCGACACCTCGCGTCGCAGGGGAGGATCGGGCCCGAAGCCCTCGAATACGGGCTACGCGAGCTCGAGACCTTCCGCTTCCGTCGCCAGGGAGAGGAGTCGCCGGAGCCGCGCTTCTTCCGCGAGGACTTCTCGGGCGTGTTCGAGAACGCCGAGCCGCCTCCCCCCGATTCGGACATGACGCCCGACGGATGGGACACGGAGCCCTGAAGGGCCTCGGACGGCTCACGGTCCCGGGACCGGAGCCGTCCCCCCCCTCACTCGTCCTCGGATTTGAGCGAGGCGAGGACCGACATGTCCTCGAGCGTCGTCATGTCGCCCTTCACCTCGCCGCCCGCGGCGAGCTCCTTGAGCAGACGCCTCATGATCTTCCCGCTCCGGGTCTTGGGTAGACCGGCGGCGAAGCGGATCTGGTCGGGACGTGCGAACTTGCCGATCTCCTCGGCCACGTGCTCCACGAGAGCGGCCGCGAGCTCCTTCGACGGTGTGACGCTCGCCTTGAGCGTGACGAATGCCACCACGCCTTGGCCCTTGAGCTCGTCCGGGCGACCGACGACCGCGGCCTCGGCGACCGAGGGGTGTGCGACGAGGACGCTCTCGATCTCGGCGGTGCCGAGCCGATGGCCGGCGACGTTGAGCACGTCGTCGACCCGGCCCATGACCCAGAAGTAGCCCTCGTCGTCGCGGCGGGCGCCGTCGCCCGTGAAGTACTTGCCCGGGAAGCGCGAGAAGTACGTCTCCCGGTACCGCGCGTCGTCGCCCCAGACCGTGCGGAGCATCGACGGCCAGGGCTGCTCGAGGACGAGGTAGCCGCCCTCGTTGGGTTCGGCCTCCGAGCCGTCGGCGCGGAGGATCTTCGGCACCACTCCGAAGAACGGCAGACAGCACGAGCCGGGCTTCGTCGGGGTCGCGCCGGGCAGCGGAGTCATCATCACGGAGCCGGTCTCCGTCTGCCACCACGTGTCGACGATCGGGCAGCGATCGCCGCCGATGACTCGGCGGTACCACATCCAGGCTTCCGGGTTGATCGGCTCGCCGACGGTGCCGAGCAGCCGCAGGCTCGAGAGATCGTGGGCGTTCGGGTGGTGATCGCCCCAGCGGATGAACTGACGGATCGCCGTGGGCGCCGTGTAGAGGATCGTCGCGCGATGGCGCTCGATCATGTCCCAGAGCCGGCCCTCGTTCGGCGTGTTCGGGGCGCCCTCGTACATGAGGATCGTGGCCGCGTTGAGGAGCGGCCCGTAGACGACGTAGCTGTGTCCCGTGATCCAGCCGACGTCGGCCGTGCAGAAGTACACGTCGTCGTCGCGCAGGTCGAAGATCACTCGGGTCGTGAGCCCGGTGCCGACCATGTAGCCGCCCGTCGTGTGCAGGACTCCCTTGGGCTTCCCCGTCGTGCCGGACGTGTAGAGGATGAAGAGCGGATGCTCGGAGTCGACGGGGAGGGCGTCGACGCGATCGCGGAACGCGCGCGTCGCTTCGTGCCAGTCGACGTCGCGGCCCTCGCGCATCGCGATCTCGGTGTGCGCGCGGCGGAAGACGAGCACGTGCTCGACGCTCGGGCACTGGTCGAGCGCGTGGTCGACGTTGTCCTTGAGGGGAACGACGTGACCCCGACGGAAGGACCCGTCCTGCGTGATCACGACCTTGGCGCGGGCGTCGTTCAGCCGGTCGCGCAAGGCGTCCGCGGCGAAGCCCCCGAAGACGACCGTGTGGATCGCCCCGATGCGCGCGCAGGCCAGCATGGCGACCGCGGCCTCGGGCACCATGCCCATGTAGATGCCGACCCGATCGCCGGCGTCGACGCCGAGCTGTCGGAGCACGCCGGAGACGCGCTCGACCTCGAGCTGGAGCTGCCGGTAGGTGAGCGTACGGACTTCGCCTGGCTCGCCCTCCCAGATGATCGCGGCCTTGTTGCCGCGACCTTCGCGCACGTGGCGATCGAGGCAGTTGAAGGAGAGATTGGTCTTTCCGCCCTCGTACCATCGGGCGTGCGGCGGCTGCCAGCGGAGGGTCGTCGAGGGGGGGACGAACCAATGGTACGAGTCGGCCTGATCCTGCCAGAAGCGCTCCGGCTCCTGGATGCTCCTCCGGTAGATCGCCTCGTAGTCCGCGAGGGTCCCGAGGCGCGCCCGCGACGCGAATTCGGCGGGCGGCGGGAAGACCCGGGATTCCTTGGAGATGCTGTGGATCACCTTCTCGTTCATCTCGATCCTCTCCGCTCGCACATTCGCATGCATCCCCCCCCGTGGTCGAGGGTGGGATGCCCGTCGGGTGACCGCGCTTGAAGAATACGTCGGGCCGTCCTACCGTCGGACGACTCGGTTCCCAGGGAGGGTACATGCTTCGTCGATTCGCAGTGTTCGGCTCCGTCGTGACGTCCCTCGTCGTCGCGGCGCTGATCGGTCCCTCCGGGGCCCTCGCGCAGACCAACCTGACGATCAATCTCGAGTCGGTTCCTCCGGGCGCACACGTGCTCCTCGACTCGGCCACGGGACGCGATCTCGGCGCCACGCCGCTCCGGCGGATCGCCGTCCCCCGCGGACAGCACACCTTCATCTTCCGGCTCGAGGGCTACGAGGACGCCCAGGTCTCCGCGAACCTGACGCGCTCGGGCTCGACCGTGCGCGCCCAGCTCTCGGCGCTCTCGCGCCTCACTCTGTCGGCCTCGAACGACGGTGCCCAGGGCGCCACGGTCTCCGTGCAGGGCGAGTCGTGGGGCGCGCTGCCGGTCAATCGCTGGGTCCGTCCGGGTCGCTACCTCGTCATCGTGAACCGTGACGGGTATCAGCCCTTCCAGCAGTGGGTCGACCTCTCGCCGGGCCAGGCCCTGGCGCTCCCCGTCCAGCTCGAGCGCATCGCCGCTCGCACGGGCAGCATCAGCGTCGTCGCGGACGCCGAGGGCGTCCCCGTCTTCCTCGACGGTCAGCAGCGCGGCACCTCGCCCTGCCTGATCGAAGACGTGCCCGAGGGCGATCACGTCCTCGAGATCCGGCCGACGGGCGACAACGTCCGGGCGCTCACGCAGACCGTCCGCGTCGCCGCGGGTCGAACGGCCCAGGTCACGCCGCAGGTCCGGATCGCGGTGGCACCGAGCGTGGGCAGCGTCCGCATCTTCTCGACGACGCCCGGAGCGATCATCAGCCTCGACGGCGAGGTGCTCGGCGGCTCGCCGCAGACGAAGGAAGTCCCCGCGGGCGAGCACATCGTGCAGGTCACGGCGGACGGCTACCAGAGCTCGACGCAGACGGTGATGGTCGTCGCCGGCCAGCAGAAGGTCGTGCAGGTGAACCTCGAGGCCGCCGCGCGCGCGGCCGGTCGCATCCAGATCAACTCGTCCGTCGACGGCGCCACGGTGATCGTCGACGGCCAGGACCGCGGCTCGCCGCCGGTCGTGATCTCCGACGCGCCGGCGGGCACCCATGCGATCATCGTGCGGGCGCCGGGGCGTCGCGAGCTCCGTCAGACCTGCGAGACCGGCCCCGGTCGCGATTGCACCCTCAACGCCGAGCTCGACGCCGTGCGCGCCCGCGTCCGGGTCCAGGCGCAGGCGGGCGTCTCCGGCGACCTCTTCGTCGACGGCGCCAACGTGGGCCGCGTTCCCTGGGACGGCCAGCTCACGCTCGGTCAGCACCTCGTCGAGATCCGCGCCGATGGGTATCGGACGTACACCTCCACGCTCGACATCGCCGAGTCCTCGGAGGTGCGGATCGTCGAGGCTCAGCTCGTCGGAGCGAACCAGCGCACGGCGGAGGAGCAGCAGGCCGCCGCCGCGGCACGTGCGCGGGAGATCGAGCGTGCGTTCATCCACACCGCGGACGTGCTCCCGACCGAGCTCGCGGTCGTCGACGTCTTCGGCGGCTGGCCTTATCTCGGTGGCGCCCGACTCTCGGTCGGCATCTCGCGCTTCATCGACGCGGGCGTCGGCTTCCGCAGCTTCGGCCGCTTGAACGAGTTCGAGGGCCGGGTCCACATGGGTCACCGCTTCCAGCGACTGATCTCGCTGGGCGGCCAGGTGCGCATCGGCGGCGGCGTCGGTCCGACCCGGCAGGCGGGCGGCGAGGACCACAAGACGAACTCGTTCTTCTTGTCCGCCGAGGGCCTCGCGACCCTGCACTTCAGCCATGCGGCGGCCTTCACGCTCGTCGCGGCCTTCGACTTCTCGAGCGATCGTTGGGACTACGAGGGCTCGAACAACGACGTGCTGGTCTCGCCGCTCGAACGCCAGAACCTCGCCCGCGCTCGGTTCGGCGCCGTCCTCGACTTCGCGATCACCTCGAAGAACGCGCTCTTCTTCCGCTTCGAGGGCGCAGTGGGAGACGACCGCCGCATCTACGGCGACCTCTTCGGCGGCGGCCGCAACGACAGCCGTCTCTACGGCGAGTTCGGCTTCACCCACAAGTTCGACGCGCGCTGAGCCGACGATGATCCAAGGCCTCTTCGTCGCGCTCGAGGGCATCGACGGCTCGGGAACCACCACGCAGGCGCAGCTCCTCGTCGACTCGTTGCGAGGGCGGGGGCTGCCCGTGCGGTTCACGCGCGAGCCGAGCGATGGTCCGATCGGCGTGCTGCTCCGTCAGATCCTGACGGGGCGCGTCGTGGTGCCCGGGCTCCACGGACCCCGGGCGCCCGACTGGGCGACGATGGCGCTGCTCTTCGCGGCCGATCGCCTCGATCACGTCGAGGCGGAGATCGTGCCGAACCTCATGGACGGCGTCACCGTGATCTCCGATCGGTACGACTACTCGTCGGTGGCGTACCAATCGGTCACCGCGGGCGGCGGCGACGACGCGGTGGGGTGGGTGAAGGACATCAACCGTCACGCCCGTCGTCCCGACCTCACGATCGTGCTCGATGTCGCGCCGGAGCAGGCGGCGGCCCGCCGGCTCGAGCGCGGCCGCGGCCGCGAGCTCTACGAGGACGAGGAGCTCCAGCGATCGCTCGCGGAGTTCTACCGGGACATCGACCGGCATTTCCCGGGCGACCGCATCGTGCATCTCGACGGCGGTCGCTCCGTGGAAGAAGTCCGTGCGGACATCGAGCGCGCGGTCCGGAAGCTGCGCGGCGAGGCCCCCTGAGCCCGCCCTCGTCCCAGGGCCCGGATTCTTGACCCCGGGCCGCCCCCTGGGAAAGCTGCTCGGGTGATGCAGCCGCTCCGAGCCCTCGTCCGCCCTTCGCTGGTCTTCTTCGTGTGGGGCCTCGTCGCGGCGTGCGGCGCCTCGAATCCGCCACGCTCCACGGCTCCGGTCGCGGTCGAGGCGGAGCCGGCACAGGGCCTCGAGCCTCCGCCCCCGGGCGAGCCCGCGCCCCAGCCCGAGCCCCTGCCGCGCGAGCAGGCGATCGCCCGTGCGGACCTCGTGCCCGTGCTCGACGCCGGTCTCGGACGCTTCCTGCAGGGGGTCTCGACGGAAGCCTCCCTCGCCGACGGCCGCTTCGTCGGCTTCCGCATCGTCTCGCTCTACCCGAACGATCCTCGCTTCCGGGGCGTCGACCTGAGGCCCGGCGACGTCGTGACGCGCATCAACGGCACCTCGATCGAGCGACCCGAGGGGGCCTTCCAGGTGTGGAACGGCCTCCGCGTCTCGAGCGAGCTGATGATCGAGTATCTCCGCGACGGAGAGCGGCGCGAGCTCCGCTACCCGATCGTCGACTGACGACCGTCGAGCTCGGTGATCCGCACGCCGAGCTCTCCCGCGAGCTCGACCAGCTCCCCGCGGGCCACGAGGGCCTCGCCGGCCCGGATCTGGACCCGGGACGTGGACGGTCCGAGGGTGGCGAGGACATCCCCGGGCTCGAGGGCGAGAAGCTGGCCCAGCGGCAGCACGAGGCGTCCGACTTCCACCGAGAGCTCGACTTCGGCGCCCTCGAGGGGAGCGAGGCGTTCCGCGTTCCGGTCCATGGCGATGTCCTTCGAGCAGCGTCCCGCCAGCACGAGGCGGGGTTCCAGGGTGCGGAGACGGAGGGCTCCGTCTCGGGCCTCGAGCGCGAGGTCGATCCGCGCGCCCGCGGGAAGGCGGCCGAGGGGGGCCTCGGTCGGGAAGATGGCGTCGGGCAGGAGCACGTCCCCCTGTCGGAGGGCGAGCAGCTCGGCGGCGGTGACGTGGGCGAGCGCGCGGACGATCGCGACCCGCATCGGCAGCGAGGCGAGCGCAGCGGGGAGCTCGCGGGGTCCTTGGGGCGAGGGCTCGAACGCGTCGAGGGCCGAATCGGGGACGTGCACCCGCGCCGTGCCGCGCGCCTCGCCGACCCGGATTGCCAGCGGGAGGAGGGAGAGCTCGCCCCCCGGGTCGAGGGCGGCCAGCTCGTCCGTCGGGGTCACCACGCCGAGGCAACGCACGGTGCCGAGGGCGTCGGCCACGCCACGGAGCGCGCCTCCGAGGGCCTCCGGCACGAGCGACGCGAGGGGGGCGACGAGCGTCGGGTCGAGGTCGACGACGATCGTTCCTCCGAGTGCGCCATCGGGCGGCGCGAGGACCACCAGCGCGGCGGCGGACGAGCGCACGCGGGCGGAGAGCGAGGCCCGGATGCGCTCGAGCCGTCCCGCCGAGATCTCGACGCGGCATCCGAGGGCTTCCGAGAGGCGTGCGGCGACGTCGCCCGTGACCACGCCTCCGAAGCGTGCGCGAAGCGCCGTCGGGATGTCGGCGCCGCGCCGTTCGAGCCGCGACAGGCGATCCCGCGCGAGGCTCCGATAGGCGGCTGCTTGCTCCGCCGCGAGGCGCGCGCAACTCTCCCGCGCGAGATGACCGAAGAGCCCCGTGGTACCGAGACGTTCCGCCGCGCCGCGTGGATCTACCTCGCCTACGTCGTCGGCGTGATCGCGTGGGGAGCCTACGTCCGCGTGAGCTTCTCCGGCGACGGCTGCGGCGAGCACTGGCCGGACTGCAACGGGCAGATCGTTCCCGTCCACGGCTCGACGAAGCAGGCCGTCGAATACGCCCACCGCGTGACGTCGGGCCTCGCGGGCCTCCTCGCGGTCGCGTTCGTCGGCTACGCGCGCCGCGTGTTCCCCCGGGGCCATGCCGTGCGTGCGGCCGCGGGTTGGGGCCTCTTCTTCATGATCACCGAGGCCCTGCTCGGCGCGGCCCTCGTCAAGCTCCGGATGGTCGGCTCGAACACCGCCGTGGAGCGGGGCTATTGGAGCGCCGGACACCTCTGCAACACCTTCGCGTTGCTCTTCGCGATCACTCGGATGGCGATCGCCGCTCACGGCGTGGGCCCCTTCTCGGTCGCGGGACGACGCGCCGTCGTGGTGCAGCTCGGTGGCGGGTTCGTCGCCCTGCTCGTCGTCGGCATGACCGGCGCGATCGCGGCGCTCGGCGACACCCTCTTCCCCGCGCAGAGCCTCGGCCACGGGATCGTGCAGGATTTCGACCCCTCGTCGCATCCGTTCCTCCAGCTGCGCGCGTTCCACCCACTCTTCGCGCTCGGAGCCGCGACATACCTCCTGTACGTCGCCTGGACCATGGCTGCGCAGGAAGCGGACGGGCGGCTGCTCCGCGCGTCGCGAGCCGTCATCGCCATCGTCGTGGTCCAGGTCGCCCTCGGCTTCCTGAACCTCGCGCTCCTCGCACCGACGGTCCTCCAGATCGCCCACCTCGTCGTCGCGGACGCCCTGTGGGCCTCGCTCACCGTGCTCGCCTCCCTCGCGCTCACGAGTCGTCCGGCGGCCTGATCAGCCGTCGAGCGAGCCGATGTCGACGCGCACGTCGACGAGGCCACGATCCGACAGACCGCGCTCGAGCCGCTCCGCGAGCGCACGCGCCTCCGGGCGATCGACGCCTTCGCTGAGGACCCGCGCCTCGAGGCGCTGATCCGGCCCGAGCACGAGGCGGATCTCGACGGGCTCGCGAGCCCCCACGAGGCGCACGCGGATCCGCGCCTCGTGCCCCTCGGCCGAGCGCCCCACGCGCAGCGATTCGACGGCCCGGTCGACGAGGGCGGCGAGCTCCGCCGCGCGATCGACCGATCCCTGTGCGAGCCCCGGGGGAGGCGAGAGCTTCACCGCGCGGACGATGCCGGGCAGGGGCAGGAACGGCTGAAGCTCGTTCTCCGGGGAGTCGAGGAGCGTACGTCGTCGGCTCGCGGGGCCTGCCGCTTTCGGAGGCTCCGAGAGCTCGGGGGGCGGGCGGCCCCCGGCGCCGCGGCGCGCGTTCGGGTCCTTCGCGAGGGAGCGCTGTCCCAGTGTCTCGCGGAACCCCGGCGCTCCCCTCCGCGCGTTCCCTTCGCGTGGGAGCTCGCGGTCCGGCGCGCTCGGCTTCGGAGTCGTCGGGGGAATCGGGGTCGCCATGCCCCGTTCTCGTCCGGAGCACCGTGACGTTGCGGCCGGTCGGGCCGCCGCGACGTCTTTTCGGCGCGGCGGTCGGTCGGATGGTATCCTCGCACCGTGTCCGACGCCTACATCGGCCGGCAGGTCGCGGGTCAGTTCCACATCGTCGAGCGAATCGGCTCGGGCGGCATGGGCTCCGTCTACAAGGCCGAGCAGCCGGACATGAACCGCTTCGTGGCGGTCAAGATCCTCCACCCGAGGTATCTCTCCCGCCAGGACCTGGTCGCCCGCTTCCGCCGCGAAGCGCGCGCGATGAGCCAGCTCTCGCATCCGAACACGGCGCGGGTCTTCCTCTACGGCCAGCTCGAGGACGGCGCCTGCTACTTCGTGATGGAGTACCTCGCCGGCCGGAACCTCGCGCAGGTCGTCCGGGCCGAGGGCCCGATGCCGCTCGAACGCGCCGTCCGCATCTTCTCGCAGGTCTGTGGCGCGCTCGAGGAAGCGCATACCGCCGGCATCATCCATCGCGATCTGAAGCCCGAGAACATCTTCCTCACGTCGCAGGGCGGCATCCACGACTTCCCGAAGGTGCTCGACTTCGGCCTCGCGAAGGTGACGGAGAAGCAGATGCGGCCCGGCTCGCTCGTGCTGACGCGCGAGGGCATGGTCTTCGGAACCCCCGAATTCATGAGCCCGGAGCAGGCGAAGGGGCAGCAGCTCGATCCTCGCTCCGACATCTACTCGCTCGGCGTGATCTTCTACGAGCTCGTCACGGGCAAGCTGCCCTTCGACGCGAAGCACAGCATCGAGTACATCAATTTCCACGTGAACGGCTCGCCGATCCCGCTGAACCAGCGGATCCCCGGCAAGACCTTCCCGCCCGCCATCGAGGCGGCGGTGATGCGGGCGCTCGCGAAGGATCCGGCGATGCGGTACCCGACGGCGACGGCGTTCGCCCAGGCCCTCGAGTACGCGCTGCGACCGGACGCGAATCCGGCGGCCCTCGCGGCCGTGCCCGCCTCGACGCCGCCTCCGGCGATGGCGCCCGCCTCGTATCCGCCCCCCGCGGTGGTCCATGGCTCGTCGCCGACGACGCCGGGCGCGATGCCCGGAGCCGTCGGTCCGGCGGTCCACCGCGACGAGCCGGTGGTGGTCCCGGGCCTCGGGGGCTCCCGGCTGCCCTGGCTCGTGCTCGGCGCCGGCGCCTTCCTGGCCGTGGCCGGTCTCGTGGCGCTCGCGGTGGCCTTCCTCCGAGGCTGAGCCCGGGCCTTCCTCCCGCCCCTCCGCGCCTCGGGAGGGAGGGTTATCCGCCCTGATCCGTCCTGCTTGACGGGTCATTCCGGGGTGGTCAAACTCCGCACCGCTTCGCCCGGCCCTTGGCTCTCGCCCACGATTGCCACGGCTCGACGCGAGCGAACCGGAGGGGGCCGACGAGGCCCCGCGGGAGAACGCGATGTCCACGGCGGTACAGAAGGCATCCTTCGTCACGACGCTCCGCGATCTCGCGGCCCTCACGAAGCCGCGCATCACGTTGATGGTCGTGATCACCGCGGCCGGAGGCCTCTGGCTGGCGCCCGGCGCGCTCCCGAAGCCGCTCATCGCCCTGATGCTGTTCACGACCGCGAGCGTCGTCGCCGCGGCGAACGCGCTGAACTGCTACCTCGAGCGCGACAGCGATCGGTTCATGACGCGGACGATGAACCGTCCGCTCCCCGACGGCCGCATGGAGCCGAAGGTCGCCCTCGTCTTCGGCGTGCTCCTCGGTCTGATGTCGGTGCCCGCGCTGACCTTCGGGGTGAACGCCCTCACGGGGCTGCTCGGAGCGATCGCGCTCGTCAGCTACGTCGCGATCTACACGCCGATGAAGCAGATCTCGCCGATCGCGCTCCTCGTCGGCGCGGTCCCCGGCGCGCTCCCGCCGCTGATGGGCTGGACCGCCGTGACGAACCGGCTCGACGCCCCCGGGCTCGTGCTCTTCGCGATCATGTTCCTCTGGCAGGTGCCGCACTTCATCGCGATCTCGATCTTCCGGCAGGAGGAGTACGAGCGCGCGGGCCTCAAGGTGCTGCCCTCGATCCGCGGCGTCGCGTACTCGAAGACGATGGCGTTCTTCTACACGGCGTTCCTCGTGCCGGTGTCGCTCCTCCTCGTCCCCATGGGCGTGGCCGGGAACCTCTACCTCGGCACCACGATCGTGCTCGACCTCGTCTTCCTCGGCGTCGCGGCGACGGCCTTCCTGGCGAAGGACGAGCGCGTCTGGGCGAAGCGGCTCTTCATCACCTCGCTCGTCTACCTCACGGTGCTCTTCGCCGTGCTGATGGTGGACGCACGGTGAATCGCGGGCTCGCGGGGGTCCTCCTCGCCACCTCGATCGTCGCGGCGGCGCCGGCCTGCGATCGGGAGCCCGAGCTCCCGGTGCTGGCGACCGTGCCCGACTTCTCCCTCGTGGACGATCGGGGGCGCCCGTTCGGCGGCCGCGATCTCGAGGGACACGTCGTCGTCGCCGATTTCATCTTCACGCGCTGCACGACGGCGTGCCCGATGCTCACGGCCCAGATGTCGAACTTCCGCCGGCGGCTCGGCCCGCGCGCGGAGCGCGTGCGGTTCGTGTCGTTCAGCGTCGACCCCGACTACGACACGCCGGAGGTGCTCCACCGCTACGCGGCGACCCACGGCGCCTCGGGCGAGTGGTATTTCGTCACGGGGGACGTCGCGACGATCCGCCGGACCGCCATCGAAGGCTTCAAGGTCGGCGTCGGCGATCCCGTGCAGCAGCCGGGCGGGGGGCTCGACATCCTCCACGCCCAGCACTTCGTGCTGCTCGATCGGCAGCGGAGGATCCGGGGCTTCTACCGCACCGATTCGGAGAGCCTCGGGGAGCTCGAGCGGGCGATCGACGCGCTCCTCGAGGAGCGCTGAGCGCTCTTCGCAGGCGACGAGCCCACACGGAGCTCCGCGCTCGCGGAGCCCGAGGCCTTGCTCAGCGCTCGTAGAGGTCGACGCGGCGATCGTGCGTCCAGGCGGCCTCGTCCGAGCCGGTCGCGGCTTCTTCGCCCATCCCGCTCGCGGTCAGGCGGGCTCCGCCGACGCCGATCGTCTGGAGGTACCGGAGGACGGCCTGCGCACGGCGCTCGCTGAGCGCCATGTTGTACTCCTCCGTGCCCCGCTCGTCGGCGTTCCCGGTGAGGTGGATCTGGCCGATGCTGCGCTCGCGGGCGCAGCGGGCGCTCGACTGCAGCGAGTTGCGATCGCCGTCGTCGAGGGCGTCCGAGTCGAAGTCGAAGTAGACGCTCTGCATGCCGCAGACCTGGGGCGGCTCCGAGTCCGGCACGCATCGGCCGTTCGCGCAGTGGGTGCCGGCGTCGCAGGGGCGCTCGGCGTCGCACTCGGTCGGGGGCGGGACGGCCACGCAGCGGTTGTCCCGGCATTCCTGGCCCGACGGGCAGGCGTGCGTGGCGTCGCAGTAGCCGTCGATCGCTTCGCAGCGGCCGGCGTTGCACGCGTTGCCGGCGGGGCAGTCGGCGGTGGTCCGGCACTGCTGGCACATGCCGTTCACGCAGTACTCGCCCTCGTGGCAGTTCGAATCCTCGTCGCAGTGGGGGTACTTCGGACCGCAGGCGGCCGAGGCGAGCGCGAGGGCCGAGAGGCCGGCGAAGAGGGCGACGTTCCGGAGGGATTGGGCGAGCACGGAGCGCATCATCGAGTCCTCGTGGAGCGTCGTCCCGATGCGCGACGCCCGCGTCGGGGGGACGCGGGCGCCGGGGCGACGTTCAGTTCGTGCAATACCCCCGCGGCGGGGAGCGTAGCTCGCGGAGACGCCGCTGTGCATCCCGTACGAGAGTGGATTGGGGCCGGACCTGGATCAGGGTCTCGAGCGCCGTCTTGGCGTCCGAGCAGGAATGCAGGTCGTAGAAGCATTGCGACATGTCGAAGAGCGCCTTTTCGAGGGCATCTCCCGTCTGGAAACGGGTGATCACCTCGCGGTAGGCGCCGATCGCGCGGGCCGGCTGCTGCTGGTCCTGGTAGCTGCGACCGATCCAGTACTGGGCGTTGTCCGCGTTGTCGTCCTGGGGATAGCGCCGGACGTACTCGCTGAAGAGGGCGCGGGCCCGGGGATGGTCGGCCTGCTGGTAGGCCCGGTAGGCGGCCGCGTAATGCTCGGTCTTGTCCTGGGGGATCTCCGAGTCGCGCAGGCTGATGTCGACGCCGGCCTTGCGGGCCAGGCGCTCGAGCTGCTGGTCGAACTGGGTGCTCTGCTCGCGCAGCTGCCCCTGGGTGGCCAGGAGGGTCTGCTGGAGCTCGGCGATGCGGCCGTCCATGGACTGCACGAGATCGCGCATGCTGGCGACGTCCGCCCCGAGGTCGGCGCTGCCCCGGCCCGTGGACTCGAGCCGTTGATGGATGTCCTGTAGCTCCGTGCGGAGCGCGTTGATCTGCTGCTCCATCGCAGTGCGCTGCTCGGCGAGCTGCTGCTCGAGCGCGCGACCGTGCTCGCGCTCGGCCTCGAGCTCGTTCGAGAGCCGGTTCCCCTCGGACTTCGGAACGCAGCCGGCCGTGACCGCGACGAGGGCGATCACGACCGGGAGGAACCGCCGATTCGCGGCGTTCGAGCGCATCTCAGCGCTCGCCGACGTCCGCGCGGCGATCGTTCGCCCAGGAGGCCTCGTCCGAGCCCGTCGCGTCTTCCTCGCCGCGCGAGCTGACGCTGACGCCGCTCACGCCGAGCGACTCGAGGTACTGGCGGGCCGAGCGGGCGCGACGCTCGCCGAGCGCGAGGTTGTACTCCTCGGTGCCGCGGGGATCGGCGCGGCCGGTCACGTGGACCGAGGACAGGCTGCGCTCGCGGATGCAGTTCGCGTCCGACTGGAGCGTCGAGCGATCGTCGTCGCCGAGGTCCGAGCGGTCGAACTCGAAGTAGACGGCCTGCGGCTGGCAGGCGGGCGGGGGCGGCGCGGCCGAGACGCAGGTGCCGTTCTGGCACTCCTGGCCGGCGGGGCAGGGGCGGGCCGAGTCGCACTCCGTGGTGACCGGGGTCACGCAGCGGTTGTTCTGGCACTCCTGACCGGCGGGGCAGGGGCGGTTCGCGCTGCAGTAGCCGGGGATGTCCTGGCACGCGCCGGCATTGCAGCTCTGGCCCTCGGGGCAGTCGGCGTTGGTGCGGCACTGCTGGCAGCGGCCGTTCACGCAGAACTCGCCCTCGTGGCACTGCGAGTCGTTGTCGCAGTTCGGGTACTTCGGACGGCAGCCCGCGCCGAGGAGTGCGACCAGGGAGAACGAGGCGGCGAGGAGGAGGTTCGTGGTGGATCGGGTCATGGCTCTTCTCTGCTTCTCTTCTCTCGCGGCTCCAGGGATTCCGTCCTGCGACGTACGCCCGGGGCGCCGGATTCCACCCCTCGGTGAGGGTGGGGAAAGGTCGCCCCATCAGTACCCGATCCCGGACCGGGTGCAAGGGGGCTCACGCGAGACTGGGGCCGGTTTCCTGCCGTTGGTAGCCCCCGGGGGCCCGACGCCGGGGCGATCCGGACGCGGAGGTCGTCCGGCCCGAGCTTCCGTCCGTTGATGGAGGGGGCCGGACGTGTCAAACCCGGCCCATGACCACGCGCCCCCTCGCCAAGCGGCTCGACGTCGTGAAGCCGTCGGCCACCGTCGCCATCTCCGATCGCGCCCGCGCGCTGAAGCAGCAGGGGATCGACGTGATCTCCTTCTCCGTCGGCGAGCCGGACTTCGACACGCCGAAGCACATCGTCGATGCGGCGAAGAAGTCGATCGACGACGGACACACGCGGTACACGGAGAGCCGGGGCATCCTGGAGCTCCGCAAGGCGATCTGCGAGGACTCGAAGCGTCGCCGCGGCGGCATCGAGCACAAGCCGAGCGAGGTCGTCGTCTCCGTCGGCGCGAAGCACACGCTCTTCAACCTGGCGGCCGTGCTCTTCGAGGCCGGCGACGAGGTGATCGTCCCCGCGCCGTACTGGGTGAGCTACCCGGAGCAGGCCCGTATGTTCGACGCGGAGCCGGTCTTCATCGAGACCACGCCGGAAGAGGGCTTCCGCGTGACCCCGGAGAAGCTCGAGCAGGCGATCACGAAGCGCACGAAGGCGCTCGTGCTCTGCACTCCCTCGAACCCGACCGGCGCCGCCTACGCCCGCGAGCACCTGCGGGCGCTCGCCGACGTGGCGAAGAAGCACGACTTCTGGATCATCGTCGACGAGATCTACGCGCAGCTCGTCTACGGCGGCTTCAAGGCCGTCTCGATCCTCGAGGTCGCGCCCGAGCTCAAGGACCGCATCATCATCGTCGACGGCGTCAGCAAGACGTACGCGATGACGGGCTTCCGCATCGGCTGGATGCTAGGGCCCGAGCACGTCGCCAAGGAGTGCGACAAGGTCCAGGGCCAGGCGACGACCAACCCGACGACCACCGCGCAGTACGCGGCGCTCGCGGCCCTGAACGGGACGCAGGAGCCCATCGAGGCGATGCGGAAGGCGTTCGAGGAGCGCCGGAGCCTCGTCGTGAACGGCCTCAACGCCATCCCGGGGCTCTCCTGCCGCATGCCGGAAGGCGCGTTCTACGCGTTCTTCTCGGTGAAGGACCTGCTCGGCAAGACCACGCCGGACGGCAAGACGTTGAACGACGATCTCGCCGTCGCCACGTACTTCATCGACGAGGCCAAGTGCGCCCTCGTGCCGGGTGGGGCGTTCGGCGCGCCGGGCTTCATGCGCATGAGCTACGCGACGAGCAACGCGAACATCGCCGAGGGCCTCCGTCGCATGGGCGAGGCCGTCGGGAAGCTCCGCTGAACGCTGCGGCTCCACGGGCCGCGCCGTCTCGTTCGCCTCGGCCGCGTGCCGGGGCGAACGCGCTTCAGGCGCTCGCCTTCGAGTCGTTCGAGAGCGCCGAGGCGATGACGGCGCGCGCGAAGAGCGTCACGGCGACCAGCATCATCACGAGCTGGGCCGGAGAGCGCGGCCCGTAGCCGGCGGCGTGGAAGAGCAACACGGCGGCGCCGAGCTGCCGATCGATGCTCGAGGTCGAGGTGAGGCCGAAGAAGGCCGTGCTCGCGCACATGCCGACCGTCAGGGCGTACGGAGGAGGTGGCGCGTGCGCGAACGCGGAGAGCCGCAGCGCCCCGTACAGCACCGTCTCGTAGTCCGGGCCGAGCACCGAGCGGACGTAGACGAAGCCGACCGTCCCGGCGAGCAGCAGCACCACCGCGATCGAGATGCGCGCGCGGAGCCACGGGCCCCGCGCGTGCGAGAGCAGGCTCGCCGACAGGACGATCGGTGTGACGAGGTAGGCGAGCTCGCCCGTGTCGCGGAACGCCGTGGCGATCCGGTAGCTCGGCTCCCAGCCGAGGAGCGGCCCCACGAGCGAGAGGACCAGCGAGCCGAAGGCGCCGAGCGCGGCGAGCGCCGTCGTCGTGCACGTGACGCGGATGCCGACCATCGCGCGCCATTCGAGGGCGACGAGGCCGAGCTGGAGGGCGAGCACGTGCCCCGCGACGGTGCCGACGAGCACGAGGGCGGTCGTCGTGCGAGCGGCCGGGAGGAAGGTCGCCGTCAGCGCGCAGGGGAGGAAGAGGCTGAGGAAGATCGCCGTGCCCGCACGCCGCGGCATCGACAGGTACGTCGAGCGCGTGAGGAGCGGATGCAGGGCGCCCACGAGCGCGACGAGACAGGCGAGGGCCGCGAGCGTGACGGTGAAGCGAGCCCACGGCTCGAGCAGGAGCAAGGTCCGGTGCGACACGAAGCTCGTGCCCGTGCGCAGGAAGCCGCGACGGAGCACGAGATCGATCAGGCTCGCGATTCCCGCCAGAAGGGTGAGCGGCGGCAGTGTCGAGACCGCCGCTGCGACGTCCGCGGGAACCGCTTCCTCGTGGGCGATTCCGCGGTCTTCCCCGACTTCGGCCTGCGTGGTCACGGTGCCGGCACCGTACCGGGACCGGCTCGCCTTTTCAACCTCGGGCCGCGGCTGCCGCGGCGGGTATGGCTTGCGTGGGGAGGGAAGGGCGCTAGAGCCTTTTCCTCGGATTCCTCGGAGCACACGCATGAGCGAGACCCGTACCCCCGTCACCGTGGCCGATGCCCGCGCCATCCACGACCTGCCCCTGATGGAGCTCCTGTTCCGCGCGCAGGAGGTGCACCGGCGCAATCATCCGCCCGACGCCGTCCAGCTCTGCACGCTGCTCTCGATCAAGACGGGCGCGTGCCCCGAGGACTGCTCGTACTGTCCTCAGAGCTCGAAGTACGACACGGGCCTCGAAGCCGAGAAGCTGATGAGCGTCGACGACGTGTTGTCGAAGGCGCGGCTCGCGAAGGACAACGGCGCCTCGCGCTTCTGCATGGGCGCCGCCTGGCGCAGCCCGAAGAAGGGCAGCGAGCAGTGGAAGCGCGTGCTCGAGATGGTGCGCGGCGTACGCGGCCTCGGCATGGAGGCATGCGTGACCCTCGGCATGGTCGACGAGGAGCAGGCGGCCGAGCTCGCGGACGCGGGGCTCTCCGCGTACAACCACAACCTCGACACGTCGAAGGAATTCTACGGCAGCATCATCACGACGCGGCAGTACCAAGAGCGGCTCGACACCATCCGCAACGTGTCGAGCGCCGGCATCCACGTCTGCAGCGGCGGCATCATCGGCATGGGCGAGAAGGTCGGGGATCGCCTCGGCATGCTCGTCACGCTGGCGAACCTCGATCCGCAGCCGGAGAGCGTGCCCATCAACGCGCTCGTCGCGGTGCCCGGCACCCCGCTCGAGGATCAGCCTCCCGTGGACTCGCTCGAGCTCGTCCGCATGTGTGCGACGGCGCGCATCCTCATGCCGCGCGCGCTCGTGCGTCTCTCGGCGGGCCGCTCGTCGCTCTCGCGCGACTCGCAGTACCTCTGCTTCCTCGCTGGCGCGAACAGCCTCTTCTACGGCGACAAGCTGCTCACCACGGGCAATCCCGAGGCGGATGCCGACATCGAGATGCTCCGCGTCGCGGGCATGAAGGCGCTGATCCCTGCGGATCACGACGGCCGTCCGGCGCATGCGGTGGACCTCCCGGCCTCGGCTCCGGCCGCGGCGCCGGGCGGGTGCGGAGGCGGTTGCTCCCACGGCGCCGCCGCCGAGTGATCGTCCACGGAGGACGGAAGGACGAAGGGCGCACCCTCGCGGGCAGCGCCCTTCGGCGTCTCGGGCCCGAGCGCCCGTGACCTTCCGGCTCACATCGGCTCGAGGCGCCAGCGTCGCACGACCTCGATCTGGGCGACGGCCGCGCGTCCGTCGACGAGCGTGAAGGGCAGCGACCGCGTCTCGCCGAGCGCGCGCACGCGCACCGTCCCTTGCACCGGTGCTCGATCGTCTGCCGTGCGGGCGATCTCGACGACGTAGGTGCCGACGCGCGCGGTCCGCAGCCCGAGTCGCTCCCGCGTGTTGGCCGTCGCATCCTCGACGACCACGCCGGCCCTGCCTCCGAGCAGCGAGTACCGGGTCCCGTCCGGGGCGACGAGCGAGAGATCGAGGTCGACCGGACGGCTCCAGCTCGCCTCGATCACCACGTCGCCTCGGGCCGACTCGAGCGTCGCGGGGGTCGACGCGAGCGAGGAGGCACGCGTGCGGACGGCCGGATCCGGGATCCGCGCGAGGAGCTCCGCCGCCTCGCCGCCCGCGCCCAGCGCCCCGAGGCAGCGGAGCGCGGGGGCCACGGCAGCGGGATCGGTCGGGCTCGCGGCCGCGATCGCCCGTCGCTCGGCGCATGCGGCGTCCATGCGTCCGTCGCGCTCGAGGACCGACGCGAGCCGCTCGTGCAGCGCCTTCGTCCCGGGCTCGGCATCGACGATCCCGGAGAGCAGACGCAGGGCCTCCTCGCGGTGCCCGAGGCGTCCTTCGACGTCGCTCGCGGCGACGATCGCTTCGACGTCGTTCGGATCCTTGGCGAGCCAGGCGTCGACCGTCTCCTTCGCGCGCTCGAGCTCTCCGGCGCGCGCGAGGGCGCGATAGAGCGCCTTTCGGCGATCGCGGCTCTCCGGGCTCGCGGCGAGCGCGGCCTCGGCCTGGGCGACGGCCGCGCGCATGCGCGCGGCGGCGTCCCGCGCCACGTCGACGTGGCCCTCGCGGAACCAGACCTTCCGCATCCACCGACCGCCGCGCGGCGGCATCACGGGAGGCATCGGGGGCGCCGGCCGGGCCGTGGCCGAGGTGGTCGGCCCCGCCGGCTGCGAGGGCGCCGGAGCCGGCGCCGCGCGTTCCGCACGCATCGGCGCCTCTTCCGAGAACGCGTCCGCGGAGGCCGCGGAACGCGCGCGGCTCGCGGGCGCGCCCTCTCCGGCGTTCGATCCCCGACCGAAGCCGGAGGAGGCCCCGGCCAGGGCGCCGGCCCCGAGGTCGCCGAGGCCCGCCTCGTTCTCGGCACCGACGGCGTCCGCGACGCTCTCCTCGAGCTCCTCGTCCGCACCGAACGCGAGGGTCGTCGTCGGGCGATCGACGCCGAAGGCCTGGAACATGGCCTCGCTCTCGAGCACGAGCAGCGAGGTACTGCGCGACATCACGCCGTACGATTTCGAGAGGGCGACGAGCGTGGGCGTCGCCTCGCTGCCGCCTTCGAGCTCGAGATCGCCGATGCGCTTCTCGGCCCAGACCCGCGGGACGAAGGAATTCGTCGTCGTGGCGCCGTCCGCGAGGCGGATCGGGTAGCGCCGCTCGAAGGGCGCGCCTCCGAGCTTGCCGCGGAGCACGAGCTCTCCTTCCACCGTGCCCGAAACGCGCGCCGCGAGCGTCAGCTCCTCGCCGGCCCGGAGGGAAGGGAGCGCGCTCGGCGCCACGTCCGAGAGGCCGGGCGGGAGCGTCACCGTCGCGTCGACGAGGGCCGTGCCGTAGGTCGTCTCGAGCACCGCCATCGCGGCCTCGAGCGTCGACTGGCCGGGCACGAAGGGCACGTGGTGACCCCCACCGATCCGCGCGAGCGTCGAGAGGGCGGCCGAATCGGCGTCCTGCCCGATGCCCACCGTCGTGACGGTCACGGCCTTGCGTGCGATGCGCTCCGCGGCCCTGCGGAGCTCGGCGAGCGTGGTCGCTCCCGTCGTGCTCGTGCCGTCGCCGACGTAGATCACGGTGCGTGCTCCGGAGCGGCCCGAGCGGAGGAGCGCATCGGCGGCCGCCTCGATCGAGGCGCTCACGTCGGACGAGCCCGCCGCGCGACGCGACGCGAGGAACACGCGTGCCTTCTCGGCGGCCTCGGCGCCGGGGATCTCCGGCGCGTCGAAGGCCGAGCGGCAGCCGAGATCGCAGGCGAGGACCGTCACGCGATGGCGTCGATCGAGCTCGGACACGAGCGCCGTGGCGAGGCGGGTCGCACGCGCGAGCCTCGCGCCCGTCATGCTCTGGCTCGTGTCGACGACGACGGCGTAGTCCGTCGGGCGCGCGCTCGAAGCCGCGGGGAGGTCGGGCCGGAGCGCGAAGACCACGTAGCCTCGGGGGTCGCGCGAGAGCGACTCCTCGAGCGCGTGGACCGTCGGGTCCTGCTCGCGCGTCGTCGCCGGGGGCGGCGACACCGCGGAGCCGCGGAACGCGTAGTACCGGAGCTCGCGCGACGGATCCGGGAGGACGTAGGAGAGCGCGAGATCGCCGGTCGGTGCGAACGAATCCGCCTGGAAGGCGACGTGGAACGCGCCGTCCTCGACCTGCGTCGTGCCGGAGTAGCCGTCGACGACGAGCGACTTGCCCACGTCGGCGCCCGCGATGCGGGCGTCCACGACGAAGCGGCCCACCCGCGCGTCGCCGCGGCGGACGGAGGGCAGGGGGTACACGTAGCGCCGCGCACTGCCCTGGGGCACGACATTCTGCTCGTAGGCGATGCGGACCCGACGCGCGCCGTGGGCCGGGATCGGGAAGATGCGCAGCTCGAAGCGACCGCCGCGCTGCCACTCGAGGAGCGCGGGATCCCGCCACGGGCCGGGCACCCAGATGAACTCCTCGTTCGGGCGTCGCTCCGCGACGGGGGTCGCGTGACGGATCACGCCGCGGAAGATCTGCGCGGCTCGCTCGCGTGCGACGAACGCGCCCTCTTCCCAGCGACCGTCGACCTCGAGCGCGAGGCTCGCGATGCGCGCGCCCTCGGGCAGGGGGAAGCGATAGACGCCCTCGAGCACGTCCCCCGAGTCGTTCTGGAAGACCTCTTCGATCTCGGTGCGCGCGACGGGGCCCGCGATCCGGACGCGGACGACGTGCTCGGCGAGCGTCAGCGGGCGCTCGCGCTCCTCGCGCTCGCCGGGCTTGCGTGCTCGCAGCTCGCCGAGACCGGGGACGGGGAGGTCCTCGTCGCCGCGGGTCTCGAGCTCGGAGAAGCGGATCGACGAAGCGAGATCGAGCGCCGGGACGACGCGAGGCGCTCCGCCGTCGGCGAGCCCTTCGTCGCCGGCCACGACCTCGACCTTGCCCTCGGAGGTCGAGAGCGAGACGACGCCCTGCGTCACGCGGACGCTCGTGAGGTCGTCGGTCGCCGAGAGCACCAGCTTCGTTCCGATGACCTCGACCTCCGCCTTCGGCGTGCGGAAGAGCGCGTGCGGTGCGTCCTCGCGATGCGCCACCTCGGCGAGCAGCTGGCCGTGCACGAGGCGGGCCGAGCGTCCGGGGCGATCGCCGAGCTCGAGCTCGGAGTCGTGATCGAGCACGAGCGTGGTCCCGTCGTCGAGGACGAGGCGCGCCCGCGTGCGCTCGTCGGTCCGGAGGGTCGTGCCTCGCGCGATCGTCGCGCCGACGCGGGCGCCCGCGAAGTCACGCGCGCCGGACGCGCGGAGCCGGAGGCCGCTCGTGTCGGCCGAGGGAGCGATCGCGTCGATGCGACCGGACCAGGCGGCGATCGGCGGCGGCGGAGGCGTGTCCGTGGTCCGATGGAGGAGCTTCGGCACGATCACGAGACCGAGGACGACCGCGGCCACGACCGCGAGCGCCGAGAGCGCGCCCACGAGCGCGAGCAGCGGCCCCCTCGAAGGCGGGGCCGCCGGAGCCTTCGCGGCCGCGGGAGCGACCACGGCCGCCGTCCGGTCGGTCGTCTCGGGTCTCGGTTGCGGCGCGATCGCGCGCCCGGCGGGCGAGGCGTTCACGACGCCACGCGCATCGAGCGCGGCGAGGATCTTCGCGTCGAGCTCGGCGACCGGACGGTGATCCGCGCCCGCGTCCGCCAGCTCCTCCGCGAGCTTCGCGGCGTCGTGCGCGAGGTCCCGCGCGTCGGCGTCGCTCGCGAGCAGCGACTCGTGGCGGGCGAGGACGTCGCGCTCGCCGTCCACGAGCGGAGCGAGATCGTCGAGCAAGGCTTCCTTGGATGCGCCGTTCTTGTCCATCATCCCACCTCGTCTCCGAACACGGCCCGGAGCCGTGCGAGCGCACGGCTCGTGCGCTTGCGCGCGGTCGCCTCGTCGAGCCCCGTCGCGTCCCCGACCTCGCGGAAGGAGAGCCCCGCCTCGTAGCGGAGCAGGAGGACCTCCCGCTCCGAGGGCCGGAGGTCCTCGAGCGCGACGCGGAGCCGACGCGCCCTGCGCCAGCGCGCGAGCTCCTCGTCTGGCAGCGAGCTCTCGGCGTCCGCGTCGCGGACCAGCACGAGCCGCCGTTCGCGGCGCACGCGCGTGGCGAGCCGCTTCGCCGCGACGTGTCGCACGATACCGTACAGGAACGCCCGGATCGACGACTCGCCCCGGTAGCCCGGCATCGCGTCGTAGGCGGCGAGCAGGGCCTCCTGCACGACCTCGTCGGCCTCGGCCTGGTTCCCGAGCAGGGCCATCGCGAACCGTCCGAGCGACGCTCCGTGGAGCCTGGCCGAGAGGGCGAGCGCCTCCCGCGGATTGCCCGCGCGAAGGCATGCGACGATCGGATCCTCGGCTACCGCCGCTTTCGATTCGGCTTCCATCCCGTCTCTCCCGTGGCCATGGCCCCGCGATTCGTGACCAGACTTCGGACGATCGAGAGCCGAAAAGGTTCCGTCGCGATCAGTTCTTGCCAGCGATCAGGGGGAGGATCCCCGAGATGCAGCAGCTCAGGACGAAGAAGACGACCATCACGATCACGCCGATCGCCTGGCCTCCGGCCTGGGTCGTCGCCCGGGCCTGATCCATCGGGGCGCGGAGCGGTGTCAGGCCCGACACCCGATCCGCCGCGTCGGCCGAGCCGCGGTCGTAGATGACGGCCTGCGGGATCAGCACGGGGCTCTCCGGCTCCATGCCCCCCATCGAGCGCACGGCCGTGCCGATCGCGACGACCTCGACGAGGCCGGAGCCGATCTCGCGGATCTGCAGGCGATTGCCGATCACACGCTCGGCGCCGAGCCCCACCGCCTCCCGCCGCACGAGCTCGAGGGCGTTCTCGCGCGCCTCGTAGATGAGGTGCGTGACCTCCGGGAGCTCGCCGCGCGAGAGGCTCTGGAAGAGCGTGCCGATGCCCGCGGCCACGCCGAGCGAATAGACGCTCGTCGCCATCACGAGCTGGTGCGGCACGAGGCCGAGCTTGGCGAGGTTCCAGAGCTCCTCGCCCGAGAGCTCGGAGGTGTGGACCTCGAGCGGGCGCACGGGGCCAGGCGAGAGCCGCGGGTGGAACGACGCCGTGCCGGTCATCAGGAGCTCGACCGTCCCGGGACCGAAGGGGAGCATCTCGATGTTCACGTCGACGACCGCGTTCGCGCCCGCCTGCGCGGCCTCGGTCTGGAGCCGCCGGAGCGCGAGGTGGCGGATCTCGTTGTACATCGACGAGAATTCCTTCACCTCGCCGCGCGCCAGCGTCCGCAGCGAGCCCGCGAGGCCCCGACCGATGCCGAGGGCGTACGCGATGTTCCCCATCACGAACTTCCTCGGCTGGTACCCGGCGTCGAGGTGGCAGTAGAGCTCGATGCCGGACGCAGCCGACGAGAAGAAGCCCCCCATGTGGCCCTGGGCATGGACGGCCGTCCCCTGCGCCAGGAACTCCGTGTAGCCGGCCATCGTCCCGAGCTTGCTCTCGACGCCCGTGACCCCGTGGGCGCCGTGCTTCTGGGCCTCCGCCTCCATGCGCGTGATGGCGGCGTGACGACCCTCGCTGATCAGCTGGGTGATCTGGGTGATCTCGCCGCCGGCGATGCTCCGGCCGAACGAGCCGAGCGCGCCGCCGAGGCCGAGGGAGCAGACGCTGTTCCCGACGGTGATCTCGCCGGGATAGAGGCCTTTCTGGGCCAGGCAGAAGATCTCGTTGCCCGACATCCCCGAGATGAACATCGCGTACGCCCTCCGGGCCGCATGGGACTACGCGTGCTCCGCCCGGGTCAACGGGAACGGGGGAGTCCCCGGGTGGGGAGGAAAAAGCGTCGGGGCCGGACCTTATTGATATTGATTTTCAGAATCCCGGGATCCATATCTTCTGCAAGTCGTCGAGGCACTCGCCATGCTCGTCTGCCACTGCAAGCGCGTTTCGGACCGTGTCATCAAGGCCGCCATCTCCGGCGGGGCCACCTGCCGGGGCTCCGTCGCCCGCGCCTGCGGGGCCGGCACCGGTTGTGGGGGATGCCTCCCGGCCGTCGACCACATCCTCGAGACCGAGACCCGTGACAACAGCGGCCTGCGCTCGCTCCCGATCGCCGTCGCCTCCTGAGGCGCCTTCCGACGCCGCGCGCTCGCGGCGTTGAATGTCGTTTTCACTGCTCCGTGCTGCCAACCCCGCCGACGCCGGTGCTAGGGTGGGAGTGCGTACGGAGGAGAGACGACATGAAGGGCCATCCCGAGATCATCGAGGTGCTGAACGCCGTGCTCACGGCGGAGCTCACCGCGATCAACCAGTACTTCATCCACTACAAGATGTGCGAGGACTGGGGCTACGTGACGGTGGCGAAGAAGAAGCGCTCGGAGTCGATCGAGGAGATGAAGCACGCGGAGCTCGTCATCGATCGGATCCTGTACCTCGGCGGCATCCCGAACATGCAGCGGTACAACCCGGTGCGCGTCGGCGAGGACGTGGTCGAGATGCACCGCGTCGACCTCGAGCTCGAGCTCGAGGCCGTGAAGCGCCTGAACGACGGCATCAAGCTCTGCTTCGAGAAGGGCGACAACGGGACGCGCGACATCCTCGCGGAGATCCTCGAGTCCGAGGAAGAGGGCATCCACTGGCTCGAGTCGCAGCTCCACGTCATCGAGGAGATCGGCAAGGAGCGCTACCTCGCCGAGCAGCTCAAGGACTGAACGGGGCTCGCTTCGCACGGAGGGCTCGGCGATCGCCGGGCCCTTCGGCAT
>JAXLYX010000038.1:0-30869 GCA_046351215.1 Polyangiales bacterium | reverse complement strand
CCCGCTCTTAGCTCGTCGAGGGTCGGCATCCGGACGGAACGAGCCTACGATGCCCGCCCTGGGATGCACGCCGGCCGTCCGGGCCGGCACAAGGAGCGGGACGATGAGCGGGAAGAACCTCTTCGATCTGTCGGGGCGCGTGGCGCTCGTCACCGGTGGCAGCCGAGGCATCGGCGAGTCGATCGCGCGGCTGCTCGCCGCGAACGGGGCGCACGTGATCGTCGCGAGCCGGAAGGTCGAGGGCTGCGAGAAGGTCGCCGAGAGCATCCGCGAGGGCGGAGGCAGCGCCGAGGCGATGGCCTGCCACATCGGCGAGCTCGAGCAGATCGACGCGACGTTCGCGGCGATCCGCGAGAAGCACGGGAAGCTCGACGTGCTCGTGAACAACGCGGCCGCGAACCCCTATTTCGGCCACATCCTCGACACCGACCCGAGCGCCTTCCAGAAGACGGTCGACGTGAACATCCGTGGCTACTTCTTCGCGTCGACCGCCGCCGGCAAGCTGATGCGCGAGAAGGGAGGAGGCTCGATCATCAACGTCGCCTCCGTGAACGGCGTGGTCCCGGGGCCCATGCAGGGCATCTACTCGATCACGAAGGCCGCCGTCATCAGCATGACGCGCGCCTTCGCGAAGGAATGCGCTCCCCTCGGGATCCGCGTGAACGCGCTCCTGCCCGGCCTCACGTACACGAAGTTCGCCGCGGCGCTCACGACGAACGACGCGCTGAAGAAGACGATCCTCGGGCAGATCCCGATGGGGAGGGGAGCCGAGCCCGACGAGATGGCGGGAATCGTCCTCTACCTCGCGTCGGACGCGGCGAGCT
The DNA here is from genome assembly GCA_046351215.1 of Polyangiales bacterium. GTDB lineage: Bacteria > Myxococcota_A > Polyangia > Polyangiales > Houyiibacteriaceae > JAXLYX01. The sequence goes on along the minus strand of JAXLYX010000038.1, from coordinate 30,045 downwards.
ACACGACGGGGGCGTGCATCAACGTCGATGGAGGCCTCCTGGCCTGAGGACGACGTGCACGTGCACGCCCCATCGTGCACGTCGACGTGCACGCGAATCGGGCACGTGCACGTGCACGTGCACGCGGCTCGTGCACGTCGACGAGGATCGGGCACGTGCACGTCGACGTGCTGGGGCCGGCCCCCTGGAATCTCGAGGGCCTCCATGGTCTCCTGACAGGAGGGTGTCAGTAGCCCCTCCCTACGCTCGAGGTCGAAAGGAACATCGAACCATGTCCCAGCCGAACCTCGTCCTCCTCGAATTCGCCGCCCTCTCCCTCCCCCGGCACGAGTCCTATTCTCCCTTCTGCATGAAGGTGAGCCGGGCCCTGCGGTACGCCGGTCTCTCGTACGAACGCCGGGAAGCCGGACCTCCCGATCACGTGGTCGCGATGAATCCGAAGGGGCAGCTCCCGATCCTCCTCGTCGACGACGAGGTGGTCTACGACTCGACGCCGATCCTCCGCCGCATCGAGCGGCTGTCGCCGCTCGCGGCGCTCTCGAGCCCCGAGGCGCGGCTCTGGGAGGAGATGGCGGACGGAGCGCTCTACGGATACCTGGTGGCCTCGCGATGGGCCGACGACGAGAACTGGGAGCGCACGCGCGAGGCCTATTTCCAGGGCATTCCGGAGCCCGTGCGTCGCGACGTGACGAAGCCGATCCGCGAACGGGTGATCGGGAGCCTCGTCGGACGGGACGTGTGGAGGGGAGGCCCCGCGGAGTGCTGGTCGCGGCTCGAGGCGCTCCTCGACGACCTCGAGGCGCGGGCTCCGTCGCAGGGCTTCTGGCTCGGCGACGAGCTCTCGTGTGCCGACCTCTCGCTCTTCCCTCAGCTCCACGGGTACCGCACCGAGCTCACGCCGCGTCAGCACGCGTCGGTCGAGCGTCGGGCACGCCTCGTCGCCTACCTCGACCGGGTCCACGAGGCCACGTGGACGCCGCGCGCGGCGCGGAAGGACGCGGCCTAGACCGATGCGCCGCGCGGATCGCCTCTTCGAGCTCGTCCGGCTGCTCCGTCGCAAGAAGGCGGTGACGGGTCGGTTCCTCGCGGACGAGCTCGGCGTCAGCGTCCGCACGGTCTATCGCGACATCGCCGACCTCGTCGCCTCCGGCGTGCCCATCGAAGGAGAAGCGGGCGTCGGCTACCGGCTCGGGGCCGGTTTCGATCTCCCCCCGCTGATGTTCCGCGCGGACGAGCTCGAGGCCCTCGTGCTCGGAGCCCGCATGGTCTCGGGGTTCGGGGATCCCGAGCTCTCGCGCTCGGCGGGGCATGCGTTCGACCGGATCCACAAGGTGCTCCCGGCCGAGCTCCGGGCGCGGGTGGACTCGGTCCGCATGTACGTGCCCGGCTTCGCGCTGCCCGACGCGATGCGCCTCCACCTGCCGACGCTCCGCCGCGCGATCGAGCAGCGCCGGCGCATCGACCTCGGCTACGTGCGCGAGGACGGGGAGCCCTCGACGCGACGGATCCGTCCGCTCGGGCTCGCGTTCTTCGGGAAGAGCTGGATCGTCGTCGGCTGGTGCGAGCTGCGCGAGGGCTTCCGCTCGTTCCGGCTCGATCGCATCACGAGCCTCGAGACGACCTCCACCGTCTTCGAGCACGAGGCGGGGAAGTCGCTCGACGACTACTTCGCGGCGATCGGCGTCGACGAGCCGGGCGCGATCGGCTGATCAGCGCACCCAGGTGACGGAGACGTCGGGCATCGCGTCGTAGCGCGCCACGAGGGTCGTCGCGCTGCACGTGTAGCGCATGCCGCCGGCGTGCGCGCCTCCGAAGGTGCTCTGCGCGGTCTCCGGGAGACGAGTCCGCATCTCGCGCCCGCGCACGTTCATCGCGATGTCCCCTTCCATGTGGAAGTCGGTGTCGACCACGCTCGCGACGCCGCCCGAGCCCTGCCACCGCCCGGTGCCGCGGCCGTCGAGGGTCATCGTCGTGTCGATCGGCACCGCACCCCCCGCGCCCGGGATCCGGTAGCGGAAGCGGATGTGGTCCATCGAGTACGTGCTCGAGCCGTCGCCGCCGAACGTCGCATGGCTCGTGCCCTCGACGCCCTGCACCTCGACCGCGGCGCCGCCGGCCGAATGGGTCAAGAGCGCGCGGTAGTAGGCTTCGGCGTTCTCGCTCGTCAGCGTCCAGGTCCCGACGAGGCAGGGATCGTGCCCCGATGCGCCCGCGCTCGGTGCCGCGGGGGCGGGAGTCGGCGGAGCCGGCGTGGGGGCGGTGGCGGTGGCCCCACCTCCCACGGGAGCCGCGGGAGTCGCGCTCGGCGGGGGCGCCGGCGGAGGCGGAGGCGGTTCGTCGCAGGCGCCGACCACGAGGGCGAGGGCGCAGAGGGGGAGGAGAGGTCGGGTCACGCGCCATCCTACGCCAGGGTCCGTGCGTATTTCCCACTCGCCCCGTGGGGACCGTCCGGGTTGCGGCCCGACGGAGGGGGTGGCAGAGCCTGCGCGAAGACCGTTCCGATGCGCCGTTTTCCTTACAGTTTCGTCATGTTGTCCGTGTTCCTCGTCGCGTGCGGCGAGAAACGCCGCCATGCGCACGTCGAGCCGGATCCGGTCGAGGCGGTCGTCCATCACGGCGACGTGGTCGAGCTGCCGCCGGGCTCGGCGCTCCGTCAGCGGCTCCGCGTCGAAGCGGTGAGCCCGGAGACCGTGCACAAAGACATCGAGGCCCCGGCCCAGATCGAGGCCGACCCGTCGAAGCTCGTGCGCATCACGCCCCCGGTCCCCGGCCGCGTCGTGCAGCTCTTCATCCGCTTCGGGGACAACGTCCGCGCGAACCAGCCGCTGCTCACGCTGGACTCGGCCGACATGGTCCACGCCCAGACCGAGTTCCTCCAGGCGCGCAGCCACCTGGCCCAGGCCGAGCGCACCATGGCGCGCCAACGCGACCTCGTGGAGCACGGCATCGGCGCGCAGCGCGATTTCGAGACGGCGCAGACCGAGGAGCAGATCGCCACGCAGGAGCTCGAGCGGAGCGAGGAGCGCCTCCGGCTCTACGGGCTCTCGGCCGGCCACATCGGCGGCGCCCTGACGATCCGCTCCCCGATCGCGGGGCGCGTGGTCGACTTCCACGTCGCCCCCGGCGAATTCCACGCGGATCCCTCGGACGTCCTGATGACGGTGGCCGACCTCGCGACCGTCTGGGTCACGGCGGACATCCAGGAGAAGGACATCCGCCACGTCCACCAGGGCGCCGAGGCCAAGGTCACGCTGCCGGCCTATCCGAACGAGGAGTGGCGGGGCTCGGTGCTCTTCGTCGGCGACATCCTCGATCCGGACACGCGCACGCTCGAGGTCCGCATCGCGCTCGACAACGCGAACCGACGCCTGCACCCCGGCATGTTCGCGAGCGTGTCCTTCGCCGAGATCGCGGAGTCGAAGATCCTCGTCCCGACGACGGCGATCATCCTCCACGGCGACGCGAGCTACGTCTTCGTCGAGACCTCCCCGTACCACTACGCACGGCGGCGGGTCACGCTCGGCGAAGCCATCGGCGAGCGCACCATCGTCGAGGACGGCCTGAGGCCGGGTGACCGGATCGTCGCGACGAACGCGGTGATGCTCCAGTGATCGAGCGCTTCGTCACGAGCGCCATCAAGCGGCGCTGGCTCGTCGCGGCCATCTTCCTCCTGCTCGGGGTCTTCGGTTATCTCAGCTACCTCGAGCTGGCCGTCGAGGCCTATCCCGACATCGCCGACACGACCGCCCAGGTCATCACGATGTACCCGGGCCACGCGGCGGAAGAGGTCGAGCAGCAGGTCACCATCCCGCTCGAGCGCGAGCTGAACGGCACGCCCGGCCTCGAGGTGATGCGCTCGCGGTCGACGTTCGGCCTCTCGATCGTGACGCTCGTCTTCCAGGACGGGATCGACGACTACTTCGCCCGCGCCCGCATCCGGGAGCGCCTCTCGCAGGTGGAGCTCCCGCCCGGCGCGACGCCGGATCTCGACCCGCTCACCTCCCCGATCGGCGAGATCCTCCGCTACACGCTCGAGAGCCGCACGCGGGGTCAGCGCGAGCTGCGCGAGCTGCAGCGCTGGGTGGTGGTGCCGGGGCTGCGCCAGATCCCCGGCGTCGCCGACGTCACGAGCTTCGGCGGCGAGACGACCCAGTTCCAGCTGATCCTCGATCCGCAGAGCATCGCCCGCTACCACGTCTCGCTCCAGCAGGTCGTCGACGCGATCGAGGAGAACAACGCGAACGCCGGCGGCGGCATCATGATCCGCGGCGACCAGGGCTTCGTGGTCCGCGGCATCGGCCTCGTGCGGCACCTCGAGGACCTCGGGAACATCGTCGTCTCCGAGGAGAACGGAATCCCCGTCTTCGTGAAGAACCTCGGGAGGCTCCAGCTCGGTGCCCTCCAGCGGAACGGCATCCTCGGCAAGGACCACGACCCGGACGGGGTGAGCGGCGTCGTCCTCCTCCTCCGCGGACAGAATCCCTCGCGCGTGCTCGAGCAGGTGCATGCCCGCATCGCGGAGCTCCATCGCGGCGGGCTCCCCGCGGACGTCCGCCTCGTGCCCTACCTCGACCGGACCACGCTGGTCGACACCACGCTCCGGACCGTCTCCCGGACGATGGCGGAGGGCATCGGGCTCGTCATCCTGGTGCTCATCCTCTTCCTCGGGAGCCCGCGCAGCGCGCTCATCGTCGCGACGACGATCCCGCTCTCGCTCCTGCTCGCGTTCATCCTGATGCGGCTGAACGACATCCCGGCGAACCTGCTCTCGCTCGGCGCCATCGACTTCGGCATCATCGTGGACGGCGCCATCGTCGTGATGGAGTCGATCCTCAGCCGTCGCGAGGAGGATCCGGACGCGACGCTGACCGACTTCGACGCCTCGCATGCCGCGAGCCGGGTCGCCCGCCCGATCTTCTTCGCGAAGGTCATCGTCATCACGGCGTACCTGCCGCTCTTCGCCTTCCAGCGCGTGGAGAAGAAGCTCTTCACGCCGATGGCGTGGACCATCGGCTTCGCCCTCTTCGCGGCCCTGCTCCTCGCCCTCGCGCTCGTGCCCGGCCTCTCGCTCGCCGCCCTCCGGAAGCCGCGGAAGATCCACCACAACAAGGCGCTCGAGGCCGCCGAGCGTTCGTACCGGAAGGCGCTCGACGCGATCGTCCGGAAGCCCTGGCCCTTCCTCGGCGCCGGCGTCGCGGCGGCGGTCGTCGCGATCGTCCTCGGCATCACGGTCGGCAAGGGCTTCCTGCCCGAGCTCGACGAAGGCTCGATCTGGCTCCAGGTGCAGCTCCCGCCCGGTCTCTCGCTCGAGAAGGCGAGCGAGCTCGCCTCCGAGGTGCGGGAGGCGGCCCTCGAGTTCCGACAGGTCAGCTACATCGTGACCCAGCTCGGACGCAACGACGACGGCACCGATCCGTGGACGCCTTCGCACATCGAGAGCTCGGTCGGCCTCGTGCCCTACGACCGCTGGCCCTCGGGGATGACGAAGGCCGATCTGATCGAGCGGATGGCCGCTCGCTTCCGCCGCATCCCCGGCATCGTCGTCGGCTTCTCGCAGCCGATGATCGACGGCGTGAACGACAAGATCGCCGGCGCCCACAGCGACCTCGTCGTGAAGATCTTCGGCGACGACCTCACGGAGGCGCGCCGCATCGCCCTCGACATGGTCGAGGTCCTGAAGCGAACCCCCGGGAGCGCCGACGTCGCCGTGGACCAGGAGCCTCCCCTGCCCCAGATCCAGGTGATCGTCGATCGCGCCGCCGCCGCCCGTTACGGCATCAACGTCGGCACGATCGCGCGCCTCATCGAGATCGCCATCGGCGGGCGCTCGGTCGCCCAGGTCTACCAGAACGAACGTCGTTACGACGTCGCCGTGCGCTTCCCCTCGGAGGTGCGCAACTCGGCGAGGCGGATCGGCGACCTCATGATCCGCACCCCTTCCGGAGTGCTCGTGCCGCTCTCGCAGGTGGCTCGGACGGAGATGCGCACGGGCGAGAGCACCATCACGCGCGAGCGTGGCCGCAGGCACGTGACGGTGAAGCTGAACCTGCGTGGGCGCGACCTCTCGCATTTCCTCGCCGACGCGCAGGGGCGGATCCACCGGCAGGTGCGCGTCCCGTCGAGCTACGAGGTCCGCTGGGGCGGGCAATTCGAGAACCAGGCGCGCGCCCAGAAGCGCCTCGCCCTGATCCTCCCGCTCGTCCTCGCCCTGATCTTCCTGCTCCTCTACGGGATGTTCGGGAACCTGCGCCAGCCGGCCATGATCCTCGTCAACGTGCCCCTGGCCTTGCTCGGAGGCATGATCGCGCTGCACATGCGTGGCATGACCCTCAACGTCTCGTCCGCCGTCGGGTTCATCACCCTCTTCGGCGTGGCCGTCCAGAACGGCGTGATCCTCGTCTCGGGTCTGAACGACCTGCGGAAGGGCGGAGTCTCGCTCGAGGACGCGATCCGTCGCGGCGCGGCGGGCCGTCTCCGGGCCGTGCTGCTGACTGCCACGGTCGCCGCGCTCGGCATGCTGCCCGCGGCGCTCGCGCACGGGATCGGCTCGGACGTCCAGCGGCCTCTCGCCACCGTCGTCGTGGGAGGTCTCTTGAGCGCGACCCTCCTCACGCTCTTCGTCCTGCCCGCGCTCTACCTCGTCGTCGAGTCGCGCTTCCAGCAGCAGCGGAAGGAACGCGACTTCGAAGACGTCGTGGCGGAGGTCGTCGCATGAGAAGGTTTCGTGGGCTCGTCGCCGTCCTGATCGCCGTCGCGCTCCCCTGCGCGTCCTCGGCCCAGACGACCCCCGGGAGCCAGGCGGCCGTGATCCCGGGCCCCTCGGTGCTCGAGTTCGAGGAATTCCTCGGGCGCGTCGGCGAGGTGAACCTCGAGGCGGCGGCCACCCGGGCGAGCCTCCCGATCGCGGTCGCCCAGATCGCGGTCGCTCGCATCTTCCCGAATCCGACGCTGACGGTCGGCCTCGGCCAGGTGGACATCAGCGGCCAGGGGGCGCCCACGGCGTCGTTCGTGGGCTTCACCGTGCCGGTCGAGCTCGGGGGCAAGCGGCGGCGCCGCGTGGCGGCCGCCGAAGCCGGGCGGGACGTCGTCAGCGCCGAGCTCGAGGCGCACCTCCTCGCGCTCCGTGCGGACGCGGCCGTCGCGTACGTCGACGCGCTCGAAGCGAAGCTCGCCCTCGAGCGACAGCAGCGCACGCTGGCGAGCCTCGAGCGCCTGGTCGAGGTGAACCGCCACCGCTTCGAGCACGGCGACATCGGCGAGACGGTCTTCCTCCAGTCGCAGGTGGAGTACGAGAGCTTCCGTGCGCGCCTCTACTCGGTCGAGGGCCAGCTCCGTGGCGCCGAGACCGTGCTCTCGCTCTACGCCTCGGCCGCGGCCGACTCGCCCGAGCCCATCTCCGTGCACGGCGACCTCCTGCTCCCCGTCCGCCAGTTCGACGAGGACGAGCTCGTGCAGCGGGCGCTCGCCATGCGTCCGGATCTCGTCGCGCGCATGCGATCGCTCGAGCGCGCGCGTGCGATGCTCGGCCTCGCCCGGGTGAACCGCATCATCGACGCCCAGCTGAACGTGGGCTGGACGCACAACGGCTCGACGAGCGTCCCGCAGTTCCGTCAGCACGCGAACGACACGCTCGGCGCCACGGTCACCGTGCCCCTGCCCTTCTCGAACCGCCACCGCGGCCCCGTCCTCGCGGCCCAGGGCATGGTCCAGCAGGAGGGCCTGCTCCTGCACGCGACCGAGCTCCGCGTGCGCACCGAGGTGCGCCGCGCGCTCGCGGAGTACCGGGCGGCCGCCGATCGCCTGGAGATCTACGGGACGGGCCTGCTCTCGCGCGCCGATCAGGTGCTCGAGCGCGTGATGTACGAATACCAGCACGGCGGGACCACGCTGATCGAGGTGCTCCTCGCGCAGCGGACGGCGAACCAGGTCCACCTCGACTACTACGAGGCCCTCGCGGCCCATGCGCGCGCCCTGATCCGACTCGAGACGGCCGTCGGCATCTGGGACGTCCGCTTCGAGTGAGCGTATGAGCGAGGAGGCGCACGGCCCGGGCTCGCCACTCTCGGACCTGCCGAGCGGCGAGGTGTCGGGTCCCCCTCCCCTCCTCGAGTCGGATCCGAAGCCGACGCTGCGCTTCGCCTTCGCGCTCGTGCTCGTGGCCCTCGTCGGCTCGCTCTTCGCGCACGGGTTCCGCGAGGCCGCCGCCCTCGTGATGCGCACGCTCTACGGCCACGGGAACGTCGTCGAGGCGTTCGTCGGGATGCCGCTCGCGGTCCGGATCGGGGCCCCGGCCGCCTTCGGATGGCTGGCCGGCCACGCCGCGAAGAGGGCCCGCGCGCTCGTCGGCGGCCAGAGCGTCGGAGACGTCATGGAGGCCGTCGTGCTCGGGCAGACCCGCATGCGGCTCGAGGCGACCCTCTGGCGCTCGGTGGGCTGCTTCGTCGCGCTGGTCGGCGGCGCGTCGATCGGGCGCGAAGGTCCCCTGATCCAATTCGGGGCGGCCTTCGGAGAGCGCGCCTCGTCCTTCTTCCGCGTCGAGGAGCGGCATCGGCGTGCCCTCCTCGCGGCCGGGACCGCGGCCGGATTCGCGAGCGCGTACAACACTCCGATCGCCGCCGTGCTCTTCGTCGTCGAGGTCGTCGCGGGGGTGATGGCCTTCGAGGCGGTCCTGCCCACCGCCATCGCGGTCGCCATCGCGGCGTCCGCGAGCCGTGCGCTGACCGGCTCGGGGCCGATCTACGGCGCACGCTCCTTCCACCTCGCATCAGGATACGAGATGGGTCTCCACGCCGTGATCGGCCTCGTGGCGGGGCTGCTCGGGCTGCTCTTCGTGCGGCTCCTCGCGCGCGTGGAGGACCTCTTCCGACGCATCGAGGACGTCCCCCGACGGACGCTGCTCGGAGGGCTGCTGACGGGCCTCGTGGTCGCGGTCTGCCCCCAGGTCGTGGGCAACGGCTACGAGCCACTCAACGCCGTCCTCGACGGCCGCGTGGCGCTCGGGGTCGTGGCCCTGCTCTTCGTCGGCAAGGCGGTGGCCACGCTCTTCTCCGTCGGCTCCGGGACACCGGGCGGCGTCTTCACGCCCTCGATGTTCCTCGGGGCGGCGTTCGGCTCGGGCTTCGGGCACCTCGCCGCGCTCGCGCTCCACGGCATCATCCCCGTCGGGTCGGAGGGGAGCTACGCGCTCGTCGGCATGGCGGCGGTGGTGGCCGCGACGACCCACGCGCCGATCATGGCGACCGTCCTCGTCTTCGAGCTCTCGGGGGACTACGCCATCGTGCTTCCCCTCCTGCTCTCGACCGCCATCGCCACGCGCGCCGCGCGCCTCTTCCACACCGACTCGGTCTACACGGCCGAGCTACGCCGCCGTGGAATCTCCTGGCGGGTCGCCCTCGAGGGACGGGTCGTCGAGCGGTCGGACGGGGAGTGGATCGAGCCCGCGGCGAAGGACGACGCTCGGCCCCCCTTGGGCAAGGGGCGGGGTTCGGTCTAGGCTGCGCGCCATGGCATCGTATCCGCGCGTCTTCGAAGACAACGCCCGCAGCATCGGGCACACCCCCCTCGTCCGCATCAACCGCATCACGGCCGGCTCGAAGGCCACGGTGCTCGCGAAGATCGAGGGTCGCAATCCGGCCTATTCCGTGAAGTGCCGCATCGGCGCCGCGATGATCTGGGACGCGGAGGAGAAGGGACTCCTCGGTCCGGGCAAGGCCATCGTCGAGGCGACGAGCGGCAACACCGGCATCGCGCTCGCCTTCGCCGCCGCCTCGCGCGGCATCGAGTGCATCCTCACCATGCCCGAGACGATGAGCCTCGAGCGCCGCAAGGTGCTCGTGGCGCTCGGCGCGAAGCTCGTGCTCACGCCGGGTCCGCAGGGCATGAAGGGCGCGATCGCGAAGGCGGAGCAGCTCGCCGCCGAGAACCCCGAGAAGTACGTGCTCGTCCGGCAGTTCGAGAATCCCGCGAACCCGGCGATCCACGAGAAGACGACCGGCCCCGAGATCTGGGAGGACACGGGCGGCGAGTGCGACGTGCTCGTCGCCGGCGTCGGCACCGGAGGGACGATCACGGGCGTGAGCCGCTACTTCGAGAAGGTGAAGGGCAAGCCCCTCGTCTCCGTCGCGGTCGAGCCGGTGCACTCGCCCGTCATCGGCCAGACGGTGCGGGGCGAGACGCCCACGCCGAGCCCCCACAAGATCCAGGGCATCGGGGCCGGCTTCGTGCCGAAGAACCTCGACCTCTCGCTCGTCGATCGCGTCGAGGGCGTGACGAACGACGAGGCCATCGCGATGGCGCGTCGCCTCGCGCGCGAAGAGGGCCTGCTCTCGGGCATCTCCTGCGGCGCCGCCATGGCCGTCGCGGCGCGGCTCGCGAACGAGGAGCAGTACGCGGGCAAGACGATCGTCGTGATCCTGCCGGACGCCGGCGAGCGCTACCTCTCGGGCGCGCTCTTCGAGGGGCTCTTCGACGGCATCGAGTCGCTCCGCGCCGAAGCGCCCTGAGAGCGGACACGGGGCGCGGCCGCTCGCGGGCCGCGCCTCAGCCCTGGGCGTCCAGGACGGGCGGCGGCGGTCGCACCGAAGGGGGACGCCCGCCGTCTCCCGTCGGCTCGTCCTCGAGGCAGCGGTCGACGAAGGTGCGCATCAGGTACATCTGCTCGGCCCCGAGGCCCTGGCCGATGAACGCCGCGCCGTACGTGAAGGCGAAGAGGCCGAGGCAGAGGGGCACCGACCAGAAGGCCCAGGGCGGCTGCTTGATGATCCACTGGCTCACGCCGTACATGGCGCCGAAGAGGCCGACCATGAAGTACAGCCCGTAGAGGCAGAGGAAGAACGTCCACACATCGGGATGGGGAGCGAAGCGGCCGACGAGGTAGGTCTTGCCCTCCGCCTCGTCGTCGTAGAACGCGATGCTGAGGAAGGGCGACCAGAAGTGGCGCTGGCCCGTCTTGAGCCGGAGCTCGGCGCCTCGAGGGCGGACCTCCCCGCGAATCGCACAGGATTCCTCCTGCATCACGGAGACCATCCTCTTCACGATCGTCTCGGTCGGAACGGTCAGCTCGACCTCGAATCGGGGTCGCATGCGAGGGCGCGCGCTCATGGCGACAGGGTAACCCGAGGTGGACGGACAGCGCACGGGGGTCGGATTTCCACCGAAAGGCCATGGAATTCGGCGAAGGGGGACCGATACTGAGTCGGTGACGATGAACCCGGAGATCCTGGTCCCCCTCCCCGCGAGCTTCTCGCTGGCCACGGACGTCCGGGGCACGGTGCTCGGCACGTCGCTCCAGGCGGTGCGGGATCGGAAGCTCGAGGAACGCTACTACCAGCTGCTTCCGAAGGCGCACCACGACGCCATCCGGAACTTGGTGATGCAATCGTGGATCCCGATGGAGCTCGCGATGGCGCATTACCGCGTCATGAACGAGCTCATCCGGGATCCCGGCGAGGTGCGGGCGATCGGTCGCACGGTCTCGGACAGGGTGCAGAAGAGCTACGTGATGACCCTGGTCCAGGGGCTCAAGGCCTCCGGCGTGGTCCACCCGGGCCGCATCCTGCAACGCATGCCATCGGTCTACGAGCGCATGTCGCGCGGAGGGGCGTGCGCAGTCTGGCGTCTCGGACCGAAGGATGCGCGCGTCGAGCTCCACGGCATGCCGCTCGCCGTGATCCCGTACTACCGACTCGGCGTCGAAGGGATCTTCGAGGGGGGCCTCTCGCTCGCCGCCCGTGCGGTCCGCGTCTCCAACAAGGCGCTGTCGGAGACGTCGGTGGCCTTCGCGATCTCCTGGGTCTGAAGACCCACGGGCCACCCGAGGGCGGCCCCGCGGCTCACTCGCCCGTGCCGGCGCGGATCGGCGCCGTCTCGTGGAAGACCCACTCGGCGTTGTCGCGGATCGCGCGCTCGAGCTCCCAATCGTCGCGGAAGAGCGCCACGGGGCGTCCGTCCTGATCGGTGACGGCGAGCGGCACGCGCTTCGCCTTCAGATCGTCGCAGGTCTCGGCTCCGTCGACCCAGCGCGCGTGCTGGTAGGGGAGGATGTCGAACGCGATCTTCGCGCCGTACTCGTGCTCGATGCGGAAGGTGAGCACCTCGAACTGCAGGCGACCGACGACGCCGCAGATCGGATCCTTCTCGCGGCCCGGCTGGATGAAGAGCTGCACCGTGCCCTCTTCCGCGAGCTCCTGGATGCCCTTCTGGAGCTGCTTGCGCTTCAGCGGATCGAGGAGCTGCAGACGACCGAAGTGCTCCGGCGAGAAGCGGGGGACGGCGTCGAAGGCCATCGAGCCGCCCGACGAGAGCGTGTCGCCGATGCGGAAGAGACCGGGATCGTAGAGACCGAGGATGTCGCCCGCGTAGGCCTCCATCACGGTCTCGCGCTCCTGCGCGAAGAACTGCTCGGCGCGGTTCAGGCGGATCTCCTTGCCGAGCCGGTAGTGGTGCACCTTCATGCCGCCCTCGAACTTGCCGGAGCAGATGCGGGCGAAGGCGACGCGATCGCGGTGCGAGGGGTCCATGTTCGCCTGCACCTTGAAGATGAAGGCGGTGAAGCGGTCGTCGGTCGGCTTCACGAGGCTGCCGTCCGCGGCCGCGCGCGGACCCGGCGGCGGACAGAGCTCCTTGAACTGGTGGAGGAAGGGCTCGACGCCGAAGTTCGTGAGCGCGCTGCCGAAGAAGACGGGGGTGATCTCGCCCGCGAGGAAGCGCTCGCGGTTCCAGCCCTCGCCCGCTCCGTCGAGCAGCTCGATCTCGTTGCGCAGGGTCGTCGCCGGCTCGTCGCCGAGCGTCTTGTCGAGCTCCGGATCCTCGATGCCGGTGACCTTCATCTCGGCCCGCTTCGAGTTGCCTTCCTTGTCCTTCGCGAAGCGCGCGACGTGCTTCGCGTGGCGGTCGTACACGCCCTGGAAGAGCTCGCCGGAGCCGATCGGCCAGGTGAACGGAACGGTCGCGATGCCGAGGACCTCCTCGACCTGGCTCATCAGGTCGAAGGGATCGCGCGCGGGGCGATCGAGCTTGTTCACGAAGGTCACGATCGGCGTGCCGCGCATCCGGCAGACGTGGAAGAGCTTCCGGGTCTGGGGCTCGACGCCCTTCGCGGCGTCGAGGATCATGATCGCGCAGTCGGCCGCCGTCAGCGTGCGGTACGTGTCCTCGCTGAAGTCGTTGTGGCCCGGCGTGTCGAGCAGGTTCCAGCGGACGTCGTCGTACTCGAACTGGAGCACGGACGAGGTCACGGAGATGCCGCGCTGCTTCTCGAGCTCCATCCAGTCGGACGTCGCCGACTTCTTCGCCTTGCGCGACTTCACCGCGCCGGCCGCGTGGATGGCGCCTCCGTAGAGGAGGAGCTTCTCGGTCAGCGTGGTCTTGCCCGCGTCCGGGTGGGAGATGATGGCGAAGGTCCTCCGCCTCTCGAAATCGTGCGCCATGGCGGCCGGGGGGATAGGCGATCGCGGCCCCCCCGGCAAGCCCCGCCCCTTCGCGCGCGGCTCCGAGATCACGCCGCGAGGCTCTCCCGTGCGGAGAAGGTAACAATCGCTACGGCTCGCGCGTTGCGGTATTCAGCGGGAATGCTCGAGCTCGGCCAGGTGATCCTCGGGGTGGGGGATCTCGAAGCCGCCACGCAGCGCATCCGGGGCCTCGGCCTCGAGGTGCTCGACGGTGGCGTACACCCAGGCATCGGAACCGCGAACCGGATCGTCCCGCTGGGACGGCAATACCTCGCGCTCCTCGGCATCGTCGACGGCGAGCTCGCACGCCGGAACGCGATCGGGAAGGCGCTCGCCGCGCAGCTCGGCGGCGGGGACCGCCTGGTCGGCTGGTCGCTCCGCACGGATCGCCTCGAGGATCTCGCCGTCGAGCTCGACGTCGCCGTGGAGCCGCGCCGTCGCCTCCGGCCCGACGGGACGGAGCTCGCCTGGCGCGCCGCGGGGGTGGCCGCGTCGATCGCACGCCCCTGGCTGCCGTTCTTCGAGGAATGGGACGACCCCTGGCGGTGGCCCGGCGCCCAGCCCGCCCGACACGCCTGTCGGGCGAACGGCATCGCCTGGCTCGAGCTCGCCCCGGAGGACGAGTCGGACCTCGCGCGCTGGGTGGGCGACGCCGCGGTCCCGATGCGCCTCGTGGGCGGCGAGCCCGGCCTCCGGCGGGTCGCCCTCGCGACACCGAACGGCGAGCTGGTCCTCGAGCGCTGAGCGGCCCCGCGCCCGGGCGCACGCCCCCGTTCCCTCCTCGGAATCGCCTCCGGGACGCCCTGCTTCGGTGACCCCCGGCCGCATTCCTGGTAGCCTGCCCGCCCGATGCCCGCCTACCCCCCGATCGAGCCCTTCCGCACCGGATTCCTCCGGGTGGACGACGTGCACACGATCTACTTCGAGGAGTGTGGCAACCCGAAGGGCAAGCCCGCGCTCTTCCTCCACGGAGGCCCCGGCGGCGGGACGAGCCCGGATCACCGCCGGTTCTGGGATCCGCGCGCCTACCGCATCGTGCTCTTCGACCAGCGGGGCTGCGGTCGGAGCACGCCGCACGCCTGCCTCGAGCACAACACGACCTGGCACCTCGTCGCCGACATCGAGCGGCTGCGCGAGCACCTCGGCATCGAGCGGTGGCAGGTCTTCGGGGGCTCGTGGGGAAGCACGCTGGCGCTGGCCTATGCCGAGACGCATCCCACGCGGGTCACCGAGATCGTGCTGCGCGGCATCTTCCTCCTCCGGAAGGAGGAGATCGACTGGTACTACCAGGACGGCGCGAGCCGCATCTTCCCCGACGCGTGGGAAGGCTATCTCGCGCCGATCCCCGAGGCCGAGCGGGCCGACCTCCTCCACGCGTACCATGCGCGGCTGACCTCCGAGGACGCGTCGATCCGCATCCCCGCGGCCCAGGCGTGGAGCATCTGGGAAGGCGCGACGAGCCGCCTGCTCCCCGATCCGGACCTCGTGGCGCGCACGGGGGAGGCCCATTTCGCCGAGGCCTTCGCCCGGATCGAGTGCCACTACTTCGTGAACGGCGGCTTCCTCGACGTCGACGACCAGCTCCTGCGCGACGTGCACCGCATCCGGCAGATCCCCACGGTGATCGTGCAGGGCCGCTACGACGTCGTCTGCCCTCCGAAGAGCGCGTGGGATCTGCACCGCGCCTTCCCGGAGGCGAAACTCCATCTCGTACCCGACGCGGGCCATTCGGCTGCCGAGCCCGGCATCGTCGAGCACCTCGTCGCAGCCACCGACGCCTTCCGCCCATGACCGACCCGAAGACGCACGGCCGCGCCGCGGCGCCGCGCATTCCCTCCCTCGCGCTCCTGCTCGTCTCCTCGCTCCCGCTCGGGGCGTGCAGCGGCAAGGCCCCCGAGCCCTCCGGTCCCGCCGTGCGCGAGACGGCGCCTCCGCCCCCGGTGCAGACGATCTGCCCGGCCGACGCGGCCCAGCTGCCCGCGCTCTCGCTCGCCGCCGGCACCGAGGGCGACCACCTCGTGATCGAGCCGCTCGCGCAGCCGACGCGGGGCCGCTGCCCCCACGAGCACACGCTGATGGTGCAGCCCGAAGCGGCGGCGCATCGCGCGAGCCCCATCCGCACGGCGGCCGGCCCCTACCTCGCCGTCAACCGCATCCTCGCCGCGGCGACCGTCCCGTCGAAGAACGTCGTGCTGATCGCGGCGGAGTCGGGGCTCTGGGCGCACGACGTCGGCTCGATGGCGCGGCTCGCGCGGCTCGTCGACCGGCGCGTCGTCGACCTCACGGTGTCGGAGGACGGGACGCGCTTCGCGTACGTCGCCCAGGATCCCGTCGCGGACGCCCCGCGCGAGCTCGTCGTCGTCGCGGTCGAGGGGCTCGCCGTCCTCCGCCGCGTCGCGAATGCCCCGACGGGCCGCGTGCGGCTCGCGGCGGACGGCTCGAAGGTCGTCTTCGCGGACGGCGACGAGGGCGTCCACCTCGTCGACGTGCGCACCGGCGGCATGCGCTCGTTCAAGCCGAACGACACCGTCGAGGATGCGTTCCTCGTGCCCGGCACGGATGCGACGGTCGCCTACGTGGGCGACGACAACGCGATCGCCTACCACGACCTCGCCGCGAACCGTGCGCTCCCGCAGTCGACGGCGGGCGCGCTGCCCCTCACGGCGCGCCGCGACCTCCGGACGGTCATCGTCGACGCGACCACCGGCACGACCTACGCCGGCGGCGAGGACAACGAGATCCACGCCTATTCCGGCATGCTCTCGAACTCGCCGCGCGAGACCGCGCACGCACGACTCTCGGGCAACGTCGTCGACATCGCTTGCTGCAGCGAGGATCATCTCGCCGTGGTCACGGACGTGGCCCACGTCGCCTGGCTCGACCGCGCCCTCGAGGTGAAGCGCCAGATCGGGCCCTTCCTCCCCGACCTCGCGAGCAGCCCCGCGCGCGTCTCGATGGCGGGCGACCGGACGGTCGTCTCGCTCGTGGGACGGGCCTTCGTCTGGACGCGCGACGGCCTCTTCGTGGAGCCGGACGCCTTCGTCGGCGAGGAAGTCGCCCGCGTGGACGTCGGCGGCTCGCTCGTCATCGTCCTGCGGTCGCGCGGACGGCTCGAGTTCCACCGCTTCGCCGCGGGCGAAGGGCTCGAGCGCGCGAGCACGCTCCTCGGCGTCCGGGACTGGGCGCTCGTCGATTCGTCCCTGAACGGCCCGAACGGGAGCCATGTCTTCGTCGGTCGCGCGCAGGGCCGGGTGGTCGCCGCCCTCGTCCCTCCCACGGGAGAGGCCGTCTTCGTCCGCGGTCCGCTGGTCGGAGTCCACGGGACGCCGCGAACCGTGCGCGGCACCGACGACTCGCACTTCGGGCTCTGGGACCTCGAGAACCAGGTGCTCGAGCTCGACGTCGGAGCGCAGGCCTTCCGCGTCGTCGGTCGGATCGCCGGCGAGCCCTCGACGTTCACGCTCTCGTTCGAGAGCGGGGCGTGGAAGGTCGTGGACGCGAACGGCCGGGCACGGGCGATCGAGACCGTGGCCGCGGCGGGGAATGCCCCTGCTCCGGCCGCAGCGGCCCCGGCGACCGGGATGCGCTGAGGGGAAGAGACCGGGCACGGGGGTCGCTCCCGACCTCGCGGCGCCCGGTCGAGCGGCTCACTTCGTCTGAGCGACGTGGATCCCGGTCCAGTCGGTGGGCGGAGGGCAGCCGAGGTAGTCGCGGCAGCGGTCGCGCATCCGTTGGGCGACCGGATCGTCCGGGTGGGTCGCGAGGAGCTGATCGTAGCCCGTGAGGGCCGTCGCGAAGTCACGGGCCAGGTAGCGCTCGAAGCTCGCGGCCGTGAGGGCCGCCCGCTCGCGGATCGCGTCGGCATCGGGGTCCGTGGGGAGCCCGAGGAGCTCGTGCACGCGGACTCCCTGCCTCTTGCCCTTCACCGCGACGAGATCGACGGGCCGGGCGATCACGGCGTCCCCGGCGGCGTTCACCGCCGCCTCGCTCGCGAGGAGGCGGGTTCCGTACTGCTTGGAGAGCGACTCGAGTCGGGAGGCGAGGTTCGCGACGTCGCCCATGACGGTGTAGTTCATCACGTCTGGGGTACCGATCGTACCGACGAGGACGGGTCCGCTCGCGAGCCCCATCCGCGTCACGGCGCCGTGCATCCAGGCTCCTTCGGGCGAGCGACCGAGCTCCGTCAGACGGCGTTCGATCACCAGCGCCGCGACCAGCGCGTGCGCCGCGTGTCCCGGATCGTCGAGAGGCGCTCCCCAGAAGGCCATGACGCCGTCGCCGAGGTATTTGTCCACCGTGCCCCGATGCTCGGTGATCGTATCCGTCACGACCTCGAGGTACCGACCGAGACGACGTACGAGCTCGTCGGGCGGAAGATCCTCGGCGATGGACGTGAAGCCGGCGACGTCCGAGAAGAAGACCGTGAGGTCGCGGACCTCGCCACCGAGACCCGCGGCGCGATCGGCGTTCACGAGCGTGCGGACGAGATCACGGGGAACGAAGCGGGCGAAGCTCGCGAGCCCGATCCGCATGCGATCGAGCGCGAGGCCCATCCGATCGATCTCGAGGAAACGCGATCGGATCCGCACCTGGTCGCCTTCGAGATCGAGGTTCTCGACGTGCTCCATCGCCGCCGTGAGGTCGACGATCGGCCGGGTGAGCCGCTTCGAGAGGACGACGGCGACGGCGACGGCCACGAGCAGACCGACGAGGCCCGCGAGGGTCTGCACCCGGTTCTCGAGGATGACGGGGCCGAGGAAGTCCTCTTCGGGAGCGAGCGCACCGACGTACCAGACGATGCCCGGCTCGACCTCGAAGCCGGTCACGCTCCCGTGCCAGCGATCGCCGTCGTAGAGGAAGTCGACGTGGCGTGATTGCTCGTCGGGCCGAACGGGTCCGAGCGCGGAGATCGCGTCTCGGAAGGCCGACATCAGGGGATCCTGGACGTCGCGGAAGCGCTCGACGCGGGGCACCGTGATGCCGCCTCCGTCGGTCGGGGTCTCGGTCCACGACTGGGCGACGAGGTCGCCATCCGGCGTCGCGACGAGGACGCGCGCGTGCTCGGAGAAGGCGAGGCGCTTCGCGAAGCGCGAGAGGCTGGCGAGCTCGTAGTCCGCCCCGAACACGCCGTAGACCCCGCCCTCGGCGTCGAGGAGCGGCATCGCGCAGGTGACCCCGACGCTGTCGCCCTCGGCGAAGACGTAGGGCCGGACCCAGACACGGCGCTTCGTGCGCTCGGCCGCGACGTACCAGGGACGGGTGCGCGGATCGAAGACCCGGGATCGCCGCTGCGCGAGGACGTGCGGGCCCGACGGGAGGAGCTCGTCCGTCGTCTCCACGCGCTCTCCGTCGACGATCTGGACGCGCGTCCGCTCGACGACCCCGTCGTCGCGGTGGTGCAGCCCGAGGAACGTCCCGTCGCGCGCGCCGAATTCGAGACGATCGAAGCCCGGGCCCGCCTCGAGCACGCGCACGAGGCGGCGCGAGAGGGCCTCGAGCTCGTCCTCGCGGGCCTCCTCGGGCGACTGCCCCGCCAGCACGGAGAGCGTCGGAGGCGCGAGGGCGAGGAGGCTCCGCGATCGGGCGATGAGGCTCCGCGAGACCTCGCGGAAGATCGCGTTCGCGAGCGTGGTGACGTGCTCGCGCGTCTCGAAGAACGAGCGGAGGACGAGGAAGCCCGAAGGGCCGCCCACGAGGAAGACCGTCAGCGTCGCGACGACGACGCCGTAGTGCACCCTCCCCTTCGGCCGGGGGAGCTGCAGCACCGACCGGCGCCCGAGGAGGCGCGAGCGCCCGGAGCGATCCTCCGTCTCAGTGGGCGGCGTGTCCGAGGGCACCGAGCACCGTGGATGCGATGTGGCGCCACACGACCTGGGCGCCCGTGCGCGTCAGGTGCACCCCGTCGGCCGTCGCGCCGGCGGGCAACCTCACGCCGCGCGGATCGGCGACGACGCCGCAGCGGCTGCCCCGGGTGGCCTCGGTCTGGAGCTCCTGGATGCGCCCCATGCGCGAGGCGTAGCGCGCATCGTCCTCGCCCTCGGTCGGGAGGATCACGACGACCTTGTCGACGCCCGCCTCGCAGAGCGAGTCGACGAAGGTCCGGACGCGGCTCTTGTAGACGTCGTTCCAGCGCGCTTCGTTGCGGAAGATGATCCAGCCGTCGTGCTCCTGCGGCGTGACGCGGGGCTCGCCGTCGCGGAGGCGGATCGCCTGACCGTCGTTGCCCCCCATGTACACGAGCACGCCCTTCATCGAGGCGAGGTCGCCGAGCCGCGCGATCTCGGCCTGCCAGTCGAAGAAGTCCGGGCGCGAGAAGCCGCTGCTCGACCGACCGTAGCGGCGGACCCGCAGGCCGCTCTGCTCGACGCCCGACTCGATCGCGACGCCGAGCGCGCCGTTCACCGAGGAGGAGCCGAGGAGGATCACGTCGTGCGGTCCGGTCTCGCGCGAACGCTGCGCCCGCGCGGGGGCGAAGAGCCCCGCTCCGAGGAGCGAGGCGAGCAGCACGGCGAGCGGGATGCGGAACGAGCGACGAGCCACGGTCTTTCCTCCGACGAGACGGCCCCACGGGCCGGGCCCGGGGACCCCAAAGATGCCGTATGAGACCGGTTCCGGCGAATTTCCGCGTCCCCGCCCGGGGACATGCGGGCCTCAGCCCCGCTGCCCCGGCTTCCGCGGCTCGGCATGGCGCGGATCCTCGGGCCAGTAGTGCCGGGGGTACTGGCGCATCAGCTCCTTGCGGATCGAGGGGTAGTGCTTCTGCCAGAAGCCCGCGAGGTCCGTGGTGACCTGCACGGCGCGATGGTTCGGCGCGAGGAGGTGGAGCACCAGGGGCACGCGACCGTCCGCCACCCGAGGACCATCCGCCGCGCCGAAGAAGTCCTGCATGCGCGACTCGATCCACGGAGGCCGGTCGGCCTCGTAGTGGACGACGGCGCGGGGCCGACCGGGGATCGCGACAGCCTCCGGCGCGAAGGCGGAGAGCCGCGAGCGCGCGCCCGTCGGGAGGTTCTCGAGGAGCGCGTCGACGAGGGAGGTGCCGCGGAGATCCGCGAACGACCGAGCTCCGTCGGCGAGCCTCCGGATCGCCGCGCGGACGGTCGCCTCGTCCGGCGGCTCGATGCCGAGGCCGTTCTTCGCGGCGAAGGAAAGGCGCATGCGCAGGCCCTCGACCGCGTCGCGATCCCAGAACTTCTCGATTCCGGCCGAGAGCGCGGCGTCCGCGAGCACGGCCGCCACGTCGTCCCCGCTCACGTCGCGACGCACGCTCTCGTCGAGCACGAGGCCGTCGTAGAGCAGCTGCGAGACCTGCTCGACCTGCTGCGTCTTCGGATCGAAGCGGAGGTCGCGACGATCGACGACGCGCTCGGGGAAGAGCTCGAGCAGCCACTCGGCCTCGACCGCGCTCGCCATCCGGATCACGACGCCCTGCGCCTGCTTCTGCGCGTCGACCGCGACGACGAGCTCGCTCTGCTTCACGACGCTCGCGGGCGAGAGCGTCCCCGAGCCCCCCGCCGCGAAGACGACGGTCGCGGCGTCACGCTTCTTCCCGACGCGGTCGGGGAAGCCGAGGAGGATCGAGCGGAGCAGCACCTCCTCCTCGTCCCAGAGGGGCTGCACGGGGCGCGCGTGGCAGCCGAGCGCGCGGACGAGCTGATCGCGCGCTCGCGCCACGCCGCGGATCGCGCCCTGGTCGATGCCCGAGCCGCCGAGGCCGCGGAAGCCCTCGGCCTCCGCCGATTCGAAACGCTCCACGCGATGGAGGAGATCGGAGGCTCCGACCTCGTCGGTCGAGGGCTCGCCGCGTCCGTGGGGGGAGCGTCCGCGGAGCAGGATGTCGCGCTCGCCGAGCAGCGCCGCGACGAGGCAGCCGCGGGGGCCCGCGCCCTCGTCGGCCGCGGCGAGCACGAGGCGCGCGAGCCTCGGATGGAGCGGGAGCTCGAGCATCGCGCGACCGAGCTCCGTGATTCCCCCACCGAGGGCGCCGAGGCGCGAGAGCAGGTCGCTCGCCGCCGCGAGCGCCGCCTCCTGCGGGGGCTCGAACCACGGGAACGTCCTCGCGTCACGGTCGATCGAGGCGAGCAGGAGGAGCGTCTCGGCGAGATCCGCCCGGCGGATCTCGGGATCGTCGTGCTTCGGTCGCGCGTCGTAGTCGTGCTGCGTGTAGAGGCGGAGGCATCGCCCCGCACGCACGCGTCCCGCGCGGCCGGCGCGTTGGACGCAGGACGCCTGGCTGACCTTCGCCGTCTCGAGCTGCGGGAGCCCGGTCCACGGCGAGTGCTTCGCGATGCGTGCGAGCCCGGAGTCGACGACGGCGACGACCGTGGGGATGGTGACCGAGGTCTCGGCGACGTTCGTCGAGAGGATGATCTTGCGCTTCGGGCCGGCTCGCACGGCGCGATCCTGCTCCGCCGCGGGGAGATCGCCGTGGAGCATCACGACCTCGAGATCGGCGTGCGTCGCGACGGCCTTGCAGGCCTCCTCGGCGCGGCGGATCTCGGCGGCGCCGGGCAGGAAGACGAGCACGTCTCCGTCGAGCCCCTCGTCGACGAGGCGGCGCACGGCGGACGCCACCTTCCGCTCGAGCGGCCGATCGTCGAGCGTCTTCTCGTGCTCGATCGCGACCGGGAACGCGCGCCCCTCGACCGAGACCACCGGCGCCTCGAGGAAGCCCGCGACCTTCGCGGCGTCGATCGTCGCGCTCATCACGACGAGCTTGAGGTCGCGACGGGCGCCCTTCTGCGCCTCGCGCAGCATCGCGAGGCCGAGGTCCGCGTGCAGGTGTCGCTCGTGGAATTCGTCGAAGACGACGGCGGAGACGCCCGCGAGCGTCGGATCGCCGGCGAGGCGTCGGGACAGGAGGCCCTCCGTGAGGAAGGTGAGCCGGGTGTTCCGTCCGGCCTTCCGCTCGAAGCGCACCTGGTAGCCGACGCGCTCGCCCGTCTTCTCGCCGAGCTCGGAGGCGACGAAGTCCGCCGCCATGCGCGCCGCGATCCGGCGTGGCTCGAGCACGAGGATCTCGCCCTTCCCCGCGAGGCCGTGCTCGAGCAAGGCGCGCGGGAGACGCGTGGTCTTGCCGGCCCCGGGCTCCGCGACGAGGACCAGGTTCGGGACGGAACGCAGCGACGCGAGGATCTCCGGGATCCTCGCGTCGATGGGCAGCGCGAGGGTCACTTCGTGAGCTTGCGGTACTTGATGCGCTTCGGGACGTCCGAGTCCGCACCGAGGCGCTTCAGCTTGTCGGCGTGGTAGTCGGCGTAGCTTCCCTCGAACCAGACGACGCGGCTGTCGCCCTCGAACGCGAGGATGTGGGTCGCGATGCGGTCGAGGAACCAGCGATCGTGGCTGATGATCATCGCGCAGCCCGGGAACTCGAGCAGCGCCGACTCGAGCGAGCGCAGCGTCTCGACGTCGAGGTCGTTCGTCGGCTCGTCGAGCAGGAGGAAGTTGCCGCCCGACTTCATCAGCTTCGCGAGGTGGACGCGGTTCCGCTCGCCGCCCGAGAGGGCCTTCACGAGCTTCTGCTGGTCCGAGCCACGGAAGTTGAACCAGCCGCAGTACGCACGGCTCGAGACCGTGCCGCCGCCGACGTCGATCTCGTCGGCTCCGCCCGAGATCTCCTTGAAGACGGTGTTGTCGCCGTTGAGCGCGTCGCGGCTCTGATCGACGTAGGAGAGCTTCACGGTCTCGCCGAGCACGATCGAGCCCACGTCCGGCTTCTCCTGGCCGACGAGCATCTTGAAGAGCGTCGTCTTGCCGGCGCCGTTCGGGCCGACGATGCCGACGATGCCGCCGGGCGGCATGCGGAACGAGAGGTTCTCGAAGAGGAGCTTGTCGCCGAAGGCCTTGGAGATGCCCTCGATCTCGAGGACCTTGTTGCCGAGGCGCGGACCGGGCGGGATGCGGACCTCGTTCGGATCGCGCTTCACCGCGCCCTGCTGCTTCACGAGGTCGTCGAAGGCCTGGATGCGGGCCTTGCTCTTGGCCTGACGGGCCTTCGGCGAGGCGCGCACCCACTCGAGCTCGGCCTTGATCTTGCGCTGGCGGGCGCTGTCGGACTTCTCCTCCTGCTCGAGCCGCTTCTCCTTCGACTCGAGCCACTCGGAGTAGTTGCCCTTGAACGGGAACGCGCGGCCGCGATCGAGCTCGAGGATCCACTCGACGATGTCGTCGAGGAAGTACCGGTCGTGCGTGACGAGGAGGACGCAGCCCGGGTAGGTCTTGAGGTGGCCCTGCAGCCACGCGACCGACTCGGCGTCGAGGTGGTTCGTCGGCTCGTCGAGCAGGAGGAGGTCCGGCTTCTCGAGCAGGAGGCGGCAGAGCGCGACGCGGCGCCGCTCGCCGCCCGAGAGCACCTTCGGATCGGCGTCCGCCGGCGGAAGACGGAGCGCGTCCATCGCGATCTCGAGCGTGTGATCGAGGTTCCAGCCGTCGACCGCGTCGATCTTGTCCTGGAGCTTCCCCTGCTTGTCGAGGAGCTTGTTCATCTCGTCGTCGCTCATCGGCTCGCCGAGCTTCATCGAGAGCTCGTCGAACTCCACGAGCAGGTCGCGGATGTGCTTCACGGCGTGCTCGACCGCTTCCTTCACGGTCTTCGCGTCGCCGAGGTCCGGCTCCTGCGCGAGGTAGCCGACGGTCGTGCCGGGCCGGCGCCAGGCCTCGCCCGTGAAGTTCTTGTCGACCCCCGCCATGATGCGGAGGAGCGTCGACTTGCCGGCTCCGTTGACACCGATGACGCCGATCTTCGCGCCCGGTAGGAACGAGAGGTAGAGGTCCTCGACGACCTTCTTGTCCGGGGGATTGACCTTCGTCACCCCCTTCATCGTGAAGATGTAGTCAGCCATGGGAGGGCTCGTTCATGCCATGACGCGCGCTCTTTGTCACCGGAGGTCGCGGGCGGCCGGGACGCCCGGAGCGCGAGCGAGGGCTTGCCGGCAGCCACGGGTGCATTACAGTCCCGTAACACTCGCGGCCGATACCGGGACGGCGGCAGTGGAGCTCATGCTTCGCGTCCTCGTCCTCATCGTCACCTCGGTCGTCCTCTTCCCCGCGCTCCCGCTGCGGGCGCAGCCGATCGAGCCCGGGGCCCTCCGCCTCGAAGAGGCCCTGACCCTGGCCGAGGAGCGGTCGCCGTCGGTGCAGATCGCGCGGGCCGGCGTACGCGCCGCGGCGTCGTACATGGAGATCGGCACGCAGACCCGCGCACGCGCCCCGATCGTCTCGCTGCGCGCGATGATCGGCCGCCCCGACGCGCCCGCGGCGACCTATTCGGCGATGCTCGGCATCCCCTTCGATGCGACGAAGCGTCAGCCCGTGTTCCGGCGCGAGGCCGCGCTCCTGCTCGAGCGCGCGGAGGCCGAGTACCAGGCAGCGGTGAACGACGCGCGAGCGCGTGCGCTCTCGGCCTACGTGGCGGCCGCCGTCGCCCAGGCGCAGGTCGAGGTCCAGACCGACCGCGCCGAGGTCACGCAGGGCATCCTCGACTCCGTCGCGGCCCGCCTCGCGCAGCAGGCTTCCACCGCGTACGACCTCTCGCTCGCCGAGCGCGAGGTCGCCGAGGCGCGTGCGGCGGTGATCGCCGCGAACGAGCGCCTCGAGGCGGCGCGGGGAGAGCTCCGCATGGCGCTCGATCTCCCGCCGAACGCCGTCCCCGTCGTCGAGACCCTCGCGGCGCCTTCCCTCCCCGCGGGGCTCGACGTCGAGGCGATCGTCGCCCTCGCCGCCGAGCGTCGACGCGAGCCGGTCGCGTTCCAGCTCGCGGCGGAGCGCTACCGCGTGTCCGAGCGGCGCATCCGCGCCGAGGCCGTGAGCCCCGCGTTCGTCGGCCTCGAATACGAGGCCCAGGGAAACCAGAGCCCGCAGCAGTCCATCGGTGCGAGCTTCTCCTTCCAGCTGCCCCTCGTCTTCTCGAACCAGGGCGAGCGCGCCGTCGCGCGTGCGAGCGCCGTGGCGACCGACGTGGAGGCCGAGGTCACCCTGCGCAACGTGCAGCGCGAGGCGGCGACGGCCTATCGGCTGCTCGCCCTGCACCTGAGCGAGCTCCGGATGCTCGAGGAGAGCGCCCTCCCCGCGGCCCAGCGGGCCGTCGAGATGACCGAGGCCCGGCGCGCGGCCGGCTCGGCGGACCTGTTCCAGGTGCTCATCAACCGCCGCGACTTCTACGCGCTGCGCGCGCGTCGCACCGACGCGCTCGGCGAAGCCTGGCTGGCCCGGGTCGCCCTCGAACGGGCGGTCGGCGGCCGGCTGCCGTGAACGGAGGAAGGTCTCCCTCGTGAACCCGAAGACGAAGCAGATCCTGGGAAGCGTGGCGCTCTTGCTCGTCGGCATCGCCCTCGGCTTCGTGCTCGACCGGGAGACGGCGAGCCCGACGACGCGGGGGGCGAGCACGCCGCGGGACGAAGGCCCGGTGCGTGTCCGCATGGCGGCCGAGCTCGCTCGACGGGCGGGCGTGCACACCGTCGCCGTGTCGAACAGCCCCTTCGTGCCCGAGCTCTCGCTCGTGGGCACGGTGGACTTCGACGAGAACCGCGTCGCCGACATCGGCGGCCGCGTGTCGGGACGGATCACGCGGCTCCTCGTCGGGCTCGGCGACGCCGTCGAGGAGAACCAGCCGGTCGCCGAGATCGAGGGCGCCGAGCTCGGCAACGCGATCGCCGACTTCCTGTCGGCCCGCGCCAACCTCGTCGCCGCGACACGGCAGTCCGAGCGCGAGCAGAGCCTCGGCCGCCAGCAGCTGACGACGGCGACCGCGATCGACGATGCCCGCGCGCGTGCGGCGGCCTACGAGGCCAACGTCCACGGCGCCGAGCAACGCCTCCTCGCGATGGGCGTGTCGCCCTCGAGCGTCCAGGCCATGTCGCAGGGGCGCGGAGGCGCCTCGCGGATCACGCTCCGCTCGCCGATCGCGGGTCAGGTCGTCGAGCGCTACGCGGTGCTCGGCCAGGTCGTCGATCCGACGCATCCGATCCTGCGCGTCGCCGACCTGCTCGTCGTCTGGGTCCTCCTCGACGTCTACGAGCGCGACCTCGCACGCGTGGCCGAGGGAGACACCGCCGAGATCGTCTCCGACACGTACCCCGACTCCGTCTTCCGGGGCACGGTCAGCCACATCGACGCGACGATCGACCAGCGCACGCGCACGGCACGGGTGCGCATCGTCGTCCCGAACGACGATCTCCGGCTCCGACCCGGCCAGTTCGTGAACGCTCGGCTCTCCCCCCAGGCCGGCGCGCGCCAGGCGATCACCGTGCCGCCGAGCGCCATCCTCCAGGTCGACGGCCGGCCCGCGGCGTTCGTGAAGGTCGGCGGCGACACCTACGAGCTGCGCGCCCTCGAGACCGGCGCGTCGAATCGGACGTCGATCGAGATCCGGCGCGGCCTGCGTGCGGGCGAGGTCGTCGTGTCCGAAGGCGCCTTCGCCCTGAAGAGCGAGCTCTCGCGGTAGGCCATGCTCGAGCGCATCGTCCAGTTCTCCATTCGCCATCGGATCGGGCTCGGGATCCTCGCCCTGGCCGTCTGCGGCCTCGGTCTCGTGGCGGCGCGCAAGCTGCCGATCGACGCGCTGCCCGACGTGACGAACGTGCAGGTCGTCGTGCTCACCGAGGCGCAGGGACTCTCGGCCGAGGAGATGGAGCGCTTCGTCACCGTCCCGGTGGAGATGGGCCTGAACGGCCTGCCGCATCTCTCGGAGCTCCGCTCCGTGACGCGCTCGGGCCTCAGCGCCGTGACCATCGTCTTCACCGAGGACACGGACGTGTGGTTCGCGCGCCAGCTCGTCGGCGAGCGTCTGCGCGAGATCGACGCCGACATCCCCGACGAGTTCGGCAGCCCCCAGCTCGCGCCGGTCTCGACCGGCCTCGGCGAGATCTACCAGTTCGTGCTGCGGAGCGACCGCCACAGCGCGATGGAGCTGCGCGACATGCTCCAATGGGACCTCGCCCCGAAGCTCCGGAGCGTGCCCGGCGTCATCGAGGTGAACGGCATGGGCGGCGCCGCGAAGGAGTACCAGGTGGTGCTCGATCCGGCGCTCCTCGCCGCGCACAACATCGCGCTCCCGCAGGTCATCGACGCGCTCCGGCGCAACAACGCGAACGTCGGCGGCGGCTGGATCGAGCGCGGCGCGGAGCAATTCGTCATCCGCGGCGAAGGGCAGCTCCGCACCGAGCGCGAGATCGCCGAGGTCGTGGTCGCCACCGATCCCGACGGGACCCCGATCCAGGTGCAGCGCCTCGGCACGGTCCGCGTCGGGGCGTCCCTGCCCTACGGCGTGGTGACCCGGGACGGCGAGGGCGAGGCCGTCACGGGCATCGTGATGATGCTCCTCGGCCAGAACAGCCGCGACGTCGTGCACGGCGTGAAGGCCCGGATCGAGGAGCTGCGCCGCGAGGTCCCCGAGGGCGTGGTGATCGACACGGTCTACGACCGCGCCGCGTTCATCGACCGGACCCTGAAGACCGTCGCGTCGAACCTCGTCGAGGGCGTCCTCCTCGTCGGCCTCGTGATCCTCGTCTTCCTCGGCTCTCCGCGCGCGAGCCTGCTCGTCACCCTCGGCATCCCCTTCGCGATGTTCGTCGCGATCTTCGGCATGCTCGCGCTCGGGGTCGACGGGAGCCTCATGTCGCTCGGTGCCATCGACTTCGGCCTGCTCGTCGACGGGCCGATCGTGATGGTGGAGGCGGTCCTCGCCGCCTTCGCGGTCGAGATGGGCAGCGGACGCCGGCCGATCTACGTGATCGAGGAGGCCCTCCTGCGCGTGGCGCGCCCCGTGGTCTTCTCGGTCACGATCATCCTGCTCGTCTACGTCCCCCTGCTCACGCTCGAGGGCGTCGAGGGCAAGATGTTCCGACCGATGGCCACGACGATGGCGCTGGCGCTCTTCGGCTCGGTGATCTTCGCGCTCGTCGTCTTCCCGGCGGGCGTCGCCCTCTTCCTCCGCCCCGGCAAGACGGCGCACCACGGCCCGCTCGCCAAGCTCGAGGCCCCCTACGAGCGGGCCGTCGGCTGGGCGATCCGCGAGCGGAAGAAGCTGCTCGTCGGCGCGCTCGTGCTCCTCGCGGCGACGCTGCCGATCGCGGCGAAGCTCGGCGCCGACTTCGTGCCCCGGATCGACGAGGGCGACATCGTGGTCGGCGTCCGCCGGATCCCGAGCATCGGCCTCACGGAGTCGCGTCGCCTCGACCTCGAGGTCGAGCGCGTGCTGCGTCGGTTCCCCGAGGTCGTCACCTCGCTCGCGCTCACCGGTCGGGCCGAGGTCGCGACCGAGCCCGTCGGGCTCGACAACACCGACATGCTCGTGCGGCTCCGTCCCAAGGAGCAGTGGCGGACGGCGCACGACCTCGACTCGCTCGGCGAGATCATGAAGCAGGCGATCGAACGCGAGGTCCCCTCGAGCTTCGTCTCGATCTCGCAGCCGATCGAGGACCGCACGAACGAGCTGATCTCGGGCTCGCGCGCCGACGTCGCCATCCTGCTCTTCGGCGACGACCTCCACGAGATGAGCGACCTCGGGCGGGCCATGGGTCGGCTCCTGCGGAGCGTGCCGGGCGCCGGCGACGTGCGCGTCGAGCGGGCCCTCGGCCTGCCGATGCTCACGGTCCGCCCGAACCGCACCCGGCTCGCCCGCTACGGCGTCTCGGCCGACGAGGTCCTGACCGCCGTCGAGGCCTCGCGTCAGGGGACGCACGTCGGCTTCCTCTTCGAGGGACAGCGCCGCTACGGCCTGCGCGTGATGCTCCCTCCGACCGATCGCTCCGCCGAGGCCTTCGCCCGGCTTCCGATCGGCCTCTCGAACGGCGAGATCCTCCCGCTCGGGCAGGTCGCGGACGTGCTCGAGGTCGAGGGCCCGGCCCAGATCAGCCGTCAGAGCCTGAGGCGGCGCATCCGCGTCGAGGTGAACATCCGCGGCCGCGACCTCGTGAGCTTCGTGGACGAGGCGCGCACTCGCGTCGAATCCGAGATCCGCCTGCCCGAGGGCTACACGCTCGAATGGGGCGGCCAGTTCGAGAACTTCGAGCGCGCGAGCGCGAGGCTCGCCATCGTGGTCCCGATCGCCCTCGCGATCATCTTCGGCATGCTCCTCGCCGCGTTCGGCGACGCCCGCTACGCGCTGGCCGTCTTCTCGGGCGTCCCCTTCGCGCTGATCGGCGGCATCGTAGCGCTCTTCCTCCGGGGCATGCCCTTCAGCATCCCGGCGGCGGTCGGCTTCATCGCCCTCTGCGGCATCGCCGTGCTCAACGGCGTCGTGATGGCGAGCGAGATCAAACGACGCATCGAGGAGGGCTGGGCGCTCGACGACGCCCTCCGCCTCGGCGCGACGAGCCAGCTGCGCGCCGTGCTCCTCACGGCGACGGTCGCGGCCATCGGCTTCCTGCCGATGGCGATCTCGAGCTCCGCGGGCAGCGAGGTCCAGCGCCCCCTGGCGACGGCCGTCATCGGCGGGATGGCCTCGAGCACGTTGCTCGGTCTCTTCCTGCTCCCGGGCCTCCTCCGCATGTTCCTCCGCGAGATCCCGCATCCCCCGGAGGTCAAGCCCACGCGGCCGCCCTCTCCCCGCTCCGCCTGACCGGCGCGATGGTGGTACGCTCGGGCCGATGACCCG
>JAXLYX010000037.1:0-31227 GCA_046351215.1 Polyangiales bacterium | reverse complement strand
ATGCAGGAAGGCCCCCGGGGCCTTTCCCCGAGGGCCTCCCGCCCCGCGCTCCGCTCCGCGTGGAACGCCGATCAGGCGTCGAGCAGGCGATCGGCGAAGTACTTCGCCATGCCCATGATCGTGTGCTGCGGATTGACGCCGAGGGTCGTCGGCAGGACCGCGGCGTCGACGACGTAGAGGCCCTCGTAGCCGTAGACCTTGCCGTTCGCGTCGCAGACCGCCTTCCGCGGATCGGCGCCCATCACGGCGCCGCCGAAGAGGTGGCTCTGGATCGCGACGTAGGCGCGCGGATCGAGCGGGCCCTCGCGGAGGAGCTCCACCTGGTCGGGACCGATCGAGTACGGAAGGCCGTGCACGCCGGGGAGCACGTGCTTCGCGCCCGCGGCGAAGTGCATCTTCGCGACGAGGTACGTGCCCTCGCGGAAGACGCGCATGTCGCGCTCGTTCAGCGTGTACGTGACCATCGGCTTGCCGAAGGGCGTCGGCCAGATGCGACCGACGGACTCCGCGCGGACCGCGTGGATCCACATCGCGAAGTGGCGGTACTCGCGCAGGCGGTGCAGGAGCGTCGTGCCGCCGCCCGAGATGCGGCTCGCGACCATCTCGAAGGGGATCGCGAGGGTCTCCAGCTTGATGCCGGGGCTGTGGCGGAAATGCGTCGAGGCCCAGCCCTGCGTCGCCCCCCGGTTCATGTCGACGTCGTTCTCGAACACGCCGAAGACGCCCGTGCCCGGATGGGCGCGGAAGTACTTCCCGAGGTTCCGCTGCATCACGCCCGACCGCATCAGGATGCTCGGCGTGTGCGTGACGGAGGCGGCCATGAGGACGCCCTTGGTGCCCCGGATCGTGAACTTCGCGCCCTTCTCGTGGGTGGTCGGGTGCACGAAGTGCCCCGTCACGCCGACGGCGCGGCCCTTCTCGAGCAGCACGCGCGTGACCGGCGCGCACGAGAGCACGGTGCCACCGCGCCGCATCGTCTCGGGGACGTAGTTGACGTTCGTGCTCTGCTTCTTGAGGTTGCGGCAGCCCTGCATGCACTGGCCGGAGCCGACGCAGCCCTTCGTGTAGCGCAGCATCACGTGGCCGTCGTAGTGGGCCGCGCGATCACCACGGAGGGCGAGGAGGTTCGACACGCCGAGCGAGCTCGAGGGCACCTCTTCGACGCAGAGCTCGGCCTCGACCTGATCCTGGTTCTTCCAGACGGCCTCGGCCATCGCGGCGCCGCCGACGCCCCACTCCCTCTGCCAGAGGTCGAAGACGTCGCCGGGCGTGCGCACGCAGATCGCGGAGTTGATCACGGTCGTGCCGCCCATGATGCGCGCCTGCACGATCGGCCATGCGGCGCGACCGAGCACGACGCTCGTGCCCCAGTCGTCCATCATGTCGCGCATCGTGCCGTAGGTGCTGTGCGGGTAGTCCTCCGGATCGCGCCAGGGACCGGCCTCGACGATGGCGACCTTCTCGCCGCCGCGCGCCAGGGTGACGGCGGCCGTGGCGCCGCCGGCGCCGCTGCCGACCACGACGTAGTCGAGGACGAGCTCGACGTCCTCGCCCCTCGGACGAAACGCGATGTGCGTCATGACGATGGCTCCTATCGACTCAGTGCGTGCGGAACGTGCCCGGATCGTCCGGGTACGCCTCGAGGTTCATCTGCGAACGGACCTTCGGGTCCTGGCCCCAGCAGAGCCCGGCGACGAGCTTCACGAGGAAGACCGCCTGCCGTGCCGCGTAGGAATCGGTCGTCGCCATCGCGTACGCGTGGCGGTCGCGATCCTCGGCCGAGAGCAGGAACGAAGGGAGCGGCTTCCCGATCGTCGCGACGGGCGCGAGCGCGTAGAAGACCGAGCCCGCGTAGACCCCCGCGACCATGGCGGGGTTCCCTTCGCGGGTGAACTTCTCGAGGAAGGTGTCGACGTCGCAGTCCTCGATCCCCGGGAGCCCTTCGGCGCGGGGGTAGAGGTCTTTCATCACGGATTGGACGAGGCGTTTCACGGTAACGGGAAGTGTATGGGTCTCGTACACCGTGGGTCCAGGGGCGAATCCCGGCCAGGCGGTTTAATTTAGTTTCCTTGACGTTCCGGTGACACGGGCGGCCTCCCCCCGGGCCGGGCCGGGACGTAGGCGCAACACGTGGCCGGGCAGACGTCCGCGCAGGGCGGACGGGTGCCCTCCGCCCTGCGCGGGGCCTCCGCGGTGCGCTCGCGCACGAGCTCCCCGATCATCGAGACGAACGCGGGATGCGTCCCCACGGTGCCGGCCCGGACGAGCCGGAGCCCCACGGACTCGGCCTTGGCCTTCGCGTCGTGGTCGAGGTCCCAGACGACCTCCATGTGGTCCGAGAGGAAGCCGATGGGCACGAGCACCACGTCGCGCACCCCCTCGCGCGCGAGCGCCTCGAGGTGGTCGAGCACGTCGGGCTCGAGCCAGGGCACCTGCGGAGGGCCGCTGCGGCTCTGGTAGACGAGGTCGTGTCCACGACGCCCGAGGCGCGCGAGCACGAGGCCCGCCGCCTCGTCGAGCTCCGCCGCGTACGCGCTCGTCGCGGCCATCGCGTTCGGGATGCTGTGCGCCGTGAAGACGATGCGCGCGGAGTCGCGAGCCTCCGCCGGGACCGAGTCGAACGCGACGCGCAACCGGTCGGCGACGGCGTCGAGGAAGAGGGGATGGTTCCAGTGCTGCCGCAGCTTCTCGATCACGGGCGCTCCCTCGCCGACCTCGGCGCGCGCGGCCTCGATCGCGTCGACGTACTGACGGCAGCCGCTGAAGCTCGAGAAGCTCGAGGTGACGAAGGCGATGGCGCGACGGACTCCGTCGTCGCGCATCTTCCGCAGCGTGTCGGCGAGGAACGGATGCCAGTGGCGGTTGCCCCAGTACACCGGGAGCTCCGGCCCGTTCGCGCCGAGCTCCGCCTCGACGGCGTCGCGGAGGGCACGGCAGTGATCGTTGATCGGGCTCTTCCCGCCGAAGTGGTGGTAGTGCTCCGCGACCCCGAGCAGCCGCTCCGGCGGGATGCCCCGTCCGCGCGTCACGTTCTCGAGGAAGGGCATGACGTCGTCCGGGCCCTCCGGGCCGCCGAAGGAGACGAGGAGGAAGGCGTCGTAGGGGCGTTCGGTTTCGCTCACGGCCGAACTCTCGGGGCTTCCCTCGCACGGCGCAAGGCTCCGTCGTAAGAAGGGCCATGCGCGTCGTCGTGCTCGGCAGCGGGAGCCGCGGGAACTGCACCTACGTGGTGGCGGGTGGCACCCGTCTCCTCGTCGACGCCGGCCTCCGCAAGGGCGAGGTCGAGGCGCGCCTGCTCGCCGCGGGCGAGGACGTGCCCGAGCGCCTCGACGGCATCGTGATCACGCACGCCCACGGCGACCACCACGCCTTCGCACCGGATCTCGCGAAGCGCTTCGACTGTCCCGTCTACCTCTCCGAGGCGACACGTCGGGGCGTGCCCTGGGTGGCTCGGGCGCGGACGCGGGTGATCTCGCGGACGGCGCGCTTCGACGTCGGCGAGGTCGAGCTCGATCCGCTGCCGGTGCCGCACGACGCTCCCCAGGTCGCGCTGGTGCTCCGTCACGAACGGCGCGTCGTCGGGCTCGTGACGGACCTCGGCCACGTCCCGCTCGACCTCGCGCCGCACCTCGCGGATTGCGACACGCTCCTGCTCGAGAGCAACCACGACCCGGAGATGCTCGAGCGCGGGCCCTATCGCCCCGCGCTGAAGCGGCGCATCGCCGGCCCCGAGGGGCACCTCGCGAACGCCGACGCAGCGGCCTTGCTCGCCCGCCTCGGAGCTCCCCTCCGGACGGTCGTGCTCGTGCATCTCTCCGAGACGAACAACCGCCCCGAGCTCGCGCTCGAGCCGGCCTCGCGTGCCCTCTCGGGCCGCGACACGACGCTCCTCGCCGCGACGCAGCGCGAGCCGCTCGTCGTTCCCTGATTCAGAACGTCATCACGATCTTGCCGACGGTCTCGTTCGCTTCCATGCGCGCGTGGGCGTCGCGGATGTCGGCGACCGGCATCACGGCGTCGACGACGGGCCGGAGACGCCCGTCGCGGAAGAGCGGCAGGACCTCGCGCCGGAAGCGCTCGGCGAGCGCGATCTTCTCCTCGAGCGGACGGGCGCGCAGCGTCGAGCCGCGGAGCAGGGCGCGCTTCGCGAGCAGCGTGCCGAGCGGCATCGTGCCCTTCGCTCCGCCCATGAGGCCGATGCCCACGATCGTGCCGCCGGTCGCGAGCGCGTCGAGGTTCTCGCCGAGGTAGGCGGCGCCGACGGTGTCGAGGATCACGTCGACGCCGTCCGGCACGATCGACTTCACGCGCTCGGCGAACCGCGCCTCGTGCACGACGATGCCGTGGTCGAGACCGAGCTCGGTGCAGCGCGCGAGCTTCGCCTCGGTCCGCGTCGTGCCGATCGGGAGCGCGCCCGCATGCTTCCCGAGCTGGATCGCGGCGGTGCCGACGCCGCTCGCCACGGCGTGGATCAGCACGGAGCGGCCCATCGCGAGCCCTCCCTGCACGAAGACCGCGTCGTACGCCGTGAAGAAGACCTCCGGGATGGCGGCCGCGTCGGTGAAGCCCATGCCCGCGGGGATGGGCACGAGCTCGCGCTCGTGGACGACGAGGCTCGAGGCCATGCCTCCGCCCGCGACGATGCCCATCACGTGGTCCCCGACCTTGGCCGCGAGGCAGGCGCTGCCGACCTTCGCGACCACGCCGGCGAATTCGAGCCCCGGCACGTCCGCGGGAGCGCCCTTCGGGGCCGGGTAGAAGCCGCGACGCTGCAGGCAGTCGGCGCGGTTGAGGCCGGCGGCGCGGACCTCGACCAGGACCTCGGAGGGTCCCGGCTCGCGGACCTCGACGTCGTCGAGAACGAGGACCTCGGGGCCTCCGGCCCCGGTGATGCGAACGGCACGGGCGAGCGACATGGCGCCATGCTAGCAGCCCTTCCCGAGGCTCGTCCCTCATGACCGCCCCCTCCCCCGCGAACCGCTCGTTCGGCCGCGAGCTCGCGACGCTCGTCCGGCTCGCGACGCCGCTGGCCGTGCTCCAGCTCGCGA
The DNA here is from genome assembly GCA_046351215.1 of Polyangiales bacterium. Classification (GTDB taxonomy): domain Bacteria; phylum Myxococcota_A; class Polyangia; order Polyangiales; family Houyiibacteriaceae; genus JAXLYX01. Next base: position 26,179 of record JAXLYX010000037.1, on the reverse strand, counting down.
ACTCGGCGATCCAGGGCGTCGACACCGCGATGGCCGGCCACCTCTCGGAGGTCGACATCGCGGCCGTGAGCCTCGGGAACATGCTCTACTTCTCGACGATCGTCGTCGGCATGGGGCTCGTCCTCGGCTTCGATCCGCTGATCGCCCAGGCGCTCGGCGCCGGCGAGGAGGCGCACGCGCGCCATCTGTACAGGCAGTCGGTCCTCGCGAGCTTCCTGCTCTCGATCCCTCTCGCTGCGCTCGTCGTCCTCGTGCTGCTCGCCCTGCCGCTCTTCGGCATCGACGCGGCGACGGCGGACGCGACGATGCGCTACACGACGCCGAAGCTCTTCGCGATCTTCTTCTTCCTCGCGGGCACGGCGGCCCGCAGCTACCTGCAGGCGATCGGCTGGACGAGGCCGCTCGTCCTCGGCGCGATCGTCGGCAACGTGGTCAACGTCGTCGTCGGCTTCCCGCTGGTGTTCGGGGACGTCGCGCTCCGCCGCGTCGGGCTCCCCGCGATCGGCTTCGACGGCATCGGCGTCGGCGGCGCGGGTGTCGCCGCCGGTGCGTCCATGGCGGCGATCGCCGCGGTCATGTTCGCCCTCGTGCCGAAATCGACGGTCGAGCTCGGCCCCGTCCTGCGCCTCGATCCGGAGGTGCAGAGGAAGGCGGCCGTGGTCGGCCTCCCCGTCGGTCTCCACTACCTCGCCGAGGTCGCGGCCTACCTGATCGCCACCATCGCCATGGCGCGCCTCGCGGCGGCCCAGGTGGCGGCCCACCAGGTCGCGCTCACGCTCTGCAGCATCACCTTCCAGATCGCGGTCGCGATCGGCGCCGCGGCCTCCGTCGAGGTCGGCCGGGCCGTGGGCGAAGGCGTGCCCGAGGCCCCTCGACGCGCGGGCCTGCTCTCCTTCGCGCTCGGCGCGATCGTGATGCTCCTCGCCGCCCTCGCGTTCGCGTTGGCGCCCGCGCTGCTGGTCGAGTGGATCTCCGACCAGGCCCACGTGAAGGCGCTGGCGATCGACCTCGTCCGGCTCTCCGCCCTCTTCCTGCTGATGGACGGGACGCAGACGATCGGCGCCGGCGCGCTCCGCGGCGCGGGCGACACCGCGACCACCCTCCGCGCGAACCTCTTCGGCCACTACCTCGTCGGCCTCCCCCTCGGCCTCTACCTCGCGTTCGAGGCCGGCGAGGGAGTGTTCGGCATGTGGGTCGGCCTCTCCGTCGGCCTCACGATCGTCGCGCTCGTCGTCTTCGTGCGCTTCCTGCGCCTCACGCGAGGGACGATCGAGAGGCTCTGACTCCCGGGCTCAGGCCTTGCCGATACGCGCGAGGCGCGCCGGATCGTGGAGGTACTCCTCGTACTTCGTCCCGAGGTCGTAGTAGGTCTCGCCGTCGAGCTCGAGCACGCGGGTGACGAGCGTGTCGACGAACTGGACGTCGTGCGAGGCGAGGATCAGCGAGCCCTCGAACTGCGTCAGCGCGTTGTTGAACGAGGTGATCGACTCGAGGTCGAGGTGGTTCGTCGGACCGTCGAGGACGAGGACGTTCGGGTCCTGGAGCATCGCGCGGGCGATCATGCAGCGGACCTTCTCGCCGCCCGAGAGCACCGTCGCCGACTTCTGGGACTCCTCGCCGGAGAAGAGCATGCGACCGAGGAAGCTGCGGACGAAGCTCTCCTCCTGGTTCTCCGAGAACTGACGCATCCACTCGACGAGGTTCAGGTCCTTCTGGAAGAGGGCCGAGTTGTCCTTCGGCAGCACGCCGAGGCGCACGCTCGAGCCCCAGCTCACCTTGCCCTCGTCGGGCGCCTGCACGCCGGTCAGCACCTCGAGGAAGGCGGTGACGGCGACGTCGTTGCCGACGACGACCATCTTCTCGCCCCTGCCGAGGTGGAAGCGCACGTCCTTGAAGAGGACCTGACCGTCGACCGTCTTGCTGATCCCGTCGACGAAGAGGACCTCCTTGCCGAGGGCCTTCTGCGGCTTGAAGACGATGTACGGGTACTTGCGCGACGACGGCTGGATGTCGTCGATCGTGATCTTGTCGAGCAGGGCCTTCCGCGAGCTCGCCTGCTTCGACTTCGAGGCGTTCGCGCTGAAGCGCTGGATGAACGCCTTGAGCTCCTTGATCTTGTCTTCCTTCTTCGCGTTCGCCGACTGCCGCTGACGGAGCGCGAGCTGGCTCGTCTCGTACCAGAAGGTGTAGTTGCCCGTGTAGAGCGTGACCTTCTGGAAGTCGACGTCCGCGATGTGGGTGCAGACCTTGTCGAGGAAGTGACGGTCGTGGGAGACGACGATCACGGTGTTCGGGAAGCCGAGGAGGAAGTCCTCGAGCCAGAGGATCGAGTCGACGTCGAGGTGGTTCGTCGGCTCGTCGAGGAGCAGGACGTCGGGCGAGCCGAAGAGCGCCTTCGCGAGCAGGACGCGGACCTTCTGGCTGTCGTCGAGCTCCTTCACGAGCCGCTGGTGCGAGGACTCGGGGATGCCGAGGGCCGAGAGGAGCTGCGCGGCGTTGGCCTCGGCGTTCCAGCCGTCGAGATCGGCGAAGGCGGACTCGAGCTCGCCGAGGCGGTAGCCGTCGGCGTCGTCGAAGTCCGCCTTCGCGTAGAGCGCGTCCTTCTCCGTCATGATCTGGTAGAGCTGCTCGTGGCCGCGGATCACGGTCGAGAGCGCCGTCATCTCGTCGTACTTGAAGTGATCCTGCTCGAGCACGCTGAGGCGCGCGCCCGGCGTCATCACGACCTTGCCCGCGCTCGGGTCCTGCGCGCCCGAGAGGCACTTCAGGAACGTGGACTTGCCGGCGCCGTTCGCGCCGATGAGCCCGTAGCAGTTGCCCGGGTTGAAGCGGATGTCGACGTTCTCGAAGAGCGGGCGGCTGCCGAACGAGAGACTGAGGCCTTCGGTGGAGATCATGGGACTGCGTGACGTTCCGGCCGCATCGGGCCGAGGTGGGCGGCTACGGGGAGCCGCGAGGGGCGCGGAGTATGACGAGGGTCGGCCCCGGGGGCCCGTCGAAACGACCGGGAGCCGCCGTGCTATCCCTCCTCGGACATGGGCATCAACGTCGGTCAGGTCGTGCGTCAGTGGGCGATCCGCGAGCCGGCGCGGACGGCCCTCGTCGTCTTCGAGCCGCTGCGGAGGGAGGTCTCCTTCGCCGAGCTCGACGAACGCGCCTCGAGGGCCGCGGCCCGCCTCCGGGGGGTCGGTCTCGGGCCGGGCAGCCGCCTCGCCCTAGCGGCCGGGAACGGCCTCCCCTTCGTCGACGCCTGGTTCGGCGCCCTCTACGCCGGCTGCACCGTGCTGCCGATCCCGCCGATGTCGGCCGTGCCCGAGATCGCGCATCGGCTGCTCCACGCCCGCTGTGCGGCGATCGTCACCGACGGGGCGATGCACGCGCTCGGCGAGGAGGCCCGGAAGGGGACGGGGGCCTCGCTCCACCTCGAGGCCTCCGCCCTCGCCGACGGACCGCTCGACGCGCGGGGGCCGCTCGACGTGCCCGCCGAGACGGTCGCGATGGTGCTCTACACCTCGGGCACGACGGGCACGGCCAAGGGCGCGACGATCACGCACGCGTCGCTCGCGACCCACACGGCGGCGCTCGTGCACCACGTGCTCCGGCTCTCGCCCGACGACGTGGTGATGGCCACGCTGCCGCTCACGCACTCGTACGGCCTCCGCATGACCTTGCTCGCGCCCTTCTACGCAGGCGCGCGGAGCGTGCTCCTCGATCGGTTCGCCGCGCCCCGTGTGCTCCGAGTGCTCGGCGAGGAGGCGGTCACCTGGTTCCCGGGCGTGCCGACGATGTTCAACGCGCTCGCGCACGAGCCCGCCGCGAAGGCCTCGCCGCATGCCGCGCTCCGCTGGTGCATGAGCGCGGGCGCACCCCTGCCCGACGACGTCCGCCTGCGGGCCGAGCGGACGCTGGGCGTGCCCGTGCGGCAGGGCTATGGGCTGACCGAAGCGACGTTCACGACCGTCGACCTCCCGAGCGATCCGCACGGCGCGGGCACGGTCGGCCGCGCCGTCTTCGGCGTCGAGGTCCGCATCGTCGACGAAGCGGGCGCCGAGGTCCCGCGTGGCACGGCCGGGGAGGTCACGGTCCGCGGGCAGAACGTGATGGCCGGCTACCTCGACGATCCCGAGGCGACGCGGGAGGCCCTCCGTGGCGGATGGCTCCACACGGGCGACGTCGGCGTCCTCGACGCCGACGGACGGCTGACGGTCGTCGACCGCCTGAAGGACCTCGTCCTCCGCGGCGGCTTCAACGTCTATCCGGCGGAGGTCGAGGCCGTGCTCGTCTCGCATCCCGCCGTGCGGGACGCGGTGGTCGTCGGCCTGCCCGACCCGCACTACGGCGAGGAGGTCGTGGCCGTGGTCGTGCTCCGCGACCACGCGTCCGTGGACCTCGCCGAGCTCGACGCCTTCTGCCGCGCGCGCCTCTCGCGCACCAAGGTCCCGAGGCTCTACGCGGAGGTCGCCGCCATGCCGATCGGACCGTCCGGGAAGGTGCAGCGCCGCGTGCTCCGATCCGCCGTGCACGAAGGCAAGCTCGTCCTCCGACATCCACCCACCTCGGAACGGGCGAGCTGAACGCGATGCGCGGGCCTCGATCTGCGATCCCGCACACAGGCTGGGCAGGTCCCCGAATCGCGGGTATTCTCGCCGCCGTCGAATGGCGCTAGGGTGGCTGACGAGTGGGGGTAACCAACACTGGCATGGGGGGGGCGCATGCTGCACGAACCGTTGGCTCGCGAGCTCGGGGAGACGAAGCTCGTGACCGGTGAACCGAAACGACTTCCGCGGGTCCTCGTCGTCGACGACGAGCCGCTGATGGGAGCGACGCTCCGCGTCGCGCTCGAGGACGACTTCGACGTCACGATCGCCCAGTCGGGCGACGAGGCGAAGAGGTACCTCGAGTCGAACACGTACGACGCGGTGCTCTGCGATCTGATGATGCCCGGCACGAGCGGCATCGATCTGCACGGCTGGCTCTTCGCGCGCGATCCGAAGCTCGCCGAGCGCATGGTCTTCATGACCGGCGGCGCGTACACGGAGCAATCGCAGGACTTCCTCGAGCACGTGGGACGCTACCGGGTGGACAAGCCGTTCCGGATGGACGCGCTTCTCTCGCTGCTCGGCCGCGTCGCGCGCGCCGAGGGATGAGAGCGAGCGGTCGCGGGGAGCTCCTCGGGGGATGAGCCGCCTCGCGACGCGCGTGCTCGCCGAAGCCTGGCCCTTCCTCTTCGTCGGAGGGCTGGGCTCCGCGCTGCTCGCGGCCCTCGCGGCCTCGCGCGGCGATGCGGGGCTCTACGTGCTCGCGGGCGTCGTCCTGGTCGGCGCGATCGCGGTCGGCATCCGCAAGCCGCTCGCGCGAGCGCGCGCGACGAGCCGCCCCTTCCCCGCCGAGTGGCGGCGCCTGCTCGAGAACCGGGTGCGCTTCTACCGTTCGCTCGACGCGGGAGGACGCGCGCGCTTCGAGCGGAACCTCGCGGAGCTCGTGGCGACGCACGTCTTCGAAGGCGTCGACGGCCTCGAGGTCACGGACGAGCTCCGCGTGCTCTCGATGGCGGGCGCCGCGATGCTCGTCCACGGCCTGCCGAGCTGGTCCCTTCCCGCGGATCGCACGGTGATCTTCTATCCGGACGCGTTCGATCGCGAGGCCTACGAGTCGAGCCGCCGCGGTGACCTCGCCGGCATCGTGCACGCCCAGGGGCCGGTGATCTTCTCGGTGAAGGCCCTGCGCGACGGCTATCGCGACGCGCGCGACGGTCACAACGTCGCGATCCACGAGTTCGCCCACGTCGTCGATCTCGTCGACGGCTACGCCGACGGGGTCCCGGGCGATGCCCGGACCTCGCTCGTCGGGCCGTTCGCTCGGATGGTGGAGGACGAGCGGCTCAAGGTCCTCGCGAACGACTCGCTCTTGCGCGACTACGCCGGCACGAACTCCGCCGAGCTCTTCGCCGTGGCCGTCGAGAGCTTCTTCGAGCGCCCCGCCAAGCTGAAGGCCGAGCATCCCGCGCTCTACCGCGCCCTGGTCGAGCACTTCCGACTCGATCCGGGCCGAGCGGCGGACCCCGTGGTCGGCCGAGCCGCCGAGCGCTGAGCGCGACCGCGGGCGGAAGGTCCGCGGCGCGTGATAAGACAGGGCCCGTGAAACGCTTCCTCGTCGCGCTCCGGGCGCTCGCCGTCGTCCTCGCCTGCTGGGGCGTGCTCGGCCTGGTCGGCTACCTCGCGCACGTGCTCCCGCCCCGCGGGGCCGCGCCGACGCCCCGCGTCCCGGCTCCCGATGCCTCCGTGGCGGCGTCACCCGACGCGCCGAGGGCCGTGCCGGACGCGGGCTCCCCGATCGCCGTCGATCGGCCCGACGCCTCCGAGGAAGCGGCGCCGACGAACGCCGCCGAGGTGCTGAGCCGACGGCCCGGATGCACCGGGGCGGTGGAGCCGACGATCGCGACGCTCGCCCTACGCGCCGGAGAGCGTCCGCTGCTCTTCCTCGGCTGCGGGGCGGAAGCGGAGATCCTCGGCTTCGTCGCGCTCGCGAGCGGCGGGGATCAGCCGCTCCGCGTCGCGACGGTGCGCGCGCCCTTGGGACCGACCGAGCCTCCCGTGCGGCGCATGCGCGCGATCGCCGCGGACCTCACGGGCGACGGCGTGATCGACTGGGCCTTCGGCACCCTCCGCGCCGCGGCCGCGGGCGCGCCGCAGTCGGGCACGCTGCACCTCGCCGCGGGCGATGGGCGGGGGAGCTTCGCCTCGCCCGCCCTCCTCGGTCCGGTGGCGGTCGCCGACCTCGCGGCGGCCACCCTCGACGGGGACGTGGCCCTCGATCTCGTGGCGCTGCACCAGCCCGACGGGGCCGGTCGGCGGCGGAGCGAGGCCTGGGTCTACACGGGAGGCTCCTCGCCCGTGCGCACGGCGAGGCTACAGACCGTCGCGACCGCGACCGGCCTCGCCCTGCTCGCCCTCGATGCGGACGAGCCGCTCGACGTCGTGGTCGGGGGCGCCGGCGAGCCGAGCGCGACGGCCCATCTCGGCGACGGCTCGGCCCGGTTCCCACGCACGGCCCCGATCGTCGCGCCCTCGCTCACGGCCGTGACCCGCGGCGACCTCGACGGCGACGGCTGGGACGATCTCGTGCTCGTGGGCGGAGGCGTGCGCTGGGTGAAGGGGAAGAACGACGGGCTCTCCTTCGAGGCCGTCGAGCTCCCCGGCGTCCCCGAGCTGCGGCAGCCGACGCTCGTCGACGTCACGGGCGACGGCACGGTCGATCTCGTCGGCATCGGTCCCGCGGGAGAGCTCCTCGTGGCGCGGCGGACCGAGCCAGGGCGCTTCGCCGTCGAGCCCCTCCTCGCCCTCCCCGCGGAAGCGGGTCGGATCGTGGGCTTCGTCGCGGCCGACCTCGTGGGCGGGCCCGCCGTCGATCTCGTGCTCCTGCTCGAGCGGGACGCGTCGACGCACACGCGCGAGTGGGTCCTCGTCGAGGATGTCGTCGCCCCGCGCAGCCCCACCGTCGGCAAGTCGCCCGCCTCCGTGCCGACGGCGCCCGTCGCCCTGGCGCTCGAGCTCCGGGGGACCTGAGCCCGGCCCCGAACGGCCTCCCGCGCGGATTCGCGCCGCGCGGGCGCCGAACGTCGTGTATGGTTGAACTATACACGATGGCAATCACGTCGAATTCCCGTCGGTCCCGGCCGAAGCGCCCCGGCTCCGTCCGGCTCTCGCCCGAGGCTCGCCGCAAGCAGCTGCTCGAGGTCGCCGCGGCCATCCTCTCCGAACAGGGCGTCGAGAAGGTCGAGGTGAAGGAAGTCGCGGCGCGCGCGGGCGTCACGCGCCCGATCGTCTATCGCTTCTTCCCGACGCGGCAGGCGCTCGTGCTCGCCCTGCTCGAGGACGTCGCCGAGGCCATCGACGCGAACTTCCGCGACGCCCTCGTGCGCTCGATCGGGCAGCCGGTCGAGGCGATCTCGCGGACGTTCGTCGAGGCCTCCTGCGCCGCGATCGAGGCGAAGGGACGAGGTCCCTGGCACCTGCTCGCGGCGCGCGGCGCCGATCCGGAGATCGCGGAGCTCGGCCTCCGCGTCCACCACCGCCTCTTCTCCCCTTGGTACGCGCGCATCGCCGACGTCACCGATCTCTCGGAGGCGGACGTCTCCGTCGTCGCGCGCATCGTGGTCTCCTCGGGACGCGCCGCCCTCGACGGCTGGCTCGACGGCGAGCTCTCGAAGGAGCGCGCCATCGAGCACGCGACGCGCTCGGTCACGGCGATCCTGCGCGCCTACCTCGTCGCCTGAGGGGCCGCGCGGGAGACGCGGACCTCGAACGCCCGTCCGTCGACGGGCTCGAACGCGACGTCGACGTCGAGGAAGCGGGCGATCGTGGCCGCCTGCGTCCTCGTGTGCGAGCTCGGCTCGACCGTCCGGAAGCGCCCGCCCCCGGCGAGCGCGAGCAGGAGCAGGAGCTGATCGGCCGTGTGCTCCGAGACCGGGACCCCGGCCGCGTCGAAGGCGAGCAGCTCGTTCACGAGCTCGTTCGCCACCGCCTCCGACCGCTTCTCCTTCGCGCCGAAGGAAACGAGGACCTCCGTCGCGTGCTCGTAGGCGAGGATCGCCTCGAGCGTGTTCCCCGGCCCCTGCGAGGGCACGGCCTCCCAGCGGGTCTCCTCGCGCGTCGTGCCGAGACGCGCGTGGACCGCGCCGAGCTCCCGCTTCGCGACGTGGTCGGGCACCGCGCCCGCCACCCGCGCGACGAGCTCCCGCCGCACGAGGCTCCCGCGCTCGAGGACCTCGATCGGCGCGAGCGGCGTCCCCCCCTCGACGAGCACCCGGAAGAGCCCTCCGCCCGCCGGGTAGAAGCCACGGCGCTCGAGCGTCGCCGTGACCCGCCCGCCCATGCGCCGGACGAGCGGGAGGTAGACCTTCTCGAGGTGGTCGAAGGGAGGCGCGGCGGAATTCTCCGTGCCGCCCTCGAGCACGAGCGAGCTCATCCCCGGATGCGCGAGCAGCGCGGGGAGGACGGTGTGGAGGACGAGCGTCGCGCTCCCGGCGGTTCCGACCGCGAAACGGCGCTCGCCGTGGGTCACGCGCCCCGGCACGAAGACGAGCTCGGTCGAGCCGAGCTCCGCGCCCACCACGCGCGCCGAGCCGACCTCGGCGGCCGCCTTCACGGCCGTGAGGTGCTGGCGCAGGAGGCCGGGACGCGAGCGCCGCTTCCGGATGCCCTCGATGCGGAACGAGCGTCCCGTCACGAGGGCGAGCGAGAGCGCGGAGCGGAGGATCTGTCCCCCGCCCTCGCCCTCGCCGCCGTCGATCCCCATCGGCTCCATGACGCTCACCCCTTCACGCAGAGCACCTGGCGCAGCGTGTGGACGATCTCGACGAGCTCGGCCTGCGCCGCCATCACGTCGTCGATGGACTTGTAGGCCATCGGCGTCTCGTCGATCACGCCGGCGTCCTTGCGGCACTCGATCCCCTTCGTCGCCTCCACGTGGTCGTCCACGGTGAAGCGACGCTTGGCCTCGTTGCGGCTCATCTTCCGTCCCGCACCATGGCTGCACGAGTGGAAGCTCTCGGGATGACCCTTGCCGCGCACGATGTACGAGCGGGCCCCCATGCTGCCGGGGATGATCCCCATCTCGCCCTCGCCCGCGCGCACCGCGCCCTTGCGGGTCACGAAGACGTCGGCGCCGAAGTGGTGCTCCTTCGACACGTAGTTGTGGTGGCAGTTCACCGCCTCCACGCGCTCCTGGAACGGGGGCACGAGGCCCGAGCGGTGCATCGCGTCGAGCACGCCCATCATCATCACCTCGCGGTTCCGGCGCGCGAACTCCTGCGCCCACGAGACCGCCTCGACGTAGTCGTCGAAGTGATCCGCGCCCTCGGTGAAGTAGGCGAGGTCCTCGTCCGGGAGGTTCCGGACGTGGTGGCGCATGTCGCGCTTCGCGAGCTCGATGAAGTAGCGGCCGATGCGGTTGCCGACGCCGCGCGAGCCCGAGTGCAGGAGCACCCAGACCCGCTCCTCCTCGTCGAGACAGAGCTCGATGAAGTGGTTTCCGGTCCCGAGCGTGCCGACGTGCTGCGCCGTCGCTCCCTTCTCGACCTTCGGATGCTTCTCGCAGATCGCGCGGAACCCCGGCTCGAGCGCGCGCCACGCGGTGGACGCCCGGTTCGGCAGGGTTCCCCACGCCCCGCGGTCGCCGCCGCGTCCGTTGTCCGTGCGACCGTGGGGAACCGCTCGCTCGATCGCCGAGCGCAGGCCCCGGAGGTCGTCCGGGAGCTGCGACGCCGTGAGCGACGTACGCACGGCCATCATGCCGCAGCCGATGTCGACGCCGACCGCGGCCGGGATGATCGCCCCCTTCGTGGGGATCACCGAGCCCACGGTCGCGCCGATGCCGAGGTGGACGTCCGGCATCGCGGCGACGTGGCGGTGCACGATGGGGAGCCGTGCGACGTTCGAGAGCTGGTCGATCGCCGCCGCCTCCACGGGAACGCCCCGCGTCCACGCCTTGATGGGGGCCGCGCCCGTCTCGATGTGCTCGTAGCTCGTCTCTGTCGTCATGGTCTCATCCTCGCCCGGGAACGCCTCCATGGCCCTGGGTCTTCGCAGTCCTCGTGAGCAGATGCCGTGCCAGGCGGAAAACCGAGGATTTCCGCATCATGCCCACGAGTCGCTTTCGCTGACCCGATAATCTCCTATCCTATCGGATATGAAGCGTCGAACCGTCGGCCTCGGCCTCCTCGGAACCACCCTCGACGCCGGGCTCGGCGTCCGCCGCTGGGAACGGTGGCGACCGACCGTCAGCCTCTTCCAGCACGAGGACCTCCTCGTCGACCGCTACGAGCTCCTCGTGCCCCCGGGGAACGAGGCCCTCGTGGGGACCGTGGTCGACGACATCCGCGAGGTCTCGCCCGAGACCGAGGTGCGTGTCCATCGCTTCGAGATGCCCGACCCCTGGGACTTCGCGCGGGTGTACGCAGGCCTGCTCGATTTCGTGCGCGGCTACCGCTTCGACACCGATCGCGAGGACTACCTCGTCCACATCACGACCGGCTCCCACGTCGCGCAGATCTGTCTCTTCCTCCTCACCGAGTCGCGCCACCTGCCGGCGAAGCTCGTGCAGACGAGCCCGCCGCGGAAGAAGGACGACGAGTCGCCGGGCTCGTACGCGATCATCGACCTCGACCTCTCCACGTACGACCTGCTCGCACGTCGGTTCGCGGAGGAGAAGACCGAGGGTCTCTCCTTCCTGAAGCAGGGCATCGAGACGAAGAACGCCGCGTTCAACCGGATGATCGAGCGGCTCGAGGAGATCGCGCTCGCCTCGCCGGAGCCGATCCTGCTCACGGGCCCGACCGGCGCGGGCAAGAGCCAGCTCGCCAAGCGCATCTACGACCTGAAGCGCGGCCAGCATCGGGTGAAGGGCGATTTCGTCGAGGTGAACTGCGCGACGATCCGAGGCGACCAGGCGATGAGCACGCTCTTCGGGCACGTGAAGGGCGCCTTCACGGGCGCGCTCGCCCCGCGCGCGGGCCTGCTCCGCCGCGCGGACTCGGGGATGCTCTTCCTCGACGAGATCGGCGAGCTCGGCCTCGACGAGCAGGCGATGCTGCTCCGCGCGATCGAGACGGGGACCTTCCTCCCGGTGGGCTCCGACCGGGAGGTCACGAGCCAATTCCTCCTGCTCTGCGGCACGAACCGCGATCTACGCGCGCGCGTGAGGGAGGGCCTCTTCCGCGAGGACCTGCTCGCGCGCATCGACCTCTGGACGTTCCGGCTGCCGGCCCTGCGCGAGCGCCTCGAGGACCTCGAGCCGAACCTCGAGTACGAGACCCGCAGGGTCGGTCGTCGCCTCGGGAAGAACCTCGGCTGGAGCAAGGAAGCGAGGGCGCGCTACGTCGCCTTCGCGACGAGCCCCGCCGCCGCGTGGACCGGGAACTTCCGCGACCTCGCGGCCTCCGTGACACGCCTCGGGACGCTCGCCCACGGCGGACGGATCGACGTGCAAGCGGTCGAGGAGGAGCTCGCGCGCCTCCGGGCGAGCTGGTCTTCGGAGCCCGGCCCGGGAGGGGCGGGAGGCTACCCGCGCATCGCGAAGGCCCTCGGCCCCGACGCCGCGCTCGATCGCTTCGACGCAGCGCAGCTCGAGGACGTGCTCTCCGTCGTCACCTCCGCAGAGAGCCTCTCGGCCGCGGGACGCGCGCTCTTCGCCGAGTCGCGGCGCAGGAAGAGCAGCGTGAACGACGCCGATCGCCTGAGGAAGTACCTCGCGCGCTTCGGCCTCTCGTTCGGGGAGATCCCGGGCTGAGGGCCGAGGCGCCTCAGGGCGCTGCGCTCAGGATCGCCCCGATCCGTCCCGCGAAGAAGACGCCTCCGACGACGAGCAGCACGAAGAGCACGAGGGCGGAGCGGAGCAGCTTGTGCTCGGGCGGGTCGACGAGGATCGGCGGCTCCTCGAGCTCGATCCGCGATTCCTCGGCGAGCCGCTGCTCGGCGGCCACCTTCTCCCGCGCCGCGGCGTCGTGCCGGGCCGCCTCGACGAGAGTGCGGCGAAGCCGCGAAGGGCCCGTGAAGAGGAGCCAGAAGGGCCGCCGCACGTGGGCGCTCGGATGGAGCGCCGCGAGCGTCTTCGAGGGGATGCGGCACAGGGTTCGGCAGAACGGACAGGCGACGAGCGATTGCTCCGCCGTGGACTGGAGCGCCGCGTTGCACGTCGGACAGCGGAGCGCGACCACGCCGCCCGCGCCGACGTCGGTGCGCGCCTCCGCTCCGTCGGTGCAGAGGTCGTCGGCGAGCACGACCGCGGGCATGCCCTCGACCGGGGCGCTCGCCTGCGGGAGACGGTACGTGCGCTGCGTGCGGCACGTGGCGCACGAGACGAGGGCCCCGGGCCCGGAGGCGACGGCGTCGAGCGGACCATGACAGGTCTCGCAGAGCGGCGAGCCGGGAGCGAGCTCGAGCGAGAGCGAGCGCGTGCGCATGACGCCGCCCGAGGTCGTGAGCCCCGTCGACTCGAAGCGATGCACCGTCTCCGCGGTGCCGACGCGGTCGAAGGGATTGCGCACGCCCGCGGGCGTGTCGGCGGTCGGGAAGCGTCCGTCGGGCTTCGGCCAGGCGAGGTCGCCGAGGCCGTGCGCGAGCGGGAGCGCCTCGGACCAGACGTCGACGTCGAACGCCTGCACGAAGCCGCACGAGAGGCAGGTCACGGTCCCGTCGAGATCGAGCGTGGCGAGCGGCGAGCGCTGGCCGCAGCTCCGGCAGAGGATCTCGGCACGGCAGCGGACCCAGAAGGCCCGGTCGGCGCGATCGTCGACGTGCCGGCTGACGAGCGGGGCCGCGCCGCAGCCCTCGCAGCGCGCGGCCGACGAAGGCGCGATCACGCCGCAGCGCGCGCAGACGTTCATGCCCCGCGACGCCGGCACGCCGACCTTCGCCGCCACGGGCCGCCCGCACGCGGTGCAGTAGGGCGCGCCCGCGGGGAGCGGGGAGCCGCACGAAGGACAGCCGTGGGCCGGATTCATGGCCCGAAGGTATACGCCGGACGCCGACCGCGCGTCCCGTGCGAAGCGACGAGGGCCTTCGCCGTCGCGGCCGTGGATGGTACCGTCCCACCCGTGAAGTTCTTCGACGCCGGTCAGGAGGCCACGGGCTTCATCGCCGTGGGCCAGTTCGCCACGGGCTTCTTCGCCCTCGGGCAGGTCGCCACCGGCGTGATCGCGATCGGGCAGGTGGCCCGCGGCATCGTCGCCATCGGCCAGGCGAGCTTCGGGCTCTTCACGGTCGGCATGCTCTCGGCGGGCCTCATCCGATGCGTCGCGATGCTCGGGGTGGCCGGGATCGACGGCAAGGGCCTGGTCTACGCGTTCGTGCCGAAGCTCGCGGCGAAGGTGCGCTACCCCGAGGCCACCACCCTCGACGCGATCGGACGCTCGGGCGAGGCCGGCTGGGTTCCGGTCGAGGCGATGACGAAGGGCGACGAGCCGATGCTCGCCACCGAGGGCGGCGGGCTCGTCCCCATCGTCCCCGTCGTCGGGTTGCGTCAGGCCGTGCGCCGACTCGCGAACCACCCGCTTCCCCAGGGCCTCGCCTTCGTCGCCCGGGCGAGCGACGGCCGCTTCGTCGCCGAGCGCCTCGTCCGCAGGCGGGCGCCCCTCGAGCTCGAGAAGCCCTCCGCGATGCTGATCCCGGTCGGGCTCGTCCTGCTCGTCGCGGCGTCCTACGCGTTCTGGGAGCTCTACCTCGTGCCCTTCCTCGAGCTCCTTCTCTCGTCCAAGGCCTGAGGCCGCGCGTGCATCCGTCGGTCCTCGGAGCCCACGATCCCGCGCCCTTCGCGGCCCGTCGTGCGCGGCTCCGGGCCCGCCTCGGGGACCGCGTCGCCCTGATCCCGGCCGGCTCGGCCGCTTCCCGGAATTACCCCGCGAATCGGCATCCGTTCCGCGCGAGCAGCCATTTCCTCCACCTCGTCGGCCTCCCGCTCGAGGGCGCCATGCTGCTCACGAGGCCGGAGGGGGATCGCCTGCTCCTGCCGCCGCTCGCCGAGGATCACGCGCTCTGGCACGGACCGGCCGCCTCGGCGGCCGCGATCCGCGAGCGCACCGGCCTGCTCGTCGGCAGCCTCGAGTCGCTCGAGGACGAGCTCGGCGGGCGGGACCTCGGCGTGCTCGCGCCGACGTGCCCGAGGACGCGCGATCGCCTCGCCGCCCTCCTCGAGCGACCGCTCGGCGTCGACGCCCACGTCGAGTCCGACCTCGTGCTCGCCGACGCGATGATCGAAGAGCGCCTCGCCCACGACGACCTCGCCGTCGCGGAGCTGCGCCGGGCCGCGCGCGCGACGGTCTCCGCCCATCGGGCCGGCATGGCCGCGACGCGCCCGGGGCTCCGCGCCCACGCGATCCGCGCGGCGATGGAGGGCGCGCTGCTCGAGCTCGGGATGGGCACGGCCTACGGCTCGATCGTCACGCCGCACGGCGAGATCCTCCACGACGAGAGCCACCACCACGTGATCTCTCGCGAGGACCTCGTGCTCGCCGACGTGGGCGCGGAATCGCCGCTCGGATACGCGGGCGACGTCACGCGGACCTGGCCCGCGAGCGGTCGTTTCGGGGGCCGGGCGCGCGCACTGTACTCGGTCGTGCTCGAGGCGCAGACCCGTGCGATCGCGCGGGCCCGTCCCGGCGTCCGCTTCCGCGACCTGCACCTCGGGGCCTGTCGCACGCTCGCCGAGGGGCTCGTCGACCTCGGGCTGCTCCGGGGTGACGTCGACGGCCTCGTCGAGGACGGCGTGCATGCGCTCTTCTTCCCCCACGGCCTCGGCCACCTCCTCGGACTCGACGTGCACGACATGGAGGACCTCGGCGATCGCGCCGGCTACGCGGCCGGCCGGCGACGCAGCGAGGCGTTCGGCCTCGGCAACCTGAGGCTCGACCGCGACCTCGCCCCGGGCATGGCGGTCACGATCGAGCCCGGCCTCTACTTCGTGCCGGCGATCCTCGACGACCCCGCCCGGCGCGCGGCCGTCGGCGATCGCGTCGACTGGGAGCGCGTGGAGGCCTTCCGGCGCGTGCGCGGCATCCGCATCGAGGACGACGTCGTCGTCACCGACGCGGGCGTCGAGGTCCTGACCCTCGCCCTGCCCAAGGCGCCCGAGGCGGTCGAGGCCCTCGTCGGGTCCGCGTCCTGAAGGCGCGCTATGCTCCCCCCATGGCGGAGGGGGAGCCGAGGGAGTCGCTCGCGGCGCTCGAGGAACGCATCCGAGCGCTCGAAGCCGAGCGGGACGAGCTCGTGGCGCGCCTCCGCGCGCGCACCGACGCCCTCGCCCAGTCGCAGCGCCTCATGTCGCTCGCGATCGACGCGGTGCTCCTCCACGACATCCGAGGGCGCATCCACCAGGCGAATCCCCAGGCGGTGCAGATGTTCGGGCTCTCCGCCACCGAGCTCTGCAAGCTCCGCATGCAGGATCTCGACGTCGCCCTCGCCGCACGACCGGGCGCCCTCGTCGAGGCCGAATGGAAGTCCCTCGAGCCGGGCGCGAGCGTCGTCCACCACGGGCGCGGCGTCCGTCCCGACGGCTCCACCTTCCCGACCGAGATGCGCGTCGGGGCCATCGTGGTCGGCGAGACGCGCACCCTGGTCTCGGTCATCCGCGACACGACCGATCGCGACGCGTTCGAGGAGGCGCTCCGCGAGGCGGGCCAGCGCTTCCGCTTCATCTTCGAAGGGGCTCCCGTCGGCATGATGACGGCCTCGCCCTACGGCACGATCGTGCAGGCGAACCCCGCCTTCCAGCGGATGTTCGGCCACAAGATGGACGAGCTCCACGAGCGGACGCTCGTCGAGCTCGCGGATGCTCGCGATCGCCCCCTGCTCCGCGAGGGGCTCGAGCGCCTCGTCGCCGGCGAGATCGACCAGCTCCAGCGCGACATCCGGTTCACGACCCGCCTCGGCCAGATCGTGTGGGCCCACGTCGCGATGTTCGCCGAGTACGACGCGCACCAGGTCCATCAGATCATCGGTGTCCTCGAGGACATCACGGAGCGCAAGCGCGCGGAGGAGAGCTTCGCCCATCTCCTCGAGCACCTCGAGGATCAGGTGCGCGACCGCACGCGCGAGCTCGGCGAAGCGAAGGAGGCCGCCGAGGCGGCGAGCCGTGCGAAGAGCCGGTTCCTGGCGACGGTGAGCCACGAGCTGCGCACGCCCCTGAACGCGATCATCGGCTACACGGAGATGCTGGCGGAGGACGCCGAGGCGCGCGGGCACGCGGACTACCTCCCGGACCTCGCCCGGGTGACGAGCGCCAGCAAGCACCTGCTCGGCCTCATCAACGACATCCTCGATCTCTCGAAGATCGAGGCCGGCCGGGTCGATCTCTACCTCGAGGACGTGGCGCTCGTGCCCGTCGTCGTCGACGTCACGAGCACGATGCAGCCGCTCGCCGAACAGTCGGGGAACCAGCTCGAGCTCGCCGTCGCCCCCGGGCTCGGAACGGCGCGGGTCGACGTCACGAAGCTCTGGCAGATCCTGCTCAACCTCGTGGGCAACGCCTGCAAGTTCACCCGCGAGGGCCGCATCCGCCTCTCGGCGGAGCGCGGAGAGGAAGACGGCACGAGCGTCGTCGTCTTCGAGGTCGCCGACACGGGCGTCGGGCTCGACGCCTCGGAGGTCGAACGGATCTTCCAGCCCTTCACCCAGGCCGACGCGTCGACCACGCGAAGGTTCGGGGGGACCGGCCTCGGCCTCTCGATCACGAAGCACTTCGTCGAGATCCTCGGCGGGCGGATCGACGTACGGAGCGAGCCCGGGGAGGGTTCGGTCTTCCGGGTCGTACTCCCCACGGCCGGGCCGGTCGACACCCCGGCCCCGGATGGGCTACGTTCGGCCCCGTCGGAAGGAAACCCGTGATGAACGAAGCGACCGAGCCCACCGACGAAGCCCTGACGGCGCATGCCGCCTGGGTCGCTCGCGGCCGCGAGGGCGACGGAAGGCTCGTGGCCAAGGGGCTGCTCGTCACCCGCGACCTCGAGGGCGTCGACCTCCGCCACGCCGACCTCGAAGGCTGCCGTTTCGTGAACGGCTCGCTCGTCGGAGCGCGTCTCGACGGCGCCCGCTTCCGTCGCTGCAGCCTGGAGCGCGCGGATCTCCGCCATGCCTCGCTCGTCGACGCTCGCTTCGAGGACTGCGACTTCCGGAGGAGCCAGGTCGCGGGCGCCCGCATCGAGCGGACCGGCTTCCTCCGCTGCGCCTTCGGCGACTTCGCGTCGCAGCCGATCGGCAAGCCCGACGTCCGCGCGGCCTATGCGGTCGTCAGCCCCGATCTCTCGGCCCACGGGGACGGCTCGCGCATCGGCACGGCGGCGGACGTCGACGTCCGCTGGTACACGCCGCCGAACGACGGTCGCCGTCGACGCTACGTCTTCTCGGATGCGAACGGCGACCGCCTCGCCGTCCAGGTGCTCCACCTCCACGTGCGCTTCACGCGCGAGTCCGGGCCCCGGTTCCGCGATCTCGCGGTCGTGATGGGCTTCCGGCAATTCCTCGCGGAAGGCGCTCCGTCGCCCTGGGCCGACGCGATCCCGGAGCCGGATCGCGCGGCCCTCCGTGAAACCGTCGACGTGCTCGCGAGCGCCTGGGTCGCTCCCGACGCCACCGCCCCCTGAACGAGGTCTCCGCCATGGCGCAGCAGTTCACCCGCAACTACACCGACCACTCGAACGACTCCGGATTCCAGTTCGAGTTCCACTGCGACAAATGCGGCAACGGCTACCGCTCGACGTTCAAGTCGAACAAGCTCGGCATGGCCGCGGGCTTCCTCAAGGCGGCTGGCTCGCTCTTCGGCGGCGCCCTCTCGCAGGCCGGATACGGCGCCGATCACGTGAAGGACGTGCTCCGCGGCCCCGCCTGGGATTCCGCGTTCAACGACGCGATCGACGAGATCAAGCCCCGGTTCCGGCAGTGCTCGCGCTGCGGCCAATGGGTCTGTCCGGAGGTCTGCTGGAACGAGAAGCGTCAGCTCTGCGAGGGCTGCGCTCCCGATCTCGCGGAGCAGGCGGCCCACATCCAGCAGCAGGTGGCGGTCGAGCAGATGTGGGAGAAGGCCCGCTCCGCCGATCAGATGCAGGGCATGGACATGAGCCAGGCGCAGGTCGCGTCCTGCCCGAGCTGCCAGGCCCGCCTCGAGCCGAACGCGCGCTTCTGCGCCAGCTGCGGTCAGGCCGTGAAGCCCGCGGCGAACGCGTTCTGCGCCCAATGCGGCCAACAGCTGCCAGCGGGCGCGCGCTTCTGCGCGGGCTGCGGCACGCCGTCGGCTCGCTGAGTCACGGCGTCTTCGTCTGCTTCAGCGTCGCGAGGTAGGGCGGGGGCGCGACGCCCCCGCTCCGGAGCCGCTCCTCGAGCCACTTCGCGGCCGAAGGAAGGTCGGCGAAGACCTCTTCGGGCGAGGGCGGAGGCGACATCCAGAAGATCGCGCGCATCGCCCCGCGGATCAGCGGCGAGCTGCTCACGGTGGCGATGCCCAGGCAGTACTTCTGGATGTGCTCGCGCCATTCGTCCTGCCATTGCGCGAGCCGACGACGCTGCAGGGCATCCGCCCCGCCGGAGCGCATCGCCCGGAAGTCCCGGAGCGTGACGAAGGGCTTCTTCCGCCGGAACGCCTCCTCGCTCGGCATCAGGCATTCCTCCATCTCGGCCATGGAGAAGCCGTCCCGACACACGACGAGCACCAGTGGGTAGTGGTCCAGCGTGGACCACGCTCGGCTCTCACCGGCGACCTGCTTCGCGGCTTCGGTAGGCGAGCCATCCATGCGCGACAGGGACCTCCGTGACCTGAACGATCACATCGTGTCCCTGATTGTCAGGACCGGCCCGCCGGTTCGCAACGTTCCGCGAACGGGGAGGGAGACCTCCCCGCTGCGGGTCAGGCGGTCGGCGGATGGCTCTGCTGCGCGAGCGCGGCCTTGGTCTCCTCGAGCTTCTCGCCGAAGGCCACCTTCGTCTCCTCGAGCGCGACCTTCGCGCCCTCGAGCGCCTGCTTCGCGTCGATCACCGGGAGCGGCAGCGCGTGGCCGCGCGCCTTCGCCTCGGCGTCGAGCCGGCGGCCCTCCTCGAGCACACGCTCGGGCACCGGGCGGAGATCCCAGACGATGCCGAACCACGAGAGGACGACGAGCACGTAGTAGGTCGGATCCCACTCGTACCAGTAGAAGCCGTTGCGCGCCGACGACTGGTAGTGGTGGTGGTTGTTGTGCCAGCCCTCGCCGTGCGTGAGGATCGCGAGCAGCCAGTAGTTCCGGCTGTGGTCGGTGGTCGGGTAGCGGCGCTTGCCGACGACGTGCGCGAGCGAGTTGATGAAGAAGGTGCCGTGCCAGGTGAACACGGTGCTCGCGAAGAAGCCGATGAAGAGCCCCTGCGGGCCACCGAGGAGGTAGCAGGCCACTCCGAGGGCGACGGGCGGGACCATCCAGTAGCGGTTCAGCCAGACGAGCTCGGGGTACTTCGCGAAGTCCTGGATCTTGTCCCAGCGCGTCTCGCTGGTCTCGTCGAAGAGCCAGCCGAGGTGCGCGTGGTAGAAGCCGCCGAGGATCGGCGAGTGCACGTCGCCCGGCTGGTCCGAGAGCTTGTGGTGCACGCGATGGTGCGCCGCCCACCACAGCGCGCCCTTCTGCGAGGTCGTCTGCGCGAGGAACGCGAGCAGGAACTGGAAGACCCGGCTCGTCTTGTACGCGCGATGCGCGAAGTAGCGGTGGTAGCCCGCGGTCACGCCCCAGAGCCGTACGACGTAGAGCGCGACGGCGAGGAGGACGGCTTCGGTGCTGACGCCGTAGACGATCCCGCCGACGAGCGCGAGGACGTGCACGCCGATGAAGGGGACCATTCCGAAGGCGTGGTAGAAGCCGGCGCCCTTCACGGGCGTCGCGGCGGCACCGGGGGCGGGCGACTCTTGCGACATAAGGGCTGAACTTAGGCCGGCTCCGATCCGCGGCGAGTCATCGTTCGGTCCGCCAATGTCAAAGAACGGTCACACCCCCGTCGCGGAGGGCCCGGGACGTGGACCCGCCCAGGACGGAAAGGCGTCGGCAGGCGTCGATTGGGACTTGAAACTGACGTCGAGTTCATATACACAGGCAGTCGTGGCGTTGGAGTCGCCAGCGCTTGTAGCCTCGCCCCGAGGGTGCATGTCGCGCGACGCGCATCGCGCATCGGCACGGAGGAGAGCATGGGTCGAGCATATACCGGTGACGTCGTGGTGCTCGGTGGGGGTCTCGCGGGCATCGTCACGGCGCTCGAGCTCTGCGACCACGCGAAGAAGGTGGTCCTGATCGATCGGGCCAGCGAGGATCGCTTCGGCGGCCTCGCGAAGATGTCCTTCGGTGGGCTCTTCTTCGTCGACTCGCCCGAGCAGCGCCTGATGGGCGTGAAGGACAGCGTCGACCTCGCGCTCCACGACTGGCTCACCTACGGAGAGATCGGGCCGGAGGACGTCTGGCCGCGACGCTGGGCCGAGGCCTACGTCAGCCGCTCCCTCGAGAAGATCCGCGGCTACCTCACGAAGCGCGACGTGAGCTTCTTCCCGGCCGTCAACTGGACGGAGCGTGGCTACTTCGTGCCCGGCAACTCGGTCCCCCGCTTCCACATCGCCTGGGGTACGGGCGAGGGCATCGTGAAGCCCCTCGCCGCGCGCCTCCGGGCGCACGAGGACGAGGGACGCGTCGAGATCCTCTTCGGTCATACCGTCGACGATCTCGTGAAGGAGGGAGGCCGCTTCGTCGGCGCCCACGGCACGGATCCCGAGGGCAAGGAGTTCTGGGCGCGCGGCGAGAACGTCGTCATCGCGGCCGGCGGCCTCGCGGGCAACCTCGAGAAGGTGAAGGAGCACTGGCCTCCGTACCTCGGCACCGCGCCGGAGGTCCTGCTCAACGGCTCGATCCCGGAGGCCGACGGTCGCTTCTTCGACCTCGCCGCGAAGGCCGGAGCGAACGTCACGCACCTCGAGAAGATGTGGAACTACGCCGCCGGCGTGCGCCATTGGAAGGCGCGCTGGCCGCTCCACGGGCTCTCCCTCGTGCCGGGCAAGTCGGCCATCTGGACCAACTACCGCGGCGAGCGCTTCAAGGATCCTCCGCTCGTCGGCTCGTACGACACGCTGCTCCTCCTCGAGAAGATCTGCGCGCAGCCGAAGAAGTACTCGTGGCAGGTGCTCAACTGGGAGATCCTGCGGCGCGAGCTCGCGGTCTCGGGCGCCGAGCACAACGTCGACGTGCGCGACAAGAACGTGGTCGGCTTCTTCAAGCGCCTCGTCCTCGGCAACGACGAGCTCGCCCACGACTTCCTCGACCACTGCCCGGACTTCGTCCACGCGGACTCGCTGCCGGCGCTCGTCGAGAAGATGAACGCCCTCGCCGGCACGAACGACGTCGACCTCGCGACGCTCGAGACGGAGCTCCGTCACTACGACGCGAACATCGATCGCGGACCGAAGCTCCAGAACGACGATCAGATCCGCCGCATCCAGCACGCGCGGCAGTATCGCGGCGACAAGCTGCGCACCTGCAACCTCCAGAAGATCCTCGATCCGAAGGCGGGCCCGCTCGTCGCGATCCGGCTCTCGGTGCTCACGCGCAAGAGCCTCGGAGGCATCCAGACGGATCTCCACGGGCGCGTCCTCGGCAAGGACGGCAATCCCCTCCCCGGCCTCTACGCGGCCGGCGAAGCCGCCGGGTTCGGCGGCGGCGGCATCCACGGCAAGCGCGCCCTCGAGGGCACCTTCCTCGGCGGCTGCATCTTCTCGGGCCAGGCGGTGGCCGGCTCGATCGTGAACGGCCGCGGCATCGACGGCCAGGCCTGAGGCCTGGTCTTCGGTGCTGCAACCATCCGGAATCGCAGCCTTCGTCGGAGCGCGCGCGATCGTGACGCGATTTTCACTTGGCGGGCTCGCCCCGGCGGGTTAGGAAGATCGAGCCGCGCCCGAGTCCGACGAACGCGTCGAGTCGAGGGGGGGAAGCCGTGTGGCACCGAACGGCGCGGGATCGGTGCACCAATCTCTCCGAGGCGGATTCCCGCCTCGAGCCGTCCGGCGGGCCGAGCGCCCGCCGGGTCGGCGCATTCCAGCCTCAGGGAAGGATCGACAGGACGAGCTCGGGCGGGCGCCCGATGACCGCCTTCTTGCCGACGACGAGGATCGGTCGCTCGAGCAGGATCGGGTTCGACGCGACGGCCGCCGCCACCTCGTCCGCCGTGCTCGTGGCGGAGAGACCGAGGGCCGCGTAGGGGGCCTCCTTCGTCCGCAGCGCCGCCGCCGGCTTGCCTCCGAGCTTCGCGAGGAGCGCCTTCACCTCGGCCGCCGAGAGCGGCGTGTCGAGGTAGCGCACGACCTCGAAGTCCACCCCACGTTCCTCGAGCAACGCGAGCGCCTCGCGCGACTTGCCGCAGCGAGGGTTGTGGTAGAGGACCGGCTTCGACTTCTTCGGCATGCGGCGGATGATGCAGCGAGGACGCCGTCCTGGGAACGTCCGACACGCAGCCTCAGGTCGAGGTGCCGCCTGTCGGGACGAACTTGTAGCCCGCACCACGCACCGACAGGAAGTACTGTGGGTTCTGGGGGTCCTCCTCGAAGCGCTTGCGCAGCCGCGAGAGGAAGTTGTCGACCGTCCGCGTGTTCGAGTAGTTCCGGAGCTTCCAGACCTTCTCGAGGAGCTCGTCGCGCGAGAGCACGCGTCCCGGATTGTTGGAGAAGTACTTGAGCAGGTCGATCTCGAGCTGCGTGAGCTTCTCGGGGAGCCCGTCGACGTAGACGTCGTGGGTGTCGAAGTCGACCCGGACCTTGCCGAAGCCGAGGACGTTCCCGGAGCGCGTCCGCCCGCCGCCCTTCTCCCACTCGCGCCGGCGGAGCATCGACCGCACGCGGGCGAGGAGCTCCCCGAGCTCGAAGGGCTTCACCATGTAGTCGTCCGCGCCGGCCTCGAGGCCCATGACGCGGTCCTCCGGCGCCGAGCGCGCCGTGAGCATGACCACGGGGACGAAGTTGCCCGACTCGCGGATGCGCCGGCAGAGCTCGAAGCCGTTCATGTCCGGGAGCATCACGTCGAGGATGATGGCGTCGTACGCCTCGAGGCCGACCAGACGCTCGCCCACCTCGCGGGCGTTGGCCGCGACGTCCACCTGGTACCCCTCGAGCTCCAGGTTGAGCTTGAGGCCCGCCGCGAGGTGCTCCTCGTCCTCGACCACCAAGAGCCTGCGTCTGTCGTTCGCCACGGTCCTCACTCCGAAGGGGCTGCTGGCTGGGCGGCGGCCGCCCGCGGAAGGATGACACGCATGGTCGTCCCGTGTCCCACGCCTTCCGAGTGCGCCGTGATGCGCCCCCCCAGGTTCCTCACCAGGGAGGAGACGACGAAGAGGCCGAGCCCCGTTCCCTTGCGGCGCCGCACGCTCTCGTGGTCCACGCGATAGAAGCGGTCGAAGATGCGCTTGAGATTCTCGCGCTCGATGCCGATGCCGCGATCCGTCACCTCGAGCACCAGGTGTCCGCGCTTCGGCTCGAGGAAGGCCCGCACGGTGACGGTGACGGGGTCGTTCGAGTACTTCACGGCGTTGTCGAGCAGGTTGCGGAGCACGAGCTCGAGCGCGGGTCGGTCGGAGGTCAGCACGAGACCGCGGGGGATCTCGAGTCGGATCGCCTCTTCCCTGAGCCGATGGCGCCCCGCGACCGTCGCGGCGATGGAGCGGGCGAGCTCGGCGAGGTCGACGTCGGAGAGATTGATCGTCGCGGCCTCGTGGGCGAGTCGGCTCGCCTGCAGGACGTCGTCGATGAAGCCGGAGAGCCGCTCGACGTCGTGGATCATCATGTCGCGCAGCTTCTGGCGCTGCTCGGCCGCGAGCTCGGGACGTCCGAGGGTCTCGAGGCAGAGCTTGATCGACGCGAGCGGGCTCTTGAGCTCGTGCGTCACCGAGTCGATGAAGCTGTCCTGCCGACGGACCTCGCGGATCTCGCGGTAGAGGAAGTAGCTGAAGAGGACGAGGATCGTGATGATCGCGGCGAAGGCGATCGTCCCGAGCACGAGCAGCCAGACGTCGCCCGCGAGCTCCTCCTGGGCGATGCGGCGACCGAGCAGGACGATCCAGCCGACGAGCAGGGCCGCCGTGACGGGGACGGTCGCCGCGCCGAAGATGATCGGGACGGCGACCGATGGGAGGTTGCGCCTCCGGGCCATCGGCTCACTGCACCGCGGTGATGCGCGCCTCGAGACCGAAGGCGCCGTTCGGCCCCGTCGCGTCGTCGGCGATCGTCAGCTGGCGGAGGTCCGTGTCGAGCAGCAACGAGGCGTCCTGGTCGTCTCGCGTCGTGTGATCGTCCTGGCCCCGCACCGAGGTCGAGGGCTGCGAGGCGAAGGTGCAGGGGAAGTAGCCGCTCTGGGGCCCGCCGTAGAGCAGCTTGCCCGCGCAGGTGATCTGGGCGCGGCACCAGTAGCCGCCCTCCTCGCGGGGAACCTGTTCGACATCCGTCGTGCAGGTGTCGCCGACGGCGACCGGCGCGGAGCCGGTCACCGAGCGCACCGTGGCCTCGACGTGGATCGGCCCTCCGCCGCCGGGATCGGTCGGCGGCGGTTTGCCTCCGCCGGGCGGCGTGCCTCCTCCGCCGGGCGGCGGCGGCAGGGGCTCGCCGGGCTGTCCGGTCACCCCCGGGAGGCCGCCGCGCTGGACCACCACGTAGACGCCGATGCCGGTCGCGACGCAGAGGCCGAGCACGAGGAGCCCGGCGCACCCGATCATCGCCCACATGAAACCGTTGCCCTGATTGCCGCTCATCCGACCCTCACGGCCGTGGTTGTACCACGGGCCGGGCCCGGGCTCAGGTCACGCGCTCGAGGCGCGGCCGGCGCTTCTTCACCCCGAGGAGCTTCGCGAGGTTCTCCCGCTCCCAGCGCTCGGCTTCTTCCTGGTGCTCGTAGCACTGCTCGAGCGCACGGAACGCCTTCGTGTGGTAGAGGCGCTTGCCGCCCACGGTGACGGGGGGAACCACGTGATGGAGCATCTCGTGGAAGATCACCGACTCGACGAAGAACGTGGGCACCCACGCCTGGTCGAGGAGCGGATGGATCCGGATGATGCCCTCGTCCGGAGCGTACGAGCCGAGCTTGATCGAACGACGGCGACGCCCCGGGCC
Source organism: Polyangiales bacterium (assembly GCA_046351215.1). GTDB lineage: Bacteria > Myxococcota_A > Polyangia > Polyangiales > Houyiibacteriaceae > JAXLYX01. The sequence goes on along the minus strand of JAXLYX010000037.1, from coordinate 547 downwards.
CTTGCCCCGAGCGCCCCACGTGATCCGGGCGCCGACCGACCCGCCGAAGTGCCGCATCGAGAGATCCTCGAGGAGCTTCCCGAGGTCGTGATGCCGTCCCCGCTCACGGATCGGCGTGCGCTCGACGCGCGCGGCGAGCAGCTCGTCGCGATAGGCCGCGAGGTGCTCCCCGATCGCGGGCGACGCCTTGCCCCCACCTTCGCGCACGTACTCGCCGATGGCGTCCCAGACGTCCTCGCCGGCGCGGAGGAAGACGTGGTGGAGGCGCAGGACGACGCGTCCGTCGACGCGCGTCGCGGAGAGCATCGTGCGTCGGTTCTCCGTGAGCAGCAGGCGGACCGGCTCGCCGACGACCGCCGCGACGCGAGCCGCGATGCGGCGTGCGACGTCGGCCCAGGGCTCGACGGAGTCGGTCGGGAGCGACGCGTCGCTCGCCTCCGGGTCGAACTCGAACGACATCTGTCGCGTCGTGGTCGCCACAACGTTGGCAATATGGTCGCCGGACATCGCTGTCAAGAACGGAACGACGATCAGCGCATCGCGCCGA
>JAXLYX010000036.1:0-32151 GCA_046351215.1 Polyangiales bacterium | reverse complement strand
CCTTCGGCGACGACCTCGGCGCCCATGTCGACGCAGAGCTGCACGATGTTCTTCACGAGCTGCTGGCGCCTCGGATCCTGGTCGAGGTGCTGGATGAGCTCGCGATCGAGCTTCACGATCTCGGGCGTGAGATCGGAGATGTACTTGAGGTTCGAGTAGCCCGCGCCGAAGTCGTCGACCACGAGGTACACGCCCTTGCTGCGCACCTCGCGCAGGACGCTCTGGCAGAGCACGAAGTGGCTGAGCGGCACCGACTCCGTGATCTCGAGATAGACCGCGTGGTCGTGGGCGAAGATCGGATCGTCCGGCTGCACGAGCCAGGACTCGTCGAACTCGTTCGGATGGATGTTCAGGAAGAGCGGATGCTCCGCGCACTCGGTGATCGCCATCTCGCGGATCTGGCGGCCGAGGGCCCCGCAGCAATGGCTCCGTATCGCCTCGTCGAAGAGCGCGGGCGGGTCACGCCAGAGCGGCGAGGTGCTCCGGACCAGGGCTTCGTAGGCGAAGATGCGCCGGTTCTCGAGCGAGACGATCGGCTGGTAGACGACGTTCACCTCGCCCGACGCGAGCACCCCGGGGATGTCCGAGTGGCGGTCGCGACGGAAGCCCGGTCTCGTCCCTCGCAGGGAGCGGAGCCAATCGACGAAATTGCGGGGAGCGGGCTCCGACATGTCCTCTTTCGCGAAGGGCCTGCGTCAGTCTAGTACGTGGGAGCACGCGAGGTCATGCCCGACGCGCTCCTCCCGTGTGCCGGCCGGAGCGCTCGGCACGTTCCTCACCCGAACGGACGAAAGTCAGTTGGCGCCCCAACGACAAGCGCCCGGGCCGCGCGGGTCGCCGCACGACCCACAGCCGGCCGGGATGGCGTCCTTGTTCGCGGAGGAACCGCCGACGGCGAAGGCGGAGAGGAGCTGCTCGACGTCGGCCGTCTCGCACTTCGGGCAGCGGGCGTCCGAGGCGGACGAGACCAGGTCCTCGAACTGGTGGTGGCACTTCCTACATTCGAAGTCGTACAGCGGCACTTCGGCACCTCCGACGCGAAGCATAGCGAACGAAAGGAGGATCGCATCCGCGAGCATCGCCGCCCGGGTCGCGCTCGGTTCGCGGCCACTGCACGGATGTTCGGAGGATCGGTCGTCGATCCCACCGTTCTTGCGGCGCGCCTTTTCGATCCCGTAGCATCTTCTCCGAAGCATGTTGCAACCCGGCGAAGAGATCGGCGGCTACGTCCTCGTCGCGCGTCTCGCGGAGGACTCCGCGTCGACGCTGCTGCTCGTACGGAAGAAGGGCGAGGACGGGGTCTCGGCGCATCGCGCGATGCGCATCCTGACGCCCGCCGCCGCCTCGAGCGCTCCGCACCGCAACGCATTCTTCCAGCGCGCGCGCGCCACGCTGGACGTGCGCGTGACGGGACTCGCGGGGCCGCTCGATCTCGGCGAGCACCGCGGCCTCCCCTACGTCGTCACCGAGTACGTGCACGGAGTGTCGGTCCGTCAGCTCTTCGACGGCCTCTTCATGACGAAGCGGCGCCTCCGCCCGGACGTCGCCGCGTACGTCGGTCTGCTCATCGCCCAGGCGCTCGACGAGGCCCACGATCTGCCCGACGAGAAGGGCAATCCGCGTAGGCTGATCCACGGAGCGATCACCCCGCATCGCGTGATCCTCTCGTTCGACGGGACGGTGCGTCTCGTCGGCTTCGGCGTGGCCAAGCCGCGGCTCGCGAACACCGAGATCGACGTCGTCCGACCTTCGCGGTTCGGCTACACGGCGCCCGAGGTGCTTCGCGGCGAGCCCGCCGACACGCGCGCCGACGTCTTCTCGCTCGCCGTCGTGCTCTGGGAAGCGCTGACGATGCGCCGCTGCTTCGCGGCGACGTCGGAGGCCGCCACGCTCGAGCTCATGAGCCATCCGCAGGTCGTGCCCCCGGGGCTCCTCACGCCCGGCGTGCCGACCGCGCTCGACATCGCGATCATGCGCGCGCTCGCGCCCGATCCGGACCAGCGCCCCGCGACGATGGACGACCTCGCGCACGTGCTCCGGCTCGCGTGCCCCGGGACGCGCATGCTGCGCTCCGAGTCGATGGCGCTGCTCCTCTCGGCGACGATCACGCCCGAGCTCGAGCGCGCCGAGGTCGAGCTCCCCGACGAGGTGGCGAAGCTCTTCGCGCGCGCCCGTCCCGGCGTCGACGCCTCCGCCCTCGACGAGATGACGGTGCCCCTCGCCGAAGGCGCACCGAAGGCGTTCGACGACATGCCGACGCGGAGCCCGGGATCGAACCGGCCACCGCGCGCGAGCGTGCCTCCACCGAAGGTCTCGGCCGTCGCGAAGTCGAAGCTCGGCGAGGTGCGTCGTGCCTCCGTCGCCCCGGGCGCGCCCGGGAGCGAGGCGAAGTCGACGCCTGCGGCCGCGCCCGCCTGGGCACGCGGTCCGGTCGTGCCGCCGGGTCTCGGCTCGCGGACCGCGGCCTCGGTCGCGGTGAAGCCGGCGACGAAGGTCGGGACCCCTGGGCCGGCCAAGACCGCCGCCGTTCCCGCGGCCGCCGCGAAGGCGACGCCGGCCGCGTCCGTCGTCGCGAAGAGCGCGGTCGCGGCTCCGGCCGCGGCGACGGCCGCACGCACGTCGGGCGCCGCCGCGGCCGCGAGCACGGCCACGGCCCCTCGGACGACCGCGGGCGCGAGCACGGCCACGGCGACGAGCACCGCGACGGCCGCCGCCGCGCAGCCTGCCGCGCGCATCTCGAAGGCCCCTCCGCCTCCGGCGAGTGGCGCGAAGCCCGTGCCCGCCGCAGCAGCGAAGCCTCTCTCGTCCGCGAGCGCTGGGCGCCCGGCCCTCGCGGTCGCCCGCATCGTGCCGAACAAGGTCGCCGTTCCCGCCGCCGAGGCGGAGCGGATGCGCAAGCAATCGGTTCCGCCGGCCCTGCCCGCGGCGCGTGCGCAGGCGAAGGCCGAGGTCGGCTCGGCGCCGCTCGAGGGAGCGGCCACGAACGTCTCGCGCACGCCGAGCTTCCGTCCGTCGAGCCCGGCGGATCTGATGGCTCACGCGCACGAATTCTTCTCGGACGACGACGAGGAGACGCGCGTGCTCGACCGGGACGAGGAGGCTCCCCAGACTTCCTTCGACCTGCGTTCGCCCGTGGTCCCGAAGGCCGCGCCGGTTCCGTCCCTCGCGACCCCGGCCGAGAAGCCCGCGGTCGTGGTCGCGCCGACGTTCGTCGCCACCGGCTCGAAGGCGGACGAGCATGCGTGGGACAACGACGAAGCGCCGACGAGCGTCGTGAGCGCTCCCGCGATCGCCGCGGCCGCCGCGCTCGCGCGTGCCGAGGCGCAGCCGCCCTCGGAAGAGATCCGGACCGAGGCGATGCCGTTGCCGCCGGCGATGACGCCAGTGCCGCCCGAGGCCGCATCCGCCGTCGCGCCGACCGCGGCGGAGACGAGCTCGCCCGTCGCGGCGCCGACGCTCCCGATGGGAACCGTTCCGGGCGAGAGCCAGGGGATCGAGGGATTGTTCGGCGACATCGGCGGCGGCCCCACGGGCTCGGAAGCGCTGGTGCTCTCGCCCTCGAGCGCCGTCGAGACCGTCGCCCACGCAGCGCCGCCTCCCGCGTCGATGGAAGCTCCGACGAGCGGCTCGACCTCCGTGGCTCCCGAGCCCAAGGGGGGACGGAAGCTCGCGCACGCGGCCTTCGTCCTGCTGATGCTCGTGGGCCTCGGCGTCGCCGTGTTCTTCTACGTGAAGGCGCACGCCCCGGAGATGGGCGCTCCGTCGGCGGCCCCCGCGCCTCGACCGACGACGGCGCCCGTGACCGCGCGACCGCCTGCCCCCGCGCCCGCACCGGCCACGAGCGCGCCAGCGCCCGCGCCTGCGGCTGCCGCCGCGGCTCCCGCGACGCCGACGCCCGCGCCCGCCGAGCCCGCCGCGACCGCGGCTCCGGCCACGGCGACGCCCGCGCCCGCCGCGGCTCCCGCCCCCGCACCGACGGCCGCACCCGCCGCGGCGCCTGCGACGGCGAGCGCGTCTTCGGCACAGCCCGCGCCCGCGACGGCGAGCACCGCCATGCAGGCCGCGCCCGCGACGGCGAGCACCACGATGGAGACGACGCCCGCACCGTCGACCACGACGATGCGCACGCGACGCCGTCCCACGGTGATCGACCAGGCCTACTTCTGACGCGCGCCTCCGCCCCGGGATCTCCTCCTCGCACGGGAGGTGACCCGGAGGCCGGGCGACGGGTACCCTCGGACCCAAGCCCGAGGTGGGACGAAGCGTCCCACGCGGGAAGTCGGGGAGGTCATCCATGCGCAAGCTCACGCTCGCGCTCGCTGCCGTCGTGCTCGTCGGTCTACCCACGCACGCGGCTCGGGCGTTCTGCGGATTCTACGTCAGTGGGGCGGACGGCTCGCTCTACGCCAACGCCACCATGGTGGTGCTGATGCGCGAAGGCACGCGCACGGTCCTCTCCATGCAGAACAACTACCAGGGGCCGCCGCAGGATTTCGCGATGGTCATCCCGGTGCCGGTCGTGCTGCAGCAGGAGAACGTGAAGACGCTGCCGCGCGAGATCTTCCAGCGGGTCGACAGCCTCGCGGCGCCCCGGCTCGTCGAGTACTGGGAACAGGATCCCTGTCAGCCCCCGATCGACTATCTCCGCATGCCGATGGCGGCTCCGTCGGCCGCCATGGAGGGCGCCGCGCCCCGCTCCGACGAACGGCTCGGCGTGCGCGTCGAGGCGCAGTTCACGGTCGGCGAGTACGACATCGTGATCCTCAGCGCGAGCGACTCGAACGGTCTCGACACCTGGCTGCGTCGCGAGCGCTACAACATCCCGCGCGGCGCCGAGGCGGTGCTCCGCCCGTACGTCGCGCAGGGCACGAAGTTCTTCGTCGCCAAGGTCGACGTCGAGCGCGTGACCTTCCGCAACGGGCAGGCCGTGCTCTCGCCGCTCCGCTTCCACTACGACACGCCGGAGTTCTCGCTCCCCGTCCGCCTCGGGCTCCTCAACAGCGCGGGCACGCAGGATCTCATCGTCCACGTCCTCGCGCCGAACCAGCGCTACGAGGTCGCGAACTACGCGAACACGACGATCCCGACGAACCTCCGGGTCTCGAACGAGGTGCGCACCCGCTTCGGTGCGTTCTACGAGGCCCTCTTCGCGCGCACCGTCGAGAGCCATCCGCGCACGGTGGTCACGGAGTACTCGTGGGATTCGTCGAGCTGCGATCCCTGCCCCGTCGATCCGCTGAACCCGGGCGAGGTCGAGACGCTCGGTGGCGACGTGATCCCGAGCGTGCAGCCCTACGGCCTCACCCTCACGCGCCTGCACTACCGCTACGGTCGCGACGATCTCGGCGAGGACCTCGTCTTCCGCGCGGCGCCGCCGATCGTCGGCGGACGCGGCGTGCCCGACACCAACGGGAAGATCCCGCAGGAGGTCCAGCAGGACGGGTACAACAACTTCCAGGGACGCTACGTGATCCTGCATCCGTGGGAGGGAGCGATCTCCTGCTCCGAGCCCCGGCGCGGCATCTGGGGCGGTCCGATCGGCGGCTCCGAGCCGCGCGCGCTCGCGGCGTCGAACGGCGCGCTCTCGGGGGCCGCGCCGCGTGCGGTCTCGCATCTCGAGAGCTTCCTCGTCGATCCCGTACCGGAGCTCGCCGTCACCCGGCCCGAGGCGCCGGAGCCGACGCCCCACGCACGCACGCGACGCCACGGCTGCGCGAGCTGCGCCGTCGGAGCGGACGAGCCCGACCTCGCGGGCCCGTCGCTCGCCGCGCTCTCGATCCTCGCGGTCGCCCTCGGCCGCACGCTCCGGCGTCGGGGACGCTGAGCGGATGGGTGCGCGGCTCCACGGTCGGCTTCTGCTCGCGGGGCTCCTCGCCCTCGCGGGCGGTTGCGCGCGGGCGGCGGCCGATCCGCGGTCGTACGAGCCGCCGCACGCGACCGTCGCTCCCCCGACCGAGCCGCGCATCCCCCGCGACGAGGGCCCCTTCCATCCCTCGCTCGCCCGCCTCGTCCCCGGCGATGCCGCGAACGTCGAGCGGCTCGCCGACGTCGCCGCCTGCGAGCCCTGTCACGCGGACACGGTGAAGGCCTTCCGCGCGAGCGCGCACGCCCGGGCCTCGTTCGACAACCCCTGGTACCGCTCCGTCGTCGACGTCGTGCGGCGCGACGTCGGGCTCTCGGCGAGCCGTCATTGCGGCGGATGCCACGACCCCCTGCTCCTGATCTCCGGGCGCATGGATCGGGAGGTGGAGCCGACGGATCCGCTCGCCACCGCCGGCGTGACCTGCCTCGTCTGCCACGGCGTGACCGAGACCCGCTCCGACGGCAACGGCAGCTACACGCTGCGCACGGACGAGGTGCCGATCCCCGTCGTCGGAGACGAGCCGAGCACCGAGCTCCACCGCCGGCGCCTGATGGCCGACCCGGTGCGCTCGGCGGCGCTCTGCGCGAGCTGCCATCGCGGCTTCCTCGGACCCGAGGAAGGCCTCGCGCACGTCGTGCCCGGCATCGACGAGCCGGGCGCATGGCGCATCTCGGCCCACGCCGGCAATCCCTCGGCGCTCCTCGACGTCGACCTCCCGACGCGCGACTGCCGCGCATGCCACATGGCCCGCGAGGCCTCGCGCGACGATCTCGCCGCCCCCGAAGGATGGTTGCTGTCGCATCGATTCCCGGGAGGGCACACGCCGATCGCCTCGATGTCGGGCGACGCCGCCCAGTGGGACGCCCAGCTCGCGCGGCTCGCCGACGCGGCGACCCTCGACGTGGCGGCCGTCGTCCGCTCGGACGGGACGCGCTACCTCCCCGCGGAGTCGGCGGAGGTGCGTCCGGGCGAGACGATCACCTTCGACGTGGTCGTCCGCAACACGGGCGTCGGACACCAGTTCCCGGGCGGCGTGCGCGACATGGCCGACACCTACGTCGAGGTCCGGCTCCTCGACGCACGCGGTCGCGTCGTCGCGGAAGCCGGCACGCGCTACGAGCGCGGAGAGGACGAGACCGCGTTCGTCCTCCGGACCCGGGTGCTGGACGAGGACGGGGAGCCCGAGCTCGAGCACCTCGTGCACCGCTTCCGCGCGCTCGGCTTCGACACCACCGTCTCCCCGCGCGACGCGCGCGTCGTGCGCTACGAGGTGGCGCTCCCGAGACGCCTCTCGGCGTCCGAGCTGCCGCTCCGCGTGGAGGCCTCGCTCCGTCATCGTCGCCACGGCCCGGGCTCGCGCGCGCTCGCCTGCGCCTCCTCGCGCTCGAGCCGCGGCCGCGCGTTCGATCGCGCGCTCCGTCGCGACCATCGTCCCGTGCTCGACGGTTGCGCCGACGAGCCCGTCGTCGAGCTCGCGCACGCCAGCGTGTCGCTCGGCGGAGGCGGGGCCGATGCGGGCGCCTCGCGGCCCAGCTGGGAACGGCTCTTCGATCATGCGCTCGGCCTCTCGCACGGCCTCTCGGAGCACGTCGAGGACGCGCTCCCGAGCCTCGATCGCGCGCTCGCCCTGCTCGCGGCCACCGGCCGTGACGACCCGGCCTTCCGCGCACGCGTCGAGGCCCTCCGGGGGCGCGTCTTCGTGCGCCAGGGCCGCCTCGACGACGCGCTCCACTGCGCCGACGTCGCCGAAGGCCTCGTCGGCCCCCACGCGGCGCTCGATCGTCTGCGGGGCGACGCCTACCTCTCGGTCTGGCGATTCGCCGACGCGTCGCGCTACCTCGCGCGAGCGACGACGCGCTCCCCGAGCGACACGGCTCTCTTCCGCGATCTCGCGCGCGCCCGGATCAGCGCCGGCGACGGCCCCGGGGCCTTCGCGAGCGCGCTCTCGGGCCTCGCGCTCAAGCCGCGGGACGAGGGACTGCTCCGGACGCAGGCGATGGCCGTCGCCGAGCTCCTGCCGAGCCAAGCGACGACCGCCCACGACGCCTTCGTGCGCTACCGCGAGCCGGACGAGGCGACCGAGCTCCGCCTCCGATGCGACACGAGGGTGGAGCACTGCGCGCGGGATCGCGCGCCGGTGCCCACCCTCGTCCTCCGCGTTCATCGCTGAGCGCGGTGCGTCGACGTCACTGTCCGGTGCAGGTCTGCGCCGGCATCGCCGCGATCCACGCGTGCAGGAGCTCGGCTCCACGCTGGTGCTCGAGCGAGCGCCCGATGAGCGGCATCATGGCTCCGACCTCTTCCGTGTGGACGCGGTAGTAGAGGATGGAGGTGTCCGGGCTTCCGGGCACGATGTCGAAGGTGAACCCACCCGTGCCGGCGCCTGCGCTGCCCGGGCGCTTGCAGACGCCGAGGCGGAACATGTCCGTGTTGTCGTGGTTCAGGAAGAGCTGCGACGTGATGCCCTGGGTCCCGTTGGGGTTGTGGCAATGCGCGCAATTGATGTCGAGGTAGTCGCGTGCGGCCTTGTCGAGCTCGGCCGGAGGCACGGCCGAGACCCCGTTCGCCTCGATGGGCCGGAAGTCGTAGGCGCGCGGTACCTGGTCGAGGCTCGGAAGGCCCGTGAGCATGCCGAGCGACGCGAGGTGCTGGAGCGTGTTCACGGAGCCGACGGTGCCACCGTAGTCGAAGTCGCGGTTCAGGTGCCGCGCCTTCGGACCGATCGGTGTCATCGGCGGGATGGCCGAGGCCGGATCCACGTGCGAGTGGCAGGACTGGCACTGGTTCCGCTGGGGCACGAGGTAGTTGGCGGTCTTCGTGACGCCGCCCGCGTCGACGAAGGAGATCTCCATCCCCGCGCCGCCCGGCGAATAGACGGCTTCGGTCTGGGCCTGGTTCCAGATGTAGGGGTACCCGGTCCATCCGTCCGTGCGATGCACGAGCAGCCGCGTCTCGACGAGCCGGAGGTTGTCGTTGGGCGCGCGGAAGTCGGCCGGGAAGTAGAAGTTCTTCACGATCACCGTACCGACCGGGAAGTCGAGCACGTCGTTCGGATGGTACGCGGCAGTGGCGCCGGGAGGCAGATAGACCGCGCGTGCCTTCAGGGCGTAGTCGGTGAAGAGGGGCGAGTTCATCTCGTACGGGACGACGCGATCGTTCCACTGGAAGCCGGTCGCGGGGTCCCATGCGAAGAGGTTGTAGGCGGAGAGATTCGTCTCCGGAGCCGCGTCCACGTCGAACGTGACGGGCTTCGTGAGGTCGACGCCGCTCGAGCCCCCGTCGTCGCAGGCCGCGAACGGCAGCGAGAGAGCGAGGAGGACGAGCAGCGTGGGCAGCCGGCGGTTCATGACGGCCTCAGGGGATCGTGACGGGCTGGACGGGGCCGCCGTTCAGCGAATTGCACCCGAAATTCCCGTAGGGCCCGCCCGCCGTGATGCGGAGGATCGGTGCGCCGGGCTGGTTCGGGAAGTTCAGGCTCGCGAACGACGCCGCCGGATTCCCTCCCACGCAGAGGTGGTTGTCGTTGGAGTTGCTCGCCAGCGTGGTGCCGTTGAACTGCGACTCGCCGATCGTGTCGTAGAGGATGTTGTCGACCGTGTTCGCCCCGTAGAGGCTCGCGAGCAGGAGGTTGATCTGCTTCGGGGAGGGGTCGATCGCCGTGCCCGAGCCCATGTGCGTGTTGTTCGCGACGAGGACGTTCTCGGAGCGGAAGTTCGTGACCGTGTTCGGCGCCGCGCCCGGAAGGAGGTTCAGGTCCTGCCAGGTCCCGACGAGGTCGGCCGTGTTGTGCTGCCAGAGAGCGGTGTTCTGCTCGACGGCGAGACCGCTGATGATCGCGATGTCGACCGTGTTGTTGTTCTTGTAGGTGTTCCCGGTGATCTCGACGCGGCGCGAAGCCATCGCGAAGGTGCCGGTGCCGACCGGGATCTGCTGCACCGTGCCGCCCGGGGCGAAATTCTCGCCGTTGTTGTCGTGGATGTTGTTGTCGCGCAGGCGCACGTCACGGCCGATGATCGGGTTGCCCGGGAGGTCGAAGACCACGATGCCGCCCGTGTTCATGTAAGCTTCGTTGTTGTACACGTCGGCGTACTGGGTGTTCTCGATCTCGAGGCCGGCGACGTTGCCGGTGACGACGTTGTTCCGGACGATCACGTTCTGACACTGGCCGACGTAGAGGCCGGCGTCGGAAGCGTTCTCGGCGCGGCTGTCCTCGACGAGCACGTTCTGCGACTTCACCGGGTAGATGCCGTACGCGCCGTTCGTCGAGTCGCCGGGGGTCGACCACGTCGCGCGGATGCGACGGAACGTGACCCCGTTGCTGCTCTCGACGCGGATGCCGTCCTTCGGCGCGTCGAGGACGGTCACGTCCTGGACCAGGAAGCCGTCGCCGATCACGTCGACGCCGTTGAACTGACCGGTCGCCGGACCGAAGTCGAGGGTGGTGACGTCGATGCCCTGGCCGACGAGGCGGAAGCCCGCCGAACGGACGTACACGCCGTTGGTGAGCGAGAACGTGCCCTTGCCGAGGACGATCGTCGTGTTCGCCTCGATGCTGTTCACGGCGTCGAGGAGCGCCTGGCTGTCCCCGCCCTGGATCTCGATGCAGGTGCCTGTCGTCACGTCGGAGCACCTGTTCGTGGGGAAATTGCTCGGGCTGTCGTTGCAGGCCGAAGCGAGGAGGCAGCCCGACGCGAGGGCGAGGAGTCCGCGTAGTTTCATCGAAGGTTCCTTGGTGGGGGAGAGGGGTAGGATGACGAATGCCCCTTGGACGTGACACCAGTACGTAACATACTGATGGTATGATTGGCAACGGCCGGCCGTTCGCTCCCCCCACTCCGGGCCGGCGCGAAGAGCATTCCGAAGACACCCGCAGCGCCCTCGTGGCGGCCGCGCGGCAAGCCTTCACGGAGAAGGGCTACGCCGACACCTCGCTCGACGACATCGTGGGCCGGGCCCGTCTGACCAAGGGCGCCCTCTATCACCATTTCGAGAGCAAGGCGGTCCTCTTCCGGGCGGTCTACGAGCAGATGGAGCAAGAGGTCGTCGCCGCCGTGGGAGAGGCCGTTCTCGCGGACGGCGACGATCCCGCGCGTCGCGTGCAGCTCGCGCTCGACGCCTTCCTCTCGTGCTCCTCGGAGCCTTCCTACGTGCAGATCGTGCTGCGCGACGGCCCCGTCGTGCTCGGCAAGAAGCAAGAGCGCGAGATCGATCACAACCTCGGCCTGGACGTCGTGGTCGCGCTCGTCGAATCGCTCCGGAGCGAAGGCTACCTGCCCGATCTCCCGCTCGCGGCGACGGCCCGCATGCTCCTCGCGGCGGCGAGCGACGTGGCGGTGACCATGGCCCACTCGGACGATCCCGCGCGTGCCCGTGCGGAAGGCACGAAGGTCGTGCTCGCCGTCTTCGAAGGGCTCGTCGCGCTGGCACGCGCCGAAGCCGCGGAAATGCGGAGCCGACAGGGCATGGGCAAGAAGCGCCGCTGAACGCGAGCCCTTCCCGCGGGTTTCGCCGTGCGCTACATCCATCCATGGACGAGGGAACGGGACGGGGCGGGCGCGCGGCGGGCGCCCAGACGGCCGACGCCGCGCGCGTGCTCTTGCGGGCCGGCGAGGCGCTCGCGAACGGGAGCGAAGCCGCGCTCGCCACGGTGATCGAGACCCACGGCTCCACGCCGGCGACCGTCGGTCAGAAGCTCGTGCGGATCGCGCCGGACGTCGCGGTCGGCACGGTCGGCGGCGGCCCGCTCGAGCTCGAGGCGCTCGCTCGCCTCGACGCGCTCCTCGCCGAGCCCGCGGACGCCCAGGTCGGCGGTCGTACCTGGACGGTGGAGCTCGAGCCCGATCTGGGCATGCCCTGCGGCGGCACGGTCGTGCTCCTGCTCGAGCGGCTCGCGGCTCCCCTGCCCGTGGTCATCGCGGGCACGGGGCACGTCGGAGCGACGCTCGCGCACCTGATCTCGCTCGCCGGCTTCGCGGTCACTCTCTGGGATCCGCGCGAAGGCTTCGCGGAGCGGGCGCTCGCTCGCCTCTCGAACGGACGCGCCCGCGCGGTCTCGGGCGAGCTCGGCGCGGTGCTCGCCGGGATCCCGGCGCACGGCGCGCTCGTCGTCGCGACGCATACGTCGGACCTCGACCTCGAATGCCTCGAGGCCGGCCTCGCGCGCGGGCTCGCCTTCGTCGGTGGCGTCGGGGCGCGCCGCAAGCACATCCGCTTCGACGAGGCCCTCGCGGCTCGCGGCGTCCCCGAGTCGGATCGCGCACGGATGCGCATGCCGGTCGGCATCGACGTCGGGGCGAGGACGCCCGAGGAGATCGGCATCGCCATCGCGGCCGAGCTCGTCGCGTTCCGGCGCGGGAGGCTCGCATGACGAACCGATTCGACTTCGAGCTCGACGGCCGACGCATCACGGTCGTCGACGTCGATCCGACGACGACCCTCGCGCGCTTCCTCCGCGACCGCGGCGAGACGCAGGTGAAGATCGGCTGCGAGGAAGGCGACTGCGGCACCTGCACCGTCGCCGTGCTCCGCCGCGATCCCGCGACCGGCGAGCCGCGCCTGCGCGCCGTCCCGAGCTGCCTGCTCTTCCTGCCGGAGGTCGCGGGAGCCTCCGTCCGTACCGCGCGCGGGCTCGGGAGCGGCGAGGAGCTGCATCCGGTGCAGGAGGCGCTCGTCGCGGATCACGCCTCGCAATGCGGCTACTGCACGCCGGGCCTCGCCACGTGCATGTTCGAGGGATGGCACCGCCCCGAGCTGCGCGACGCGAAGGGCGTGGTGGAGCAGCTCGGCGGGAATCTCTGCCGTTGCACCGGCTACCGCTCGATCCGCGACGCGATGCTCCACGCGCTCGAGACGCGTGGCGAGGCGCCCGCGCTGCCCGAGCCTCCGCCCCTCTCGGCCCCTCCCGAGCTCGAGGCGCAGGGCCATCGCTTCCTCCGCCCCACCTCCCGCGAAGGGCTCCTCGAGGCGCGTCGCGCCCATCCCGAGGGTGTGATCGTGGCGGGAGCGACCGAGCTCGCCGTCACGAGGAACCTGCGCGGCGTCGCGCCCACGACCCTGATCTCCGTCGCCGACGTCGGCGAGCTCTCCTTCGTGCGGACGACGTCGGACGCGATCGTGATCGGCGCTTCGACCACGCTCACGGATCTGCACGCGAGCCTTGGGGAGCACCTCCCGATGCTGCGCACGATGCTCGAATCGTTCGGAGCCCGAACCATCCGCAACCTCGCGACGATCGGCGGCAACCTGGCCACGGCCTCGCCGATCTCGGATCTGCTCCCCGTCCTCCTCGCGCTCGATGCGCGGCTCGTGCTCGAGAGCGCCGAGCGGGGCGAGCGCATCGTGCCCGTCGAGGACTTCCTCGTCGGCTACCGGAAGACGACCTTGGCGCGCGACGAGGTGATCGTGCGCGTGGCGATCCCCCTTCCCGAGGCGCGTCATCCGGGCCTCGATCTGCAGGGCTTCGTCCGCAAGGTCGGCAAGCGTCACGAGCTCGACATCGCCACGGCGAATGCCGCGTTCTTCGTCGCGCGCGAGCCGGACACGGGGCGCATCGTCCATGCGAGGCTGGCCTTCGGGGGCGTGGCCGAGACCAGCGTGCGTGCGCGCCGCACCGAGGAGGTCCTGCTCGGACGGCGCCTCGACGCGGCCGTGCTCGCCGAGGCGCTCGGCGTCCTCGGAGGCGAGCTCCATCCGATCGACGACGTGCGCGGCCACGCGACCTTCCGCAGGCGCCTCGCTCGCGAGCTCCTGACGCGCTTCGCGGCCGAGCTCGGTGGAACGATCGAGCCCTTCCCCTCGGATCCGCCGGGCTTCGGTCGCGGCGCGCCGGACGAGCTCGCCGATCCCTCGCGGAGCGTCACGCCGGACGCCCGGCTCCATGCGACGGGCCAAGCGGACTTCACCGACGACCTCGCGAGGAAGCGTCCGATGCTCGAGGTCGTGCCCGTCCTCGCGCCGCACGCGCACGCGCGCCTCCGCGCCCTCGACCTCGAGGCCGCGCGTACGATGCCGGGCGTCGCCGCGATCCTGACGGCGAGCGACATCCCCGGCGAGAACAACGCCGGCGGCATCCGGCACGACGAGCCCGTCCTCGCGAAGGACGAGGTCCTCTTCCACGGCCATCCCGTGGCCCTCGTCGTCGCCGACTCGCGCGAGCAGGCCGAGGCGGCGGCGGCCGTCGTCCGGGCCGAGTACGAGCCGCTCCCGGCGATCCTCGACCTCGACGCCGCGGAGCGCGAGGGCTCGTACCACGCGGAAGGTCCTCGCTTCGCGCGGGGAGACGTCGCCGCCGCGCTGGCCTCGAGCCCGCGCACGCTCCGCGGCCGCGTCGAGACCGCCGCCCAGGAGCACCTCTACCTCGAGACGCAGGCCGCGTTCGCGGAGACGGACGACGCGGGCCACGTGAGCGTGGTCGCGACGACGCAGAATCCGACGGAGGTGCAAGCGATCGTCGCCGAGCTCCTCGACCTGCCCCGGAGCCACGTCGTCGTCACCGCGCCGCGCCTCGGCGGCGGCTTCGGCGGCAAGGAGACGCAGACCAATCCCTTCGCGGCGATGGCCGCCCTCGCGGCCTTCCACACCGGACGACCGTCGCGGCTCGTCCTCCCGCGCGCCGTGGACGTGCAGCTCACGGGCAAGCGTCATCCGTTCCGTGCCGACTTCGAGGTGGGCTTCGACGAGGACGGGAGGCTGCGCGCGCTCCGTGTGGCGCTGACGTCGAACGGAGGCTTCTCGCTCGACCTCTCGGGAGCGATCCTCGAGCGCGCGCTGCTCCACCTCGACAACGCCTACTACGTGCCGGCGCTCGCCTACGAGGGGCGCATCGCCCGCACCCACCTCGCCTCGAGCACCGCGTTCCGCGGGTTCGGCGGCCCCCAGGGCGTCTTCGTGATCGAGGAGGTCCTCGAGCGCGTCGCCGAGTCGCTGGGCCTCGATCCGGCCGACGTGCGCACGCGGAACCTCTATCGCGGCGAGGGCGACGAGCAGCTCACGCACTACGACGAGCCCGTCGAGGCGGAGCGGCTCCGGACCCTGGTCGACTCGCTCCGGCGCGACTCCTGCTACGACGCACGACGCGCCGGGATCGCCGATTGGAACGCGGGCCATCGCTTCGTGAAGCGTGGCATCGGCCTCTTGCCCGTGAAGTTCGGCATCTCGTTCACGGCCTCGATCCTGAACCAGGCAGGCGCGCTCGTGCTCGTCTACCGCGACGGGAGCGTGCAGGTGAACCACGGCGGCATCGACATGGGCCAGGGGCTCCGCGCGAAGGTCCTCGGCGTGGCGATGCGCGAGCTCGGCCTCCCCGAGGCTTCGATCCGCGTGCTCTTCCCGAGCACGGACAAGGTGCCGAACACCGCGCCGACGGCCGCGTCGACGGGGGCCGACATGAACGGCATGGCCGTGCGCGACGCCTGTGCGACCCTCCGCGCGCGGATCGCCGAGGTCGTCGCGGAGAAGCTCTCGGCCACGGCAGGCCGCGCGATCGCGGCGAAGGAGCTCCGCTTCGAGGACGGGCGGGTCTCCGTGACCGGCGCGCCCGAGCTCGCGATGACGTTCGCGGAGGCGGCCGAGGCCACCTTCCAGGCGCGCGTCCCGCTCGAGGCGACGGGCTACTACCGCACGCCAGGCGTGTACCTCGATCGCGCGCGCGGCAAGGGCCGTCCCTTCCACTACTTCGCGCTCGGCTGCGCGGTCGCCGAGGTCGAGGTCGACGGCTCGACGGGCGAGACCCGGGTCGTCTCGGTCGACATCCTCCACGACGTGGGCGATTCGCTGAACCCGGCGATCGATCGGGGTCAGATCGAGGGCGCCTTCGTGCAGGGCATCGGCTGGCTGACCTCCGAGGAGGTGCTGTGGAATCCGGACGGCTCGCTCGCCACCAAGAGCGCGAGCACCTACGCGATCCCGACGATCCGCGACGCCCCCGCACGCCTCCACGTCCGCCTCTTCCCGAGGCCGGCCGAGGTGGAGACGATCGGCCGCAGCAAGGCGGTCGGCGAGCCGCCGTTCCTGCTCGCGCTCTCGGTGCGCTCGGCGATCCGCGACGCCGTCGCCGCCTTCGGCGAGGGCCCGACGACGCGGCTCGACTCGCCCTCGACGCCCGAGGCCGTCGCGCGGGCGATCGACGCGCGCACGAGGGTCTAGGCGTCGGGCTCAGCCTCCGTCGCCGACGGCCGCGTCTCCGACGCCTCCGTCGAGCCCATGGGGCACCGTCGAGACGCTGCGGACGCACGAGGGCCAGCTGGTCCCGCACGGCTCGCTCGTCGGCGCGCTCGGATCCGACTCGATCGAGTCGACTCGGAACACGTAGCTGCCCATCCATGCGGTCACCGTGCCCGTCATCGCGACGATCGCGCGCGGCAGGACCGGAGCGCAGATCTCTTCGCGCTCGGAGCCCACGCAGCCGAGGACGGTCGTGGGGGCGAGGCCCGCGAGCGGCGGCATCGTGGGATAGGCCGCGACGGTGGGAACGAAGGCGTCCGATGCCCAGATGCTGATCCCGTTCGGGCCACCGAGCGTGTAGGAGCCGTTGCACGCATTGCAGGCGACCGTGGGATCGGAGCAGGCCGCCGCGGTGCACGCGACCCGGTACGTCGGCGTGCCGACGACGCGCAGGGTCTGGTCGACGTAGCGCGCGGGATGCGCAGCGACGTCGGCGAGCGCCACGCTCGTCGATGCCGGACCGGAATCCGGCCCGCCCACCGCCGGCGATTCGGGATCGCAGGCGCCGAGGAAGAGCGAGGTGACGAGGAGCGCTCTGTGTATGCTGGACTTCATCGGATGCCCCCGGAACGATATCCTTCCCCTATATCATGGGAGGAGGGATGGGCGCCCGAGCCCTCGCGCCGGCCGGCCCGACGCGAGGAACGGATCCGGGGCGCATGTCGTACGTCGAACGAGCGATCCCTCCGAGGAGACCCCGATGCGTCACGTCGTGCCCGTACTCGTCCTGCTCGCTCTCCCCGCCTGCCACGGCGAGCCCACGCCGCGGCCTCCGACGACCGTGGCGTCCGAGCCGACGGCTCCGGTGGCGCCGCCCCCCGACGTCGCACCGGTCGCCGAAGGCCCCCGCGTCGCGCCCTACGAAGTCCACGAATGGGGGCTCGTCGACGTGAGCGCCCAGGGCATCGAGGTCGCCGCGGGTCCGGGCCGTCCCACGGAGCCGGACGTCCCCATGCCGGTCCGCAAGCCCGTCCTCTACTTCCATCGCGACGGCACGGCGCCGCTCGACGTCACGGTCACGGTCCGCCTCCCGCACGGACGCCTGCTCGAGCACTTGCCCGTCGCCGAGGCCGCCGCGAGCGAGCTGCGCTGGCAGAGGGTCCGGGTGGGAGCCGAAGGCTGCGGCGCCGTCTCGCGCGAAGCCGGCGCGGACCGCGATCGCTCGCCCGCCCGCGCCGCGCCGCGACGGATCGCTTGCAGGTCCGAGGATGGGATCTGCGAGCTCCCCGAGCTCCCGCGCTACGTCTCGGAAGATGCCGACTGCCTCGACGTCGGCGGCGTGCCCGCGCGTCTGCTCTTCTACCGTGGCAGCGCCACCGGGCTCGCCCTTCCGCTCGGGCTGCGGAGGGGCACGGGCCTCGACGTCGTCCTCGAGGGCTCGGGCCCGTCCTCGGGCGCCGTCGGCACGGTGATGCGCATCCGGCGATCCTCCCCGAGCGCGATCGAGCTCGCGCGTGTCGAGGCTCCGGCGGTCGGCGCGACCCTCGTCCTCCCGAAGCCGACCGCACGCGTCGACGTCGCGCGCGAGCGGCGGCTGCTCGCGGAAGCCCTCGAGAGTCGCGGTCTCTCCCCCGGCGAGGCCCGCGCCTTCGTCGGCGCCTGGAGCGCGTCGCTCTTCGAGGGCGAGGGCCCCTCGACCGACGCGATCGTGTACTTCCTGCCCGAGGCCGACATCGCGTCGATCGCCGAGCTCGGCCTCACGCCCGCGCCGAGGGCCCTCCGGAGGGTGATGATGGTGCGGGTCGACGTCTCCACGGCGCATGGTCCCTGAGCCGTCCGCGGCCGGGCCTGCCGAGGGTGCATTCTCCGCAGCCCCGGCTCCGTGCTAGGACCGGAGCGTGCTCCGTCGCCTCGGTATCGGGCTCGTGAAGGGCCTCCTCCTCGGCGCCGCCCTCGGCGCGGCGTTCCATTTCGGCCTCCGCTGGACCTCGGCCGAGGGCCTGCTCGGCTACCTGCTCGCGATGGGCAGCGGCGCGACGGCGGGCGTATTCGCGGGCAGCCCCCCGTGGAAGCAGGACTCGTGGATCGAGACCGTGCTGCGGGCCGTCGCCGGCCTCGCGATCGGCGCGGGCCTCTTCTACGGGGCCGGGACGTGGCTCCACCTCGCGTTGCCGTTCCGCGTCGCGGGCGTAGCTAGGGGCACGGCGCTCGAGACGGCGCCGCTGTTCTTCCTGCCCCTGGTCGCGGCCTTCTTCGGAGCCCTCGTCGAGCTCGACAACGCGCCGGACGAGGGCGACGGGAACGCCCCGACTCGGTAGCGTCGCCCCCCGCCCTCTGTTATCCCGAGGCCCCGTATGCCCAACACCTCCGTCGGACCCACCGGCACCTCGCTGCCCGGCACGACCCTCGACCGTCACATGCTCGATCGCCTGCGCAAGATGCCGCAGGCCACGGGCGACTTCACCGGGCTCTTCAACCAGATCGCCCTCGCCGCGAAGATCATCGCGAGCCGCGTCTCGAAGGCCGGCCTCGCGGACATCCTCGGCCTCACGGGCGACGTGAACGTCCAGGGCGAAGAGGTCCAGAAGCTCGACATCTTCGCGAACCGCACCCTCGTGCACTGCGTCGAGGCCGGCGGTCACGTCTGCATCATGGGGAGCGAGGAGGACGAGGATCCGATCCACATCGGACCGAACTTCCCCAAGGGCAAGTACGTCCTGCAGTTCGACCCGCTCGACGGCTCGGGCAACATCGACATCAACGCGTCGATCGGCACGATCTTCTCGATCCACCGCCGCAAGTCGCCGGGCAACGGTCCCGGGACGATGGACGATCTCCTCCAGCCGGGCCGCGACATCGTCGCCGCCGGCTACGTGATCTACGGCTCGTCGAACATGCTCGTGTACTCCACGGGCGACGAGGTCCACGGCTTCACGCTCGACCCGGCGATCGGCGAGTTCTTCCTCTCGCATCCGCACATCCGCATCCCGGAGAGCGGCAACACCTACTCGGTCAACGAGGGCAACTACCACAAGTGGGCCCCCGGCGTTCGCAACTGGGTCGATTGGGTGAAGAGCTCGGACGGAGACCACAAGGCCTACGGCCAGCGCTACATCGGCGCGATGGTCGCCGACCTCCACCGCACGCTGCTGAAGGGCGGCATCTTCGCCTACCCCGGCGACAGCAAGAACGCGAACGGCAAGCTCCGCCTCCTCTACGAGGCCTCGCCGCTCTCCTTCGTCGTCGAGGCCGCCGGCGGCGCCGCGTCGGACGGCAAGCGCCGCATCCTCGACATCGAGCCCACGAAGCTCCACCAGCGCACCCCGCTCTTCATCGGCTCGAAGAAGGACGTGGAAGACGCCTGCCGATTCGTCGGGCAGGACTGAGCGCTGGCGGGGGGCGAGGTCGGGCGTAGATCCTCTCGATGGAGGAGGCCCCGACGAGCGAAAGCCGCTCCCCGGAGTCGGCCCCCGTGCTCACGGCGCGGGGGCTGACGAAGGTCTACCGCACCGGCGACGTCGAGGTGCACGCGCTGCGCGGCGTGGACCTCGACCTCTACGCGGGCGAGCTCGTCGTCCTGCTCGGTCCGTCGGGCAGCGGCAAATCCACGCTCTTCAACATCCTCGGGGGATTGGACGCGCCGAGCGGGGGTGAGCTCGTCTACCGCGACCACGACCTGCTCCGCGCGGACGAAGCGGAGCTCACGCGCTACCGCTCCGAGCACGTCGGCTTCGTCTTCCAATTCTACAACCTGATCCCGGCGCTCACGGCGCGCGAGAACGTCGAGCTCGTGCACGAGCTCGTGCCGAAAGGAATGCCCTCCGAAGAAGCGCTGCGGCTGGTCGGGCTCGGCGATCGGCTCGACCACTTCCCCTCGCAGCTCTCGGGCGGCGAGCAACAGCGCGTCGCCATCGCGCGCGCCGTGGCGAAGCTCCCGGATCTCCTCTTCTGCGACGAGCCCACCGGCGCGCTCGACGTCGAGACGGGACGCATCGTGCTCGAGGCGCTGCTCCGCGTGAACCGCGAGCTCCGGACGACGACGGCGCTCATCACGCACAACGCGGCGATCGCGCGGATCGCCGATCGCGTGCTCCGCTTCTCGCGCGGCCGCATCGTCGCGATCGAGCGGAACGAGAGTCGCCTCTCGCCGATGGAGATCGACTGGTGAGGGGCCTCGACAAGAAGCTCCTCCGCGACCTCTCCACGCTGCGCTGGCAGCTCTTCAGCATCGCACTCGTCATCGCGAGCGGCTCCCAGGCGCTCGTCGCCACGTACGGGACCTATCGCTCGCTCGTCAACGCACGGGACCGGTTCTACGCCGCGACCGCGTTCCCCGACGTCTTCGTGCGGCTGACGCGCGCGCCGGAGCGCGTGGCGGACACCCTCGCGCACGTCGACGGAGTCGCCGGCGTGCAGACGCGGCTCACCTTCGACGTCCCGCTCGATCTCGAGGGCATGCGAGCCCCGGTCGTCGGGCGCATGATCTCGCTGCCCGCGCCCGGACGGAGCCAGCGCGAGAGGCTCGTCGTCGAGACCGGAAGGCTTCCGGGGCCGACGGAGCGCGACGCGGTCGCGGTGAACGAGGCCTTCGCCCGCGCACGCCACCTCCGCACGGGCGACCGGGTCGCGGCCGTGCTGAACGGACGTCGCCAGGAGCTGACGATCGTGGGCACCGTGCTCTCGCCCGAGCACGTCGCGGCGCTGCGCCCCGGCGAGGTCATCCCCGACGATGCCCACTTCGGCATCCTCTTCGCCTCCGACGAGACGATCGCCACCGCCTACCAGGCCGAGGGGACCTTCAACGAAGCGCTGATCTGGCTCGCCCCCGGCGCCGACGCGGAGGCGGTGATCGGCGGCCTCGATCGGCGGCTCTTCCCCTACGGAGGCTACGGGGCCTACGACCGCTCGGAGCAGCCCGCCAATCGCTTCGTCGAGAGCGAGCTCGAGGAGCTCGAGGTCGAGGCCACCGTCCTCCCCGTGATCTTCCTCGTCGTCGCCGCCTTCCTCCTGAACGTCGTGCTCGCGCGGATCGTCACACAGGAGCGGACGCAGATCGCCACGCTCCGCGCCCTCGGCTTCCGCAAGGCGCCGATCGTCCGCCACTACCTGGCATTGGCCAGCCTCGTGGGGCTCGTCGGGGCCTCCGCGGGCGCGGTGATCGGCGTCGTCTTCGGCATCGGCATGACGGCGTCGTACGAGCAGTTCTTCCGCTTTCCCGACCTCGCCTACGAGGTGGACCCCGGCGTCATCGTCGCGTCGATCGCGACGGGCCTCGCCGCCGCGACGCTCGGCGCATCGGCCTCGGCGCGGAGGATCGCGTCCCTCGCGCCGGCCGAGGCGATGCAGCCCCCGACGCCGCTCGCCTTCCACGAGAGCTGGCTCGAGCGCTCCGGGCTCTCGCGGAGGCTCGCACCGACGCTCCGGCTCGTCGTGCGCAACGTGGTCAGCCGACCCGCCCGAACGGCGGCGGCGATCGTCGGCGTGGCCGCGGCGATGGGCATCCTCGTCGTCGGCGCGTTCTGGTACGACGCGCTCGAGGAGCTCGTGCACCAGCAATTCCGCCGCGTGCAGCACGAAGACGCCGTCGTGACCTTCGTCGATCCGGTGCCCGAGCGCGCGGCCCGCGAGCTCGCCCACGCCCCGGGCATCCGGCTCGTCGAAGGGGTGAGGGCCGTGCCCGCCCGACTCGCGACGGGCCGAAGCTCGAAGCGCATCGAGCTGCTCGGGCTCGACGCGGGCTCCACGTTGCGCACGTTGGTCACGCGCGACGGGCACGAGGTCTCGCTGCCACCCGACGGGATCCTCCTCTCGCGTCACCTCGCCGAGAAGCTCCACGTGGGACGCGGCTCCCGTCTCTCGCTCGAGGTCCTCGAGGGAGAGCGTGCGCGGCGGAGCGTGACGGTCGCGGGCGTGATCGACGAGCGCCTCGGGATGTCCGCCTACGCGAGGCTCGACTTCCTCCGTCGGCTCCTCGACGAGGGCCCCGTGATCTCCGCGGCCCTGCTCTCGTTCGAGCCGGGGCGCGAGGCGATCGCCGAGGCGTCCCTCCGGAGGTTCCCCCGCGTCGGCGCCGTCTCGGTGAAGCGCACGATCATCCGCCGCTTCGAGGCGACGCTGATGCAGATCATCCTCGTGTTCTCGGGCGTGCTCACGCTCTTCGGCGGGCTCGTCGTGGCCGGCGTCGTCTACAACGCGGCGCGCATCCTCGTGGCGGAGCGCGAGCGCGAGATGGCGACCCTGCGCGTGCTCGGCTTCACGCGTGGCGACATCTCCGAGGCGCTGCTCCTCGAGCTCGCCGTCCAGATCGTGCCCGCGCTCGGGCTCGGCGCGCTCTTCGGATACGGCCTCGCGGCCGTGGCCGTCCGGCTCTTCGGCCCCGAGGACATGTCGATCCCCCTCTTCATCGGAGCCCGCACGTGGGCTCTCGCGTTCGCGGTCGTGCTCGTCTGCTCGCTCGCGAGCGCGCTCGTCGTTCGGAGGCGTCTCGATCGCCTCGACCTGGTCGCCGTCCTGAAGGTGCGCGAATGAATCGGAATCGGACGCTACGCAGAATCGGATGGGTGGTCACAGGCGTCGGGCTGACCGCCGCCCTCGCGGCCGGCCTCGTGCTCGGCGCCCCCCGCACGAAGGTCGAGGTCGGCACGGTCACGCGCGGAGACTTCACGCGCACGGTCGAGGAGGACGGGCGCGCCCGGATCCGCGACCGCTACGTGCTCTCGGCTCCGGTCGCCGGCACGCTCGAGCGCGTCGAGCGCCACGTCGGGGACCGCGTCCGCGCGGGCGACGTGCTCGCGGTCCTGCATCCGGTCGCGTCGGAGCTGCTCGACCCGCGCTCGCGTGCCGGCCTCGAGGCCCGCGAAGGGGCCGCGCAGGCCGCGCTCGCCGCCGCGCGCGCGAACCTCGAGCGAGCCGAGGCCGCGGCGGCCCATGGAGCGAGCGAGCTCGAGCGAGCCCGCCGCCTCGTGCAGGGTGGGAGCCTCCCGGAGCGCGATCTCGAGCATGCGGAGCTCGAGGCGACGGTGGCGACGCGCGAGAGGGACTCGGCGCGCTTCGCGCTGCGCATGGCCGAGCACGAGGTCGAGACCGCACGCGCCGCGCTCGCCGCGGGCGGGCGCTCGGATGCCACCTCGCTCCCCGTGCGCTCGCCGATCGACGGCCTCGTGCTGCGCGTCTTCGCGGAGAACGAGGGCGTCGTCGCCCCGGGCACGCCCTTGCTCGAGCTCGGCGATCCGTCGGCCATGGAGGTCGTCGTCGATCTGCTCAGCACCGATGCCGTGCGCGTGGAGGTCGGTGGCTCGGCCGAGCTCACGGGTTTCGGGACGGGCGAGCACCTCGAGGCCCGCGTGCGCCTCGTGGAGCCGACGGCCTCGATCCGTCTCTCCGCTCTGGGCGTCGAGGAGCGCAGGGTCGACGTCGTGCTCGATCCGCTCGACCCCGCGGGCAAGCTCGCGCGCGTCGGCGAGGGCTACGCGGTCGACGTCCGGATCCCGATCGAGCGACGCGCGAACGTGCTGCGGATCCCGACGAGCGCCCTCTTCCGCGTAGGCGATCGATGGTGTGTGTTCGTGCTCCGCGAAGGGCGGGTGCGCCGCGCGACCGTGTCGGTGCCGAGCTACGGGCCGCTCGTCTCGGTGGTCGCGGGCGGCATCGCCGAGGGCGCGCGGGTGGTGCTCGAGCCGCCGGAGGAGCTCGAGGAGGGGGAGAGGGTGGAGGTGGAGGGGGAGTCGAGGTGAGCGAGCCGACCGTCAGTACTGGATGTGCAGCAGCGCCGACGTCGGTCCGTGCTCCTTCACGATCACGTCGGCATGCTTCAGCCCGCTCGCGCGGACGGCGGCCCGGATGCCGCGGGCGAAGGCCTCGCAGACGGGCTTCGGGAAGAGCTGGGGCGGATAGACGAGCCGGCTCAGGTGCTTGTCGCTCTCGAGCTCGCTCGCACGCTCGAGCTTGGTGCCCTTCCGGAACTGCGCCCAGCGCTTCGCGCCTCCCTTGAGCAGCATCGAAGGCGTCGCGACGAAGAAGAGCACGCGATAGAGGGGCGAGGCGTAGAACGCGTCGAAGATGCCCTCGATCCAGTCGAGCCAGGCCGCGTCGGTCTTGAACCGGAGGTCCCGGACGGCGAGGTAGAGCGCGATGTTGTGGACCTCGGGCACGTAGGAGCTCACGGGCCGCGGATGCGCCACGTAGTCGGCGATCGGCGCGGGCAGCTCGTCCGCACGGAGCGGCGGGTCGAGCGCGTCGAGCATCTGACGGTACGTCGCGGCCTTCACGACGCAGTCGGGGTACGAGTCCCATTCTTTCGGGAGGGAGGCCAGGTAGGCGGAAAGCCTGGGGAAACGTGCTGCCGAAAGCTCCATGCGGCGACGCTACTACGGATCGGGCGGACCGATGCCCGCGTGCCGTCGATCGACGCGGCGATTCCTCGATGGGAACATGCCTCTCGCGGCGACTGCCTCACGGAGCGACGAGCATGGCGAACGACAACCAACGACTGATCGAGGCGATCGCGCCCTACCTCCCAGGAGGCCAGGTCCAGCACGACAGCCGCGGCACGTGGGAGTGGCGAGGACTCGCATACGACCTCCGCACCCGCGTACAGGCGGAGGGCCATCTCTGCCGGGTGACGGTCGAGGCACCGAATCCGTTCGGGACGTTCCAGCTCCAGTGGAGCCCGAAGCACGTGCCGGATCCGACGGCGGTCGACGACGACGCGTTCGACGTCACGGACGAGGTGCGGGTCTGGGTGGGCCATTGCGTCGTGATCCAATGCTTCGGCCTCGAGCTCGAACAGCAGCTCGCCGGCTTCCGTTCGTTTCCGTCCCAGGGAACGGCCCATTTGATCGAGGGCATGCAGCGTGACCACGTCTCGGTGCTCGGCGTCGAGCCCGACCACCTCGTCGCCTACCTCGCGCGTGACAACCCCGACGTCGTGGCCGCGACCGTGCGCTTCACGCAGCTGCTCGCGTGGACGGGGTCGCAGATGCGGACGAGCGGCCCATCGACGCCGCAGGCAGCGAGCACGGGAGGGCGACTCCGATGTGCCTACTGCCGCGCGCTCTACCTGCTCACGCCGGCGGGGCGGTGCCCGCATTGTGGGGCGTTTGCGAGCTGAGGCGCCTTCACCGACGCGGGGGCCGGGACGAGAAACCCCGGCCGGCTTCCGGTACGATGGGGACTCGATGCGGCTCCCCACCCTCCGACTCGCTCTCCTCCTCTCGCTCCTCTTCTCGGCGAACGCGCGAGCGGACGTCGTGCGACCCCGGCCGTACACGGAGCCCTGCACCGTCGAGAGCCACTCGGACGAACGACGCGAGTGCAAGGCCTGCGCGACCTCGTATCGACATCCAGCGGATCGCTGCGCGACGCAGGTCGGCCCGGGCTACACGCTGGCGTGCAAGACCACGGGGGCTTCGACGTGGACCGAGGTCTGGTGCCGCGAGCGTCCCCGCGACGGAGGCACGTCGTCGAGACGCGGATCGTCGACGCACGGACGACGAAAGGCCACGGCGGTGGCGCTCGCCGACGCGGCCCCGCCGCGCCGAGGTCGCTGCTCGATCTCCCACGAGTCCGGTGGGGCGCCTACGTACGCGCTGGGCACGCTCGGCATCCTCGGCTGGCTCTTCGTCCGAGGCCGACGCCGACACGCGAGCGCGTGACGCGCCTCAACGTGCCGAGGCTTCGGCGAAGAACGGAGCGAGGGTACGCGGGACGAAGTCTTCGCGGAAGCGCGGCGGCCCGAGCGGCGCCGTGCGTGCGTCGCCCGCCTCTCGGTGCAGGTAATGCGAACCGGTCGAGGTGCTCAGGAGTCTGCCCTCCGCGTCGCGCGCGAGGATCTCGACTTCGTCCCCGACCCGCCCGTCGAGCACGATGGGCGCGGCGGGTCGCGTGAGGCTCCAGAGCTCCACGGAGGCGTCACGCACCAGGGCCACGGCACGTCCGTTCGGCGAGAACCGTACGAGCGAGATCCCGTCGCAGCGACCGAAGGTCGCGAGGACGGAGGGTTCCGGGCCGTCCTCGACCCCGAGCATCCGGAGCTCGCCGTCCTCGCTGCAGACCACGAGGCGATCCACGGCGCGGCCCTCGACTCGCGCGACCGCGAGGAGCTCGCCCGGCACCGGGATCGTCCGGCCTCCGGGCACGTCGACGAGTCGGCGGAAACCGTGCTCGGAGGACACGACGAAGGCCGGGCCGCCGCGGGCCGCGAACACGTCGACCGACGAACGGAAGGCGTCGTCTTGCGCGTCGAGATCCAAGGTGACGAGAGGGTTCCGCGCCACGCCGCCCAGCTCCTCGACCTGGAGATGGGTCGGCGCAGGACCTGTTCGCACCACGTAGGCGAAACCCGAATCCGCCACGAGGGCGACCTCCTCTCCCTCGGCGACCGGCAGGGACCGGGCACCATCGTCGCCAGGTGAGAGCATCGTGATCGCCGAGGGATCTTCCTGGAGGAGGAGGGTGCTCGGATCCGGGCCGAAGGCGATCCCTCGGATGCCGCCTCCGAACGAACGATGCTGGACGACCCGGCCGCTCGCCACGTCGATCGACGCCAGGTGAGCGCGCGAGACGACGACGAGACGAGCGCCGGTCGAATCGAATTCCGCTTCGTAGGGGCAGAACGTCGGCTCCTCGTCGCACGGCAAGGCCCTGTGGAGATCCACGCGGCGTCGCGAGCCATCGCGTCGAGCGAGCCAGAAGCCCGCCCGGTCGACCACGAAGGCGACGGAGCCCGAGGGGTCGATCGCGACGAGTCGCTCGCGAGGACGCAGGGAGAGGCCCGGGGGCTCGACCCGGCAGTGGTCGACGAACTGTCCTTCCGCGTCGATCTCCCGGATCGTGTTCGCGGAGGGATCCGAGCGATAGATGCCGAATCCGCCGTTCGAGAGGGCGCGGGCTCCCGATGGGAACTCGCAGGTGACCGCATCGATGCCGTCGCCGTCCACGACGAACCCGCCGCGCTCCGAGAGGGCGAGCAGCGCGTCTCCCGTAGTCGACCAGACGAGGCGATCGGCGACGATCGCGAACGCGTCAGCGCCTCCCGACCGCTGTTGTTGCTCGGCGAGGTCGAAGACGAGCGGATGGCCGGCGAGCTCCGCGATCGCCAGGCGCCCGTCCGGAGAGGCCTCGATCTCGCCCCGGATCCCCGGATGGTGGGGGAGCTCGCGCGGATCGAGCGGGCTGCCGAGGACGCGCGGGGGTGAGGTGAACGGCGCGTCGACGACCGCGAGGGTTCCGTCGGCGCGGAGGATCAGCGCCCTCTCGCAGTCGCCGACCGAGGCGAACGCGACCGCCGACGCCGTCGGCAGACTCCCTCGGATCGCGTGCGTCGCGCTCGACACGAGCAGCACCGATCCGTCGACGGCGAGGGAGCCGATGCATCGTCCGTCCTCCGAGAACGACACCGACGCGGCGGCCGGGATCGGGAGCGCCGCTCCGTCGCTCGCGTCGAGCGCGCTCCGCTCGAACCACGTCGTGCCGTCGCTCACGAGCACGCGGCTCCCGTCGGGCCGGTAGACCGGGACCCGGCTCGTGCCCTCCACCGCGACGAGGCGGCCGTCCTCGCCGATCCACCGCGTGCGACGGGGAACCGCGGCGCGCTCGGCGAGGTCGGAGGACCAGTACCGTGAGTCGTCCCGCGGCCGGGTGACGAGCACGAGGCGTCGACTTCCGCGCTCGTACTGCAACAGTTCGACGTCGTCGCGCGCGTCGAGGATCACGATGCGCCGTTGCCCGGTCCGGGGGTCGATTCGGACGATCCGACCCATCGGAAGCGGCGTTCGCTCGAGGCGCGCGGTGGTTCGTCCGGTGTCGGGGTCGATCGTCGCCACGACGCTCGGCTCGGATTCGGGGTATTCGTCGAATGCGACCTCGACGTAGGCGACCTCGACCGCCCCCGGCGCCACGGCGACGGCCGCGGTGAAGTAGCGACCGAGCTCGGGCTCGCGCTCGAGGCGGATCAGTCGGTCCTGCGCGAGATCCCAGAGATCGAGCAAGGGGTTCGACGCGTACCTGCCGGACGTCGAGATCACGGCGAACCGCCCCGTCGCGTCGAGCACGATCGAGGCCGAGCGACCTCGCCCTTCGAACGCTGGAACACGACGGCGAGCGCGCACCTCCCCCGTATCGAGATCCGTCAGGACCACGGTCCCGTCCGCTCCGCGCTGCACGACGAGGTGGGTACCCGCGACGAAGCCGAATGCGCCCCAGAAGGCAGGTCTGGCCTGGAAGACCTCGTCGCCCTCGGAGAACGTCTCCGGCTCGGGTGCGGGCGGCGGGGTGGGCACCGCCTCGGCGCCGGACGAGACGACGGGCGCGGGCGCAGGCCGTGCGGGGGCTCCACACGCCGAGGCGAAGACGAGCGCCGCCGACGCCCACCGCACGAACGACGGTCGCGGCTCGCGCCATCCGACCACTTGCCAGAGGGTCCCAACGAGAGAGCGCGCCATGGTCATCGAAGATACATGAGCCCCCAGCCCACCGAGGGAAGGGGCGCTCGTCGCGGGTGTGGTCCGGTGAGCGGGAACGGTCGAGACGAGGATCCCGGTCGACGTCCTCGAATGGGGCGGATCCACGAGTCGCTCGGCGGTCGAGCCGTGGCGTGCCCGCCGACGAGCCTCAGGCCTGGTCGCGGATCAGGGCATGTCGAAGTGGGAACGGAGATGGCGACGCATCGGGATCCCAACCTTCGCGGAGCGCACGCTCGATGATCTCCCGAACGATCGCGGGCGTGAGCGCGGTCTGGTGGGGCGAGATCCAGTTGTCGGGCCGACTGACCACGAGATCGACGAGGAGCACGCTACGTGCGCCTTCGCGATCGGCTTCGATCGCGACGCGCATCGAGGCCTGGCATACGCCCTGGGCGTACGTCGGCTCGCGTCGGACGTGCCAACGATAGGAGTCGTCGCCGACGCGAACGCTTCGGGATCCTCGCCGTGGGAGGGACATGGGACCTTGCACCTTCGCCCCGGCCGCTTCAGCGCCGGAGAATGGCTCCTATGCCATGTGCGTCCGAGTCGGGGCCCTCAGCGGACCGCTTCGCTACCGTACCGAGCCGTTGGGCTCGCCGCTCGTGACATTCACAGTCGCCGCGCACTGCTCGATTTCCGACAGGAGGCGATCCTCCTCCCAGCCTTCCGTTGGCCTTTCGGCCCATGATTGCCAGCGTCCGAAGCCGTGCGCCGTGCAGCCCACCGTGTGTCCCACGAGCATGTGATGCATTCGAGTCGAGATGGTCAATTGCGTCTCTCGTTCGGAATCCTCGGACGCGATCACACAGAGCCGAACGTACACCTGCGCAGGGTCCTGCCCTTCGCGCTCGAATGCTGTGGAGGAGACAGCGTGCGGAGACCAGAAGCACGGCGGGTCTCGTGACTCGAGTACCAGGCGCTCGTCCATGGCGTCGACGCAGCTTAGAATCGTATCCATCTCCGATAGCCCCACGGTCCTGATGGAGATCCGGTCACGCGGTCGTCGTCCGGCGAGCTCGGGTCTCAACGTGACCGGCGGAAGCGAGGGGTGACACGCGCAGATCCCGACGATCGCCATCGCCACGCCCCAGCGCCGACGAGACCACGGCCTCACTGACATCCACATGCGCTGCCCCCGACTGGGCCCCCCTGGTCTTGGCTTGAGCGGCCGCGAGGCTCCTTCTACCAGACATCGGTATGCTGCGGCGGTCGAGGGGGATCCCCTCACCCACCCCCGAGCCGCGCCACCACCTCCCCTCTCCGCGCCCTCTCGCCCTTCGCGAGCCTCGCCACGTCCGCCCGCGCCTCCTCGGCCACCCGCGCGATCGCCCGCTCCCTCGCGCGCGCATCGAGGTTCCGCACCGAATACACCGTGCTCTTCGCGACCGGCCCGACCCCGCAGTAGTCGAGCGTGGCCGTCACGAAGGCGTGGTGGAGCGCCGAGCGGTACGCGAGCACGTACCAGAACCTCGGCGCGTCCATCGTCGTCACGATGCGGGCCGAGCGTCCGCGGAGGAGCTTCAACGGCAGCGAGCTCCCCTCGTGGTTCCGGAACGCCCAGCCGGGAAGGAAGACGCGGTCGACGAAGCCCCGCACGAGCGCGGGCGCGGAAGCCCACCACGTCGGGAAGACCCAGACGACGTGATCGGCCGCCTCGATGGCTGCGCGAGCGCGCACGAGATCGGGCTCGAGCGGCTGCTCGCCGCGGAAGCCCATCCGGAGGATCGGATCGAAGTCGAGGTCGACGAGACGGAGGAGCTCCACACGCGCGCCGGCACGTTCGGCGGCCGCCGCATAGGCGTCGGCGAGCGCGCCGTTGAAGCTCTGGGGATCGGGATGACCGAGGAGGACGAGGACGTTGGGCATGCCGGATCGATACCCATGCAGATGGCCTCCCGGGAGACGAAGATTCGGATAGGCTCCATGCATCCATGCATACCCTCGAGCCGAGCCGCTGGGACGACCTCCGCATCTTCCTCGCCGTGATGCGCGAGGGCAGCTTCACGGCCGCGGCTTCGGCCCTGGGCGTGGAGCAGTCGACCGTGAGCCGACGCATCGCCTCGCTCGAGACGGAGCTCGGCGCGGGCCTCTTCGATCGCACCCCACTGGGCCCCCGACCGACCGAGCTCGCCGAGCGCCTCCGCGCACACGCCGAGCGCGTCGAGGCCGAGGTGCGCGCGTTCGCGGACGCCGCGAGCGGCCACGAGCGCGAGCCGAAGGGCCGCGTCCGGCTCGCGCTCACGGAGTCGATGGCGATCCACGTCGTGATCCCGAACGTCCTCCGCGCCCTGCGCGAGAAGCATCCGGAGCTCGACGTCGACCTCGTCACGAGCGACCTCGCGACGGACCTCGATCGACGCGAGGCCGACCTCGCCATCCGCTTCTTCCGTCCCACGCAGGGCGACCTCGTCGCGAAGCGCGTCGCCCGCATGCCGATGGGAGTCCTCGCGCGCCGCGACCTCGCGCACCGGAAGCGCAGGAAGCCGGAGGCCTTCGACTGGATCTCCTTCGAGGTCCCCGGCGTGCCGATGCCCGATGCCGCGTGGCTCGCCGCGCACGTGAAGGTCCCGCCCCGCATGCGCACGACGAGCTACCTCTCGCAGGTCGAGGCCGTGCGAGCCGGCCTCGGCGTCGCGCTGCTCGTGCGCTCGCTCCGTCGGCTCGATCCCGAGCTCGTCGAGCTCGACCTCGGCCTCCCGCCCGGGCCCGTCCTCGAGCTCTGGCTCGTGACCCCGTCGAACCTCCGCGACGTCCCGCGCGTCGCGGCCGTCTGGGACTTCCTCGAGGCGCGCCTCGGCGAGCTCGGGGAGTGAGCGGCGCTCCCCGAGCCCGTCCGAATAGCCCCGCTCAGGGCGGCAAGAGACCGCGGATCTCCAGCAGGCCGGGATCGGGCGAGGCGTACGCGTCGATCGCCGCGCGGAGCTCCGCTGCCGTCGGCGCGGGCGTCGTGTGGGCGACGATGCGCCCGTACCCGTCGACGAGGCGCGTGCGCTCGAAGAACCTCCCCGGAGTGGCAGCGAGCGCGGTGAACGAAGTGGACGCCTGGTACGTGATCGGCGCGTTGGTCGCGAGCGGTCGCATGCCGATCTTCACCTCGACCGGCTGGCCGAGCGCCGAAGCGTCGGTGATCTCGAAGCGCGCGAGCATCGTGAGATCGTCACCCGCCGCGAGGATGATCGACGGGACCCGGGCGTTGGGATCGGTCGACGTCTCCTCGCCCGAGAAGTCGACGAGACGGAGCCCGACGGGCAGGACGAGCTCGATCTCGACCTCGTCCTCCGCCACCTCGACGAGCTTCGGGAAGTGGGTGTCGAAGACGACCGCCGTCTCGGCCGCGTTCGGGAGGAAGACGCTCGCGCCTTTTCCGGCGTCCGCGAGGCGGTCCATCATGTTCCAGTCGAAGTCGTAGCCGACTCCGACCGCCGTCAGGTAGAGGCCCTCCTGATCGCCGTTCCGCGTGAGCGAGCGGAAGCGCTCCACGTCGGTCTCTCCGACGTTCGCGAGACCGTCGCCGAAGAGGAGCACGCGCGTCAGTCGATCGGGAGCCTGGTGTGCGCCGGCCATGCGATACGCGACGTTCAGCCCCTCGATCATGTTGGTGCTCCCGAGGGGCACGATCGCGGCGAAGTCGCGGCGGATCCGCGCTTCGTCCTCGGGCCAACGGAG
>JAXLYX010000035.1:0-34126 GCA_046351215.1 Polyangiales bacterium | reverse complement strand
CGCTGAATCCGCTCGTGGTGCTTGGCGAGTCGCTCGAGGCGGCTCTCGACCCAGCGTTCGACGGCTTCCGAGCGCTCCATCCCGTGGAACGCGACTTCGTAGGGAATACGCATGATGATCCCGACTTACGCGCGTTCGGGGCGAGTCCGCAAGAGGGACTCGACATGTCCGTGAACTGGGAGCCTCCCACCTCCGGGGGAACCCTGCCGATGCCGCCTTGCCAGCGGACCCGGCGACGTGCGATGGCGCAGGACGCTCGACCTCTTTCCTGGACGAAAGCGTGACAAGGGCTGGCGATTCTTTGAGCAGACACTATCTTTCGGGCACTGTGTTGTTTCGGGCTCGCCATGTCGTGGCGGCGCTGTGTGCGCTGCCTCTCTTGCTGTCTGCGTCCGCGCGAGCCCAAGGGGCTGGCGAAGGCGGCGGCTCGGGCGCGCCCCAGGCGCCCGCGCCCCAGGGCGCGACCGGGGCCCCCGCGGCGCCCGTGATCACGCCGCCCTCGCTCGCCGAGTTCGTCGAGGCCACCTACCCGCCCGAGGCGCGCGCGGCCGGCCTGACGGCGACCGTGGAGGTCGTCGTCACGATCGCGGCCGACGGGAGCGTCGCCGAGGCGACCGTGCCGACGCCGGTCGGCAACGGCTTCGACGAGGCCGCCGTCGAGGCGGTGCGCCGCTTCCGCTTCGAGCCGGCGCGGCGCGACGGGAACCCGATCCCCTCGCGCATCCGCTACCGCTACGTCTTCGAGATCCGCGAGGAGCCGCCGCCTCCCGAAGAGGCCGCGCCGCCGACGACGGGGCGTTTCGCGGGCCAGATCGTCGCCGAGGACGACAGCTCCGCCGTCGCGGCCGCCGAGCTCGTCGTGAAGGACCTCGAGACCGGCGAGGAGCGTCGGATCGTCGCGGACGCGGAAGGACGCTTCGCGATCGACGAGCTGCCCGAGGGTCGCTACCAGCTCACGGTGAGCGGCGTCGGGCTCGGCAGCGTGACGTACGAGGAGGAGATCGTCGCCGGCGAGGAGACCTCCGTGCTCTATCGCCTCCCGCGCGCAGGGCAGGAGGTCGCCGACGACGCGAACGAGCCGAGCTACGGCGCGCGCGCGCTGATCGATCCGCCGCCCCGCGAGATGACGCGCCGCACGATCGAGCGCGAGGCCCTGTACCGCATCCCCGGCACCCGCGGCGATCCGATCCGCACCATCGAGATCCTGCCGGGCGTCGCGCGACCACCCTTCGGCATCGGCTTCGTGATCATCCGCGGCAGCGCTCCCCAGGACAGCGAGATCCTCGTCGACGGCGTGCCGGTCCCGCTCATCTACCACTTCGGCGGCCTGACGAGCGTCTACAACGGCCGCCTCATCAATCGCCTCAGCTTCTATCCGGGCAACTTCTCGTCCCGGTACGGCCGCAAGATCGGCGGCGTCGTCGAGGTCGAGACCCGCGATCCGCGCACCGACGGCTTCCACGGCATCGCCGACATCAACGTCATCGACACGTCGTTGCTGCTCGAAGGACCGATCACGCGGAAGTTCTCGCTCGCGGGCTCGTTCCGGCGCAGCCTCATCGACCTCATCCTGCCCTACGTCATCCCGAGCGATGCGTCGACGCTGACGGCCGCGCCCGTCTACTACGACTACCAGCTCATCGGGACGTGGCGTCCGACGGATCGCGACAACCTCCGCTTCCAGTTCTACGGCTCGAGCGACCACTTCGCGCTGATCGCCAAGAATTCCAGCGAATCGGATCAGTCGGCCGCCGAGAACGCGATCGGTCTCACGACGCGCTTCAACAACCTGCAGGCGACCTGGAACCGGCAGCTCCGCGGGAACACCGACCAGAACGTGGTCTTCGAGGTCGGCCCGCAGCACCTCGAGTTCAACGCCGGCCTCGACATCAAGTTCCAGCTCGAGACGACGCAGATCTACGGCCGCTCGCAGTGGCTCACGCGCCTGAGCGATCACCTCCGTCTCGTCACCGGTCTCGACGTCAGCTCCGGTCCCTTCTGGATCACGTACATCGGACCCAACGCCGGTCAGAGCGAGGGCAATCCGGGCAACACCTCGTCCGACACCATCGGCGTGAAGACGAACGGCTTCATCTTCCGGCCGGGCGTCTACGCCGACCTCACCGTCGAGTACGGGCGGTTCCTCGTGAACTCGGCCCTGCGCCTCGACTACTACAGCGAGATCAACGGCTACTCGATCGATCCGCGCTTCGTCGTGCAGTACCAGCTGCGCCCCGAGTGGAAGCTGAAGTGGGCCGCGGGCATCTACAGCCAGCCGCCCGAGTTCCAGGAGTCGAGCGCCGACATCGGCAACCCGAACCTGAACCCGATCCACTCGGCGCACTTCGGGACCGGCGTCGAGTACACGCCGATCGAAGGCTTCCGCTTCGGCGTCGAGGGCTTCTACAAGCAGCTCTGGAACCGCGTCGTCGCGGGCCGCACCTCGAACGATCCGGCGTACACGAACGACGGAATCGGCCGCATCTACGGCCTCGAGCTCTCGGCGTCGATCCAGCCCTCGGGCCGGAAGTACTTCGGCTACCTCTCCTACACGCTGATGCAGTCGGAGCGTCTCGACACGAAGGCGCAGGGCTGGCGTCCGTTCGACTTCGACCAGACGAACATCCTGACCGCGTCCTTCGTCTACCGCCTGCCCCGGAACTGGGAGATGGGCGCGACGTTCCGCTTCGCGACGGGCAACCCGTACACGCCGGTCGCCGGTCGCGTCTACAACGCCACGGACCGCTACTACCAGCCGATCTTCGGCCTGATCAACAGCGCCCGGAACCCGAACTTCAACCGGCTCGACTTCCGCGTGCAGAAGACCTGGCAGTTCGACGCCTGGAAGCTGGTCTGGTACCTCGACGTGCAGAACGTCTACAACCATCGCAGCCAGGAAGCGGTCTTCTACAACTACGACTACACCCTCCGCACGCCCGTGAAGGGCCTGCCGCTCATCCCGGCGCTGGGCATCCGAGGGGAGTTCTGATCATGCGCGCGAACCTCGCCCTCACCGCCTCGATCGCCGCCCTCCTGCTCGTCGGCTGCAGCAATCCGTTCCCGCCCGAGGAGATCGTCGAGAAGCCGCGTCCGCTCGCCGGCTGGATCTCGGTCGCGGGCGATCCCGATCGCGCGACGCCCGCCCCCGGCGAGACGGCCACCTACGAGTTCCTCGTCGAGAATCCGGGCCCGCGCGTGGCCTGGAGCTGGCTCCTCATCGTCTGCCCGGTCGCGACCACGCAGTACGGCATCTCGATCTGCGATTTCCAAGCCTCGTGGGCGCCGACCGACTGGCCGACGGCCACGGTGAATCCCCCGGCGGGCGCGCCACCCTATCCGAATCCGTCGATCACCTTCACCGTGCCGAGCACGGACGTGCTCGGCCCCGACTCCGATCAGCTGCTCATCAACGGCTTCATCTGCCCCGGAGGCCCGCTCGATCCGGGCATCTTCGAGGCCCTCGCCGCGGGCGACGCGGGCGCGCTCTCGAGCGTCGCGAACCCGTGCATGGACAAGAGCGCGAACGGCCTCCTCATCGCGACCCCCTTCGGCCTCGAGCTCACGCCCGAGGACGCGAACAACACCCCGCTCATCACCGACGTCCAGCTGAACGGCCTCCCGCTCACGAGCGTGGCCGATCCCGAGGCGCCGACGACCGGCTGCGCGGGGCAGGGCCTCTACGAGCTCGAGGCGGGGACGGCCTACCTCCCGATCGACCTCACGCTGAACCCAGGCTCCCGCGAAACCTACGTCGAGCCTTCGCCGATCCCGGGCGAGCCCTCGACGACGAAGACCGACGATCCGCAGGTCACCGGCTATGCGACGGGCGGCGACTACGACATCCGCGTGGACAACCAGCGCGAGGACGGCCAGGTGCTCCAGATCACCTGGCAGACCCCGCCCGCGAGCTCCATCCCTGCGGACGGCGTCCTCGTGAACCTCACCTTCCTCGTTCAGGACGACCGGAAGGCGACCTCCTGGGCCCAGCGCTCGGTCTGCGTCCTGCCGCCGTCGAATCCGTAGGCGGGCCTCGCCTTTCCACCTCGGCTCGTCGGGCGTATCTCTCGGCCATGTCGTCGCCCGAGCCCCAGAACCCCTTCGAAGCCTTCGGCGGAGAGGAAGGCGTCCACCGCCTCGTCGTCCGCTTCTACGAGCTCATGGACACGCTGCCCGAGGCGGCGGGGATCCGGGCGATGCACAAGGGCGACCTCGCGCCGATGGTCGACAAGCTGACGACCTACCTCGTCGGCTGGATGGGCGGGCCCCGGCGCTATTCGGAACGCTTCGGCTCGGTGATCATCCCTGCCGTGCACCAGCCCTTCCCGATCGGCCCGAACGAGCGGGACGCCTGGCTCCTCTGCTTCCGGAAGGCGCTCGACGAGCAGCCGCTCGACGCGAAGTGGAAGGAAGCGATCATGAAGCCGATGTTCCAGATGGCCGACATGTGTCGGACGAAGGACGACTAGGTCGTAGGAGCAGCAAGCATGGATCGGCTGCACGGTTTCCTCCGAGCCTCCACCGAACGAAACCCCGAAAAGCCCCTCTTCGTGAAGCGCGGCGTCTCGGTCACCTACCGCGAGGTGGAGGATCGGGCGGCGCGGCTCGCGACGCTCCTCGTGGACGCGGGAGTGCAGAAGGGCGACCGCGTGGCCGTGCTCTTCGACGCCGACGCGGACTACATGGCCGCGTTCTACGGGGCCTTGATGGCGGGCGCGGCGGCCGTGCCGCTCTGCCCGGACACGCGCACGGCGGCGCTCGACTACTCGCTCGCGCACTCGGGCGCGCGCGCCGTCGTGATGGACGCCTCGAACCTCCACTGGCTCGACGGACAGGCGAAGGAGCTGCCCGAGCTCCGCGCCGTGATCGTCCGCGGAACGGCGCCGGAGTTCGATCTCGGGCACATCCGCCGGATCGACTACGCCGAGACCGCGACGGCTCCGCGCTACGCGGGCCCCGACGCCTCCGGGGAGGAGCTCGCGGCCGTCGTCTACACCTCGGGCACGACCGGGCGTCCGAAGGGCGTGATGCTCGCGCACCGGAACATCGTCGCGAACACCGAGTCGATCGTCGAATACCTCGAGCTCACGAGCGACGACGTGGCGGGCATGGTGATGCCCTTCTACTACGTCTACGGGAACTCCGTGATCCACACGCACATCGCCGTGGGCGGGACCATCGCGCACATCGGCTCGATGGCCTTCCTCGGGCAGGTGGTGGACGGGCTCTCGCGCTTCCAGTGCACGGGCTTCGCGGGCGTACCGTCCACGTTCGCGCGGCTGCTTTCCTACCGCTCGTTCGACCAGCACGATCTCTCGCACCTCCGCTACCTCACGCAGGCCGGCGGCGCGATGATGCCGAAGCTCATCGATCAGCTCCGCGTCACGTTCCCGAAGTCGAAGGTCTTCGTGATGTACGGGCAGACGGAGGCGTCTGCGCGGCTCTCGTACCTGCCGCCGGAGCGGCTCGTGGAGAAGCTCGGCTCCTGCGGGAAGGCGATCCCCGGCGTGACGCTGAAGATCTGCGATCCCGAGGGTCACGAGCTCCCGCGCGGCGAGATGGGCGAGGTGGTGGCGCAGGGCGAGAACGTGATGCTCGGCTACCTGAACGATCCGGAGAACACCGCGAAGGCGCTCCGTCCGGAAGGGCTGCGCACCGGCGACTTCGGTCGCATGGACGAGGACGGCTACGTCTTCCTCACGGGCCGCGGCTCCGAGCTCATCAAGAGCGGCGGCCATCGCATCGGGCCCTACGACATCGAGCAGGCGCTGATCAAGACGAAGGGCGTCTACGAATGCGCCGTCACGGGCGTGCCCGACGAGATCCTCGGCGAGGCGATCGCCGCGTACATCATCGCGGAGCCCGGGGCGACGCTCGACAAGAAGGACCTGCTCGACCACTGCCACGCCGAGCTGCCGCACTTCAAGATGCCGCAGTACCTCTTCGTGGTGGAGGACCTGCCGCGGAGCCAGGGGAACAAGGTGCTGCGGAACGAGCTGAAGAAGTGGTTCGCGGAGGGGAAGGGGACGAGGCTCTGAGGGGGGCCCCAGCGTGTATCGCCCGTTCGCTCGCGCAGTCGCATGCGTTCGAGTACGACCCGTGAGGGGTGAGTCACGGACTCTCGTCGCCGATGCGTCGATCCGCACTTCCCCGAGATAGGACGGGAACGAAATGGTCGAGGGAGGCTGCCTCTGCGGCGCGGTCCGCTACGAGGTCCGGGGAGAGCTCGGTCCGATCGTCTGTTGTCATTGCTCGCAATGCCGGAAGGCGCAGGGGACGGCCTTCGCGACCAACGCGCCGATCCGCGCGGACGATTTCGTGCTGCTCTCGGGCGCCGACGTGCTCCGCACCTACTCGTCGTCTCCCGGGAAGCATCGATGCTTCTGCGGAGTCTGCGGGTCGCCGATCCACAGCCGACGGGACGACCGCCCCGAGGTGCTCCGGCTCCGCATCGGCACGCTCGACACCCCGATCGACGCACGCCCGACGGCCCACATCTACACGGGCTCGAAGGCCGAATGGTACGAGATCCGCGACTCGCTCCCGCAGCATCGGGAGCGGGAGCCCGGTCGCTGAGGACCTGCGGGGCGTGGCTCGGGGCGACGTGCGTACGAGCCCGCCCCCCCTCAGAACCCCCGCCGCCCGCTCGCGTACTCCACCGCCCACGCGAGCCCGAACGCTCCATCGAAATCGTCCGCGGCGCGCGCGGTGGCGAAGCAGACGTCGAGTACGTCGACTAGGGACGGCCCCTAGCTCACGACGGTCGAGCGGAAGCCTGCGCCGGCGCCTGCCCGTCGACGTGGCTCGTCGGGCGCCCCTCGATGATGCAGGCGATGTGCTCGAGCGCCCGCTGGAACGTCACCGCGTTCTGGACGATCGTCATGTAGGTGACCCGGGTGCCGTACGCGCGGACCTCGTCACCGCCGCCCACGAGGTGGATCGACCCCATCGACATCATCGGGATGAGCGCGGGGACGAGAGCGGCCGCGAGCCGAGGGTCTTGCGTCTTCACGACGAGGATCGAGTCGAGGCTCGCGTTGCCGGTCGATTGAGGCGGGAGCGCCGTCTTGATCTTCGGCTCGCAGTAGGCGGGCGGATTGCGCATCACGATCTCGAACGCCGGGCAGGCCACGCGGGTCTTCGCGCCGAGGCTGAGCTCGAACCAGAGGCTCGTCGTCGTCTGCGCGAGGCCGTGGTCGACCTCCGTGCGCTGGAAGTACGCGAGCTCGTACGGTCGCTCCCAGACCGTGCCGACCGCGCGCCCGCGCGTCTCCTTGGCGCTGTCGCCCATCGCCTTGCCGAGGAGCCCGCCGTGCCCCTCGGCCTTCGTGTCCTGGTGCTCCTGGTGGACGAGCATCAGGTTGAGCGCCGGGTTCCCGTCGACGACCGTCATGCCGAGCTTCGCGGCGACGTCGCCGAGACCGTACTGCGCGTAGTCGAGGCGTTGCTGCGCGACCAGCTTGCGCTGGCGGACGAGCATGAAGGCGACGACGCCGAGGCCGATCAGCACCGGCACGAACGAAAACGACGAACTATCCACGGAACCCTCCTCGATCCTGGAACAGCGCTGCCTGCGGCTCGATGCCGGTGAGCGCGTCGGTCAGGACGACGGTCCCGCCGTCCCGGAGCTCGATCTCGATGACGAAGCGCGTGCCCGTCTGGTCGGTCTCGCGCCGCGCCAGCGCGCCGGCGACCTCCGACCAGGGGACGACCCGTCGACCCGTGAGGCGATGGAGCGCGAAGCCGCCTTCGTAGATCCCGAGGGTCTGCCGCCAGAGCCACACGCAGCGGGCCGCGCCCGCCGCGGCGAGCGCGAAGAGCAGCAGGGACGAGAGGAACGTCATGCCGTCGACGAGGCCGTCGAGCCACGCCGAGACGCCGAGCGCCAGCTGGTAGAACGCGCCGACCAGGAAGAGCCCGGTGAAGTAGAACCAGACGCCGCCCGAGAACGGACGCCCACGGTGCTCCGAGAGAATCCGTCCGAGCTGCGGATGGACCGCTGGGACGGGCTCGACCGGCAGGAACGCCGCGACGTCAGCCACGGGGATCTCCCGGATTCCCGCGCTGCGCGTTCTGCTGCGCCTGCCACTCGGCCAGCGCGCGGGCCTGCGCATCCGCGGTCGCGTTCTGGTTCGCCTGGTGCTGGGCCATGGCCTTCGGCAGCGCGTGCTTGCGGTAGAGCGCCGAGCCGACGAACGCCGCGAGCATCAGGAGGGGCGCGAGGAGGTACGTCAGGTAGCCCGACGACGACGTGGGCGGCGCGCCCATCGGGATCACGGCCTGAGGGGCCCTCGGATTGCGGAGGTGCACGATGTAGTTCCGCACCATCGGCAGCGTCCGGCTCGTGTAGATCGCGTCGTCGCCGAGCGCGTCGCACGTCGACTCGCGCACGCGCAGTCGGCGCTCGTTCGCCGGGATCACCATCGAGCGGAGCGTGGCATCGCTTCGCCAGACGGAGCAGTCCGCGCCGAGATCCGCGCAGATGCGCTTGTCGAGGTTCGAGCAGTGGTTGCAGCCCGCGAGTGCGATCGCAGCGAGCGGCAGGGCGAGCGTGAGCACGCGGGCGCCCATCGAAGGTGCCTTCCGGAGTTTCCCCATCGCGGTCGCGTAACACGTGAAGAGCCACGAGTCACGGCGGAAAAAGCGAGCGGTCTCACGCAGCCGGTGGCGTTCATGGGCTAATCCGAACGGGGGAACGTTCTCCTCATCCTCCGCGCTTCCCACTCGAGAGCAGGCCCCTGACGTCCGCCGCGCTCCTCCCCCGCACCTCGACGCTCTTCTGCTTGCTCCGCTCGCCCCGCACCAATCGCACGTCGGACTTCGGCACGCGCAGCGCCTTCGCGAAGAACGCGACGATCGCGGCATTCGCCTCGCCGTCCACCGGCGGCGCGGTGATCGCGAGCTTGATCGCGCCATCCATCACGCCCGCGATCGCGTCGCGGCTCGCGCGCGGAACCGCGCGGACGTCGAAGACGACGCCGTTCGCGGTCTCGGTCAGCCGGAGCTCGTCGGTCACCGATCGAGCCTGACAGACCGCCCCAGGCCCTTCAACGAGGCGCCGCTCCCGGCCGCCGGGCTCGACGCCGGCCCCGCGTTCGGGCATCTTCGCGGCGTGAAGAAGTCCCTGCCGACGGTGCGCGAGGAAGACGAAGGGCTCGGCCTCGAGACGATCATGGATCCCGCCCTCGCCGCGGAGCACGGCATCTCGTACGTGCACCTCGCGGTCTTCGCGATCGACGTCGATCGCGTCCGCGTCGAGGTGGAGGGCGAGCCCGAGGCCGAGAGCCTCTGGCCCTTCGGCTTCGAGGTCTTCCTCACGGAGATGCACCTGCTCGGCCTCGTCGATCCCGAGAGCGACACCGACCTCGCCATGCTCGAGGACGCCGTGACCTCCGTGCTCGAGCTCTCGGCCGACGGCCCCGTGCTCGGCGCCCAGCTCCCCTTCGCCGTGTACGACGCGGTGACGCGCGGCGCGCTGCCCGAGCGCCTCCTCCCGCTCTTCGACGTCTGGAAGAAGAAGCCCGACGCCCTCGTCGCCGACCTCGCCCCGCTCTGGGAGCGTCCCGAGGTCGAGGCGGCCGATCTCGCCGAGGCCTGCCTCGCCGTCGAGCTCGAGCCGCCGCTCGCTCCGCCGACGCGCGACGCGCTCGAGGCGATGTTCGCCACCTTCGAGACCGACGAGGAGGCCGACCTCGAACCCGAGGGTGGGTCGGAATCGGAAGGCACCTGAGGGCGTTCCTCGGGTAGCCCGAGCGTCATGCACCCGATCCTCGTCCACGTACCGACTCCCTGGGGCGCCGTACCCGTCTATGGATACGGCGTCTTCCTCGGCCTCGCGCTCCTCGCGGGTTGGTACCTCTCGCTCCACCTCGCGGAGCGGGACGACCGCGACGCCTCGCTCGTCGGCGACGGCTTCCTCGTCGCGGTCCTCGCGGGCCTCGTCGGGGGACGGCTCGCCTACGTCCTCGTGCATCCGGGCACGGTGCGGAGCTTCCGCGAGGCCTTCGCCATCCACGGAGGCGGGATGGTCGGGCTCGGCTCGATCGGCGCCGGCCTCCTCGCCCTGCTCGCCTTCGCGCGGTACCGCGGGGCGCGGCCCCTCGTGCTCGCCGACCTCTACGCTCCGGCGTTCGCGGCGGCGGCCGTGCTGGTGCGCGGCGGCTGCTA
This sequence comes from Polyangiales bacterium, assembly GCA_046351215.1. GTDB lineage: Bacteria > Myxococcota_A > Polyangia > Polyangiales > Houyiibacteriaceae > JAXLYX01. The sequence goes on along the minus strand of JAXLYX010000035.1, from coordinate 23,962 downwards.
CCTCTTCGGCTGCTGCTTCGGGCGCCTGCTCCCCGAGCACGCGCCGCGCTTGCTCGCGAAGCTCGGGACCTTCCCTCGCGTCGAGGAGGGCGGCTCGCTCGTCGGCTCGCCCGCCTACCTCCACCACCTCGCGACGCATCCCGAGCGCATGCCCCTCGGGGCGCGCGCCTCGCTCCCCGTGCATCCGACGCAGCTCTACGAGATCGTGCTCGGGCTCGCGGTCTTCGGCGCGGTGATGGTCGTCCACCGCCGCCGTCGCTTCGACGGGCAGACGCTGACCGTCGCCCTCTTCCTCCACGCCGTCGTGCGCCTCGCGGTCGAGCCCTTCCGCGGCGATCCGGGACGGGGCGCCTTCCACGGCGTCTCGACGACCGTGCCGCTCTCGACGGCGCTCGCGCTCGTCGCGCTCGTCGCCTACGTCGTGCTCGAGCGCACGAGCCCGCGGAGGCTCAGCGCCGAGGCGCCCGACGCGCCGCCGCCTCTTCCTCCTTCGCCCGGAGGAACGCCCTCATGACGACGGGCGAGGTGCGGACGGAGTCGAGCTCGAGATCCGGCTGACGCTGGAGCGCGGCGCGGAAGGCGCGGACGGCGAGGTCCTCGCGGCCGATCGCCACGAAGGCGGTGCCGAGCTCGCGCTGGATCGTGACGACCTGGTTGCCCGTGAGCTGGCCCGTGCCGAGCAGGCGGTGGCCGAGCGCGATCGCCTCGACGTAGCGGCCCCGACGCACGTGCTCGCCGAGGCCGGGGAGCTGCGCCGCGATCGACTCCTGCAGGGCGCGGATCTCGCCGCCGGACGCCGCGTGGCCGGTCTCGACCGCGACGAGGCGCTTGCCCTCCTCGCTGAGCGTGAGGTCGACGAGCGGGACGAGGACGATCTGGCCGCGATCGAGGTGGTTTCCGCCGAGGCCGTTGAAGCGACGCAGACGCGCGATGTTCTCGGGGGCGTCCGTGCCGTAGTACGCGGCTGCGAGGCGCTGCACCGTGTCCGAGGGACCCGCGACGTGACGGAGCGGGTAGGGGATCACGAGCTCGGCGCCCTCGGAGGGCTGGTCCTGCGAGCCGTGGTTCGCCTCGACGAGGACGAAGGCGCGGCGCGCGTCGCCGTAGTAGCGCTCGGCGATCGAGGCCCAGGTCTCTCCGGCGCGCACGCGATGATAGGCGACGCTCGGGACCACGAGGCGCAGGCCGACGACGATCGGGACGCCCTGGGCATCGAGGCCGTTCTCGGTGACGAGGACCGTCTCGCGCCGGGGATCGCCGTAGTAGCGTTGGGCGATCGAGGCGAGCGTCTCGCCGGAGCGGACGATGTGCGTGAAGGGGCTCTGCGCGAGCGCGGGGCCCGAGAGCGCGAGCGCGAGGAGCACGGCGGCGAGGAGCGGACGGAGCCTCACGGCGTGCGGCTCCCGGCGCCGGGCGTCGCGTCGCCTTCGAAGCGCACCTCGAGGGTCTGGGTCCGACCGGCCGTGACTCGCACCGTGCGGTCGATCGGCGCGAAATACGGGTTCTCGAGCTTGAGGAAGTGCTCGCCGGCGGCGAGGGGGATCGGCTCGTCGGTCGGCGTGGTCAGCACGCGCTCTCCGTCGACCGAGACGTGGGCCCAGGGGTCGGCGACGACGCGCACGTAGCCGACGTTCGCGGGGAGCTCGGCCGCGCCGACGATCGTCGCCTGGCGCGAGGGCGAGAGGCCGCCGTGGAGGGATTGGATCACGCCTCCGCCCGCGACGGCGATCGCGAAGAGGGCGCCCTCGATGAGCGAGATGTCGCGGACGAGCTTCCGATCGTGGACGCCGCGGCGCACGTTGCGCGGCCCGCCGGCCTCGAGGATGTGCTCGGCCTCCTCTTCGCTGAGGATGCTCGCCTCGCGCAGGTAGGTGACGAGGCGTGCGTTGTAGTTCCCGTGCACGCGCGGCGCGAGGAACTCCATCAGATCGTCGATCAGCGCCTGCGTCGACGGATAGCGGTTCGCGGGCATCTTCTCCATGCACCGCGTGAGGATCCGCTCGAGCTGACGCGGCACCTCGCGGTTCCACTTCGTCGGCGAGACGAAGCGATCGAGGCGGATCTTCTGCATCACCGTGCGCGAGTCGTCCTCGACGAAGGGCTTCCGGCCCGTGATCATCTGGTAGAGGACGATGCCGACCGAGAAGATGTCGCTGCGGAAGTCGAGCTTGTCGCCGAGGATCTGCTCGGGGCTCATGTAGCTCGGCGTGCCGAGGCCGGTGCCCGTCTCCGTGAGGTCGGAGAGGTTCTCGTCCCGGGCGATGCCGAAGTCCATCAGCTTCACCTGGCCCTCGCGCGAGATCATGATGTTCGCGGGCTTGATGTCCCGGTGGATGATCCCGCGGAAGTGCGCGTAGTCGAGGGCGCGCGCGACCTGGAGCGTGACGATCGCCGCCACGTCGACGGGGAGGATCGGCGACTGCTCGAGCAGGTCGTAGAGGTCGACGCCCTGCACGTACTCCATGACGATGTACATGGACCGACCGTCCTTCAGGAAGTCGATCACGTGCAGGATGTTCTCGTGGGAGAGCGAGGCCATGAAGTGGGCCTCGCGCTCGAAGCGACGCGCGAACTGGCTGTCCATCGCGATGGACGGCTTCAGGGCCTTGATCGCCACGACCCGGCCCAGCGGCTCCTGGATGGCCTTGTAGACCACGGCCATCCCGCCGCTGCCGATCTCGCCGACGATCCGGCAGTTGCCGATGCGCGTCACCATGAGGGGCCCGCCATCCTACGAGCCGGATACGGGGGTGTCAAACCAAGTATCCGGAATGCCGTGGGATTTCGTTTTCGTCACCGTCGGGGCCACTCTCAGCCGAGCGCCCGTCGCATCACCTCGACCGGGGCCTTCCGCCCCGTCCAGAGCTCGAAGGCGATCGCCCCCTGGTGGAGGAGCATGCCGAGGCCGTCGACGGTGCGGAGCCCCCGGGCCTTCGCGTCGCGCAGCACCGTGGTCTCGAGGGGCTTGTAGACGAGGTCGCAGACGACCGCGTCTCCGGGCAGGGCGGCGAGCGGAAGGCTCTTCGCGAAGGGCTCCGCCTGCTCGGAGCCGGCGAGGGTGGCGCTCGTCGACTGGACGAGGAGGGTGGTGGAGCCGAAGAGCGAAGTCTGTGCGTCCGTGCCGTGGGCGTGGGCCTCGCAGGGCAGCGCGGCGGCCACGGAGCCGACGAGCTCGCGGGCCTGCTCTTGGCGGCGGGCGACGACGTGCACCGCCTTCGCGCCCGCGTGGGCGAGACCGACGACGGCGGCCCGCGCGGCGCCGCCTGCGCCGAGGATCGTGACGACCGAGCCCTCGAGCGCGACGCCCGCCTCCTCGAGCGAGCGAACGAGGCCCGGCGCGTCGGTGTTGTGGCCGATCAGCCGGTCGCCCTCGCGCACGATCGTGTTCACCGCGCCGATCGCGCGGGCGTGGGCGTGGACGTCGTCGAGGAAGGGCATCACCGCCTGCTTGTGCGGGACCGTGACGTTCACGCCGTGGATGCCGAGGGCGCGCACGCCGCGCACCGCGTCGCCGACGTGCTCCGGCTTCACCGCGAAGGGCACGTAGGTCGCGTCGAGCCCGAGCTCGCGCGCGGCCGCGTTGTGCATCGCGGGCGACTTCGTGTGCGAGACCGGGTAGCCGAGGATTCCGAGGACGAGCATCAGGCCGGAGGGTGGATCGGGGATCAGGGCTCGTCGATGCGCGCGTGCACCGTGCCGTCCGAGAGGCGGAGCTTCACGGCATCGCCCTTCTTCACGTCGGCGACCTTGCGGACGGCCTTGCCCGTGCCCTCGTGGAGGGCGATCGCGTAGCCGCGGTCGAGCACGCGGAGCGGTGACATCGCGTCGAGCTTCGCCGCGAGCTCGCGGAGCGCCGCGCGATGCGGATCGACGATCGAGGGGCCGAGCTGGGCGAGCTGCGTCTCGAGCCGGACGAGCCTGCGCCGCCGCTCTTCGAAGGGCGCGCGGCTCGCGCGCTCGAGGCGGTGCAGGAGCGCGGCGAGGCGCTGCCGATCGCGCGCGAGCCCGGCGCGCGGATCGACCGCGAGCAGGCGCTGCTCGAGCGCGAGCAGGCGTCCGCGCTCCTTCACGAGCCTCCGCGGCGCGGTCTGGGCGAGCCGGCTCGTCGTCGCGTCGAGCTTCCGTCGTGCGCCGGCCAGGGCGTGACGCGGATCCTCGAGGTCTTTCGTCCTCCGTTCGAGGCGCAGGCGCTCGCGGCCGATGCGCACCTCCATGGCGCGCTCGAGGCGCCGCAGGAGGCCCTGCACGGACTGCTCGAGCACGCGCTGCTCGGGCACGACGAGCTCGGCCGCGTTCGAGGGCGTCGCGGCGCGGACGTCGGCCGCGAAGTCGGCGAGCGTCACGTCGACCTCGTGTCCGACGGCGCTGACGATCGGGACGCGGCAGGCGGCGATCGCGCGGACGACGGCCTCGTCGTTGAAGGCCCAGAGATCCTCGCTCGAGCCTCCTCCGCGTCCGACGATCACGACGTCGAGCCCCGGAAGGCGCTGGATCGCGTCGAGCGCGGCGACGATGGTCGGCGGGGCGTCCTTGCCCTGCACGCGGCAGTCGGCGACGACGATGCGGAGCGGCGCGCGGTTCTCGGCCACGCGGAGGATGTCCTGGAGCGCCGCGCCCGAGGCGCTCGTGACGACGCCCACGACCCTCGGCAGCCTGGGCAGGGGACGCTTCCGCTCGAGCGCGAAGAGCCCCTCGGCCTCGAGCCGCTTCTTGCGTCGCTCGAATTCGGCGGCGAGATCGCCCTCGCCGGTGGGCACGGCGAGGTTCGCGATCATCTGGAAGCTGCCCCGCGGCTCGTAGAGCGAGAGCCGCCCGCGGAGCTTCACACGGGCGCCGTTCGCGAGGCGCGCACGCGAGCGCGTCACGTCGGAGCGGAACATCACGCAGCGGACCTGCGCGGGATCGAGCTCGTCGTTCAGCGTGAAGTACACGTGGCCGGCCGAAGACCGCGTGAAGTCGGAGACCTCGCCCTCGACCCAGACCTCGGCGAAGCCCGTCTCGAGCAGCGACTTCACCGCCCGGTTGATCTCGGCGACCCGGAAGACGCGCTCCTTCGGATCACCGCCGTCGCGGGCGTTCCGGGCATGCGAGAAGAGCGGCAGATCCTCGGACATCGGGGAGCCGAGGCTAGCCGATTTGCGTCGCCCGTGGTTCTGCTAAACAGGGCGCCGTGGACGCCACTCCCACCCTCGCCATCGTCGGACTCGGTGCGAATCTGGGGGCTCGCGCCGCGGCGCTCCACGCGGCCGTGGAGCTGCTCGAGGCCGCCCCCGGCGTGCGTGTCGTCGCCCGCTCGAAGGTCTACGACACCGAGCCGATGGGGCCGCCCCAGCCTCGCTACCTGAACGCGGCCGTGCGGCTCGAGACGACGCTCGAGCCCGAGGCGCTGCTCGAGCTCCTCCTCGCCACCGAGCGGAGGCTCGAGCGCGATCGGACGACGTCGCCGCGCTGGGGCGCGCGCACGATCGACCTCGACCTCCTCTGGTACGGAGGGCGGACCGTCCGCACCGAGCGCCTCGAGGTGCCGCATCCCGGGCTCCTCGAGCGGAGCTTCGCGCTCGCGCCGCTCCTCGACGTGGCGCCGGAGCTCGAGGAAGAGCTCGGGCCCCGCCTGGCCGCCCTCGGCGGCGCCCCCGCGGGTCGCCGGTTCGCGGGGCTGCCCGCGGTCCGCTCGGACGCCCGCCTGCGCCACGCCCATGCCGCGGACGATGCCGACGGATGGGCCATGGCGCTCGCCGCGATCGCGCGCGACGTGGCCGAGCCGGGCCCCGTCGTGACCTCGGAGCCCTTCCGGGTCGTGAGCCTCCCGGACCTCGTCGAGGTCGTGGAGCGGGCCTTCCACCGGGGGCTCGGTGTCCACCTGGTCACGCTCTCCTCGCTCGAGCCCGGCGTGATCCGGGGCTCCCTCCACGGGGCGCTCACGACGCCCCGCGCGCCCCGGATCCGGGCCTCGCGCGTCGCCGGAGGCTACGTCTGGATCGAGGCCGCCGGGGCCTGAGCCGCGCCGGACGACCCCCTCCCTTGGCCGTCGGTCCGCCCGGCCGTGACCGGTCCGCGGGGCGGCCTTCGCGCGATAGTTGCCGGTCGAGGTGTGGGATCGGATACCATCCGCCCTTCGTTGGCCGAGCCACACGCCTCGCTCGGCGAAGAGGCATTCGATGTCGGATACCCGCAAGGACAAGCGCGCACCCGTCTCGCTCAAGGTCCGCTTCAAGAGCGCGACGCTCGACGAGTTCATCGAGCACTACGCCGCGGACATCTCGCGCGGAGGCCTCTTCATCAAGTCCAAGCAGCCGATGGCCATCGGCACGCTGCTCAAGTTCGAGCTCCAGCTGAAGGACGAGTCCCGCATCGTGCAGGGCGTCGGCCGCGTCGTCTGGAAGCGCGAGGCCGCCGACGCGGGCGAGGGCAAGCCCGCCGGCATGGGCATCAAGTTCATCAAGATGGAGGGCGACTCCAAGTCGATGGTCGAGCGCATCGTCGACGCCCGCCAGGATCCCGGGCACTACGACGAGGGCAAGCCCACCGACCTCTCGGACGAGGGCGATGCCATCGCGCCGTCCGAGCCGGCGCCTGCCGCGCCCTTCTTCCCGACCGCGGGGGGACCGGCGGCGCAGCCCGCGCCCGAGGACCGCACGTCCGTGCGCCACGCGGCCGAGCTGCTCGCGCAGGCCCTGGCCGGAACGGACGATTCGCAGACGAAGGCCGAGGCCGAGTCGGGCGCCGAGGCGGCACGTCGCCGCACGGCGCAGATCGAGGCGGCCCGCGCGGCCGGTCTGCCCGTGCCCTCGGCCGGGCCCGAGAAGGCCTTCGAGCCCGACGTCCCGTCCGCCGAGCCGGCGCCGAAGGCCGAAGCGCCGAAGGCCGTCGCGCACGAGCCCGTCGCCTCGAAGCCGGCCCAGGAGCCCGCCGCGGCGCCGAAGGCCGAAGCGCCCGCGAAGGCCGCGGAGGCACCGCGCGCACCGAAGCTCGAGGAGCCTGCGAAGGCCCCGGCGGCGCAGCCCGAGCCGAGGGGCAAGTCGCATCTCGTGATGATCGCGATCCTCGCGATCCTCGCCGGCGGCATCGCGCTCTTCGCGTGGAAGAAGAAGGCCGGCGAGCCGGCCCCCGAGGAGATGCCGACCGCGCCCGCGCCGGCCGTCGACGTGGCGCCCCCGCCCGTCGAGCCCCCGCCCGCCGAGCCGACGGAGCCCCCGCCGGCGCCCCCGGCGGAAGCCGCTCCGGCCGAGCCCGTCGCGGTCCCGCCGCCCGCCGAAGCGGCTCCGACGGAGGTCGTTCCGCCGCCGGCTCCCGCGCCTGCGGCCGCTCCCACGCCCGCGGCTCCCGCGCCGGCTGGACGTGCGGGCCGCACGGGGCGGACGTCGTCGACCACGACCGCCGCGCCGACCGAGGCAGCCGCCGCGCCCGCGCCTGCGGCCGAGGCTGCGCCCGCCGCGCCTGCGCCCGCTCCCGAGCCTCCGCCGCCGGCCCGCGAGCCCGAGCCCGCCCCGGCGCCCGCGCCCGCTCCGGAGCCCGCGCCTTCTCCCTGACGCCCGTGGCCTTCGTCGGAGACCCTCGGCGGAGGCCCCGTTCTGGTATGTTGCGATCTCCTCCCGCGGACGCGGGGGGATGACGTATGTCGAGCGATCGCGCCCCACACGAAATCGGTCTCTCGAGCTTCGTCTCCGAAGGTCGGGACGAGAGGCTCGCGACCATCCTCGAGGCCGCGACGGATTTCGTCGCCGTCGCCGACGTGCAGGGCCGCACGCTCTTCGTGAACCGTGCCGGCCGGCGGATGGCGCAGTTCGCCGACGACGCCGACGTGCGCGGCCTCCCGCTCACGGTCTTCCATCCGCCCGAGGTCGGGCAGCTCCTGATGCATACCGCCGTCCCAGCGACGATGCGCGACGGGGAGTGGCGCGGCGAGACGGCCGTGCTCGCACGCGACGGGACCGTCGTCCCCGTCTCCCAGGTGGTGATCGCGCATCGCGACGGAACGACGGGCGAGGTGCACTTCCTCTCGACGATCGCGCGCGACATCCGCGAGACGAAGCGGGTCGAGCGCGAGCTCCGCGAGGCGAACGAGCGCCTCGCCGAGGCGCACGCGCTCGTCTCCGCCATCATCGAGCATGCCCCGGCGGTCGCGATCCAGAGCTACGACGCCGAGGGCCGCATCACCCTCTGGAATCCTGCCTCGGAGCGGCTCTACGGCTACACTGCGGCCGAGGCGATCGGCCGCACGAACCTCGACACGATCCTCTCGCCCGAGGATGCCGTCGCCTGGCAGGAGCTGATCCGCAGCACGTTCGCGACGGGCGAGGCGCCGCCCCTCCGCGAGTGGAAGGTGCGGACCGCCTCGGGCGAGATCCGCCACATCCTCTCGTCGGCCTTCCCCGTGCTCCGCGCCGACGCGCCGCCGCGGCTCATCTGCATGGACGTCGATCTCACGGAACGACGGCGCACCGAGGAGGAGCTCCGCCGAGCGCTGGCGGAGCGCGCGGAGCTCGAGAAGAAGCTCCTCCAGGTCCAGAAGCTCGAGAGCATCGGGCGGCTCGCGGGCGGCGTCGCGCACGACTTCAACAACGTGCTCACGGCCATCCTCGGCTACGTCACGCTGGCCGAGTACGCGCTGCCCACGGACCATGCGGCCGCGCGCTCGCTCGAGGGCATCAAGGAGGTCGTCGGTCGGGGCGCGACGCTGACGCGTCAGCTCCTCGCGTTCGCGCGGCGGCAGATCGTCCAGCCGGTGGTGCTCGATCTCCACGATCTCGTGGGGAAGCTCCAGCACGTCCTCCGGCGGCTGCTGCGGGAGGACATCGAGCTCTCGCTCGCGCTCCTCGCGAACGAGGCCCGCGTGCGCATCGATCCGGGGCAGGTCGAGCAGGTGCTGATGAACCTCGCCGTCAACGCGCGCGACGCGATGCCGTCGGGCGGTCGCCTCGTGCTCGAGACCTCGAACCTCGACGTGGACGACGAGCTCGCGACGGAATTCGCGGACCTCGCGCCGGGGCCCTATGTCCTGCTCCGCGTCATCGACTCGGGCTCGGGGATGTCGGCCGACGTCCGGCAGCACGCCTTCGAGCCCTTCTTCACGACGAAGCCCGTCGGCGTGGGCACGGGGCTCGGGCTCGCGACCTGCTACGGCATCGTGAAGCAGGCGGGAGGCCACGTCTTCCTCGAGAGCGAGGAGGGCGTCGGGACGACGGTCGCCGTCCTCCTCCCTCGCGCGAACGAGGCCGTCGATCGCGTGGAGCGCGGCGTCCGGATCGAGACCGGGATCAAGGGGCGCGGCACGCTCCTCGTCGTCGAGGACGACGCGACCGTGCGCTCCGTCATGGTCGAGGGCCTCCGCCTCGCCGGCTACGAGGTCCTCGAGGCCGAGACCCCTGCGGCGGCGCGCGTGCTCTACGCGGATCGACGCGGACGGATCGACGCCGTGGTCGCCGACGTGGTGCTCCCCGGAGGCAGCGGCCCCGAGCTCGTGGCCTCGCTCCGCGAGCACCGGCCCGAGCTGCCCGTCGCGTTCGTCACGGGTCATACCGATCACGCCTCGACCCGCGACGCCGTCGCCGGGACCCACACCGCGGTGCTCTCGAAGCCCTTCCGCAACGAGGAGCTCGTCCGGACGCTCCGTTCGCTCCTCGACGCGAGCCTGCCTCCCGTGCCGGGGAACGAGGGGTAGCGGTCCGTGGTGGACGATCGGCGCTGCCCCGTCTTCGTCGTCACCGGATTCCTCGGGAGCGGGAAGACGACGCTGCTCCGCGAGGTGCTGGCGAGCCCGGCCTTCCGTGACACGGCGGTGATCGTCAACGAGCTCGGCGACGTCGGGCTCGACCACGTGCTCCTCCGAGAGGCGCGCGACGAGGTCGTCCTCCTCGAGGGAGGCTGCATCTGTTGCACCGTGCGCGACGATCTCGCGCGGACCCTCCTCGAGCTCTGGACCGGGGCCGCGCGACGGACGCTCCCGCGTTTCCGGCGGGTCGTCCTCGAGACGACCGGTCTCGCGGATCCGACGCCGCTCCTCGCCACGCTCGCCGCGCCGGGGCTGCTCCGGCAGTCGTTCCGCGTGGCCGCGACGATCGCGACCGTCGATGCCCTGCTCGGGGCGGACACGCTCGAGCGGCACGAGGAATCCCGGAAGCAGGTGGCGCTCGCGGACCGTCTCGTGCTGACGAAGACGGACCTCGCGACGGAGGCGGAGCGCGCACGCACGCTCGAGGCGCTGCGGTCCGTCGCCCCGTTCACTCCGCTCGTCGTCGCGAGCCGGGGCAGCGTCGATCCCGCCTTCCTGCTCGCCGACGCCGAGGCCGCGGTCGCAGGGCTCGCGGAGGATGCGGACTCGTCCCCGCGGCCCGGAACGTCGCACGGTCACGACCCCTCCTGCGCCGGCTGCGACGATCCCGAGCACGCCCATCCCGCCCACGGGGACGCCCCGCATCGCCACGGCGCGGGGCTCGTCACCTTCGTCGTCGATCGCGAACGCCCCCTGCGCTACGAGGCGTTCGCGCTCTTCCTGTCCATGACCACGCGTGCGCTCGGGGACAGGCTCTTGCGCGTGAAGGGCTACATCCGCGTGGTCGACGAGGAGAAGCCATTGCTGGTGCAAGCGGTTCAGCACGTGGTCTCGCCGGTCGTGGCGCTCGACGCCTACCCGGACGGGATCCCGCGTAGCCGCCTGGTCTTCCTCGCGCGCGACCTCCCGGACGAGCGGGTGGCGGAGATCCGTGCCGCGATCGAGGGGCTCGCCGGCGCTCAGTCGTAGTCGTGGAACTCGCGATAGCGCGGCATGCGCGCCTTGACGCGATCGGCGTAGCGCTTCGGATCCGCGAGCCAACGCACGAGGACCAGGCCGGCGAGGAAGCCGCCGACGTGGGCCCACCACGCGACTCCGCCGGTCGTCGCTCCGATCGAGCCGAGGCCCGAGAGGAGCTGCATCGCGAACCAGACGACGATGAAGAGGTAGGCCGGGACCTCGATGAGCTGGATGAACACGAAGATCGGCAGGAGCGTCACGACGCGCGCGCTCGGGTAGAGCGCGACGTAGCCCGCGAGCACCCCGGAGATCGCGCCCGAGGCGCCGATCATCGGGAGACCGCTCGTGGGATCCGCGAGCACCTGCACGAGCACCGCGACGAGGCCCGACGCGACGTAGAAGACGACGTAGCGGAGCTTCCCGAGCGCGTCCTCGACGTTGTCGCCGAAGACGTAGAGGAACCACATGTTGCCCACCACGTGGGCGAAGCCTCCGTGGAGGAACATGCTCGTGAACGGCGTGAGCAGGACCTCGAGCGTTCCGTGGCTCTCCGCGGGCACGAAGACCGAGCCGCTCGCGAGGACCTTCGGGATCACCCCGAATTGCATCACGAGCTCCTGGTCGGCGGCCGGCCCGATCAGCAGCTGGAAGAGGAAGACGACGCCGTTCAGCGCGATCAGCGTCCAGGTGACGACCGGCGGGTCGACCGTGGGGTTGCGATCGCGCAGCGGGATCACGGGACGGCGCTCCAGAGGGTCGAGAAGAGCGAGATCACGTCGGTGAGCTGGTCGATGGAGTGGGGCATCGCGAGGGCCTGCAGGCGCAGCCCGGTCCCGTCGCGCGACACGGCCAGCACGAGGGGAGCATCCTCGCCCGCCGGCACGGCGGCGCGCGACAGACGACGGAGGATCGGCGAGCCGAAGAAGCCGAGGGCCGGCACGATGCGCTGCGGCGCCACGAGGACGGCGACGATCGCCTTGTCGCCGAACGTCCCGAGGGCCCGTGCGACGTCCGGATCGGCGCCGATCGAGCCGCGACCGCCGCGCGGCAGCGCGTGGGCGAAGGTCGTCGGGGCGGGATGCGCGGCCTCGCTCGCGGGGAGCTGCGTGATCGCGACCGCGACGCCGCGCTCGGTGCGCGCGGTGCCGAGCGCCGGGTAGGGCGGCTCGCGGCGGCGGCAGAGGGGGAAGGTCGGGGCGTCCGCGGCGGAGGCGACGTCGATCGCCCCCTCGCAGCCCACGACGGATCCGATCGCGCCCGAGACGTAGGGGACGCGGAGCGCCGAGCGCAGGGCCTCGGGGGAGAGCTCCGCGGCGCCCGGCTCGGCGCCGAAGAGGAGGAAGGCGCCCTGGTCGGTCGCGCCGAGCGCCGTCACCGACGCCGTGCCCCGCGCCGTGTCGAGCGTGCGGCTCGCGCCCTCGAGCGCGGCCCGATCCTCGGCTCCGAGGCGGCTGCCCGCCAGATCGGCGAGCAGCTCGACCACGGGCGCGTCCGCGTCGCTCCTCCGCTGGCTCACGGCGAAGGCCGTTCCGACGGGCAGCGCGCCGAGGCCGAAGGGCGCGCCGACGGTCGAGCCGGCGAGCGCGTCCGCGAGCGGCGTGCCCGGCTTCACGCCGACCCGCGCCTCGAGCACGAGCCCGGCGGGGGTGGCATCGAGATCGACGAAGACCTCGCGCGCGTCCGGCAGGTAGGCGATCCACCGGCGCAGGGGATCGCGCACCAGCGCGACGAGCCGCTCGGGCTCTCCGAGCGCGGGGGCCTCCTCGTGCTGCATGCGCTCGGCCCGCGCCGCCACGATGAGGTCGCGGCTCGCGCGCTCGAGGCTCAGGTCGAGCAGGGGACGGATCTTGGTCGCGAGGACGCCCTCCGGGATGTGCAGGTGGAGGCCGCGTCCCACGTCGCGGCGCATCTGCGTGTCGAGGAGGTAGGGGAGAGTGGCGGCGAGCGTGCGCTCGTCGTCGGCGACGACCAGCACGCCGTCGCGGAAGGCGATGGCCGGGGCGTCGGTCGCCGGACGTCCGAGCACCCAGCGGGCGTCGTGCGGCGCACCGTTCACGAGCGCGATCTCCGGGCCGAGCGGGCGCGCCGGATCGTTCTCCACCGTGGCCCTCACCGCCATCGCGGCCCTCGTCACGTCGTTCGTGCGCACGAGCAGCATCCGGATCCGGGCGTTCGCCGGCACGTGCCGCCGGAGCGCCACCGGCGTCTCCGTGAACCGGTCGAGGAGCGAAGCCGCGTCCGCCGGGAGGACCTCGCGTGCCATCGGCGACTCGACCGAAGCCCGGGCCGCCCCGAGGAAGGCCCCGAGGTCGTCGGCCGCGACGTCGACGAGGAGCCCCTCGGGCGCCGGCGCCTCCGGACGCGCCGCCGCGCCGCCGTCGCGCGCGCCACCTCGCCCGCAGGAGCCGCCGCAGGCGGCGAGGACGAGGGAGAGGAGCGGGACGAGGAGGGCGGGGGCCGGGCGGAACATGCCCGGGATGTGTAGTGGGACGGCGGGCCGCGCGCCATGCTACGAGCCCTCCCGATGCGTGCCTCCGCCCTGCTCGGCCCCGACGGCCCCTTCGCCCGCGGCATCCCGGGCTACGAGCACCGTCCGAGCCAGATGCGGATGGCCGACGCCGTCGAGGACGCCCTCGGGGACGACTCCGTGCTGCTCTGCGAAGCGGGCACGGGCACCGGCAAGACGCTCGCCTACCTCGTCCCGGCCGTCCTCTCGGGCCGCAAGGTCGTGATCTCGACCGGGACGCGCGCGCTCCAGGACCAGATCGTCGAGCACGACCTCCCGCTGCTCGAGGAGCACCTCGGCTTCCCGATCCACGCGGCCGTGATGAAGGGCCTCGGCAACTACCTCTGCCTCCGCCGCTACGACGAGTTCCGTCGCTCGGCGGACGCGGTGCACGGCAGCCACGCGAGGCACCTCCCCATCCTCGAGCACTGGCGGCGGAACACCGTCACGGGCGATCGCGCGGAGCTCGAGGGGCTCGCCGAGGACGCGCCGATCTGGAGCCAGGTGATGAGCGGCTCCGACACGCGCATCGGCGCGCGCTGCGTCCACTACGAGGACTGCTTCGTCACGCGCATGCGGCGCGAGGCCGAGGACGCGCGCCTCGTCATCGTGAACCACCACCTCTACTTCGCGGACCTCTCGATGCGCGGGCCCCACGGCGCCGCGATCCTGCCCGAGCACGAGGCCGTGATCTTCGACGAGGCCCATCAGATCGAGGACGTCGCGACCACCTTCTTCGGCGTCACCGTCTCGACGGGCCGGGTCGAGCGCCTCGTGCGCGACGGCCTCCGGGCCGTGGCCGCGGAGGCGGCGACGACCCTCGAGTTGCACCGCGGGGAGCTCCTCTGCCGCAACATCGACTCGGCGAAGGAGCGCTTCTTCGCCGCGATCCCGAGCCCGCCGGCCGAGGGCGCCCGTCTCTCGCTCGGTCGGGGCGATTTCTCGGGCGAGCTCGAGCAGCGCCTCTTCGCCCTCGACGACGCGCTCGAGGCTTTCGCGTCGCACGCCCGGCTCCGCGCGCCGGAGAGCGAGGTCCTCGGCCAGCTCTCGCGCCGTGCGGGGCAGCTCCGCGACGAGCTCGCGAAGATCGCCGAGGGGAGCACGGGGAGGCGGGTGACCTGGGCCCAGAAGAGCGGACGGAGCGCCACGATCGGCGCGAGCCCCGTGGACGTGCGGGAGGTCCTCCGGACCGAGCTCTTCGAGCGCGAGAAGAGCGTGGTGCTCACGAGCGCCACCCTCTCGACGGGCGGCGATCTCGCGTTCGCGAAGCGGCGCCTCGGCCTCGGGGAGGACGCGCGCGAGCTGCTCGTGCCCTCGCCCTTCGACTACCCGCTGCAGGCCGGGCTCTACCTCGCGGGGCACCTCCCCGATCCCCGCTCGCCCGACTTCGCGGAGGCCGCCACCCGCGAGATCCTCGCCCTCGTCGACATCACGAAGGGCGGCGCGTTCGTGCTCTGCACGAGCTTCCGCATGATGAACCGCCTCGCCGAGCTCGCGCGACCTCACCTCGACGTGCCCGTGCTCGTCCAGGGCGAGGCGCCGAAGCCCTCGCTCCTCGACCGCTTCCGCCGGCTCGGCAGCGCCGTGCTCTTCGCGACCGCGAGCTTCTGGGAGGGGGTCGACGTGCCGGGCGACGCGCTGCGCCTCGTGATCCTCGAGAAGCTCCCCTTCGACGTGCCGACCGATCCGCTCGTCGCCGCCCGCTGCGCCGCGATCGAGGAGACCGGCGAGTCCCCGTTCGCGCGCTACCTCGTCCCCTCCGCGGCCCTCACCCTCAAGCAGGGGTTCGGTCGGCTGATCCGCACGCAGAAGGATCGTGGCATCGTGGCGATCCTGGACTCGCGCATCGTCACGAAGCCCTACGGAAAGCAGTTCCTCGCGAGCCTTCCCGATGCGAGCCGATGTCGATCGCTCGACGAGGTCCGCGCCTTCCACGCCCACGCCTTCGCCCGAGGCAACCCATGAACCGCCGGCTCGCCGTCCTCCCCCTGCTCCTCTCGCTCGCCGCGTGCGGCGAGAAGGAGCGCCCCGAACCGCCGCGGAATCCGCCCCCGTCGCCCGCCGTCGCCGACCGCCCGCTCCCGCGGACGCCCGAGCAGGAGGCCCAGGTGGAGGCGCTGCTCGAGGATCTCGATCGCCTCGAGGACGGCGACGAGTCGGCGGACGAGACCGCGGCCATGCCCCGCGGGCTCCGCGAGGTCGCCCCGCCGCCGCACGGCTGCGCGCTCGCGACCGCGGCCCCGATCCGGCTCTCGGCGAAGGCCGGTCCTCCGGCCGTCACCGCGGACGACGGCTTGCTCGTCGTCGCGCACTACGTGACCGACGGGACGAACGAGCACGTCGTCGTCCTCGTCGAGGAGCCCGGAGCGTCGGCGCGTCCCGTCGGGCGCATCCGGATCGAGAAGCCGCGGCCGGCCGACAGCCGGGTGCCGCCCGGTCTCGGCGTCGTCGGCGAGCACCGCGTCGGGGTCGCCTGGGTCGATCGCGACGGCGCCCTCCGCTTCGCGGCGTTCGGCACGCGCCCGGCTTCCCATCCGCTCGCCCCGCGGGTCGTCGCCGAGAGCGTCGACGCTCGCTTCCCGCCCGCGGTCGCCTCGATCGGGCGCCACATCCTCGTCGCCTACACGGTCACGGGCGAGACCGCCCACGTGAAGCTGGCCTCGTTCGAGGGCGACGGCGCCGTCCGCACCGTCGAGCTCACGCCCCCGTCGGGCGGGGCCTCGGCGCCGACCTTCGTGCGCGACGCCGCGAGGCCGACGCTCGTGCTCGTCGATCCCCGCGACGGCTTCTCCCCCATCCTGCGCATCGGCTTCACCGACGAGGGCGAGCCGACCGCGGCGTCGGTCGTGAGGCCCGTCACGAACCTCTACGATCCCGCGCGCATCGCCGTCGCTTCCGGCGGAGGCGATCTGCAGATCGCCTACACGGCGCACGGGGCCGCGGCGGCGACGGCGATCGGCTTCGTCCGAGGCGCTCCGACGGCGCCGGCTCCCGTCTCGCTCGTCCGTCCCACCGGCTACGGGGCGCTCTGGGTCGACGCCGCCGGCTCCCCGAGCGGAGCCGTCTTCGCCTCCCTCGTCCCCGTCGGTCGAGAGCAGGGCTCGGCGCGCTCGCTCGAGCTCCGGCTCGTCGACGCGGACGGGCTCGGCCCCGCGCTCGCGGTCGGTCAGGGCGTCGCCTTCCCCGGCATCGCGCGCGTCGCGCCGGGGCTCTACGGCGTCGCGTACTCGACCGGCACCGCGGTCGAGGCGGTCTTCGCGCGCTGCGCGACGCTCGCGATTCCCACCCTTTGAAACGCCGCCTCCCCTCGTGCGACAGTGCGGCAGCCGGATCCCCGAGGGGTCCCTAGACGTTCCGGAGGACAGTGTGACGACCATCGCTCTTCAGAAGGGCTCCGCGGCGATTCCCGAGGCGAAGCACGTGATTCCCGCTTCGACGAAGGAGGAGATGGACGCCGCGATCGACGTGCTCGACGCCCACAAGGACGCGTGGCTGCGCGTCTCGGTCGACGAGCGCATCGCCCTCCTCGAGGCGCTGATCACCACGACCTCGGGCCAGGCCGAGCGCTGGGTCGACGCCGCCGTGCACTCGAAGGGCATGCGGAAGGGCGATCACGGCGAGGGCGAGGAGTGGATGGCGGGCCCCGTGGTCACGCTCCGGAACCTTCGCCTGCTCGCGCGCTCGCTCGCCGACATCGCGAAGCACGGCACGCCGAAGCTTCCGAAGCCAGCGTTCACGAACGCGCAGGGCCGCACGGTCGCGCCGGTCTTCCCGACCGATACGTACGACGAGCTCCTCTTCGGCGGCTTCTCCGCCGAGGTCTGGATGCAGTCCGGCGTGACCCCCTCGAGCGTCGAGCAGCACCAGGCGGTCGCGTACAAGCAGCCGTCCGCGAAGGGGCGCGTCGCGCTCGTCCTCGGCGCCGGCAACGTCTCGTCGATCGGGCCGATGGACGCGCTCCACAAGCTCTTCAACGAGAACCAGGTCGTCGTCCTCAAGATGAACCCGGTGAACGAGTACCTCGGGCCGATCTTCGAGGACGCGTTCCGCCCCCTCGTCGCGCGTGGGTTCTTCAAGGTCGTCTACGGAGGCGCGAAGGAGGGCGACTACCTCTGCACGCATCCGAAGATCGACGAGATCCACATCACCGGCTCGGACAAGACGCACGACGCCATCGTCTGGGGCCTTGGGGCCGAGGGCGCCGAGCGCAAGCGCAACGGGACGCCGCGCAACACGAAGCGCATCACGAGCGAGCTCGGGAACGTGAGCCCGATCCTCGTCGTGCCGGGTCCCTGGAGCGCGAGCGACCTCGAATTCCAGGCCCTGAACGTCGCCTCCACGCTGACGAACAACGCGGGCTTCAACTGCAACGCCACGCGCGTGCTCGTCACGCACCAGGGCTGGTCCGAGCGCGAGGGCTTCCTCTCCGCGCTCGAGGTGGCGTTCCAGCAGGCCGTCGCGCGCAAGCCCTACTACCCCGGCGCCGAGGATCGGATGAACGCCTTCCTCGCGAAGCATCCGGAGGCGAAGCAGTTCGGTCCGCGCGGTCGGGGGCAGGTCCCCTGGACGCTGATCTCGGGCCTCGATCCGGCGGCGAAGGACGAGATCTGCTTCTCGACCGAGGCCTGGTGCGGCGTGACGAGCGAGGTCGCGATGCCGGCCTCGAGCGTCGTCGATTTCGTCCGCAAGGCCGTCGACTTCGCGAACGACACGCTCTGGGGCACGCTGAGCTGCTCGATCCTCGTGCATCCCGCCTCGCTGAAGGATCCGGCCGTCGCGGCCGCCGTCGACGAGGCGATCGCGAAGCTCCGCTTCGGCACCGTCTGCGTGAACCACTGGGCCGGTCTCGGCTACGCCTTCGTCTCGACGCCGTGGGGCGCGTACCCGGGTCATCCCCTCGACGACATCCGTTCGGGGCGCGGCACGGTGCACAACACCTACATGCTCGAGGACACGGAGAAGACCGTGCTCCGGGGCCCCTTCCGGGTCTTCCCGAAGCCCGCCTGGTTCTTCACCAACAAGGCGACGCACCACATCGGCCGGAGGCTCTGCGAGTTCTATCGCGAGCCTTCGCCGCTCCGGATCCCGAAGGTGGTGGTCGCGGCCCTGGGCGGCTGAAGGTCCACCGTCGGGCCGTTCGCTCTCTCCACGCTCGGGCTCGTCGCTCCGCGTCGGGGGTCTCGCCCGGGCCCACCGGGAGCGAGCGGCCGCTGCCGTCTCCGCTCCCGTCTCTCCGTGGCGTGCCCCCGAGGTCTCGGGAGGACGAGCCGCGCGCTCAGCCCGCTTCGGCCTTGTCCTCGACGAGACGGTTCGTGCCCAGCTTGTTGCACTTGGTGCAGCGGGCCACGTGGAACGCCTGGTGGTCGCAGAACTCCTTGCCACCCTGGTTGCAGCCCTGGTTGCCGCAGTTCTTGCAGTAATAGACGGGGCTACCGCAGGTCTCGTTCGTAGCCTTCCGGATTCCGGTGCAGCGCATGACCTCTCTCCTTCGCGCGTGGGCGGGCAGAGCCGCGAGGGACCACCCGACGGGCGAGATACGCACCGTCGGGCAAAATGAAACGTGTTCCATTTTGGCCGACGACGCAATCCGATTCCAGGGGCATTTCGCAGGGATTGGCCGTCTGGGAGCGGGGAGGGGGGGCGGCGCCTCGGGGGGAGGGGCGGCGGCCCGGGCCGGTCGGGACCCCGGGGCAAGGCCGACCCGGAGCCGCGCGGAGCCCGGCTCCCGCCTCAGCCCGCGCGGGACTCGAGCTCGGCCCAGGCGTGGCCGGGCTCGGCGGTCAGCGAGGTCGGCAGGCCCGACGCCTGCCAGCCCGGCTCGGTCTTGCCGAACGCGTCCGGCGCGCCGGCCCAACCGCAGCGCTGATCGACGATCACGGTGTAGCCGGCCTGCCGGAGCATGCCGGCGGCCTTGAGCGAGCGCGCGCCCGAGCGGCAGCCGAGGACGATCTTGGCGTCCTTCGGGAAGGTGGCCTCGAAGACCGGGAGGAACTGCGGATTCGGCTGCATCCCGGCAGGCGTCTGGTGGTTCAGCGGGATGTTGTAGGCGCCGGCGGGATGGCCCGCCTCGAATTCGGGGACGGAGCGGACGTCGACGTAGACGTAGCCGTGCTCGTCGAGGAGGGTCTTGGCTTCGGCAGGGGGAACGCGGGGGATGTCCATGCCCCAAGCGTGTGCGGCGGAGGGGCGGCTCCGCAAGCGCCCTCGCGGGCTTCAGCTCGTCGCGAGCGCGTGCCTCACGAAGATCTCCTCGAGCGTCTCGCGCTCCGGCGTGACGGCGACGACCTCGGCGCCCGCGGCGAGCGCCGCTTCGAGCACGCCGTTCACGCCCGAGGTCCCCTCGACGCGCACGACCAGGTGTCCCTCGACCTCGCGCGTCGAGGCGCCCAGCTTCTCGAGCCCCTCGCGGAGCTCTCCCGACGCGCGGGCGAGCTCGATCTCGACGCGGCGGACCTCGGGGCGGACGAGCTCCTCGATCTTGCCCTGCGCCGTGACCTTCCCGCGGTGGATCATCACCACGCGATCGCAGAGCATCTCGACGTCCGTGAGGATGTGGCTCGTGAAGACGATCGTCTTGCCCCGACGACGCTCCTCGAGGATCAGCTCACGCACCTGCCTGCGGCCGATCGGGTCGAGGCCGCTCATCGGCTCGTCGAGGACGAGCACGGCCGGATCGTGGAGCAGGGCCTGTGCGAGGCCGATGCGCTGCATCATGCCCTTCGAGAAGCGGCCGATGGGTCGATCGGTCGCGTGCGCGAGGCCGACGCGCTCGACGATCTCCTGGCTGCGCTTCTTCCGCGAAGCGGCGTCGAGGCCGTAGAGGCGGCCGCAGAGGTCGAGGAATTCGAGCGGCTTCAGGTATTGGTAGACGTACGGATTCTCGGGCAGGTAGCCGATCTTCTTCATCGACTCGCGCACGTCCGGCGAGAGCCCGAAGATCCGGATGCTGCCCTTCGAGGGATAGATCAGCCGGAGGCAGGCCTTGAGCGTCGTCGTCTTCCCGGCCCCGTTCGGACCGAGCACGCCGAACGTCTCTCCCTCGCGGACGGCGAAGCTCACGCCACGTACGGCCTCGACCTTCTTCCGGAAGAATCCGACGTGGAAGGTCTTGTGGAGGTCGTCGACCTCGAGAACCGGGGTCTCGCTCGTCACGTCAGCTCCTCGATCGCCTGGCAGACCGCATCTTGATCCGAAAGCGGCAGCTCCGGGAAGAGGGGCAATGAGAAGCCGCGGTCGACGAGCCCTTCGGCGATCGGCATCGCGGGGCCGCCCGGAGCGACGCTCGCGAGGCGGGAGAGGGCATACGACAAGAGCCCCGCCTCGATGCCCCTCGCGCGCAGCCCGGCGACGAGGGCGTCGCGGTCCGCGGCCGTCCGCCCCTCCGGGAGCGCAGCTCCCATCGTCTGGCGGTTCGAGAGGCAGCCGGTCGGGATCCGCTGGAAGCGGAGCCTCTCGCCGAGCCGCTCCTCGTAGCGTCGCGAGAGGCGCGCGCGGGCCTCGACGATGGCGTCGAGCTTGCCGAGCTGCACGGCGCCGAGGGCGGCCTGGAACTCCGTCATGCGTTGGTTGCCGGCCGGCTCCCGGAAGACGCCCGGGGCCGACTGCCCGTGGTTGCGGAGCACGCGCAGCCGATCGGCGAGCGAATCGTCGTCGACGAGCACCATGCCGCCCTCGCCGGTCGTGACGATCTTCCGTGGATGGAAGCTGAGGCACGAGAGCGTGCCGAGCGTGCCGCAAGCAGCGTCCTCGAAGCGACTGCCGATGGCGCAGGCGGCATCCTCGACGAGCGGGAGGCCGGGCAGCGCCTGCTCGATCTCGGGGCGGCGCAGAGGGTTGCCGAACTGATCGATCACGATCGCGGCGCGTGTTCGGGCCGTCCTCCGCGCCGCGAGGGCGGGGCCGCGCACGTTCCACTCGTCCGGATCCACGTCGACCAGCACGGGCGTCGCACCGACGAGCCTTACGGCGTGCGCCGGGCTCGGCCACGTCAGGGCGGGCACGAGGACCTCGTCCCCCGGGCCGACGCCGAGCGCGAGCAGCGAGAGGTGCAGCGCGGACGTGCCGTTGGCGACGGCGACCGCGTGTCTCCGACCGACGCGCGTGGCGACTTTCGCTTCGAACGCGGCGACCTCCTTGCCTTGCACGAGCATGCCGGTGCGGAGGACGGCGGAGACGGCGGCGAGGTCCTCGTCGCCGATGGAGGGGCGCGTGAGCGGGATCATCGGGGTCGCCATCTTGCCACGTCGGCCGAGGGGAAGCGCGATCCTCCGCACCTCGCGAAGGGGGCCGATGGTAGAGTCGGTCCGCGCGCCCAGCGCGGAAAGAGGAGCGCATGAGCGGGATCGGACTCGTCATGTCGGGAGGCGGAGCCCGCGGCGCCTACGAGGTCGGCGTCCTCAGCTACGTCTTCGGGGACCTCGTCCGGCAGCGCAAGCGAGTCCCTCCCTTGGCGATCGTCGCGGGCACGAGCGTCGGCGCCGTGAACGGGACCTTCGTCGCGTCGGTCGCCCACGATCTCGAGGGGGGGGTCGCGCGGCTCGAGCGCATGTGGCGCGAGCTCGAGCTCACCGACATCCTCCGGTTCGGGCTCCGCCAGATCGCGTCGCTGCCGCGCGTGATGCTCGGGGGCGCCGAGGCGAGCGGCGTCTTCGACACGGCCGCCCTCCGGGGGCTCGTGACGCGCGAGCTCGATTTCTCGAGGCTCCGGCAGAACCTCGACCGGGGCGTGCTCCAGGCCGTGACCGTCACGGCGACGCACGTGATGACCGGGCGACCCGTGGTCTTCGTGGACCGCGCCCCCGGCACGGCGCACGCGACCGCCCTGAGCTCGCAGGCCCTGCTCCGCGAGGGGCCGATCCGCGTCGAGCACGTGCTCGCGTCCGCGGCGATCCCGCTGATCTTCCCGCCGATCGACATCGACGGGTACCTCCACTGCGACGGCGGCCTGCGCCTCAACACGCCGATGGCCCCGGCCCTCCACCTCGGGGCCGAGCGGCTCCTCGTGATCGGGGTGAGCTCGCCTTCGTCGGCGGGGGCGCCGGCCCTCGCGCCCGGCATGTACCCGGGCGCCTCGTTCCTGCTCGGCAAGGTCCTGAACGCCTTCCTCCTCGATCACGTGAACCTCGACCTCGCGAACCTCGAACGGACGAACGAGTTCCTCCGCCACGGGGTCGAGGCCTTCGGCCAGGAATTCCTCTCCCGGATGAACGCGGCGGCGGCCCGCGACGGCCTGCCGACCCGCCGGATCGTCGACGTCTGCGCGATCCACCCCTCGCTCGACCTCGGCCGCCTCGCCGCCGAGCACCTGCGCACCCACCGGCTCCGGTTCGGGACGACGCTCGGGCGCTCCTTCCTCCAATTCCTCGACGTGGGGGAAGGCGCGGACGCGGATCTCGCGAGCTACCTGCTCTTCGACGGGGCCTTCGCCCAGCGTCTGATCGAGCTCGGTCGGCGGGATGCCCGCGCGAAGAAAGACGAGCTCGAGGCGTTCCTCTACAAGGGTCATTAGGCCGTCGTGCACGTTTCCCACGCCACCTCCACACGTTTTCCCCAGACTTCTGGACGGGCTGTGGACAACGGTCTGGAAGCCTCCGGAATCATGCCGGATTCGACAATGGATTCGCGTGTGCTACACTTGTGGAGAACGTCAGCCGATCGGGGTGTCGCGGATGGCTCGTAGGACGATCGCTCCCGCTGCGGGGGACTCGCCCGAGCCCAAGGAGCGCTCGAGCGAGCGCCCGCCTGGGCCCGGGCGGGCATCGCGTCGGCCTGGAGCTCCGAAGCGGCTCGCCTCGGTCCGGCCCGCGTCCTCCGAGGAGGATCCGGGAGCGTCGAGCCCGGACATCTGCCTGCTCCGCGCCGTCCGAGCGTCCCGGCCCGAGGAGCGCATCCGATGGGCCCAGACGGGGCTCGTCCTGATACGGGATAGTATCGACAGTGATATTCGTCCCCTCCTGACCCGCCAGCTCTACCTCGCCCACATCGAGAAGGGGGAGCTCGCCGAGGCCGAGACCGTCGCGCGCGACCTCGTCGCCATGGGTCTCCTGCCGGACATCGCGCACCACGACCTCTCGCGCCTCCTGGCCGCCCGGGGGGACCTCGAGGGAGCGATCCGCGAGCAGCGCCTCGCGGCGCGCGCCGCGCCCGCCGAGCGCAAGAGCTTCCATCTCTGGGGGCTCGCGACGCTGCAGCACTTCGCCGACGATCCCGACGGCGCCCTCGCGACGCTCGACAAGGCGCTCCGCTGCTCGGTCCGCGATCGTGCCCTCCTGAAGGCCCAGGCGGCCTACGTGCGTCTCGAGGCGGGCCTACCGGTCCGCGGGCTCGACGGCGTCCTCGAAGGCCTGCGCGCGTCGAAGAACCGCGAGGGATACGGTCAGTTCCTGCTCGGAATGATCGCGCACCACATGGGCGACGCCCCCCGCGCCGTGGTCCATCTCCGCGCTTTCCTGCGCCGCAACGCCGCCGCCGACCCGGCGAAGGAGCTCACGCTCCGCGAGGAGCTTCGCCGCGCGCGACGGGTCCTCGCTCGCCTCGACTCCGACTGAGGCTTCGGCGTGCACGTGAGGCGGGCGGGCCGTGATAGCCTGCCTGCCCCATGACGAGGTGCATCCGATGAACGTCACCGAGGTCGATCGCGCGTTCTCGCTCCGAGCCAAGGGCGACGCCGAGGGAGCGCTGCGCGCCGCCACCGCGGTCCTCGAAGCCGACCCGGGTCAGCTGGG
>JAXLYX010000034.1:0-37798 GCA_046351215.1 Polyangiales bacterium | reverse complement strand
TCTCGACCCGCTCGGGACCCCGAACTAGACTGCGCCGCATGCAAGCCTTCGAGGTCTCCGACTCCTCCCCCGACGTCTTCCTGGTCAAGGTCCGCGAGGCGCTCGCGGGCCGTTCCCTCGGGCAGATCGCCTCCCTCTCGCGCGAGGGACAGGAGCTGGTCGTGAAGTTCTCTCGGCTCGGGACGAGCGAGGTCCGCTACCGGATCGAGAACGTCGGCGCCGGGTTCCGGGCGACGAAGGCGAGCGAGAAGATCGCGCTCGCCCATCGCGCCTTCCGCGAGGACATCGAGTCGCGTCTGCAGAAGACCCTCGAGAAGCTCGGGGCCCGCTTCTAGGTCAGACGCAGGAGCGCGCTCTGCGCGGCTCCGAGGCCCGAGCCGAGGTCCACGTCGACCCCGGATCGATCGAGGGCTCTCTCGAGCGCGCCCAGCACCGCCAGCACGTCGGACTCCTGGTGGGCGCCCATGTGGCCGATGCGGAAGTACGTCCCCTTCAGCTCGGGGAGGAGCCCTCCGGCGACGACGATGCCTTCGTCCCGCATCCGGCCGACGAGCGACGCGTCCACTCCCTTCGGATAGCGGATCGCGGAGAGCGTGGATGCGCAGAGCGATTCCTCGCTCGGAAGGAGCTCGAGGCCGAGCGCCCGAAGGCCGGCCCGCATCGCCGTGGCGAGCCTCGCATGACGCGCGATGCGGGGCTCCATGCCCTCGGCCACGAGGTGGAGCAGGCTGGCGTCGAGCGCCGTGATCAGGTTCACCGCAGGGGTGGCGAAGTAGGCGGGTCGGCCGGCCTCGTACGCCTCCATGACCGGCAGCCACTCGGCGAAGTCGACGTAGAGCGAGGGGACCGGGGTCCTCCGCGCCCGATGCTTGAAGAGGGCGCGCGGGCTCGCGAGCACCACGGCGAGCCCGGGTGGGACTCCGAGCGCCTTCTGGCTGCCCGTGAGGACGACGTCGAGCCCCCAGGCTTCCTGGCGCAGCTCCTCGCCACCGACGGAGCAGACCCCGTCGACGATCGTGAGCACGCCGTGGGCTCGCGCGACGGTGGCGAATGCCTCGAGCGGGATGCGCACGCCGGTCGAGGTGTCGACGTGGGTCAGCGTCATGGCCGCGAAGCGGCCCGTGCCGAGGAGGCGCTCGACCTCGGTGGGATCGGGGCAAGAGCCGGGCGGCGCCGAGACCCTCACGACCTCGGCGCCGAGGCGATCGAGGATGCGGGCCATGCGGTCCGAGAACCAGCCCGTGTCGACGACGAGCACGGCTTCTCCGGGCTCGACGACGTTCATCGCCGCGAGCTCCATGGCCAGCGTGCCGCTTCCCGCGACGACGAAGGGCTGTGCCGCCGGCGCATGGAAGACCTCGCGGAGGTTCTGCAGCGCACGGCCGAAGAGGGCCATGAAATCCGGGTCGAGGTGTCCGCGGGTCTTCGTGCCGAGCGCCCGGAGGACTTCGGGCTCGAGCTCGATCGGACCTGGGATCATGAGGAGGCGTCGCTCGGTCATGGCTCCATCCTGCGTCAGGGGGCGTCGGTTCGTCACGTGTCCTTGGAGGTCCGCGCCTGCCTGCCCCGCCGGGTGAGGAGGGCCGCGCTCCGCTGGCTCTCCTCGGCATCCATCTCCGCGAGCTCGGTGCACGACGGAGCCCCGAGCGCGTCGGCGAGGTGGGCGAGGCGGTCGCGCACCTCGGAGGCTGTCGGCCGGGCGGAAGCGTCGGGCGCCAGGCATCGCTCGAGCAGCTCCTCGAGGTCGACGGGCATCTCGACGGAGTCGATGTGGCCGCGGCGGGCGCCCTCCGGAGCGCCGGTCGGAAGTTCGCCGGCGAGGGCGAAGCGGAGGACCATGGCGAGGGAATAGACGTCGGCGCGAGCGTCCACCGCATCCGGCGCCGACGCCTGCTCCGGGGCGGCGAAATAGGGAGTGCCGAGGAATTCTCCCTCCCTTGCGAGGCCTTCGCTCGTCGGGCCTCCGGCGCGGCGGCGGATCATCGCGATGCCGAAGTCGAGCACGCGGAGTCCCGGCTCGCGGACCGTGAGCATGACGTTGCCGGGGGTGACGTCGCGGTGGACGACGCCGGCGGCATGCGCTGCGGCGAGCACGTCGGCGATGGCGGCGCCGAGGCGCGCGACGTGCGGAGGAGGGAGCCGACCCCGCCGGCGGACGAAATCGACGAGGGTGCAGCCGATCACCAGCTCTTGCGCCTGGAACGGATGGCCGTCGGCCGTGACGTCCACGTGCAACGTGCGCACGACCCCCGGATGCGACACGGAGGCCGCGGCGAGCGACTCGAGGAGGAAGCGTTTCACGTCGTCGACGTGGCGTACGTCGTCGAGGGTCACGACCTTGAGGGCGACCGGGAGGCCCGTGACGGAATCGTCGGCGAGGTAGACCTGGCCCATGCCGCCTTCGGCGAGCAGCCGTTCGACACGGAAGCGCTCGGCGACCCACGTGTCCCGCTCGAAGCGCGCAGCCTCGCCCCGCGCGGGGCGCGAGAGGCGATCGAGGGCCTCGGCGAGCTCGCGGGAGCGCTCGACGACGCGCTCGCGGAGCTGGGCGTTGAGCTGCTCGATCTCGGCCGCGTGCGCGCGGATCGCGGCGACCTGCGCGTCGACGCGTGCCTCGAGCTCGTCGTTCCACTGCGTGAGCGTGGCCCGCTGCGCTTCGAGCTCGCGGTTCGCCGTGTCGAGGCTCCGGTTGAGGCCGCGCACCTCCTCCACCCGCTCCTCGAGCTCGTGTGTCTTGGTCGCGATGAGCGCCCGGCTCTCGAAGTCCCGCACGCGCGCGCCATAGCCGATGCGCGAGATCAGGAACGCGAGCACGGCGACGCTGAGTCCGTTCACGACGTTCGAGAGCCGAGCGCTCGGATCCTCCTGCAGGGTGCGCATCGCGACGACGAAGGTCGTCGCGCCGAGCCCGTACGCGAAAGCCGCCGCGCGATGGTCGAGGACGAGCGCGATCGCGAGGCCGAGCGAGCCGATGATCCACGGGGTCACGCTGGTCACGACCTGTTGATCGAGCCCTGCGACGACGGCCGAGTAGAGCAGGTAGGCCGTCGCGGTGGTCGGCCCGAGCCAGGCGTCGATGCGGGCGCGTAAGGGGCCCGCCTTCCTCGGGAAGGTCGCGAGCAGCCCGAACGAGATGGCGACGCCCATCATGAACGCGTGGGCACGGCCGATCTGGCCGCGCCACACGTGCTCCGTCGGAGCCCGACCCATCGGACCGTGGGTGAAGAGGAAGACGTGGGCCGCGTGCACCAGCGCGAAGACGGGGGCGATGGCCCGCACGCGGGTGGTGTTGGTGGTGCGCACCTCGGCGCGGAAGTCGGACGCGTAGGGGGGCGCGACGCGCCGAAAGAGCCGGGCGGGAAAGCGAACCGCGGAGACCCCACCGCTCCGCTCCTCGTCGTCGCTCTCCGACACCTCTCCCCCCGTCGAACCCCGGCCCGTCGTGGGCAGATGGGCCCGCCCCCTCCGTACGGCAAGGGGGTGACGGCTCGGCGAGCGGTCTGGCGTCCTCGGGCATGGGCGGGTAGCGTCGGTCCCATGAGCGAGACGACGACGGACCGACCCCTCTCCGCGACCGAGCGCGACCAGGCGATGGCGCTGCTCGACGGCGTCGCGCCCGGACACTCCTGGTTCGCGATCGGCATGTTCGCGGCGGCCGCCACCGCTCCGGGCGAGGTCGCCCCGATGCGCTTCGTCGACCGGATCGTCGACGGCGACCTCCTCGCGGACGAAGGTCTCGCGGCAGAGCGCCTCGCCCTCGTCGTCCGGCTCTACAACCAGGTCGTCCGCGATCTCGAGGGAGGTCGCGCGCCGGTGCCCGATCCGGAGGATGCGCAGGCGATCGGAGCCTTCGCGAGCGGCTACGTGAGCGGCGCGGCCGTCGATCCCTCCTTCCTGCGCGTTCCGGAGCTCCACACGGCGGTGGACTACGTCCGACGTGCGAGCGCGTTCGAGCCGGGCTCCCCCTTCGGTCCGCCGAAGGACATGCCGGCCACGGCTCGCTCCGAGGTCGCGGCCTACCTCGACGAGATCGTCCTCGGGGCGTATCGGGTCGGGCGGAAGAGCTGAGCCCGCCCGAGAGGGTCGGGCGACCCTGCGCTCGGAATCGGAACCGGGCGCCGCTGGCTCCTAAGGTCGTGCGAGGGCGGTAGGCCCCGCACGGGAAGCGAGGCGGGATGGAACATCGAATCGTCATCGTCGGCGGCGTCGCGGGCGGCATGAGCGCGGCCACGCGGGCACGTCGCATGAACGAGCACGCGACGATCACGGTCCTCGAGAAGGGCGGCTACATCTCGTTCGCGAACTGCGGCCTCCCGTACTACCTCGGCGGACAGATCGAGGACGAGGCTTCGCTCTTCCTGACGACCCCGGAGAAGGTCCGCGAGCGCTACCGCATCGACGCGCGCGTCCACCACGAGGTGATCCGGGTCGATCGCGCGGCGAAGGTCGTCGAGGGCATCGACCGGAAGACGGGCGAGGAGTTCGCGATCCCGTACGACAAGCTGATCCTGGCGCCCGGCGCGTCGCCGATCCTGCCGAAGCTCGACGGCATCGACGCGCCCAACGTCTTCGTGCTCCGCAACGTCGAGGACACGCAGCGCCTGCATCACCACCTCGCCGAGTCGAAGGCCACGCGGGCGATCGTCGTCGGCGGAGGCTTCATCGGCCTCGAGATGGTCGAGGCCCTGCACGCCCGCGGGGTGTCCGTCACGCTCCTCGAGAAGGCGCCGCACGCCCTGCCGGCGCTCGATCCCGAGATGGCCGGGTGGATCGAGGGGGAGATGCGGCGTCAGGGCGTCACCGTGCACGTCGGCACCGGCCTCGGCGGGCTCGAGCTCGACGGCGAGCGCGTGGTCGCCGTGACGACCGACACCGACCTGCGCATCGAGACGGACTTCGTCCTCCTCTCGATGGGCGTCCGGCCGATCACGAAGCTCGCCGAGGAGGCCGGGCTCGCCATCGGACCCACCGGCGGCATCTCGGTCGACAAGGCCATGCGCACGAGCGATCCCGATGTCTACGCGGTCGGCGACGCGGCGCAGGTCATGCAGGGCGTCACGCACCTCGCGGCCCGTGTTCCGCTCGCGGGCGCGGCGAACCGGCACGGACGGCTCGCCGGCGAGCATGCCGCCACCGGCCACGGTCTTCCGGCGGGCGAGGTCCTCGGCACGGCGATCGTCCGGATCTTCGACCTCGACGTCGGCATCACGGGCCTCGGCCTCCATGCCGCACGACGTGCCGGGTACGACGCCGACTCGGTCGTCGTGCACCCGAAGGATCACGCGTCGTACTATCCGGGCGCCCAGGAGATGCACCTCCTGCTGGTCTACGATCGGTCGAACGGGCGCGTGCTCGGAGCCCAGGGCGTCGGCCCCGCGGGCGTCGACAAGCGGATCGACGTGATCGCGACCGTCCTGCACTTCCACGGGACCGTGGACGACCTCGCCTCGCTCGACCTCTGCTACGCGCCGCAGTTCTCCGGCGCGAAGGATCCGGTCCACTACGCGGCGTTCGTCGCCCAGAACGATCGCCGTGACCTCTCGCCCCTCGTCGACGGGGCGGCCGCCGGCGTCCAGCTCGTCGACGTGCGGACCCCGCGCGAGGTCTCGAACGGCATGCTCGAGGGGGCGATCCCGATTCCCCTCGACTCGCTCCGCGAGCGCTTCGCAGAGCTCGATCCGAGTCGACCGACGGTGGTCTACTGCCAGCAGGGGCTCCGGGGTCACGTGGCGGCGCGGATCCTCCGCCAGCACGGCTTCCACGACGTGAAGAACCTCAAGGGCGGCTATCGGCAGGTGGTGCTCCGCCGCGACGGCTGAGGCTCGCCAGAAGGACGCCCCGTCGCGCGCCCGGCGAGGGCATACTGTCGGCGCCGGGGGCCTCGAGGCCGCCCGGGGAGGAAGCATGGCGGCCATCCAGATGGACACGAGCGCGTTCCCGTTCGTCTTCGTGCGCTTTCCGCCCGAGAACGCGAACGACGACGAGGTGCGTGCCCACATCGAGGAGCAGCGGCGGCTTCTCGGCCGCCGGAAGAAGCTCGTGATGCTCGTCGACGCCTCGAAGCCGCTCTCTTCGAGCTCGGTGCAGCGGAAGCTCTACGCGGATTGGCTGAAGGAGTCCGAGGCGCTCTCGAGGGAATACTGCGTGGGCATGGCGGTGGTGATCGGGAGCCCGATCATCCGTGGCGCGATGCAGGCGGTGCTCTGGCTCTTCACGCCTCCGATGCCGGTCGTGGTCTGCTCGAGCGTCGCCGAGGGGGGCCGCGTCTGTGGCGATTGGATGCGTCGCGCGGGCCTCCCGAACGCCGAGGCGCCCGAGCGCTTCGCGACCGCCTCCCCACGGTGAACGGGGCGGAGCCCTCCGCGCTCCGACCCCGGCTCAAGCGCCGCGCAGGCGCTCGGTGGCGCGGTCCTCGAGGGCGCGCATCGTGTGCTCGTACCCGATCGCGATCGCGCGGTCGAACGCCTTCCATTCGAGGAGATCGACTCCGCCGAGCGGAGGCGCGAGCACGAGCGTGGACGCGCTGCGCGCGGCCGTCGTGGCGACGCTCGCGTTGATCATCCCGGCGCGCAGCATGATCTGGAGGATCGAGGGCCTCCTCCTTCCCGTGAGCCACTCGTACACGACGCGGAAGAGGGACGGTAGCTCGTGCTCCTCGATCACCGGAGGCACGCCGACGGCGTCGTCGCTGCCGATGTCGACGGCGATGACGTCGCCCGCCTGGCTCTCGCGCATCACGTCGACGGGCAGGTTGTTGATGATCCCGCCGTCGACGAAGACGTGGCCTCGATGGAAGACTGGCGGCAGCACGCCGGGGATGGCGACGGACGCGCGGAGCCACTGCCAGAGCGGTCCGCGCCGATGCACCATCGCCCGTCCGGCCGTCAGGTTCGCCGACACGCAGTAGAAGGGCAGGAGGAGGTCTTCGATGTCCCGGGCGCCGTAGGTCTCGCGCAGGAGCCTCGACACCTTCCGGCCCGAGACGAGCGAGACGAAGGGGAAGGTGTAGTCCGAGAGCGGGTTCTGCGCGACGAAGGCGCGTCGATAGCCCTCGGTCATCGCCTCGACCGACCAGTCGGCCGCGATGCCCGCCCCCACGATGGAGCCGATGCTCGTGCCGCCGACGGCGTCGACGGGGATGCCGCTCTCGCGGAGCGCGCGGATCACGCCGAGGTGCGCGAAGCCACGAGCGCCGCCGCCCGAGAGGACGAGCGAGGTGCTGCGTCCTGAGACCAGGCGCGCGACGCGCGCGGCGTCCGACGGGGCCCGCACGTGGTGCAGACGGGCCGTCGGTCTCCGTTCGGACCAGAGGCGCCCCGCACCGAGGCGGAGCTCGCCCGAGGGATGGAGCACCACGAGGTGCTCGGGGCGGGGAAGGGCGAGCTTCGCGTCGCGATGGAGCTCGGAGAAGGGGGCGGGCTCGGCGCCGGCGCCGGCGACGAAGACGAGCGCGTCGGCCTGCCTGAGGCAGAGCTCGCGGAAGGAGTCGTTCGAGGCCGAGGCGACGTAGAGCACGTGGCGATGGTCCGCCTCGAGCGCGGCGAGCGCGCTCGGATCGCGAGCCACGTCCGAAGTCGCGTCGACCACGATGGCGCGGCCGTGGCGCGAGAGCTCGGCGGCGAGCTCGGACGCGAGTCGGTGCACGTCGAGCCCCTCGTGCTGGGGCAGCAGGCAGAGCGTTCGAGGTGCTGCCGAGAGCCGCTGCGCGTGGGGCCTCGAGGCGCGCTCGACGGCGAGGCTCGCGAGGCCCCGCACGACGCCCGGATCGCGGCGCGCGAGCTCGTCGAAGTCGTCCCGGCCGAGGCGTGCGAGCTCCGAGTCGCGGAGCGCGCGGACCGTGGCGTTCCGGGTGCGACCGGTGAGGACGCCGACCTCGCCGACGGTCTCCCCGGCCATGACCTGACCGAGCAGGCGCTCGCCTTCCCCGGAGTCGAAGGCGCCGAGCGACCCGCTGCGGAGGAGATAGAGGCAATCCGCCGGCGAACCGGCCTCGAAGAGCACGTCGCCCCCGCGGAGCGAGACGGGCGCCATGCGTGTGTCGAGCCATGCCCGCAGCTCCGGGTCGAGCCGCGCGAGCCAGGCGGCCTGCTCGTCCGGCCTGCGAGGCCTCGACTGCGATGCTCCCCCTTCCACTCTCTCAAGGTAGCGCAGGAGGTGGGCGCCTGGGCAGGAGGCCGCCGGGGCGTCCCCGGAATCGGGGCACGCGCGACGCCTCCACGGACGTCAGGCCCAGGTCATCTCGATGTGCATCGTGCACATCGCATGGCCGAGATGGCTCGGCTCGGCCGTGATCGAGGTCACGCGGAAGCTCGGGTTGGACGCGCCGGCGAGCGCGAGCGCCGTCTCGGCGTAGACCCGCACGGCCGTGCCGAACCAGTCCTTGAGGACCTCGGGGAAGCCCGAGACCTGCCCGCGATACCTCTTCGGACCG
The DNA here is from genome assembly GCA_046351215.1 of Polyangiales bacterium. GTDB lineage: Bacteria > Myxococcota_A > Polyangia > Polyangiales > Houyiibacteriaceae > JAXLYX01. Next base: position 29,367 of record JAXLYX010000034.1, on the reverse strand, counting down.
GCCTCCGCGATCGTGGCCTTCCCGAAGTTCACGATCTGCATCATCGCGCGAGGGAGGCGCGTGGCGACGAGCTCGGGCGACGTGAGGCGCAGCAACATGCGGTACACGCCCGAGATGTCGCGCTCCGCCTGCCATCGGCTCCGCCGCTCGAGGTAGTGGTTCGGCTCGAGGCCGAGCACCCTCGCTTCCGCTTCGACGAGCCGCGGCAGGAGGGTCGCCTCGTACCAGGCGCTCGACACGAAGATCTGCCGGAGGAACTCGGCGAGCGCCGGATCCCCGACGGAATCCACGAGCTTGCGGTACCCCCCGGGACAGCTCGCCTCGAAGAACTCGATGGTGCCGTGGTAGACGTTTCCCTTGAGCTTGAAGGGCGTCTGCGGGAGCGGCTGGGCTTCGGTGGGTCGCGTCATGCGGTGGGTCGGCTCGACGCGAGGACCCGATCGATCGCGTCGACGAGGCTCCGGGTCTCGAAGGGTTTGCGTACGATCGGCACGGACTCGAGCTCGGACGGGGCCACGGACTCGTTCTCGGGCGGGGCGCCCGTCATGACGACGACCCGCGCGAGCATCGCCGGGTCCTCGTCGCGCATCCACCGCAGCACGGAGAGCCCGCCGCCGTCGTCCATGCGCAGATCGAGCAGCACCGCGTCGTACCGATGCGTCGCGAGATGGTCGATCGCGAGCCGCCCGGAATGCACGGTCGTCACGTCGAAGTGCTCGAGCAGCTCGGCGAGGGTCGATGCCAGCTCGACTTCGTCGTCCGCGACGAGCACGCGGCAGCGGGCCTCCGCGAGAGGCCCGGGGGGCGGCCGGGTCGGGGCGCGTGCGGGGGCGGCTTCCTTGCCGATCGGCAGCACCACCCGGAAGCACGTTCCCCGGGGCTCGTTCGGCTCGACGGTGATCGTGCCGCCGAGCCCGCTGACGATCGCATGCGAGATCGAGAGCCCGAGCCCCGTGCCGGCGCCTGCCTTGGTGGTGAAGAAGGGCTCGAAGATCCGGTCCGCGATCTCCGGCGCGATGCCGGCGCCCGTGTCGCGCACCTCGACGACCACGCGATCGTCCGCCGTCGGTTCCATGGTGATGCGGATCGCGTGCTCGGACGGCTGGCCTTCGGGGATCGCTTCGGCCGCGTTGAGCAGGAGGTTCAGGAAGACCTGTCCGAGGCGTGCTTCGGCCGCACGGACCGAGACGCTCCCGTGGTAGTCGCGGAAGAGACGCGCGCGGTGACGGATCTCGTGAGAGGCCATGTCGGCACAGACGTCGAGCACCCGCACGAGGTCCACGGGGCTCGCGTTCGTTCCCTCTCCGACGGAGAGCGTCCGGAGGTCGCGGACGATGTCGCGCACGCGCATGGCGCCCTGCTCGACCGCGGAGACCCGGCGGAGCAGCCGTTCTCGCGTCGCCTCGTCGAGGGCCGTCGTACGCCGCAGGTCGCGGGCGAGGAGCTCGGAGCTCGTCAGCACGTACGCGAGCGGATTGTTGATCTCGTGGCCGACGGAGGCTGCCAGGCGACCGAGCGAGGAGAGTCGATCGGCCAGCACGAGCTGGGCCTCCATCCGCTTCCGATCCGCGATGTCGTGGGCGACCACGAGCGTGGCGCGCACTCCGTCGAGCTCGATCGGGACGCCCGAGACCTCCATCCAGTGCAGGCTTCCGTCGCGTCCCACGAAGCGTCGGTCGTTCATCGACGGACGCGACCCCGGCCGATCCCGACGGTCTCCGAGCAGGAGGGCCTCGAGGTCGTCGGCGTGCACGACCGCGCCGAGCGCCGTCGGCAGTGGCGTCCCTTCCTCGGCGTACCCGAGCCGCTCCCGCAGCGTCCGATTCAGGAAGAGGACGCGTTCGCGGTCGTGGACCAGCATGCCGATGGGCGCGCTCTCGATGAGGGAGCGGAACCGGGCCTCCGAGCGCTGACGCTCCTGCTCCGCGCGGACGCGCGGCGTGATGTCCTGCATCAGCGCGTACATGAGGACGCGATCGCCCGAGCGGAGCGTCCCGGAGGAAAGGTCGACGGGCATCACCGTCCCGTCCTTCTTCCGATGCCATCGGACGTCGATGTGGGCGCCTCCGACGTCCAGCGCCGCGCGCACGGCGTCACTCGTGGCGTCGGGCTCCGCGCTGACGTCCTGGACGCGCATGCGATGCGCCTCCTCGCGCGAATAGCCGTAGAGGTCCACCCAGGCGTCGTTCACCTCGAGGATGCGGCCGGTCGCCGGCTCGAACAACGACATCGGCGTGTGTCCGTGCGAGAAGATCGCGAGGCTGCCGTCCGGGATCTCGACGGCGATACCGTCGCCCCGACTGCGATCCGGACGAATGGTGGGAGAGCTCGACACCTCGTGGCGGAGGATATCGCGGATCGCGCACGGTCCGGGATCGCTCTCAGCAGGTTCCGTTGCGGAACCCTCGCGGGATGCGAGCCGACTCCCGAACCCGAGCCATCAGGGGTATGCTCGCTCGCGCCCTCGATGACCCGGCCCCTCGACCATCCCACGCTGCCCCCTCCCCGGCGCAGCATGTCGATCGACTCCTCGCTCTTCCCGCTGGTCGTCAGCCGTCTCGTCGGCGACCAACTCACCGACGACGACGTGCGGGCGTACATCGCGGAGTTCGATGGCCTGCTCGCTCGCGGGCCGGCCTTCGTCCACGTGGTGGACACACGGGGCATGTCGACGGCGGCGAATGCCGTGCAGCGGAAGATGTTCGGCGACTGGCTCGGCGACGAGACCGCGCGTCGCCTGGCGCGCCAGCACAAGGCCTGCGACGGGCTGATCGTGAGCTCGGCCCTGATGCGCGGGGCCATCACCGCCGCCCTCTGGCTCTCTCCGCCGAGCTCTCCGACGAAGTCGTTCGGCACGACGCGCGAGGCGCTCGCGTTCCTCGACGAGCACGCGGGCACGAAGGGAATCGTTCTTCCCGCGGCCGCGCGACGCTGGCTCGAGACGCACTGACCTCCGGCCTGGGTCGCGCCGGGCGCGATCAGTCGCGTGGGCCGAGCGCGCCGAACGCGCCCGTGGCCTCGCGGATCGCGGCGACTCGCTCGAGGTGCCGCGCGCGTTCGGCGGGACGCAAGGACGCGAGCTCCCGCCGGATGCGGCCTTCCTCGACCGGGAGGCCGATGCGTCGCGCGAGCGCGAGCCCCTCGTCGAACGAACGCTCCGCCCGGCGCGTTCTTCCGTGCAGGACGTGCCATCGGCCCTCGAGACGGCGAGCCGCCGGGCGGGCGATGAGGAAGAGCCGCCCGAGGAGCGAGACCCGCGAGAGGGCCCGCTCGCCGAGGGCCTCGAGCCGCGCCTTCGCGTGGGGAGCGGTTTCCGTCGCGAGCAGATCGAGGAGGGTCGAAGCCGTCGCGGAGTAGCCGAAGAGCAGCTGGCTGCCCGCGGGGCGGTCCGCTTCCATCCGCGCGAGGACCCGTTCGGCGAGCGAGAGCGCGCGCTCGCGATCCCCGCGGGCGAGGTGGATCGCCGAGGCTCGCGCGAACTGGATGCGTTCGACGCGGTCGGTCGAGCGCTCGACGAAGGGCTCCGACTCCTCCGCGAGGCGGGCCGCCGCGTCGTAGTCGCCGCGTTCGATCGCCGAGTGGAGCGCGACGCTGTAGGACCAGATCAGCGCTTGATCGCTGCCCGAGCGGCGATGGAGCTCGGACAAGAGGACGGTCTCCTCGGCCTGCCTCACGTGCTCCGCGCGCACCATCGAGACCATGCTCGCCACGGCCACGCATTCGGTCTCGCGACGCAGGTCCTTGAGCTCGCGCGCGATCGCCATGCCCCGGAGGAGTCGTTCGCGTGCCTCGTCGACGTCGCCCTGGGCGAACGCTCCGAAGCCGAGGAGGATGGCGAGCTCGAGGTCGGTCACGGGATCGGAGAGCGAGCTCGCGGTGGCGTCGGCGCGCCGTGCGTAGCGGCGGGCGAGGGGGGGCGAGGGGAGGTAGGTCGCGACGATGCTGAGCTGCGCGTCGCATCGCGCTCGCTCGGGCGAGGCCCCGAGGCCGATGGCGCGGTTCGCGGCATAGAGGGAGCCGAGGGTGGATCGGCCGGAGTCGTTCATGAAGAAGTACGCCCGCGCGACGAGCTCCGCGGCGAGCGCGGCTTCGCGCGCCCGGCCGCGGCTCTCGACGTCCCGATGCTCTGTCTCTCGCGCGACGACGAGGCTCGCGACCTGTCGAACGAGCTCGCGTCCGACGGCGCCCGGCAGGCGGAGCCTCGACGGAAGGTCCGTGCCCGTGGCGTGGTCGAGGAGCGTCGGCCCTCCGGCGCAGAGGCGCAGCGCGGCGCGCCCACGCTCCTGCCCTCGATCGAGGTGGCCGAGTGCGATGCTGGCCTCCGCGGCGAGACGCTCCCAGCGGATGCGACGAAGGGGCGTCCGGCCTGCGTTGTCGCTCGGGGATCGCGTGTCGTGGAGCTCGATCGCACGGTCGAGGTAGACGAGCGCGTCGACCGCGGAGCTCGCCGCGAGGGCGCGCTCGCCGGCGATCGCGAGGTAGTCGATGGCACCGTCGGGATCGCCGGCTTCCAGGCAGTGATGCGCGAGCGTGGGCGCGAGCCGTCCCACCTCGGCCTCGGTCCGGGCGTGCGCACGGAGGACGTCGCGCGCGCGGGCGTGCAGGGCTCTCCGCTCCTGCCGCTCGATGGCGTCGTAGGCCACCTCGCGGAGCTTGTCGTGCACGAACGCGAATCGGCCGCGCTGGGGCTCCTCGAGGACCTGCCGGCGGACGAGCTCCGACGTCGCGCCGTAGAAGTCCTCCACCCTCGAGCCGAGGGCCTCCGCGAGCACCGACGCGTCGATCTCGCGGCCGAGCACGGCGGCCATCCGAGCGACCCGGAGCGAGTCCGGCGAGAGGTCGGCGAGGCGTAGGGCGACGAGCTGACGCAGGGAGCGGGGGAGCGGCACCTCGTCGAGAGCGGACGGAGCGAGAGTCGGCGCGAAGACCCATCGGCCGTGCACGTCTCGACCGAGGAGCCGACGTTCGATCGCCGCGTGGAGGTACTCGGCCACGAAGAAGGGATTGCCCTCCGTGTGACGGTGGAGGTTCGAGACGACGGCCTCGGGCGCGTGCTCGACCGCGAGCATGTCCGCCACCATCTCCGACACGGCCGTCGCCTCGAGGCGCCCGAGCCGGAGGGTACGGACGTCGGTCGCGCGCAGGAGGGCGTCGAGGTCGCTGCGAGGGTCCTCGAGGCGGAACGTGCCGAGGACCACGACGGACCGTCCGACGAACCAGTCGGCGCCGAGGGTCCGCAGGAACGCGAGCGATTGCTCGTCCGCCCATTGGAGGTCGTCGAGCACGAGCAGGAGGGGCCGCTCCTCCGCGAGGGCCTCGAGCGTGGAGCGGAGCGCGTCGTGCAGACGTCGCCGCGAGGCCTCGGGGCCCACGTCGGGGAGGGGAGGGAGCTCCGCGTAGCCGGGCAGCGTCGCGATCGACGCCTCGAAGGGGGCGAGGATGCGCGCCGACGGGCCGAGGAGGCGCTCGAAGGTCTCCGCGCCCTGCGTCCGGCAGCGATCGGAGACCGTGAGGAGCATGCCCTGGAACGCATGGAGCGGGGCCCCGTGGAATCCTCGCAGGCGCGCAGCCTCGCCGCCGGCGGCCACGTCGGAGCACTGGCCCATGAGGACCTGGAAGCCGCGCGCGGCGGCCTTCTGCGCGGCCTCCGCCACGAGGCGCGTCTTGCCGACGCCGCTCTCCCCGCCGACGAAGACCCGGCAGCCCTCGCGCCGATCGAGCGGCGCGCTCGCGCGTTCGAGGACGCCTTCGAGCTCCGCGAGCGGCGCGCCGCGCCCGCTCAAGCGCGGTCGGTAGAGATACGGGAGCGGCGCGGGACCCGAGGGGCCCGAGTCGAGGGCCCCGTACCGACCGAGCCGCTCCGCGACGACGTCGGCGTGGCCGAGGCGATCCTTCGGTTCGCGAGCGAGGAGCTGGAGCACGAGTCTCTCGAGCTCATCGGGCAACGTCGGCACGACCTCGCGCGGGCGACGCGGCTCCGAGGTCAGCTTCTTGACCAGGAGGGCGGGGAGCGTCGGAGCCTCGAACGGGGGAAGCCCCACGAGGGCTTCGTAGAGCATGCAGCCCACCGCGTAGAGATCGGCGCGCGCATCGACGAGCGAGCCGCGGATCTGCTCGGGCGCCATGTACTGCGGGCTCCCGATCACGGTCCCCGTCGGTTCGAGCACCTCGCGTCCCCGCCGCTCGGTGTCGCCCGCGGCGATGCCGAAGTCGACGAGCACGGGGCCTCGGTCCGGAGTGACGATGACGTTGTCGGGCTTGAGGTCGCGGTGGACGATGCCCTCGCCGTGCACGTAGGCGAGGGCCCTGCAGACCGTCCGGAGGATGGACAGGGTCTCGCGGATCTCTTCGTCGGTCCGTTCGGCGCGCGGCCGCTCGACCTGCGGCGCGTCGCTCTCGTCGGTCCGGAGCTCGGTCGAGGCCGTGGGACGCGTCGGTCGTGTGTGGGCGGGGATCGGTCGTCCGAGGAGCCGGAGCCGATGGCCGAGCGTGGGCCCTTCGAGCAGCTCCATCGCGTACCACGGTCGACCGTCGTGGACGCCCTGGTCGACGATGCGCACGACGCCGGGATGCTCGAGGCCGCGCAGGGCGCGGATCTCGCGCCGGATGCTGGAGAGCGCCGACGCGCCGTCGAGCTCGACGGTCTTCAGCGCGACCGCATGCCCCGTCGTCTCGTGCACCGCTCGATAGACGACGCCCATGCCGCCGGAGCCGAGGCGTGCTTCGAGGTGGTAGGGGCCGATGGAGACGGGCGCCGGATGCTCCATCGCCGTGGCGCGGGTCCGCCCTTCGCCGAGCGGGAGGTCTTCCGAGCGGATGGTCCGCTCGGCGCTCTCCCAGCCCGTCGCGTCGACGGTTGCCGTCGAATCCGGGGGCGCCCGCCGCATCGCCGCGGGGCTCCCGATCGCGTCATCCGCTGCCATGGTGCCGGCTTCTCTTCCTCCGTGCCCAATCATACGACGTCCTGGCGGGAGGCGTCGCCCCCCACGGGCGCCGGCCTTCGGACCCTCGGGCCCGAGCGACGGAACGTGACGTCGCGCGACGCGGGTTGCGCGTGCGTGTCATCCCACGCGCGAGGCCGAGTGGACACATGCGCTGGGCTCGATCGCCGTGATACCCTGTGACCCGGATGTCGCCCGGTCGTCTGCTCCCGTTCGTGCTCCACGCATCGCTCGCGTGCGCTCTCGTCGGGGTGGCCGGCGCGGCGCGCGCCCAGGACATCGAGGAAGCGCGCGGTCGCTGGTTCGATGCGGACTTCGAGGCGTCGCGGGACGAGTTCCGCGGCGTGCTCGCGAGCCCGACCCTGACGGCCGCCCATGCGGTCGACGCGCACCGCTACCTCGCGGCGATCCACCTCGCGCTCGGCGAGCCCGAGGAGGCGCGGGCCCATGCCGAGGCCGCCGTGGCCCTCGACCCACGCGCCGAGCCGCCCGAAGGCGCGCCTCGGGGCGCCGAGGACCTCTTCCGCATGGCGCGACGTCGGCTCGGTGACCGCCGGGCCGAGCTGACGGTCGAGCCGCGCGGCGCCTTGGTCCGCGGCGCCTCCGTGACCGTGGTGAGCGTCCTCGATCCGGCTCCGCCGGCGCTCGACGCCCGCCTCGTGCTCCGTTGCGGCAGCGAGGAGGCCACGGGCCAGCCGCCTTCCGTCGAGGTCGTGGTCGTGCCCGACGCCGACGTCGTCTGCGTGGCCGAGCTCCGGACGGCGGCCGGCGCGGTCCTGCTCACCGTGTCGCGCGAGCTGCACCTGCCGGCGCGGGCGGCCGAGAGCGGGATGGCGAGCGACGGCGAGCCCCGCCGCAAGCGATGGCCGTGGATCGTCGGTTCGGTGGCGCTCGCCGCGGCCGCTGGTGCCGTGGCCGGCGTCGTCGTCCACAACCACAACCAGCCCGCCTCGTTCAGCGGGACGACGGTGGTGGGTTGGTGAACGAGCAGCCGAACGACCCCCAGGCCGGGAAGTCCCTCGGCACGGTCGGGCGGTACGCGCTCCGGCGCGAGCTCGCGAGCGGCGGCATGGCCACCGTGTACCTGGCGAGCCTCACGGGGCCGCACGGCTTCGAGAAGGTCGTCGCGGTGAAGCGGATCCACCCGCACCTCAAGAAGGATCGCCGCTTCGTCGAGATGTTCCTCGACGAGGCCCGCGTCGCCGCGCTCATCCACCATCCGAACGTCTGCGCCGTGGCCGACTTCGGCGAAGAGGACGGGACCCCGTACCTCGTGATGGAGTTCCTGCAGGGAGAGTCGCTCTCCTCGGTGCTCCGGGCCGCGCGCGCCGAAGGCGGCGTCCCGTTCTGGCTCGCCGCGCGCATCGTCCACGACGCCGCGCGCGGCCTGCACGCGGCCCACGAGCTCCGCGGTCCCGACGGACATCCCCTCGGCGTGGTGCACCGCGACGTCTCGCCGCAGAACATCTTCGTGCTCTACGACGGCCTGACGAAGGTCGTCGATTTCGGCGTCGCCCGCGCGCGGGGGCGCCTCACCGTCACGGGGACCAACGAGGTCAAGGGCAAGCTCCCGTACATGTCGCCCGAGCAGTACGACGGCGAGAACGTCGACCGCCGCACGGACGTCTGGGCCCTCGGCGTCGTCCTCTGGGAGACGACCGTCGGGCGCCGCCTCTTCCGCGCCGACAACGACGGCGCCACCATCGCTCGCGTCCTCCACAAGCCCGTGCCGCGACCCTCGGAGGTCCGGACGGACTATCCGCCCGAGCTCGAGGCCATCGTCATGCGCTGCCTCGAGCGCGACGTGACCCTCCGCTATCCCTCGGCCGAGGCGCTCGCCGAGGACCTCGAGACGTTCATGTACTCGCTCGGCAAGCCCGCGGGCGCCTCGCAGGTGAAGCGGTGGATGCACGAGCACTTCGCCTCGCACATCGAGCGCGGGGAGGCGCTGCTCCGCGGCGAGTCGGCGGAGGAGGGGCTCGAGGAGCCCAGCGGAACCACGCTGAGCTCGATCCGCGCGCGCGCCGATCACGCGATCGGACCGTCGGACCCGACGGTGGTCTGGCCGCCCGGGACGACCGACGGTCCCTCCGTCGGGGCGCAGGCCCCGACGGTCTCGGGCGATGCCGCCACCGTCGTCGCACGGCAGCTCGCGCCGGGCGGATCCCACCCCGACATCCCTGCGTTCCCGTCGGCAGCCGACGCCGACGCGGACGAGTCCGACGAGGACGCACGCCACATCGTGGCGCATCGGCGCAAGCGCGCCCTCGTCCTCTCGCTGCTCGCGGCCCTCGTCGCCGTGGGCGTCGCGCTCGTCGCCCATCCGCGGCCCGACGTGGCCGTCGAGACGCGCGACGAGGTCGTTGCACCTCCGAGCATCGGCGCTCCGTCGCCCGAACCGGCGGCTTCCGACCGGGATACGGCGCGGGCCACGCCGAGCGCCATGGAGCCGCCGACGGCGGCCCTTCCGGCCGAGCCCACGGCTCCGGTCCCGCCCGGGCCCCGTGCGGCCGCGGCAAGGCCCGGCGCCGTCCCCGCCACGCCCACGCCGGGCCCGTCGCCGGAGCCCGCGCAGGCCGCCGCCCCCGCGCCCGTGGCCGTTCCGGAGCCCCCCCGCCCCCGAGCCCCGGAGCCCGCGGCACCCGCCGAGCCCACGGCTCCGGGCACGCTCAGCCTCCTCGCGATCCCTCCCGCGACCGTCCGGCTCGGTGGGCGCGTGCTCGGCGAGACCCCGCTCGCACGCCTCGAGCTGCCGGCGGGGGATCATCGTCTCGAGCTGACCACGGCCGACGGCCGCTCGCAGGTCGTCACGGTCCACATCGAGAGCGGCACCGCGACCCGTCGCCGCGTCGAGTTCCCGACGCCCGCGGCTCCCTGAGCCGGTTCGGCCCTGCGGGGCTCAGCGGTAGGTGACGACGAGGCGGGGACGATTGCCTGCCGTCGTGTTCTCGCGCGTGCCCCACGTGTACGGATCGGCGTTGTTCGCCGCGCCGGACGTCTGCGTGAAGCGCCAGCCGTAGTTCGTCGCGCTCGAGTCGAGGAAGGACTGGACGTCGGTCGCCATCGTGCCGCCCGTCACGGAGGTGGTCGCGCCCGACGCCCCGGCGTTGAACGTCGTCGTCTGCGTCCCGCTGACGCTCGGGCCCGCGCCGACCGGGATCGTGTCCTCGGTCCAAGACGTCGTGATACGCCGGAGATCGTGGCCCGTGCCGCACGTGCCGCAGCCGCCGAGGCGGACGATCTGCATCGACGCGGAGAGAATCGTGGAGCCGGCGGGAATCGTCCCGCCCTCGGCGCAGGTCCCACCCGCGACGTCGAAGCGCACGTACGAACGGTTGTAGGTCGACCCGTCGTTCGTCGTCGCCATCGAGGTGCCGTGGCCGTTCGACTGGTTCGAGAGGTAGTTCGTCGAATAGCCGTCGGCTGCCGACGTCAGCGTGCACGTGTAGGTGCACTGGCCGTTCGAGAGCGAGCCGCCCGTGCGACAGCTCGTGCAATGGGTCGCGCCCGCGCCGTCGCAGGTCGCGCAGCTCGCGTCGCAGGCCGCGCAGGTGCGGTTCTGGGCGACGTTCCCGTCGGCGCAGGCCTGCGTCTGGTACTGGCTGGTCGTGCACGTGGTGCAGCCCGAGCAAATCCGGTCGGTCGTCGCCGTCGGCGCCACGCTCATGTACTGCCCGGTGCCGCAGTTCGTGAGGGGCGTGCAGACGCGGTCGAGCGTGCCGTTGCCGTTCGCGCAGGCCTGGCTCTCGTACGTGCCGGCCCCGCAGGGGCTCGTGCACGCGGTGCAGACGCGGTCGGTCGTCGGCGTCGGCGCGGCGAGCTGGTACTGGCCCGTCGAGCAGTCCGAGACCGGGCTGCAGACCCGGTTCTGTGGGGAGTTCCCGTTCGCGCAGGCCTGGCTCTCGTAGGTGCCCGAGCCGCACGTCGTGCACGAGCCGCAGACGCGGTCGTTGTTCGGGCCGGGAGCGAGCGTCTGGTATTGGTTGGAGCCGCAATCGGTCAGGGTCACGCACGTGGCCCCGTTGAAGAACTGGCCCGACGGGCAGGCGGTGCAGTCGCCCGCGGTCGGTCCGTTGCAGCGGCCGAGGCACATGGGGTCGCACGCCGAGCAGATGCGGTACGAGGCTCCGTTCCCGTTCGCGCAGGCCTGGCTCTCGTAGAAGCCGCTGCCGCAGGAGGCGACGCAATTGCCGCACGTGCGGTCGGCGGTGGAGGTCGGCGGCTGGCTCTCGTACTGCCCCGTCCCGCAGTTCGTGAGCGAGGCGCAGACGCGGTTCTGCATCGAGTTGCCGTTCGCGCAGTCGGTCGTCTGGTACTGCGTCGGTCCGCAGGTCGTGCACGCGCTGCAGACACGGTCGCTCGTCGGTGTCGGGGCGGTCGTCATGTACGAGTTGGTCCCGCAGCTCGTGAGCGGGGTGCAGACGCGGTCCTACGTCCCGTTCCCGTTCGCGCAGGCCTTCGTCTCGAACTGACCGGAATTGCAGACGGAGCACGTGCCGCACTCGCGGTTCGAGGTCGGCGTCGGCGCCTTCGTCTGGTACTCCCCCTGGCCGCAGACCGTGAGGTCGAAGCAGCTCCTTCCGCTCGCGTCGCCCGCGGCCGGATTCGGGAGGTCGACGCAGTACTGCCCGCCGGGGCAGGGATTCGTCGGGCAGGCGTCGACGTTCGTCCCACCGTCCGTGCCCGCGTCGGAGTCGACCCCGCCGTCCGGGAGCTGGCACTCGCCGTCGTTGCAGACCCCCGTGTCGCAGCCCGGGGGCTGCGTGGTGGCTCCGAGCGCGACCGCGAGCTGCTTCGAGCCCCGTGCCTCGAGGTGGACCGTCACGCAGCCGGCGGCGACCGCCGTGCAAGTCGCGTTGAATCCCCGCGCGTAGAGGCCGTAGGTCCCGGGGTCGACGTCCTGGAAGCCCGGCAGGCTCGCGGCCTCCGTCTGCCGCAGGCCCACGCCGGCGACGATGACGCCCGTCGGTGGCTGACCGGAGGCGACGTCGGCCTCGCTCGGGCAGGAGGGGAGGAGCTGGAGCTCGACGAAGCGGACGTCCGACGGCGTCACGTCGCTCGCGAACGAGACCTCGACGTCGTAGCGGGGCGTCGAGCAGGCCCCGACCCCGAGCGCGGCGAGCACGAACGCGAGGCAGCTCGGGACGAAGCGGAGAGGACGGCTCACGAGGCGATTGTACACGACCGGGACCGATCGTGCGCCTGCTTCGGGGCGCGGAGGATCGCGCTGCGAGCGGTAATTCCAGGAGGAAACGCGAGCCGCGTCACGTCCCCGTCCCGTCGCCGGCGGCGCGGATCAGGGCCTTCTCGAGCCACTTCTCGGGGCCGTCCGGCATCGACGCGAGCCTCCGCTGTCGGCGTTCCTTCGCGCGCGCGATGAGCGCTTCCACGGCGACGCGGCTCTGCTCGTGGAGCGCGTCGACCGTCGCGGGGTCGTCCGCCAGCGAGGGATCGGCGGGGACCTCGATGAGCTCGCCGACGAGGAAGTGGAACTGCTGGGGCAGGGGGAAGGGCCCGAGCCCGACGTAGAGGGGAGGTACGTACTTGGCGCCGAACGCCTTCACGACGAGCTTGCCGAGCGGCGTCCGCTTCATCTCGGGCGCGGTGCGGAGCTGACGGAACGTCTCGTCGTGCCCGAGGATGGCCATGGGCGCGATCGGGGCGCCCGCACGGATCGACGAGCGCACGAAGCCGCGGCTCTGGTCCCAGAAGAGCTTGTAGCGGTCCTTCGGCTCGGAGAGCGCTTCGCGGGCTCCGCCGGGACAGACGTAGAGGATCTCGCCGCGCCGGAGGAGGCGGTCCGCCACCTTCGGCGTCCCCTCGACCGCGCCGCGTGCCTCCATGAAACGCCGCTGGACCGCGGTGGCGAAGAGCACGTGATCCGCGACCGCGCGGATCGGTCTTCCGGCGACCTCCCACCCCCCGACGAGCAGGGGCATGAGCTCGAAGCCGAGGAGCCCGTGGTTCGCGACGAGCATGATGCCGCGGGATCCCCTCAGGTTCTCGAAGCCCTCGTAGGTCGGTCGGAACCAGGTCTGGCTCGTCGTCGAGCGCGCGAGGGTGCGCTGGTAGGCGTCGAGGTCGAGCTCCCAGGCGTAGGTGTCCGGATCGAAAGCCATGGAGACCGGATGGTAATCGCCCACCGCCGCCCGTGGCAGCGCTTCCTCGCGCGAGCCGGGGTGGGAGGTTGTGGGAACGAGGCGCGTCGTCCTCCTCGGAGCCGAGTTGCGCTACCTTCGTGCTGCCGTGAGCACGATCGACGAGGAAGCCCCGGAATCCCCTCCGCCGATCGGCAGCGTCCTCGAAGACCGTTACCGCCTCGTCGGCGAGCTCGGTGCGGGGGGCATCGGCTGGGTCTTCCGGGCCGAGCACCGGAAGCTCCGGCACCACGTCGCCCTGAAGATGCTGCAGGCGCGCTTCGTCGCGAACGACGTGCTCCGCGCCCGCTTCGAGCGGGAGGCGAAGGCCCTCGCGGCCCTCTCGCATCCGCACATCGTCACGCTCACCGACTACAGCATCGTCGACGGTCATCCCTACCTCGTGATGGAGCTGCTCGAAGGCCGCACGCTCGGTGAGCTCCTCGCGGAAGGTCCGCTGCCGGAAGCGCGGGCGAGGCGCATCGCGAGGCAGGTGCTCGAAGCGCTCGCCTACGCGCACCAGCGCGGCTTCGTCCATCGCGACCTCAAGCCCGACAACATCTTCCTCGTGCCGCTCCCGAGCGAGCCCGACTTCGTGAAGATCCTCGACTTCGGCTTCGTGAAGCTCTTCGATCCCGAGGTCGGTCACTCGATCGGAGGAGACCTCACGCGGTCGGGCATCGGCTTCGGCACGCCCTCGTACATGAGCCCCGAGCAGGCCTCGGGCGATCGCACGGGACCTCCCACCGACGTCTACGCGCTCGGCATCACCTTCTTCGAGATGCTCGCGGGTCGGCGACCGTTCGTGGGCGAGGTGCCGGAGATCCTGAGGCAGCAGATCTCGGCGCCACTGCCTCCACTCGTCGTGGGCGACCTCGTCGCCGTGCCCGAGCTCCGCGAGCTGCTCGAGCGCTCCACCGCGAAGGCCGCGAGCGAGCGCTTCGCGAGCGCCGTGGAGATGCTCGACGCGCTCGACCGCCTGCCCGAGCCGGCGCTCGTACCGGCGCGCGACGGAGCCCGGAGGGCCGGACGCGAGCGCTCGCCGCGGCCCGTGCCCGAGACCGCGGTTTCGAGCGCGACCTCGCTCGTCGTCCGGCGGCTCCTCGCGGGCGTCGCGGCGCTCGCGCTCGCCGCGCTCGTCGTCTTCGCGCTGCGAGGTCGGGAATCCGAGACGCCGCCGGAGCTCGCTCCGCCGGCCATCGCGGCCTCGACGGTGACTGCACCTCCCGTGGCCGCGTCGCCTCCTGTCGCCGAGCCCGTCCCCTCGACCGAGTCCCCGGACCCCGCGAGCCCGACCTCGCCGGACGCCACGGCCGCAAGCGAGTCTCCATCGGACGCCGACGCGGCGGGGGACGATGGCCTCGGCGAGAGCCCGTGGACGAGCCGCCCGCGCGTCGCGGTCCTCGCGACGGCGAATCGACAGATCGCCGAGGGACGCATCCTCACGGGCTCCACCGAGGAGGCGATCGAGCGGTACGGCCGCGGCCATCGCGACGATCCGAGGCCGTACCTGCTCCTCGGCTCGAACGCCTTCCGGCAGGGGCAGGAGTCCGTCTCCCTCGCGCGCTACGAGCTCGCCCAGCGGACGGCCGCGGACGCGCGCAACGATCCGCGCATGCTGAGGCACCTCGTGCGCCTCGCGGCCGAAGGTCGCGTGACGAGCCGGGCCGCGCGCGCGATCGAGCGGATCTACGGACCGCTCGCGAAGGGGGCGATCGAACGCGAGCTCGCGCGCGCCGAGCTCGACGCGGGGGCGTCGGCCCGCCTCCGGCGCCTCGCGGAGCGTCTCGGCGGCTGACGTCGAGGTGCGACGCGTGGGCGCGTGTCCCACCTCGATCGGAAGAACGTCGCTCGATCGCTCGCTCGGGTGAGCCCACGGGATCGTGGGCGTTCGCCCATGGCGGACCGTCCGGGCGGGACGATATCGTTCCTCCATGAAGAACCGTTCGCTCCCGCTCTTCCTCGGTGCCTGCATCGGTGCGGCCGGCGCAGTCGCTCTCCTCGCGTCTCCCTGGCTGCGTGGTTCGAACGCCCAGGCCCAGACGCCGCCCGCCGCGCGTCAGTACCGCGAGTGCATCGCCGTCACGACCTTCCACGTGACGGGGCGCGAGTTCAACGCCGGTCAGATGCCGCGCATGTCGCTGCAGATCCCCATGGGATGGACGCCGGTCGGCGGCGCCTCCGACTCGACGGGCGAGCCCTACGTCATCCTCTGTCGCTGAGCGACGACGTGGACTCCGGAGGTCTCGACCACTTGCTGCCGCACGTGACCCAAGCCCCCGACAAGGCCGCGCTCGCGTGGGCGATCCGCTTCTTCTCCCCCCAGGTGGCCTGGCATCGCCTCGAGGTGCGAGGGCTCGATCGCATCCCGCGTGGGCCCGCGCTCCTCGTCGGGAACCACAACGCGGGCGCCGCGGTGATCGACGAGCTCTTCCTCGTCCAGTACTACCGCGAACGCGGGTTCGACGAGCCGATCCACGTGCTCGCGCACGACTTCTTCTTCGAGACGCTGCGCGCCGGATCGCTGCTCTCGAAGATCGGCGTCATCCCCGCGAATCGGCGGTACGCCGAGGAGGTCCTCCGCCACGGAGGCAAGGTGCTCGTGTACCCGGGCACCGATCACGATTCGCTCCGTCCCTACACCGCGCGCTCGAAGGTCCGCTTGCACGGCCATCGAGGCTTCGCGCGGCTCGCCGTCGATTGCGGCGTGCCCGTGGTCCCCGTCGCGACGGCGGGCGCCCACGAGGCGATGATCATCCTCTCGCAGGGCAAGGCCCTCGCACGGGCGCTCGGGTTCCCTCGCCTCGTCCGCTGGCATTCGTTCCCCGTGGCCGTGAACCTGCCCTGGGGCCTCGCCGTCGGCCCCGTCGCCTACTTCCCCTACGTCCCGTTCCCCGCGAAGGTGACGATCGAGATCGGAGCGCCGATCGACACCCACGCGCTCGCGAGCGAGGCCCATCGGCGGGCCGACGCGGTCGAGCAGACCTATCTGCGCACGGAGTCGGCCCTCGGGGACATGCTCGCTCGGCTCTATGCCGAGCGCCGTCTCCCGATCGTCGGTTGAAGGGTAGCCATGGGCGCGATCGTACGTTGGGGGCTCCGGCTCGGTTGCGCAGGCCTCGTCGTCGTCGTCCTCGCCGTCTTCGGCGCGTTCGCCTTCCGCGACGCCATCGTCACGCGCGTCGTCGGTGGCGTGCTCGCCGAGAACGGCGCGACGTGTACGCCGCTCGCGATCGACGTGCCCTGGGACTTCGCCTCGCTCCACGCCGCTCCGACGACGTGCGCACTCGACGAGGGACACGTGGCGACGCTGGGCCTTCCCCACGGCATCGACGTGACCCTCGACGGCTTCCATCCGCGCGAGGTGACGCTGGCGGAGCTCGACCTCGGCATCCGCGCGATGGAGCTCCCGGAGGGAGCGGCCCCCGCCATGCTCGACACCCGCGTACCCGCCCCGCTGCAGAAGGCGCTCTCGGGCATGGCGTCGATCGCGGAGCGCACGGACCTTCCGAGCGTCCGCCTCGGCCTCGCGCGCGTGAGCGCGGGCGGTCCCTCCGTGGCGATCCGCGACGTCACGCTCTCGCACGACGCCACCGGCCTCGTCCTCGGCATCGGCCAGATCGGTGCGCCGCCCATGACGCACGGCATGCTCGAGCTCGGCGGTCGCATCCTCTCGGTGCGCGGCTCGGCGACCCGCGCGAGCGCGACCGTGCGCGGCCGTCTCGCCATCGACCTCGACGTCGGACCGCTCGCGTTCGACAAATCGTTCGCGTTCCGCCTCGAGGGAAGCGCCCTCGACACGGCCACGCCGAGCTACACGATCGCCTTCGCACACGACCCGAACCTCGATCGGCTCCGCGCCGCTCTCGGCGCCCTGCGCGAGCGGCACGACGCCCGACGGGACGCCCGCTCGGAGCGCGTCGACGCTCTGCGCGACCGGGCGAGCGACCGACGCGAGGGCCTCGCCGAGCGCCGCGAGTCCCGCGGTCTCCGCTGAAACACGACCCTCACCGTTCGCGGGGTTGCGGAATCGCTGTGGAATCCGCCGAACGACCGGATGTGCGACGTGTGGGCTTACGTGGGTGTCACGAATCTGACGTTCGGGGATATGTCATGGGCCCCGGGTTCCGTTACAGTGAGAGTGGAACGTCGGATCACCGTCACGGAGGTGGCCCATGACCGAGGAGCGCCGCAGCGAGAGACCCTCGACCCCCGCCGAGCTGAACCAGGAGCTCCTGGGTCTGCTCCAGCGCGACTTCGTCGTCGCGCCCGCGGTGGAGAAGGAGAAGGCCGCGCAGACGGCCGAGGCCTTCGTCGGCCAGCTCTACTACGACTTCGTGGTGAAGGAGGAGGAGCGCAAGCGCCGCGCTTCGCACCTCGCCGGTGCGCTGCTGAACAAGGTCTCGCGCGACTTCGGCTCCGTTCCCCCGCCGCCCGTGATGAGCGTCACGACGGAGAGCGACGCCGAGCTCGAGGCCGCGGCCAACGCTCCGCTCTCGGCCGACGAGCTCGCCGAGCTCGAGGCGATGAAGGCGCCGAAGGGCCTCTTCGAGAAGCTGATGGCGATCTTCACGCGGAAGTAGCCGCGCTCAACGCGGCTTCGGGCCCCGCTCGCGCTCGACGAGGCCATCGAGCTCCGCGGGCACCGCCACGCCCGCCTTCACGAGCTGCTCGCGGCACCAGGCGAGCGCCTCCGGTCGATGCTCGAAGGCCGCCATGGGCACGTCGGGACGGATGAGCCAATTGAGCGCCGTGATCGCGCCTCGCTGCATCGCGCTCGGCATCACCATGGCGGTGCCGAGGCTCACCTTCTCCATCCGCCCCTTCATCGAGGGGAACCAATCCGCGATGATCTTGCGCTGGGAAGCCGAGGGAAACGCGAAGTCCGTCGCCTCCGTGAGGACCACGAACTTCCTCCCGCGCTCGACGAGCTTGCCCACGTGGCCGAGCAGCGTGTGGTAGTCCGCGTCCGTCGTGCCCTCGTGGTTCACGATCCACACGAGCGGGAAGTGGTCGAGACGCACGTCGATGCCGGCCATGCCGCGATCATGCTTCCGACGCGCGCGCGCCGTCCACGGGATTCGCGGCGTCCGGCCTCAGGGAGGCACGATGCGGTAGGGGCGCATCATCATGTTGTCCTCGTGCTCGAGGATGTGGCAGTGCCACACGTACGGGGCCGTCGTCGGATCGAACGAATAGCCGCCGTACGCGCCGCTCGCCGCCGGATCCTGCGGTGCGAAGCGCACGAGGAGGCGGGTCACGGTCTCGTCCTTCACCCGCACCGTATCCTTCCAGCCCGCTTCGTTCGCGGCGGGGAGGATGCGCCCGCCGATCAGCACGGGCCCCACGGAGGGGATGTTCTGCGGCTGGTCCGTCCCTCCGGGCGGCGGCAGGTGGGCGACGTGGGCGCCGCAGGTCGGCGCCGGGCCCGGCGTGCCGCGACCGACCGTTCCAGCGGCGGCGTTCCAGCCCGCGAGGTAGTCGTCGCGGCTGATGCGCTGACGATCGAGCACGTTGAACTGCACGAGGTGCAAGTGGATCGGATGCGTGTCGTCCGTCGCGTTGACGATCTCCCAGATCTCGGTCGAGCCGAGGCGCGGCGTCTCGGTGATCGGCGCGTCGTAGCAGGTGTTGTTCAGCAGGCCGACGACGATGTCGCCCGTCGCCGGATCCGCCACCTCGGTGAGCACCATGTGGCGGGTGACGGTCGCCGCGGAGGCGTCGAGGCGGGTCGGGATCGACGAGAGCGTCGCCGGCAGCGTGCTCGTGTCGGGCCCCTTCGACGGCACGACGCGGAATTGCATCACGCGGACCGTGGCCGGATCGGGGGGATCGCCGTCGGGGAAGGGCGTCGGCGCGTCGTTCTCGAAGTAGAGCGTGGTCCCGGGCGCGAGCGTCGAGAAGTCGATCACGATGTCCGCACGCTCGGCCGGCGCCATGAAGAGCTGGTTCGCCGTCGAGACCGAATCCGTCGCGACGACGATCCGCTCCATGTCGAGCCGCACGGGTGCGCCCAGGTAGCCGCCGTCGCTGCCGATCTGGAAGACCTCGGGATGGAGCGCGCCGGTCGCCTCGTCGACGAGCCGGAGGTTCACCATCCGCGAATTCGACGCGTTGAGCATGCGGAAGCGGTACTTGCGCGGCTCGACCTCGAGGTAGGGCCAGGCCATGCCGTTCACCGTCATCACGTTGCCGAAGAACTCCATCGGCATCTTCGGATGGTAGTGAGCCATCGGCATGTTCGAGTCGTCGAGGTAGCGGAGCGAGCCATCGCGCTCGAACTTCCGATCCGCGATCACGAGCGGGATCTCGTAGGCGCCGCTCGGGAGGTTCAGGGCGGCCTCCTGGGCGGGATCGCGGATCACGTAGAGGCCCGCGCCCATCGCCATCACGTTGAGGCGCACGATGCCCATCGAGTGGTCGTGGTACCAGAGCGTCGTCGGCGGCTGCTGGTTCGGATACGTGTAGACGGCGGCGTTCCCGGGCGGTCCGCCCATGCCGTTCTCGGCCGCGTTCGGATCCGGCGTGTACCAGGCCATCGGATCCCCATCGCTGTCCGGAGCCGTCTCGCCGCCGTGCAGATGCGTGACCATCCGCACGTGCGGCTCTCCGTCCATCGTGCCCATCAGCGTCGTGTCGTACGCGGGCTCGAGCAGATGCTTCGTCTCGGGCCGGCCCTGCGCGTCGCGCCGATCGTCGATCCAGCGGACGACCACCGGGCGGCCTCGTTGCGCGACGATCGTCGGCGCGATGTACGAGCCGCTCTGACGCACGGTCGCTCCCTGCGCGTCGACGACGCCCGTGTCGTAGTCGTGATCGACCTGGCCGTAGCCCCAGACCGTGGTCGCGAGACGACGCGTCGTGTTCGGCGCGTACATGCCGAACCACTGCTGGAAGCGCGTCACGTGCATCTCGTAGTAGTCCGCGCCGGGGTAGGCCGGATGCGTGCCCGGCACGGCCGTCTCCGGGATCGGAAGCGGGTTCGTGAAGGGCCGCTGGCTCCCGATCTCGAGGGGCTGACCGCCGCCCGTGGCCCCCTTGCAGCTCAGCCCGGCGAGGGCGGTGGCGACGACGAAAAGCCTTGCGATGCCGATGGTTTGCATGATCTCTCGCGTACGGCTCGGGGTCCCTCTTCGGGGATGACCGGGAGTCCCCTGAAAATGACATCCGTTTTCAACAAGGCAACCCTCATGTGCGCTGGCCGACACCGCGTGCAGGATGGAGGAATGGGCTGGCGCCTCCTTCTCGTGTCCCTGATGCTCGTCCCGGCGGCCTGCGCGCATCACCGCGTGGCGCCCCTCGAGCCCCCGCCCGTCGTGCCGCTCTCGGAGCGCATCGGCGATGGGAGCGTGCCTCCGCCGAGCGAGGGCTGGATCCGCGCCCGCGCGCAGCTCGACGACCTCGTCGAGCTCTGTGCGGGCAAGCGAGAGTCCCTCGCGAGCGAGGTGCATCGCGCGGATCGGAACGAGCGACTCGCGTTCGCCGGTTCCCTGGGCGCGTCCGTGGCAGGCTCGGTCGCGTCGAGCCGCCGGGGAACGACCGTCGTCGGCTCGGGGCCTGCGAGCTACTATCCCAACTACGTCTACGGCACCCAGGCGCCCGTGACGGGCGGCGTGCCGACCGCGGCCCATTTCGGGCCCGCCGCCCCGAGCAGCGGCCGCCCGACCGTCGGGCTCGGCGCGACGAATCCCCTCGGCGAGCGGGCCGACGTCGTCGCGCTCGACGCGAACCATCAGCTCCGGGTCATCGAGGAGGAGCTCGATGCGGCCTACGAGAAGCTCGATTCGCTCCGGACGGCACCCGAGCTCACGGAAGCGGACGAGGACGCGCTCGATTTCCACGAGGAGCGGCTGCGGGTGCTCTGCGCGCCCTGAGGTTCCGACGCCTCCTGCCTGCAGGCCGGGGCTCCCGTGCGTAGGTCTCGTCCACGCACCCCGATGTTCCCCTCGGCCCCCATCCGACTCACCACCGAGACGACGCCCTTCGCTCCCGCCTCGATCGGAGCGCCGTTCGCCTTCGTCGGCACGATGGCGGGCGTCATCGCCGCGCGCCTCGTCGGTGGCCGGGAGTGGCCCGTGGTCCTGGCGGTCGCGCTCGTCGCATCCGCGGTCGGTCTGCGGCTGCACCGGAAGCAAGGCCGCGAGATCGCGCGCGGCGAGCATCGCGTCGGCACCGCGCCGGTCTTCGGCTCCTGCTACCTCCTCTTCGTCGGCGTGCTCGTCGTCCTCTTCGGAGTCGCTCTCGCGCGGACGTACGAGCCCGGCGCGACCCTCTTCGGGCCCCGGGACACCCTCGGCTCGGTGGTCGTGGACCTGCTGCAGATGCTCGGCGTCGTGCTCGCCGTGCCCCTCGCGCTGGCGGGGCTCTGGCTGCTCCCGGTCGCCTTCGTCGTCGGAGCCGCCGCAGACGCCGGACGCGAGCCCACGGGCTCTCCGGCGCGCCCCCTGGTCGAGCGCGAGCCCTGGCGCTCGGCCGTCGGCGTCGTCGCCGCGCTGTCGTTTCCCTTCGGGCTCGGGAAGGTGTCGGGCGTGCCGGGACCCGCGCCGGTCGCCTCGTTCCTCGCCGTGGGTCTCGCCACGGTCCTCGTCGTCGTCGACGGCGCCGCGCTCGCACGCCTCGGGGCGGGCCCGGCCCTCGACCCTCCGGTCCTCGCCACCGCCCGGGCCGCCGCGCGTCGTTCGTGGGTGGCTCTCGCATTCGCCCTCGTCCTCTTCGGCGTGCGCGTCCTGCTCGCCTTGCGATGAGCCCGGAGGGCCGCTTCCTCGGCCGCCCCGCGTGCGTAGATGATCGCCATTCCCGACGCCCCACGGAGCCCCGCATGTCGATTGCACGTCCCTCCCTCGTCGCCACCGCGCTGGCCTCGGTCCTCGTCGCCCCGTTCGCGCTCGACGCGCTCGTCCCCGCGGCAGGCGCCCTCGACCGAGAGAACGTTGCATCTGCAACGAAGCCCCGCGCGAGGCGTGCGCGGGACGCGGGGACGGAGGCCTCGAGTGGGGGCGCGGCCTGCGCGCTCGCCGGGACCTGGGCGGGTCGGGTCCCCGCGGGACCCTTCGCGGGACAGACGAACGTCTGGACCCTCGCAGCCGGAGGAAGCTATGCGAGCGCGATCGGCGCCTCGAGCCTGAGCGGGACCTGGTCGCTCGACGGAACGACCCTCACCGTCACGGACACGGGCTCGAATCCCACCTACCTCGCCTGCCCCGCGGGACAGCGAGGCACCTACCGCGTCGACTTCGCCGCGAGCTGCAACGGCATCACGCTGCACGCGCTCGAGGAGCCCTGCGACGGAAGGCGTGTCGCCCTCGACGGCTTCGCGCCGACGAGGCGGTAGCGTGGCCCGCCGTCGCAGCGCCGAGGCCCTGGCGACCGAGCAGCGCGCGATCTCGGTCTCGGAATTCTTCGCTGCCAATCGGCATCTGCTCGGCTTCGACTCCTCCGAGCGCGTCCTGCTCGCGGCCGTGAAGGAGGCCGTCGACAACGCGCTCGACGCCTGCGAGGAGGCCGGTTACCTGCCCGAGGTCACGGTCGCGATCGAGAAGCTCGGGAAGGATCGCCACCGGGTCGCGGTGACGGACAACGGCCCCGGCATCGTCGAGGCGCAGGTCGGCCGCATCTTCGGGAAGCTCCTCTACGGCTCGAAGTTCCACCATCCGCGGCAGTCGCGCGGCCAGCAGGGCCTCGGCATCGCGGCCGCCGGCATGGTCGCCCAGCTCACGACCGGCGCGCCCGTGCGCATCGTCACGCGAACCTCCCCGAAGAAGCCGGCCCACGAGCTGCGGGTGACGATCGACACCACGCACAATCGCCCCGTGATCCGCGGGCCGCGCGAGACGCGCTTCGAGGCGCCGCACGGCACGCGCGTGGAGCTCGTGCTCGAGGGCCAGTACCACCACGGGCCTCATTCGATCGCGCTCTTCCTCAAGCTGACCTCGCTCGCGAATCCGCACGCGACGCTGAGGCTCGTCGAGCCGGACGGGAACACCATCGTCTTCGAGCGCGGCGTCCGCAGGCGACCTCCGCTCGCTCCGCGCGTGGCCCCGCATCCGCACGGCATCGAGCTCGGTCGCCTCGCCGCCATGCTGAAGGAGACGCACCATCGGACGCTCTCGGGCTTCCTCGTCGACGAGCTCGCGGGCATCGGTCGGGCGCGCGCGGAAGCGATCGTGCAGGCCTCGGGCGGTGGGCTCGAGCTCCACGGGAACCCCCACCGCCTCTCGGCGAAGAAGGTGGCGCTCCTCCACCGAGCCCTCGCCGAGGCGCGCGTGCCCGCGCCGCGTCGCGACGTCGTCGTCCCGATCGGCGAGGCGGCCATCCTGCGCGGGCTCGCCGCCGAGCTGCCGGCGCGCTTCCACGTCGCCGTCACGCGACCCCCGGCCGTGTACCGGGGCCACGTCTTCGTCGTCGAGGTCGGCCTCGCCTACGGCCACGTCGACGAGGCCCACGTCGAGGTCACGGAGGACGGCCACCTCCGGCGCAAGGGAGGGAAGGCGAGCGAGCCCACGGCGCGTGCGCCCGCGCGCGTGCTCCGTTTCGCGAACCGGGTTCCGCTGCTCCACCAGGCTTCGCATTGCGCCATCACGCAGGCGGTGATCGCGACGCCGTTCCGCCGCTACGGGCTCGACCAGCCCGAGGGTGGGCTGCCGCTCGGTCCGCTCCGGCTCGTGGTGCACGTCGCCTCGAGCTGGGTTCCCTTCACCTCGGAGGCGAAGGAGGCGATCGCGGCCGATCCCGAGATCCTCCGCGAGCTCGGTCTCGCGCTCCGCAGCGCGGGTCGCGCGCTCGCCGCGCATCTGCGGCGCGAGGCGAGCCTCGAGGACGAGCTCGAGAAGCGCCTCGCCATCGAGCGCTATCTCCCGCACGTGGGCCTAGCGCTCGCGAGCCTCCTCGAGCTCGGCGACGCACGCAGGGCCGCGCTCGTCGGCCATCTCGCGGCGACGGTCGAGCGGAAGAGGAGGGCGACATGAGCGCGCGCGACGAGGCGCTCGCCTTCCTCCTCGGCCTCGCCCGCGAGGTCGAGACGGCGATCGACGAGGACCGGCTCCCCGAGCTCTCGATCCCCGCGCGGACGCTCGCCAACGTCCTCTACGACCCGGCGCGCGGGAGCTTCGAGCTCGGTCCCCGCCGCCTCCACCGAGGCCTCGACGTCGGCTCGGTCCGGGCCTTCGCGCAGACGCTGAGGCTCGCGGCCCTCGCACGCGAGCTCGCCGCGGAGGGCGACTTCGCGACGAAGCGGGAGGCGTACTACGTCAGCAAGAATTGGGGCGATTGCCGCTTCCACGAGCAGCCGGAGTCCGACGCGATCCTCGCCGACCTCGAGGCCATGGCCTCCCTCGTCGGCCTCACGCGGGAGGCCCTCGGCTTCCTCCCGGAGGCCCACGGAGGCTCGGTCGCCGGCCGCCTCGTCGTGATCGACGAGACCCCGGGCGAGGCGCCCGTCCGCGTCGATTGTCGAGCGCTTGGGAAGGGCGCCTACGCCGCGCCCCGGAGCCTCGAGCACGTCCGCTTCGAGAGCGACGCCGCCTTCGTCCTCGCGATCGAGACGGGCGGCATGTTCCAGCGCTTGCACCAGCATCGATTCTGGGATCGGATGCCCTGCATCCTCGTCGAGCTCGGCGGCGTGCCCACGCGGGCGACGCGCCGCTTCCTCCGTCGCCTCGCGGACGACCTCGGCCTCCCGATCCATTGCTTCACCGACTGCGATCCCTACGGCTTCGCCAACATCTACCGGACGCTGAAGGTCGGCTCGGCGAGCTCGCTCCACGCGGGCTCGGCCTACGCCGTGCCCACGGCGCGCTTCCTCGGCGTCACGCCGGACGACATCCGCGACTACCGGCTCGAGGACGCCACGCATCCCCTCGACGAGCTCGACCGGAAGCGGGCGCACGACGCCCTGGCCCACGATCCCTTCTTCCAGGCGCATCCCGCGTGGAGCGAGGCCATCGAGCGCCTCGTCGCCATGGGCGTGCGGGCCGAGCAGCAGGCCCTCGCGAAATGGGGCCTCAACTACGTGATCGAGGAGTACCTCCCGAGGAAGCTCGCCGCGCCGGAGAGGTTCCTGCCCTAGGCCGGGGCCGGCGGCGGTGGCTCGCTTGGCCGGAAATGACAGATCGAACGTCCCCTCGATCCCTCGGCTCGTCGCCCGGTCCCACCCAGACTTCCGCGCACAGACCCTTCCCCTCGAAAGCGATGGAACGCTCCGTGACCGATTCTTCCCTGCCGTATGCGAGTGCGATCGAGCTTCTCGAGCTCCTCCGCGAGGGCCGCCTCGGCTCGCGCGAGCTCCTCGAGGCCTACGTGGCCCGGATCGAGGCCGTGAACCCGAAGCTCAACGCGGTGGTCGCGACGGACCTCGAGGCCGCGCGGAAGCGTGCCGACGAGGCCGACCAGGCGCGGAAGCGTGGCGAGAGCTGGGGGCCGCTGCACGGGCTCCCGATGACGCTGAAGGACACCTGGGAGATGCCCGGCATGCCCTGCACGGGCGGCAATCCCGAGCTCGCGTCGCATCGTCCGGAGGCTGCCGCGCCGGCGGTGCAGCGCCTGCTCGACGCGGGCGCCATCGTCTTCGCCAAGACCAACGTCCCCTACAAGGCGATGGACATCCAGTCCTACAACGACGTCTACGGGACGACGAACAACCCCTGGAGCCTCGACCGTACGCCGGGCGGCTCGTCGGGCGGCTCCGCGGCCTCGCTCGCCGCGGGCTTCACGCCGATCGAGCTCGGCAGCGACATCGGCGGCTCGATCCGCATCCCGGCCCATTTCTGCGGCGTCTACGGGCACAAGGCGACGTACGGCATCATCCCCCTTCGAGGCCACGTCGCCGCCGAGGTCGGTCACGTCTCGGAGCCCGTGCTCGCCGTCGCGGGTCCGATGGCCCGCACCGCGGAAGACCTCCGCCTGGTGTTCGAGCTGCTCGTCGGACCGCACGCGGCGCTCTCGCCGGGCTGGAAGCTCGAGCTCCCGGCGCCCCGACACGACCGCCTCGAGCGCTTCCGCGTGCTGCTCTGGATCGACGATCCCGACTGCCCGATCGACTCGCGCATGGCGGCGACGTACGGCGAGCTCGCGCGCGCCCTCGAGGCCGCCGGCGTGCAGGTCGATCGCGGAGCCCCGGGCGGCATGGGTCTCCGCGACCTCTACCCGGCGTACATCGCGCAGATGGGCAGCGTGATGAAGGCGTGGATGACGCCCTCGGACCTGCGCCGGAACGGCATGGTCACGCCCTTCGGTCGAGCGACGGCGCCCTTCATGCGCGCCATGGGTCGCGTGGCCGATCTGCCCTTCGCGCTCGATCATTTCGTCGCGGGCATGACGAAGGGGGTCGGCGGGTGGCTCGACCTCCAGGAGGAGGGCCTGCGGCTGCGCGAGACCTTCTCCGCGGTCTTCGGGCGCTACGACGTGATCCTCGCACCTCCGACGATCACGACGGCGATCCGCCACGACCACTCCACGATGGCCTTCCGGCGGATGCCCGTCGACGGCAAGCAGCGCCACTACGCCGACCAGTTCATGTGGATCTCGCCCGCGACCCTCCTCGGGCTCCCCGCCACGAGCGCGCCGGTCGGCCTCACGGCGGACGGGGCGCCCGTGAACGTGCAGATCCTCGGCGCCCCCTACGAGGACCGGACGACGATCGAATTCGCGCGCCTCGTCGCGGGCGTCGCCGGAGGTTTCCGGAAGCCGCCTCTCTCCGATTGAACGAGGCGGCGCGAGCCCCCATCCTCCGAGCACGCATGGCTCCCGTCTTCGTCTCCTCGACGCACGGCGTCCGCATCGCCGTCCATCCCCTGAACGCGGCCCCGGACGACGCCCCCGTGCTCGTCTTCTGCCACGCGCTCGGGTTCTGCGCGCCCATGTACGCGCCGCTCGCGCGCGCGCTCGGCACGGGCGTGCGCTGCCTCGGCATCGATCTCCGCTACCACGGCGCGAGCTCGAGCCCGAGCGAGCCGACCTTCGATTGGCGCGAGTTCGGCGACGACGTGCTCGCCGTGCTCGACTCCGAGCTCGTGCCCGAGGGCGCCACGCTCCACGGCTTCGGCCATTCGCTCGGGGGCGCGGCGCTGACCCTCGCCGCCGCCCGACGCCCCGGTCGCTTCGCGTCGCTCTACTTCTACGAGCCGGTGATCCCTCCGCCGAACGTGATCCCGGGCTTCGGCGCCCGGAACGCGATGGCCGAGATGGCGGAGAAGCGCCGCGCCCGCTTCGAGAGCCGCGAGGCGGCCCACGCGAACTTCCGCGCGAAGCCGCCTTTCGCCCTCTTCGACGCGGAAGCGCTCGCCGCCTACGTCGACGACGCGCTCGAGCCGGACGAAGACGGCTCGGTCTCGCTCCGCTGCAAGCCCGCCTTCGAGGCCGCCCTCTACCGGACCGCCGGCGAGAGCGGCGCCTTCGACGTCGCGGACACCCTCGGTACGCGGGTGCGGCTCGCGATGGGCAGGCTCGGGCCCGACGGTCCCGTCGCCTTCGCCGCGGCCGTCGCCGCGAAGCTCGGCGCCGGGGAGCCCCGGCGCTTCGAGGCCTACGGCCACTTCGGCCCGTTCGATGCACCTGCAACGATCGCGGCCGACGTCGCGGCCTGGCTGGGCGACGGTCCGGGCTGACGCCCGGCGCAGCGCTCAGCCGGCGACGGCCTCGATCACCGCCATCGGCGAGTGCGTGGGCGTCACGCCGGCGAGCCGGAGACCCGCCTTGGCGAAGAGCGCGCCGAACTCCTCGGCGGTGCGTTCCCGGCCCGTCAGCATGACGAGCATGTTGAGGTCCATGAGCGGCGCGGGCGAGGGCGGTCCGTCGTCGGTGATCAGCATCTCGACCACCACGACCTTCGCCCCCGGCGCCATCGCGGCCCGGACGCGCTCGAGGATCGCGACGCATTCGGCGTCGTTCCAATCGTGGAGGATGTGCTTCAGCAGGTAGACGTCGCCGCCGGCCGGGACCGACTCGAAGAAGCTCCCGCCGACGCGCTCGACGCGGGAAGCGACGCCCGCGGCCTCGAGCGTGGCGCCCGCGCTCTCGACGACCTGCGGCTGGTCGAAGAGCACGCCCTTCGCGGTCGGCTCGCGGTTCAGCACCGCCGCGAGGAAGCCTCCGTGCGCGCCTCCGACGTCGACGACCTTCTTCGCGTCGGCGAACGAATAGCTCGCGAGGACGGCGCCGGTCGCCATCGCCGAGATCCCGGTCATGCCCTCGGAGAAGAAGCGCTCTTCTTCGGGATGCGCGCGGTAGTACGACCACGCGTCCATGCCCAAGGTCTTCGGGACCGCGGGCTCGCCGGTGCGGACGGAATGCGCGAGGTCGGCCCATGGCAGCCAATGGCCGGGCGCCATCTCGGCGATCAGCAGCGAGCGCATCGAGCCGGGGACTCCCTTGCGGAGCAGCTCGCCGACGGGCGTGAGCGCGAAGCGGCCGTCCTCCGTCTTGCGGAGCACCCCGACCGAGGCGACGCCGCGCAGGAGGCGGTACGTGGCCCCGGAGTGCAGCGAGAGCGCCTTCGCGACTTCCTCGGCCGTCTTGGGGCCGTGGGCGAGCACGTCGGGGATGCCGAGGCTCGCGCAGGTCGCGGCGGCCTGGGCGGCCCACATCCCGGTGATGAGGCCGAAGACGCGGGCGGGCGGTGGAAGTTCCATCGAATCGGACATGGCTACCCTCCTCGGACGGGGAGCCTCCCGGCCCCCGCGGACGAATGCCGACGATGCGGTCGGCTCGGCTCGTGGCTCCGGCGGAGGCACGGTCGCGACACGTTCCCCCGGCGTCAGCGACACATGCACGTTAAAGCGGTGTGAGCGATCGACGAATTGGGAAAACGCGCACGGGGGCTGTGCGACGATGCACGGGTGGGGCTGGACTGGAACGATCTCCGGTATTTCCTGGCGATCCAACGCGCGCGCACGCTCGCGGGAGCCGCGCGCGCGCTCGGCGTCGAGCACACCACCGTGGGACGTAGGCTCTCCGCGATGGAGGCGGCGCTCGGCGCGAAGCTCTTCGTGAGGACCCGCGACGGGTTCTCCCCGACGCGTGCCGGCGAGGCCGTCCGGCCGCATGCGGAGCGTATCGAGGCCGCGATCCTCGACATCGAGCACGTCGCCTCGGACACGGACGATCGGCCCGAGGGGCTCGTGCGCCTCACGACGTCCGAGACCTTCGCGGGGCATCTCGGCCGGAGGCTCGCGGACCTGCGCGCACGGCATCCGAAGATCACCGTCGAGATCCTCCCGGGGAACGCGAAGCTCGATCTCGCGCGCCGCGAGGCCGACCTCGCGATCCGCTTCGGTCCGACGACGCAGCCGGACCTC
>JAXLYX010000033.1:0-38391 GCA_046351215.1 Polyangiales bacterium | reverse complement strand
CCGAAGGCCCTCCCCGTCCGGGAGGGCCTTTCCGCTTTCGGCCACCCACGCTCGGGCTCGAGGCTCAGACGTCCGTGGTGCTCGCGTCCATCGAGGCGTCTGGGTCGACCGCCGCGTCCGGCTGCGAGGCGTCCGGCTGCGAAGCGTCCGGCTGCGAAGCGTCGGGCTGCGAGGCATCCGGCTGCGAGGCGTCCACGGCCGCGTCGACCGCGGCGTCCACCCCCGCGTCCACCGAGCCATCCACGGCCGCGTCCAGCGCGGCGTCCGGGCCGGCGTCGAGGCTCGGGACCGTGCCCGAGAGGCCGGTCGGATCGGACGAGCAGACGCCCATCACGCAGACGGTGCCCTGGACGCATTCCGTCGTCCGGTAGCACGTCTCGCCCGCTTTCCGGCTGAACGGAGGGGCGCAGGACGCGAGCCCGAGCAGGAGACAGAGCGAGAGGATCCGGGTCGGCACCCTCGGAAGCGTACTCGTCCTCACTTTCCGCGTCCATGGGACCCAAGGCATCCCCACGTCGGCGAGTCATACGCACATCGACGCCGAAATCGCGAGAATCAATGCCGTTTCGCGCTTTCCGTCGGGACTCTCGTCGTTGACACTTTTCGGCGTACACTGGTAGCATCGCGTTCCACCGGAAGACGCCCCCGGTGCGCCTGCGACCCGCGCTAGCCCCCTCGGAGAGACGACACGATGTCGGAGCAGAAGGAATCCTCGGTCCTCTTCAACCTCAAGGAGCTGATGAACCTCGAGGAGGATCGCATCAAGACCGAGGCGGAGGACCGCCGGCGCCGCGAGGAAGAGGAGCGCCGCCGCCGCGAGGAAGAGAACCGCCGCCGCCGGGAAGAGGAAGAGGCGCGGCTCCGCGCGGCCGAAGAGGCCCGTCAGGCCGAAGAGCGCCGTGCCCGCGAAGAGGAAGAGGCCCGCGAGCGCGCGCGCCAGGAAGGCGAGCTCCGCCTCCGCCTCGAGGCCGAGCAGAGGGCCCGCGCCGACGAGCAGCACCGGATGCTCGAGCACGAGCGGAAGCTCGCCGAGATCAAGGCCAACGAGAAGAAGGGCATCCACCCCGGGATCATCGCGGCCATCGTGGTGCTCGTGATCGGTGGAGGCGCCGGCGCGTACTTCGGCGTGATCAAGCCCCAGATGGAGCGCCAGGCCGCCGAGGCCCGCGTGCAGCAGGAGCGCCTGGCCGCCGAGGCCCGCCGCGCGTCCGAGCAGGCGGCGGCAGCCGCCGCGCAGGCCCGCCAGGCCGAGGAAGCCCGGCGTCGGGCCGAGGCCGAGCGCCTCAGCCAGCTGAACATGGCCACCACGACGACGACCACCTCGGGCGGACGCCGTCCGAGCGGCTCGCGGCCGTCGAGCGGCGGGACGACCACGATGACCTCGACCTCCTCGATGCGCGATTTCGATCCGCTCGAGGGGCTCTGATCGCCGCGGCCTCCCGATGCCCGCGGCAAAGCCGTCGTCGGCGGTGGACCGTCTGGTCTTCCCGCTCGACGTCCCGGACCTCGATGACGCCCGCGCGTGGGTCTCGCGCCTCGCGGGCCGAGTCGGGGTGTTCAAGGTCGGTCTCGAGCTCTTCACGGCCGTCGGACCGGACGCCGTTCGCCTCGTCCACGACGCGGGCGCGCGCTGCTTCCTCGACCTGAAGATCCACGACATCCCGGCGACCATGGCGGGGGCGGTCCGCTCGGCGAGCCGTCTCGGGGTCGCCTACCTCACGGTCCATGCCTCGTCCGGTCCGACGGCCCTGCGCGCCGTCGCCGAGGCCGCAGGACCGGCCACGCAGCTCCTCGCCGTCACGGTGCTGACGAGCATGGACCAGGCCGAGATCGCCTCCGTGGGCCTCCCTGGGAGCCCCGAGGAGAACGTCCTCCGGTTCGGCCGGCTGGCGGTGGGCTCCGGGGTCTCGGGCCTCGTCTGCTCGCCCCACGAGTGCGCCCCGGTGCGGTCCGCCCTCGGCCAGGGGCCGGTCCTCATGGTTCCGGGCATCCGGCCCGCAGGCGCCGACCTCGGCGACCAGAAGCGCGCCGCCACGCCGGCGGCCGCCATCGCAGCCGGCGCCGACCTCCTCGTCGTCGGGCGGCCGATCCGGAACGCGGCCGATCCCGTGGCGGCGGCCGACGCCGTCGTCGCCGAAATCGCTTCGGCGCTCGCCACATGAAGCGGATCCTCACCGGGCCCCGATTCGTCGCCGAGGCGCTGAAGGGGCGGGACGCGAAGTCCATCCACGCGATCTACGTGGAGGATCCCCAGCGCGCGGACGTTCGCCCGGTCGTCGAGGCGGCCGAGCGCGCGCGGCTCCGGGTCGAGACGCGCTCGCGCGCGGCCCTCGACCAGCTCTCCGGCGGCGTGAAGCACCAGGGCGTGGTCGCGGTGGCGGGCGAGTACCGCTACGTGGACCTCGAGAAGATCCTCGACGAGGCACGGCAGCCGCCCCTGCTGGTCGCGCTCGACGAGGTCACGGATCCCCACAATTTCGGGGCGATCGTGCGCAGCGCCGTCGGCCTCGGGGCCGATGGCCTCGTCGTCCCGAAGCATCGGAGCGCGCCGGTCTCGGCGGTCGTCGTCCGGGCATCGGCCGGGGCCACGGAGCATGCCCGGATCGCGGAGGTCACGAACCTCCAGCGCACCCTCCACGACCTCGGGGATCGAGGGCTGCAGATCGTCGGCCTCGATGGCGACGGCACGACGTCGATCGCCGAGCTGCCGCCCGCCCCCGGGGGTCGCGTGCTCGTCGTGGGGTCGGAAGGCGCCGGCCTCCGGCGGATGGTGCGCGAGCGCTGCACCGTGATCGCGCGTATCCCCCAGGACGGCCCGGTCGAGTCGTTCAACGCCTCGGTCGCGGCCGCCATCGCGCTCTACGAGTGCGCCCGCCAGCGCGCCTGAGCCCCTCCGGGCGACGGCCGCGCTTCCCCGCCCTTCCCTCCCTGCTATCCTCCCGAGGGTGCATCGTACGGCCGCCCTCCTCGTCGTCGGGAACGAGATCCTCTCTGGGAAGATCGAGGACAAGAACACTCACTTCCTCGCGAAGGAGCTGTTCCGCCTCGGCATCGCGCTCCGGCGGGTCGTGGTCTGCGTGGACGAGATCTCGACGATCGCCCACGAGGTCGATCACCTTCGTCGTTCGCACGACTACCTGTTCACGAGCGGCGGCATCGGACCGACGCACGACGACGTCACCATCGACGCCGTGGCGGTCGCGTTCGAAGTGCCCCTCGACCGCGACGAGAAGCTCTCGGCAGCCATCCGCAAGCACTTCGGCGCCGGCACCACCGTCCACCACCTGCGCATGGCGAACGTTCCCCGCGGCGCGACGTGGGTGCAGGGTCCCGCCGGCACGTGGCCCACGCTGCGCATGGAGAACGTCTTCGTCCTCCCGGGCGTCCCGAGCATCTTCCAGGCGAAGTGGGAGGGCATCCGCGCCGTGCTCGATCACGGCGAGCGCTTCTTCTCCCACGTGGTCTTCATCCGCGGCGACGAGGGCGCCATCGCCGATCCCCTCGAGCGCATCCAGAGGGACTACCCCCACGTCTCGATCGGCAGCTACATCGCGCCGCCCGGGGCCGACTACGACGTGAAGCTCACGTTCGATGCGAAGATCGAGACGGACGCGCGCGGGGCCGCCGACGAGTTCGTCTCGCTCGTCCCCGAGGACACCGTGCTCTACCGCGAGCCGCGCGACTGATCAGGGCGGCAACGGCCGCAGGCGGACGTCGATCGCCGTCTCGCCGGACGGGAGATCCAGCTCGAGGTCGTGCGGGAAATAGCCCGGGGCCTCGAGCGTGATCTGGTGGTGACCCGGGCGGAGCGCCCGAGGCTCGACGGCGAGCGTCCGCGCCGTCGCCGCGTAGCGGTCGTCGATCGACACGCGTGCTTCCTCGGGCACCGCGCGCACGCGGAGCATCGCCGGCGCCTGGTCGGGGCGGCCCGGCCCGTAGCACGTCACGCCCATCGAGCCGAAGGCGAGGAGGAAGAGCAGCGAGCGGACCTTCAAAACGAGACTCCGAGTCCGGGAGCGGCCGAAGCGAGATCGGCGAGGGAGACGCGCATGGAGACGACCATGCCGCAGTCGACGAGCGGTCGTCGAGCGCGGATTTCCTTCCGGCTCGTCACCACCTCGCGGACGCGGGCCACGGTGGGGGGCGTGGCCGAGACCCGCTCGAGCGCCGAGTCCACGTGCGAGAGCAGGGCCAGGGAGGCGCGAGCCTCGGCCCGGTCGCGCGCCGACCGGCAGCGCGACTCGAAGGTCGGGAGGCTCGTGTCCGGGAGGCCGACCGCCACCGTCTCGAGGTACCGGCCGCTCGCATCGTGGTGCGGTGCGACGTCCGCCATCGGCAGCTCGTCCCCGAGCGCGAGGCCTGCCGGGGAGAGCAGGCACGCGACGAAGAACGAGGCCGAGGCGAGACGGCTCATTCCCACTCGATCGTGGCGGGCGGCTTCGACGAGATGTCGTAGCAGACCCGGTTGCAGCCGCGGACCTCGTTGATGATCCGCGTCGAGATGCGCGCGAGCACCTCGTGCGGGATGCGCGCCCAATCGGCGGTCATCCCGTCCTTCGATTCGACGGCACGGATCGCGATCACGTAGTCGTACGTCCGCTCGTCGCCCATCACGCCGACGGTGCGCACGGGCAGGATCACGCAGAAGCTCTGCCACAGTTTCTCGTAGAGTCCGGCCGCGCGGATCTCCTCTTCGAGGATGGCGTCCGCCTCGCGCAGGATGTCGAGCTTCTCGCGCTCGATCGCGCCCGGGCAGCGCACGGCGAGACCCGGTCCCGGGAACGGCTGACGCCAGAGCACGTGGTGCGGCATGCCCATGGCGGCGCCGACCTCGCGGACCTCGTCCTTGAAGAGCAGTCGGAGCGGCTCGCAGAGCTGGAAGTTCATCCGTTCCGGAAGACCGCCGACGTTGTGGTGGCTCTTGATGACGGCGCTCGGGCCCTTGAAGGAGACGCTCTCGATCACGTCGGGATAGAGCGTGCCCTGCACGAGGAAGCGAGCCCCCTCGACCTTCTTCGACTCGCGCTCGAAGACGTCGATGAAGACCTTGCCGATGATCTTCCGCTTCTGCTCGGGATCGGTGACGCCCGCGAGCGCCGTGAGGAACTCCTCCGAGGCGTCGACGTGCACGAGCTTCAGGTGGAAGTGGTCCCGGAACATCTTCACGACGGCCGTGGCCTCGTCCTTCCGGAGCAGGCCGTTGTCGACGAAGATGCAGGTCAGACGGTCGCCGATCGCCTTCGAGACGAGCATCGCCGCGACGGAGGAGTCCACGCCGCCCGAGAGGCCGCAGATGGCCGAGGCCTCGCCGATCTGCGAGCGGATCGCGCCGACCGTCTGGTCGACGAAGTTGCCCGGGGTCCAGTCCGCCGCGACGCCCGCGACGTCGAAGAGGAAGCCGCGGAGCATCTCGACGCCGCGCGGGGTGTGGACGACCTCCGGATGGAACTGGACGCCGAAGATGCGGCGTTCGGTGTTCGCGACGGCGGCGTAGGGGCTGTTGCCCGAGCGCGCGATCACGCGGAACCCGGCGGGGAGCGCCTCGACGCGATCGCCGTGGCTCATCCAGACGTCGACCTGCTCGCCCGTCGCGAAGCCGTGGAGGAGACCGACGGCCTCGTTCACGTCGATGCGTGCCGGACCGTACTCGCGCTCGTTCGCCCGCTCGACCTTGCCGCCGAGCAGGTGGCAGGTGAGCTGCATGCCGTAGCAGATGCCGAGAACGGGGACGCCGAGGTCGTAGACGCGGACGTCCGTCGTGGGCGCGCCCTCGCCGTACACGCTCGCCGGTCCACCGGAGAGGATGACGGCCGAGGGCTTCATCTCCCGGATCGCGTCGAACGCGAGCGTGCAGGGGTGGATCTCGCAGTAGACGTGCATCTCGCGGATGCGCCGCGCGATGAGCTGGGTGTACTGCGAGCCGAAGTCGAGGATCAGGACGGGAGAGCGGGCCATTCGTGTTCCGTGAGGTGGGAGGTCGGCGCTCGGTTCAGCGCTCGATGCGGTAGTTCGGGGCCTCTTCCGTCACGACGACGTCGTGGACGTGGCTCTCGCGGAGACCGGCGGCGCTCATCTTGATGAAGCGCGCGTTCTCCTGGAGGAGCGGGATGGTGCGGCATCCCGTGTAGCCCATGCCCGCGCGGAGGCCGCCGACGAGCTGGTAGACGACCTTCGAGAGCGGACCGCGGTAGGGAACGCGCCCCTCGATGCCCTCGGGCACGAGCTTCTGTGCGTCCTCGACGTCGCCCTGCGAGTAGCGATCCGCCGAGCCCTTCCGCATGGCTCCGATCGAGCCCATGCCGCGGTAGCTCTTGTACGTACGGCCCTGGAAGAGAACGAGCTGGCCGGGCGACTCGTCGGTGCCGGCGAAGAGCGAGCCGAGCATCACGCAGTTCGCGCCGGCCGCGATCGCCTTCACGACGTCGCCGGAGAACTTGATGCCGCCGTCGGCGATGATGGGCACGCCGTGCTTCTTGCCGACCGCCGCGCAATCCGAGATGGCGGTGATCTGGGGGACGCCGATGCCGGCGACGACGCGCGTCGTGCAGATGGAGCCGGGACCGATGCCCACCTTCACTCCGTCGACGCCCGCCTCGATCAGGGCCTCGGTGGCCTCGGCCGTGGCGACGTTGCCAGCGATGATCTGGAGCTCGGGGTAACGCTTGCGGGTCTCGCGCACGGCGTCGATCACGCCCTTGCTGTGGCCGTGGGCCGTGTCGATGACGACCACGTCGACGCCCGCGGCGACGAGCGCAGCGACCCGCTGTTCGCGATCGGCGCCCGGACCGATGGCGGCGCCGACCCGGAGGCGACCCATCGAGTCCTTCACCGCGTTCGGATACATCTCGGCCTGGAGGAGATCCTTGATCGTGATGAGGCCGACGAGATCCCCGCTCTCGTTCACGACGAGGAGCTTCTCGATGCGATGCTTGTGCAAGAGCTCCCGCGCGCGCTCCTGGCTCACGCCGGGCGGCACCGTGACGAGCTCGCGGGTCATGAGGCGCATCACGGGCTGGTCGAGGTTCTGCTCGAAGCGGATGTCGCGGCTCGTGAGGATGCCGACGGGCTTCCCGTCCTGCACGACCGGGAGACCCGAGATCTCGTGCTGCCGCATGATCTCGAGCGCCTGGCGGAGCGAGAGGTCCGGGCGGATCGTGACGGGGTCGACGATCATGCCGGACTCGGCGCGCTTCACCTTGAGGATCTCCTTGGCCTGATCCTCCGGCGTGAGGTTCTTGTGCACGATGCCGAGGCCGCCCTCGCGCGCCATCGTCACCGCCGTCCGCCACTCGGTGACGGTGTCCATGGCGGCCGAGATGATCGGCGTGTTGAGCTCGAGGCCGCGCGTCAGACGCGTGCGCACGTCCGCGTGGGCCGGAAGGAAGTCCGCGTACCCCGGAACCAGCAACACGTCGTCGAAAGTGAGCGCTTCGCGCAGCCGTTCCTCGATCACGGGGGACCTCCTGGGGTTGGGGCGCGCAGTATAGCGCTCCCCGGAGGTCGTGCCCGGGCCGAGACCGTTTCTCGTTCAGTCCGCGAATCGGGGTATCGGCGGATGGGCTCCGCCCACCGGCCGGGGGCCCTCCCCCCGCCCCCGCCCAGCCTCGGGCGGGCCTCAGTAGCTCCGGGGGAGCTTGGTCAGGTCGACGTTCTCGAGGGCGTACCGGATCAGGCTCGATCGGCTC
The DNA here is from genome assembly GCA_046351215.1 of Polyangiales bacterium. Classification (GTDB taxonomy): domain Bacteria; phylum Myxococcota_A; class Polyangia; order Polyangiales; family Houyiibacteriaceae; genus JAXLYX01. The sequence goes on along the minus strand of JAXLYX010000033.1, from coordinate 30,706 downwards.
ATCTTGCGATGCCCGCGGGCCTTGAGGTCCGCCACCTTGGCGTCCAGGGCGTCGAGGTCCTCCCGGTACATCGAGATGCAGATCACCTCGTAGTGGTCGGGCTTGGGCTTCGCGGCCCGCCGCCCGGGGGCCACCTTCTTCGGCGTGGTCGGCTTCGAGTAGAAGGTGGAGCGGAGCACGTCCGCCACCTCGTCGTGCTCGAAGACGTCCTTCATCGCGGTCTCGTGTCCCTGGCTCATCGGAACCTCCCTGGAGGTGGAATCGGTCATTCGGCCGCGACCTCGGCCGTCTCGGCGGTAGCCGTCTCGGCGGGCTCGGTTTTCCTCCCGAGCGCGTCCCCGAGGACGTGTCGCACGAGGTGTCGGTAGTCCTCGGCACCGTGGCTGTCGGGCGCGAGCTCGAAGATCGTCTGCTTCACGCTCGGCGCCTCCTTGAGGCGCGTGTTCACGCGCACGGGCGGCAGGCAGTGCTCGCCGAAGTGCCGCTTCAGCGTGTCGAGCGACTCGCGCGCGATGCGGTTGCGCACGTCGTAGAACGTGGGGAGAACGCCGAGCACCTCGATGTCGTGATCGAGGAGCTCGCGGACGTTCTTGATCGTCTTGATGACCTGCTTCACGCCGACGAGCGAGAGGTAGTCGCAGGCGACGGGCACGATCACGCTGTCGGCGAAGACGAGCGCGTTCTGGTTCATCAGCGAGAGGGCCGGGGCGCAGTCGATGACCACTACGTCGTAGCCTTGCACGCGATCGCCGAGCCTCTCGCGCATGACGCGATCACGGTTCGGACGGTTGGCGAGGTAGAGCTCGGCCGCGGCGAGCAGCTCGTTCGACGTGAGCACGTCGAGGTTCTGACGCACCGGCACGGCGGCCTGCGCCGCGTGCACTCCCTGGACGAGCACGTGGTAGAGCGTCTGCTCTCCGCGGATGCCGAGCGAGGCCCCGACGTTGCCCTGCCCGTCGGCGTCGACGAGCAGCACGCGCAGGCCGGTCTCGGCGAGGCCGGCCGCGAGGTTCACCGAGGTCGTCGTCTTGCCCGTGCCGCCCTTGTGGTTGAAGACGGCGATGCGACGCGGACCGCGAGCACGCTGGGGCGCCTCGACCACGCGGGCGCCCTCGGCGCGGCATTCCTGCGAGCAGAAATACGCGCGCACGCCGTCCCGCACGGCCACCTGGTACGGGAACTCGAGCGCGAAGGCCCGGCCGCAGACCGAGCAGTCGCAGCGGCCCTGCACGCCCTCGAGGAGGCGCTGCTGGCAGGGCAGCGAGCAGACGTAGAGGTAGCGTCCCGCTTCCTCGCGAACCTGATACCGGAAGCGAACCTCGAAGGCGCTGCCGCAGACGTGGCACTCGGACGTAGGGGTTTCCATCCGCTCCGTTCCCTCCGCTTATCGAACTGCTTGGGGAAGGATTTCGATGCGAAAATCCCGTTCACGTCAAAAAAGGCGCACGTGCCCGACGCGCGGACGCGGGAGGCGCGTCCGCCGGCGAGTGGCCCCTACGGCGTCGCGTCAGGGGGTGACGCGGTGGACGACGACCGGACCGAGGCAGGAACCCGCGGTCGGGCAGTACTGGACGACGGGCGCGCCGCTGGTCGAGCCGTAGTAGACGCTGTTGTTCGACGCGCGGTAGGCGTTGGAGCCGGCTCCCGCGGCGAGGACGTCGCCCGGATTCGTCACGGAGACGATTTGACCGCTGACGTCCGTGCGCCCCGTGACCGTGAGCAGGCCGGCCGAGACGAGGAGCTGCTGCGTGCCCGCGTTCGCGGCGCCCGCGTCGAGCACGACGACGACGCCGCCCGTGTTCACGAAGGTGGTGAGCGCGACCGCCCAGCTGGTCCCGAGCCCCTGGATCTCGGCGTCGGTCGAGCCCTCCTGCGCGAGGACGATGAACACGTCCGCGCTCGCGAGGAGGAGCGGCACCTGGGTCGGATCCGAAGTATCCGTTCGCGTGAACGTCCGGCCGGCGGCGACCTGGTTGATCGCGCCCGACACGTTGTTCGACGACGCCATCGTGCCGGTGCCCACGTACACGAGGACACCCGCCGGCGATCCGGGGATGAACGCCGCGTTGCCGAGGAAGACGTTCTGGAGGGCCCGGGTCGTCTGGTAGTCGTGTCCGATCAGGACGACGTGGCCCTGGGGCACCGCGGCACAGGACGAGCCCGAGCAGATGCCGCTCGCGCAGACGTTCGTGCAGCTCCCGCAGTGATCCGGATCGGAGGTGAGGTCGAAGCACTGCGCTCCACAGAGCGTGAGACCCGTGCCGCACGAGATCATGCAGCCACCGTTCGAGCAGACTTCCCCGACGCCGCAGGGCATGTTGCAGCCGCCGCAATTCGCCGTGCTCGTCAGCGGATCGACGCATGACATGCCGCAGCAGAGCTCGCCGACGTTGCACGCGCAGCCCATCCCACCGTCGGCCATCGACCCGTCGCCCGCGCCGCCGTCGAGACCGCCGTCGCCCACCGAGCCATCGCCGATCGAACCGTCGGTCGACGCATCGCCCGTCGAGCCGTCCATCGACGCGTCGCCCACGCCCCCGTCGAGCCCGCCGTCCGACAGGGCGGTGCAGACGCCGACCTGGCAGCGCTCGTTCGAGCGGCAGACGACCCCGCATCCACCGCAGTTCAGCTCGTCGTCGGAGAGCGAGGCGCAGTACCCGTTGCAGAGGGTGTAGCTGGGCGCGCAGTCGCGACCGACGATGGCATCCCCACAAGCCGCGAAGGCGAAGGCTGCGTGGAGAGCCAGGAGGGACGTGAGGAGGACGACTCGGGTACGGCTCATGGCGACCCTCCGGATCCCGGATTCGCGTTCGTGGGAGGCTCGGGTGCGGGCGGTGCGCTCGGCGCCTCGGTCCCGGGAGCGGCGTCGGGGGCCGAGCGTGCGACGATCACGAACTCGACGCGACGATTGCGCTGGTGCGCGGTCTCGGTCTCGCCTCTCTCGCGCGGCTGGCTCGAGCCGAATCCCTGGGACTCGAGGATCGTGGCCGGCATGCCGCGCTCGATGAGCGCGTTCATCACGTTCCTGGCGCGATCCGCGCTGAGCCGGAGGTTGTACTCCTCGTTGCCGCGCGCGTCGGCATGGCCCTCGATGCGGATCCGCGCCCACTCGGGATGCTGGCGCCAGAGTCGGACGATGGCGTCGAGGTGCGGTCTCGCTCCATGCTTCACGCGCGCCCGCTCGAAGTCGAAGAGCACGCGCTCCTCGAGGACGATCCGGTCACCGACCAGGACGATGAGACCGCGATCGGGGCAGCCGTCCTCGTCGGCGTTGCCGTTCACGGTCTCGGGCTCGTTCGGGCAGCGATCCATCGAGTCCGCGAGCCCGTCGGCATCGTTGTCGATCTCGGGGCAGCCATCGTCGTCCTGGAAGCCGTCGGCGTCCTCGGGCACCGTCGGACAGCGGTCGGCCGTGTCGGGAATGCCGTCCCCGTCGTCGTCGGCATCGGGGCAGCCGTCCTCGTCCTGGAAGTGATCGAGGTCCTCCGGCACGGTCGGGCACCCGTCCCGCTCGTCGGGCACCCCGTCGTGATCGGAGTCGGCGGGCGCCGCCGGCTCCTCGTCCCGGGGCTCGGCGCCCTGCTCGCCATGGAGGTGCGCGCGGTCGCGGAAGCTCACGGTGGCGCCGAGGAGCAAGACGCTCGCGTCGCCGCCCCCGAGCGCCTGACCGTTCGGCTGGAAGACGCGCAGGTAGCGGATCGAGGGGCCGAGATCGAGGTCGCGGACTCGGAACAGATAGCCGACGCCCAGCTCGAGGCCGGCCCGGAAGTCCGACCCCGTGAGGCCGCCGCCGCCGCCCACGTCGACGAAGAGGCCATCGGCGTGGCGCGCTCCTTCGAGGAAGAAGAGCGGCCGCACACGCGCCGTGCCGAAGAGCATCGTGTACGTACCGACGCCCGGATCGGCGAGGCTCGGGTCGGCCGGAGCGGGTCCGCTCGACAGGAAACCAGAGCGCAGCCGCCCACCGACGAGCAACCACCGCTGAACCGGCACCTCGACGGAGAACGCCCCGGAGAGCCCGGCGCCGAAGAGGTCCCGCTGCTCGGAGCTCACGGGCGTCGCGAGGTCGCCCTCGAGCGAGAGGATCGCGGGCCGATCCGCACGTGCTTCCTCGGGAAAGGCCAGGCCGACGACGCCGGCGACGGCCAGCGGGCCGACGAGGCATGCCCCCGCCCGGCCATGACGAGCGCTCCGGCGTTCGAGCCTGTTCGAGTCGTTCAAGGACGAGACTCCGTCCGAGCATTGTCCATGCCCGGACGGAGAACCGCAACGTTTCCACGGAATCGGGGGCGCCCCTCGCACACCGGCACCGAGGGGAGCCTTCTCGTGGACGTAGGGCCTAGAGGTCGAGGTCGTCGGCCGTCGCCTTCGGCGCGTGCTCCATGATGAACTGGTAGCGAGCGCTCGCGTCCTTGCCCATCAGGTCGTTCAGGACCCGATCGGTCTCGAGCTCCTCCTCGATGGTGACGCGCAGCGCGCGCCGCCGCCGTGGATCGAGCGTCGTCGACTTCAGCTCCTCGGCCGTCATCTCGCCGAGACCCTTGAAGCGGCTGATCTCGGGCTTCACGTTCTTCGGGAGCGACTTCAGGATCCGCTCCTTCTCCGCGTCGTCGAGGGCCCAGTGCGTGTCGCGTCCCGCGTCGATGCGGTAGAGCGGCGGCTGCGCCACGAAGACGTGCCCGTTCCGGATGAGGCCGGGCAGCATGCGGTAGAAGAACGTGAGCAGCAGCGTCGCGATGTGATGGCCGTCGCTGTCGGCGTCCATCAGGAGGAAGACCCGCCCGTACCGGATCTTCGAGACGTCGAAGTCCTTGCCGATCCCGCAGCCGAGCGCGTTCACGATGTTCTGGAGCTCGGCGTTGGCGAGCACCTGCGAGCCGCTCGCCCGCTCGGCGTTCAACACCTTGCCGCGCAGCGGGAGGATGGCCTGCGTCCGGCGATCGCGCCCCTGCTTGGCGTTGCCGCCGGCCGAGTCGCCCTCGACGAGGAAGAGCTCGCACTCGGTCGGATCGGTGCTCGCGCAGTCGGAGAGCTTCCCGGGCAGGTTCAGGCGATGGCTGACCGCCGACTTGCGGCTGACCTGCTGGCTCGCCGCGCGGCTCGCCTCGCGGGCGCGGGCCGAGAGCACGATGCGCGCGAGGATCGACTCCGCCATCGACTTGTTGTCGTGGAGCCATTGCTCGAGCGCGGTGCGGACGGCGTTCTCGACGAGGCCGGCGACCTCCGGATTGTTCAGGCGATCCTTCGTCTGGCCCTGGAACTGGGGCTCCTGGACGTAGACGCTGAGGATGCCGACGATGCCCTCGCGGATGTCCTCGGCCGTGATCTTCACACCCTTCAACGTGATGTTGTGGGTGTCCATGTAGTTGCGGATCGCCTTGCCGAGCGCGGCGCGGAGGCCGTTCTCGTGCGTGCCGCCCATCGGCGTCGGGATGCCGTTCGCGTAGGACTTCAGGACCTCGTCGGTCGACTCCGTCCACTGCAGGGCGACCTCCATGCGGAAGTCCCCGTCGCGATCCAGGGCGAAGGCCGTCGGGTGGACGCCGGGCTTGCCGCGCTCGCGCACGAGCTTGCCGAGGTAGTCGACGATGCCGTTCGGATGCTCGAAGTCCTCGGTCTTGCCCGAGGCCTCGTCGCGGAGCGAGATCCTGAGGCCCCGATGCAGGTAGGTCTTCGCCTCGAGCGTCTCGCGGACGCGATCGATGTCGAACTTCCCGCTCGCACCGAAGATCTTGTCGTCGGGGCGGAAGTAGATCGTGGTCCCGCGCTTGCGCGTGTCCCCGACCTCCTTGAGCTTCGACGTCGGGAGGCCGCGCGCGAACGACTGGGTGTACTCTTTGCCGCCGCGACGCACGGTCGCGACGAGCTCGGTCGCGAGCGCGTTGACGACCGACGAGCCGACGCCGTGGAGGCCGCCGGAGACGTGGTAGTTCTTGCCCTCGAACTTGCCGCCCGCGTGGAGCGTCGTGAGGATGATCTCGAGGGCCGACTTCTTGAACTTCGGGTGGATGTCGACGGGGATGCCGCGGCCGTTGTCGGTGACCCGGGCGCCCTTCGCATCGGCGTCGATCACCACCTCGATCTGGGTCGCGTGACCGTTGATCGCCTCGTCGACCGAGTTGTCGACGATCTCCCAGAGCAGGTGGTGGTAGCCGCGCGCATCCGTCCCGCCGATGTACATCGCGGGGCGCTTGCGGACGGGCTCGAGGCCTTCGAGGACCTCGATGTCCTTCGCCGAATAGGTCTCGCTCATCGGTCAGCCTCCGACGGGAACTCGGGAACGACGGCCTCGGGGACCAGGGCCTTCTCGACGTAGCCGCGCTTGAAGAGGGCGTGGCCCTTCCCTCCGCGGCTCGTCACGTCGTACTTGCGGAGGGTGACGCGGTATTCGGTGCCGCCGTCCTTCACGGCCACGAGCACGTCGTCCGTGTAGCGGAGGATCTGGGCTCCGACCACCACGTCCTTGTCGTCGATCTTGACGAGGGTCACGCCCTTGCCGGCGCCGGCGAGCACGCTGACGTCCTCGACCTCGCAGATCAGGGCGTGGCCCGACCGCGTGACGCACGCCAGCTTGTCGTCGGCCTCCGTCACGCCGACGTAGACGACCTCGTCGCCCTCGTTGAGGCGCACGTAGCGACGTCCGGCGCGCGTCGAGGGATCGCGGTGCGCGCGGAGCGAGAAGCGCAGGCACATGCCGCCCTTGGTGACGGCGACGGCGTACGGGGCCTCGGGCTCCGACGCGCCCTCGGTGGCCGCAGGGACCTCGAGGAAGCGCGGATCGAAGGAGGCCATCGCGAGGATGCGCTCGCCATCGGCCATCTTGAACATCGTCTGCACGGGCGCGCCGTGCCCGGACGTCGCCTGGATGTCGACGATGCGCGCGACGTAGCAGCTGCCGAGGTTCGAGAAGAAGGCGATCGACGCCCGGGTCGAGCCCGCCTGCACCGCGAGGACGGAGTCGCCCTCGCGGACGCGGAGCGAGCCGATGTCCTTCACGCGCTGCTGACGCTTCAGCCAGCCCTGCTGGGTGAGGACGACCATCGCGTCCTCCTCGATGATGAAGGCCTCGGCCTCGAACTTGGGCTCGTCGAGGTTCGTGAGGATCCGCGTGCGACGGCGATCCTGGTAGGTCTGCTCGAGCTCGTGGAGCTCGGCCCGGATGAGGTTCCAGCGGGCCTTCTCGGACGAGAGGAGCTTCTCGAGCCGCGCGGCCTCCGCCTTCTTCTCCCCGAGCTCCTCCTGGACGACGAGGATCTGGAGCTTCGCGAGGCGGTAGAGCTTGAGCTCGAGGATCGCGTCGACCTGGACGTCGTCGAGGCCGAAGCGCTTCATCAGCTTGTCGGCGGCGTCCTGCTTGCCGTCCGACCGCCGGATGATGCGGATCGTCTCGTCGAGCGCGTCGAAGATGATCGCGAAGCCCTCGAGGATGTGGATCCGCTCGCGGAGCTTCGCGAGGTCGAACGCGAGCCGCTTCGTCACGACCTCCATGCGGAAGTCGAGGAAGTGCCGGAGGATGCTCCGGAGGTCGAGGCGCTGCGGCGCGGCGATCTCGGCGTTCTCCGTCGGGACGAGGCAGGTGAGGTTCACCTGCACGTTCGTCTGGAGCGGCGTGTGCTTGTAGAGGTAGGCGAGGATCAGCTGCGGATCGGCGCCCTTCTTGAACTCGCAGACGACCCGGCAGTCCTCGGTGCTCTCGTCGCGGACGTCGAGCAGCACGGGGAGCTTCTTCGAGAGGATCACCTCGGCGATCTTCTCGACGATCGAGGCGCGCTCGACGGCGTACGGGATCGACGTGATGACGATCTGCGGGTTGCCCTTCTTCGAGTCCTCGACCTTCCACTCGCCGCGGAGCTTGAGCGACCCCTGGCCGTTCTCGTAGGCCGCGACGATGTCCTCGCGGGAGCTGACGAGCTCGCCGCCGGTCGGGAAATCGGGTCCCTTGATGTGCTTGAGCAGCTGCTTCGTCGTGAGCTCGCCGTCGTCGATGAGGGCGACGCAGGCCTTCACGACCTCGCCGAGGTTGTGCGGCGGGATCGACGTGGCCATGCCGACGGCGATGCCCTGCGAGCCGTTGACCAGCAGGTTCGGGAAGCGCGCGGGCAGGACGACCGGCTCGAAGCGCGTCCCGTCGTAGTTCGGTCGGAACGCGACGGTCTGCTTGCCGAGCTCGTCGAGGAGCTCGTCGGCGAGCTTCTGCAGCTTCGCCTCCGTGTAGCGCATCGCCGCCGGCGAGTCGCCGTCGGGCGAGCCGAAGTTGCCGCGGCCGTCGACGAGCGGAGCCCGCATCGAGAACGACTGGGCCATCCGGACGAGCGCGTCGTAGATGGCCGTGTCGCCGTGCGGATGGAACTTGCCCATCACGTCGCCGACGACGGCCGCGGACTTGCGGTACTTCGCGTCGGACGAGAGGCGCAGCTCGTTCTGCATCGTGTAGAGGATGCGTCGCTGCACCGGCTTCAGGCCGTCACGCACGTCCGGCAGGGCACGGGACGTGATGACGCTGAGCGCGTAATTCAGGTACCTACGCCGCGTTTCTTCCGCGAGCGAGGCATCGACGAAGCCCGCGAGCGGGTCGTCGAACAGAGTGGGTTCGTCGTTGCGCTTCCGCGCCATCGGCACTCCTGTACCGCCGTTCAGTCTCCCGGCGGGGCAGGCGAGATAGCAGGCAGGAGCGCGGCCGTGCAAGAGGCACGGGTGGGGAGACTCCCGAATTGTCGGGGGTTCGCCCCCCGATCAGGGGAGTCCATGGGTCCCGGAACGGAGGGCCCGGCGATCGAGGAGGTCGAGCAGCCGGCTCGCCCGTTCGTTCTCCGGATCGAGGACCAGGACCTGCTCGAGCGCCTTCCGCATGCCGACCTGGTTGCCCTGCTGGAAGAGTCCGGCCGCGAGCTGGAAGAACGATTCCTTGGCCTCCGCGATGCGGCGGTGCTCCACGTAGAATTCCGCGACGCGCCGGACGAGCAGGAGATCGCGTGGGTAGCGCTCGACCAGGGCCCGGAGCTTGGCGCTCGCCTCGCCGTGGTGGCCGTAGCGGACGAGGACGGCCATGTCCGTGAGGGTCCGATCGAGCTCGCCCGCCGGGACCTGACCGTCGATGCTCCCTTCCGGGATGGGCTCGGGAGGCGCGGAGATCCGGCGGACCTCGGGGACCACGGCCTCCGCCTGGCGCATCTGGGTCGCCTCGCCCGGTCCCCGCGGCGGCGCCGGGGGATTGCGGAGCGCCGCGGGCGGCGGCGTGGCGTCCGCCCCCGGTCGACCGGTGGTGCGCGCCGTGCGCGAGAGCGCGCCGACGGCGTTGGCGTTGCGCACGAACGCCTCGAACACGGCTTCGGGATCGGAGGGAAGATGCGGCACCACTCGGACCTTCGGGTGGGCACTCTCCCACCTCTGGGGGGCGTCTCGCAAGGCCTCGCGCCCGCGATCGTCGGACCCCGAGCGTCAATCGATGGGCGTGAGGTGATCGACCGGGCCCACGCCCCGCCCGATCGCCGGAGCTCGGGCCAGCGCCTCGCCGAGCCAGCGCTTCGCCCCCTCGACCGCCTCGGGCATCGACCGTCCGAGCGCGAGGCGCGCGACGATGGCGGCCGACAAGGTGCACCCGGTGCCGTGCCCGGCCCTCGTCACCACGCGGGGGGCCGAGAGCTCGTGGATCGCGCCTTCCCAGAAGAGCACGTCCACGGCGTGCTCGTCCTCGAGGTGCCCGCCCTTCACGAGCACGCCACGGGCGCCGAGATCGGCGATCGCGCGGGCCGCATCCCGCGCCCCGGCCGCGTTGCGCACGGGGCGTCCGGCCAGCGCCTCGGCTTCGGGGCCGTTCGGCGTCACCAGCGTCGCCCGCGGCAGCAGGGCGTCGCGGACCGCGGCGCGCGCGTCGGCATCGAGCAACGGGGCGCCGTGCTTGCTGATCATCACGGGATCGACGACGAGCGGGAAGGCGAAGCCGCGCGCGAGCTCGGCCACCGTCCGGACGACCGCCACGGAGCCGAGCGCGCCCGTCTTCGCGGCCGAAGGCGGCACGTCGTCGAGCAACGCCTCGAGCTGCTCCCGGACGAGGTCGGGCTCGAGCACGGAGACGCGCCGGACGCCGACCGTGTTCTGGACCGTGAGGAGCGTGACCACGCTCGTCCCGTAGACGCGGTGCTGATGGAACGTCTTGAGATCCGCTTGGAGGCCGGCGCCGCCGCTGGGGTCGGAGCCGGCGATCGTCAGGGCGATCGGCGTCATGGTCTCCATCGTGGGAGCGCACCGGACCCGTGCAAGCCCGGCCGACGTGCCCCCGGCGCGTTCGTTGGCTAGGCTCGGCCCCTCGTGCCGTTCCCCTCCCCCTCTCCCCGACTCGCGTTCCTCGTCGCCGCGGCCCTCGCCGGGGCGTCGGCCTGTGGGCCGCGCGAGGAGGTCGCCGTCGACGCCTCGGTCCGTCAGCCGGCCCGCACGGCCGTCGACGCCGCCGTGGACGCGGGCGAGGAGGAGCCCTTCGTCGAGATCCGCGTGCGCCGGGGCCAGACGCTCTGGGACATCGCGCAGGCGTACGACGTCGAGCTCCACGTGATCCGGGAGTTCAACCACCTCACGCGCTACCAGGCGAAGCACCTCCGCGAGGGCCAGGTCCTGCGGATCCCGGGCATCGACGAGCTCCTTCCCGAGGACCAGCCGGACGCGGGCCTCGCGGACGCCGGTCTCCTCGACGGGGGCGAGCTCGAGGCCGTGGAGCTCGATGGGGCCGTGCCGGGGGCCGAGACCCTCGACGGCGGCCTCGAGGCCGACGGGGGGGGCGAAGACCCGGTCGAAGGCGCGATGCACGTGCTCGGCGACGGCGAGACGCTCTGGGACGTCGCCCGCACCTACGACACCACGGTCGACGAGATCCTGCGTGCGAACCAATGGGACGACGACGACGCCCGCAGCCTCGTCGCGGGCTCCCAGGTCCTCGTGCCGGGCGTGAGCGAGCGGCGCGTGCGCGCCGTCCTCGAGCAGCGCAGCCGTCACACGGTGCGCTACGGCATCCGCGTCCGACTCGAGCGTGGCGAGTCGATCTGGACGCTCGCGAATCGCTACCACGTCTCGGTCGCCGAGATCATGGCGGCCAACTCGCTGACCCCGCGTGACGTCGAGACCCTGTCGCCGGGTCGCCAGCTGCTCTTGCCGGGCGTGACCCGCGAGGCCGGAGCGCGCGCCGCGGCGCCGCCCCGTCCCCTCACCCCGATGCAGGAGCGGGCCCTACGCCTCGCGCGTCGTCTCGGGCTCGGGAACCGGAACGCCGCGGGCGCCCTCCTCCACGGCCACGTCAGCCGGCGGTGGGTGGCCGCCGCCGGCGGCCGCTCGAACCGCCTCCCCGGCACGCTGCGCTGGCCCGTCGTCAACGGCCGCTTCGTCCGCGGCTACGGCTCGGGCGAAGGCGGCTACCACCTCGCCACCGACATCGCGGGCGACCTCGGCTGGAACGTCCGCGCGAGCGCGCCCGGCATCGTGGGCTACTCGGGCAACGAGCTCTCGGGTTTCGGCAACGTCGTGCTGGTGGTGCATCCGGGCGGGTGGGTGACGCTCTACGCCCACAACAGCGTGAACTTCGTCGTCGCCGGTCAGCGCGTCCGCGCCGGGACCATCCTCGCCGAGGTCGGGAGCACCGGGAGGAGCCAGGGTCCCCACGTGCACTTCGAGCTGATCTACGCGGGCAAGAATTGCGACCCCTCGTCGCTCTTCCGCCCCGGGATCCGTCATCGGAACCGGCTCGCGCGCATCCCGAAGCTCGAGTGGACGAACCCTTCGGACGTCCCGGACGCGATCGACTGCGCGCCGCGACGCCGGCATCCCTCGAGCGATCTCGTCGTCAACGAGTGAGCCTCAGACCGACGGCCGGAAGCGGTAGCCGGTCCCGTGCTTCGTCTCGATCGCGTTCGCGTCGAGCCCCGCTGCCTCGAGCTTGCGCCGCAGGCGCATGACGTGGCTGTCGACGTTGCGGACGTAGCCCTCGTGCTGGGTCTCCCAGACCTCGGAGAGGATCTCGAGCCGCGTGTAGACCCGGTCGGGCTCCGCGACGAGCAAGAGGAGGAGGTCGAATTCCTTCGGCGTCAGCACGACCTCGGCGTCGCCGACGTACACCCGCCGGGAGACGGGATCGACCGCGAGCATCCCGTGCCGGTACACCCGCGATGGGGTCGGCCCCTCGCCTTCCACGCGGACCCGACGGGCGAGCGCGCGCACCCGCGCCACCACCTCCCGCGGCCGGATCGGCTTCACGACGTAGTCGTCGGCGCCCGAGTCGAGACCGAGGACGACGTCGGCCTCGGCGCCGCGCGCCGTCACCATGATCACCCCGGGCGGATTCGGGAGTTGGTGGAGCTCGACGCAGAGCTCGATGCCGGTCTTGCCGGGGAGCATGACGTCGAGCACGACGACGTCCGGTCGCTCCGCCTCCACCATCGGCATGACCTCGTCGCCGTGGCCCGTGCCGCGCACCGAATAGCCCTCCGCACGGAGATGCAGCTCGAGCATCTCGCGCAGGATCGGGTCGTCCTCGACCACCAAGACGGACAATCCCTTCATCGGCCCCCTCGCGCCACGGTAGCCCTCAGACCTTGGGCTCGTGATTTCCTCCAGGATCGGGCGGAATGCCGTCCGCAGGCAAGAGGATCACGACGCGGAGCCCGCCCGACTCGGCGTGCTCGAAATGCAGGGTCCCGTCGTGACGCTCGACGATGGCGGCCACGATCGAGAGCCCGAGCCCGTGCCCGCCCGAGCTCCGACCCCGGGCCCGGTCGGTCCGGAAGAAGCGCTCCCCGAGCTTCATGAGCGTGTCGTCGCTCACCCCCGGGCCGTCGTCCTCGACGACGATCCGCGGGAAGCCCACCTCGGTGTCGACGGTGACCCGGATCTCGCCCGTCTCCGGCGTGTGACGCATGGCGTTCGCGAGGAGGTTGTGCACGACCTGCTCGATCCGGGTCCGATCGATCTTCGCGCGGAGGCTCTCCACCTCGCAGCGGATCCGTCGCCCCGGAGAGCCGAGCTGGACGGTCTCGACGACGTCGCGGACGACGGCCCCGACGTCCTGGGTGCGACGGCGGATCCGGACGTCCGGATCGTCGAGGTAGGCGAGCTCGCGGATGTCGGTCGCGAGCCGCGCCAGACGCTCGGCCTCGCGCTCGAGGGCCGCCGTCAGCCGGTCTCGCTCCGCCTCGGTCGGGACCAGGCGCTCGGTGCGCAGCGTGTCGACGAGCGAGAGGACGGTCGACACGGGCGTCGCGAGGTCGTGGCCGAGGTCGGCGAAGAATCGACGCCGTTGGGAGTCCTGGTGCTCGAGCTTCACGAGCGCGTCGAGGAGCGCCGCGCGCATCTGCTCGAACGAGTCGTTCACGGCGAGGAACTCGGTCTCCGCGGGGTCCGGGAGCTCGGGGGACATGTCGCCCGCCGCGATGCGACGCATCGCCTGCACCAGCGGCTCGACGCGCGTCCGCGTCACGATCTTGCCGTAGAAATACGAGACGACGCCGGCGAAGACGATCGGAACGATCGCCGCCACCACCATCGTGCCGGCCATGCCCCTCCGCACGCCGTCGAAGGTCAGGGGCCCGTCGTGGTCGCTCGTGAAAGCCGCGAAGCCGACGAGCAGCGTGCCGGCCGCCAGGAGCGCGCAGAGCGTCGCGACGAGCACCGCCGAGAGGCCCGTCTTCGCCGCGAGCGAGGGACGCCAGCGTTCGACCACCTCTCGCGCCGGAGGCGCATAGGAAGGACGCGGGGCGATGCGTCCCGAGGGGGTGACGGGGCGATGCATGCTCAGAGTCTAAGGTGTTTCGGTAGGTAGTCCCGGAGCAATCGGGTGTGATGGCCTCGCAGCACCTCGTCCACGTGCTCGGGTGTGGCCGCGCGCAGCCTCCCTCGGAGCCCCTCGAGGGAGTCGTGGCCGTGGGCGTCGAGCCACGACTCGAGCCCCTGGCGGAGCTCCCCGAGGTGCATCGGTCCGTACCGGAGCAGCGCGGAGGTCGTCATCACGACGTCCGCTCCGACGAGCAGGTACTTCACGACCTCGGTCGACGTCTCCACGCCGCGACTCGCCGCGAACGAGACCGGGAGCCTCCCCGAGAGGAGCGAGATCCAGAGGAGCGGGAGGCGGATCTCGTGGCGCGCGCCGAGCGTGAGCTCGGACCGCAGCGACAGGCTGTTCAGGTCCACGTCCGGCTCGTAGAAGCGATTGAAGAGCACGAGCCCGTCGGCGCCCGCCCCGACGAGCTGCTTCGCCAGGTGACCGAGCGAGCTCACGAACGGAGAGAGCTTCACGGCCACCGGGATCGTCACCGCGGACTTCACCGCACGCACGATGTCCACGTAGCGGTGCTCGATGTGCGCCCCGCTCTCCTCGACGTCGTCCGCCAGCATGAGCACGCTGAGCTCGAGCGCCGCGGCCCCCGCCTGCTCCGCGAGCGCGGCGTACTCGACCCAGCCCTCGAGCGTCACGCAGGAGACGCTCGCGATGACGGGGATCCGCACGGACTCGACCGTCTTGCGCAGCGTCTCGAGGCGCCCCGAGCGCCCTCGATCGTATTCCGGCAGCGAGGGGAAATAGCTCCCCGCCTCGGGATTCGAGTTCGAGCCGTGATCGGTGTAGAGCGCGTAGGCCGTGTCCTCCGCGCGGATCTGCTCCTCGTACAACGAGGACATGACCACGGCGGAGGCGCCCGCGTCCTCGATGCGCCGGACGCCGTCGATGGTCGCCGTGAGGGGCGAGGCCGAGGCGACGATCGGATGCGCGAGGGAGAGCCCGAGGTAGCGTGTCGAGAGATCCATGGCGCCTCCCCTAGATGTCTTCCCAGTGGGGGAGGAAGCGGCTTCCGTCCCTCGCGGCCAGATCCTCGTAGCTCTTGTACCGCTCCATCGCGGCGAGCTTGGCCTGCTCCATCATGTGCTCGGCCTCGGCCGGATGTGTCTGCTCGAGCACCTTGAAGCGGACCTCGCGGTACCGGTACTCCTCGAGCGCGAGGCGCGGCCGCGTCGAGTCGAGTCGGAACGGGTTCATGCCCTGCTTCCGCATCGTCGGATCGAAGCGGAAGAGCGGCCAGTGTCCGGTCGCCACCGCACGCGCAGCCTGCTTCATCCCTTGCCGGAGATCGGTGCCGTGCGCGATGCACTGCGAGTACGCGAGCACGATGGAGGGCCCCTTGTAGGCCTCGGCCTCGCGGAAGGCGAGCACGGCCTGCTCGTTGTTCGCGCCCATCGCCACCTGGGCGACGTACACGTTGCCGTAGGCGATCGCCATCATCGCGAGGTCCTTGCGAGGGACCCGCTTGCCGGCCGCGGCGAACTTCGCCGAGGCGCCGAGGGGCGTCGCCTTCGAGGCCTGCCCACCGGTGTTCGAGTACACCTCCGTGTCGAGCACGAGGATGTTCACGTCGCGTCCCGTCGCGATCACGTGGTCGAGCCCGCCGTAGCCGATGTCGTAGGCCCAGCCGTCGCCCCCGACGATCCAGACGGAACGGCGCACGAAGAAGTCCGCGAGGGGGAGCAGCCTCTTCGCCTCGGGACGCTCCCCGAGCGAGCGCAGCTTCGTCTTCAGCGCATCGACGCGATCGCGCTGGACGCGGAAGTCCGACTCCGTGATCTGCGGCGCCTCGAGCAGCGCCGTGACGAGGCCGTCGCCGAGCTCGCTCGCGAGCTTGCGGAGCAGCCCCTCGGCGATCTCCGTCTGCTTGTCGATCGCGATGCGGTATCCGAGCCCGAATTCGGCGTTGTCCTCGAAGAGCGAGTTCGACCAGGCGGGGCCGCGTCCGGCGTCATCCGTCGCCCACGGGGTGGTCGGGAGGTTCGCTCCGTAGATCGACGAACACCCGGTGGCGTTGGCGATCTGCAGCCGATCGCCGAAGAGCTGCGACACGAGCTTCAGGTAGGGCGTCTCGCCGCAGCCGGCGCAGGCGCCGGGGAACTCGAAGAGGGGCCGGAGGAACTGCACGCCGCGCACGTTCGCGAAATTCACTCGCGCGCGGTCGGGCCACGGCAGCGTCTCGAAGAAGGAGATGCGCTCCCGCTCCCGCTCGAGCACGTCGAGGCGGGGCTCCATGTGGATCGCGCGTCGCCCCGGCGTGTCGACGGCATGAGACGGGCAGTTCTCCACGCAGACGCCGCAGCCCGTGCAGTCCTCCACGTAGACCTGGAGCGTGTACCGGGACCCCGGGAAGCCTCGCGCGTTGATCGGCGCCGCCTGGAAGGACTCCGGAGCGCCCTCGAGGCGCGAGGCGTCGTAGTACTTCGCCCGGATCACGCTGTGGGGACAGACGATCGCGCACTGCCCGCACTGGATGCAGAGATCGGGATCCCAGACCGGGACCTCCTCCGCGATGTTCCGCTTCTCGTACTGGGTCGTTCCGCTCGGATACGTCCCGTCGATCGGCATCTCGCCGACGGGGATGGCGTCGCCCCGGCCCTCGAGCATGCGGGCGGTGACGCGCCGGACGAACTCCGGAGCCGTCGCGGGCACGACGTCCGGCAGGGCGCGTCCCCTCGCTCCCTCGACGATCGGCAGCTCGTGGAGGCCGGCGAGCGCCCCGTCGATCGCCGCGAAGTTCTTCCGGATGACCTCGGCGCCCTTGCGATCGTAGGTGCGCGCCGTCTCTTCCTTGATCCGCGCGATGGCCTCGTCGCGCGGGAGCACGCCGGAGAGCGCGAAGAAGCAGGTCTGGAGGATCGTGTTGATCCGGCTCCCGAGACCGAGCTCGATCGCGACGGCCGACGCATCGGTCACGTACACGCGGAGCTTCTTCTCGAGGATCTGCCGCTGGGCCCGCTCCGGCAGCGCGGCCCACGTCTCGGGCGCCGGATAGGGGCTGTTGAGCAGCACCGTCGCCCCTTCGGCGGCCGGCCCGAGCACGTCCATCTTGAAGAGGAAGTCGAATTTGTGGACGCCGACGAAGCTCGCGGACCGGATGAGGTAGGGAGCGCGGATCGGCCGGGGCCCGAACCTCAGATGGGAGATCGTGTACGAGCCGCTCTTCTTCGAGTCGTAGACGAAGTAACCCTGGGCGTAGCGGTCGCCGTCGCCCGCCAGGATCTTCACGGAGTTCTTGTTCGCGCCGACCGTGCCGTCCGCGCCGAGCCCGAAGAAGAGCGCCCGGACCACGTCCTCGGATTCGATGTCGAAGTGGGGATCGACCTCGAGGCTCGTCCCGCCGACGTCGTCGACGATGCCGACGGTGAAGCCGTTCCTCGGCGAGGGCTTCGCGAGCTCGTCGAAGACCGCCTTCGCCATCGCGGGGTCGAAGTCCTTCGACGAGAGTCCGTAGCGTCCGCCGATCACGCGCGGCATCGACGCGAGGCGTCCGTCCCCCGAGGCCCGCGCCAGGGTCGTCAGCACGTCGAGGTAGAGGGGCTCTCCGGGCCCGCCCGGCTCCTTCGTGCGGTCGAGCACGGCGATCGAGCGAACCGTCTTCGGCAAGGCCGCGAGCAGGTGCTCCTCGGACCACGGACGGTAGAGCCGAACCTTCACCACGCCGACCTTCTCGCCGCGCGCCGCCAGGTAGGCCGCCGTCTCGCCGAGCACGTCGGTCGACGAGCCGATGGCGAAGACGACTCGCTCCGCCTCCGCGTGGCCCTCGTACTCGAAGAGCCGGTACCGACGTCCGGCGATCGCGGCGAAGCGGTCCATCGCCTCCTGCACGGCGGCCGGCACCTTCGCGTAGAAGGGGTTCGCGGTCTCGCGCGCCTGGAAGAACGTGTCGGGGTTGTGGGCCGTCCCGCGGACCACCGGATGCTCGGGCGAGAGCGCGCGCTCGCGGTGGAACCGGACGTGCTCGTCGTCGATCATCGCGCGGATCTGCGCGTCCGAGAGCACCTCGATCTTGTTCTCCTCGTGCGACGTCCGGAACCCGTCGAAGAAGTGCACGAACGGGATGCGCGAGGCGAGCGTCGCGGCCTGCGCGATCAGGGCGAAGTCGTGCGCCTCCTGGACCGAGGCCGAGCCGAGCATCGCGAAGCCGATCATCCGCGCGCTCATCACGTCCGAGTGATCGCCGAAGATCGAGAGCGCCTGCGTCGCCACCGAGCGTGCCGCCACGTGGAAGACCGTCGGCGTCAGCTCGCCGGCGATCTTGTACATGTTCGGCAACATGAGCAGGAAGCCCTGCGAGGCCGTGAACGTCGTCGTGAGCGCCCCGGACTGGAGCGCACCGTGGACGGTGCCCGCCGCGCCGCCCTCCGACTGCATCTGCTGCACGACGGGGACGTTGCCCCAGAGATTCGGTACCCCCTGCGAGGCCCAGGCGTCCGCGAGCTCCGCCATCACCGACGAGGGCGTGATCGGGTAGATCGCGCAGACCTCGTTGACGCGGTAGGCGACGTGGGCCGCCGCGGTGTTGCCGTCCATCGTGGCTGTCGTCATCGCACGCTCTCCACGGATCGGCTCACGGCCGGACCTTGAACCTTCGGGGGACGGTGGGCTCGCCCACGAGACCGTGCGGCGCCTCGAGCGTGGGCTCGGGCGTCATCTCGATGGCGTGGCAGGGGCATTGCTCGTAACAGACCGCGCACCCGGTGCAGAGGTCGAGGTCGACCTTGTACCCACGCCCCTTGCCGAGCTTCACGATCGCCTGCTCGGGGCAGGCCGCGTAGCAGTTGTCGCACTCGTAGCAGTTGCCGCACGAGAGGCAGCGCTCCGCCTCGTAGCGGACCTCGGGCTCCGTGAGTCCCTTCACGACCTCCTCGAAGCCCGTGCGCTGCTCGAGCGGGAGCCGGGGCTCCTCGCGTCGATCGGCGTCGAGGTAGACGGGAAGGTTGAGCTGCTCGTAGTGGACGACGGGACGCTTCGGCGGGCGCGCGAACGTGGTGCCGCGCAGGTACGCGTCGATGCAGCGGGCCGCGCGCTTCCCGTGCCCCACCGCCGCCGTCATCGTCCGCGCGCCGCCGATCAGA
The DNA here is from genome assembly GCA_046351215.1 of Polyangiales bacterium. Lineage (GTDB taxonomy): Bacteria > Myxococcota_A > Polyangia > Polyangiales > Houyiibacteriaceae > JAXLYX01. The sequence continues at coordinate 11,818 of JAXLYX010000033.1, read as the reverse complement.
TCGCCGCCCGCGAAGATGCCCGCCGCGCCCGTGCCCATCTGATCGTCGACAGCGAGCGTGTCGCCCGAGGAGAAGCGCATGCCTTCGATCGAGCGCAGGAAGCCGACGTCCGCGTGCTGGCCGACCGCGAGCACGAGGGAGTCGGCCTGGACCGTCTCGAACGTCCCCGAGCCCACGTAGGTCTTCCCGTCGGGGCCGAGCACGAGCTTCTCGACCTTGATCGTGTCGCCGTGGAACTGGTCGACCGTCGAGAGCCACTGCACCTTCACGCCCTCGGCGAACGCCTCCTCGGCCTCGGCGCGATGGGCCCGGACCTTGCCCTCCGGCGTGCGGACCACGAGCACGGCCTCTTCGGCCCCGAGTCGCTTCGCGATGCGCGCCGCGTCCATCGCGGTGTTGCCGCTGCCGACCACGGCCACGACGCGTCCGAGCATGGGCTTCTCGCCGCGCTCGACGCTCTCGAGCATCTCGATCGCGTCGAGGATCTTGCTGGCGTCGGTGGTGGAGACGGCGAGGTGGTTCCCGACGTGCGCTCCGAGCGCGAGGAAGACCGCGTCGAAGCCGCCCTCCTCCTTCTCGGCGACGATGTCCGCGACGCGATGGTCGCAGGTGATCGTCACGCCCATCGCGACGATGCGGGCGATCTCGGCGTCGACGATCTCGCGCGGCAGCCGATAGGCGGGGATCCCGTAGCGGAGCATGCCGCCGGGCTCCGGCAGCGCGTCGCGGATCTCGACGTCGTGCCCGAGCCGCCGGAGGTGATAGGCGCAGGAGAGCCCGCCGGGCCCGGCGCCGACGACGAGGACCCGCTTGCCCGTCGGAGGGCCCGCACGGAACGTCCACCCCTGCTCGATCGCGAGGTCGCCGAGGAAGCGGTCGACCGAATGGATCGCGATCGGGGAGTCGAGCTTCCCGCGATTGCAGGCGTCCTCGCAGGGGTGGTAGCAGGCGCGTCCGTGCGTCGCCGGGAGGGGATTCTCCTCGACGTAGAGCTCGAAGGCCTCGCGGTACCGTCCCGCTTGCGCGAACGAGAGCCATCGCTGCACGTTCTCGCCCGCGGGGCATCCCTCGTTGCACGGAGGGAGGAAGCTGACGTACTCGGCCCGTTGCCAACGGCGCGCATCGGTCCCTTTGGCGACCGTGGCCTTGTAGACGGGCGTGAGGTCCTTCGGGATCAGGCTCATCGTTGCGACGATACGCACCGACCCCCCGTGCGCCAACGAGATCCGGCATGCGCGCGTCCCGACCTACGTCACCCTACCCGCGGACTCGGAGGGGTCTCCCCGCGCGTCCGAGGCCGTCCCGCCCCCCTCGCATCGATGTCATCGGGCGGCGTTCGCGCCTCGTCGCCGAAACGGTTGACGGCGCGCGGAGCGCCTCGGGCGCCCTCACGGAATCCGCTCGTTTTCGTGAGCGATCCACTCGACTCGACTCGCCGATACGGCTACAAACCGGCATGCGTTCCGAGTTCAGCGAAGCGAGCGTTCCCGATCTGCACGGCAAGACCATCGTCGTCACGGGCGGCAACAGCGGAATCGGTTTCGAGGCGGGCGTCGTCTTCGCCCGGAGGGGGGCGGAGACCATCCTGGCCTGCCGGGACCCGAAGCGGGCCGAGGGCGCCCTCGCCGAGCTCCACCGCCTGGCCCCGGGGGCCAACGCCCGCACGATGAGGCTCGACCTCGCGGACCTCCCATCGGTCCGGGACTTCGCCGACCAGCTCGCGATGACGAACCGCAAGCTCGACGTCCTCGTGAACAACGCCGGCGTGATGGGCCTGCCCGAAGGGCGCACGCCGGATGGCTTCGAGAGCCACATCGGGACCAACCACTTCGGCCATTTCGTCCTGACGCTCCGCCTCCTCCCACTCCTCGAGTCCGCGCCCGCGGCGCGCGTCGTCACGGTGAGCAGCCTGACCCACCGCGGGGCGAACCTCGACCTCGAGGACATCGACATGGTCTCGGGGTACAGCCCCTCGCGCGCCTACGCGGCGAGCAAGCTGGCGAACCTGCTCTTCGCCTACGAGCTCGAGCGCAAGCTGCGGCTCACGCACCGCCGCACCGTCTCCGTCGGCTGCCACCCCGGCATGGCGGCGACGCAGATCACCCAGGGCACCTCGCTCTCGCGCATGGCTCCCTGGCTCGCGAAGATCCTCGTCTGGGGCAACGGGCTCGTCGCGCAGCCGGCGCACATGGGCGCGTGGCCGACGCTCTACGCGGCGGTCGAGGACGTCCCGGGCGCCGCCTACGTCGGACCGAGCAAGCTCTTCGGGACGCGAGGCGTTCCGGCCGTCATGCAGTCGAGCGCCGCCTCGCGCGACGAGGCGGCCGCCAAGAAGCTCTGGTCGATCAGCGAGCACCGCACGGGCGAGTTCTTCCCGTACTGAGGGGCGTCCCGCGCGGCCCCGGGGAGCAGCGCGGAGCTCGCCCTCCCCCGGAGCTCAGACGCTCTTCTTCGCGAGGTGACTCTCGTCGAGGAACTTGTCGTGGAAGACGCGGTCGTGGCCGACGCCGAGCTTCTCGAGCTCGGCGAGGCCCGCGTCGATCATCGGCGGCGGGCCGCAGAGGTAGACCTGCGCGTCCGCCGTCACGTACGACGCGAGCTTCGAGGTCACGAACCCGCGCTCGCCGGTCCACGACGAGCCCTCCGGCTCGTGGGAGAGCACGGGGACGAGCACGAACGAGCCACTCGCGCGCCGACCGAGCTCCGAAAGCGCGTCGAGCTCGTAGAGATCCGCCTGGGTCCGCGCGCCGAAGAGACAGACGAGCGCCCGCTTCGTCCGGTCGGCGACGGCCTGCTCGAGGATGGCGCGAACGGGGGCGAGACCGGAGCCTCCGGCCACGGTGACGATCGGCCCCGTGCCGTCACGGAGCCGGAAGTCTCCGTGCGGTCCGTCGAGCTGGATCGCCATGCCCTCGACGTCGCCGCGGACGAGGAAGGGAGAGAGGGCCCCGCCGGGGACCTCGCGCACGTAGAACGCGACCTCTCGCTCGCCGTGGTCCGACTTCGGCGCGTGCGCGAACGAATACGAGCGCTCCATCGCGCCGACCTTCGGCACCACGATCCGGGCGTACTGTCCCGCGGTGTAGGTGAGGGCGGAGTCGAGGCGCACCACGAGCTCGACGGTGTCGTGCGTCAGAGCCCGACGCTTCGAGACGACGCCCTTCGTGCGCACGATCGGATGCTTCGGCCCCGCGTGCTCCTCGGCGACGAGGGCCACCTTCACGTTGCTCTTCGGCACGCTCTGGCACGCGAGGATGAAGCCTGCCTTCACCTCGTGCGGCTCGAGCACCACGCTCTTGTCGCTGAGCTCGTTGACGTTGCCCTCGACGAGCTTGCACTTGCAGGTGCCACAGGCGCCGCCCCGGCAGTCGCTCGGGAAGTCGTAGCCCTCGCGCAACGCGGCCTCGAGGATCGTCTCGCGGGGCTTGACCGTGATCGGCTCGTCGCGACCTTCGATCACGAGGCTGTGCGACGGACCCCGGCGTCCGAAGAGGAACTCGAACAAGACGACCTCCGATTCCCTTCCGCACCGGCGGGATGCAGCGCGTGGACGGCGGCGCGACGGCACCATGCCCTCGCCGCCGCACGTCCACGGCGCGTATCCTAGCGCGGATCGGGTAACTGTAAATACCGATTTCGAAACGACTGTTTCCCGAACAATTCCGGAATGCTGTACCTATCTCAGTCTCCGAAGAGCAGAAGATACTCCCTCGGCCCCATCCCGAGAACCCTGGCGAACGCGCGCCGCATCCGGTCCGGGCTCCCGAAGCCGCATTGGGCCGCGACGACCTTGGCGGACCGGCCGCGTTTCGCGAGCAGCGCGCGCGCGTGCTCCACGCGCAGGCGCTCGATGAGCTTGGCAGGCGTGGTGCCGACGAGCTCGAGGGATCGGCGATGGAGCGTGCGGACCGAGAGCCCCGCGCGCTTCGCGAGCCGCGGGACGTCGAGCGTCCGGAGGTTCGCGCGGGCCCAGACGATGGCGGCGCCCAGGGGGTCGGAGCCTTCCGTCTGGGCGACGAGGGCCTCGGAGAACTGCGATTGGTGGCCCGGCCGCCGGACGTACAGGACGAGCCTCGCGGCGACCGAGTCGGCGAGCGGCCGCCCGAGGTCTTCCTCGACCATCGCGAGCGCCATGTCGAGGCCCGTGGTCACGCCCGCGGAGGTCCACACCCTGCCCTCCTTCACGAAGATCGCCTCCCGATCCACCTCGACGGAGGGACGGAAGGCCGCGAGCCGATCGCACGACGCCCAATGCGTCGCGGCCCGATGGCCGTCGAGGGCCCCGGTCGCCGCGAGCAGGAAGGCGCCCGAGCAGATCGAGCCCACACGACGCGCCTCGGTCGCCGCCCGGGTCAGGAAACCCACGAGCTCGCGGTCCGCCAGCGCGGCGACGAGCGGCGCCTCGTCCCCGCCGACGGCGAGCACCGTGTCCGAGGGCTCGAGGCCGGCTTCGGCGATCGAGATCGTCTCCGTGCGGATTCCCGAGCTCGTGCGGATGGTGCGGCCATCGGAGGTGACGGCCAGGACCTCGTAGGCCCGGGTGCCCGAGAGCCGGGCCGCCATCGCGAAGACCTCCGCCGGCCCGAGAAGGTCGAGGGTCTGGGCGCCATCGAAGGCGAGGAGCAGCACGCGAGGCATTGGCAGAAAATAGAGGATCACTGTCATTCCTGCCAGACCACGGGACCACAAGATGCCGATCCGAGGAGATTCCCCATGCCCTTCGAAATCGGTCTTCTGCTCTATCCCGAGCTCACGCAGCTCGACCTCACGGGCCCCTTCGAGGTCCTCCACCGCCTGCCGGACGCGCGCGTGCACCTCGTCTGGAAGACGCTCTCGCCCGTCCACAGCGACTCGGGTCTCGGCCTCCTGCCGACGACGCGGATGGACGCCTGCCCGGCGCTCGACCTCGTCTTCGTCCCGGGCGGGTACGGCCAGGTCGCGCTGATGAGCGATCCGGAGGTCCTCGAGTTCCTGCGCCGCCAGGCCGGGAGCGCTCGGTACGTGACCTCCGTGTGCACGGGCTCTCTCCTGCTCGGGGCCGCGGGCCTGCTGGCGGGCTACGAGGCGGCCACGCACTGGGCGTACATGGACCTCTTGCCCGCGTTCGGCGCGGTGCCCGTCGACCGGCGCGTCGTCGTCGATCGCAACCGCATCACCGCGGGAGGCGTGACCGCCGGCATCGACTTCGGGCTGCGCGTCGTCGCCGAGATCGCGGGCGAGCCCGTGGCGAAGGCGATCGAGCTCGAGCTCGAATACGATCCCGACCCGCCGTTCCGCTCGGGCCATCCGCGCGTCGCCGATCCGGCGCTCGTCGCGGAGGCGAGGCGGAAGGTGGCCGCGCGCCTCGAGGAACGGAAGGCCCGCATCCAGCAGGCGCTCGGTCCGGTCGCGGTCTAGGGGCTCGAGCCCGGAGGCGCGGCTCGCACGGCGAAGCACCAGGGCCCGCTCTCGGTCTCGCCCGCGAGCGCGGCATCGGCGCCGAGCGAGAGGTGACGCGCGAGGAGCACGGCGGGGCTCCACCCGGCCTCGAAGAGCGAGCTCGGCGTCACCGCCCCGCGCGTGAGCAGCCACTCCCGCCCCGAGAGCTCGGCCACGAGCGCCTGGGCGTCCACGCCCGTGGGAACCCGGAACGCATGGTCCGGAGTCTCCTGCCAGGCCGGATCCCGCACGAAAGCCGACGACGGCGCCGACGCGCGGAGGAACCATTCGCCCTCGGCCAGCAACGCACGGACGAACGCGGCCCGCGCCTCGAGCGCGCTGCGGCGGTGGAGGAGGATCACGCGGAGCTGGAAGACGTCGACGTCCGGGACGCGATGCCAGCCCTTGCAGCGATGCGTCGCGTGCAGGGCGGCCCCCTCCGGGCATCGGTCCAAGCAGGGCTCGGCCACGCGACGGAACCGGGTGGGCAGCGCACGGACGTAGTCGAGGAGACGCTGCATCGGGCGCTCCTCGCCGAACGTCCAGATCGATCGCGCGTCCACCGGATCGGCCATCGGATCGGCCTCGAGCGCGCTCGCGAGCACCTGCTCGTCGAGGAGCGCGTCCTTCGGCACGAGGGACGTCCCTTCCCCGTCGACCGAGGGCGCCGCGGCGCACAGGCTGCCCATCGCATCGATCACGCGCAGGAACTGGCTCGGATGGCGGTAGATCGGATCGCGCTCGAAGCGCTCGCGATCGACCACCTCGAGCTCGCCGTCGCCCCATTGGAGCAGCACGGGGAAGAGCACCTCGGAACCCATACCGACTACATAGGGCCCCAAGGCCCCCGTCGCCGACGTGATCCTGCCGGCGCGTGCGCGCCTTCGATGGGCCCGAGCGGCCATCCGACGCCGGTCTCCCTCCCGAGGGTCCGGCCGCGGGACACCCAGACGACCCGGGCTTTTCTCACCGGATACCTGGGTGTTTCTACCCATACCGCCCCTGCGCGCTCGGAGGTACCAGAGACACCAACGTCCGAGGAGGGTACCGATGCGTCCCGTGGGTCTCGTGCTCCTTTTCGCCACCGCCGCCATGGGCTGTGCGGCGACGCCGCCCCCGCCGACGGCCGCCCAGCGCGAGGCCGCCGTGGCGAACGCGTGTGCCGGCCTGCCGGAGAGCGAGCGCCTTCGGCCCGTCCTCGAATCGTCCGGGGACGTGATCTCCTACCGTCCGATCACGGAGCTCGTCGGGAAGCAGCGCCGCATCGTCCCTCGAGGGGTCGAGCTGCTCGTTCCGGCGAGACCGAACGTGAACGCGCCCTACCTCGAGCGGCTCGCGCGCTGCGACGCGGCCCGCTACGCGGCGATGGGCGGTGCGAGCGCGACCGAGGCCCCGCTGGCCGTCGAAGGGCTCTCGATCACCGTCTCGAACCTCGGCGCCGGCTACCAGGTCCGGCTGACCTCGCGGGAGCCGTCGGCCGCGCGCGAGGTGCTGAAGCGCATCGAGCGCCTCGAAGACGACCGGCTCGTCGCGCGCTGAAGGCTCCGAGCCGAGGGGCTCACGCGGGGCGTGCGAGGACCTCGGCCACCTCGTCGAGGTGATGCCATCGCTGCATGGCGCGGACGATCCGCGAGAGCGCGTCGCGCCAGGTCGCTTCCCGCTCCGCTCCGAGCTCGCCGCCCAGGACCCCGCGGAGCGAGGCGACCACGGCCTCGACGTAGGCCCCGTACATGTCGTCCCGGACCTCGTAGGTACCCGCATGGCGGGCCCCGAACGCGGCGAGATCCCACCGCAGCCACGAGGCCCCCTCGGCGAGGTCGTGCACGGCGATCAGGGTCGCGTCGATCATCTCGCGCTTGGTCGAGAACGAATGCGTCTGGAACAGGCGTTCCGCATCCGACGCCCCGGCGAACCAAGCCTCGAAAACCCCGTCCGCGAAGGAGTCGCCGTGCTCGGCGAGGCGGGCGAGGTCGTGGTGCAAGAGGGCCTTCGCAGCATCCGTGAGCATCGGATCCCCGTCCTGACAATCGGCGTCACATCGATTCCGGAAATCAGAATTCATGTTACCAAAGGGAGGTCGTACCAGCCAACGAGGAATCCGGATGGCCTATCGTGGAAAAGTGGCGCTCGTCACGGGCGCAGGCAGTGGCATGGGCAGGCTCGCGGCGCGCACGTTCGCCGAGAGCGGCGCGAAGGTCGCCGCCCTCGACGTGAGCGAGAAGGGACTCGCCGAGACGGCGCAGGGCCTTCCGGGCATCCGCACGTTCAAGGTCGACGTCACCGACGCGGCCGCGATGCAGAACGCCGTCGAGGAGATCGAGCGCGAGCTCGGCCCGATCGATCGCGTCTACAACTGCGCGGCGATCATGCCGCTCGGCAAGCTCACGGAGCAGGACGCGGCCGTGCAGCACAAGATCATGAGCATCAACGTCGGCGGGCTCATCAACGTCACGCGCTTCGCGCTGCCGAAGATGGTCGAGCGCCGCCGCGGCGACTTCGTCAGCTTCGCGTCGATGGCCGGCATCGTGCCGACGGTCTACACGGGCGCGTACTCGGCCTCGAAGGCCGCCGTGCTCTCGTATACCGAGATCCTCTATCACGAGAACCTGAACAGCGGCGTCCGCTTCGTCTGCGTCTGCCCGCCGGCCGTCGACACGCCCCTGCTCGACCAGGGTCGCAAGACCGTGTGGCCGAAGATGCTCGACGAGGGTGGCGACCTCCTCAAGCCGATCGACGTGATCAACGCGATCGAGGACGGCCTCGAGAAGGGAACCTTCATGGTCTTCCCGAACCGCAACGCGAAGATCGGAGCGTTCGTGCGCCGCTTCTTCCCGAACCTGATCTGGAAGCAGGTCCATCAGGTCGAGGGGTTCTGAGGATCGTCCGGCCCGCGCTCCAATAGCCCTCGAATTCATTGCATTACGGGGACACGGGGTTGCGGGCCGTTGCACGACCATGCAGCTTGGTACGTGACTCGCCTGTGACTGCGGCGAGCCCCTACGCATGACCAAGCCCGTTCAGCTGACGCAGGCGGCCCTCAAGAAGCTCGCCCCCCGGGAAACCCTCTACACCGTCTGGGACGCCGAGGTCGGCGGTCTGTGCGTCCGCGTGACGCCAGCGGGGGGGAAGTCCTGGAACCTCGACTACACGACCCAGGACGGCCGCAGGCGCCGCAAGAAGCTAGGCGACGTCCACGTCCTGCCGCCGGCTGCGGCCCGCGAGCTCGCCCGCGATGCGCTCGCCCAGGTCGCACGCGGCGTGGACCCCTTCGCTGCCGCCGAGAAGGCCAGGCAGACCGGAACGGTGCGGGAGCTCGCCCGGGACTACATCGACGACCTGAGGCGCCGCGGATGCGCCGCAACGACCATCGACAATCAGAACCGATGGATCGGCTACGCGGTGTCCGTGTACGGCGCCCTCCCCCTGCTCTCGTTGAAGCGGGAGGACGTGCGCGCCCTGCACGCCAAGATGACGGCCAGGGGCGAGATCACGGCGAACCGCGTCCTGGCCACGCTGCGGGCGGCGATCCGCTGGGCCTCCGATACGGGGCGAGTGCCAGAGGACTTCGACCCTACCCGGCGCGTGAAGCGGCACAAAGAGACCGCGCGGGTGGCTGCCCTCTCACCGGGCCAGTGGGCCGCATTGGGCGCAGCCCTCGAAGCCGAATCAAGGGAGCACTCCGATAGCCGCTGGGCCGTGGAATGCATCCGGCTGATCTCGCTGACCGGCCGCCGAAACGCCGAGATACGGACCCTGAAATGGGCGGACGTGGATCTCGAGGCCGGCACGCTGCGCGACATCGCTACGAAGACGGGCAAGAAGTCGTTTCCGCTGCCGCCCGAGGCCCTGGAAATCCTTCGGCGGGTGCGGAAGTTCCCCGTCGTCTCGCCCTACGTGTTTCCGGCCGTCACGGATCCGCGCTCGTGTCTGGCGAAGTCGAGCCTGCACTTGGTCTGGGAGCGCACACGCGAGCGGGCCGGCTTGGCCGGCTATCGCATCCATGACCTCCGTCACGGCGTCGCTGGGGTGGGCACGTCGTTGGGCCTGCCGACGTCGGACGTGGCGCACATCCTAGGCCATGCGGATGCGCGCTCGTCGCTCCGATACGCCGCTGCGCACGATGACCACCAGCGGGCCGTCGTGAACCGGGTTACGGCCGAGATTGCGCGGCAGATGCGGGGCGAGGCGTAGGGACGTGCGAAAGCGACCGCGAAACAGAAACCCGGAGGCAACCCCGGCGAAAGCCAGAGAGGCCATCGGGAGCCTCCAGCGCCAGCTCCAATCCGTAAGTGGGCTTTGGGCTCGCTTGGCCGACGACGCGACGCGCGACCGATCATCGGTTGGCGCGCTGAGCGAAATCGACGCGCAAATGCGTGCGCTGTTCGACCCACTGCAAGAGATCGAGCGTTTGCTCGCGACGGCGGAACGGGACGCGCTGAGAAGACGCGAAGAGGACCGAGCCATAGCAGGCCTGATCGCCACCGCAAAGACGTTCTACTCGCTGCGATGGGAGGCTGATGACGCCGACGCGAACACGATCGTCGCAGCAACAGACGAGTGCAGACGCAAGCTGCGTCTTCCACCGATACCTGCACCCGACATTATCCGCGCCATACGAACGAGTCGAGATCCAACAAAGAGACTGACCCATCAGACGCTGGCGGCTCTGTATGTGCGCCGGATTCTGCCGGACTTCCGAGGTATCGAGCGGACGATACGTCGCCTACGCCAAGAAACTCGACCAATAAATCGATGATATTTCCGATACTTACCACGCTAACTAGCTTAGCGCGGTATAGTCCTACTGAGATCGGCGGTACAAGCGGCTGGTCATGAGAAACCATCCGCGACACACGCAAACACCCCAGCAATCCACACCGGACGTTCCCGACTCTGCAATTCAGCTTCTCGATACGAATCAGATCGCGAAGCTGACCGGACTTTCAGCCAGCTACTTTGCCCACGCTCGAATGCGCGGCGAGGGTCCGGCATACGTAAGAGCAGGAACCAAGGTTCTATACACCCGGGCCGCAGTCCTTGAATGGACTGCTCGTCTGACAGTACAGACGTCCGATAGACGTCAGGGAAAGCGCGCGCGTGGCCGCAGAGTCAGCCGTGGGGAGGCGGCGTGATGTCTGCCGCCAACACAGTCGATTTCGAGCCGCAGCGCAGCCAGATCCACCGTCTGCGGGCCGAAGGGTTTACCGACACGCGGGTCATCGCGGACTTGGTTGGTCTGCGAGACGACTCGCTCATCTGGGCCGCCATCGAAGCGGAGTCGAGCGCCCTGGATCGGGCCTGCGCGCGCCATTTCGTTGCCGTCCTCGACCGAGCACGAACGGTGGCGCGCGTTGCTGGATTCGTCGGATCGATCGATGACCTCATCGACGACGCACTCTGCGAATACGCCGGGAGGCGAGGCGCGCTGCTCGCTCCGTCACCCGGCGCACAGGTGCCGTCCGAAGTCGCCGCATGACGGAACGAGAGCAAGCACCGCCGAAGGCCCGTCCGTACTCGTTGGCGGGCTCATCACCGAACAAGAAACAGCCCGCCTCGGGAGCTAACCGGGCAGGCGGGAGAAACACCTTGGAACAGCAACAAGATAGCATGGAACTCGCGCGGAGCGGGTCTGATTCTTCGGGCGACGGGTCTTCGGTAATCGTCGTCGGCAAGGACGAGTCGAGAGTAGTGTTCGAGGCCATTGCTGCGCTCGCAAGACATGAGTCCGTCTACCAAAGAGGCGGCGCGCTGGTTCACATAACGTCGGACGAAAGCGACGATCGCCGGGGTTGGAGATGCGACCCAGGGACGCCGCGTGTGCGAACGCTACCGGCGGCCGTGCTCCGGATGCACCTGACGGAAGTGGGGGAGTGGTGGGCGCCGAAGGACGACCACGACTCCGATAGCCTCCGGCGCGTGCATCCGCCGCAGTGGGCGATCCATGCGATTCACAGCGCGGGCCAGTGGCCCGGCATCAGACGCCTATCAGGGATCGTCGACGCTCCGATCCTACGTCCTGACGGCACGATTCACGGCACGTCCGGATACGACGTCGCCACTGGCGCGTTCTACCATGCGACGTGCGCCGTTCCCGACGTCGCCGAGAAGCCGACACGCCAGGACGCAAAGATCGCGGCTGACATGTAACCGGTACGTGGACCCCATCTCCCCCGGCTGATCAACGCGGCCCACGATCGTGCGCATGGAAAAGCGCGAGGTCTGGCAGGAGCGGGTTCGGGAGTGGCGCGCGAGCGGTCAGGGTCCAGCGGACTACTGCCGCGGGAAGGGGTTCACGAGGTCGGCGTTGGGGTACTGGGTGAAGAAGCTCGGGGAGGCGGAGCCGGTCCGCTCGGCGAAGACGCATCGGATCGCCCGAGTGGTCCGTTCACGAGGGCGATCC
>JAXLYX010000032.1:0-38502 GCA_046351215.1 Polyangiales bacterium | reverse complement strand
GGCGCTCTGGAACGCGAAGGCGAAGTCCCGGACGAACGTGCCCCCGTCGAACGTGAAGCGCTGGAGCGTCCCGTCCTCCCACGCCTCGACGTAATTCGTCGGCACGTAGGTATCGTCGTAGCCGGCGACGAAGAGGGTCGTCCCGCGCCATCCGATCGCCGTCGGATGCTGGGGGCGCTCGTCGCCGCTCTGCACGAGCGTCTGCACGGCGCCGCTCCCGTCGACGATCGCGAGGAAGTCGTCCATCTGGCCCTGGTTCGGGGAAGCGAGGCTCCCGGACGTCCGCCCGACCACCGTCAGCTGCCCGGGCCCGGGACCGAGGGCGAGGGCCTCGACCGTGTCCGTGCCGGCGGTCGCGAAGTCGACGCGCTTCGTCTCGGCGCCCGTGGCGTCGCGGAAGGAGACGAAGGCCGTCGCGTCCCCGCCGGGCTCGTACGGCGCGACGCCGCTCGTTCCGCCCTCGTAGCCGACGGCCACGAGCACGTCGCCGAGGAACGCGATTCCGCGCACCTCGTCCCCGAGCGGACCGCCGAGCTGGCGGTCGACGAAGGGATCGACGTCGCAGAGGCCCGCGTCGGGGCCCGCGTCCCCACCCCCGCTCGAGCCGTCCGGAGCCCCCGAGTCCGCGCCGGCGTCCGGGATCGACGACGCCGGCGGACTCGGTTGCGGCTCAGAGCATCCGGCCGCGACGCCCGCTCCGGCGAGCGCGAGGCCGAGCGCCCACGAGGACGCGGACCGGACCGGGAAATCTCCGTCCCTGCGATCCTCGATACCCATGCGATGCGCTCCCTTCCGGCCTTCCGGGGTTCTATGCGTTCGTCCGTGGGCTGGCGCCATAGCCCACCTGCACCACGGCCTGCACGAGGCGCTCGCCGCTGACTCCGCCCGGGACGTGACGCACCCGGGCGCTCCGGGCGCGCAGGTCGACGTCGACGCCGAGCACGCCGGGAACGGCACGGAGCGCGTCGCCGACGTGACGAACGCAGGAGCCGCAGGTCATCCCTTCGACCTCGAGCACGGTTTCTTCGGTGTTCATGGTTCTCTCCTCGGTTACGGGGTTCGTCTCGGGAGACGCGCCGGGAAGCGGCCGATTACGGGCTCGCGCCCCCGCCGCCCACGTCGACCCCGTCGGCCGCGAGGCGCGCCGCGTCGGCGGGGCCGGCCACCGTCCCCCTCGGATGCGCGTACCCGCCCTCGGGATCCGGACGCGACGGGTCGTCCCGCACCTCGAGCACCGTGAACATGCCGCCCATGTCGATCGGACCGAAGGGCCCGGGCGCGGAGCGCATCGGCGCCGAGTTCGGCGGCAGCGGCATCTCCATCTCGCCCATCCCGCCCATGCCCGTGGTCCCCATCGTCATGTAGCCGGGATCGACGCGGCTCATGCGCCGGTCGAGCGTGCGCGTGTCGGCTCCGACCCACGAACGCAGATGCCCCATCTGCGTCATCACGTGATGCGTCATGTGGCAGTGCATTGCCCAGTCGCCGGACTCCTCGGGCACGAATTCGATCACGCGCGTGCTGCCGACCGGCAGGAGCACGGTGGTCTCCGGGCGCCGCGCCGACGGAGGCACGATCCCGCCGTCGGTCGCCGTCACCTCGAAGGCGAGGCCGTGCAGGTGCACCGGATGGTGATCCATCGGGCCGAGGTTCCCGAGACGGATGCGCACGCGCTCGCCTCGTCCGACGCGGAGCGGCTCGGTCGACGGATAGGACTTCCCGTTGAACGTGAGCACGTTGAAGTCGCTCATCGCGTTGGGATCGGGCCGCCGGGCGCCGACGTCGATCTTCCATTCGTGCGTCATCAGCACGAAGTCCCGTTCGACGCGCGGCCCGCGGGGCCGGCGCGGATGGACGATGAACATCCCCGCCATTCCGAGCGCGATCTGCGTCATCTCGTCGAAGTGGGGGTGGTACATGAACGTCCCCGGCGAACGCAGGACGAATTCGTAGACGTACGTCTCGCCCGGCGGGATCGGCGGCTGGTTCAGCCCCGAGACCCCGTCCATGCCGTTCGGCAGCACGAGGCCGTGCCAATGGACGGTCGTCGGCTCGGGGAGCCGGTTCGTCACGTAGATGCGGACGCGATCGCCTTCGATGGCTTCGATCGTCGGCCCCGGCGTGCTCCCGTTGTAGCCCCAGCACTCGGCCTCGAGGCCGGGCGCGAACTGGTTCCGGACGGGCTCGGCGACGAGATGGAAGACCTTCACTCCGTCGACGAGGCGGTACGGCAGCGTCGAGCCGTTCGGCGTGATCACGCCCGGCGGAGCGGGCGGATCTCTCCGCTCGGCGCTCGCCCTCGACGGGCCGACGAAGAGCGCTCCGGCCGCCCATCCACCCAGGTGCAGGAAACGACGACGATCCATCAGTGGCCTCCTTCCGATGCCGCGCCCGCTCCGGGCGAAGGCGAGACGGCGCGCGTCGGCGCCTCCACACGCTGGCCCGCGAGCAGCGCCTCGACGGCGGCGCGGGCGACGAAGAGCTCGTTCACGGTGTCCACGTAGGCGAGCTCGACCTCGAGCCTCGCCCTCCGCGCCGCGAGGAGCCGGAACACGTCGAGCTGCATCGCGTCGTACTGGAGCAACGTCTGCGCGAGCACGCGATCCTGCGCGGGCCGCACGACGGTCTCGAGGTGGCGCACGCGCGCGTGGGCCGAGGCGAGGCGGTTCTCCGCTTCGCGGGCCGAAGACCGCACGTCCACGGCCAGACCGAAGTAGCGCTCGAGGAGCGCCCTCCCCTCCGCCTCGAACGCCTGCACGCGCCCCTGCTGCCGATCGAAGAGGGGGATCGAGACCGTGAGCCCGCCGCCGAAGCGCAGGGCGGGATCGCTCGGTGTCCCGACGGGCTCGTCGGGCTGCCCGCGCAGGATGTGGAGGTCGACCGAGAGATCCGGCAGCCATCCCTCGGTGCGAGCGACCCCGGCCCGCCGGGCGGCCGCCTCGAGCCGCCGTCGCAGGGCCGCGAGCTCGAGGCTCGCCTCGAGGGCCCGACGCTCGAGCGCGTCCGGGAGCTCGAGCTCGGCGCTCGTCGCCTGGGACATCGGCTCGACCTCGAGCTCGGCCGCGGCGCCGTGCAGGCCGAGGAGGCGACGGAGCCGCTCCTTCGCCTGGCTCGCCTCGAGCTCGAAGCCCGCGACGACGAGCCGCTCGCGCTCGTAGGAGGCGGTGAGCGCCGCATGATCGAGATCGGGGAGGTTCCCCGCCGCGTGGAGCGCATCGGCGGCGTCCCGGGCCGCGGCCTGGGCTTCGAGCGCCCGTCGGGCGACGCCGAGACGCGCCTCCGCTGCTTGCAGCACCGAATATCCGACCCGGGTCTCGTAGCCGAGCGTCACGAGCGCGGCGGCGACCTCGAGCCGCTCCGCCTCGAGCTCCGCGCGCTCGGCCCGGGCCCTGAGGGGTGCGAGCACGAGGGAGGTCAGGTCGTACTCGACCGCCATCTCGAGGGTGGTGTTCCGCTCGGGCAGGAGCTCCGCCTCCACCGTGGGATTCGGCACGAGACCGGCCTGTCGCACGCGGCCTTCCGGGATGCCGAGCGCCTCGAGCCGCGCGCGCAGCTCCCGGTTGTTCTCGAGCGCGAGGCGGACGGCCTCGTCGAGCGAGAGGAGGGGGGCCGACGCCTCGGGCCTCGCGGCCTCGACGTCGAGCCCGCTCCACCCGCCGGACGCCTCGCCCGGCAGAGGGGGGTCTTCGTCGAGCGCGAGGCGCACGACGGCGGCTCGGACGGGCTCGGCCTCGAGCGAGGCCGGCGACGAGGTCGGGAGGTGGCGGGGGAGCGGGCTCGAGGCGCAGCCGCCGGCGAAGAGGACGGCGGGGAGCACACGGGCGATGCGGGCGAACGGCGCGGTGGGCGGCATGGGTTTCCTCGTTCGCCCCGTCGACGCGGCCATCGCCCGACGATTACGCCCCGCCTCGCCGTAAGCGTCGCGGTCGGGCCGCGTCTCCCTCTCGGAGCGCATGCCTCGCGCTCCCCGGAGGTCCCATGACACCCCTCGCGCTCTCGAACCCCTCGCTTCCCGAGCCCGCCGCGGCCGAGGTCTCGGAGCTCCCCATCCGCGGCATGACCTGCGCCGCCTGCGTCCGACGCGTCGAGAACGCGCTCCTCTCGGTGGACGGCGTGAGCGAAGCGACGGTCAACCTGATCACGCGGCGCGGCACCGTCACCTTCGATCCCTCACGGGCCAGCCGCGCGGACCTCGCCTCGGCGATCGAGGCGGCCGGCTACGAGGTCGCGGCGGACGAGGCCGCGAAGCCGACGGAGGGCGCGGCCGACGACGGGGCCTCGCCCCAGGACCGCGAGGAGGAGCGCGAGCATCGCGAGCTCCGCGCGGACCTCGGGAAGGCCGTCGCGCTCGGCGTCCCCGTGCTCGTGCTCGGCATGTCCCACGGCGCCATCCCCTGGGCGGAGACATCCGAGGGCCGAGCCCTCGCCTTCGGTCTGACCTCGCTCCTCGTCTTCGGCCCCGGCGCGCGCTTCCTCCGCCTCGCGTGGAACGCGCTCCGCCATCGCACCTCCGACATGAACACGCTCGTCAGCCTCGGCGTGCTCTCGGCCTATGGATACAGCGCGGTCGCCGTGCTCGCGCCGGGGCTCTTCCCGCACGCGGAGCACGGCGTGCGCCCCCACCTCTACTTCGAGGCGTCCGCCTCGATCGTCGCGTTCGTGCTCTTCGGGAAGTGGCTCGAGACGCGGGCGCGCCGACGGCTCTCGGACGCGGTGCGGGGCCTGGTCTCGCTCGTGCCGCGCACGGCGATCCGCCTCGTGGACGGACGGGAAGAGGAGGTGTCGGTCGCCTCGATCGCCCTCGGCGATGCGATCCGCGTCCGCCCCGGCGAGCGCATCGCGACGGACGGCGAGGTCGTCTCGGGTGCGTCGGCGGTCGACGAGTCGATGCTCACGGGCGAGAGCCTCCCGGTCGAGAAGCATCCCGGCGAGGCGGTCTTCGGTGGGACGACGAATCGGAGCGGCTCGCTCGTCTTCCGCGCGACCCGGGTCGGGAAGGAGACGGCGCTCGCGCGCATCGTCGAGGCGGTCGAGCAGGCCCAGGGCTCTCGTGCCCCGATCGCCCGGCTCGCGGACGTGGTGAGCTCGTACTTCGTCCCGGCCGTCCTCGCGCTCGCCACCCTCGCCTTCGTGGCGTGGTGGATCGCGGATCCCAGCGCGAGCGGATTCGCCCTCGCCGTCGAGCGATTCGTCGCCGTCCTCGTGATCGCCTGCCCGTGCGCGCTCGGCCTCGCGACGCCAGCCGCCGTGGCGGTCGGCACCGGACGCGGCGCGGAGCTCGGCATCCTGGTCAAGGGAGGGGCCGTGCTCGAGACGGCGAGCCGCGTCGACACCGTGCTCTTCGACAAGACCGGCACCCTCACGCGCGGGAGCGCGGAGCTGACCGACCTCGTGACCCTCGAAGGAGTGGACGAGGCCGAGCTGCTCGCACGCGTCGCCTCCGTCGAGAGCGCGAGCGAGCATCCGATCGCCGAGGCCCTCGTGCGCGGCGCCGCCGAGCGGAGGCTCGCCGTCCTGCCTCCGTCCGACTTCCAGGCGGTGGCCGGCGAAGGCGCACGCGCGCGCATCGAGGGAATGCTCGTGCACGTCGGCACGCATCGCTTCCTCGCGCGCGCGGGCATCGATCCGACTCCTCTCGAGGCCGAGGCGGATCGCCTCGCGGCGCACGGCCGGACACCCTCCTTCGTCGCCGTCGACGGTACCCTCGCCGGCCTCGTCGCCGTCGCCGATCGGCCGCGGGACGAAGCCCGGAGAACCGTCGAGGCGCTCCGGGCGCTCGGGCTCGAGGTCGCGATGGTGACCGGCGACCGGAAGCGGACCGCGGAGGCCATCGCCGCGGAGCTCGGCGTCGATCGCGTCTTCGCCGAGACGCGGCCCGAGGACAAGGCGCGTCTCGTCGCGGAGGAGCGGGCGAAGGGGCGCGTGGTCGCCATGGTCGGCGACGGGATCAACGATGCGCCGGCCCTCGCCGCCGCGGACGTCGGCATCGCCGTCGCCAGTGCGAGCGACATCGCCGCGGCGGCCGCGGACATCGCGCTCCTCCAGGGAGGAATCGCCTCCGTTCCCACGGCGCTCGGTCTCGCCCGCGACACCCTCCGGACGATCCGCCAGAACCTCTTCTGGGCCTTCGTCTACAACGTGCTCGGGATCCCCCTCGCGGCGGGTGTCCTCGTTCCGCTCGCCGGCTGGCAGCTCTCCCCCGTGGTCGCGAGCGCCGCGATGTCGCTCTCGAGCGTCTCGGTCCTCGCGAGCTCGCTCCGGCTGCGTCGGTTCGGGAAGCGCCCCGGGCCGGTGTAATGCCCGCGAGGCGGCCGCGTCTCCCCTCCGAACCGAGAGGAGATCCCCATGAAGACCCTGCCCCGCCGTCCCTTCCTCGCAGCCCTCGCGGCCGCCGCGCTCGCACCGTTCGTCCCGGTCGCGGGCGCGACGGCCGGCGCCGATCCCGGCTCGGACGAGACGCGCACCGTCGAGATCGCGGTCGAGGGCCGCTACACGCCGTCGAGGATCACGGTCCGAGAGGGCGAGCGGCTCCGATTGCGCTTCGTCCGCCGGGACTACGGCCCCTGCACGCGCGAGGTGCTCTTCCCCTCGCTCGGCATCCGCCGCAGCCTGCCGACGAACGAGCCCGTCCTCGTCGACCTCCCCGCCCTCGCCCCTGGTGATCACGCGTTCCGCTGCGGTATGAACATGATCCACGGGACGATCGTCGTCGTCCCGAGCCGAGGCGAGCCATGAGCGAGCGCGACATCGAGACGAGCGAGCCGGGTCTCGCACCCGCCGTGGTCGAGGCCCTCGTAGCGAACCATCGCGCCTTCCTCGCGTTCCTCGAGAAGCGCGTCGGCAGCCGCGCCCTCGCCGAGGACCTGCTCCAGGAGGCCTTCGTGCGCGGAGTGGCGAAGGGAGGCCTGCGCGACGACGCCTCTGCGGTGGCCTGGTTCTACCAGATGCTCCGCAACGCCGTGGTCGACCACTACCGGAGGAACGCGGCGACGAGCCGGAAGCTCGAGGCCTTCGCGACGGAGCTCTCGGGCCACGTCCCCGACGCCGAGGCGAAGGACGCCGTCTGTCGTTGCGTCGGCGAGCTCGCGGCGACCCTGAAGCCCGAGTACGCCGACGCGATCCGCCGCATCGAGCTCGACGGGCTCGCCGTGAAGGACTACGCGGAGGAGATCGGGATCAGCAGCAACAACGCCGCCGTGCGCGTGTTCCGCGCGCGCGACGCCCTGCGCAAGCAGGTCGCCCGGGCGTGCGGCACCTGCGCCGACCACGGCTGCCTCGATTGCACCTGCAAGCACGGCGCGGCGTGAGCACGAGCCCACGCGCCGACGCGGCTCAATGCCCCGCGAGCACGCGCGCGAGCTCGGTCTTGCTCCCGACGCCGAGCTTGCCGTAGACGCGGCAGAGGTGGACGCGCACGGTGTTCGTCGCGATGCCGAGGGCCTTGCCGACGGCCTGCGCCGACGCCCCCCGCGCGAACTCCTTCGCCACCTCGAGCTCGCGGCTCGTCAGCGCATCGACCTGGGTCGCGCGACGCACGCGGAGCAACCGGAGGTCGTGGCTCGGCACCGACTCCACGTAGAGACCTTCCGCCGTGAAGGTCAGCGACCTGGGCTCGCCCGTCACGGGCTCGAAGGCGTCGGGGAGCCGCGGGCCCGACCACGACGGGAACGCCTCCGAGAGCACGTCGACGAAGCCCGGCTCCGCCTCGACGACGACCCCGTCGGAATTCACCACGGCGGCGGCGCTCGGATGGATCGCGGCGGGCCTGCCGTGCGCGCCGAGCTGCTGGAGCCTGGACGTCCGCATCGCCTCGACGAAGTGCGGAACGAAGAGCTCGGTCAGGAACCGATCGCTCTCCGAGAAGGGACGGTCCCGGTCGGAACGGAAGATCGAGACGGCCTGGTAGAGCCCTCCCCGCCCGTCCACGGTCATGGTCGTGAGCCAATGCTCCTGCCCGAAATCGCGGCAGTGGCGGAGCATGCGGGGCTCGTCGGCGTAGACCACGTCGACGTCGAGGTTCCGGGTCTTGCCCGGCGCGGAGAGGGCGGCGGCGGCCACGCGATCGAGCGCGCGGACGTCCGTCCACCGCGTGAGCAGCTCCGGCGGTTGACGGTAGAGATAGGCGTCGAAGAGCTCGCGCGAGCCGTTCTCGATCACGCCATTGCCCACCGCTCCCGAGTCGAAGGGGACGATCTCCCCGAACGCCTCGAAGGCGAAGCTCTGGAGCTCCCGGAGGCCCATGCGGCGGCTCTCTCGGTGGAGGTCGACCAGTCGGGTCGAGAGCGCGTGGAGTCGGAACGCGGAGACATCGGGGATGGCAGAGGGCACGTCGTTCACCTCGGGGCCCGGCAACCTTGTCCAGGACGATGACCTAACCATAAGGCACGAATCGGCATCGGGGAGGATGGTTTTTGCCGCAACCATCTCCGAGCACTTCCGAGATCACGCGAACATCGCGGCAACGCTCGCGTTTCCGGCGTCTTGCACGGCGCGTGACGAACGCGTCATTTCTCGTGCCCACGGCGGTCTCTGAGTGGAACTACTCATGCCGCGCGATGCACTACGACCTACACAATCGGCCGCTCCGCCGTCGCCCGGGCGGCTCGGACATCCCCGTGGTCCCCGAGCGCCGCGAGCGGGTAGGATGTCCGCGGTGGAGGAGGAGCGCGTCCAGCCCCGGGGCGTGACGAACGCGGCGCCGTCCGGCGCCCGCACGGGCTCGCTCGCCCGTCTCGGCCATTTCCTCGGCTCGCCCCTGGCCCTCGCCGCCTCCGTCGTCGGCCTGGTCGCCCTCCTCGGAGCGGTCTCCACGGTCTCGAGCCACCGAGCCCTCCGTCGAGCCGGCGAAGCGCGCGCGGAGTCCATGCTCGAGGAGCGGTCCCATCGCCTCGGAGCCGTCATCGACGTCGCCCTCGACGCCGCGGATCCCGTGCTCGACCGATTGCGCGAAGCCGTGCTCGCGGCGCCGGAGGCCCCCCCCGACGGGCCCGAGCTCCTCGCCCTGCTCGGCCGGATGAACGATCTGGCCACGTCGCGACGAGGGCTCACGTGGATCAGCGCGAGCTTCCCCGACGGAACCTTCGCCGGCGTGTACCGCGACGCGTCGGAGAAGCTCGCGGCCCAGGTCAGCTCGATCGGACCGTCCGGCGGCATCGAGATCCAATACCGCTTCGACGCCGCGGGCCGGCCCCGCGAGGTCTCGCGGACGCCCACCGCCTACGATCCGAGGACGCGCGGCTTCTACCGCGAGGCCGTGGCGCACGGCCGCCGCCTCTGGACCGACCCCTACCCCTTCCTCCCGAACCTCCGGACGGGCGTGAGCCGCGTGGAGCCGGTGTACCGGGACGGCTCCGGGCCCTCGTCGCCCACCGCCGTCCTCACCGTCGACTTCGACGCCTCGGCCCTCGCGAAATTGCTCGGACGTCCCATGTTCCGAGGCCATCGCCTCTTCGTGGTGATGGGCGACGGCTCGGTGCTCGGCTCCATGGGCAGCACGCCTCCGCCGATGGATCGCCGCTCCCGCGTGCGCCCGCTCCACCTCGAGGACTTCCACGATGCGCAGGCCATGGCGGCCTTCCGTGCGACCGGGACGCCCGGCCGCGAGCGCTACTCGAAGCTCGAGCTCGGAGGAGAGAGCTTCCGCGTCGGTCGCGTGATGCTGACACGCCTCGACGAGGCGCCGATGTACCTGCTCAGCCTCGTGCCGACGGCGCCGCTCTACGCGCACGCGCGTCGGGACGCGGTGCGAGGGACCGCCGTCACCATCGCCGCCTCGGTCGTCGCCCTCCTCCTCTCGCTCGCCCTCTCGCAGAGCATCGCCCGCCTCCGTCGCTCGCGGGAGCGCGCCGAGCGGGAGGCCGCGGAGGCACGCAACGAGGTCGAGGAGCTGGGCAGCTACCGGCTCCTCGAGCTCCTCGGGCGTGGCGGGATGGGCGAGGTCTACCGCGCGCGCCACAAGCTCCTCGCACGCGACGCGGCCCTGAAGCTCATCGCGGCCGACGGCGCCGACGTCGACGACGAGGCGCAGCACGCCGCGTTCTTCGAGGAGGCGAGGCTCCTCGCGCGCATGCGGTCTCCGCACACGGTGGCCGTCTACGATTTCGGAGTCGCCGACGACGGGCGCTACTTCCTCGCGATGGAGCTCCTCGACGGGCTCGACCTCGACGCGCTCGTCCGTCGGTACGGGCGCCAGCCGCCCGCACGGGTCGCCTCGATCCTCGCCCAGATGTGCGAGTCGCTCGCCGAGGCCCATGCGGCGGGCCTCGTGCACCGAGACGTGAAGCCCGCGAACGTCTTCCTCTCGCGCCTCGGCGACACGCTCGACGTGGTGAAGGTCCTCGATTTCGGGCTCACCCGCGCGATCCACAAGCGCCCGAGCGACGAGGACACGGTCGAGGGCACCCCCGCGTTCATGTCGCCGGAGCAGGCGCTCGGCGATTCCGTGGGCCCGGCCGCCGACCTCTACGCGCTCGGCTGCGTCGGATACTTCCTCCTCGTCGGTCACCCCCCGTACGAGACGACGACCGCCGAGGCGGCGATGAAGGCGCACGTCTCCGCGCCCGTGCCCGAGCTTCCGGCGGACCTCCGCGCGACCGTGCCTCCCGCCCTCGCGCAGCTCCTCGTCCGCTGCATGGCGAAGCGCCCCGATCGACGGCCGACGTCCGCGAAGGTGCTCGGCGAGGCGCTGCGGCGCGTCGAGGCGGAGTGCGTCGAGACGTTCCTCCCCGAGACGCGCGAGCGCTGGTGGTCGATGCACGAGCAGACGCGGGCGGCCGAGCGCGAACGCGCGAAGGACGGCCAGCCGACGGAATCGGCCACGCGGCTGCCCGAGCGTGTCCGGCCCTCCCTGCGCCGCGCCGACAGCGTCCGGACGGTCTAGGCGAGGCCCTTCTCCGAGGCCCCCCCGAACGGGCATACTTCCCCGAGGAGGGACGGATGACGGAGCAGCTGACGACCCGCGAGGCGGCTCGCATCGAGCTCGCGAGGCACCCGATCCGGGACGCCGCCGAGCTCGACGCCGCCCTCCGGCACGCCGTTCGCCTGGCGTGCGAGACGCTGCACGTGTCCCGCGTGAGCCTCTGGCTCTTCGATCCCGCCCTCGATCGGATGCGCTGCATGCTCGTCCACACCGCCGGCGGGGAGACGACCGAGCCCGAGGAGACCCTCTCGCTCTCCCGCAGCACCCGCTACGTCACCTCGCTCGATTCCCGGCGCGCGCTCGCCATCGACGATGCGCACCACGACGAGCGCACGAGCGAGCTGCTCGCCTACCTCGAGCGCCACGACATCGTGTCGATCCTCGACTGCCCGATCCTCGAGCAGGGACATGCGATCGGCGTGCTCTGCCACGAGCAGGTGGGGACCCGGCGCGCGTTCACCAAGGACGAAGCCCACTTCGCGAGCACCGTGGCCGACATGGTGGGGCTCTATTTCGAGCAGGATGCGCGACGCCGGGCCACGGAGGAGCTCCTCGACGCCCGGGCCTCGCTCGAGCGGAGCCACGTGATGGAATCGCTCGGTCGGATGGCCACCGCCGTCGCCCACGACTTCAACAACATCCTCGCGGCCATCGCCGTGCAGGCCGCGGTGGTCCGGCGCCACGTCGCGAACGACACCCCTCCGCCCGAGAAGCTCGCCGTGGGCCTCGAGTCGCTCGTCGAGCAGGGCGCTCGCCTCGTCCACCAGCTCGTCTCCGTCGCCCGCCGGGAGCCGACGCCCGACACCACGATCGATCTCGTCGAGGTCGTCCGCGCCATGGCGCCGCTCTTCGAGACCTTCGCGCGCGACGGGATCGAGGTGGTGCTCGACCTCCCACGAGCCCCGGTGAAGGTGCGTCTCGATCGGAGCCGCGCGGAGCAGGTCCTCATGAACCTCGCCGTCAACGCGCGCGACGCCATGCTCGGCGGCGGCACGCTCACGCTCGGCCTCGAGGCCACGCCCGAATGGGCGAGGCTGCGGGTGGCCGACACGGGCGTCGGCATGGACGAGCACGTCCTCTCGCGCATCTTCGAGCCCTTCTTCACGACGAAGCCGAAGGGCAAGGGCAACGGGCTCGGGCTCGCGACCGTCTACACCATCGTCACGAGCACCGAGGGCACCATCACCGTCGACTCCGCCGTCGGCGAGGGGACGACCTTCGTCGTCGCCTGGCCGGCCGTCCGCTGAACGGGGCCGCCGGACGCTACACGTACCGGACCGAGTAGGTCGGCGGCAGGTGGCTCGCGAGGACGCTCCACGTCTCGCCCTGGTCCGCGGTCGCGTACAGGTTCCCGGTCGTCGAGCCGAAGGCGAGCGCGTCTCCGTCGTCCGAGATCGCGAGCGAATGCCGGAGCACGAGGTCGTAGGCGTGCTCCTGCGGCAGCCCCTTCGTCAGCGTCTCGAACGTCGCTCCACCGTCGCGCGTCCGGCTGACCACCACCCGACCGTCGATCGGCGCTCGCTTCTGATCGGAGTGCGCAGGCACGAAGAAGGCCGTGTCCGCGTCCTTCGGGTGCACGACGACGGCGAAGCCGAAGCTCGAGGGCTTCGCCTCGAGCTTCTGCCACGAGGCGAGGTCGTCGCCGGAGCGGTAGATGCCCATGTGGTGCTGGCACCAGAAGACCGCCGGATTCGAGGGCGATTGCACCACGTGGTGCGGATCCTGGTACTCGGGGAATTCGGCCTGCTCGGGGGGCACGTAGCCCGCCTTCATGCCCTTCACGTGGGGCTCCCAGCTCGCTCCGGCGTCGCGCGTCCGCCAGACGCCGCCGCTGCTCACGGCGACGACGACGGTCTTCGGATCCCGCGGGTCCACGCAGATCGAGTGCAGGGCGGAGTGATCCGCGCCCGCTCCGTTCCAGCGCACGCGCACGGGATGGTTCCAGAGCGCGTCGACGAGGGTCCACGAGGCGCCTCGGTCGTCCGAGCGGAACATCCCGCCGGGGATCGTCCCGCACCAGAGCGCTCCGTCGGCATCGAGCGCGGGCTCGAGCGCCCAGACGTTCTTCGTCACCCACTCGCGCTCGCGTCCCCACATGTCCTTGTCCACGAAGCCCTCGGGCTTCGGGGGATACGCCGGGGTCGCGATCTCCTCCCAGCTCGCGCCTCCGTCGCTCGAGCGATGCAGCTTCACGCCGAAGTGCCCGTGGTCGAGCACCGCGTAGAAGGTCCCGTCGCGCCGATCGGCCATCGCCAGCGGCACGTTGTCCCCGAGGAACGCCGTCCGGACGACCTTGGCCGCGCCCCCGCGGCCCTCCACGACGAAGAGCCCCTTGCGAGTTCCCACGAGCCAGCGATCCATGCTCACCCTCCGGACAATGCCTGCATGACGTAGACCTCGGAGTCCGCCGAGACGGCGTCCGAGAGGCCGGCGCGATCGAGGATCGGCTGTCCGTCGACGAAGATCGTCATGTGCTTGCGCAAGACGCCGCGTTCGTCGACGACGTAGCCCTCGAGCCGTGGCCGCATGGCGAAGACCTGCGAGAGGACCTCGCGCACCGTGGTCCCCGTCGCCACCGTGTCGGGGCACTCCACGTGCCGGCGAAGGTTGGTGGTGAAAACGACGGTGGCCATCGCGACACGCTACACCCTCGTGCCGTTGGTTTCACCTCCTACGTCGTGGACGCTTCCGGCCATCGACCGGCGCCTCCGCCCCTTCGCCGAGGATCCCCGGCAAGAGCCACCGCCGGAGGAACGCACGCATCTCCCCGCCGCTCCGCCGCTCCTGCCCCCGCAGGACGAGGAAGGAGAGCACGAGCCGCGTCATCACCTCGGCGAGCTCGCCCGCGCGCGGCGCGAGGTCGGGCCGGGGCTCGAGGCAGACCTCGGCGACGTGCTCGACGACGGCGCGTGTCTCGTCGGTCGTGAACATCGAGTCGCTGATCAGCTTGCCGAGCGTCGGGTCCCCGACGAGCTGGAGGAAGGGCTCGTTCGGCAGCTGCTCGAGGCAGAACATCATCGCCTCGACGACGCGGTCGCCCGGATCGTCGAAGGCGCGCACGGTCTCGACCATGCGGTCCGCGAAGCCGAGCGAGGCGTCGAGGAGCGCCGCCTGGATCACCGCCTCGGCGTTCGGGAAGTGGTTGTAGACGGTCTGACGCGAGCAGCGGGCTTCGGCGGCGATGTCGGCGAGGCCGGTCTTCGCGACGCCCCAGCGCAACACGCAGCGGACGGCCGCGTCGATCACGCGTCGCCGCGTCTCGTCCGCGCCCTCCTCCGATCCCCGTGCGCCACCGTCGCTCGCCGTCGGCTTTCGCCTCTCCACGAAGGCCAGATTGACACTTCTACGTCTCATGTCAATCTGCCCAACCGAGCCAGCGAGCTCGCCCCCCTTCGGACGGCCGAGCCGTCCTCGCGAGGTACCCCGTGAGCCATCCCGTCACGAGCCTGAAGAAGGAAGACGTCGATCCGATCCCCGAGAAGCTCGTCCCCTTCATCCGCAAGTTCATGAAGTACGCGTCGCGCTTCAACGTGTGGATCTACGAGAAGACCGACGGCAAGCTCGGCGGCAAGTTCGTCGTCGGCGGCGCGCCCGTCTGCCTCGTCTCGTACAAGGGCCGCAAATCGGGCAAGCGCCTGACCACGCCGCTCATCCACATCCCGCACGCGGACGGAGTCCTGCTCGTGGCCTCGCAGGGAGGCCTCGAATCGCATCCGCTCTGGTACAAGAACATAAAGGCGAACCCGACCATCGAGGTCAACGAGTTCGGCCGGGTCCGCACGATGCTCGCGCGGCAGGCGAGCCCCGAGGAGAAGCTCGCCCTCTGGCCCGCGATCCGCGCCGTGCACAAGGACTTCGACGAGTACCAGGCGCGCACCGACCGCGACATCCCGGTGCTGATCTGCACGCCGGTCTGAGCGGCCGGTGGGGTGGGCGCCCTAGCGCCCATCCGGCCGCGGCACGATGTCCTTGGCCATGAGCGGTCCTTCGCGCTTGAGCAGCCAGAAGTCCGGGATCGGCACCTGCACGCCGTGGACGTTGAAGACCTCCCAGCCGAGGAGGAGCTCGGAGCTCCCGGCGTTCACGCTGACGAGGGGGCAGTAGCCGGCGCGGGCGGGCCAATCGAGGAGCTTGTTCCCGGCTTCGCGGTAGTCGAGGTAGTGCGCGCCCTTCCAGCCCCTCGGGAACGAGAGCCCGACGGCGGAGCGCACCTCGTAGTGGCCGAAGGTCTTCTGCCTCCCGAAGAGGTCCCGCTTCGGCTCGGGCGGCCGGTCCCAGCCCGTCTGCTTCACCATCACGTTCCAGCCGCGGATCACGCCAGTGCGGGGATCGCGGTGGAACGTCTTGCGGAAGGACTTCCACGCGAGCTTGTGGAAGAGCTCCGGCATCGAGAGATCGATGCCCGTGTAGGTCGTATCCGCGATCGCGTCGAGGTCGAGGGGCTCGGCCTGTCGCATGATCGCCCAGAGGGCGTCGGAGTCCATTCGGAGCAGGTCGTCGAGTCGGATGGTCACGGTTCTCTCCTCAGGCAAGCGCGGGAAGGCCGATCACGCGGCGCGCACACAGCGTGGCCACCGCGAGGATCGCGATCTGCGGGTTCACACCCGTGTTCGTGGGGAAGACGCTCGAGTCGGCGACGTAGAGGCCGTCGACGGAGTGGTGTCGGAAGTCGGGGCGCACGACGCTCCTCGCGGGATCGCTGCCCATCCGGCAGGTGCCGAACATATGCGTCATCACCGCCGTGTAGGCCGAGCCGCGCCGCGGACCTTCCTGCTCGAGGCGGACGAGGTCCGAAACGCTCGACGTGCGCGGGAGGAAGCTGCGCACGCCGGGAGAGACGTAGTCGGCCCCCGCCGCGAGCATCATCTCCCCGAGCACGCGCAGGCCGCGACGGTAGAGAGCGATGTCGCGCTTCGTCGGATCGAAGAAGAGCACGGGCTTTCCGCCGATCCGGCGGACACGGCCACGGCCCTCGGCCTTGACCGCCGCGCCCCAGTCGAGCTGGTGCGCGAGGTCCGCGACCTCGTGCGCGAAGCTCCGTCCGTAGCCGTGCAGGCGGCTCGCCATCACGCCGAGGCCGAAGCCGAGCGCCTCGAATTTCAGGCCCTCGCGACGCAGGCCGATGACCTCGTGCCCCTGCGTCGCGCCTTCCCACATCCGGACCGGCTCGGGGAAGCGTCCCGCCATCGACACGCCCGGATGGCATTGGAAGTTCTCGCCGACGGGGCCTCGATCGAGGCCGCTCGCGAGGAGGAGCGCCGGGGTCTGGATCGCGCTCGCCGCCACGATCACCGCCCGGTTCGCGCGCAGGCGCACGGTCGCGCCGCCTTCGCTCGTGCCGACGACGCCGACGGCCCGGCCCTTCTCGAGCTCGATGCCCGTCACCTCGACCGACGAGAGGACGACGGCCCCGCCGCGCTCCGCGTCGAGGAGGATGCTCGCGTCGATCGAGAGCTTCGCGCCCTTCGGACAGCCCTGCATGCAGCGGCCGAGGCCCTCGCAGCCCTGCACGTTGCGACGGATCGGCCGGTGCTCGAGACCGAGGGCCTCGGCGCCACGCGCCATGAGCTGGTTCTTGCGCCCGGCGACGGCGGGATCCGTCGGCTTCACGTTCAGGCGCTTCTCGAGCTCGTCGGTCACCGACTCGAGCGCGTCCCAGGGCAACGCCTCCGCGAGGGCCGGATCGTCGCGGACCCATGCGTCGTGGACGTCGCGCGGCATCCGCCAGCAGATGGCGCCGTTGATCGGCGAGCTCCCGCCCACCATCTTCGCCTGCACGTAGGGCGTCGGCGCGAGACCGAGAGCCATCGACGCGCCGAGCTCGCGGTAGGTGAGCGCCATCGAGTCGAAGGTCGAGATCGGATACTCGCGCGCCTCGTACCAGCGCCCCGCCTCGACGACGATCACGCTCGTGCCGTGCTTCGCGAGCTCGCGGGCCGCGGCCGCACCGGCCGGTCCGCTGCCGACGATCACGACGTCGGCCTCGGCCGAGTACGACCCACGCACCTCGCGTCCGTCGATGCGCCTCATGGCGTCCCCCGCACGATCCGCTCGATGCCGGGATCGTTGAAGTACGCGAAGCAGACCACGACCTTCGCGACGTCGAGCAGCGCGTCGAAGCCGGGGATGCGCGCCGCCTTCCGGAGCACCTCTTCGCGCTCGTCGGCGCCGAGCTCGTCGAGGGCCCGACCGTAGCCGAGCACGTAGGGCAGATGGCCGATGGCGAGGGTCGCGGCGCGGAAGCCCCTCGAGAGCGAGCGCGGCGCCGCCTCCTCGAAGCGAGGCCAGAAGGCCCGGTGGTCGAGCTCGTCCGCGCCGGGCAGGCCCTTGCCGACCGCAGGCAACATCGCGGCGACGAAGGCGTCGCGCAGCCGCGTTTCTCTCGACTCGGACATCAGGACGCTCCCTTCGCGCGGCGGCGCAGGGCCGCCGCGAATCGCTTCACCGTGCGGGCATCGATCTCGGCGGTCGCCTCGTCGATCGTCCGCTCCGCGTCGTCGCCACCGGCGACGAGGGCCGCGAGGATGCGCATCATCGAGGCCGCGTTCGCCTCGGGCTCGTCGTACATCGCCGTCGCGACCTCGGGCAGCTGCTCGAGCACCTTCGCGAGGGTGTTCAGGACCGCGAGCCCCACGAGGTTGCCCGTGGCGCGGAGGAGCTCGCGCGCGAAGGCGAGATCGGCCTCGCGACGCGCCTCGAGCCCTTCGGCCTCGGCGAGCGCCGCCGCCAGGGTCCGGAGCCTCGGCGTGTGCGCGAGGATCGCTTCGCGATGCTTCACGAGCAGGCGACCTGCCACGAGACGCCGCAGCTCGAGGAACTCCTCGAGGATCTCCGCGGCGCGCGTCGGCTGATCGAGAGTCGCCTCGAGCCAATAGGGCACCAGCGAGAAGTCGCCGTTCTCGCGCGCGTCGACGACGCGCAGGCCGCTCCCCTGCCGGGCCTCGACGAGCCCCCGCGTCTCGAGCCGCGCCACGACGCGCTGGATCGTCCCCGGATTCACCCCGTGCCGCGCCGCGAGGTCGCGCACCGTCGGCAGGTGACTGCCCACCGGATACCGGCCCCGGAGGATGTCGAGGGTGAGCTGGTGCTCGATGGCGCTGGGAGTCGTCTCGGAAGCCACGCCTAGTGTATGACACAATTGAGCGACACAATCAAGCCCTTCTCGACCGTCGGGACCGCGATTGGCCAAGTGGTCAGAACGACACACCATTCCGGCCACGCCCTAGCGCCGTCCAGGGATATCGCGCATATCACCTACCGATTTGAACTCGGAGGAACGACCATGACGAGTCTCTACGAACGGCTGGGTGGCGAGGCGGCGGTGGACGCGGCGGTGGACCGCTTCTACGGGAAGGTCCTCGCCGACGACCGCATCCGACACTTCTTCGACGGCGTCGACATGGCGGCCCAGTCGAAGAAGCAGAAGGCCTTCCTCACGGTCGCGCTCGGCGGTCCGAATCGCTACACCGGCCGCGGGATGGCGCACGCGCATCGCGCGCTCGTCGAGCGCGGCCTCGACGACTCGCACTTCGATGCCGTCGTCGAGAACCTCGGCGCGACGTTGAAGGAGCTCGGGGTGTCGGACGGCGACATCGCCGAGGCGGCCTCCATCGTCGAGTCGACGCGCGAGCAGGTGCTCGGCCGCGCCTGACGGGAGCGAAGCGATCGAGGTGGCCGCGTCGTTCCGCCCGAAGGGTGCATCGTGTGCGATCGTGGCCACCTCGACGGTTCGGGCCCTTCCCTCCGTGGCAGCTTCGCTTCCCTACGAGAGGGGGGAGCCATGGACGGCAAGGCGAGCGAGACGTCCTTCGTGACGAGCGAGGACCTGAAGCGCGGCTTCGAGCGCCTGCGTGGCGCCGCGATCGATCCGCGCGAAGGCCTCTTCGGTCCACGCTCGATGGTCTGGGAGGTGAACAAGCACTCGCTCGTCTACTTCCTCGGCGCGGTCCAGTCCGTGCTGATGCAGCTCGGCCATCCGTGGGTGGCCACGGCCGTCTTCGAGCACTCGAAGATCCTGAAGGATCCACGAGCGCGCGCGCGCCTCACCTACACGTTCCTCTGGTCGCTGCTCTACGGCGATCTCGAGACCGTGCTCCGGATGAGCCAGGCGCTCTTCCAGGTCCACGGACGCGTGAAGGGAACGCTGCCCGAAGGCGCCGGCGCGCATCCCATGGGCTCGACGTACGGCGCCAACGAGCGCAACGCGCTGCTCTACGTCCACGTCACGGCGTTCGCGTGTCGCGCGAAGCTCTACGACGCGATCGTCCGGCCCCTCGAGACCTCGGAGAAGGATCGACTCGTCGACGAGATGAAGCGCTACGCGCTCTGCTTCGGGATTCCCGAGGCGATGCACCCTCGGACGTGGGACGAGGTCGAGCGCTACCTCCTCCGGATGGAGGGCTCGCCCGTGCTCGGCCGGACGGAGCCGGGAGTCGTGATCGCGCGCTTCCTCCGGAGCCAGCTCCCACGCCCCGTACGTGGGCCGCTCTTCGTCTTCCTCTGCTCGCCGCTCTCCGAGCGACAGCGCCGCCTCCTCGACCTCCCCGCGAACGACGCCGCGAACCGCAGGACCACGGCGCGCCTCACCCGGCTCTTCCGGCTGCTCGAGCGTGTGCTCCCCGCGAGGCTCGCCACCGTGCCCGCCTATCAGGAGGCGATGGAGCGGCTCGCCGGTCGACGCGAGCCGAGCGCCTGGGTGGCGGCGATGAATCGGATGCTGCTCGGGCGCCCGAGGCTCGTGCTCTGACGGCGACCGCCTACCCCACGACGTCGTCGTGCTTCTCCACGACGTACACGAGCTTCGCCTGCGTCTGGCCGTAGGGGCCGAGCTCGAGCGAGAGGCTCACCATCCCGTTCGCGTCGGCGCGGGGCGCGCGCGGCTCGCATCGGTCCGGATCGATCGAGACCTTCACCTTCTCGACCTCGGAGACGGGGATCCTCTCCTTCGCCCTCACGGCGACCCGTCCGGGGCCCAGGTTCGAGAGCTTGAGCGTCACGAAGTGCTCGACCTTGCGCCACGGCGAGACGAGCCCGCGTGGGACGGCGTGCTCCGCCGTCTCGCGATGGACGCGGAGCTCGGGATCGGGACCGAAGCCGAGCTCGAAGCGCTCGCCCGGCGCGACGTAGAGGAGCGTGGTCCGCCCGACGTAGCCGTTGTCGCGCAGGAGGTCGACGGGACCGGCGAGGATCGGATGGCTGCCCCGATGGTCGAGCTCGCAGCGGAGGAGCACCTGGGGCACACGCTCGCCGACGAGGACGCGCTCGAGCGTGGCTTCCGCGCGGAACGAGGAGACGGGGATGCGATGCGGCATGCCGTCCGAGGGCACGTCCGCCGTCGCGGCGCTCCGCAGGTCGAGCGACTCGCCTCCGTCGTCGATGCCGGGCAGGTCCGCGATCGTGCGGGAACGCCCGAGGCCCGTGTCCTCGATCGCCTGCTCGCGCGTCTCGACCACCACTCGCTGCTCGCGCGCCTTCGTCGAAAGGCGCTCGGTCTCGAGCGAGGGAGGCGCGGCTCCGAGCGAAGGCCTCTCGGTGGAGAAGCGCAGCGAGACGGCGGACCAGTCCTCCCCCGTGCGCTGCCACACGCAGGCCTCCGAGCGGATCTCGAGCTCGCCGCCGCGGAGCGTCGCGACGTGCTGCGGGCGCCATGCGGCGTTCGGGACCACGTACTCGACGCGGAGCGCGTGGGTCCCGGCTTCGGCCGCGCGCACGGTCAGCGCGATCGACGAGACCTCCCGCGACTCCCGATGCGCGGCCGCGGAGCGACGCCTCGCGACGTCGTTCACCTCGCGGTCGGCCTTGGCGACCTCTTCCGCGAGCTCGGCCCGCCTCGCGAGCGCCTCGGCCGTGCGCTGCCCGAGGAGCGCGAGGTCGGCGCGCGCCTTCGCCCCGTCGAAGCGTCCGTAGCCGAGATCCTGGGCGAGCTCGCGCACGAGGAGCTCTTCGATCGCCGCGGCGTCGGCGAGCTCGGCCTCGACGCGCGCGAGCGCTTCGCGCGCCAGCTTCTGGCGTCGCTCGGCCTCGTGACGGAGCGCGTCGAGGGCCTTCCAATCCGTGCCGAGGTCGGCCGCGAGGTGCAGCTTCCGGCGCTCGATGCGCGCATCGAGCACCTCGACGCCGCGAGCGAGGCCCTTCGCCACGACGCTCTTGTCGACGAGCACGGGCGAGAGCTCGTCGAGCACCACGGTGGCGACCCCCGCCTCGAGCGCCACCGGGCCGGAGCGGACGACGTGAGCGCGGTCCTCGAGCACGAGGACCTCGGTGATCGGGAGGTGGACGTTCGTCTTCATCACACGCCCTCCCGGCGGTTGCCGCCGACGAGCTCGCGCTTGCTCGAGATGCGGACGACGTAGTCGACGCTGCACGTCCGACTCTCGTGCGGCGGGACCTCGAGTCGCCAGACCTTGCCCCCCTCGAGGGCCGAATCGGGCTCGCGGAAGTCCTCCCAACGCGGCTCGACCTTCGCGACGTCGACGGTGAGCTCGTCCTCGCCCTCGGCCGGCAGCGGCAAGCGCTCGCGCACCTCGAGCGCCGCGGCTTCGGCCCTCTGGTTCGAGACCTCGATGCGGATGCCGTGCTCGAGCGCGAGCTTGCCCCGGAGGAGGCCTTCGGTCTCCTCGCGGAAGCGGGTGTTGCGCGCCACCTTGATCGCCTGCTCGACGCCGAGCCCGAGCTCCACGCGTCCCTCCGTCGGAACGACGCCGAAGCGGCTCGTCACCAGGAAGGCCCCGCTCACGTAGACGTCGACGGGTCCGTCGAGCAGCGGTCCCGGCAGGGGGTTCGCGAAGCGGAGGATCCGGAACACGTCGGTGCTCTTCCGCGGCACGACGACGAAGCTCGGGCTGGCCCGGCCCGTCCGCAGCGCCACGGGCACGGAGTGGAACGCTCCGTCCGAGACCACGTCCACCGGAGCCTCGGCTTCGTACGCGTAGTCGAAGCCCGTCTCTCCCATCGGGATCGCATGCCCCGCGGGCACGGGCAGCGCACCGACGGCCTCCGCGTCGTCGATCGCGACGTAGATCGCGTTCATCACGTCGACCTTCAGCTCGATGCGCGTGGCCTCGAGGAATGCGAGGTAGACGTCGCGATCGTCGAGCCGCGTCGGACGCCCGCGCCGCGCGTCCTCGATCGCCGGCATGCGAAGCCGACCGAAGTCGAGGAGGTCCCGCTCGGCTTCGAGCGTCTCGGGCAGCTCGGGCCCCACGGGCGACGCGAGCGATTCGTCGAGCAGCGCCTGCACGATCGGCGGTCCCCCACCGACGCCGCCGAACAGCGATCGACTGCGCGCCATCGGCGGGCCCTGCGGCGAGGGCGCGGCCGAGAAGGCGACGCTCGGCGGGGGCAGCGGCATCGCGGGGGCGGGCGCCGCGGCGGCTGCCACCGGCATCGGAGCGCCTCCCGGGAAGGCGCGCGGCGGCGGCACGGGAGCGCTCGGCGGCCCTGCGCTCACCGCCTCGTCCGCCATCGCATACATCGCCGGATGGGCGCTCTTCGCCACGGGCCGTCCGCCCCGATCCTTGGGCGACTTCGCGACGAAGCTCCGATCGTAGTCCGCGAAGAGCGAGTCGACGCCGACGGGGGCCTCCCGGAAGCCCTTCTTCGGCGTCGGGGGCTGCCGACGTCCGATGCGCAGCGCGGGAAGGTCGGGGAGATCGGCCCAGGTCTCGGGCGCGGCGGTCGAGAGCACGAGCGTCGCGCCGGTCCAATCCTCCCCGGTCTTCTGCGCCACGAGGGCGCGCATCCCGAGCTCGAGCTCCTTCATCGAGGCGTCGAGCCGGAGCGTGTAAGCGGGAACCCAACGCGCGCCGGGCACCTGGTACTCGATCGCGAAGCGCGCGCCCGGCGTGGGCCTTCCCGCGAGCCCGACGAGCGCGCACTTGCGGAGCTCGCTCGGGCGGGCCTCGCGCGCCGAAGACGCGCGGTCGCGACGCGACTCGAGCTCCTTCCTCAGGCGTTCGGCCTCGCGCGCCCTCGGCTCGAGCTCGGCGATCGCGGCCTCGAGCCGTGCGACCTCGTCGCGGCGGAGCGAAGAGAGGGCGAGGCGGGCCTCGGTGGGCGATGGCGGCGGCAGCTCGTGCTCGAGCGCGTAGCGCTCCGTGAAGCCCATCGAGAGGACACGCTGCTTCGTGCGAGCGAGCGCTTCGAGACGCGAGCGGAGGACGGTGGCCTCGACGCGCGCGCGCTCGAGCGCGGCCTCGTCGGGCGGCGTCTCCCCCGAGACGCCGGCGACGACCTCGAGGCCGATGCGGAGCGAGGTCGCCCGGAGCTCCGGCGCGTTCTCGAGGACGATGCGGCAGGACGCATCGTCGAGCGCGAGCGGGAGGTTCCCGAGGGAGAGCTCGGCAACCCCGTCCTCTCCGATCGCGCCGAGCTCGGCGACGCGGCGGACGCGCGCGCCCGACCGATAGAGGGTGACGGCCTCGACGCGTGTCGGGAGGTGGACCGGGGGCATGGCAGCGATGGTACGCGAGGTCGGCCGGCGGAGGAGCGCGGGGCTCCCGCCGCCGCTCAGTTCGCGTAGACGCGCGGCGGGGGCGGGTTCGCCCCGGTCGTGCCCTGCACGTCGGGAACCGGCGCGTTCGGACCGGGCGCCTGCACCGACGGGCGCACGGCCCGGACCCGGAGCTCGGCGCCGCTCGGGGTGCCCGACGCGACCTCGCCGCACGTCCGCACCACGTCGTAGAGGTCGATCGTGCCCGTCGCGATCGGAGCGTCGCTCGGCGCGTCCTTGTCGAAGGCCTTCCACTGCAGCACGAAGGGCTGCCCCTGGAGCGCCTGGCGCACCGGCGCCCAGACCGCCGGTCCGGCGTCGGGCACCGAGGGCAGCTCGAGCCACGGCTCCCAGGACGTCGTCCCGTTCGCGGCGCCCTGGGCGTACTCGAGGTCGAGCGTGACCATCCGGTTCGGTCGGAAGAGTCGTTGCTGCAGCGAGAAGACGAACTCGTACGTGCCGCGACCGGGATCGGTGGGGGCCTCGAGCTCCGGAGCGACCGTGGCGTTCGTCAGGATCTCCTCGGGCTGCTCCTCCGGCAGGGTCGTGTCGATCGGGCCCGCGGAGCGCTCGAGCGCGGCCCAGCCGTGGGCGCCCACGTGGGAGGCATCGGCCATCGTCCAGGCGCTCGTCTCCTTCTCGCGATCGCCCTGGTGCTGGAGCTCCGCGCCCACCTCGAAGCGGCTCGTCCCGTCGACGGCGACGAGACGGTGGATCGAGAGGCGGGAGCGGGTCCGGATGGTGACGCGATGCCCGTGGTAGACCGTCTCGCGCCAGGCCGTCGTCCACGTGTCGTTCTCGGACGACGCGATCGTGTACGGCGCGAGGGCCGTCGCGAGCTCGGCCTCGAAGCCCTCCCCGGGCCGGAACGCGACCTCGGGCCACGTGAAGCGCTCGAGGCGCTGACGGATCGCGCCGGCGGCCGCCTCCTCGAGGCCGGGAATCGTCTGCGCCGCCACCGACTGCCACGCGCTCGGCGGACTGCAGACGGCGCGGGTCCGCGCCTCCGACGCGAAGCTCGCGACGAACGCGTAGGTCCCGGGGGCAGGCATCGTCATCCCGATCGAGGCCGCCGTCGCCGTCTGCGTGGCGAGGCGGCCGTCTTCGGACACCGTGGATTCGAAGCGGGGATGGACGCGGATCGTCCAGCTCGCGGGATCCGCGCTCTCGACCCCCGGCCTCCGGCGGAGCGCCGCGAGCGCCGCGTTCCAGGCGAGCCCCGGGGGGATCGCGAAATGCCCCGCGGCCGCGCCGGGGCTCCGCAGGTCGCCGTAGTGCTGGGCCTCGGCGTCGTCGGTGTGGCGCCGGAGCTGCGCGCTCATGCCGCAGCCGCAAAGCGCCGCGATCGCCGCCAGGAGGAAGACCGAGCGAACCCTGCGAATCATCGAGAACCCCCACGCCATGCCGCTTCGACGCACGAACCGGGTCCGAGATTCGCAGAGGGCGGCCTCCGCGCGCAATCGGCTTGCAACGTCGCGAGCCGGCACGCCCCGCGTCAGGCCTCGGGG
Source organism: Polyangiales bacterium (assembly GCA_046351215.1). Classification (GTDB taxonomy): domain Bacteria; phylum Myxococcota_A; class Polyangia; order Polyangiales; family Houyiibacteriaceae; genus JAXLYX01. Next base: position 13,586 of record JAXLYX010000032.1, on the reverse strand, counting down.
ACCGCCTGGGCCAGCGCCAGCGCCTCGAGGAGCGTCGCGCCCGAGAAGGGCTTCGCCACGAACTGCGAGGCACCATCGGTCGAGCCGGCCGGGCCGGCGTCGCCCTGGTCGTAGCCGCTCACGAGGACGATGGGCAGGGCCGGGCTGCGCGCGCGGAGCCTCGAGGCGAGCTCCCGCCCGCCCATGCCGGGCATGACGACGTCGAGCACGGCCGCGGCGAAGGGCGAGGCACCGGCCTCGTCGAGCGCCATGGCGTCGCTGCCGCACGACGCCTCGACCACCTCGTAGCCCGCCTCGACGAGGATGTCGCGCACGAGGCGACGCACCTCGTCCTCGTCGTCGACGACCAGCACCCGACCCGAGCCCCGCTTCCATTCCGCATCGGGCGGCGGCCGCACCGTCGGCGAGGCGCCCCCCGCGGCACGCGCGCTGCACGGGAGCTGCAGGCGGAACGTCGTTCCCTGGCCGACCACGCTCCGGACCTCGAGCTTGCCGCCGTGCGCGAGCACGATCCCCTGCACCGACGCGAGCCCGAGCCCGCGGCCCTGGCTCTTGGTCGTGAAGAAGGGATCGAACATGCGCTCGCGCGTCGCCTCGTCGATCCCCGAGCCCGTGTCCTCGACCTCGAGGTAGATGCGGCGCGGCGGCCTCCCCTCGGGTCGCGACGGCTCCTCGCAGGTCCCGTCGTCGACGAGCCCGGTGCGCAGGAGGATCCGCCCGGACGCCCCGTGGAGCGCGTCGGACGCGTTGGTGATGAGGTTCATCACGACCTGCCGCAGCTGCGAGGCGTCGGCTTCGACGGGCGGGAGGTCGCCGTGCAGGTCGAGATCGAGGCTCGCGTTCCTCGACACGACCGTGCCGAGCAGGCCCGCCATCTCCCCGACGAGCGTGTCGACGTCCACGGGCGAGATCGTGACCGCGCTCCTTCCCGCGTACACGAGGAGCTGATGCGTGAGCTCGGCCGCGCGCACGGCCGCCCGCTCGGCGGCGTCGAGCTTCGAGCGCGTCTTCGAGCTCAGCTCCGAGCCTCGCTGCGCGAGCTGGAGGCTTCCGAGGATCACGGCGAGGAGGTTGTTGAAGTCGTGCGCGATGCCGCCCGCGAGCACCCCGAGGCTCTCGACGCGCTGCGCGTGCCGCAGCTGCTGCTCGAGCGCCTCGGCTTCGAGCTTCTGCCGCCGCGCCTCCGTCACGTCCTGCGTGAGCGCGGTGAACCCGACGATGTCCCCGCGCGCGTCCGTCCGTGGGAAATACTTCGTCGACCAGGTGCGGCCCCCGAGATCGAGCGCGATGACGTGCGGCTCTCCCGCGAGCGCCCGGCGGATCCCGTCGAGCGCGTCGGGCGCGTGCGCGTAGACGTCGAAGACCGATTGGCCGACCAGCTGCCCTGGCACGAACCCGAGCGCCGCGAGCCCCTGGCCTTCGCTCAGCGTGATGCGTCCGTGCCCGTCCACGGCCCAGAGGATGATGGGCATCGCCGAGACCATGGACGCGAGGTGCTCGCGCGTCTCGCGCAGCTCGCGCTCGGCCCGCTCGCCCTCGTCGCGATCGAGCTCGAGCGCCCGATGCTCGCGCTCCACCTCGCCGAGGGCGACGAGCGCCCGCTCGATCGCGTCGATCGGATCCGCCCCGGCACGGCCCGCGGAGAGCGCTCGTTCGAGCTGCTCTCGCGCCGTCGCCAGCGGTTCAAGCGCGGCCTGCACGTCGGCCGGATTCCCCATGGTGCTCCCCCCGGACGGAGTATACGCACCCCTCGGAGGGAGGGGGAACCCGGGTCCCTCAGGTCCGCAGCTCGAGCGCGACCCGGGGGATCCGGAGCTTGCCGCTCCCGTCGAGCACGAGCTCGGGCACCTCGACCGTCGCCCTCGCGCCCGGGAGCACGAGGAGCGGATCGAGGACCGTCGGCTGCGTGGCGGCCGCGAGCGAGAGCGAGGCTCGAACGCTCGGCCACGCCTGCGAACGCGCGAGCGCGAACGTCTCGAGGGTCACGCGGCCGGTCGCCCCCTCGACGAAGCGGAGCGAGCCTCCCTCGCCCACCGGGAACGAGCCTCCTTGGAGCACCAACGAGAGGGAGCCGCTGCCCTCGAGCGTGCGCAGCGCCTTCGCGTCGCCCGAGAGCCGCACGATCCGGAGCGCCGCCGTGGTGCCCGGCGCGAGCTTCATCGTGAGCAGGCCGGCGCCGAACGTCCCGCTCGCCACGGCGCCCGTCGCCTCGAGCTCGCCCTCGAAGGCGAGGCCCGATTCGCGATCGAGGCGGAGCTCGCCGCGCACCCCGGCCACGAGCTCCTCGACCCCGAGCTCGCCGAGGCCGAGGTCGAGCGTGACCGCGCGCGTGCGGATGCGCCCTTCCGAGATCTTCGCGGCGATCGAGAGCGCCTTCGTCCCGACGCGCAGCGAGCCGGCCACGGCGACGGGCTCGATCTCGACGGCCACCTTCGCCGTCGACTCGTTCACCGAGAGGCTCCCCCGCACGAGGCCCCCCTCGAGCTTGCCCTTCGCCTGCTCGGACTCGACCCACCAGTCGAGTGCCCCCTCCTTCGTCCGATCGATCGAGACCCGCACGCCCTCGAGGTCGACGAGCCCGAGCGCGACGTGCGTCCCGTCGTCGAGCTCGACCCGCCCTCCGCCGAGGCTCAGGTGGCCCTTGTCGACGGTGAGCCGCGTCGCCTGCGATTCGCCGAGCGCGAGCGTCCACGCGACCTCGGCCGTGCCGGCGATGCGCTCGAAGGCGAAGCCCTTGCCCATCACGAGCGAGTCGAGGACCTCGACCCTCCCCCGGATGCCGAGCTCGCCGGGCCCGTAGTCGATGTCGAGCAGCGTGCCCGGCCCGAGGAGGAGGAAGCTCTGCGCCCCGACCTCGACGCGACGTCGGCGTGCGCGGACGCGCCGCGCCTCCACGCGCAGCGCCGCGAAGTCGACCGGCCCCGGCTTCTTCTCGTCCGAGGTCTCCTTCGGCTCGCCCTTCGCCTCGCGATCGAAGACCATCGAGAGGACCTCGTCGAGCGTCGCCGGGATGCGCAGGCCCCGGAGCGCGAGCCGCGAGAGGTTGAGGTCGGGGAAGTTCGTGATGTCGACCTTCAGCGTGCCGTCCGGCTCCAGGTAGGCTCCCTTCAGGGAGGTCCCGAGCGGAAGGCGGATCGGCGGCACGAGGTCGACCCGGGTGCTCTCGCGGTCGCGGGCGATGAGGCCGCCGGGCCGGACGACGAGGTCGACGACGACCTCGGTCCCCGCGACGATCTCGACGGCGATCGGACCGAACGCGATCCGCTGCGGATTGAGCGGCAGGAAGACGCGGACCTCGCCCTGGTCGGCGACCTCGAGGATCTCGCGCATCGCGACGGTCCGCATCGGCTCGAGCGCCAGGCTCTCGCGCGCCGCGGGCACGGCGACCTCGACCTTCGACTTCGGCCCCGCTTCGGCGGACTGCGCGGGCGGAAGGCGCTTCACGAGGTCGGCGAGCGAGGTCGCGAGGTCCTCCGCGACGAAGACGAGGCTCGCGTTTCCGATGGTCGGCTGGGTCATGCGTCCGGCGCGCCCTTTCCTTCGTCGAGGCAGGCGCGCACCTCGTCGAGCAGCTGGTGCATCGAGAACGGCTTCGCGAGGAAGCCCTGACGCGGGCCGAGCCGGAGATCGCGTCCCGCGAGGTCGGGGCTGTAGCCGCTGAGGAAGACCACCCTCACGTTCGGATCCGCCTGCTGGATCATCACGGCGAGGTCGCGACCGGAGACCCCTCGAGGCATCACGATGTCGGTCACGAGGAGGTCGATGCGCTTCGTCCGGGCCTCGAAGAGCTTCCAGGCCTCGACGCCGTTCTCGGCCTCGATCACCTCGTAGCCCGCGTCCTCGAGGGCCGTCACCCAGAGTCGACGGAGCACGTCGTCGTCCTCGGCGAGCAGCAGCGTCTCGTGCCCACCGCGCGCCCCGCTCGGATTGGTCTCGGCGGGACGCTGGGCGCCGACGAGCTCCTGGGCCGGGAGCAGCACCTCGAAGCGACTTCCCTTGCCCTCGTCGCTGGTCACGAGGATGCCGCCGCGATGCTGCTGGACGATGCCGAAGACGGTCGCGAGGCCGAGGCCCGTGCCGCGCCCCGCCTGCTTGGTGGTGAAGAAGGGCTCGAAGATGTGGGGGAGGACGTCCGCCGGGATTCCGGTCCCGTCGTCCGCGACCTGCAGGGAGACGTACTTCCCGGGCGGCAGCTCCGCCGTCACCCGGGCGTCGCCTTCCGCGAGCGCGGCTTCGCCCGTCGAGAGCACGAGCTGGCCCCCGCGCGGCATCGCGTCGCGCGCGTTCAGCGCGAGGTTCATGAGCACCTGCTCGAGCATGCCGACGTCCGCGCGGACGTGCCGCGGCTGCCGATCGAGGCGGAGCTCGAGGTGCACGTGCTCCGGGAGCACGCGCGAGAGGAGCGGTGCGAAGCCCCGCACGACCTCGCCGATCTCCACGTTGCGGAGGTGGAGGATCTGCTGGCGGCTGAACTGGAGGAGCTGCTTCGTGAGCTCCGCGCCCCGCTCGGCCGAGCGCTCGATCTCCTTCAGCATCGTGTCGACCGTGGCCGGGTCGTTGCGGCGCCGCATGCCGATCTGCGCCTGCATGAGGATGGCCGCGAGGATGTTGTTGAAGTCGTGCGCCACGCCCCCGGCGAGCTGACCGACCGCCTCCATCTTCTGCGATTGGCGCAGCTGCTCCTCGACGCGGCGACGCTCCGTGATGTCCTCGACGACGCCGGCGACGCGGAAGACGTTCCCCTTGTCGTCCTTCACCGGGAAGACGCGCGAATGGACCCAGCGGACGGTCCCGTCCGGCCGCACGATCCGGTACTCCTCGTCCGTGTCGACGAGGCCGCGCCGCGACGTGTGCTTCATGCCGAGGCGCTCGCGATCCTCGGGATGCACGCCGTCCCACCAGCTGTCGGGATCCGCGATCAGGCTCTCGCGGCTTCGTCCCCAGATCTCCTCGAAGGCGGGGTTGACCCAGATGTCCGAGAGGTCGCGGAGATCGCGGATCCACACGACCTCCCGGATGTTGTCCGTGAGGTCGCGGAAGCGCTCGTCGGCCTCGCGCAGGGCCTTCTCGGCGCGCGCCCTCTCGCTCACGTCGCGGCAGGTCACGGTGAGCAGGCGCTGGTCGTCGACGTCGAAATACGAGATCGACGCCTCCATGGGGAACTCGGTCCCGTCGGAGCGAAGGCCCGTGACCGCGCCGAAGCGCCCGAGCCCACGCGCCGTCTGCCCCGACTCGGAGAACTCACGGATGTGCTCACCGTGGCCCGAGCGGAACCTCTCGGGGATGAAGCGATCGATGGTCTGGCCGAGCACCTCGGCCTGGGTGCAGCGGAAGATCGCCTCGGCCGCACGGTTGAAGACCACGATGCGGTGCGAGGGATCGAGGGTGATGATCCCGTCCATCGCCGAGTCGATGACGGCGCTCGCACGGCGGCGCTGCAGCTCGAGCTCCCGCTCGGCGAGCTTCTTCCCCGTCACGAAGTCCGCGAGGACGATGATCCCCCCGATCGACTCGTCGGCCTCGAACCACGGACGGGCCTCCCATTGGAGGTACTCCGTCGCCCCGTCGCCGCGGACGAGGCGGTCCTCGTCGACGCCCTGCACCCAGCCCTCGAGCGCCCTCCGGTGCATGGCTTTCCAGCGCTCGGGGATGTCGGGCAGGACCTCGTACAGGCTCCGTCCCGCGAGGGATTCGTCCTCGAGGTGGAAGTCCACGACCCAATGCCGGCTGAAGCGCAGGAAGCGCATCTCGCGGTCGAACATCGCCACGGCCGCGGGGGTGTGCTCGATGAACTGACGGAGGAGCGCCTCGCTGGCTTGGAGCGATTGGACGGCCCGCAAGCGCTCGGCCCGGTTCCGGAGCGAGGCGAGCCCGTAGCCCACGTCGGCCGCGAGGTCCGCGAGGAGCGCTCTCTCGTCGGCGTCGAAGGCGCCCGGCTCGGAGGCATAGACCGTGAGCGCCCAATGCCCGTCGGTCTCGACGCGGAACGGGATCACGATCGACGAGCGGTAGCCACGGCGGATCGCATCCTCGCGCCAGGGCCCGACGCGCGGATCGGTGAGGAAGTCGCGGCAGGACTCGATGCTCCCCTGCCGGATCGCGGTGCCCGTCGGGCCTTGGCCCCGGACGTCGCCCGCGTGCCAGGCGATGCGGGCGTGCTCGAGGTAGCCCTCGTCGAAGCCGGCGTGGGCGACGACGCGCACCGTGCTCTCCGCATCCGACTCGCCGAAGCCGATCCAGGCCATGCGATAGCCGTGACGCACGATCGCGCCGCAGACCTCCCCGAGCAGCGTGTCCTCGCTCTTCGCGTCGACGAGGATGCGGTTGCACTCGGACCGTGTGCGCAGCGCCCGATTCGCCCGCTCGACCTGCGCCCGGGTCTCGACCCGGTCCGTGACGTCGGCCACGACGCCGGAGACCCGTGTGGCGCGACCGGTCCCGTCGCGGCCGACCGTCCCCCGTGCCTCGAGCCAGCGCACGGTCCCGTCGGGCCAGAGGACCCGATGCTCGACCGCGAACTCGCTCGAGGGGCCTCGGAGGATGTCCACGATGCGAGCCCAGACCGCTTCGCGATCGTCCGGATGCAGGAACTCGCGGTACGCGGCGAAGGTCTCCGGGAGCTCGGACGCCGGGCGGCCGTAGAAGGGCACCGAGGTGGACGACCAGCGGACCCGGTCCTCCGCGACCTCCCACTCCCACGCGCCGACGCCCGCGGCCTCGAGCGCGCGCAGGAAGAACCCCTCGTCCGGCCCTCTCTCCACTCGTCCTCCGGTCCCGGCGGAGATCACACCACGGGCGACGGGCGCGACGCAATCGAGGAGAGGGTCCGGGGAGGCCGACGGCCCCCCGTTCGGCGCACGTCAGGCGGGGGCTCGCTCCGCCGCCTCCGCCTGTTCCAGGACGAACCGGAAGGAGAAGAAGGACGCGAGACCGGCGGCGAAGGCCCAGAGGGGGTTGAAGCCCCAGTAGAGGACGGCCGAGGTCAAGGAGGCGTCGGGGATGTTGGAGAAGCCGTCCACGAGCCAGTTCTCCACGATGTAGAGGGAGGCGTTGTAGGACTCGAGGGCGCCCGCGACGCCGAGAAGGAGGAAGCCCCGCATGTCGCGGCCCCGACGCAGGAGGACCAGGCCGTAGACCGACATCAGGATCGCGAGGAGCCACCAGAGCTCCTCGGCCATCATCCAGGGCGTGACCGTCCCGTAGTGCGCGTCGGCGAAGCCGTAGCCCCACCACGCGATGAATTTCTTCAGGTTCGCGTGGGTGTGGGGCGCCGTCGTGATGACGCTCCGGAAGAGGATGAGCGGCACCTGCCAGGTCGCGTTGAAGAACGCCGAGACCACGAACCAGAAGACGACGAAGCCGCGCTGCTTCGCCTCCGGCGGATGCGGGAGGAAGAGCGGCATGAAGATCACCACGGCGAGCAGGCCCATGACGCAGACCGCCGAGCGCCTCGCGCTCTCGACGACCTCGGCGCCCGTCAGCTCGGCGCCGATCGCGAACGACGCGAGGACGACGGGCGTGCAGCCGAGGATGACGAACGCGAGGTTACGTAGCTGGCGGAGGTGCGACTCGGTCATGGGCCCTCGAAGGGCCCTCGATCACTCGGCGGCTTCGTCCGCGGCGGGCGCTTCGGGCGCGATGGTACGCGAAGCCTGGCCCTGCCGCGCGAGGTATTCCTCCCACTTCCGGATCGTCAGCTGGTAGCAGAGGCGGATCGGGGGATGCGGCTCGATCGCGGGGGTCGCGAAGTGCTCCTCGTAGCCCTTCTGCTCGGCCTCGGTCGACCAGACGTCCTCGTCGAAGAGCGGCTTCACGAGGATGCGCTTGGCGATCGCGAGGAAGGGATCGAGCAGCGCCTTGGGCGGAGTCACGTCGAGCCCCGGGATCTGGATGCCCTTCGAGCAGGAGAGCAGGAAGAGCTTCGTCACCTCCCCGTCGACCGGGAGCATGAAGTTCCAGAGCTCGAGCACTCCGCCCACGTGCACGTGCAGGTACGGGTACTCGTAGTACGCGTCCTGCGTCGGCTGCTCGATCGTGCCCACGAGGTACTTGAGCAGCCCCGTCGGATCGAGCTCGATCGAATGGCTGACGACGACGCTGTCGCCCTCGGCCTCGCAGCGCGTCACGGGCCCGTAGATCATCGAGCGCGTGTTGAGCTTCGTGTGGAGCGCCGGCACGTGCGTCGAGTCCATCACGTTGTTCACGTAGGCCGTCGGATGACAGCGCATCTGGTACTCGATCGGGATCGCGAGCCACGGATTCGGCCCCTCGAGCACGGGGATCGTCGGCAGCGGACGTTCGCTCGCGAGCGCCGGATCGCCGAAGAAGACGAAGACGAGGCCATACTTCACCTCGACCGGGTAGCGCCGGAGACGGAGGTTCGGGAGGCCCTTCTCCTGGAAGTGCTGCCCACCCGCGACGAGCTTGCCCTCGGTGTCGAAGGCCCAGCCGTGGTACTTGCAGGCGAGCGCACAGCCCTTCACGTCGCCGTCGGAGAGCTTCACCTGACGGTGCGGGCAGCGATTCTCGATCGCCCCGAGCTTCCCGTCCTGGCCTCGGAACACGGCGACGGAGATCCCCTGGAACCTCACCTCGATCCTCTGCCCCTTCGCGATCTTCGAGTCGAGCTCGACCGCGTACCAATACGCGGGGTCGAAGCCCGCGGCGAAGGCCTTCTGGCGCGGCGTGCTCGCTTCCTCGAAGCTGGGCGCATGGTGGGCATTCGAGCGCTGCATGATCTCGGACATGATTCGCAAACCCCCTCGGACGATTCCTGGCTCTTAGGAAGTCTCGGGGGTTCGGGCAAGGGACACGTTCCACCTTTGGCCGCACGAACCAACAGATGAACGAGCGTTACGTCGGCCAGGACGAAGAGGACAAGCCATGACGACCGACGAGATGCGACAGCGAGCGATTGCCCAGATGCAGGGCGTAGCGGCCCTGAACCTCGCCTACGTCGGCGTCGTCCGAGGCCTCTTCGACGCGTTCACGGACGAGGCCAGCGTCGACGAAGCGGCGGCGCGCGCGGGCGTCGACGCGGGCTACCTGCGGCGCTGGGCCGAGGCCGCGTTCGCGTTCGAGTACCTCGAGGAGAGCGGGGGACGGTTCCGGATCACCGAGCTCGGTCGCGCCTTCCGTCCCGGGGCGCCCGGCACGCTCATGCCGATGGCGATCCAGGCGGTGCTCGGGGCCCACATGATGGAGCGGGCCGCCGGCCTCATGCCTTCCGGCGAGCGGCCCGGAGAATCGGTGCTCGCCGAGCGCGAGACCGTGCTCCCCTGGTTCGGACCGATGCTCGAGGCCACGTTCGCGCCGCTCTTCGCGCGCGAGGTGCTGCCGAAGCTCGACATCTACCGCGAGGTCGATGCCCGCGGCGGCCTCGTCGTCGATCTCGGCTGCGGCAACGGCTGGTACCTCGGCGCGCTCGCGGAGAGGTATCCCGCGATCCGCGGGCTCGGGCTCGACGGCTTCGCGGAGAATGCGCGCCAGGCGAAGGCGCGTGCGGACGAGCGAGGGTTCGGGGATCGCCTCCGCTTCGACGAGGGCGACCTCTTCACGTTCGCGCACTCCGAGCCGGTCGACGTGATCGCGATGAACCGCGCCCTCCACCACGTCTGGCACGACGAGCCGCGGGTGTTCCGCCTGATCCACGACGCGCTGCGTCCGGGGGGCGCCGCGGTGATCTGGGAGCCCGCCTGGCCCGACGAGCTCGGCGCTCTCCGCTCGCCGCGGTTCCGACCGATGGCGTTCCAGAACGTGAGCGAGCACGTGCAGGGCAACCACTTCCTCCGGCCCGACGAGATCGAGGCCGCGTTCGCGCGAGTCGGGATGCGGGCCGAGACCTTCCGCTTCGCCGAGGGCTCGGAGGCCGTGGTCGTCGGGCGACGCGTCTGAGCGGGATCGGGTAGGCTCCGGCCATGCTCGAGCCGTTCTCCCGCACGCTCCTCGCCTTCTCGTTCGCTTCCGCCCTCGCGGCCCAGGGCTGCGTGGAGCCCACCGAGCACGCGGCGCCTGCGACGCAGGCGGCCGTGCCCGCAGCGCCGGCCGCCGGCGCGCGGGCCGCAAGCCCGCCGAGCGCGCCCGCCCCCGAGAACATGCCCCCCGCCGCGCCGCCTCCGCCCCCTCCGACGTGCGGACCGATGGAGGAGGAGTTCGCGCGGACGCTCCGCGAGGGTCACGGCCGCTGCCACGAGGACGCCGACTGCGCCTGCTACCCCGGAGGCGTCGGCGAGGCCGCCGGCTGCGGCGGCGTCACCGACATGGACACCGCCGCGGCGCTCTACCGCATCGCCACGGGCTTCCGCGGCGCGGGCTGCCGCAACACGCGGGACTGCGCCCCCTGGGAGTGCCATCCGACGTGCCAGCAGGGGCAATGCGTGCGCTGACGCTCAGCGGATCGACCAGCGCACGCTGACGTCCACGGCGGTGTCGATCTCGCCGGCGGAGACCGGCGTCGGCGCCGCGTGGTCGTAGGCGGCCATGCGCATCATCGGCGCGGGGACGGGCCCGCCCGCGCCCGACTCCTCGATCGCGATCGGCGCGCCGAGGCGGACGCCCATCTGCTCGGCGAGGGCCTCGGCCTTCGCCCGGGCGTCGGCGACCGCACGACGACGCGCTTCGGCCTGGATTCCGGACGGATCCACGATCTCGAAGGACACGCCCGAGACGCGCGCCTCGTCGCCGGCCGCGTCGACGGCGGCGTCGAGCGTCGCCCCGAGCTTCGTCAGATCGCAGACGCGCACGCGCACCTGGTTCTGCGCGAGATAGCCGAGGAGGCGCCGTCCGGCCTCCGAGTAGTCGTACTCCGGCTGCAGCGTGAGCGTCGCCGTCTGGATGTCGCTCGCAGCGACGCCCTGCGCCTGCACGGCCGAGAGGAGCCGCGCCTGCGCGGCGGCCGCGCGATCGCGCGCTTCGACCATGCTCGCCGCGCGCACCTCCACCCCGACCGAGATCGTCGCGCGATCGGGCGCCGCGCTCGCTTCGCCATGCCCCGTGACCGCGAGACCGACGGGGGTCGCCGAGGTGACCGACCGCGGCATGCGTCCGGCGCAGCCGGAGAGCGAGAGAGCGAGAGCGGCGAGCCACACGGCGAGATTCGAGACCTTCATCGATTCCTCCAGACCAAGTTCCCCTGTGGACGTGCGAGTCGCCGAAACGATTCGAGGAATTCCTCACCCCGGGAGGTGAGGCCGGCATCCGTGAAGATCCCCCTTGCATCGCACCAGGCTAACGGTTATTAGCTATTATCCGTTAGCCGTTCGCCACTCACCGCCTGAGGAGCCCCCCTCGATGAAGCCCACCACCGAGACGTCGACGCGGTACTCGAACCCGAAGCGCCCCCTCGTCATCGAGGCCTACAACCGCCTGGCCCCGACGCCGTCGTTCGATCGCGAGTCGCTGCTCGCGGAGGCGCGCGCCTCGACGGGTCTCTCCGACTTCGGCGATCCGTATTTCGTCGAGCCGCTCGACCGCCTGCTCGACGCGATCCGTCGCGAGGCGAAGCTCACGCCGCTCGGCGCCTCGATCATGCATGGCCGCATCGTCGGCATGCTCGCGAACCGTCTGCGCATCGAGGCGGCGATCGCGGCGAACCCCTCGATCGGCGCCCGACGCGTGAAGAAGCCGATCGTCATCGCGGGCCTGCAGCGCACGGGCACGACGATGCTCCACCGGCTCCTCGCCGCGGATCCGCGCGCCCGCGCGCTGCTCGGCTGGGAGGCGCTGAATCCGGCGCCGCTGCCCTTCGACGGCGCGAGGAACCTCGACCGTCGCGCGCGCTCGCACCTCGCCGAGAAGGGCCTCGCCTGGCTCGCCCCGACCTTCTTCGCGATCCATCCGGTCGAGGCCGAGGCGCCCGAGGAGGACGTGCTGCTCCTCGACCATTGCTTCACGAGCCAGGCGCCCGAGGCGACGCTCCACGTCCCGAGCTACGCGAGCTACCTCGAGTCGAAGGATCTCGTCCCCGCCTATCGCTACCTCGCGCGTATCCTCGCCCTGCTCGAGCACCAGCGGGCGGGCGAGTTCTGGGTCCTCAAGACCCCGCACCACATGGAGTACCTCGAGGAGCTCCTCACGGTCTTCCCGGACGCCGTCATCGTGCAGACGCATCGCGATCCCCACGCGACGATGGGCTCGTTCTGCAGCATGGTCGCGCACGGCCGCGGCATCTTCTCGGACGAGGTCGATCCGCGCGAGGTCGGCGCCCACTGGCTCCGCAAGGTGCGTCGCATGATCGACCGTTCCATCGCCGTGCGGGATGCGGGCCACGCGAAGTCCTTCGTCGACGTCTCCTACTACGACCTCCTCGTCGATCCGCTCGCCGAGGTGAAGCGCATCTACGACCACGCAGGCCTCGAGCTCACGGCCGAGGCCCTCGAGGCGATGAAGGCCGTCCTCGAGCGGGACAAGAAGGACCGCTACGGGAAGCACGTCTACCGCACGCGCGACTTCGGCCTCGGCCCCGCCCTCGTCGAGGAGACCTTCGCGGACTACCGCGCGCGCTTCGGGATCCGCCACGAGAAGAAGGAGAAGGACGAGGCCCCCGCGACCTCGGCGACGCCGAGCGGCGTGGGCCACGGGAACCCGCTCACGGCAGCGCTGACGGCGGTGATCGACCAGCTCGATCCCGCGCCCTCCCTCGAGCCGCTCTCTCCGCGCGAGCGCCTCGACGGCAAGACGGCCCTCGTGACGGGCGCGAACGTCGGGCTCGGCAAGGCCATCGCGATCGACCTCGCGAAGCGGGGCGCGCGCGTGATCCTCGCTTGCCGCAGCGGCATCCCCGAGGCCGGCAAGGAGGTCGCGGAGGCCTCGGGCTCCTCCTCGGTCTCGATGATGCGGGTCGACCTCTCGGACCTCGCGAGCGTGGTCGCGCTCGCGGACGAGCTCGCCCACCGCGGCGAGACGCTCGACCTCGTCGTCTGCAACGCGGGGCTGATGCCGGCGAAGGCGATCCGCACGGCGCAGGGCTACGACGCGATGAACCAGGTCCACTACCTGGCGAACCACCTCCTGCTCCGGCGCCTGCTCGCGAGCGGCGTGATCCCGAACGACGTCTTCGCGCGGAACGGTCGCCGCGGGACGAAGGTCCCCCGGATCGTGCTCGTCGGCTCCGAAGCCCACCGCTCGTCCACGGGCTTCCCGCTCGAGCGGCTCGACCGCTTCGAGGACTACGGGCTCCGCGACTCGATGAACCGCTACGGCGACAGCAAGCTCCTCGCGATCGCCTTCGCGACCGAGCTCGCGCGCCGGCTCGACACGTCGGACGGCCCCTCGGTCTCGGTGCACAGCCTCTGCCCGGGTCCGATCGACTCGAACATCACGCGCGATTCTCCCCCGGCGCTCAAGCCCCTCGTCGACGCCGTCCTCGGCGCCGTCTTCCCGAGCCCCGAGGCCGCGGCCCGCGCCGTCGTCTACCTGGCCGCCGCGCCCGAGATCGCGGGCGATACCGGCGTCTACCTCCACGCGCTCCGCCGCAAGACGGCCTCGCCCCTCGCGACCGACCCTGCCTTCGGCGCCTCCCTCTACGCCCGCGGCGAGGCCCTGCTCGCCCCCTACCTCGGAGCGGAATCGTGATCCCGGAACGCATG
>JAXLYX010000031.1:0-39249 GCA_046351215.1 Polyangiales bacterium | reverse complement strand
GGGCGAGGAGGGCGCGGAGGGTTTCGATCTGCGTGACGAGGAGGCGATGGGGATCCATGCGGGGGCGGGGCTCCTTCGGCGTCGGCCGAGCTTCGCATGTCGTGGCGACGGACGCCCTGGCGCGATGGCTGCGCACTGTCCATCTCTCCCGAGTTGCACTCCTCACGTCCCCCCTGCGAGCATCCCCCTCGCTCCCGCCGCCACGCCACTCGCTCGAGGGACTCGCTCATGCTCCTCCGCTTCCCAGAACTCATCACCGCCGACGAGCACGCACGGCTCCTCGAGATCGCGAGGTCGGCGACGTTCGTCGACGGTCGGGAGAGCGCCAGCCCGAAGCTCGCCGAGACGAAGAACAACGAGCAGATGTCGCGGTCGGATCCGGCGATGGCCGAGGTCGCGCGCATCGTCGGCGGGGCGCTCGAGCGCTGCGTGGCGTTCCGCGCCGCGACGCTGCCGAAGCAGATGCACTCGCTCCGGCTCTCGCGTTACGTCGAGGGCATGCGCTACGGGAAGCACGTCGACTCGGCGCTGATGCACGACGGGGGAAGGGTGGCGCGCGCCGATCTCTCGTTCACGCTCTTCCTCGCGGAGCCCTCGGCGTACGAGGGAGGCGAGCTCTGCCTCGAGACGGGCGCCGGCGAGACGGTGCTGAAGCCGCCCGCGCGCGATGCGGTGGTGTATCCGACCGGAGAGCTGCACGAGGTCCGGACGGTCACCAAGGGCGAGCGGCTCGTCGTGGTCGGTTGGGTGCAGAGCTTCGTGCGGGCGCCTGCGGATCGGGCGCTGCTCTGGGATCTCGCGCAGGCGATGGACCTCGTCTACGCGAGCGAGGGGAAGAGCCGCGCGTACGACCTCCTCGTGCGTTCGCACACGGAGCTGCTCCGGCGCTGGGTCGAGCCGTGATCAGCCGGCGTCGGCGACGAGCTTGTACGCCAGCGTGATCCGGAGGTCGGGGCAATCGCGGCTCGGCGCGCGCGCCGAATGCGACATGCGGGCGTCGAAGAAGACCGCTCGGTTCGGCGCGATCGCGACGCCTGCGGCGATGTGCCCCGCCTCGCTGAAGAAGAGCGTCTCTCCCTCCCACTCGGGCTTCCACACCGGCACCGGGTAGTAGAGGAGCGTGAACGTTCCCGGTCGCACGTCGTCGTAGTGCGGCTGCCCGCCGAGGCCGAAGGTGTGGCCGTTCGCGTATTGGCGAAGGACGCGGAGCTTCGTGCCGGCGATGCGCTCGCAGGTCGGTCGCGCGTGCTCGAAGAGGGCGTCGACGGCGGTGATGCCGTCGAGGTCCATCTTCCAGAAGGGACGGCTCGTGTCGGTCTCGGTCGAGCGATGACCGAAGCTCCACCGAGGCTCCGTGCACGCTCCCCAGACGGCTCGGTGCAGCTCGGGCGGAGCCAGCGACTCGAGGATCTGGAAGACGCCCTGTCGGGGAGCGGCTCGCTCGGGGGCTTCGGCTGTCGACGTCACTGCGGCGGGGTGAAGCAGACGATCGACATCGCGCTCGAGCCGGGGGTGCCCTCGACCCCGGTGGTCGCCGTGAAGGTGAACCGCCAGGTCCGCGGATCGGTTGGGTCCTGTCCGGAGTCCGTGAGCTCCACGGCGCCGGACTGCGGTTGAGTGATCGTGACGGCGCCACGCGCCAGGGCGATGGCTCCCGTCTGCGCGCACGTGACGGTGCAGTCGAACGGCGAGGTGTACGGCGTGGGGCAGGTGCCCGATTCGATGGCGACGGTGTTGTCGCCCGGCGCGCCCTGTGGACCCTGCGGACCCTGAGGGCCCTGGGGTCCTTGCGGGCCCTGTTCGCCCTGCAGGCCCATGGTGCCCATGGTGCCCATCTCGCCCTGGGCGCCCTGGGGGCCTTCGCAACCCGCTCCCGCGAGAGCGAGGAGGATTCCAAGCTGTCGATGCATCTTCATGTCGTCCTCGAGCTCATTCGGGGGGGGTGAAGCAGGCGATGGTCATCGTGATCGGCACGTCGGCGGTCACGCCCTCGTAGCCGAAGTCGAACTTCCACTTGTTCGGCGCGAGGGGATCCTGTCCCTGATCGGTGAGCCAGAGCGAGAGGCCCTGATCGGGCGTCTCCTGCCAGCCGCCGGACGCCATCGCGATCGCGCCGACACCCGGGCACGTGACCTCGCAGCTGAAGGAGCCGAACACGGTGTTGCAGGTCCCGGTGACGGATTGGACGCGGGAGGCGCCCTTCACGCCCTGAGGACCCTGCGGCCCCTCGGGGCCCTGCGTGCCCTGGGGACCTTGCGTGCCCTGGACACCCATCTCCCCCATCGCGCCCGGGAGGCCCGTGGACCCCGTCTGGCCGTCGCAGCCCGCGCCTATCAATCCGAGCACGATGCCGAGCGGTCTCTTCAGCTCCATCGCCACCTCCACGAGGGGGCGACGCTATCACGTCTTCGGGCGAACGGGTGCGGAGCTCGACTATCCTGGAGCCGTCATGCAACCGCTCCCCTTCGGCCTCGTCGATCCCCACATCCACCAATGGGACCCGCGCACGACGCCGCGACTCGTCTCGCCGGCCGTGCGGCTCTTCGGCTTCTCGCCGCGTCTGCTCGAGGCGATCTCGAAGGTGGCCTTCCCTCGGCCTGCGCTCGACTTCGTCGGCGTGACCGACTACGTGCGCACGAGCTTCCTGCCCGCCGACTACGCGAAGGACGCGCGGGGCCTCGGCATCGAGATCGTCGGGCACGTGCAGGCGGGCTGGCAGGACCATTCCGCGCTCGGACCCGCGGCCGAGACGCGCTGGGTGGCCTCGCTTCCCTTCGACGGACAAGGCCTCGCCCTCGGCGCGATCGTGGGCGAGGGCGATCCGACGGCGAAGTCGTTCGCCCGCCTCCTCGACGCGCATCGCGAGGGCAGCCCGCGCTTCCGCGGCATCCGGAAGATGGCCTCGCGGCATCCGGATCCCGGCGTGTACGACTGGGAGACGCGCGACGGCCTCTACCAGGAGCCCGCGTTCCTCCGGGGCTTCGAGGAGCTCGCCGCGCGCGGGCTGACGTTCGATGCCTGGGTGTACTCGCATCAGCTCGTCGATCTCGCCGCGCTCGCGCAGCGCTTCCCCGAGACGCC
This sequence comes from Polyangiales bacterium, assembly GCA_046351215.1. GTDB lineage: Bacteria > Myxococcota_A > Polyangia > Polyangiales > Houyiibacteriaceae > JAXLYX01. Next base: position 36,168 of record JAXLYX010000031.1, on the reverse strand, counting down.
GATCGTGCTCGATCACCTCGGCACGCCCGCCGGCGTCTTCGGGCCCGTGGGGCGCCACACGGGCGCGAGCGCGGGCGAGCGGGAGGCGATCCTCGCCGCGTGGAAGGACGGTCTCGCGCGCGTCGCCTCGAACCGCAACGTCCACGCGAAGCTCTCGGGCCTGCTCATGCCCGTGCTCGGCCACGACGAGCACCGACGAGGCGTGCGGCCGCCGGCCGACGTGATCCGGGATCGGATCCGTCCGCTCGTCGAGCACGCACTCGACGTCTTCGGGCCCGAGCGCTGCATGTGGGCCTCGAACTTCCCGATGGACAAGGCGGTCGCGGATCTCTCGGCCATCGTCGAAGCGTACGCCGCGATCGTCGCCGAGCGCGGCGAGCCGGCGCTCCGCGCGGTGTTCCGCGAGACGGCGCTGCGGTTCTACGCGATGCGCGCATGACCCGCGAGAAGGCCATCCCCCCGAAGAAGACCGTGAAGGCGCCGGCGACGCCGCGCACGCGCGGTCGTCCGCCCTCGGGGCCCGAGGCGCAGGCCGCGATCCGCCAGCGTCTGCTCGACGCGACGCGGACGGTGTTCACGCGGGTCGGCTATCACGGCCTCAGCGTGGAGCTCGTGCTCGACGAGTCGGGACTCTCGCGGCCGACGTTCTACAAGCACTTCCGCAACACCGACGAGCCGATCGAGGAGCTGATCCGCGAGGCGAACGAGGCGCTGCTCGCGAGCCTGCGCCTCTCGGTGGCGTCGAGCGCAGCGCCGTTCGAGGCGGTGGAGGCGGCGCTCGTCGCATGGCGGGACTGGGGCACCGAGCTCGGTCCGATGCTGAGGCCGCTCTTCGCCGAGCTGCACGATCCGCATTCGCCCGCGTCCGCGCACCGGAAGCGGGTGCTCGGGATCCTGGGCAAGGAGCTCGTCGAGCTCGTCGATCGCTTCGGTCGCCCGCGGCCGACGCGCGTGCAGGTGGACGCGCTCCTGCACGGCATGGAGTACCTCGGCTATCGCTTCCACCTCGAGACGAACCGCGACGAGGCGAGCTGGAAGCAGACCCGCGACGTGATGCTCCGGCTCGCGCTCGCGCTGCTCGGAGGCCCCGGCGAGTGGGCCCACGCCGCCGCGTTCGCGCGATCCCTCGACGTCGATCTCGAGCCGAAGGACGAGGCCGGATGAGGCCCCGTCCCCGGTTCGGGATATTGCGCTAACATGTGTGTTAGCGTAAATCTTCCCGCGTACCCCGACGCTCCCATCCGAGCCGCCGCACGAGGTCCGAGCCCATGACGGAATCCTTCGACACCGACGTCGCCATCCTCGGCTCCGGCTTCGGCGGCAGCGTCAGCGCGCTGCGGCTCGCCGCGAAGGGCTGGAAGGTGAAGGTCCTCGAGCAGGGCCGGCAGCTCACGGACGCGGACATCGAGGCCGCGGGGCGCGACGCGACGAAGCTCGCCTGGGCGCCCGCGCTCGGACTCAAGGGGTTCTTCGCCCAGGACGTCTTCCAGCACGTCGGCATCGTGCGCGGCATCGGCGTCGGCGGCGGCTCCAACGTCTACGCGTCCGTGCTCCTCGAGCCGAAGGAGGCCTTCTACCGCGACCCCGCGTGGAGCGCGCTCTCGGACGACTGGCGGAAGGAGCTCGCCCCCCACTACGCCGAGGCCAAGCGAATGCTCGGCGTCGCTCCCAATCCCTACCGCGGCGTGCAGGACGAGTGGCTGCGCGGCGCGGCCGAGCGCATGGGCGCGGGCCATACGTTCGACACCGTGCCCGAGGGCATCTTCTTCGGCGATCCGGGCCGGGTCACGCCGGATCCGTATTTCGGCGGCGAGGGGCCCGATCGTCGCGGCTGCAACCAATGCGGACGGTGCATCACGGGCTGCGCGTACGGCGCGAAGAACACCCTCGAGCGGAACTACCTCTACTTCGCGCGCAAGCTCGGCGTCGAGGTGCTCCCGGAGCGGCGGGTCACGCACGTCGAGCCGATCGCGGGGGGCTACCTCGTGCACCAGGAGCATCCGTGGGATCCGGCGATCACCTATCCGCCGCTGAGGGCCTCGAAGGTGATCCTCGCCGCGGGCTCGCTCGGCACGCAGGAGATCCTCTTCGCCTCGCGTGAACGCTTCCGCACGCTGCCGAGGCTCCCGGCCTCGCTCGGTACCCACGTCCGCACGAACAGCGAGGCGATCGTCGGCATCCTCGCGGACGACGAGGACGTCGACGTCACGAAGGGCGCGACCATCTCGACGCACTTCTATCCGGACGGGAAGACGCACATCACGCAGAACCGCTTCCCGGAGAGCTACGGCTTCATGAAGTGGTACATGGGACCGCTCGTCGACGGAGCGAACCCGCTCTCCCGGGCGATGCGGACCGTGTTCCGGCTCGTCGCGAGCCCGGCCGAGAGCAGCCGCTCGTTCCGCGCCCGGAACTGGCACAAGCGCGTCTCCGTGCTGACGGTGATGCAGCAGGCCGACAACGAGATCGCCTTCTCGTACGGCCGCACGTTATTCCGCGGGTTCCGGTACGGCCTCATCTCGCGGCTCGCGAAGGGCGAGCGCTCGCCCTCGTTCCTCCCGCAGGCGAACGCGGCGGCCCGTGCCTTCGCCGAGGCGAGCGGGGGGACGCCGCTAAACACGCTCATGGAGAGCGTCGGCAACCTCTCGGTGACGGCCCACATCCTCGGCGGCGCGGTGATGGCGGCGAGCCCCGACGACGGCGTCGTCGACGTGAACCACGAGGTCTTCGGGTATCCGGGGCTCTACGTCGTCGACGGAGCGGCCATCCCGGCGAACGTCGGGGTGAACCCCGCGCTGACGATCACCGCGCTCGCGGAGCGCTTCGCGTCGCGGTTCCCGGCGAAGGAGCCGGAGCGGGCTCGCGGCTGATCGCGAGGCTCGGGGTCGACGCGCCGCTCGGGAGGGCCGCGCGAGTCTCGTGGCGCTCCCATCCCGCCCAGAGCGTCCCCACGAGGTCCTGGAAGCGCGGGCAGACGACGTCGGTGCCGGCGAGCGCGAGCCGGGTGTTCCGGTCGTCGTAGGTCGCCTGCGAGAAGAGCTGCCCGAGCACGGACGTCGGGGCAGCGATCAAGCGGGAGCCGAGGGCCGCGAGCCAGCGGGGGACGAAGCGTCGCATGCGCGCGAAGAGGCCGTGCGCGAGGCGCGCGGCGAGGGGGAAGCGCAGCCGGAAGACGCGGGGTCCCCCGGCCGCGTGGAAGAGCAGGGCGACGAGCTCGCCCACGCTCGGCGGGTCGGGCGCGAGGAGGCAGAAGACCTGTTCGTCGAGCCCGTCCTGGAAGGCGATCGCGTCGATCGCGCGGGCCACGTAGTCGACCGGGACGAGCGGCATCCGTCCGCCCTCGACGATGACGAGGGGCAGGAAGCGCGGCAGCCATGCGCTGGCGAGCCGCACCTTGTCGAAGAAGTAATAGGGCCCGTCGGTCTTCGCGATCTCGCCGGTCTCGGAGTGGCCGACCACGATGCCGGGACGGTAGATGCGATACGGGACGCGACATCGCTCGCGGACGATGCGCTCGGACTCGAGCTTGCTGCGGTAGTAGGGGTGCTCGAGTCGTTGCCCTTCGTCGAAGTGGCTCTCGAGGAAGCAGCCCTCGAAGAGGTCGCCCGAGACGGCGACGCTCGAGACGTGGTGGAACCGGACGGTGGGACCGAGCGAATTCGCGAAGGCGACGACCTCGCGTGTCCCGTCGAGGTTGATGCGATCGGCCTCCTCGTCGCTCATGCCCATGTCGTAGATCGCGGCGAGGTGGAAGACGTGCTCGAAGCGAGCCGGCAGGCGCGGACGCTCGGACGGCTCGACGAGCCCGGGGAGCGAGAGGTCGCCGGCGAGCACGTGGATGCGGGACGCGTCCGCGCCGTACCTCGAGAGCGTCGCGAGGAATCGTCCGACCGACGCGCGGCGGACCAGCACGAAGACCTGGAGCTCCGGGCGCGCGAGCAGGCGCTCGAGCAGGTACCGACCGATGAAGCCGGTCGCTCCCGTGACGAAGACGTTCACCGCGATCCTCCGACTGCCCGCTCGTCCGAGGACCCCCATCGACCGCGGCCGAGCGTAAGCTGGAACAGTGATACGATTTGAGTGTCACTGTTTCAAGTCGGCGGCCCGTTGGGCCAATCCGAGCTCAGCGTGAGGGCGCGGCCCCTCAGAACGCGCGTGCGCCGCGCACCGCTCCTGCCCAGTCGTTGCCGCCGCACGCGGCCGCGCCGCCCCGGAGCGCGCAGACGTGGGCGCCTCCGACGAAGAGCGCGTCGACCCGCTCGAAGCCGGCGACGGGATGCGCCGTCTGCGAGGGCTCGGCCGGAAGGTCGGCGGCGAAGGAATGGCCTTGGTTGTTGCCCCAACAAACGACGCCGCCCGTCTGGGTCCGGACGCAGGTGTGGTAGTCGTGTCCCTCGATCTGCACCGCGCCGGAGACGCCCTGCACCGGCGTCGGGGGAAGGAGCGCGTCGGGACCGCAGCCGCTCGAGCTCGGGCACGAGCGGCCCTGTCCGAGGATGCCGAGGTACGTCTTGCCCCAGCAATACGCGTAGCCACCTCGGATCGCGCAGCTGTGGCCCCAGCCGGCGGAGACCTCCGTGACCTGATCGAGCGCGCCCACCGAGCCCGCGAGCGGCGCGAGCTCGCCACGGCAGGTCACGCGTCCCGCCGTGAGGGCACAGAGGTGGTAGTTGCCGACGGCGACCTGCTCGACGCGCTCGAGGCCGGGCACGCGCGTGGCCGACGGGAGCTGCCTCCGGCTCGAGTCGTCGATCTGACGCTGGCCGTTCGCGCCCCAGCAATAGAGCGCTCCCGACCGGGTGATCGCGCAGCTCGTCGCATCGCCGAGGGAGAGCGCGGCCACGTCCGAGAGCCCGCGCACGAGCGTGGGGGTCCGGACGGGACTGTCCGAGACGCTTCCGCTCCCGACCTGGCCTTCGTGGTTCGAGCCCCAGCACCACACGCGGCCCGCGCTCGTGAGGGCGCAGGTCTGATAGCCGCCCGCCGCGATCGCGCGCACGGTTCCGTCGCTCGCGTCGCCGATGCCGGAGACGTAGCCGTCCGCTGGATGCTGGCTCGTGCCGACGCCGAGCTCGCCGTGTTGGTTGTAGCCCCAACAACGCACCTGCCCGGTGGCGGCGAGGCTGCAGGTGTGGTTCTCGCCGAGGGCGAGGCCCATGACGCCGTCGCCGGAGCCGATGTAGGCCGTGGGCGAGGGCGTAGGGGTCGAGGGCGCGTAGACGGTGGCCGGCGGGGGCGTGGAGGTCGACGACGCGTACACGACCGGGGGCGGCGGGGTCGCTCCCGCGCTCCCGCCTTCGACCACCGTCACCTGACCGCTCGACGTGGCCTGGGGCGGAGGAGGCGGCGCGGTCTGGGCGCCGGCCTGGCCCTCGACGACGACCGAGCCGGAGGGCGGGGGCGCCTGCCGGGCGGAGCCGAACATCAGGACGTCGACGCAGCCGGAAGCGAAGAGGGCGAGCAGCCACGCGCCCCTCGAGTGCGATGAACCCATGCGTCCACGGTATCGGAGCGATCCGCCTCCGCCAATGGGGGGGGGCGCGCCCGCTCAGCGGGCGATGGGCCGGTTCTCTGTGCCCTCGCCGGGTGTGACGAAGAGCATCTTGCAGGGCGTGTCGATGCGCGCGGTATGCCAGGTCGCGCGGGGCACGAGCACGAATTGGCCGGGTTGCTCGAGGGCGATGCACGCTTCCCCCTCGGTCGTCTCGAGCACGAGCACCGCGCGGCCTTCGAGAAGGACGACGAGCTCCTCGCCGGCCGGATGGATCTCCCAGGTCGGCCACGACTCGGTGAAGGAGAAGACCATCGCGAGCCGACCCGGGAGCAGGTCGGGGCGCTGACCGGAGACGACCTCCGGCCAGAACGTCGGCGTGAGCGGGACGAGCGACGCGGAGCGATCGTCGTGCAGGTGCACGTACGTCGCCTCGAGGGAAGGGGGCGCGGCGGGAGGGAGCTTCGCGTCGACGGTCATCGCGGCATCATGCCGCAGGGTGGACGCGGCGCGTCAGTCGGGATTGCAGGTGCCGCTGCACATGGAGACGATCTGTCCGGTCTCGGCGAAGTGCTGGATCATCGCGACGACCACGGGCACCGTCCACGGGCTGTCGTGCGGATCCATGCCGGCGCGCGCCGGGACGTTCGTCACCGGCTCCGGGGGCAGCCCGAAGTCGAGCTCGACGAGGCCCGAGCCGTCGAGGGGACCGTCGACGATCGGAAGCCCGTAGGGCATCCGATTCGGCGGGCCGACGATCGGCAGGTGGAGCGTGCGCGCCATGACGTGGGCCGCGAGCGTGCTGACGCGATGATCGCCGATGGCGTCGATCATCATCACGCGGTGCGTGCGCGTCCCCGGGAGCCGGTCGTCGAGGAGGTGGCGTGAGAAGCCGGTGGGCTCCACGCGATCCCAGAGCATCTGGACGATGCCGAGGAGCTGGGGATAGCGAGCGAAGTCCGCGTAGCTCGTCTGCAGCAGGTTCAGGAAGACGTCGAAGTACGCGCTCCGGGGAAGGATCAGGTCGAACGACTCGCCTGGCACGCCGAGGATGCCGCGCTCGACGTCGGGCGTGAGCGCCATGTAGGTCGAGCCGTAGATCCCTCCGAGGCTCACGCCCCAGTAGAAGACGCGGCTCGGATCGATCGTCGCGTGCCCGTCGAGCTGCGTGGAGGCGTCCCCGACGAGTCCCTTCGTCACCATGCGGAGCGCGACGAGGTTGTCGAGGATCGCTTGCATGCCGCGCTCGGGGACGGTGCGGAAGGCGGAGAGGTCGCCGCCGGTCAGGACGCCCGCGATGGTCGCGAGGTCCGACTTCGTGAGCCCGAGCCAGTCGAGCGAGAGGACGACGACGCCCATCTGGTCCGCGATGGCGCGGAGCGTCGGATCGTCGGCGCTCTTGTACGACGCGAAGAGCCCGTGGCCGAAGTGCATCACGGGCGACGGAGCGCTCGCGGCCCCGTAGGGGATGACGAGGAGGAAGGGGAACTCGGCCGTGCCCTGCTGCACCGGCAGGCCGGCGTCGTCGTAGGTCATCACGCCGCCGGGCTCGGTGCTGTCGAGGTACATCGGGACGGTGACGAAGCCCTCGATGCGACGCGCGACGTGGGCGTCGACGTCGTCCTGCACGCTCGTGATGCGGAAGCTCGGCGATCCGTTCGGCAGCGTCGCGAGCCAGTCGTAGGCGCGGTCGCGCATCGCCACGAGGCCAGCAGTTTGGTTCGCCTCGGACGAGGTCGTGAAGTCCCAGGCGATCTGGAGCTCCTCCTTGGCGATGCCCGCGCTCGCGAGCGTGGCGAAGAGCTCCGCGTATTTCGCGCGCCGCGCGCGAATCGACGGATGGGCGAAGCGCCGATCGTCTCTCAGGGCCGCGAAGGCGGGGCTCGGCGCGATCGGCGTGCCGCTCGTGTCGACGACGTTCCGGATCGCGACGACGTAGCGTCGCGCGTCCTCGAGTCGGATGGCGGGACGGATCAGGAGCGCTCGCGGACCGTCGGGAGTGTCCTCGGGCGTCGGCGAGTCGTAGGAGCGCTGGTCGAGCTCGGCCCAGTGCGGGATCCGCTCGCCGGTGACGGTGTCGAGGAGCACGGTCGGCGAGTCGGCGAGGAGGCTGTCCGCGATGTGGGCGGAGTCGGCGAGGCCCGTCGTCGTCGCACCCGGAAGGTGCGTGGCGAGGCCCATTCCAGGGGAGAATCCGTCGCTCCGGCGGAGCAGGGAGAGATCCGTCGTGCCACCTCCCTCGGAGGTCGGGACGTAGGTCGACGGCATCTCCACGTGGTGCCCCGTCGGCGTCGCGGGATCGTCGACGAGCCAGATGTCGCTCGGGAAGGGATAGCCGCAGACCGTCGGCACGAGCGGGTCGCAGCCGTCCGGGTAGAGCGCCTTCGGATCCGTCGTGGTGACCGTCGGCGAAGAGTCGTCGCAGCTCGCGAGGAGCGCGAAGGCGAGGGCGGGGAGCCACGAGTGACGCGAGACCATCCCGGCTCCATCGTACGCGGGCACCGTTCGTTCAAGACCGAAACGTGGCTTCGAATGGACCGAACGGGCCACACGCGTCCTGCGACGAACGTGGTATGCGAGCGGGATGCGCCAAGTGATTCCGTGTCTCACGCTGCTCTGCCCTGGGTCGTTCTCGTCGCCCGAGGCCCTGAGGAAGGCCCTTCGGGCGGCCGGGCTCGAGCGCGAGGTTCGCATCGACGACGGCACGCTCGAGCTGGGCGAGGTCGGAATCCGTCTCGTCGACGATCCGGATCTCGGAGCGGCCTTCGAGCGCGGGGTCGACGTGACGCCGAAGACGGTCGCGGAGATCGCGAAGGCCGGGCGTGCGGCCGTGGTCGACGTCGCGCTCCCCTTCCTCGAGGAGGCCCGGGCGGTCGCGGAGGTCGTGAGGGCGCTGAAGGTGGCGGGCGGTCTCGCGCTGCGGATGGAGGGATCCGGTGGCGCCTGGGCCTTCGAGACCTGGCTCGAGTGCGTGAGCGACGGGTCGGTCGAAGGGATCTACGAGGCGAGCGTCGTCTTCGTCCGAGACGAGCACTTCGTGTTCACGTGCGGAATGCACCAGCTGGGGTGGCCCGACGCGGAGATCGCCATGGCCGATCCGCGCGCCGCCGTGGGTTGGCTCCAGACCTTCCAGCTCTTCCAGCTCCTCGAGAAGCCGCTGCTCGCGGCCGGGCACACCTTCCAGCCCGACGCCGCGTCGAAGCGACGGATCCTCGAGCGATGGCCGGACGCGCGTCATCGAGTGGGCGACGGACGCCACAACCCCTTTGGGCTCTTCCGCTTCCTTCCGGAGGACGCGCCGCCACGCCGCGTCGTCGATCCGGTGCCGGTCGTCGTTCCTTCGCTCGTCGCCATCCTTACCGCCGCGGAGCGAGAGAAGGGACGGCCTCTCGGGCGCGAGGAGGTCGAGGCGATCGTGGACAAGAGCGCCGCCATGACGATGTCTCTCGAGGATGCGCTCGCGCTCGAGAAGTCGCGCGGCTACGCCGACCTCGATCCCGAGCTCGCGTACGAGCAATGGTCGATCGTCCGGGAGACGCAATGAGCGTGCTCGGGAGAGATCGGTCCATGCGCCACGGTTCGAGCCGCATGAGCTCAGGGGAGGGGCGACTCGGTCGACGCCGCGCCGTCCGACGACGCCGCGCGAACGACCCGCTGCCAGCGGAACGGCGCGAGCAGTTGCGCGAAGAGGTCGTCCGGGAACCGCGGCATGTCGCCGATGCCGACGGGCTCGGTGATCGGCTTCCCGGGCCAGAACCGTGTGCGGAAGAGCTGATCCCAGAAGATGAGGATCGCTCCGTAGTTCGTGTTCCCCTCCTCCGGGTGGCGCGAGTGGTGCCAGCGATGGAGCTCCGGCGTCGCGAAGAGGTGGCTGAAGAGGCGCGTGTCCACGTCCACGTTGCCGTGCTGGAGCTGCCCGTAGCAGGACGAGGCCACGAAGTACGCGAGGTAGATGCCCGGCGGGATGCCGAGGACCTCGAGCGGCAAGGCCTGGAGGAAGCCGAGCAGCATCAGATCGAGCGGATGGAAGCGTGTCGCGTTGAGCCAGTAGAGCCGGCGAGCGCTGTGGTGGATCGAGTGCAGGCGCCAGAGCAGCGGGAGCTCGTGGCCGAGGCGATGCGCCCAGTAGTGGCCGAATTCGGCCAGCCAGCAGGCGAGGAAGACCTGGAGGAAGGGAGGCCACGTCCCCGGCCAGACCTCGAGTCGGAGCGTCACCAGCGAAACGCGGTGGAGCTCGTCGACGAGGAGGGAGGCGAGGGTCCCGCCGAGGAGCGCGCTCGCGGGAGCCAGGGCGACGAAATACGCGAGGTCGGCGAGGAGATCGTCCTTCGGACGGTTCCAGTCGTCGCGATGCGGGAAGAGCCGCTCGAGCACCGCGAGCAGCCCGTACGAGCTCACGATGATGGCCGCGGAGGCGGCGAGGACCGTCGACGAGGGGCGCTCGTGCGCGGTCGCGCTCGGCCCGAGGAGCGTCAGCACCAGCGCGCTCGGTCCGAAGGCGAGCAGGGGAAAGGTCCCGTGCCGAACGAGGCCCGCGAGCGCGCGCGGGGCCGTCATGCGAGCCCTCGTGGCGGGAGCCCGGCTTTCGCGTAGACGGCGTCGATCACCGAGAGCGTGCGCACGGCATCGCCCGTCGTCGTGACCATCGGCGCGCCTCCGCGGATCGCGGCGACGAACGCCTCGAGCTGGGTCCCGTAGGTGGAGCCTCCGGGAACGCGCTCCACGCGCCGCCCCTTGCCCGAGCGGATGACGAGGTGGTGATAGACCTCGGGCTTGATGAAGTTGAGGAGGTCGATGCGCCCTCGCGTCCCGACGAAGCGCATCTGCACCTCGAGCGGCCGGCGGAGCGAGCGCATGCCGACGAAGAGTCGGACGTCCGGCGCGTTCGGGAAGGCGAGCTCCACGTCCATCGTCCCGTCGACCTTCGGAGCCACGAGCTCCGCCTTCGCGCGCTTCACGACGGGCTCGCTCGCGAGCACGTGACGAAGGAAGGCGATGGGGTAGCAGCCCATGTCGAGCATCACGCCTCCCCCGAGCTCGTAGACGAAGCGGAAATCGCGCTGGGGGATGAAGGCGCTGAAGCCGACGTCGACGCGCACGAGCTCCCCGATCTCGCCGCTCGCGAGCAGGTCTCGGAGCCGGGCGACGAGCGGATGCTGGAGCATGTGCATCGCCTCGGCGACGACGAGGCCGCTCTTCGTCGCGGCGTCGTCGATGCGCCTCGCTTCCTCGGCGTTCGCGGCGAGGGGCTTCTCGCAGAGCAGGTGCTTTCCGGCCTCGATGCAGGCGAGCGCTTGCGCGGCGTGCATGCGAATCGGGAGCGCGAGGTAGACGGCGTCGATCGACGGGTCGGCGAGGAGCGAGTCGAAGCGGCGGTGGATCTCGGGGATCCCGTGCTTCTTCGCGTACGCGAGCGTCGGGCCGTAGGGCTGGTATTCCTCGGCGAGGGCGGCGAGCTCGACGCCCCGCACGTCCTTGACGTGCTTGAAGAGCGCGAACGGCGCGATCCGGGCGGCGCCGAGGACGCCGAAGCGCACCGTGCCGCGCGGCCTCGACGGATGCGGAGCCGCGAACCGGGCGGGAAACCGCACCTTCGCGAGCTCCTCGCTCCGGGCCCAGAGGGCCGTGCCGAGGCGCGAGTCCTTCGCGGCCTCCGTCATGTCGGCGGGCTTTCCGCGCATGAAGAGCGCTCCCGTCGTCGCCGCGAGGTCCTCCGCGGTCGCGAGCTCGACCGGGACGACGATGCCCTCCTCGACCGGCGCCGCGATGCGGCTCCAGAAGAAGTCGGCGACCGCCTTCACCATCCCCGTGTTGTTCGAGAGGCCGAGGTTCGTGTAGTTCATCCCCGGGTTGTAGGCGTTCACGCTCACGCCGTGCGGCGCGAGGCGCTCCGAGAGCATGCGCGTCAGGCTGACGAGCGCGAGCTTCGCCTTCGCGTAGGCGCCGAGCGGCGTGAAGAGCTTCTCGTGCGCCACGTCGTCGAGATCGAGGGAGCCGAACGGGTAGATGTCGGACGCCGTGTGGATCACCGTCGCCGGCTTCGACGCGACGAGCCTTTCCGCAAGGAGGCTCGTGAGCAGGAAGGCCGAGACGTAGTGGACGGCGAAGGTCTCCTCGATCCCGTCGACCGTGACCTTCCGGAACTGGTTCACCATGCCGGCGTTGTGGACGAGCACGTGCAGAGGGAGGCCCGTCGCGAGGAACTCCCCCGCCGCCCGTCGCACGTCGGCCTGTACCGCCATGTCGGCCACGATCGTGACGGGCGCCTCGGGCCCGAGCTCGCGGCATCGCTTCGCGACCTCGGCGAGCTTCGAGGCGCTCCGGCCGACGAGGACGAGCTTCTGGCCGCGGCGCGCGAGCTCGAGGGCGAGGGCCTGACCGAGGCCGCTCGTGGGGCCGGTGATCAGCGTGACGCGGGGAGAGGCGGAGGTCGCGGGGGTCTCGCTGGTCATGGCTCGCGGGTCGTTCGAGAGGGGGGCACGGAGTCGCCGCCCGCGGACGCGGGCAGGAGCGAGAGGGTCTCGGCCGAGACCGGGGCCGTCGCGACCGCGGCCAGGACGTCGACCAGGTTCGAGACGAAGAGCGCGCGGCTCGAGGGCGGGAACACCGGGAGCTCCGTCGACGAGAGGCGACCGAAGTCCGAGATGCCGTGGAAGAGCAGCTCGGTGACGAGGAGGTAGCGCGCTCGTCGCACGGGGGCGGGGATCTCGGGCACCACGCGGTCGAGCATGCGCACGAGCCGATCGGCGCCGCGATTCGAGCGGATGGCCTCGCTCCAGAAGGCGGAGGTGCCCGGGCTGCCGATGAGCTGCGCGTAGATCGCGACGTAGGCCCGGCCCCCGTCGGGATCGTCGAGCTTCTCGAAGACGGGCACCACGAGCGCCTTCATCAGCTCGCGGATCTCGTAGCGGCCGGAGGCCTCGATCTCGTCGAGCCATCGATGGCGTCGGAGCTCGATGCCGGGCACGTGCTTGTCGAGGATCGCCTGCAGGAGCTGTTCCTTCGTGCCGAAGTGGTACTGGAGCGCCGATTTGTTCTTCTGACCGGCGGCTCGCTGCACCTCGTTCATCGACACGGCGTCGATCCCCCGCTCGGCGAAGAGCTTCTCCGCGGCGGCGACGAGACGGGCCCGCGTGGCGATGGCGTCCTGGCGCATTCGGATGAGAGTAGGGTGAGCGCCTGAAGTTCGCAAGAGGTGGCCACCGCGCAAATGAAAGTCGCTCGTTCGTGATACCGAAATACATGGGTTGACGAAATCAGGCGAATGCCTTACTCCTGTCCGAACGGAGAGTCCGCATGACGAAGGTCGATCGCGTGAGGCAGCTCGTTTCCGAGCGCCCGTTCGGAGAGGCCCTCGCGGCCGCGGATGCGACGGAAGCGCGCGAGGTCGCGCCCCGCATCTACCTGTCCCGGGGCACGTCGAACGCGTACATGGTCCTCACCGACGCGGGGCGCGTGCTCGTGAACACGGGCCTCGGCTTCGAGGCCTACACGCACAAACGCGTGTTCGATGCCGTCTGCGCGGGACCGACGACGCACATCCTCGTCACCCAGGGCCACGTCGATCACGTCGGAGGCGTCGGCCTCTTCCGCGAGCCCGGCACGGTCTTCGTCGCGCAGGCGAACAACGCGGTCTGTCAGGCGGACGACGCGCGCATCTCGGGAAGGCGGCAGGCGCAGAGTTACGTCTGGTTCGCCGACGTCATCGACCACGCGCTGAAGGTGGCGGCCGAGCATCCGGACGCCGTCGTGCAGGATGCCCCGGTCCCGGACCTGGTCTTCACCGATCGCCTCGAGCTCGCGATCGGCGGCCGTCGCTTCGTCCTGATCTCGACGCCCGGCGGCGAGACGATCGACAGCACGGTGATTTGGCTCGAGGACGAGGGGATCCTCTTCTCGGGCAACCTCTTCGGTCCGCTCTTCCCGCACTTCCCGAACTTCAACACGGTCCGCGGGGACAAGTACCGCTACGCCGAGGCCTACCTCGCCTCGCTCGCCCGGGTCCGCGCGCTCGAGCCCGAGACCCTGATCACGGGGCACGGGGATCCGATCCGCGGCAAGGACCTGATCCGCGAATGCTTCGACCGCCTCGAGGCCGCGGTGCGCTACGTGCACGAGAAGACGCTCGAAGGCATCAACGCCGGAGAGGACATCGACGCGCTCGCGGCCCGCATCGCGCTGCCGGACGAGCTCTACGTCGGGCAGGGCTACGGACGGGTCTCCTGGGCCGTCCGCACGTTCTGGGAGACCTACCTCGGCTGGTTCAAGCTCCGCTCCACGACGGAGCTCTACCCGCGCGCGCCCCTCGCGAAGACCCTCGCGGGCCTCGCTGGGGCCTCCGCCACCCTCGCGAAGGGAAGGGAGCTCCTCCCGCGCGATCCCGTGCTCGCGCTCGGACTCGCCGAGGCCGTCCTCGAGGGCGCTCCGAACGAGCCGGGGGCCCTCGCGCTCGCGCTCGACGCGCATCGCGCCCTGCTCGCCAATCCGGACGACGCGAGGAACTTCTGGCTCGGCGGCTGGTTGCGTTCGCAGGCGAAGGCGCTGGAGGACCGCCTCGCCGAGAAGCCCGCCGAGGCCGTGGCGGTGGGCGAGGTCCGCGCGCTGATGGACGGGATGCCGAAGCGCTTCGTGAGGAGCGCGGCCGAGGGGCTCTCCGCCGTCTACCAGTACGAGCTGAGCGGCACGGAGAGCGGCATCTGGGCCGTGATCGTCGAGAACGGGACGTGTCGGGTGCAGGAGGGAGCGCATCCCTCGCCGGACTGCCGCATCGCGATGAAGGACGTCGACTTCCTGGCCCTGAACTACGGCGAGCTGCATCCGCTCAAGGCGGCGATGCAGGGCAAGATCAAGTTCGAGGGCGATCGGAAGAAGGCGATCCCGCTCGACAAGATCTTCGAGAAGATCCAGCGGCCGGCGAAGGTCGGCGCGAAGGCCGGCGGCGCGAAGGTCCTCTTCGTCGACGACCTGAACGATCCCGTGCTCACGCCCGCCCAGCGCAGCATCAAGTGGCTCGCCTCGAAGCGGCATACGACGATCGACGTCGAGGGCGTCCTCGCGAAGGCGAGGCGCCGCACGGGGCTCGACGACTTCGGTCCGCGCGACTTCGAGGAGCGTCTCACGCTCCTGGTCGAGGACTACCGGGCCGACACGGGCATGGGCGAGATCGGGCGCGGCATGGTCGTGGGCGACCTCGTCCGCTACGCGAGCAATCGCCTGTTGATCCAGGACTACCTGAAGCGTCATCCGGATGCGCTCGAGCAGCCCGTAGAGAAGCCGCTCGTCGTCGTCGGGCTCCCGCGTAGCGGCACGACCCACCTCGTGAACCTCCTCGCGGCGGACTCGCGCTTCCGCTCGCTCCCGCTCTGGCTCTCGCGCGAGCCGCTGCCGAATCCGCGCGAGCGCGCGCCCTCGGCGGCGACCGTCGCCGGGCTCCGAGTGTTCGACCGCACGCTCCCCGCGAAGGCGCGCGACTGGCTCGGCGTCGAGCATCTGCAGGCGGATCCTCGGTACCTCCGCTGCGCGGGCATGTGGGCCGGCATGAGGTCGATGGCTCCCTACGTGGCGGCGATGCATCCGATGAATCCGGATCACGTCCACGAGGAGCTCGAGCTGATGGCGCCGGACTTCGCGTCCTACACCTTCGAGTGGACGGGCCACGTTCCGCGCTTCCGGGACCACTACCTCGCGACGGATCAGACGCCGCACTACGCGTACCTGAAGCGCGTGCTCCAGATCCTCCAGCACCGCGACGGGCAGGGGCGGAAGCCCTGGGTCCTGAAGTGCCCGCAGCACTTCGAGCAGTTGCCCGCGCTGCTCGCGACGTTCCCCGACGCGACGATCGTCTTCACCCACCGCGATCCGGTCGCCGTGATCCAATCGACCGTGACGATGCTCGGCTACTCGGATCGCATGGGCCGCGACGTGCTCGACATGCCCGCGCTCCTCGCCTACTGGTCCGATCGCATCGAAGGGCTCCTCCGACGTGGCGTGCGCGATCGCGATCTCGTCCCGCGGGAGCGTTCCTACGACAGCCTCTTCCACGAGTTCATGGCCGACACGGAGGGCACGCTGGACCGCGTCTATCGCATCCACGGCATGCCACGGACCGAGACCTCGCGCGCCGAGCAGGCGGCCTTCCTCGAGGCGCATCCGCGCGGGAAGGAGGGGCGGGTCCGCTACGATCTCGAGGGCCAGTTCGGGACGAAGCCCGAGGTGCTCCGCGAGCGCTTCCGCTTCTACTTCGAGCGCTTCGCGGTCCGGGCCGAGTAGCGGCTCAGGGATCGACGACCACCGAGTAGCTCGAGCCGACGTCCGCGTGGACGACCAGGAGGTGGCGCTCCGGGAAGTAGCGGTAGCGCGCGGAGCCGGTGGTCCGCACATTCGGATGGTCCCCGTACCAACGATGCGGGAGCTCGATCTCGCTGACCTCGGCACGCGCGGCGCTGACCTCGAGCTCGAAGTGGTGCGTCGTGCGCTCGTAGGAGATCCGCTCGATGTGGCCCGCGACGGCGCGGGGGTAGGCGCGGACGAGCGCGTCCGAGCCCGGCGTCTCGTTGCCGAAGGGATCGATCGCGCTGAAGTCCTCGGAGTTCCAGAGGTCGGCCGACTGCGAGGCCTCCCACACGAAGCAGCTCCGAAGGCCCTCGTCCTGGAAGTCGAGCAGGTCGTCGAAGTAGTCGCCGCGGCCGTCGTTGCCGTTCGGGACGCCCGTCTCGCCGAGGAAGGCGGGAACGCCGCGATCGTCGGCCGGCTTCAGCGCGGTCGCGAAGTCGCCCCTCACCTGCTCGAGGTCGTAGGTCGGGACGCCGAGGAAGAGGAGCGGCTCGTAGTAGTGGGGCGAGTAGCCGTAGTTCGGGATCGAGGGGAGCACGACGTCGCTGAGACGCCGGATCCCGTCGCCGATCCGATGGTGCCCGAAGACCATCGCGTTCGGGTCGGCAGCCCTTACGGCGGCGGCGAGCCCGGTGTAGAGGGCGGGGAGCGTGACGGTGTCGAAGGTCGCAGTCGGGGTGGTGCCCGCGCCGGGCTCGTTGAGGAGGTCGACGGCGCCGAACGCGGGATGATCCTTCACGGCGCCGACGAGGTGCGTGAGCGCCGCCTTCATCGCGTCCTTTATCCCGCCTTGGTTGGCGTTGAAACGATCGTACGCCTGGCTGACGACGCTCGTCGGGTCCTGGGCCGGGAAGGACCAATTCGGGAAGCCGCAGTCGTAGTGTGGGGCTCCGTAGGGAATCGAGCCGAGGGTCCAGCGAGGGAAGCCGTTCCCGCAGAAGGGCGACGCGTAGCCGTCCTGGTGGTTGTCGACGAGCACGCCGATGTGGTGGGCCGCGGCCGCGTCCAGCATCGCGCGGTAGCGGGCGAGGTAGGTCGCGTCGTAGGTCCCCTGCGTCGGCTCGAGGGCCTCCCACTCGAACGAGAGCCGCACGGCGTTCGCCCCGAGGGCCTCGACCTTCGCGAAGAAGGCGTCGGCGAGGGCCGCGACGTCCTGCCCGTCCGCGTAGTCGAAGGGCAGGTAGGGCGGCATCTTCGAGCGGCCGCCCGTGTTGAAGCCGCGGAGGATCACCTCGCGCCCGGCGGAGTCGAGGATCCGCTGCCCCTCCGCGTGCCAGTGACCGTCGGTGAGCGCGAGGGGCTCGAGGGTCGGGTCTTCGTGGCTCGTCGACGAATCGCAGCTCGCGAGGAGGCTCGCGGCGAGGACGAGGGAGGCGGAGACGCGGGGGCGGCGGAGCATGCGCGCATGGTCGCGATCGTCCTGCCCCCGTGCAACGACACTTCGACGCGGATTTCGTTGCATTTGTCGTGACGGAGGGGCGCCCCGGTCACGGGGCCTTCGGCAGGAAGCGCTCCGCGTAGCCCTTGATCGCGGCGAGCTTCGCCTCGAGAGGCGCCATGCGCGGATCCTCCATGCCCCAGGGGGTGGCGATGATGCCCGTGATGCCGGCGTCCTCGAGCGGCTTCAGCGTCTCGGCGTTCGGCTTGCCGACGAGGCCGATGAGGGCCTCGATCGGCTCACCGGCGCGCGGGCCCTGGGCACGGAGCGCGAGCAGCTCCTTCACGGCCTCGATCGCCTTGTCGGGCGTGTACCAGAGGCCGAGCCAGCCGTCGCAGCCGTTCGCCACGCGCCGCATCGCCGGCCTGCTGCCGCCGCCCGCGAAGATCGGGATCGGCGCGCGCGGCGCCGGCGAGAGCACGACCTCGGGGAAGCGGAAGAATTCGCCCTCGTGCGAGACGGGCTTGCCGGTCCAGAGCTTCTTCGCGACGGCGAGCGACTCGTCGAGACGACGTCCGCGCGAGGCGAAGTCGAGGCCCGCGATGTCGAACTCCTCCTTGAGCCAGCCGGAGGAGACTCCGCAGACGACGCGTCCGCCGCTCATCACCGAGGCCGTCGCGACGGCGCGCGCGGCGCGGAAGGGATCGTCGAGGGCCATCAGGTAGATGTTCGAGACGAGCCGGATCCGCTTCGTGCGCGCGGCCATCGCCGCGATGGCGACGAAGGGATCCGGGAAGGGCATGTCCTTCGGCCAGAACATCTTCCCGTCGGGCGTGTACGGGTACTTCGTCTCGATGTTCATCGGCATGACGTAGCGGTCGGCGACCGCGACGCCCTCGAAGCCGGCCGCCTCGGCGGCGGCGGCGAGCTCGGGAAGCTGCTCGATCTCGCGGATGAAACCCAGGTTGAGCCAGAACTGCATCGTCGTTCTCCTCGATGTCGGGATCGTCGTCCGAGCCGCGTTTCAGCCGAAGCCGAGCGTCTTCAGCTGCTTCGCGAGCGCGTCCCAGCTCCAATAGACCTTCAGCGACGAGAGCTTGCCCTCGGCGTTCACCTCGTAGATGCCGATCATGTCGACGACCGTCTGCTTGCCGCCGCCGAGGTCGTTGGTGACGCGCAGCACCGCAGCGCAGGCGTTCGCGCAGGGGATGCGCTGAGAGGCCTCGATCGTCAGGTTCGAGCGACCGATCGCCTTGTCCCAGAAGCGCTCGATGTTCGCCTTGCCGGAGTAGCCTTCGCCCTTCGGATCGAAGGGCGAGGGGCCGACGGGATCGGCGAGGAAGGCGTCGTCCGCGAAGAGGCCGAGCCACGACGCCTTGTCGCGCGCCATGGCGAATTTGGCGGAATTCTGGCTGGCCAGGACGGCGGGATGCGTGTCGGTCATGCGGGGCTCCTCGAGGGCGTGCACCGGCGACCCGTGGGGCACCGGTGCGAGGGAGCTAGAACGTGTATCACTCTTCGCCGTCCGGGTTCCAGGCGCTCCTCACGGCCTCCACGCCCGAAGCCGCCGGATCAGCGCATTCGTCGACCCATCGTGCCCGAGCGCCGGCTCGTCCTTCGACTCGAGCTCGGGCGCGATGCGCGACGCGAGGACCTTGCCGAGCTCGACGCCCCACTGATCGAAGGAGTTCACCCCCCAGATCACGCCCTGCACGAAGACGAGGTGCTCGTAGAGCGCGACGAGCGCGCCGAGCACGGCGGGCGTGAGCTCCTGCGCGAGGATCATCGACGATGGCCGATTGCCCTCGAACACGCGATGCGGGACGAGCGAGTCCTTCGTGCCCTCGGCTCGGACCTCGGCCTCGGTCTTGCCGAACGCGAGCGCCTCCGCCTGCGCGAGCACGTTCGAGAGCAGGAGCACGTGGTGGTTGCCGAGCGCATTCCGGCTCTTGCCGAACGCGAGGAAGTCGCAGGGCACCAGGTTCGTGCCCTGGTGGATGAGCTGGTAGAAGCTGTGCTGGCCGTTCGTGCCCGGCTCGCCGAACCAGATCGGGCAGGTGTCGACGCCGACCGGCGCGCCCTCGAGCGTCACCGACTTGCCGTTGCTCTCCATCGTGAGCTGCTGGAGGTAGGCCGGGAAGCGCTTCAGGTACTGGTCGTAGGGCAGCACGGCGTGGTTGCGCACGCCGAAGAAGCCCACGTACCAGACACCGAGCAGCGCCATCAGCACCGGGAGGTTCTGGTCGAAGGGCGCCGTTCGGAAGTGCTCGTCCATCGCGTGGAAGCCTTCGAGCAGCTCCCGGAAGCCGGCGGGGCCGATCGCGAGCATCGTCGAGAGGCCGATGGCCGAGTCGAGCGAGTACCGGCCGCCGACCCAATCCCAGAAGCCGAACATGTTCGCCGTGTCGATGCCGAAGGCGGAGACCTTCTCGGCGTTCGTGCTCACGGCGACGAAGTGCTTCCCGATCGCGGCCTCGTCCCGGAGCGCCGCGAGGCACCACGCGCGCGCCGAGTGCGCGTTCGTCATCGTCTCCTGCGTCGTGAAGGTCTTCGAGGAGATGACGAAGAGCGTCTCGGCCGGATCGAGGTCGCGCGTCGACTCCACGAAGTCCGTGCCGTCGACGTTCGAGACGAAGCGGACGACGAGGTCGCGCGACGCGTAGCTCCGGAGGGCCTCGTAGACCATCACCGGCCCGAGGTCCGAGCCGCCGATGCCGATGTTCACGACGTTGCGGATGCGCTTGCCGGTATGGCCCTTCCACGCGCCGCTCCGCACCTGATCCGCGAACGCGCTCATCCGGTCGAGGACCTCGTGCACGTCGGGGACGACGTTCTTCCCGTCGACCTCGATCGTCGCGCCGCGTGGTGCGCGCAGGGCGACGTGCAGCACGGCGCGGTTCTCCGTGACGTTGATCTTCTCGCCCCGGAACATCGCCGCGGTCCGCTCGCGCAGGCCGACGTCCTCGGCGAGCGCGACGAGGAGCTTCACGGTCTCGTCCGTGATCCGATGCTTCGAGTAGTCGAGGAAGAGGCCCGCGCCCTCGGCGGTGAGGCGCTCGCCGCGGCCCGGATCCTGGGCGAAGAGGTCCCGGAGGTGCAGCGACCGGATGCGGTCGGCGTGGGCCTCGAGTGCCTTCCAGGTCGCGCGCTGAGCAAGGGGCGTCGTCATCGTCGGATCTCCTCGGGAGCGTGGCGTGCCGGGAGGGGCCGCTGTCCCCCTCCATGGACGATTCGATTGAACCATGACCCGGAAGGCGGTGCACGGGTCGAACGTGTGCCGGCCGCTCGACCATCCGCCCCGGGCCTCGCTATCGTGCCCTGCGTTCCCACGAGTCGAGGAGCCCCATGCGAGCACTGATGGTCGAAGCGTTCGGCGCACCCGAAGCCCTGAAGGTCCACGAGATCCCCGAGCCCGCGCCGGGCGCGTCCGAGGTCGTCGTCCGGATGGCCGGCGTCGGGGTCGGCTACTTCGACGGCCTCCTCGTGAAGGGCGAGTACCAGATCAAGCCGCCGCTCCCCTTCATCCCCGGCACCTCGCTCGCCGGCGTGGTCGAGAGCGTCGGCGAGAAGGTCACGACGCTGAAGCCCGGCGATCACGTCGCCGCCTTCACCTTCGTCGGAGGCCTCGCCGAGAAGGTCGTCCTCCCGGCGCAGGTCTGCTTCCCGATCCCCGCCTCGATCCCCCTCGTCGACGCCGCGAATTTCCTCATCGCCTACGCCACGGGTCTCTACGGCCTCCGCGAGATCGGGAACCTCCGCGAGGGCGAGACGCTGCTCGTCCTCGGCGCCTCGGGCACGACGGGCTCGACGGCGATCGAGCTCGGCAAGGCGCTCGGCGCGAAGGTCATCGCCTGCGCCTCGACCCAGGAGAAGCGTGCGAAATGCCTCGCCGCGGGAGCCGACGTCGCGATCGACTACACCGCGAAGGATTGGCGCGATCAGGTGAAGTCCGTCGCCCGGCGTGGCGTGAACGTCGTCTACGATCCCGTCGGCGGCGACATGACGGAGGCGGGCGTCCGCCTCCTCGCGCCCGGTGGACGCCTCCTCGTCGTCGGCTTCGTGACGGGCATCTCGAAGGTGCCGACGAACCTGCTCCTGCTCAAGCGCTGCTCGATCGCGGGCGTGAACTGGGGCGGCGAGCTGATGGAGAATCCCTCCATCGTCCCGCCCGTGATGAAGACGCTCGTCGAGTGGACCGTCGCCGGGAAGCTGAAGACGGCGCCGGATCTCGTCCTCCCGATGGAGCGCTCCGGCGAGGCCTTCGCGGGCCTCTTCGCGCGCACGTCGGTCGGGAAGATCGTCCTCACGCCCTGAGCCGCATGCCTGGCCCGCGTCCCGATCCTCAGCCCGGCACGAGCTCGACGATCGGGATGCGGCGCGTCGTCTGCGTCTGGTAGACGGCCCAGCGCGGCCAGAGGCTCGAGTGGCGCTTCCAGAGCTGGACGTACTCCTCGCCCTCGAGGATGCGGGCCGTCGCCTGCATGTGGAGCGCGCCGATCTGCACGCGGACGCTCGGCGTCGCCTTCAGGTTCACGAACCAGGCCGGATTCTTCTCCTGCGCCGAGTTCGAGGCGAAGAGGTAGATGCGGTCGTCGTATTGGAAGAAGGGGAGCGTGACCTTCCGCTCGAGACCCGTCTTCTTCCCCTTCGTCGTGAGCAACAGGATGTTGTACGGGCGGAGGAGGAAGTGGCCCTCCTCGCCGAGCTGGAAGACCGTCGAACCGACGGCGCCGTTCGTCTTCTCGTAGAGCGTGACGTGCGCGTCGGTGATGAACTTGAGGAGCTTCGGCCCCGGAGTGAAGTAGCTCTTGTTCGCCTTCGTGCTCATCGTCGCTCCGCTTCGGTCCGAGGGGCCGGCGGGACCGCCGGCCGAGGTCTCGCAAGCGTATTTCGCAGAACCATTGCGCCGTCAATCGTGTCGGCGGGTGGCCGGGGCGGCTGCCGAGTGTGGGGAGGTCGACCGGGGGCGGGGTCGTGGCAGGATGGGGGCGTGCCGTACCGGACCCCTCCCGACGGACCCGCCGAACCGACCGAGCGCCGGTACACGCTGGAGCTCGGCGACAAGTGGAGAGGGCAGAGGCTCGTCGTCGGAGGGGCTCTGTTCGCGGCGGGAGTCGCAGCGGTGGCGACGGGAACGTGGTTCCTGGTTCCGACGCTGGCGGGGCTGTGCCTGGGCGCCGCGTTCCCGAAGATGGGGCTCTTCCCGGACCGAATCGATCGGGTGGTGCTGGACCTCGACGCGGACCGACTCCTCGTCGTTCGCCTTCGTCCCTTCGCGCACCCCGAGAGGTACAGCTACGACCTTCGCTACCTGGATTCGTTCCGCGCCGAACCGGAGCCCGAGAAGGGCAAGGACCGGGGCCGCGTCGTCGCCCCGTACGTCGGCGGGACGATGATCGTCTTCCGCTCGTCGCTCGCCGATTGCGAGAGCGCCGCCCGGATCCTGGAGGGCCGCCTCGCCGACGAGCGGGAGCGGAGGGCGCGCGCTCCGAAGCGGGCGCGGTCCGTGCGCACCTGACGTCGCGGACCTCTCGCGCGGAGCCTTTCCCGGCGCGGGCCCGATGCGACCCGCGGTATCCTCCCGCCATGAAGGTCGGCATCGTCGGAGCCGGATTCGGAGGCTGCGCCACCGCGCTCGCGCTCGCCCGCGACGGACACGAGGTGACGGTCCTCGAGGCCGCCGAGAATCCCGGCCCGGTCGGCGCGGGCATCATGCTCCAGCCGAGCGGGATGATGGTGCTCGCGGAGCTCGGTCTGCTCGGCCCGATCCTCGAGCACGGCGTGCGCTGCGATCGCCTTCGCTGCGTGAGCGAGGGCGGCCGTCTCCTCTTCGATCTCCCCTACGCCACGAGGGATCCCTCGCTCTACGGCCTCGGTCTGCACCGGGGCGCGCTCTTCCACGTGCTCTACACGGCGCTGCGTCCCGCGGGCGTGACGGTCGAGCTCGGCGTCGTCGCCGCGAGAGTCGACGGTGCCCACGTCGTCGACGAAGCGGGCGCGAGGCACGGGCCGTACGACCTCGTGGTGGTCGCGGACGGAGCGCGCTCGCGCCTGCGAACGTTCCACGGGCACGCCCGACGGGTCGACGAATACCCCTGGGGCGCCCTCTGGTTCGTCGCCGACGACTCGGAAGGGCGTTATCGGGGCGAGCTCCTCCAATGCGTGAACGGCGCGGAGCAGATGCTCGGCCTCCTGCCGACCGGCACGAGCCCCGCGGACCCCACGCCGCGCGTCAGCCTCTTCGTCAGCGTCCGCCTCGATCGGGTCGACGCCCTACGCGCGCGCGGCCTCGAGGCGCTCAAGGACGACTGTCGTCGGCTCGCGCCGATGTCCGAGCCGGTGCTCGGCCGGATCACCTCGTTCGACGAGCTCCTCGTCGCCTCCTACCGCGACGTCCGCATGGATCGGCTCGATTTCGGCCGGATCGCGTACGTCGGCGACGCCGCCCACGCGATGAGCCCGCAGCTCGGGCAGGGCTCGAACCTCGCGCTGCTCGACGCGATGGAGCTCGCCCGGTCGTTGCGCACGCACGGCTCCGTCGAGCGTGCGCTGCCGGCCTACTCTCGGGCGAGGCGCTCCCAGCTCCGCTTCTACCAATGGATGACGCGGACGCTCACGCCCTTCTTCCAGGGCGACTCGCGCCTGCTCGGAGCCGTGCGCGACGTCTTCTTCCCGATCGGCGCGCGGCTGCCGATCGTTCGCGGCGAGATGATCGCGACCATGTGCGGCGTGAAGCAGGGCGTCGTCGGCCGGCCCCTCGCGCTGCCGAGGGGCCTGCTCGCGCTGCCGGGATAGCGCCCGCGCGGGCTGCTAGGGTGGGGCATGACCGCTTCGTCCGAGACTGCGCGAGAGGCCGGGCATGGGCACGGGCATGCGGGCGCGGACGTGGGCCGTTGGGCGTTCGTCGTCGGGATCGGCCTGAACGTCGCGTTCGTCGGCGTCGAGGCCGTGGCCGGCGCGCTCTCGCACTCGACGGCGCTCTTCGCGGATGCGGCGCACAACCTCGGCGACGTGCTCGGCCTCGTGGTGGCCTGGGGCGCGTCGGGGCTCGCGCGCCTGCGTCCCTCGCCGAGGCATACGTATGGCCTCCGGCGCTCGACCGTCCTCGCGGCGCTCACGAACGCGGTGCTCCTGCTCGCGGCCGTGGGCGCGGTCGTGCGCGAGGCGGTCCACCGCTTCGAGGAGCCCGCGCCCGTGCAGGGCGGCACGATGATGGCGGTCGCGGCCGTCGGCGTCGTGATCAACGCGGTCTCGGCGGCTCTCTTCTACCGCCGGGGCGGCCACGACGTGAACGTGCGCGCGGCCTTCCTCCACCTCGCGGCCGACGCCGCCGTCTCCCTGGGCGTGGTCCTCGCGGGCGGCCTCGTGCTGCTCACGGGCTCGACGCTCGTCGATCCGGTCACGAGCCTCGTCGTCTCGGCGGTCGTGCTCTTCGGCACGTGGAGCCTGCTCCGCGACGCGCTCCACCTCTCCCTCGACGGAGTCCCGTTCCACATCGAGCTCGAGCAGGTCCGCGCGTACCTCGCGGGGCTGCCCGGGGTGGCGGATGTCCACGACCTCCACGTCTGGGCGATGAGCACGACGGAGGTCGCGCTCACCGCTCACCTCGTCATGCCGTGGCCCGAGAAGGAGCCGGCGTTCCTCTCGACGCTCGAGCGCGAGCTCGAGGAGCGCTTCGGCATCGCGCACGCGACGATCCAGATCGAGTCCTGCGTCGACGGGGACTGCCGACGCACGCGGCCCGGGGCCGTGTAGCGCGTCCGGCGCTCAGTCGAGCGCCAGCACGAGCGCGCCCTGGAGGAGACCGATGAGGCCGCCGAGGAGGCCGCCGAGCGAGACGAGGATCCACTCGTCCTCCTCGAAGATCCCGCGGAGCACCGACTCGAACTCCGGCTTCGACATCGCGCGGAGCTTCTCCGTGAGCGTCTGCTCGATCGCGAGGCGCTCGCGGAGGAAGTCGTTCACCCGATCCTCGTGCGCCATGGCGAGCCCGGGCAGGTGCTCGACGAGCTTGTCGATCACGCGGCTCTTCACCTCGGGCGTCATCTCCACGCCGAGGAGCATGGGGATCATCATGATCATCATGCCCATCTCGCGCTCGACGATCTCGACGGCCTTCGCGCCGAGCTTGCGGCCGTCGCTCTCGACGACCGCCTGGAAGACGTCCTTCGGGGAGAGCACGTCGTTCGCCATCATGTGGCCGTACTCGCCCGAGATGTCGTGCTGGCGGGCGGGGAAGAGGCCCTGGAAGGGGAAGACGCCGAGATAGCGCTTCTTCTCGTAGGGGCGGAAGATCATCTGGATCGCGAGCCAGTTGTTCACGACGCCGTCGATCGCGCCGACGATCGGTAGGAGCCACCACTTCTCGAGCCAGGCGTAGAAACCGACCTCCACGAGGCCGATGAAGAACCCGAGCACCGCGCCGTAGTAGATCACGATGCGGAGCTCGTGCCGCGCGATGCGCTGGAAGAGGGCCGCGAGGTGATCGGCGTTCTCGCCCGAGAGGCGCTTCACGACGAGCTTCTTCACGTCGATGGTCTCGATGAGGTGCGGGCGCAGCTCGTCGACGAGGACTGCCCCGACGCGCCGCCCTTCGACGCCGAGCTGCTCGGCCATCTGCTCGCGCGCGGGGCCCGCGAACTCGGTCCAGCCGCCGGGCTTCACGGTCTCGACGATGGTCTCGAGGAGCTTCTCGGCCTCGGCGTCCAGGATGGGACCGAAGTGGTCGGCGATCGCCGCGCCGTCGACCTTCTCGATCAGCTTGTCGACGCTGATGCCCGCGGTGGCGACCGTGTCGGCGACGCCGGCGGCGAACTTCGGAGCCCGTCGCTGCACCACGCCCTGCCAGCCGATCGGTCCGATGCCGACGTACTGGGACGGCGCGAAGAGCATGCGGATCGCCACCCACTTGCAGACCCAGCCGATGATGGCGCCGACCGTGGGCAGGAAGATCAGGATCGAGAGGAAGCTGTGCATGGGAATCCAACGCCCCTTCGCCGCGGCGGCGGGAGCTCCGACGGGACCGCATCATCCAACGACGGCGGTGCGCGTGACTAGACTTGGTTCGATCGGCCCCGCGGAAAAGTCCCGAAGACGCCGGGAACGCATGGTTTCCGTCATGAGAGACGCGCTACCGTCGAGCCCATGACCCCCTCGATCCGCGTGCTCGCCGCGTTCGCGCTCCTCGCCACCCTGCTTCCTTCACCCGCCCGGGCGAACGAGGCCCCGCGGCTCGTCCGCGTCTTCGAGTCGCAGGCCGCGATCACCGGTCCCGCGGGAGAGACCGTTCGCGTCGTGCTGCCGGACGCCATCGCCGGCGTGGTCGGGCCCGAGCTCGCCGATCTCCGGGCGGTTCGCGCGAACGGAGACATCGCGCCGATGCGGCGCGTCGAGGCTCCCCGTCCCACCTTCCTCGTGCGGATGGAGCCGGGGCTCCGGCTCTGCTTCGGGGGGCGCCGGGCCCTCGCGGAGGAGCCTTCGGCCGAGGCGCCAGCGGCGCCGGCTCAGGTCGCGGCGCTGCCGGCGGCCTCGATCGGGCCGGTCGTACCGAACCCCGACCACGGGACCACGCCGCTCTTCGACGCGATCCCGGCGCCGACCGAGGCGATGGAGGTCTCGCGCTTCTCGCACCTCCGCACGATCGACGCGCCGTCGTCGCCGGACGCCGTGTCGACGGTCGCCCTCGGGGACGACGTGCTGCGAGTCGCTCGTCCGGACCTCGGGGACATCCGCATCGTGGACGGCCTCGCCCACCCCGTGCCCTTCCTGATCCGGCGGGACGGCGGGCGGGCCGTCCTCTACCTCACCGCCGTCGGCGGCTCGTACGTGATGCTCGTCGGCGCCCCGGCCGTCGGGCCGCTTCCGTCGCCCCTCGAGCCCCATCGAGACGTCCTCTTCGCCGTTCGCCCGCTCGAGACGCGGCCTG
Organism: Polyangiales bacterium; assembly: GCA_046351215.1. Classification (GTDB taxonomy): domain Bacteria; phylum Myxococcota_A; class Polyangia; order Polyangiales; family Houyiibacteriaceae; genus JAXLYX01. The sequence continues at coordinate 9,042 of JAXLYX010000031.1, read as the reverse complement.
AGCCCCTGCTGCGCAATCCGGACTTCGGGCACGTCGACGAGGCGGCGCCGAGGGCGGAGGCCGGCGAGGCGCCGACGGGGCAGGCCGAGGAGGCCTCGGTCGGCGGCCTGGCGCCGTGGGGCCTCGGGGCCGCGCTCGCGGTGGCGGCCGCCGTGGTCCTCGTGCGGAAGCGTCGCGCTCGCGGCTGACGGCCCTCGGGCTCGACCGACCCGCTCGGACGGCTGGACGAGGATTACCGTCCGTTGCGGTCAATGGCTGCGACTTGTAATGATGCAGTGGGCGCGTATACTTCGTCTTCAGAAGTAATGAGTGAAGCGCCGCCGACCGCGAAGCGACTCCTGCTCGAGCTCCTGCTGGCCGCGGGGAACCGTCCCCTCACGGCTCGCGAGGCGGTCGTGGCCTGCTCGCTCTTCGGCATCCGGGAGACCAACGCCCGGGTCACGCTCGTGCGCCTCGCGTCGGCGGGCCTCGTCGAGGCGGTCGAGCGGGGGTCCTACCGTCTCGGCCCCGCGGCGGTCGGCCTCGCGGCCGAGGTCGCCCAGTGGCGCACGGCGGAGACGCGCCTCCGGGCGTGGGACGGAGGCTACGTCGTCGTCGCCTCGCCGCTCCTCGTGCGGAGCGATCGGACGGCGATGCGCCACCGCGAGCGCGCGCTCGACATGCTCGGCTTCCGCGAGCTCGAGCGTGGCCTCCACGTGCGGCCCGACAGTGTCGAGGCGAGCATCGACGTGGTCCGCGCCCGCCTCGTCTCCCTCGGGCTCGAGGCGAGCGCCGCCGTCTTCCTCGGACGCGGCTTCGATGCGAGGCGCGAGGAGCGCCTCCGCGAGCTCTGGGACGGCGAAGCGCTGAACGCCGGCTATCGGCAGACGACGCAAGCCCTCGAGCGCTGGCTCCGAGGGGCCTCGCGGCTCGCGCCCGAGGTCGCGGCCCGCGAGGCCTTCCTGCTCGGCGGTCGCGCGATCCGTCAGGTCGTCCTCGACCCGATGCTCCCGCCCCCCTTCGTCGACGCCGACGCGCGTCGCAGCTTCTTCGAGACCGTTCGCCGCTTCGACGAGGCAGGCCACGCCATCTGGTGGCGCCTGCTCGACGCGAGCGGTCGCCGCGAGCCCCACGTCCCGATCGAGGAGCAGAGCCCATGAACGCGAAGCACGAGACCTCCCAGGCCGATCGCTTCCTCGCCTCCACGCACGAGGTCGAGAACCAGCCGCACGAGCTCGTCGACTACGACATGTATGCCGAGGATGCCGCGCTCCGCGAGGCCGTGGAGAGAGAGGGCGCCGGCTGGGCCGTCCCCGACGTCGCCGCGTTCGGCAAGCACGCCGGCACCGCCGAGTACCTCGAGCTCGGACAGCTCGCGAACCACCACGCCCCCGAGCTCCACACCCACGATCGCTTCGGCCGTCGCATCGACCTCGTGAAGTTCCATCCGGCCTACCACACGCTGATGCGCACGGCGGTCGAGCAGGGGCTGCACTCGTCGCCCTGGACCGATCCGAAGCCCGGTGCCCACGTCGCGCGGGCGGCCAAGTACTACTTCCAGGCGCAGGTCGAGGCCGGACACGGCTGCCCGATCACCATGACCTTCGCCTGCGTCCCTTCGTTGCGGGTCCAACCGGATCTGGCGAAGGCGTACGAGCCGCGCATCACGTCGCGCGTCTACGATCCGCGCAACGTCCCCGCCGAGCAGAAGGCCGGTCTGACCATCGGGATGGCGATGACCGAGAAGCAGGGCGGCTCCGACGTCCGCGCGAACTCGACGCGTGCGTATCCGGTGGGGCAGGGCGGACCCGGGCAGGCGTACGAGCTCGTCGGCCACAAGTTCTTCGTCTCGGCCCCGATGTGCGACGCCTTCCTCGTGCTCGCGCAGGCGCCCGAGGGGCTCTCGTGCTTCCTCGTGCCGCGATGGCGCCCGGACGGGACGAAGAACCCGCTGCAGGTGCTCCGGCTCAAGCGGAAGATGGGCAACGTCTCGAACGCCTCGAGCGAGACGGAGCTCCGCGGGGCGCTCGGCTTCCTCGTCGGCGAGGAAGGGCGCGGCGTCCGGACGATCATCGAGATGGTCTCGATGACCCGCTTCGACTGCATGATCGGCTCGAGCGCCGGGATGCGCATGGCGGTGACGCAGGCGCTCCATCACACGGCCCATCGGAAGGCCTTCGGCAAGCTCCTCGTCGATCAGCCGCTCATGCAGAACGTGCTCGCGGACCTCGTGATCGAGCAAGAGGCCGCGCTCGCGCTCACGATGCGCATCGCGCGCGCGATGGACCATCGCGACGAGGAGCAAGAGGATCTCCTCGTCCGACTCGGCACGGCCGTCGGCAAGTACTGGATCTGCAAGCGGACGCCGAACCACGCCTACGAGGCGATGGAGTGCATCGGCGGCAGCGGCGTCATGGAGGACAGCATGATGCCGCGCCTCTTCCGGGAGTCGCCGGTGAACGCGATCTGGGAGGGCAGCGGCAACGTCCAATGCCTCGACGTGCTTCGCGCGATGCAGAAGACGCCGAGCGTCGTGCACGCCTTCTTCGCCGAGCTCGGGCACGCGAAGGGTGGGAACGCGAGCCTCGATCGCTACGTCGCCGAGCTCGGGAAGTCTTTCCGCGACCTCGGCGACCTCGAGCTCCGCGCTCGCGAGATCGTCGACCGGATGGCGCTCGCCCTAGAGGCCTCCCTGCTCGTGCGGCACGCGCCCGCCGCCGTGGCCGACGCTTTCTGCCGCTCGCGTCTCGAGCAGGTGGGCGCCCACAGCTACGGCACGCTGCCGCGGGACGTGGACTTCCGCGCCATCGTCGACCGCGCGATGCCGCGCGCGGGCTGAGGACGGAACGAAGAGGCCCGCCGGGCGGAGGCTCGGCGGACCTTCGTTCCTTCGCCGAGAGGGGTTCAGAACCCTTCGACCTGATGCACCTGCTTCCAGAGTAGGCCCGCCAGGTTCACTATGCGGCCGTTTTCTTGGCAGATCCTTGTGTTTGTGGTGTCCGACGGTTCTTGAGTCACTTGGTAGTCACGTTGTGGCGTGCAACGTGGGGCGACGCGATCGGGCCTTGGTCCTCCCTGCGAGTGTGAGGGGCCGCGTGCGGTCTGAGAGTCGCCGAACAAACCGACTGACGGTGCGCCTAACCCGATCGGGGGGGTTGGTTGCAACAGCACGCACCTATTGCGACCGCGATTCGTCGGCGCGTGGCCTATGCGTAACCGGTACGTGGACCCCATCTCCCCCGGCTGATCAACGCGGCCCACGATCGTGCGCATGGAAAAGCGCGAGGTCTGGCAGGAGCGGGTTCGGGAGTGGCGCGCGAGCGGTCAGGGTCCAGCGGACTACTGCCGCGGGAAGGGGTTCACGAGGTCGGCGTTGGGGTACTGGGTGAAGAAGCTCGGGGAGGCGGAGCCGGTCCGCTCGGCGAAGACGCATCGGATCGCCCGAGTGGTCCGTTCACGAGGGCGATCCGATGCGCCGCGGCGCGCAGCGGACGCGGAGTCGGGGGCGTCGGCGAACGCGTTGATCGTGATCGAGGCAGGCTCCGTGAAGGTCCACGTGCCCTCGACGCTCGATGTCGAGCGCCTCGAGTCCGTGCTCATCGCCGTCGCGCGAGCGACCACGAAGGACGGTGCTGAGTGATCCCGCACGGCGTCGAGGTGTTCCTCTGTCTCGAACCGATCGACCTTCGGTGGAGCTTCGACCGCCTCTCGAACGTGGCTCTCGAGCGAGTTGGCCGAGATGCGCGGTCCGGGGCCCTGATCGTGTTCTTCGGCCGTCGTCGCGACGCCCTGAAGATTCTCTTCTACGACGGCTCCGGGATGTGCCTCTTCTACAAGCGGCTCGACCGCGGTCGATTCCCGATCCCCACGCCGACGGACGAGCGCACCGTCGCGATCGAGATCGAGGAGCACGACCTCGACGCGCTCCTCGACGGCATCGATGTGTCGGTGCCGGACGGGACTCCGAAGCCGCGCGCGACGAAGCCCCGAACGCACTGACGATCGCCGGCGATTTCAGGTTCGAAGTCGCTCGACGCGATCGCAGTTCGAGGTAGACCACGGGCGCGATGACTTCCGCTCGCCATGGCTCCCACGAGATGAACGACGAGCAGGTTCGTCGTCGGCTCTCGGAGCTCGAGGCGAACCTAGCTCAACGCGAGGCGGAGCTCGCCCGTCGCGAAGCAGAGCTCGCGAAGGTACGCGGAGAGCGAGATGCGCTGCGCTCGGCGTACCAAGCCCTCCGGCAGGAAGTCGAGCTCCTGAGGCGTCGCATCTTCGTCGCCACGGCGGAGCGGGTCGACACCCACCAGCTGAAGCTCGAGTTCAGCGAGAAGCTAGCGCTGCTCAACCGGATGGCCGACACGCTCGACGTGGATGCGTTCGAGAAGGCAACCGCCGAGGCGCTCGCCGCAGGGACCGACGGTTCTTCGAACGAAGGAGACCCGCGCGACCGCGGGAAGAAGAACGACCGTCGCAAGAACCGCAAGGCGCCGCCCACGGGTCGCCGGAATCTCGAGGACATCGACGAGGCGACGTTGCCGGTCGTGCGCGTCGAGGTCGTCGACCCGCTCTTCGAGAAGCTCGTCGCCGAGGGCAAGGCCAAGCGTGTCGGCACTGAGAAGAGCTCGAAGGTCGGCTGGGAGCGTGGTGGATTTCGTCGCGTCGAGACGGTGCGCATCACGTACGCGGCGACGACGGCCCAGGGTGCGACCGAGCTCGAGACCGCCGCGGTTCCGGCGGAGCTTCTCCCTCGCTGCATCGCGACGGCGGACACGCTCGCCCACATCCTGACCTCGAAGTACTGCCACGGTCTTCCGCTCTACCGTCTCGAGCAGATCTTCGACCGCCTCGGTCTGAAGATCGCTCGCGGCCAGATGTGCCGATGGGTCGAGGAGCTCGGCGCCATCTTCGGCGCGACCGTCGTCCACGCGGCGCGCGAGGAGGCATTCGCCACCGCCTTCTGCATCGCAACCGACGCCACCGGCTTCGCGATTCAGCCCGGACCGTCGGAGGATGGGAAGAGGCGGCCCTGTCGCCGCGGCCACTACTTCGCGCTGCTCGCCGACCGCGACCACATCTTCTTCGAGTTCAAGGCGAAGGAAACCAGCGCCGAGGTCCGCGCGATGTTCCGTGGGTTCGAAGGCTACGTGCAGGCCGACGCCAAGAGCGTGTACGACGCGCTCTTTCGGCCTCCCGACCCCGACGACCCCGACGACGACGGATGCGACCGAGTCGAGACCGGATGCTGGAGCCACCTGCGGAGGAAATTCTGGGAGGCGGCGTTCGGAGGCCACGTCGTCGCGCGCGAAGCGCTGATGCGGATCGCTCGCATCTTCGAGCTCGATGCCGAGTATCGGAAGCACCCGCCCTCGAAGATCAAGGAGCTGCGCGACCGCCACCTCCGTCCTCACGTGGACGCCTTCTTCGAGTTCGCCTTGGTCGAGCACCAGAAGGTCAAGCACGCGCGCGGCTCGCTGCGCAGCGCCCTCGGCTACGCCGTGAGGCAACGCGGGGCGCTCACGGCGTTCCTCGACGATGGACGCCTGCGCCTCGACAACAACCACACCGAGAGCGCTCTTCGAAAGGTCGTCCTGATCCGCGACGCGGCCCTCTTCGCGGGCAGTGACGAGCACGCCGAGAGCGCCGGCCACATCCTCTCCCTCGTGGCCTCCGCGCGTCTGCACAACCTCGACCCGGAGCCCTACCTCCGAGACCTGATCCGGCTGCTGCCGTTCTGGCCCCGAGACCGCTTCCTCGAGCTCGCGCCCAAGTATTGGGCCGCCACTCGTGCGACGCTCGACCTCGAGCAACTTCGCAGGCCCGTGGGCGTCATCGACGTCCCGCCCGCCCACGGGTCCTGATCCCCGCGCGCAGCTCGACGCTCGGCCGAGGAGCCGGCGACGAGTCGAACGGAGGGTGCCGGTGGAGGGCTGCACCGGAGGAGTGTGGCCTCGATCTGCGCCGCCCGGCAGATGGGGCTCAAGTACCGGTTACGCCTATGCTGCGGTGGTCGGAGGCCGGTTGGGTCGTCGGCTTGGTTTCGGGGGGGTCCATGGTGCGCATCGCAACGGTCGGGCTAGCCGCGCTGCTTCTCGGGGGATGCGTCCATCCGCGCTCTCGCTTCGAACAGGTCGGAGCGCAGCGTCCCCACGATCGCCCCTGTCATCGGGCCGTACACGTGCCGAATATCGAAGTCGCCGAACTGCTTGGGGACGATTCGAACGTGACATTCTTCGGCGTCCTCACCGTGTCGATGGATCTCTCGGCTCGTGAGTTTCGCTCCCGGAACATCATTTCGCGGAAGGCGGCGAAGCGGGGCGCGACCCACTACTTGATCCTCGACCAAGACTGGTCACGGTCCGTAGTGGCCACCAGGACGAGCACCACCTATCAGACGACCTGGTTCGGCGGCGTCCGCGCATCCAGCGTCACGAGCCCTGTCTACGGCGGGCGGCAGGTCTACCAGGTGGCGTTGCTGCGAGTCGCCGACAAGAGGCTCGCCGAGCTCCCGCCCGACCTTCAGCCGTGAGCGCTTGCCGGCTGGACGGCGCCTTGCAGGATCGCGCCCCGTGCCGCCCGCACGGACGGAAGATTCAGCGCGCACCTTGCGAGCCCTTCTTGCGTCCTCGGGCCAGTCGAGAGGCCGCCATGCCAACGACACCGCTTCGCCCGTCGGCCGTTCGGCTTGATCGCGACGGGGGACATGCAGGGCTTGCCGTCCGAGCGGCGTCGGCCCCTGCACAGGGGGCGGTTCTTGCGAACGAGCCGGATCAGCCAGCGGGGGAGCTTCGGAGGCGACTGCACCCGGTCAGTCTAGCGCCCGCCAGAGTCGTTCGCGCGCGTTGGGCGGTACAAAGTCGATCGTGCGCGCGTTGGCAACCAGCGAACTCGGCGTTCGCATCTGGGCATGGCATTCGTGACCTCGAGCCTAGTGCTGCAAACAGTATCCTGTTGGCTCTGGATACCCGCGCTCGGCCCTCTTGTCGTCAGGGGTTGTCAGGATGCGGTCACGGTTCCTGACGCAGCCCTCGTAGGTAGCGCCGCACGAGTACGCAATCCGGTGTCTGCCGTCCGGGTCGCGCACTCGCAGCGAGAAGCACCAGGGCGGCTCGACGTGACGACAGGGACCGGGCCATGGACCGCGGCGACCTCTCGCAGTCACCCGCGCGTCGCGCGAGGCATCGCAGTCCGCCCGCGTATACAGACAGTAGTCGACGTTCGCTCCCTCGGTCCGGTAGCACCACCGCTCCTCAAGGTGGTGGCGACGAACCATCGCCCTCTGTGCATTCCAAGACTGAAACCAAATAAATGCCCCGACGACCATGGCCAGCGGCACGGCGAATACGGCGATTTCGACCACTAGGTCGGCAAGCCGAGACTGGAGCCCCCGGCGGGGCGGCGCGCCGCGAGCTCCGTTGCCTTCGCTGCTTTGCATGGTGTCCTGTGTCCCCTGGCTGCGAAATAGCGAGCTGCGTCGAGCGGTCAAACGTGCCACAGGCAGGGTAAACCAATCGAGTGCTACTCCGTACTCACTGACGCGACCGCCGGGCCATCTCGGCTGCGCAGATCGCCTGCCACTGGCGGATGTCGCACCCTGCCCGTCGGGCTCGATCCGGGAACGTCCTGGCGACGTAGGCGCAGGCTTCGTGCTTCTCGGGCGCAAGGCGTTCCATGGCAAAGGCGAGCGGCTGGCGAAGGTCGTCGGGAATGCCAGCAGCCGGATCTTCCCTCCCCGAGGCAGGATTTGCGTCTAGCGCTTGAGTGCCCGAGTTCAAGAGCGCGAGCGCAGCGGCTCGGTCGCCTTCCCGAGGAAGGGTCACAGTTGAAGGCGGATCGTCGTCCAGGGAGGGTAGGCCCGGCTCGTGGGCAGACTGAGTGAGATGAACGCCTCCCGTGGGTTTCGTTGGATCCGTGGCTTGCTGCGGGCTCCTCTCCCACTGAGAATCCCGCGTATTCGGGCCAGTGACAGGCGGAACAAAACCACCACCCCCACCACCCCCACCGAGCTTCGTCCTTCCGACGGGATCCCCTCGGACGACCTTCCAACGATGCGTTCCCTGGTACGGATGCGATTGGAGACATCGGTCGCCGACGATCCTGCCCTTGAAGCGTTGGAGAGCCTTCGCGAGCCCCCGAGGCGTCGGAAGGGCGCCTCCCTTTCCCGATGGGGCCAGAGTCTCTACCGCCTCCCGCATCCCCTCGAGAGCGCCGGAATCGGCCGCCAGTCGTTCGAGGATTTCACGTGCGGTCATCCCGACCTTGTAGGGGTCGAGATGTTCCATGCCATCGATCAGCGCCGCTAGGGCTAGTGCCTCCGTGTCCGATTCTGCTCGTAGTGCGATCTGGTTCGCCTTCGGATCGGCTCCCGTCGTCCAATAGACGGCGTTGCGAATGACGGCGGACCAGCCTTCAAACGACCCCCAGGGCTGGAGTCCGCATGTCGGCTCCTTGGCTACGAAGAACGCTCGCAGGATGGTCAGGGCCGCTTGGACGAGTCGCGGCCGTTCCCGCCTCACGTAAGCGAGCAGATCAGGGTGCCTGAAGCCGGTCCGATCCTCGGGATGCTCGTCCGGCGATTCGAGACGGATCCGAGCAGTGCGCCGGGCCGTGTCCGCCATGATCTGAACGTTGTTCCCCGTCGCGAGCCAGAGCGTGAGCATCGGGATGGGGTCAGTGTTCTCGCTCTTACCCAGGACGCGATCCTTCCACGTCGTGGACGTGACGGCGGCGTCCAGGCTCGGTAGCCCGAACACGGAGTGGATGTTGTCGAGTAGCACGATCGGCGCGGCCTCGAGGGCTGTGGACGTGATGCGCTTTCGCATCTCGGCGTCGTCATGGACGTACGCTGTGCGAGCCGCACTTCGACCGGTAGCCACAATGCCGATGACGTCGGCGAGCAGCGACTTGCCGGCGCCTCGAACGTTGGCCTCGATCAAAAATATCGGCGCGGGCCCCCCGAAGGCAAAGCGACCGATAGGCGTGAGAAGGGCCCCGAGGAATGTCGCCCGGTCGTCATCGCTGGCGAAAGGGAAGTCCGCCACGACGCCGAGCAGCATGTCAGCG
>JAXLYX010000030.1:0-41137 GCA_046351215.1 Polyangiales bacterium | reverse complement strand
AGAATTTCGGATGCGGGCCACCACCTAGGGCGGCGGGAGGCACGCGGCGAGGACCATGGATCCGTACGGCACCGAGGTGCACACGAGCCCTGTGGGGCACTCTCCGGCCGTGCCGCATAGCGGCAGGCAAGCTGTCCAGGTGAACGTAGGATCAATCCGCCCGCTGTAGCCGTCCCACCCTACACAGCGGGCGTCTACCCCGCGCTGGGCGCAGCGAAGGTCGCTCGTACACGCGTTGGTACACATGCTCACCGTGGCCACGCCGCCATCAGCTGGGACGGCAAACGGCCAGCATCCAGCATAGCCGCCGCAAGCGCCTTGAAACGTACAGGGTTTGTACTCGACGCCCCCTGGCGGATCGATGGCCCTGTCGCAGCCCGACGACACATGCGTGAGCAGCACCACGACGAAGGCGAAGGCGATTCTCCTCTCCGCCCACCGGACACCACGCTCACGTTTCTCGGCGCCGTCTAGTAGATTTCGATTTGGCATTGGAAGCACCCATCGTTGGGCAGTTGGTTCCCGTCGTCACATCCCTCTCCCGCATCGACGTGGCCGTCGCCGCACGCGGGTGTCGGGGTACAGGTCGGCTCGCACCCGTCTCCGGGGAGCAAGTTTCCGTCGTCACAGCGCTCCCAAGCATCGACCACACCGTCGCCGCACCGTTGGCTCGGCCAACAGGTCGGCTCGCATCCATCGTTCGCAATCAGGTTTCCGTCATCGCATTGTTCGAGTGGATCGATGAATCCGTCCCCGCAGGTGGATCCACGCACAAAGAACTCCCAAGTGGCCGTGTGCTGGGGTTGGCCAGCGGGAGGCGGAGGATCCACGGGCCGGATTTGCACACGATAGTTTCCGGGGGTCGCGGCCACGAACGCCTCGACAACAGCAGCGGCCCTGAGACTGATCACTCCAGGAACTGCTGGGAAATTCACGAGATGACGTGATTGGACGCGCCATTCGTCACCCCCGAGTCCATCGGCCCCAAGCCGCTCCCACACCACCTCCGCAGTGCGCAGCCGGGGCGAAGAATCAGCTCCCGACATGAAGCTCGCCTGAAGCTCGAATCTCTCGCCGAGATCGACCTCATGATAGTCGATGTCGAATATGCTTCTTGTTGGACTAATGGGATAACGATCTGTCAGGAACGAGTTGACGCTTCGCTGGTAGTAGGCGCCCAAAGCGTGAACATCACTCTCGGCCGGGCCATCAAACATGTATTCGATATGCGCATGGGTGATGATTCCAAGCTCCGGCGATCCTTCGGCGGACTGACGGTGAACTGGAATGCCGCGTCGTTCGACCTGGAGCTTGACCCGATTTCCGTAGCGATCCTGTCCCCACCTCCACGAACGAAGATCGACTCCCGTACGCCAGGACGATCCATTAGGGAGGAAGGGCGAGTACGCCGCGGCGGTGATGGGCGATTCCGCGGGTGAGCCAATGTCCGTCACGTAGATGGGTGTCCCGGGCACCGCACCGGTTCCGTCTGATCCATTCTCCCAGGTAAGTAGGTCGATGGGTTCACCCATCGTGCCTGGTCGATTGAGATGAAAGAACCACACATCCGCGATTTCGCGTGATCCCAAGGATCGTTCGGCCGGGCCAACGAGCAGCGGCTCGAAAGCATCCGATCCATCGCGGCAAACGACCAGCCTGCCACTGCGGACCGCAACAACGTCCAAGCCGATTCCAAGCAGTGATACGGGCAGAATCCTCGTAACCCCCATGTTCCGAGACGTCCGGGCAACGAGCGGCCCCAGAACATCAGGGCCCACGGCGAAAGCCCAGCTCCCATCCCCAAGGACCACTAGGACGTCGTGGTTTCCGTCGCGATCTTCATCCGTGGGGTGGGCATCATATACAGATGTCTCACGTGTGACGGACCGAACAGTGCCGCTGGAAGAATACAGGGTCCATTCTGTGCCGCTGATGCGCAGTGCATCGGATCCAGGATATCCGTCGAACTGTCCGACTACGACGGAGGAGGACGGTCCAGGTACGATCACTCCGCCCGGCGCGAGTGGGCGCCAGCCCGAGGCAGCGTCCTTGGACCAATACACGTTGGCGGCGATGTCCGTCACCAGGTCGTCAATTCCGTTGAGATCGACATCTGCTACACGGATCCGGTCGAGGCTGACGCCCTCCCCTCCCGTACGAATGCTCCAGTTCAAATCTCGATTGAAGTCATAGAAGGTTACATCGGATGATGCGCCACTAGTGCTAACGAGGAACAATGAAAGTCCATGCCGATCGAGGAACGTCGGAAGAGGTATTGGAGTGCTGCGGTCGCCCACGAATGCGTTGGATTCATATTGCATCACGGAGTCGACGTCGTAGGTGCCAATAGGCGCGAACCTGCTTTGTCCGGGCCCGAAGATTTCGGCAGTATCGCGATGGCTAGCGAGATGATCGGACCACACGTCAACGAAGTCGTCGCGGTCCCTGCGACCTTGCTCGTGACGGAGTCCCATGGAATGTCCCATTTCGTGGACAATCACGGCTAGTCGATCGGTGCAATGTCTTCCCAGGTTGATATCATTCCGACGAACTAGTTTGCGCCCAATGTCTGAAGTGCACTCTGTGTTGGAGCGCCGCTGAAAATACACTCCGGACTGCCATTTGCTCGGGCAACGCTTGCCGGGAAGCTGCCGATTGTCCCAGCGTACGCCCGTGTCATTTGACCGCTGGTTCCATAGGTTCACTCCCAGGAGAATTTGCTGACGCTCATCGGGGGTGAACTCGGGATCGATACAGAACGGGATGACTCCCCCGTCCCACTGACGACGGTCACGGATGTCAAGCAGAGCCTTCGGCCTAGTGGCGCTCGGTGTCCCGCCGGCGCCCGCGTCGGGGGTGCCGAGCGCAGCGAGGATCTCGGCCTCGTCGGCCTGGGCCTCCGCAGGCGTTCCGAGAGAGATGTCACCTTCCACGATCACCAGACCGTCCACGATTTCGTAGGGTGCCTCATCGTAGCCGTCCAAGGTCAGATACTTGATCGTGTGGTTAGCCGACTCTTGTGCCGGCACGGCTGGTGAACGTCCGCACCCAGCCGCAGCCACAAGCGCGACGGTCAACACAGACAACCCCACGCCGCCTCGGCGTGGTGCGCGCTGGCGCGAGTCAGGCTTTCTGCGGGTCATAGGCGAAATCCCCTGTGCAAATGCGGGTCAGGCGGAAACGTGTTCTAGTCGGCAGAAGGATGAATTACAACCTACAAAACGTGTCGAGTGTGGGTGTGGGGATCGCGGCCGGAGTGGGTGCGGTGTACGAATTGGTTCTCTCGCGTTGGGTGGCCGAGACGAAGGCAATCGTGCGCGACAGGGCCTTGGGGCGACGAGGGCTCCGCCGACGCCGTCCACAGACGCCGGTCGCAGCGCATGCCCTCACTGCGCGAAGCAGGACGACAGTTGGAGCGGCACCGCCTAGTGCCGAGAACCCATCCTGTCGGGTGGGTGACGGGCTGGCGGACGACGGGACGTCGCCCCATCGGGCCTTGGCCGTAACCGACTGACGATCGAGCCTTGACTCGAACGTAGCGAACTCACGCCTCCCGCCACCCCGACCACACCACCGCCGCCACATGCGCGAGCTCGCCCTGCAGCCCGAGCGACACCGCCAGCCGCCGCGTCGGCTCCTCGTCGAGCCACTCCTCGGCATCGAGGCCCTCGACGAAGCACGCCTCGGTCGCGTCCTCGAGCAGCAGCTTCCGCGCGACCGCGCGAACCTCGTACGAATCCCGGTGGGCGAACGCCATGGCGGCGACTTACTGACACCGCACCCGTCTGTGATCAACCCACCAACTGCGATCGCGACGCGGATTGCCCGGTACCTGCACGTCCCCGATTCGGGGCCGCCCGCCGCCTCGACCCCACTACGCCCCAATCCACCCCGACCACACCAGCGCCGCCACGTGCCGCACGGCCTCCTCGAGCCCGAGCCGCCGCGCCAGGCTCTGAGTGGTCGGCGCCTCGATCCACTCCTCGGCGCTCATCCCTTCGACGACCCGCGCCTCCATGGCATCGTCATGGAGGATCCTTCGTCCGGCGCTACGCATCGCATGCGGATCGGGCGGCAGCGTGTCCATCGGCCCCGAGTCCTAGATCACCCCGAAGGGTGTGCAAGCGAAGCCGCACCCACTGACCGACCACAGACCTACTCCTCGGTCCTATCCCCCCGAGATCGCACGTCTTCCGGTAGGCCTCCGGAGCCGTAGGTCAAAGGTTCGAATCCTTTAGGGTCCGCCAGAGAAACGCCCCGCATGACGGGGCGTTTTTCGTTTCCGGTGCTCAGCGTGCGCCGAGCACGAGGAAGCCCTCCGGCGCGAGCGCCGTGGCGAGCATCACCTCGTCGATGTCGTGGTGCTCGAGCCAGGTGCGGACGCGGCGGGACTCGGGACGCAGCCAGAACGCCGTGATCGCCTCGCCGAGCGCGGCGTGGCGTGCGAGCTCCGCGAGGGGCGGGCGGAGGCGCCGGGCGTCGCAGCCGGCGAGCGTGTCCCGCTCGAGCTCGGAGGCGAAACGCTCGATCGCGGGGAGGCCGATCGCGAGGCCGAGCTCGCGGAAGCCGAGGCGATGCGAGGCCGGGCCCGAGGGCTCGCCACCGCCTACGTAGAGCTCGAGCCCGTCGAGCGCCGCGTCGAGCACGCGATCGAGCAGACCGCCCGCCGCGAGCAGCGGGACCTCGCCGAGCTGCGCGAGGCGGTAGGCATCCGCGAGCAGCCCTCCGAGGCCGAGCGGATCCGTCGTCGCGAGATCCGAGGTCGCGACGATCGCCGCGTAGTCGTCGATCGCCGGCTCGAGCGCGTCTCCTCCGACGTCGAGCCTCCGGGCGGTCGCTCGGAGCTGCAACGAAGTCACGAGGCCGTCGAGGGGATCGTGCTGCCCCATCGAAGCGACGAGCGGCCGCGCGAGATCGAGGCTCGCCTTCCAGATCATGCGAGGCGCTCTCGCCCCCGGTCGTCTCGTCACGAACGCCCGATGTGCGACGACGGCGAGCTCGACCGCCGCACGCGCGTGGCGCGGCTCGCCGGTCTCGCGCGCCAGCTGATCGAGGGCGTGCATCCACTTCGCGAGGTAGTGGAAGTACTGACCGTCACGCTCCCACTCGAGCGCGTCGTCGTACGGCTCGTCGGGGCGGCGCTCGGGGAGCGTCTTGCCGATCCGGAGGCCTCCGAGCGTCGGATGCGACTCGCCTTCCGCGTCGCCGAGACCGCTGAGCCAGCCGCGTCGCACGTCGTCGGGGCGATGCCGTCCGAGCACGTGGTGCACGCGCTCGACCAAGCGCTCGGCGTGCGCGAGCGGACGCGCTTCGCCCGTCGCTCGGGCGATCGAGAGGTAGGTGCAGACGGCGAAGGCGTCGGTCCAGAGGTAGCGCGTCCCCGGTTCTCGTCCGACGACGCCGGTGCGCTCTTCGAAGTCCGCGAGCAGCGTGGACGCCATCTCGATCGGGGCGTCGCGATCGGAGCTCACCGGAGCGACCAGCCGGACCAGACGAGGGCCGCGACGTGCGGGAGCGCATCCTCGAGCTCGAGCGAGCGCGCGAGCAGGCGCGTCGGCTCGTCGGTCATCCATTGCTCCGCCGAGAGGCGCTCGACGAGGCAGGCTTCGCTGGCGTCCTCGTGGAGGAGCCGCCTCGCGACCGAGTTGACGACGTGGGGAGCCAGGGTGCTCGAAGGCATGGGCCTATTCCTCGCATCACCCCGCGGGGTGTGCAAGCTCGCTGTGGATCCCCCTCCGACGAGAGGTAGGCCACCTACGCTGGCGTGTCGACCCTGCCGACTCACCGGACGCGGACGTCCATTCGACATCACCCTCGCGGCAGGCGCCAAGACCTAAGCGCTGCGCAGGGCGTCGTAGGCTTCGAAGGGCAGGAGCCCCGGCTCCGTCGCGCCGAGCGGACGCGCGGGCTCCGTCTCGAGCGGCGTGCGATCACGATGGGGGCGCCAGACGTACGCCGCGACGTGGCCGAGCACGTCCTCGACGCCGAAGGCGCGGGCGAGCGTGCGAGTTCCTTCGAGCGCCAACCATTCCTCGGCGTCGAGCCCGTCCGTCAGGCAGGCCTCCACGGCGTCCTGATGGAGCATGCGACGTCCGACCGCTTGTGCGTCATGCGGGGACAGACGGTAGCCATTCATGGCCAGCGACACGCTCATCGAATTCGACTGTGTGGCAAATCACCGGAACCCGCAAGACCGATCGCCGCTGCGCAGCTTGGGTGCGTCTCCCTCCCGGGATGTCGGAGGGCGTGGGCGCGGACGTACCCTGGTGTCGTTCCCCGGCAGCCTGCTCCGCGGGAACGGAAGGGGAGGGGGACATGGACATCCGCCAGCGGCTCGAGGCCGATCGGACGCTCGATCGCCTGCTCGAAGCCTACAACCGACACGACGTCGAGGCCGTCGTCGCTTGCTTCACGCCGGAGGGCGCGGTGAACGACGAAGCCTGGATCGAGACGCACGGAGGCCTCGAGGCCATCCGTGCGCATTACCAGCACGACTTCGAGGCGAGCCCCGACATCACGCTCCGCACGCTCGCGCGCTACTACGGCGACGACTCGGCCGTCGTGCGGCTCGAGGTGCGCGGCACCCATCAAGGCGAGTGGCGCGGCATGCCCGCGACGGGCAACGCGTTCGAATTCGATTGCTTCACCACCTGCCGATTCTCGCCACGCGGCGATTCGCTCACGACGCTCGCGCTCGCGTACGACCGCGCGCGCATCCTCGGGCAGCTCGGGCTGCTCCACGATCCCGCGTCGACGCTCGGCAAGGCGCTGACCGCGATCACGCATCCGGTCACGATGGCGAAGGCCGCGCGTCGCCGCATCTCGAACCGCCCGCCTCCTCCGGGCCATTGAGCGCGTTCGGACGCGCCTCGAGTCGGGATCCCGGCGGCCCACCGGGATCTCGCCTCGATCGCGCTCTCCGGTCACGCTTCGCTCGGAGAGTGGGCGAGGCGGAGCGGCTTCGAGGGACGAATCCGCGAGCGTCTCGCCCGAGCGGTGGAAGCCATGGACGCACGCCTTCGAGGGCTCTCGGTACTCTTCGCGCTCGCCGCCAGCGCCTGCGGTGCACACGGATCGACCCAGACCGAGAGGGAGACGATGCTGACCTCGGGGCTACGAGCCGGGCCGCTCGCGGTCTACACGGTGCGGGGAGACTTCCTCGGTGCGCCGGACGTGGAGACCCTGCGCCTCTCGGCGCGCGGCGGGGTGCGCGACGTCGAGCGTTCCCTGCAGGACGGCAGCGTCGTCGGTGCGGGTGTCGCGATCCCCGACGGCGAGCGCTTCTATGCCGCCTTCGGCCCACGCGCGTCGAGCGTGATGCTCGCCGTCTACCGTCGCTCGGATACCGCGGTCGTCGGTCTCGTCGCCTACGGCGGCAGGGGTCTCGCCGGCGTCGAGTCGTGGAGCGCCGGAGGCTACGGCCCCGACGCCTTCGTCGGTCGATTCGAGGTGAGCGGGAGCGATCCGTCGACGGGCGATGCGTACGAGGGCACCGTGGAGGTGCGGCGCGACGGCGACCTCTACCGAGTCCATTGGTCTCTTCCCGCGGGCGACCGCGACGGCGTCGGCTTCGTCGACGGCGAGGTGCTCGCGGTGGTGGCCCCGGACGAGGTCGGCGTCCCGAGCGCGGGCGCGCGCATGGGGAGCGGGGATCGTGCGCTCGGCGCCTATCGTTCCGACGGCTCCACCATCCTCGGATCGGTGCTCTACCTTCCGGACGGCGGCACGCCGCGGCAGGCCACGGAGCGGCTCGATCGCGCGGATCCGCGGCCGCCGAGCGCGGTCCGTCCCTGAGCGCGGAGCCCATCCGGCAGGGTCTCGAGGCGTGCTCGGGGCCAACTGGCCAAAATGTGAACTCTAAGTCGGAATTGGGGATTGACCCGAACGGCCAACTCATAGGATCCAGCACGGCATGTCGCCGTCCTCCCGCCGCCGGGGCATCGCCGCGCCCCTCGCCGTCCTCTTCTGTCTCTTCGTCGCGGGCTGCGACGACTCTTCGTCCACGCCCGTCGCCACCGATCCGAAGGTGCTCTACGCCGACGGCTGCGATCCCCTCGTGCCGACCGTGTGCGGCTACCCGTTCCCGAGCGACATCTGGCTCGTCGACGATCCGTCCATGCCGACGGGGCATCACGTCGAGATGCCCGACGCGTTCGTGCCGACGAGCTCGAGCGGAGGCGTGACGGATCTCACCGTGCTCCGGCGCAGCGATGGCTTCTCGCCGGGCGTCGCGCTCTCCACCCACCTGCCCGGTGCGACGAAGACGGGGCTGCCCGACCCGCTGCACATCGAGGACAGCCTCCTCGCCGACGCACCGACCGTCCTGCTCGACACCGTGACCGGCGAGCGCGTGCCGCACTGGACGGAGCTCGACATGCGCTCGGACGACACGCCGAACGAGGCCGATACGACGGACGATCCGCGCGCGCTCATGATCCGCCCGGCGGTGCGCCTCGAGGACGGACGCCGGTACATCGTCGCCATCCGTCACGTCGTCGACGTCGACGGAGCCGCGATCGCGCCGAGCCCCGCGTTCCGCGCGCTCCGCGACGGGAAGAGCTTCGACCATCCGTCGATCGGCGAGCGGCGCGGGAAGTACCGCGACATCTTCGCCCGTCTCGCCGCCGCTGGCGTCTCGAAGCGCGACCTCCAGATGGCCTGGGACTTCACGACGTCGTCGACCGCGAACCAGACGGGCGGGATGCTCGCGATGCGCGACTCGGCGCTCGCCTGGCTCGAGACCCTGCCGAGCCACTCGCCGAGCTATCGGATCACGAGCGTGCAGGACAACGTCGATGCCCACATCGCGCGGCGCATCGCGGGCTTCATCACCGTCCCGATGTACCTCGACAAGACCGAGCCCGGTGGCGTGATGACGTACGACGACGCCGGGATGCCGGTGCAGCAGGGCATGGCGGAGTTCCCCTTCCTCCTGCAGATCCCGTACAGCGCGACCACGCAGGCCTCGCCCGTCCTCCACTTCGGCCACGGGCTCTTCGGCGACTACACGAGCGGCGACGACTCGCGGCTGCGGCCGGTCGCCGACCAGCTCGGCATGGTGCTCCTCTCGCTCGACTGGCTCGGCCTGACGGGCAAGGACCTCCCGGCGATCGGGGCCCTCCTCACGGTCGGCGACCTCTCGAAGTTCCGCACCGTGCCCGAGCGGGGCATGCAGGCGATGCTCAACAACATCCTCGCGCTGCGCATGGTCCAGCACGGCCTCGCGAACGATCCGGTGACCCAGTTCAACGGCCACGCGACCATCGACTCCGCCAAGGTCTTCTACTGGGGCGCGAGCCTCGGAGGCATCTACGGCGCCACGTACATGGCGCTCACGCCCGACATCGAACGCGGCGTGCTCGGCGTGCCCGGCCAGTCGTTCGACCTCCTTCTCCCGCGCAGCGTCCACTTCGATCTCTTCCTGAACCTGCTCTCGACGCAGTTCCCGGACTTCGTCCGCTACCCGCAGATCCTCGCCGTCGCGCAGATGCTCTGGGATCGCGTCGATCCGACGGGCTATTCGAAGCACGTGGTGAACGACCTCCTGCCCGGGTCCCGCTCGCACCAGGTCTTCCTGATCGACGCGATCGGCGACCATCAGGTGACGACGCTCGGAGCGCACGTCATGGCCCGGGCCATCGGGGTGCCGCTCGTCGGCACGCCGAACCGCCTGCCCTACGGGATCCCTAACGTCGCGGGGCCCGTGACCGGCTCGGGCTTCGTCGAGGTCGACTTCGGCCTCCCCGCCGAGCCGATCACGAACATCCCGGCGCGCGCCGGGAACGATCCCCACGACGCCCCGTGGACCGTCCCCGTCGTGCTCGACATGATGAATCACTTCGCGCTCACCGGGGAGATCGCGAACATGTGCAGCGGGTCCTGCAATCCGGACTGAGTCGATCAATCACGGAAGTCTCGCGAACAATCGCGATAGAATCGCAACCGACACCCCGAAGGCTGACAGCCTTCGGGGTGATTCGTTCCGTCCACATTCTCGTCCATGAGGGTCATTTCGAGGGGTTCGCCTACGCCTTCGGGCGGTAGAATTCCATTTGGAATCCAGTGGAAAATCGATTGAACGGCGCTTGTCGTGCGAGGTGCGCGAAGCTAGACAAGCCGCATCGGAGAACACCTCGGGTGACGGACGAGGGCCGCGGGCCACGTCCGATTGCCGACGGAGAAGACCCATGACCCGGACTCGCACCAACCACCTGGTGCGCGGGGCCGCCTTCTGCCTCGTGTTGGCAGCGGCGGTCTCCTGCGCGAACGAAGGCCCGAACACCTCCTCGGAGGATCCCGACGTCGCCGCCGCCGAGGCGGGCGTCGTCGTCCAGACGCCCCAGGCGCCCCAGGCGGGCTGGAACATCCTCCAGCCCGGCTACACGACGTCGAGCCTCGCGGACGGCCTCAGTCTCGAGTGGGACTACTACATGATCCACGACCGAGCGGGGCGGTTCACGGGCATCATCGGCTACGTGCTCGCGGATCCGCGACGCCACCTCGGCAGCGGCACGGACGCGAACCCGCGGCTCGACCTCATCCCGTCCGGCGGCAACGCGGCCGTCGCGGGGCAGTGGGCCGACGGGAGCTTCGTCTCCGACTACGTGAACTTCGGCGTGGACGCCACGCACGCGTCGGCGACGCGGCGGGAGATGGATGCCGTGGAGCCGGGCGGCGATCGGTACGCGAGCCTCGTCCCGCTCGCCGACGGGACGATGCAGCTCGAGGGACGGCTCGATCACGTCGCCTGGTCGCTGAACGTCCGGAAGGACTGGACGGACCGCCCCGACTTCCCCGCGCAGCTCGGAACCGACATGGGCTTCGACCTCGGCGAGTTCTGGACCGTGAACATGTACCAGCCGCGCACGCTCGTGACGGGCACGATCACGAACCTCGTCACGGGCGAGGTCCTCGAGGTCGACGGCCACGGCTACCGCGAGAACTCCTACGGGCGCTGGGCCTTCGTCGCGGACGGCTGGGACTTCGCGATCCTCTCGGACGCCGCGAGCGGCGTGCAGTGGGCCTGGCAGACCTACCACCACTCCGACGACATGGACTACCTCGACGTCAGCTTCCGCGACGGAGGTCAGCTGAAGTCGCTCCACCTGCAGGCGGATCGCCGCGAGCTCGGCTGGGTCCACGACCATTGGAAGTGGCACTCGCAGGCGAGGCAGTGCGTGCCGACCGACACGCGCGTCGTCGCGCAGAACGCCGACTACCGCATCGAGGCCACGATCTCGATCGGCGACCGCCAGGTGCCCCTCCTCTCCGACGCGACGATCGTCACGAGCGCGTACGTGATCATGGAGCACTTCCCCATCGTGTCGGGACGCATCGTCCGGCGGCGCGACGGGAGCGTCGTCACCACCTTCCGCGGCCAGGCGGGCGGCGAGTGGTCCTACGCCCGGAGCGCCCTGCCGTGGAGCTCGGATTGGGCCTGCACGGTCTGGGGCAAGCCGAAGTTCCAGCGTCCCTTGCCCTGAGCGCCCGCGCGGCGCCCCCGCGGCGACGAGGACCCCGAGGCCGGGACCCGCATTGCCGGGGATCCCGGCCTCTGACATATCGGCCGCGTGGCGAATCCGGCGCTCGTGCTGATCCTGCTCCTCGTCGCGGCGGGCTACGTCTCGGCGAGGCTCCGCCTCTTCCCCGAGGACGCAGCGGACGTGCTGAACCGCTTCGTGCTCTACGTCTGCCTCCCCGCCACGATCCTGTACCGCGTGCCCGGCCTGCGTTTCCGCAGCGACCTCGTCGTCCTCGCGGCGATGCCGTGGCTCCTCCTCGGGCTCGTCATCGCGCTCGTGCTCCTCGCCTCGAGGATGTTCGGCTGGCGGCGCGAGGTGACGGGCGCGCTCCTGCTCTGCGTCCCGCTCGGCAACACGTCCTTCCTCGGCTTCCCGATGCTCGAGGCGCTGGTCTCGCCGGACGCCGTGCGGCTCGCCGTCGTCTACGACCAGCTCGGCTCGTTCGTCATGCTCGCGACGTTCGGTCTGGTCGTGCAGGCGCGCTACGGGGGGATCGGCGAGGCCGATGCGCGGACGATGGCGAAGCGCATCGCGACGTTCCCTCCCTTCCTCGCGCTCGTCGCGGCGATCGCGATCTCGCCCTTCGGTCTGCCCCCCGCCGCCGAGCCCGTCTTGAAGCGGGTCGGCGACGCCCTCGTGCCGCTCGCGATGTTCGCGGTCGGTCTGAAGACGCGGATCCGGCCTCCGGTGGATCGAGGCCCCTTCGTCTTCGGCCTCCTCGTGAAGATGCTCGTTCTGCCCCTGGTCGCCTGGGGGCTCGTCACGCTCCTCGGCACCGCGCCCGACGTCGCGCGCGTCGCTGTCTTCGAGTCGGCGGTGCCGCCCATGATCACGGCCGGTGCGCTCGCGATGATGGCGGGTCTCGCCCCCGAGCTCTCCGCAGCCCTCGTCGGCTACGGGATCGTGCTCTCGATGGCGACGCTCCCGGCCTGGGCCGCCGTCCTCCGCTGAGGACCCGGGGTTCGCTCGGGGGGCGGCCTCGTGCCATACCTCGGGCGCGTCGATGTCCACGCCCCGAGAGCGCCCGGAAGACCTGGAAACGAAGCAGCGTCGTCGACTCTTCGCGTGGCTCGTCGTCTCGCTCGGCGGATCCCTCGCGGCGGTGATCGCGGTCGGCGTCTGGCTCGGTCGGACGCCCTTCTACCATCCGCCGCGAGACCTCGGCCCTTCGCCCGTCGAGCTCGTCCGGGCGAGCGAGCTCCGTCCCGTCGACGCCGGCCTGCGCGCCGACGCGGGCCCCGACGCCGGCGACGTCTACATCCGCGGTCGTGCACCCGGACCCGCGTGGTCGGCGCGCACCCGGAACTACCTCCTCGTCGGCGTCGATCGGAAGCCCTGGGGACGTGGCGGTGCGCTCGCGGACACGCTGATCCTCGTGGCGGTCGATCGGACCTCGGGCCACGTCGGCCTCGTCTCCGTTCCGCGCGACTACTACCTCGAGCTCGGTCCCGGGGTCTTCGGGCGCATCAACGGCGCCATGAACTACGCGAGCCAGAACCACCTCGATCGCCTCGGCTTCCTGGCCGAGAAGGTGGGCGGGCTCCTCGGTCTCGACATCGAGCACGTGGTCGTGGTCGATCTGACCGTCCTCGAGCACACGATCGACTCCGTCGAGGGCGTCGAGGTCCTCGTGCCCTGCCCGATCCGCGACAACTTCGTCGATCCCCGGACGCCGACCGGACGTCGCATGCTCGACGTGCCAGCGGGCGACGTGCACATGGACGGCGTCACGGCCGCGATGTACGCGCGCTCGCGCCACGGGCGCTCCGACTGGGATCGGGCGCGACGCCAGCAGGCCGTCCTGCTCGCGCTGCGGCGGAAGCTCACGAGCGCCACGGCCCTCCCGCTCCTGCCCGAGCTCCTCGACCAGCTGGGCGATCACCTCGAGACCGATCTCGACAACCGCGACATGCTCGAGCTCGTCCGGCTCGCGATGCGGATCGATCCCGCGAACCTGCACGGGATGGTGCTGTCGAGCCAGGCCTCGCAGCACTTCCGCACCGACGACGGGAGGCAGGTCCTCGTCCCCGACGTCGACGCGGTGCGCAACCAGATCCGCGCGCTCTTCGAGGCCCCCCCGCCCGGCGTCGATCCGCGGCACAAGGAGTGCGCCCCCGCGGAGGCCGCGCTCGAGGGCCGCGTCGCCGTCCCGCTCGACGGTGGGGCCGCTCCCGCCCCGACGCCCACGGACGACGGCGAGGACTGAGCCCGGATTTCGCGCGCGCGGGGTGGTCGCGATACGCTCGGGCCCCCCCATGCGTTCCCCCCTCGTCACCCTCGCGGCGGCGGGCCTCCGTGCCTGCGCTCTCGTCGTTCCCTGGCTCGTCTGCGGGCTCGCGCTCGCCCAGCCGAGCCCCGAGGACCGCGCACGCGCCGCCGACGCCTACGATCGCGGAGTCTCCGCCTACCTCGGTCGCGACTACGCCGCGGCCGCGCGCTGGTTCGAGACCGCCCATCGCATCGCGCCTTCGCCGGTGGCCCTCGCGCAGGCCGTGCGCGCGCATCGTCGGGCTGGCGACCTGCGGCGGGCGGGCACGCTGGCGCTCCGCCTCGAGGAGCAGGCGGGCCTCTCGGCCCCGATGGAGAGCCTCGCCGCCGAGACCATCGCGGACGCTCGTCAGCGCTACGCTCGGATCGACATCGCCTGTGCCACGCCCTGCACGCTCGACGTCGACGGTGCGGCCGAGGAATACACGCGCCTCTTCGTCCCGGCCCGCACCGACGTCGTCGTGACCGCCGTCTTCCCGAGCGGGAGCCGCACCGAGCGGGTCCGCGGCAATCCGGGCGAGGTGAACGTCCTCTCCTTCGAGGCGCCGGGCGCGCCGGCCGACGCCTCCGCCGTGGCCTCCGCGGACGCAGGAGCCGAGCCGAGCGGGACCTCGAGCGATGCCGCGCTCGACGCGATGAGCCTCGAGCAGCGGGAGAACCCGTATCGGATCTCCCGCCTGCGCTTCTTCTCGCGACCCCGCGCGACGTTCTTCGCCGTCCTCTCCGGCACGGTCGCGATCGGCGGCGCGACGATCTGGTCCGCGGTCGACCAACGGAGCTCCGAGGACGACTACCAGGCCGCCGTCGACTCGGGCGCCCCGTCGGACCAGATCGCGAGCCTGAAGACCGAGCACGACCGGGACGTGAAGCGCACGCATTGGCTCACGGGCTACTCCGTGATCATGGTCGCCGCGACGGGGATCATCGCGGCGTTCACCGATTGGACGCCCCACGGGGATCGCCGCACGGAGGCTTCGATCGACGCGTCGCCCCGCGGAGCTTCGCTCTCGCTGACGCATCGCTTCTGACCCCGCGTGTGCGCTCCGGCGCGCACCGGTAACGAAGCGACCGGGCGCGCGCGGCCGTGATAGAGATCGCGCCATGGCACGACGCATCGACGATCTGAGGGAGCGCTCGCTCTCCGAACCCGAGGTCTTCTGGGCCGAGGCCGCCGCCTCGGTCGACTTCCACCGGCGATGGGATCGGGTCCTCGACGACGCGAAGGCGCCCTTCTACCGCTGGTTCGTCGGGGCGGAGCTCAACACCTGCTACAACGTGCTCGACCGGCACGTGGAGCACGGACGCGGCGATCAGCCGGCGCTGATCCACGACAGCCCGGTGACGGGACAGACGCGGACCTACACGTTCCGCGGTCTCCGGGACGAGGTCGCGGCCTTCGCGGGGGCGCTGCGGAAGCTCGGCGTCGAGAAGGGCGATCGCGTCATCGTCTACATGCCGATGGTCCCCGAGGCCGTCATCGCCATGCTCGCCTGCGCACGTCTCGGCGCGGTCCACAGCGTGGTCTTCGGCGGCTTCGCGGCGCACGAGCTCGCCACCCGCATCGACGATGCGACCCCGAAGGTCATCGTCTCGGCGTCGTGCGGCATCGAGCCGAAGCACATCGTCGACTACAAGCCGATGCTCGACGAGGCCATCGCCCAGGCGCACCACAAGCCGAGCCATTGCGTCGTGCTGCAGCGGCCGCAGCACACGGCGACGATGGTCGAGGGGCGCGACGTCACGTGGGACGAGGCCCTCGCCGGCGTCGAGCCGGCCCCCTGCGTGCCCGTCGCCGCCACCGATCCCCTCTACATCCTCTACACGTCGGGTACGACGGGGCAGCCGAAGGGCGTCGTCCGCGACAACGGCGGTCACCTCGTGGCCCTGCTCTGGTCGATGAAGAACGTCTACGGGATGCATCCGGGCGAGGTCTTCTGGGCCGCCTCCGACGTCGGCTGGGTCGTCGGGCATTCGTACATCGTCTACGGTCCGCTCGCGCTCGGCTGCACGACGCTGATGTACGAGGGCAAGCCGGTCGGAACCCCGGATGCCGGCGCGTTCTGGCGCGTGATCGCCCAGCATCGCGTCGCCACGCTCTTCACGGCGCCCACGGCGTTCCGCGCGATCAAGAAGGAAGATCCCGAGGGCAGCTTCGTCGGCAGCTACGATCTCTCGAGCCTCCGCGCGCTCTTCCTCGCCGGCGAGCGCTGCGATCCGGCGACGATCCAATGGGCCGAGGAGATGCTCCGCGTCCCGGTGGTCGACCATTGGTGGCAGACGGAGACGGGGTGGCCGATCGCGTCGAACTGCCTCGGCGTCGAGCGTCTGCCGGTCAAGCACGGCTCCCCGACCCTGCCCGTGCCGGGCTGGGACCTCCGCGTGGTCGACGACGCGGGCCACGAGCTCCCGAACGGGACGACGGGCTCGCTCGTCGTGAAGCTGCCGCTGCCGCCCGGCTCGCTGCTCACGCTCTGGAACGCCGACCAGCGCTACGTCGACTCGTACCTCTCGGAGTTCCCCGGCTTCTACAAGACGGCGGACGCGGGCTACCTCGACACGGACGGCTACGTCTACGTGATGGCGCGCACCGACGACATCATCAACGTCGCCGGTCATCGCCTCTCCACCGGTCAGATGGAAGAGGTCCTGGCTTCGCATCCGGACGTCGCCGAGTGCGCCGTCATCGGAGTCGCCGACGAGCTCAAGGGCCAGCTCCCGCTCGGCCTCCTCGTCCTCAAGGCGCGCGTCACGAAGGACGAGAAGGAGGTGGTGCACGAGGTCGTCGAGCTCGTCCGGCACGAGATCGGACCGGTCGCGGCGTTCAAGCAGGCCCTCGTCGTCAAGCGACTGCCCAAGACCCGCTCCGGGAAGATCCTCCGCGGAACCATGCAGAAGATCGCGGATTCCGAGCCCTGGAAGATGCCCGCGACGATCGACGATCCCACGATCCTCGACGAGATCACCGAGGCCCTCCGCCGCCTCGGCTACGCCCGGGGCCAATGAGCGGGGATGGGGTAGGGCGGCTTCCGCTTGCATTCCCCCCGGATCCTCGCTACCCCTCCACCCCCAACGGAGTCGCCATGTATCTGCACATCTCGCGCAAGGCTACGAAGGTTCGCGGCAAGTCGGCCCGCAAGAAGGCCGCCTACAAGAGCAAGAAGGCCAAGCGCCGCGTGAACGGCATGACCGGCAAGAGCCTCGGCCGTCGCATCGGCCGCGCTGGCGCCTGAGCGACCCCGGTTCCGAGCACGAGGCCTGGCCCGCTCCGCGGCCCAGGCCTTCGGTGTTCCGTCTCCGCGCGGTTTCTCCTTCTCCGTGTCACTGTCGCTTTCTCAAGCGGCGGTGCACGTCTGCGCTATGGTGACGAGGTGATCGCTTCGCCCGGCCCCGGCGACGATCCTCGGGAGGTCTCGTGGACCACAAGAGCATCTTCGTCGTCAGCGACTCCACCGGCGAGACCGCCGAGCGTGTCGTCCGGGCGGCGCTTTTGCAGTTCCCGGACCAGCGTGTGCGCGTCCGGCTCTTCACGCGGGTCCGCGACAAGGACTCCATCCAGGACTGCCTGTCGAAGGCGCGCGAGGCCCAGGCGATGGTGGTCTTCACCCTGGTGCGTCCCGAGCTCCGCGAGGCGTTCCACGAGATCGCGCGGCAGAACCAGGTCGACGCCGTCGACGTGATCGGCTCGCTCATCCACAAGGTGGGCGGCTTCCTCGAGGCGATCCCGCTCAACGTCCCGAGCTCGGACATGCCGCTCTCGGACGAGTACTTCCGCCGGGTCGAGGCCATCGAGTTCGCGGTCAAGAGCGACGACGGCAAGGAGCCCCGCAACCTCCGGAAGGCCGACCTGGTCCTCACGGGCGTGTCGCGCACCAGCAAGACGCCGCTCTCGACGTACCTCGCGGGCCGCGGCCTCAAGGTCGCGAACGTGCCGCTCGTCCTCGGCGTGGAGCCTCCGCCCGAGCTCGAGGAGGTCCCGGGGGGCAAGGTCGTCGCCCTGACGATCGATCCGGATCTCCTCATGGACATCCGCAAGAAGCGCCTCGAGCAGCTCGGCATGCCGAGCGACGCGAACTACGGGATGCGCGATCACGTTCGGCAGGAGCTCGACTACGCGCACTCGATCTTCCGCCGGCATCCGGACTGGATGATCATCAACGTGACCAACCGGGCCATCGAGGAGACCGCCTCGATCATCCTCGAGTACTGGAAGGAGCTCGAGGAACGCCGCGGCCATCCTTCGCTCGTGCCGCCCCGAGGGCCCTGAGCGAGCCGAGCCCGCCGCAGCCTCCCGCGCGGCACACGGCACCAGGAATCGGGGCGCCCGGAGGCGCAGGGCTCACTCGCCCTTCGTCGTCCTCTGGTGCGCGGCGATGAAGGCGTCGGAGACGCTCGTCATCATCTGCGCGATGATCCCGTCGGCGACGCGGAGGCGGCGGCTGAGCTCGCGCGCCACGTTCATGAGCAGGAGCGAGAACGCCTTCATGTCGCGGCGGTAGAGCAGACGGTCCACGTGCTCGGCGTTCATGCGCACGAGCATGGTCGGCGCCACGGCCCGGACGGTGGCGGAGCGCGGCTGGACGTCGAGGATGGACATCTCGCCGAACCAATCCCCGGGGCCGAAGAGCGCGACGCGGACCTCCTGTCCGCTCTTCGCGTGCTTCACCACCTCGAGCTCTCCGCCGATCACGACGAACATCTCGCGCGTGGTGTCGCCTTCCTCGACGACGACCTGCCCGACTTCCACGGTCTCGGTGGGCAGCTCCCGGGCCAGCACCTGGAGCGTCTCGTCGTCGAGGCCGCCGAACAGCCCGATGTCACGCAGGATGGCTGCGGTGATCCGGGGCCGCGGACGCTCGCTCTCGGGGTTGGTCATGGTTCCTCCCTACTCGGCGCGCAGTATTCCACGAGCCGAGGTCCGACGGGAAGCCGAGACGTCGAAGCCGAAGCCTGGTAGTCTCTCCCCCCGCGCGTGGCACGACCGAACGACGCCGATCAGCTGCCGAGACCCTTCGGCCCCTACCTCCTCCTGCGACGGATCGCCGTGGGTGGCATGGCGGAGGTGTACGTCGCCAAGGCGCGCGGGATCGGCGGCTTCGAGAAGCTCGTCGCGCTCAAGGTCATCCATCCGCGCTTCTCCGAGGACGAGCAGTTCGTCCAGATGCTCGTCGACGAGGCGAAGCTCTCCGTCGTCCTGACGCACGCGAACATCGCCCAGACCTTCGACCTCGGCTGCGTCGAGGGCAAGTACTTCATCATGATGGAGTACGTGGAGGGCGCGGACGCGTCGCGTCTGCTCCGCCGCGCGCAGCAGTACGGCAAGCGCCTCCCCATCGCCGCCTGCCTGTACATCTGCAGCGAGGTCCTGAACGGCCTCGACTACGCCCACCGCAAGACCGGGCCCGACGGCCGGAAGCTGAACGTCATCCACCGCGACGTCAGCCCCCAGAACGTGCTGCTCAGCATGTCCGGCGAGGTGAAGATCGCGGACTTCGGCATCGCGAAGGCGGCGCTCCGATCGAGCGAGACCGAAGTCGGCGTGATCAAGGGCAAGTACTACTACATGTCGCCCGAGCAGGCGTGGGCCGATCCCATGGACCACCGGAGCGACATCTTCTCCACGGGCGTGCTGCTCTACAAGCTGCTCACCGGGCAGATGCTCTACGCGCTCGAGGACAACCTCCCCGCGCTGCTCGACAAGGTGCGCAAGGCGCGCATCGAGCCTCCCTCCCGCGTCCGCCCCGACATCCCGGCCGACCTCGACGCGGTGATCCTGAAGGCCCTGGCGCGGAACCCGGACGATCGCTGGCCGACGGCGCACGACTTCGCCGCGGAGCTGCAGCGCGTCCTCTACCAGATCGATGCCACGTTCGCCGGTTCGCGCATGTCGCGTCTGATGGACGAGTACTTCGGTCCGGAGTCGCCGCCCTCGGTGGAGACGCGCAAGCCGGATTCCTCGCGGCCGACGGCCCTCGAGGTCATCCCGAAGATGCAGTCGCGGGAGTTCGTTCCCGAGGAGAACAGCGTCATCTTCACCATGCGCTCGTCGTCGATCCCGGTGGCGCCGAGCGAGCCGGTCACGGGTCGACCGCCGGCGATGCCGCGCGTGGTCGCCGAGTCGACGAACGTCCGCTCGGACGATCCCCGTGGCCGCGAGGGCGGACGGGGCGACGAGGACGACGAGGACGAGGCGACGACGTTCTACACCCGCGACGCTCTCGACGAGGTCGCCTCGCGTCCGACGCCGGTGGTGCCGCGCGGCCACGGCGTGGCGCCGCCGCCGGGCGTCAAGCCCATCCTCGACAAGGCGCATCCGCTCCCGCCGCCGCCGAAGCCGCCGAGCGCGCACTCCGGCGAGACGCCGAGGCCCGCCACCCGACCGCGCCCCGAGGATCTCGGGCGACCGAACATCGAGGTCGACATGTCCCTCGACGAGCCGTCGACGGACGATGCGACGGTCATCGATTCGGCGGGCGACATGGCGCGCAAGCTCGACGAGATGCTCGGCCATCGTCCGAGGCTGATCGGGGACGAGCCGGTGATGGCCGTCCACAAGCCCGGCGCCGACGACTGGTCCCCGCCGCGGCCGAAGTGGGATCCCCTCCCGTTCGTCGGGCCGTCGCTCGAGCTCTTCCCGCTCGTGCCGTTGTCCGTTCCGAAGAAGGGCGCGCCGGGCAAGAAGGAGCTTCCCCGCGTCGTCCTCGTCGGCGGCGCGGTCGCCCTGGTCGTCGTCGCCGCGCTCGTCGGCTACCTGCTCCGCTGAGCCCCGCCGGCGCTCGCCACCGACGAGCCGCCCCGGCCGAGGCTCAGGGCCGGGGGTCCTCGCCGAGCACGAGGTTGTCGATGAGACGCGTCGTCCCGAGGAAGGCGGCGACGAGGAGGATCACGCGCTCCGAGGGGCGCTCGAGGGGGAGCAGCGTCTCCGGGTCGGCCACGGCCACGTAGTCGATGCGATCGAACACGGCTTCGATCGGCCCGCGCACGAGCGCGCCGAGCGCCGCCGGATCCCGCTCGCCGGCGACGAAGGCATCGTGGGCGGCGCGCAGCCCGCGCGCGATGGCGAGCGCCTTGTCTCGCGCGGCCGGGTCGAGGTAGCGATTGCGCGAGGAGAGCGCGAGGCCGTCGGGCTCGCGCACCGTCGGCATGCCGACCACCTCGACGGGCATGTCGAGATCGAGCGCCATCCGCGAGAGCACGCGGTACTGCTGGTAGTCCTTCCGCCCGAAGATCGCGACGCAGGGGCCGGCGAGCAGGAAGAGCTTCGCGACGACGGTCGCCACGCCGCGGAAGTGGCCGGGACGATGCACGCCTTCGAGGACCTCGGTCACGCCGGAGACCTCGACCTGGGTCGAGAAGCCGGGCGGATACATGGACTCGCGGTCGGGGGCGAAGACGATGTCCACGCCCGCCTCGCGGCAGCGGGCGACGTCGGCCTCGAGGGTGCGGGGATAGCGCGAGAAATCCTCGTTCGGCCCGAATTGGAGGGGATTCACGAAGATCGTGAGCACCACGAGGTCCGCGCGTCGCTTCGCCTCGGAGACGAGCGAGAGATGACCGTCGTGCAGGGCGCCCATCGTCGGCACGAGACCCACGCGCGCGCCGCGCTGGCGGGCCGCGTCGAGGGTCGCACGCAGCTCGCGTGGATCGTGGAGCACTCGCGTCATGGATGCCTCAGGCCTCGGGGCCGTAGCCCCGCCCGCCGGACGGGGTCGTCGTCCCGGGCTGCGTCGCGGTGAGCAGCCCGGTCTTCTTCACGTCGCCGAACGAATGCTCGGGACCCGGGAACGCACCGTTCCGGACCTCCTCGCAATACCGCTTCGCCGCGGCCTTGCCCTCGGCGAAGAACTCGGCGTAGCGCTTCACGAACTTCGGGCGGAGGTTCGGCGTCAGGCCGAGGAGGTCGTAGCAGACGAGCACCTGCCCGTCGCACGCGGGACCGGCGCCGATGCCGATCGTCGGGATCGCGATCTCGCGCGTGATCCGCTCGGCGAGGTCGCTCGGGATGCCCTCGAGCACGAGCGCGTAGCAGCCCGCCTCGGCCACGGCCTGGGCGTCACGGAAGACCAGCTCCGCGGCGTCCTCGGTGCGTCCCTGGACGCGGAATCCTCCCATGGCGTGGACGCTCTGCGGCAGCAGACCGACGTGTCCCATGACGGGGATGCCGGCGTCCACGAGGCGCCGGATGGTCGGGGCCGCCGAGACCCCGCCCTCGAGCTTCACGGCGTGGGCGCCGCCCTGTGCGAGGAAGCGACCGGCGTTGCGGAGGGCGTCCTCGGGCCCGAGCTGCCAGCTCAGGAAGGGCATGTCCGCCACGACGTGGGCGCGCTTGGCGCCACGGGCGACGGCTCGGCAATGGTAGATGACCTCGTCGATCGTGACGGGGAGCGTCGAGTCGAGACCCTGGACGACCATGCCGAGCGAATCGCCCACGAGGAGGGCGTCGACCCCGGCTTCGTCCAGCATGCGCGCGAACGTCGCGTCGTAGGCGGTCACCATCGTGATGCGCTCGCCGCGATTCTTCATCGCGCGCAGCGAGGGCACCGTCACGGGAGAGAGCGGCCGTGCGTCCTCGGTCATGGGGGGCTCGCGTTCCGTCGCGGCCGGGGACACTCCCGGTCCACGCTTCCTGCGTGGCTCCAAGGTAGCACGGGTTCCGCCGACCGGTAGGCCCGCCCGGGCGGCTCCGGGGAGGGCCGGGAGCCTCGCCTTCCGGGGCGGGCGAGCCCGGCCTCGGGTCATTTCTTGTCCTTCTTGTTCTTGTCCTGCTCGCGCTGCTCGAGGCGGTTTCGCGCCATGGTCTTCAGCTGCGACGGGACGCCGCGGCTCTGCGAGACGCCCTTCAGGTCGGCCTGGTGGAGGTGGTTCAGGAAGCGGATGGAGATGTCCATCGGGGTCTTCGGGTTGAAGACGAGCGCCCGCTTGATGTCGTAGCTCTTGAGCCACTCCTTGCGGTTGCCGATGTAGCGGAGGACGTCGACCGAAACCTCCTTCGAGTGCGCGATGTTCGTCGCCTCGAGATCCGTCATCGCGGGCGAGGTGATCGCCGCCATGAAGACGAGCTTCTTCGGATCGCGCACGAGCAGCGCGCGCGCGGCCGCGTCCCCGACGATCGCGAAGCGGATCTTCTCGGCCGTCGTCATGTCGCGGATCCGGAAGGCGAGCGGCTTCCAGCGCTCGCGGACCTGCTCTTCGCCCTCTTCGTCGCCCGGGCGCTCGACCGCGTCCGCGTCGGCGCCGTCGGCGGCCACGGCCTCGGCGAAGATCTGGTCGCCGGGCAGCGGCTCGTCGTCGGGCTCCGGGATGAGCTGTCCCTGGATCGCCTCCACGTGGTACTGGAACGCGGGAATCCCGGGGAGCTCGACGCCGTTGCGCGCGGCGAGCTCGATCAGGCGATCGGCCGTCGACATCCGCGTGTGCTTGTTCTTGTAGAGGTTCTCGATGATCTCCGGAGCCTTGAGCAGGCGCTGCTGGTTGGTCGCGATGACCTCCGAGAGATGCTCCGAGCTCGTGCGCGCGAGGCGCGCGATGGTCGCGTCGTGCGTCGCGTGGTTCATCGCGATCGCCTCGAGCGCCGCCTCCTTGCCGGCCACCGCGTCGGCGAGGGCGTCGAGGAAGACCGGATGCGCGAGCGACGCGCAGGACGAGAGCAGCACGCCCTCGGGGAGGCCCGACAGCGTGGCCTTGGCGGCGTCCGCGGCGGCCGCGTCGGACGAATGGGCGAGCTGGAGGAGCAGCACGACGAGGTCGTCGCCCTTCACGGGGACGAGACCACGCGCCGCCATCATACGGGCGGGGGCGGGAGCGCTCGCTGCGGCGAAACGTCGGATGCTCTCCGGCAGCTGATCGTCGGGCAGGGGCAGGCTGGCGGGGAGGGCGTCCATGGGCTGGGTCTATCGACGTGGCCGCTCTTTCGTCAAGACCGGGAAGCGGTCTAGGAATCGCGGTGTGCGCAGGTGTACCATGCGAGACGGACCCGGATGCCTGGAAGCTCGCACGCGCCGCCGATCGCCCTGCACGCTCAGATGCTGAGCGAGGCGCTGCAGGAGGGGCAGCAGCTCGTCCTCGAGCAGATGGCTGCGGGCGATGGTCTCGACGCCGTCCTGAACACGCTGTGCGCGCTCGTGGAGATGCACGCGCCCGGCCTCCTGGCCGCCATCGTCCTCTACGACGAGAACGACGACTGCCTGCGCTTCGGCGCCGCTCCGAGCCTCCCGCCGAGCTATCCGGTGCTCGTCGAGGGACGCCCCGTCGGCCCCGGCAGCTGCGTCACGGGCGCCGCGATCCTGCGTCGCTCGAACGTCGTCGCCGAGGACGTGGTGCGGGATCCGTCCTTCGCCGACGCGATGAAGCCCTACGCCGCGCTCGGGCTCGCCGCCGCGGCGGCCGTGCCGATCCTCGGCCCCGACAAGACGGTCCTCGGCACGTTCGTCATCTACAAGTCCGAGGTCGGACCGTTCGAGCCGATCCACATCGAGCTCGTCCAGAAGATCACCTCGGTCGCGAGCGTCGCCATCCGCAACGACCGCCGCGAGAAGTCCCTCGAGCGGAGCCAGGCGGCCCTGCGCGAGGCGCAGCGCATCGGTCGCTTCGGCAACTGGTCCCTCGACGTCGCGACGGGCGAGATGGAGTGGTCCGACGAGGTCTTCCGTCTCTACCAGCGCGATCCGGAGCTCGGCTCGCCGAGCCTCGACGCGTACCTCGGGTACCTGGCGCTCGAGGACAGGGCGACGTTCCGGGCGTCGCTCGAGGAGCGGCGGCGGGACAAGAGTCGCTTCGAGATCGACCTCCGGGTGGTGCTGCCGAGCGGCAGGGAGGCGTACCACCACGTGATCCTCTCCCCCGTCGCCGGCGACGGGAGCGGCGCGAGCTACGTCGGCACGGTCCAGGACGTGAGCGAGCGTGCGCGCGCCGAGCTCGCCGCGCGCGAGACCCAGGCGGCCTACCGTCAGCTCGTCGAGCATGCGCCCGACGCCATCGTCCTCTTCGACGCCGAGGTGGGTCGCTTCGTCGACTCGAACCCGAAGGCCGAGGAGCTCTTCGCGACGCCGCGGGAGGACCTCGTCTCGCTCGGCCCGGTCGAGCTCTCACCGCAGGCACAGCCGGACGGACGCGACTCGCGCGAGGCGTTCGACATCTTCGTCGGCCGGGCCGTCGCCGGTGGCGCGCCGACGTTCGAGTGGACCTTCCAGACGGTCGACCTGCGTCCCATCGAATGCGAGGTGCGGCTCGTGCGCCTGCCCGCGACGGACCGGGTGCTCATCCGCGGCAGCTTCACCGACATCTCCGAGCGCAAGCGCTCCGAGGAGGCGCTCCGGCAGGCGCAGAAGCTCGAGTCGCTGGGCCTCCTCGCCGGCGGCATCGCGCACGACTTCAACAACCTCCTCTCCGCGATCCTCGGCAACGTGAACCTCGTCCAGCTCAAGCTGGGCTCGGACTCGTCGGCGGCGAAGTTCCTCACGAACATCGAGCAGACGGTCCTGCGCGCCGCCGACCTCACGCGACAGATGCTCGCGTACTCGGGCAAGGGACGCGTGCGCGTCGAGCCCTTGTCGCTGAACGACATCGTCAAGGAGATGACGCAGCTGCTCTCG
Source organism: Polyangiales bacterium (assembly GCA_046351215.1). Lineage (GTDB taxonomy): Bacteria > Myxococcota_A > Polyangia > Polyangiales > Houyiibacteriaceae > JAXLYX01. Next base: position 15,759 of record JAXLYX010000030.1, on the reverse strand, counting down.
GTGAGCATCTCGAAGCACGTCCAGCTCGATCTCGAGCTCGAGGACGACTTGCTGCGGATCGACGCGGACCACGCACAGATCCAGCAGGTCATCATGAACCTCGTGACCAACGCGTCCGACGCGATCGGCGATCGCGAGGGCCGGATCCGGATCCGGACCGGCAACGAGTACTTCACCGCCGAGGATCTCCATTCCCTCCTCCCGAGCCAGAACCTCGTGCCCGGGACCTACGTCCGTCTCGAGGTCATGGACACGGGCTGTGGCATGACCGTCGAGACGATGTCGAAGATCTTCGACCCGTTCTTCACGACCAAGAAGCAGGGGCGCGGTCTCGGTCTGTCGGCCATGCAGGGCATCCTCCGCGGCCATCGCGCGGGCTGGCGCATCACCAGCGAGGTCACCCGCGGGACGCGCTTCGAGCTCTATTTCCCGGCGTCCGAACGCAGCTCGACGCGCGTCGAGCGCCCCGTGATCACGCCGGCGCCGGTGCGTTTCGAGGGCCTCGCGCTCGTCGTCGACGACGAGTCGGGCATCCGCGCCGCGCTCTCCGCCATGCTGCGCCACATCGGCTTCGAGGTGGTCGAGGCCTCGGACGGCGTCGAGGGCCTCGAGCGCTACGATCAGCACTCCGAGGCGATCCGCGTCGTGCTTCTCGACCTCACCATGCCGCGACTCGACGGGCGCGGCGTCTACGCACGGATCCGCCAGAAGAACCGCGACGTGCCGGTGATCCTCTGCAGCGGCTACGGCGAGCCCGACGCGATCCGTCCGCTCCTCGAGGATCGTCGCGCGGCCTTCCTGCAGAAGCCCTACCAGCTCGACGTCCTCAAGAAGACGCTGCTCGATCGTCTCGGGCGCCGGACGCCTCCGACGGGCGTCCTCCGGCCGATCGAGGATTGAGCGCCGGGCTCAGCGGCCCACGAAGCGCGGCTCGCGCTTCTCGAGGACGGCGGCCACGCCCTCGCGCGCATCCTCGGTCTGCAAGCTCTCGGCCTGCGCGAAGGCCTCGATGCGCGCGGCCTCGCGGATCTCGCCGGCGAGCCCCCGACGCAGCGCGGCCCGCACGCTCCGGACCGCGAGCGGCGCCGACGCGGCGATCTCGTTCGCGAGCTCGAGCGTCTTCGGCACGACCTCTTCGGCGTCCACCGCGTAGTTCGCGTAGCCGATGGTCTCCGCGCGCTCGCCCGTGATCAGCTTCCCCGTGAGCAGCATCTCCGAGGCCTGGGCGAGGCCCACGAGCCGCGGCAGCGTGTAGCTGATCGCCATGCCGGAGTGGAGGCCGAGCCGGCAGAAGTTGGCGCCGTAGCGAGCCGTCTTGTTCGCCACGCGGAGGTCGCAGAGCAGCGAGAGCCCGAACCCGCCGCCGACGGCATGGCCGTTCATCGCCGCGAGGATCGGCACCTCCACGTCGAGGAGCGAGAGGAACGCCGAGTACATGGCGAACGAGCGGTCGCTCGGCAGGGCGGCCTCCACGCGTTGGAGGCCGGACTTGAAGTCCGCGCCCGCGCTGAAGCAGGGACCCCTCCCCGTGAGGACGAGCGCACGCATGTCGTGGGCCGCCCGCGCCTCGCCGACGGCCTTCGCGAAGCCGTCGAGCAGCTCCGGGGTCATGCTGTTGCGATTGTCGGGGCGGTTCAGGGTGAGGAGCCCCACCTGCTCGCGCATCTCGAAGAGGACGGCCTTGTCGGTCATGGGCCGAAGGGTGGCCCGATCCGTCCTCGGCGTCACGCGTTCGTCGGCCCCGAGGGGGCGCCGGGAGGTGGGGACCGAGGGCAGGGGGGGCGAGTCCCCCCCACACCACTTTCTTGCTACCTTTTCCCGAACTCGGTAATCGGAGGCGCCATGGCGTCCCGCCACGATCACGACAACGTCATTCGTCCCTTCGCGTTCTTCCGCGCAGGGGCCAAGGCCGATTCCGGCGCGTCGAACCGTCCGATCCTGCAGTTCGAGGACGTCTTCAAGTACTTCCAGCGCGATCGACCCACGCTCCGGGGAGTGAACCTCGTCGTCGAGCGAGGGGAGTTCGCCTTCATCACGGGCCCGAGCGGCGCCGGCAAGAGCACGCTGCTCCAGCTCATCTACCGCAAGCACACGGTGGACGAGGGGCGGATCCTCTTCTGCGGGAGGGACATCGCCCGTCTGACGGACTCGTCCATCCCGTACCTGCGGCGCAACCTCGGCATCGTCTTCCAGGACTACAAGGTCATCGAGCACTGGACGGTCTTCGAGAACGTCTCCATCGCGCTCGAGATCCTCGACATGCCGACCCGCCTCGTGCGCTCCCGGGTGGCCGAGGCCCTCGAGCGCGTCGGCCTCGCGGGGCGCGGCGGCGAGCGCACCGGCAACCTCTCGGGCGGCGAGAAGCAACGCGTCGCCGTCGCCCGCGCCATCGTGACGGAGCCCGCGCTGCTCCTCGCGGACGAGCCGACGGGCAATCTCGATCCCCACCTGGCGATCGACATCCTCACGCTCTTCGAGGAGATCAACGCCACGGGGACGACCGTCCTCTTCGCGACGCACGATCACTCGCTCATCTCGAAGCGCGACCACCGGATCATCTCCATCGACGAGGGTCGGGTGGTCGAAGCGCATCGCGGGCTCCGCTCCTGGCCGGGAACGGCCACGGGACCGGCCGCCGGCGAGGGCCGCGACGACCGCGATCCCGGTCACAAGCACGGAGGGCAGGGCTCGCGCCGCTGAGGCGCAGGCTCGGAGGGACCGACCCGATGGAACTCAAGAGCGCGATTTCCCGTGCACGCCGCGGTCTCCGAGAGGAGATCCGCCTCTACCTCGTCGCGATCGTCAGCCTGAGCATCGCCTTCCTCTGCCTCGCGGGCTCGTTGCTCGCGGTGCAGAACCTCTCGAAGCTCTCGGACGCGTGGAGCCGGGCCGGACGCATGACGGTCTACCTCAGCGACGACGCGCGCGAGGAGGACATCGCGCAGCTCCGCGTCATCCTCGAGGGGCTCGCCGAGGTCGATCGGGCCGACTACGTCTCGTCGGAGCAGGCCCGTACGCAGTTCCTCGAGCAGAGCGACGTCGGCGCCGACCTGGCCTCGCTCCCGGCCGAGGTCTTCCCCTCGTCGCTCGAGGTCACGCTGCTCCAGGGCGTCCCGCAGCCGAGGACCGATGCCATCGCGGCTCGCGTGAAGAGCTTCCGCGGCGTGAGCGACGTCGAGACCTACCGTGGCTTCTTCGTGCGCATGCACTCGCTCCTCCGCGCCGGCCGGGCCGTCGCCGCGGGCGTGGCGCTGCTCGTCGGGTTCTGCGTGCTCGCCGTCATCGCGAACACGATCCGCCTCGCGGTCGCCCGACGGAAGTCGGAGATCGAGGTCATGAAGCTCTGCGGGGCGACCGATGGCTTCGTCCGTGGACCCTTCCTCCTCGAGGGGGTCTTCCAGGGCTTCGTCTCGGCCTTCTTCGCCGTGATGGTCCTGATGGTCGGCTACCTCGTCCTCCGGCAGGACTTCGACGCGACCCTCGCGGCCCTGACCGGCGTCCGCGTGACCTTCCTCTCGCCGTTCACCCTCGTCGGCCTGCTCGTCGGCGGAGCCGCCGTGGGCGCCGTGGGCAGCGCGATCTCGCTCCGACGCTACCTGGCGGTGTGACGATGGCGCGTCGCTCGGCCACCCTGCTCGCTCTCCTCTGCGCCCTGTCCACCGGGCTCGCGACGGCGCAGTACGGCGCCGTGCCGGCGCCCGTCGTCGTCACGGATCCGGCGGCGCAGTCGCGCGAGCTCGCCGCGAGCCTCGACCGGGCCTCGACCCAGCTCGAGCAGGCGCGGACGCGGGTCGAGCGGGCCGAGTCCGAGATCGAAGGGCTCGAGGGGCGTCGTCGGGCCTCCGAGCAGGCGCTGCGCACGCGCGTGCGCGCGCTCTACCGTCTGCGTCGCAGCGGGCTCCTGCCGTTCGCCGGGGGCTTCGAGGCGATGCTCGGCCACCTCGGGCGCCTCGAGCGCCTCGAGCGCATCGTGAAGACGGATCTGCGGAAGGTCGCGTTCCTCACGCGCCGCGAGGAAGCCGTGCGCGAGGAGCTGCGCGCGGCGCGCGCGGAGCTCGCCGTCGCGGAGGCCCAGAAGACGGCCCTCGATCGGCAGCAGGGACTCCTCGAGCAGCAGCTCGGCGCGCTCGGGTACGGGACCGTCGCGAGCTACGCGCCCCAGCTCGCCGTCGCCCCCGTCCCGCCGCTTCCCGGCTTCGGCGGCTCGGCCGTCGCCGAGCCAGCGATCGCGCCGCCCTCCGCGAACGGCTTCGCGTCGCTCCGTGGGCGTCTCGGCATGCCCGTCCCGGCTGCGGTCGCGGTGCGCGACGCGGTCCGCGACGACGGCCCCGGCCTCGAATTCGTCACCGCCCCCGCGACGGCGGCCCGCACCGTCGCCGACGGCCGCGTGGCCTATGCCGGCACGTACGGCTCGTACGGTCGCCTCGTGATCGTCGACCACGGCGAGTCGTTCTACACGGTCTACGGCGGCCTCGGTCGCATCGGCGTCCGCGTGGGGGATTGGGTCGCGCGTGGCGCCTCGCTCGGCGAGGTGGGCCCGGGTCCGCATCCCGCCCTCTTCTTCGAGGTGCGGCGCGGCACGCGGACCCTCGATCCGCGCAACTGGACGGGGCTCTGACGAAGCGCGCCGCGGATCCCTCCGCGGGCTCCGCGTCTCAGGGCGTCGCGGTGGGCGGCGAGGGCGGCACGGCGTTCGGCTCGGCGTGGACGGCGCCCATCCGAGCGAGGTACGCGAGCAGCGCTTCGAGCTGCGTCGCGTCGAGGTCCTGGGGCGTGAAGGCGGGCATGCGACCCTGGCCTTCGCGGATCTGACGGCGCATCCGCTCCGGCGAGAGCGCTGCGTCCGAGATGCGCGGACCGCGACCTCGGCCGCCGCCCGGATGGCAGTCCTCGCAGTTCGTCCGATAGGCGACCTCGCCGAGGGCGACGTCGCTCGAGGTCAGGGGGCCTGCGTACGACGCGGCCTCTCCGCCGCTCGCACCGGAGCCCGCGGGGGACTCCGCGTTGCCGCACGCGGCGAGGAGGAGGGGGAGGGCGACGAGGGCGAAGCGAGGGCGCATGCGATTCCTTTCCGTCCCGCTCGGACGAGGTGGGCGCCCCGAGCGGGGCGCCACGCGAACCTAGCGCGGACCGCCGGCTCGCGTCTTCACCCTCGCGCGGAGGGCTGCTCCTTGCGGCCGATCTGCACGAGCTTCTGGCTCTGGAGGCTGCGCGCCGCGTCGGGATCGACGTAGTCGCTGTGGCAGGTCGCCTTGCCCTTGTCGGCACCGACGGCATCCCGCGTCTTCACGGCGAGCTTGTGGATCTCGTCGGGCGAGAGCACGCCACGCGCCTCGAGGACGGCCTGCTGCTCGGGCGTGAGGCCCGGCGACTTCTTCACGCCGTCGCGCGAGAAGCCTTCGGCCTTGCCCGAGGCGAATTCCACGATCTCCTTCGAGATGCGGACCGAGCACCAGTCGTGGCCGCACATCGCGCAGAAATCGGTGTCGACGGCGAGGTCCTCGTCGTGGAGGGCGCGCGCGTACTCGCCGTCGAAGGCGAGCTCGAAGTGCTTCTCCCAATTGAGCGCGGCGCGCGCCCGGGTGAGGTCGTCGTCCCAGTCGCGCGTGCTCGGGATGCCGAGCGCCACGTCCGCCGCGTGGGCCGCGATCTTGTAGGCGACGCAGCCCTGCTTCACGTCGTCCTTCTTCGGCAGACCGACGTGCTCCTTCGGCGTCACGTAGCAGAGCATCGCGGCGCCGTGGTAGCCGGCGGCCGTCGCCCCGATGCAGCTCGTGACGTGATCGTAGCCGGGGAAGACGTCGGTCACGATCGGGCCGAGCACGTAGAACGGAGCGCCGTGACAGAGACGGCGCTGGAGCTTCATGTTGAATTCGATCTGATCGAAGGGGACGTGCCCCGGGCCCTCGACCATGACCTGGCAGCCCTTCTTCCAGGCGCGTTCCGTGAGCTCGCCGAGGGTGGCGAGCTCCGCGAGCTGGGCGGCGTCGCTCGCGTCCGCGAGGCCGCCGGGGCGCAGCCCGTCGCCGAGCGAGAACGAGACGTCGTACTCGCGCATGACGTCGCAGATCTCCTCGAAGTGCTCGTACATCGGGTTCTGACGGCCGTGGACGAGCATCCACTTCGCGAGGAGCGAGCCGCCCCGAGAGACGATGCCGATGAGGCGGTTCTTCACGAGCGGGAGGTGCTCGCGGAGCACTCCGGCGTGGATCGTGAAGTAGTCGACGCCCTGGGCCGCCTGCTTGCGCAGCGAGTCGAGGATGACCTCCTTCGTCAGGTCCTCGATGCGGCGCCCGATGATCATCGAGTAGATCGGCACGGTGCCGATGGGCACCTTCGAATTGCGCAGGATCGCGTCGCGGCAGGCGTCGAGGTCGCCGCCCGTCGAGAGGTCCATGACCGTGTCCGCGCCCCAGCGCTCGGCCCACTTCAGCTTCTCGACCTCTTCGTCCGTGCCGGAGGCGACGGGCGAGGCGCCCATGTTCGCGTTCACCTTCGTGCGCGACGCCCGCCCGATGGCCATCGGATCGAGCTGGTAGCCGAGGTGGACGACGTTGGCCGGGATGATGAGGCGTCCCGCGGCGATCTCGTCGCGGACCTGCTCCGGCGTGAGGTGCGACTCGCGCTCGGCGACGCGCCTCATCTGCGGCGTGATCGTTCCGAGGCGGGCGTGCTCCAGCTGGGTGCGCGGCACGAAGCCCTCGGGCGGGATCCAGCGGCCGTCGACCTTCTTCCAGTCGTCCGGCATGAAGTCCCAGGCCGTCTTCCCGCTCGGGAGGGGCATGCCCGGGGTGTCGGGCGACGAATAGGTCAGCGGTCCACCGACGTCGGCGGCGTTCGCGAAGGAGCCCGGCGTCGTTCCGGCGGCGGTGCTCGAGGGGTTCGCGGCTCCACGCAGGGGCAGGCGGTAGTCGGTCGTCACGGATTCCTCCGAAGCTGTCTCGGTCGGAATCGCGCGGTACCGGGGCTTCCCCCCCGCGGAGCTCGCTTCCCTACGCCGGCACGATCCGGATCAGGTTCGACGGGTCCTTCTCAGCCCCGGAGGGCGCCCCGAGCGATTCCGGCTGGACTGTAGCGCCCGGGGGGGCGGGTCGGTAGTGGGTTCCGGGAAGAGGTGTCGTACGCGAGACGGAGGTCGCTGCGTCACGTGGTAACGATGGGCCCGAGGGCTCAGGGCGCCTGGCAACGCTCGTGGCGAGGGATCCTCCCGAACGGATCCTGGAGGTCCTCGCGGCAGACCACCTCCCAGTCGGTGAGCGAGTCGAGGAAGGCGAGGAGATCGGCTCGCTCCGACGCGCCGATCGCGAAGCCCGCGACCAGGATGCTCTTGTTCGGGTTCGCCGCGCCGTCGCCGGCGTAGGGGCCGCTCGCGATGCGCCTTCCCCCTCGGGCGTAGTGGTCGATGACCTCGCTCAGCGTCCCGACGCTCCCGTCGTGCATGTAGGGCGCCGTGAGCGCGATGTTCCGCAGCGTGGGCGCCTTGAATCGGCCCCGATCCGCCGGCAGACCGGTGCTCTCGAAGAGGCCCTGGTTCCCGTCCGGGTAGTCTCCCGTCCCTCCGACGTTGTAGAGGCCGTTGCCGTGGAATTCCGGCTCGTAGCGCTCGAGCCCCACCCCGCGGATCGGCTGCCCGAGGCTCGACCCGCCGTGGCAGTGGAAGCACTCGAGGCGCTCTCCGAAGAAGAGGTCCATGCCCCGACGCGCAGACTCGGACATCGCGGACGGATCGACTCCGTTCGTCGCGCGATCGAAGGCGGAGCCCGCGCCCACGATCGTGCGCTCGAAGGCCGCGATCGCGCGCGCCACGTTCGAGAAGCGGATCGGCTCCGCGTCGCCCGGGAAGGCTTCGCCGAAGAGGACGACGTAGTCGGGATCGGCCCGGATGCGGCCGAGGATCTCGTCCTCGTGGCCGGTCACGCCGAGCTCGACCGGGAACTCGCCGAACATGGGGACCGTCGCCTGGGTCTCGAGGGAATCGAGGCTCGGATTCGCCCACGTGAACGTGGTGGCGAACGCGACGTTCACCAGCGACATCGCCCCACGTGGGTGGACCTCGCCGGTCGAGCCGACGGCACGGCCCTTGTCGTCGGCGAAGGCGAAGCGCGACTGGTGGCACGTGCCGCAGCTCTGCGAGCCGTTCCCGGAGAGGCGGACGTCGTAGAAGAGCCGTCGGCCGAGAGCGACCTTCGACGCGCTCATGGGATTCGACGAGGGCACGAGCGGCACGGGGAAGCCGTCCGGCACCGGGAAACCGTACTCGGCGCGCGGGGCCGTGTCGCGACAGCCGGTCGAGCCAGCCGCACCCAGCGTCGCCACCAAGAGCCAACCCACGATCCGCACGGGCTCACTCCGCGTGGCGCACGTGGAAGAAGCCCTGGGCCTGCGTGGCGACCGCGGGCGCCGGGCTCGTCGAGCCCGTGTAGGTGAAGGGCAGGTCGAAGCGCGGCAGGATCTGGGCGCATTCGTCGTCGCCCGTGCCGGACATGCAGCCCGGCGCACCGTTCGCGTTCTTCGACACGTCCGATCCGGCGAGGAGCGCAGCCGCGTCCGCGACCACGAAGTGCGGGGCGTCGAAGTCGTAGTCGAGGCAGACGTGCACGACGTTCGGCTGCGAGCAGGGCGCGATCGGGCTCTCGGTCGGAGCGCCCGAGGTGCAGCCCGTGCTCCCGAGATGGACGAAGAAGCTCTGACCACCGCTCGCAGCCGTCGGATGGCCCTTTCCGTCGATGCGCGCGAATTTCCGTCCCGTCTGCCAGTTCCACATCATGCCGCTGGCGGTGAGGGGGGCGGGCGTGTCGATGGCATCGGCCGAGAGGTGGTTCAGCTCGAAGGGGACCCCGAGGTCGAAGCAGACGCCGACGTACTCGTCCGACGGCGCCACGCCCACGACCTCGTGGCTCTCGGCCACGGTGCCACCGCCGCATCCGTTCTCGAAGTCGAGCAGCGCGACGTTCTCGGCCTGGAAGTCGTTCGTGTCGAGCTCGAGGGGCACCTCGGTGCCGTTCGCGAGCTGCAGCGTCGGATTCGAGACGTAGAAGCGGAAGTCCGTCGCCTGGAATTCGCGTTCGGCGGAGGTGGCGCCCGTTCCGATGCCCGCGTACGTCTGCCCGCAGACGAACGCGGACGCGCCGAAATTCGCCTCGAAGGCGATCGTGTAGGACTTCGGCGCGGACGACGAGCCGTCGTCGCAGCCGTGGACGAGGAGCGAGCCCGCGGCGACGAGCGCGAGCGGTAGCACGTGGTGTTGGGATTCCATGCGCCGAGACTGGGCGTGCGCGGGTTCGCGGGCGATGCGGCAAGTTGTCGCGTGCTCCCCGAGGTCGCGATTCGAGCCGGGTACGAAGCACGATGCGTCGGGTGCGGCATCTTGTCGCATGCCCGGTCGGCGCCTTCCCGCTAGCTTGAGCCGTCGATCCCGGAGGTCTCCGTGCCGCGCGTCCGTCGTCTCGTTCCCCTCGCCCTCGCGCTGCTCCCGGCGTGCGGCGACTCGGCCCCTGCGTCCGAGATCGTCCCTGCCGGCGGCTTCGGCACGCCCCGGCAGCTGATCTACGTCGTGTCCGGCGAGCCGATCCCGAAGCACGGGGCCACCACGAGCACGCCGGGCTCGGTCCACGTCTTCGAGCGCGACACCTTCGCGAGCGTCGGCTTCTTCTCGGTCGGCCGCGGCCCGGAGAACGTCAACGCGAGCGCCGACGGTCGCTACGTCTTCGTGACGAACGCGGGCTCGGGGACCGCGACCTTCCTCGACACGCAGACGTGGGAGCGCCGCACGCTGACGCTGGGCGTCCGTCCGAACCACTCGTTCGTGTCGCCCGACCATTCCTCCGTGTGGATCGGCAACGACGGCTCGGCCTCCGTCTCCGTCGTGCGGTTCGAGGATCTCTCCGTGATCGGGCCGGTCACGACGGGGGCGGGCCATCACAAGATCGCGTTCGCCACGGAGCCGGGGGGAGCCTTCGCCCGCGCGTACGTCAGCAACATCGTCGACGGAACCGTGACTCCGGTCTCCCCGCAGGGGGTCGCTTCGCTCAACGTCCCGGGGACCGGCTTCGGACCGCACGGGATGGATTTCGCCTCGTCGAACGGACGGATCTACGACTGCACGGACACGGGCATCGACGTCATCGCCACCCGCGACGAGCCGGGGACCCCGGAGGACGACACGAGTACCGTCGTCGCCCGGATCGCCCTGCCGGCTCGCTGCTCGTACCTCCGCATCGACGAGGACGGGACACACGCCGTCGCGACCATCCCCTCGATGGCCTCGCTCGTGCGCATGCGCCTCTCCGATCACCAGCTCGAGCGATTCCCCGTGGCCTCCGATCCCGACACGGTGGTCGTGACGGGGGACCATGCGTTCGTCTCGAGCCTCTCGGCCCCCGTGGTGTCGTTCGTCGACTTCTCCGGGGCGATCCCCGCCGGCAGCATCGACGTCGGCAACGCCGGCGTGTCGGGCCACCGACCGATCCGCCTCGACGGCGACCTGCTCTTCGTGCCGAACCTCGGGGACGACAGCGTGAGCCTCGTCGACGTGACGACGCGGACCGTCGTCCACACGCTGACGGAGATCGAAAGCCCGGTCGACGTCGCCGTCGCCGGGCCTTCGGGGGGTACCGTCTATCCGCGCTGAGCGTTCGCCTCGAGCGCGGGGCGGCGGCTCAGTGCCCGTGTCCGTGACCGTGCGGGCCGTGCGGATGGCCGTGCTCGACCTCTTCCGGCGTGGCGTCCCGCACCTCGGTGATCGTCACGTCGAAGTGGAGCTCGACGCCGGCGAGCGGATGATCGCTCGTGACGAAGACGTCCTCGCCCTCGATGTCGCAGATGAAGAGCGGGATCAGGCTGCCGTCGGGGCCCTCGGCCACGAAGTCCATGCCGATCTCGAGCTCGACGCCGCGCGGGAACGCCGAACGGGGCGCCTTCTCGACGCGGCCCGTCGCCTCGCCGTAGCCCTCGGCCGGCGGAACGACGGCCTTGAGGCTCGTGCCGACCGACTTGCCCTCGAGCTGACGCTCGAGGCCGGGAACGATGTTGCCGGCGCCGTGGAGGTAGAGGAGCGGATCCCCGGGATCGCTCTGATCGATGACTTCGCCCTCTTCGTCCGTGAGGGTGTACTGCAGGCTGACGACCTTGCCGTCGGCGACGATCCCGGCCATGACGGCCTCCTTTTCGATGGAACCCCTGGCCCTATCACCCCGGGCCCCCCGTGGCAATGGGAGAGGGTCTCCTGCGCCGGGCCCGCTCGGCGTGTAGGATGAGGCCGTCGCCATGACCGACTCGAGCCCACGCATCCTCCTCGTCGCACTCGACGCCTCGCCTCGGAAGGACCAGGTCCTCGACCGAGCGATCGAGCTCTCCCGCGCCCTCGGGGCCTCGCTCGTCCTCCTGCGGGCCGTCGGTCTCCCCCCGGAATTGCCACGGGAGGCGTACTCGGTCGCGCCCGACGCGCTGCCCGGGCTCCTCGTCGACGAGGCGCGGAAGGATCTCGAGCTGCTCGCCGCCCGCGTGCCAGCCGAATGCCGCCCGACGGTGCGGGTCGAGCTCGGCGTGGCCGCCGACGTCGTCTGCCGTGTCGCGGAGGAGCTCTCTGCCGAGCTCGTCGTGCTCGGCTCGCACGGATACTCGCGGCTCGAGCGGATGCTCGGCACCACGGCCTCCCGCGTCGTGAACCACTGCCACCGCAACGTCTTCGTCGTCCGCGCGAAGGGCTGAGAGGCGTCGTCCTTCGGGGTGAGGCTCGTTCGATGGGTCGCACCGGCCCTTTCCGAGGCCGGTCGAGGTGCGTAGCGTCCTCTCCCGCATGCCGTCGAACAAGCTGCTCGAGCCCCGCTCGGACTCCCCCCTCGGCCTCGTCCTCTCCGGCGGAGGCGCCCGAGGCGCCTTCCAGGTCGGCGTCTGGAAGGTCCTCCGCGAAGAGGGCCTGGGAGGCGACCCCGACGTCGTGAGCGGCACCTCCGCGGGCGCGCTGAACGGCGCCCTCATCGCCGCTGGCCTCTCGCCCGAGGAGATGCTCGAATTCTGGCTCGGCCTCGCGCACGCGCCTCCCGTGAAGGCGAACGAACGCTTCTTCCGCTCGCTCGACCACGCGCTCTCGCGGGCCGCGATGCGCGAGCCCTTCCGCTCGATCGGGCGACGGGCGCGCGAGCTGCGCGTCGGTGCGCGCATCCTGAAGAAGCATGGCTTCGTCGGCGCTCCCCGTCGCGCGATGGCCGTCGAGTACCTGCTCACGGCGCGCTTCGACATGGTCTCGGACATCCTCGACCAGATCGCGACCTCGTTCCTCTTCGACACGTCGGAGATGCGCGACCATCTCCGCAAGGCGATCGGCGGGTATTCGATGCGCCCGCGCCGGGTGAAGCTCGCGATCAACACCGTCGACTCCCGCACGGGCGGTGTCGTCCGCATCGTGAGCCACGCGCCGACGAAGCGACCCGACGCCTCCGCGACGCACTACCGGGTGCACGAGGAGATCACCGTCGACATGATCCTCGCGAGCGCGTCCATCCCCCTCCTCTTCAACGCGGTGCAGGTCGGCGACGAGCTCCTCTGGGACGGCGGTCTGCTCGTGAACACGCCGGTCGCGCCGGCGGTGGCGCTCGGCGCGCGCCGCATCGTCCCCGTCCTCGTCACGGCGGGTGGGAAGGACGCTCCCCTCGGCCTGCCGACCTTCGGCTCCGCGGTCGAGCGGCTCGCGGACGCCTTCCTCGAGAACGCCTACAACACCGACCGCAAGCTGCTCCTGCTCCGGAACGAGATCGCCGAGCTGCGCAAGGAGGAGGGCCTCTTCGTCGTCGACCTCTTCCGCGCCGTGCGTCCGGAGTCGAGCCGCACGTTCAACGCCGGCTCGTACCTCTTCTTCGAGAAGGAGCCGATGATGCGGATGTACGAGGCGGGCATGACGGCCGCGCGCGATTGGCTCGCGGAGGGCCCGCGGCGCGACTCGCGCGAGCTCGACGGCTGAGCCCCCGCTCCTTCGCAGCGACGAATTGCCGTCGCATCCCGCGGCCCGTTGACGAGATGTCACGGGCCGCGCGCGCATCCGCGCCACGGGCCGGGTGGAATTGCGGAATTCCCGCGGTTTCCTGCCGTTCCCGGCGCCGGCACGACCCTTGCTCATCTCCCCTGCGGAGGTTCGCCATGAGAGTCGGAATCGTCGGAGGAGTCGAGCGACAGGAGCCGGATCTGCATCGCATCGCCGAGCGGGCCGGTCACGAGGTCGAGTTCCACTCGGGGCACGTGCGCGGACGGGGCCAGGAGACGCTCGCCTCCCTGGTCGAGCGCTGCGATCTCGTCGTCATCGTGACGGACGTGAACAGCCACGGAGCCGTCCGCGGGGCGCGCGACCTCGCGCGGAGGCGCGGCCGGACCGCCGTCGTCACGCGCAAGTTCGGCCCGAGCCGGCTCTCGATGCTCTTCGCGCAGGGCGTCTCGGCCTTGTCGTGAGGGGGGGGCCGGGCGGTACGTTCGCCCCCTCCCCACGCGAGCCGGCGAGTCTGGTATGGTGCGCGCCATGGCCAATCCGACCGCAACGCTCGAGACCTCGCTCGGTACGATCAAGATCGAGCTCTTCGTGGACAAGATGCCCATCACCGCCGGCAACTTCATCAAGCTGGCGAAGAGTGGCTTCTACGACGGGCTCCACTTCCACCGGGTCATCGACAACTTCATGATCCAGTTCGGCTGTCCGCACTCGAAGGACCCGAACAGCCGCCTCGCCGGCACCGGCGGTCCGCCGCACGGCACCATCCAGGACGAGTTCCCCGAGAACGCCAAGATCTCGAACGAGCCCGGCACGCTCTCGATGGCGAACACGGGCCGCCCGAACAGCGGCGGCTCGCAGTTCTTCATCAACACGAAGCACAACTCCTACCTCGACTGGTTCACGCCGGGCCCGTCGAAGCATCCCGTCTTCGCCCGCGTCGTCGAGGGCATGGACGTGGTCGCCAAGATCTCGAAGACGCCGACGGGCCCGGGCGATCGTCCGGTCACGCCCGTGAAGATGATCAAGGTCACGGTCGAGGAGTGATCGGCGGAGCCCGCCGAGTCACGCCTTCGTCGCCTTCGAGCCCGCGCGCGTGCCCGTGAAGAGCCCCGCCCGTCTCGTGCCCCACCTCGCCTTCGTGGCGGCGACGGTGGGGCTCTTCGCTCATGCGCATCGCTTCGACTTCGTCTGCGACGACGCGTTCATCAGCCTTCGCTACGCGGAGAATTTCGCGCGGCTCGGCGTGCCCGTCTACAACCCGGGCGAGCACGTCGAGGGCTACACGAACTTCCTCTTCATGGCGCTCGTCGCCGTGGCCGTGAAGCTCGGCGCGGTCGCGGTCCCCGCGGTGCGCGCGCTCGGAGGGCTCTCCGGCATCGCGCTCGTCGGGGGGACGCTCTTCCTGCTGCGGCGGGTCCTCCCCGAGCGACCCTGGGCCAGCGTGCCCGTGCTCGGGGCCGTCGCATGCTCCGCGCCCATCGCGGCCTGGACGCTCTCGGGCCTCGAGACGCCGCTCTTCGCGGCCCTCGTCGCCTTCGGCATCGCGCTCGCGGCCGACCTCTCGGACGAGCTCGCGGCGCCGCGTCGCGCCGTCCTCGCCGGCGTCGTCCTCGGTCTCGCCACGATGACACGGCCCGAGGGGACGCTCGTCTTCGGCCTCGCCTTCCTCGTGGCCGCGCTCGACGCGATCCGCACGCGGGACGGACGCATCCGTCTCGTCGCGTTCGCGGCCGGGTACGGCGCGCTCGTCGTGCCCTTCGTCGCGTGGCGCTACCACACGTACGGCTATCCGTTCCCGAACACCTTCTACCTGAAGTCGTCGGGCGATCCGGCGGCGCTCCGCGCGCAGGGGCTCGCCTACGTCGAGTTCGCCGCGCGCGAGCTCGGGCCCGCGTTCCTCGTCCTCGTCCTCTTCGCCCTGCTCGTGCCGTCTCCGAAGGGCGCGGGCGACGCGAGCTCGATGCGTCGACGCGCCGCGCTCCGCACGATCCGACTCGTCGTCGCCGCCTACATCCCCTACGTGATCTCGGTCGGCGGAGACTTCCTCGACCTCTACCGCTTCTTCGTCCCGCTCCTGCCGCTCGCCTTCGTGGCGATCGCGGTGGCTTTCGACCGTTTCGTGGACGGCCTCTCGCACGTGCGCGGGACCGCGCTCGTCGCCTTCGTGCTCTCGCTCGGGCTCGTCGTCCTCTACGACCTCCACGACTACGAGCTCGGGAGCCGCGCCCTGCTCGAGTCGGAGGAGGGGCGCGCGGCGCACGGCATCGAGCCCCTCGGCTGGACGAAGCTCTACGCGAGGCGCTGGGCCGCCATGGGGCGGTGGCTCCGGGCCCATGCCTCCGAGGGGGATTCGCTCGCCGTCGGCGCGGCCGGCGCGATGCCCTACTACTCGGGGCTCCCGAACCTCGACACGTTCGGCCTCTGCGACTCCTTCGTCGCGCATCACGGCGATCTCGTCGGCACCCGTCCCGGGCACCAGCGCTTCGCGCCGGAGTTCTACATCGCCGAGCGCCGCCCGACGTTCCTGCTCGTCGGCACGGACTTCACCACCGACGCACCGCTCCCGAGCCTCCCCATCGGCCGGGATCCACGCTGGGAGAGCCGCGGCTACGTCTTCGTCGAGGCCCACGTCGACGCCGAGCGCTACGGAGCGCCTCGGGGCTACTACCACTACCTGCTCGTCGACGGCCCGCGGGCCGAGGCCCTGCGCGGGCGGCCCGACGTCCGCCTGCCCTGAGGAGGGCGCCCAGGGAGGTCGGACGGTCGAGCGCGACGGCCCG
>JAXLYX010000029.1:0-42389 GCA_046351215.1 Polyangiales bacterium | reverse complement strand
GGGCCGCGAAGGTCCGTACGACTCGAGGATGTGCGGCGCTCCGAGTCGTCGGAGCGACTCCCCCCTTCGTGCCATGGCAGCGCCGAGTCAGCTGTGGTAACAGCTGGTTGCGAAGGAAGAGCGCAAGTCCGCCACCCTAGTTGATGGAACGACGAGCTCCCAGGGCCTCGCTGCCCCCACCTCCGGAAGAGTCGTATTCGGATCCGGCAGCCTCGGACGTGCGTCACGGCGCGCCGGTCGACCCGTTCCGTCTCCTCATGACGCTGTGGGAAGGTCGGAAGTGGATCGTGCTCGCCGTCGTCGTCGGTGGCCTCGTGGGCCTCGTCGTCGGCAAGCTGATGCCGCGGACGTTCAAGTCGACCGTGGTCGTCCGATACGAGGGCGCCGGCGAGCTCCCCGGCATGCAGGAGCAGGGCGGTCGCTCGATCGTCCTCGCGCTCGAGACGCTGTACAGCGCGCGTGTGCTCGAGGCGATCAAGGCTCGGACCGCGTTCGAGGGGCCGCCATCGGTCCTCGGGCACGTCCTCGAGCCCGCGCCGGAGCCGGAGGCCGGCATCCTGCGCATCACCGCGAGCGGGCCGTCCGCGGATCGCGCCGCGTTCCTCGCGAACATGGCGGCGGAGGAGCTGATCAAGCGCCTCCAGGACATGCACAAGACGAGGCTCGAGCAGGTGCGGAGCTCGGTCCGCGAACGCCTGACGGCGCAGGAGCGGGAGCTCGCGCAGTCGCGTTCCGCCTACGATCACTTCCGTCAGTCGCACGGCATCGCCGACCTCACGACCGAGCAGGAAGAAGGGATCTCGTCCGCGGCCGAGCTCCGCGCACAGCGCGATCTCACGGAGTCCGAGATCCGGGCGCTCGAGGCGCGTGTCACGCAGCTGCGACGGGACCTCGCGCATGCGCCCCGCATGGTCGTCAGCACCGCGACCTCGGCTCGTCCGGATCAGGCGGAGCTCTCCCGGCTCGAGGCGGAGCTCGCGGCAGCGCGGAGCCGATACTCGCCGGACCATCCGACGGTTCGCTCGCTCGAGCTGCAGATCGCCGGACTCCAGCAGCGGATCCAGTCGGGGCAGGCGACCACCACCAACACCGCGACCATGGCCGCGAGCGCGCAGTACCAGACGCTCCAGGGCTCGCTCTCGGCGGCCGAGGCGGAGCTCGCCGCCGCTCGTGAGCGGCTCGTCGGCCTGAGCGATCTCGCGACACGCGCACAGTCGAGGGTGGTGGAGTTCTCGCAGATCGAAGGCGAGGCTGCTTCGTTGCTCGCCCAAGTGCGCGTCCACGAGCAGGTGGCCGCGGAGCAGCGCCAGCAGCTGGCCCGGATCGAGGACGCCGTGAGGCGGCCCGACCCGGGATTCCGCGTGATCCTCGAGGCCAGGCCTCCGGAGCATTCGGAGTCCTCGAAGAAGAAGTACATGGTCGTCCTCGCGGTGCCGGGCTTCGCCCTCGTCGTGGTGATGATCGTGCTCCTCGTCCGCGAGCTCCGTGGGCTGCGCGTACGCACGGCGAAGGAGCTCGCCTATTGGGGCCGGGGGCCCGTGATCGCGTCTACGACGTGGCCACGCGAGCTCCAGGCACTCGACGATCTGATCGCGGACATGGACGACTACGCGCCCATGGCGGTGGGTCGGACGTTGATCGTCGGAATCACGACCTCGCAGGCGGTTCTCGCACAGACGATCGCCTCGCGTCTCGGCGACGACTGGCGCAGCTCGGTCGTGGCGGCCGCGGGCGGCGTCGGACCGCGTGGGCCCTACACGCCTTCGCAGCCCCCGATGGGGGGGATGGGCGGGCCGCTCCGCACGCCGCCGCCCGTCGACGACGAGGATCTCCCGAAGAAGGTGACGTTGGTCGGGTACGGCGCCCCCTCGCCGTCGCGGAGCTCGACGCCTCCCCAGCGCGACACGTTCCCTGGGCACGACAGCCCCTCGCCAGAGCCGATGAAGGTGCCGCCCACGGCCATCGTGCAGCGATCGCGCGCACCCGTCGGGCGCATGGACATCGTTCCGCACCGCGAGGTCGAGTCCTGGGACGGCCCCAAGGAGGGGCAGGCCCTCCGGCGCGCAGCGCGGCTCGCAGACCGGGTCGCGGTCGTGATCCCGTCGGGGCTCTGCTCCATCATGGAGATCGCATCGATCCCGACCCGCCTCGGCCGGTCGAACGGCGTCGGCTACATCCTGGTGGACCTCCCGACGGAGTACTCTCGGCTCGAGGATCGTGCGGGGCCCGTCGACCTCTTCTGGGCGTCGACGCGGATCGACTAGGCGTCCGCACGGATTCTTCGTCGAGAGCTCTCGTCGAGGCGAAGAGCCCCGGCGCCTTGCTGGCTCGCCGTCGAGGTCTCGACGGCAGCCCAGCGGGTGGGACGGTCGGGGCCGCGGACCTAGGCCCTCGAAGACGCAAGCCGCGGAAGGACGCCGTAGAGGGCGCCCGCGAAGTAGACGCCCAACGTGTTGAAGAGGCCGTTCGGGAGGAGATCGAGCGCGTACATCGCGGTCATCAGCGACAATCCCGCGACGAGCCAACGGGCCCGCTCGCTGCGGATCCGATCGATCGAGCGCCATGCCGCGAAGACCGGGATCACCAGCGTGCCGAAGAAGACCACCCAATAGGTGACTCCACGCTCGCCGAGCACGATGATCCACCCACCGTCGCGCGTGGTCAGGGCGCGCGTGTCGTCCGCCGGGTACACGTCGGCTCGGTCGTAGTGGCCCCAGCCGAAGTACACGTGCTGCATGGTGCGTTCGATGAGCACTTCCTCGTTGAGCAGGCGGAACTCGAGGGACTTCGAACGCTCTTCGCCGAAGAACGAGCGCGCGAGCTCGACGGTGGGCTCCCTCCGGATCACCTCGTACGTTCGTAGCCAGGGGTAGGCCAGGACGAGCACGGCCATCAATGCGGCCGCGCGAACCTGCGTCCGGGGTGACGTGAACAGGATCAACGGCACCAGCACGAGGCCGAAGAGGAGCGCGCCCTTGCTCTTCACCAGGACGAGGATGGCCACGAGGAACGGGAACACCCACTTCGTGTCGAAGCGGAAGGCCGACAGGCCGACCTTTCGGATTGTGGTCGCCGCGAGCGCCGCCGCGGCCACGAAGAGACCGAGTGCGAGCCCGTGCGCCATGAAGACCATCGGACGGTAGCCGCCGTCGCGCACCGTCTGCCCGAACTCGTGCTGCGCGAAGCCGTAGATCCAGTTGTTCATCTGCGGGCTGAGGCGCAGCTCCACCAGGATCGGCAGCGAATAGACGAGGCAGAGGGCGATCACCATCGCGAAGAGGTCGACCAGCTCGCTCTCCGAACGGATGGCGACGCAGCCGAGCACGAAGGGCAGGTAGAAGCCGAGCGTGTCGCTCAGGAAGAGGAAGTTGATGTCCGTGATCTTCAGGCCCTCGCAGACCTTCCGACCCCAGACGACCGGGTCCATGTTCGTCACGGTCGTGCCGATCGCGCAGACCAGCGTGAGCAGGAGGAAGAGCTTCGGCCAGCGGCTCGTGAAGACGACTCGGAACCTCTGGGGCTGGTTCACGCGGAGCGCCAGGAGCGTCGCGAACGCCGGGATCGTCGTCTTCGACCATGCCGGGATCGCAGGCAGCTTCACGAGCTGCATCTCCGGGAGGAAGAGGATCGCTCCGACGAAGAGGCCCGTGGCGGCGATCGAGGGACGCCGTCGCTTCGTGACCGCGAAAGCCAGCGGGAAGAAGAGTGCGAGCGCCAGGTACGCGAGCGGATTGCCGTCGTGCATCGCCTAGGCCCGTCTCGCGCCGTAGCGCTCAGGGTGACCGCATACGGGCATAGGCGTCCTCGCAGCCGGGCACGGGATCGTCGGTCAGGCGCATGGGCCAGGTCTCGGGATCGTAGTCGGGATGGCGGCGGATGCGAGCCATCATCTCGGGGGTGAGGAGCACGAGGCGCGGCCGGGCACCGTCCGGTTCGAGGAAATAGGCCCTCTCCTTGGAGCCCACGGCGTCGAGCCAACCATCGACCAGTCGGGCGACTCGCAGCGCGAGGAGCTCGCTCCAACACGGATCGTCGAGCTCCCGATCCGTCGCGAGCAGGACGCGTCGGCCGTCGACGACGAGCGCGAGGTCGTCGGTCGGCGGAGCCTCCGCGACCTCGTGCCGCGCGCCGGCCCGAGCGAGGAACGGACGCAGGGCCGAAAGGAGGGGCTCGAGCCCGCCGTCGACGAGCTCCTCCGGATCCGCTTCGAAGACCCGGCCGGACGATGCGTCGAAGGGCCATCCCGTCTCGCGGGCCCATTTCTCGGCGTCGTGCACGGCGGCGGCGCTCCCGGCCGGCTCGAAGAAGCCGAGGGCGGCCAGGGAGTCCACGAGGGCCGTCGAGGCGGCCGTGGGGCCCGGACGCGACGCCGGAGGCAGCGGGCCTGCAGGCAGGCCCGGCTCGTCGTCCTCGGCCGAGGCGAACGCCTGCTCGGTCATCCCGGCCAGCAGCGGGGCCGCGGCCGAGAGCGCCTCGTGGGCTGCGGCGAGGTCGAGGCGGAGCACGAGCACGGCGCCGCGCGGACGCGACTCGACGGTGCCGTCGCGAAGGGCGGCTGCCAGACCCGAGAGCTCGGTCGACGAGCAGAGGGAGAGCCAGGACTCGCGCAGCCCTTCCGCGGCTTCCGCGGCCGCGAGCGCGTCCGGTCCGACGATGCCCAAGGTCGCCGTCAGCGTCGCGCCGAGCTCGAGGGATCCGCCGACGGCGAGGGGACCGACGGGCGCGTCCGTCGGCGGGAGCCCTCCGCCGGACGTGGCCCGCTCCCAGGCCGATGGATCGACGGCGAACGCCAGGAGCGTGGTCCCCCCGGTCACGAGATCGAAGGCTGCGACCGTCGCATCGCGCGGGGCCATCGGCGGAAGCCGCCCCGTGAGCCGGCGTGCCGATTCCTCGACGGGCCCACGGCGACCGACGAGGAAGGTGTGCTCTCCGAGCACGGTCGAGAGGAGCCCACGCTCCGCCGGGCCCTCCGAGGCGTCACGCGGATCGGTCACCGTCGAGAGTCGCCGCGCGAGCTCCCCTCCGTAGTCGCCTCGCAGGAGGGCCACCCACGCGATCGTCCCATCGCGTTCGGCCACGGCCAGGAGAGAGAGCCTCCGAGAGGCCGCGAGCCCGACTTCGACGAGCTCGGGTGCGCCGTCCCATCCGAGCTCCGACGCGAGTCGCGTGAGACGGGCCGCGGCGTCGGATGCGAAGGGGCTCGCTCGGAGCGCGACGAGGTCGATCTCGAGGCGTGCGATCGTGCCGGAGGGAAGCCCATCGGCGAGCTCGGGTGGCTCCGGAGCGGCTGCCGCGAGCGAAGGCTGCGCGGCGTGCGCTGCCGGGCGAACGGGGCGGGGACCGCACCCCGAGGCGAGAGCCAACGCCGCGAGCCCGATGGTTCGCGCGCGGCCCGGGGTCACGATGCGGTGCTCCGCGGGCCGCTCGGCGAAGCGTCCCGGGAAGGGGCGCGCCCCACCTCGATCGGCTCGTGCGCGAAGAGCGCGTGGAGCGCGGCGGCGGAGCCGCGGATGTCGTGCATCTCCGCCACCCGCTTGCGTCCGGCGCGCCCCATGCGGGTGAGCGCATCGACGGGCGTGTCGAGCACCTCGCACATGCGCGCGGCCAGATCCTCGACGGATCCCGCGGGCACGAGGAAGCCGCATTCTCCGGGCACGACGAGCTCCGGGATGCCCGCGACGTACGTCGACAGCACCGGGCGACCCATGGCGAGGGCTTCCATGATCACGACCGGCAGTCCCTCGGCGTAGCTGGGCAAGACCATCGAGCGACAGTCGCGGAGATGGCGCTTCACCACGTCGCCCGACGCCCAGCCCGTGATCGTCACGTGGCGTTCGAGGCCGTGCATCCGGATGCGTCGCTCGATGTCCGGCCGCATCTCGCCGTCTCCGACGAGGACGAGCTCGAGCGGTCGTCCGGTGGCGACGACACGAGCCGCCGCGTCGACCAGCGTGACCTGACCCTTCTGCTCGCAGAGCCGACCGACGCAGACGAGTCGAGGCACGTCCGGCACCGGTGTCGCTTCCTCTTCGAGGAAGCGTGCGTCCACGCCACAGCGCACCACCACGACCTTCTCCCACTCGTCCGGCGGAGCCTGGCGGAAGAGCTGGCTCCGCCCGAAGCTCGAGATCGCACACACGAAACGGGCGCCATGGATCTTCATCCGCAGCCCGAGCGCCTCGGCCTTGTCGAACTCCTCCGGGCCGTGGGCCGTGAAGCTGTAGGTCGGACCGCCGAGCTCGTGGCAGAGCAGTGCCACGGCGGCGGGATTCGTGCCGAAGTGGACGTGGACGTGGTCGACGCCCTCGTCCTCGAGCTCGCGCTTGAGCTCGCAGGCCGAGAGCAGATAGCCCGCGTGCCGGAGCAGGCCCCGATCCGAGCGGTGACCGAGACGTACGGCCGCGACCGCGGCTCGACCGAAGGCGAGCGGCGAGCGGACCGCGACGGCGAGGGTCGACGCCAGCAGCTTGGGGATGCCACGCGAGACCACCGCCCGCGTCCGCTCCTTCTCGGCGCGATCGAGGGGATCGACGAGCTCCTCGCCGACGTGCCTGAGCGTGTAGCGCAGGATCTCGTCGCCCGACTCCTCGAGCGCTTGGATCTCACGACGGATGAAGGTGTGGCTGACCTTCGGGTACTGGTTCGTGAGGTAGGCGATGCGCATCGATCGGGGCCGTCGGGGATTCAAGGGGTCCGGGGCACGATCCCCGCTCGTTCGAGCACGGCGTCGACCTGGTCCTGCCACGGAGGCATCGGGCCGAGACGCCCCTCGGTCTCCGAGAGGTCGAGGACGCTGTAGGCCGGGCGCTTCGCGGGCCGGGGGAATTCCGCCGTGGTGCAGGGGTCGACGCGGCACTCGGGCCGGACGCGCGAGACGACGTGGCGGGCCAGCTCGAACCACGAGCACTCTCCGCCGTCGGTGACGTGCGCGATGTCGCGCGCACCACGCTCGACGAGCGCCAAGGTCGTCGCCGCGAGGTGCTGGGCGCTGGTCGGGCGCCCACGCTGGTCGTCGACGACCCGGAGGGAGTCGCGCGAGCGACACAGGTCGGCCATCGTGAGGACGAAGTTCTTGGCCCACGGTGCGTAGAGCCAGCTGGTCCGGACGATGAGGTGGTCGACGCCCGACGCGCGGATCGCCTGCTCTCCCTCGGCCTTCGTCTTGCCGTAGACGCCCAGCGCGCCGTACGGATGGTCCGTCCGGTAGGGCGAGGCGGCCGCCCCGTCGAAGACGTAGTCGGTGCTGAAGTGCACGAGCGTCGCGCCGACCGAGCGGCAGCGCGCCGCGAGGCGGCCGACGCCCGTTCCGTTCACCGCGCGGCAGGCGGCCTCGTGCGTCTCCGCCCCGTCGACGTCCGTGTAGGCCGAGCAGTTGATGACGAGGCGGTGCTCCTCGCGGACGTGCTCGGCGACGCTCGAGTCGCTCGTGATGTCGAACGCCGGATACGTCGCACCGTCGAAGGCGACCTTCTTCGTCTCGAAGATCTCGACGAACGCTCGGCCGAGCATTCCGTCCGGGCTAATCAGCAGGATACTCGCCATGGCGCGGCAATCTCTCGGGAGGGATGTCACGGAGCCGCGGCATCGCGCGGTCCTTGTCGGAAAGCCTGGGGTTCGCGATCGGCCAGTCGACGCCGAGGTCGGGATCGTCGAAGAC
The DNA here is from genome assembly GCA_046351215.1 of Polyangiales bacterium. GTDB lineage: Bacteria > Myxococcota_A > Polyangia > Polyangiales > Houyiibacteriaceae > JAXLYX01. The sequence goes on along the minus strand of JAXLYX010000029.1, from coordinate 34,732 downwards.
GATGCCGAGCTCCTGCTGCGGCCGATAGAGCTCGGTGCACTTGTAGGAGAAGAGCGCGACCTCGCCGGTCACGCAGAATCCGTGCGCGAAGCCGGGCGGGACCCAGAGCTGCCGCTTGTTCTCGGCGGAGAGCGTCGTGCCGACCCACCGGCCGAACGTCGGCGAGCCCACGCGGACGTCGACGGCGACGTCGAAGACCTCGCCCTCGAGCACCATGACGAGCTTGCCCTGCGCCAGCGGCTGCTGGAGGTGAAGGCCTCGGAGCACGCCGTGGCTCGAGCGCGAGAGATTGTCCTGCACGAAGACCGAGCGGAGCCCTGCCTCGCGATACCGCTCGGCGTTGTACGTCTCGACGAAGAATCCGCGTGCGTCGCCGAAGACCTTCGGCGTGAAAAGGAGCACGTCGGGAATCGCGAGTCGCTCGACTTCCATCCTCTACCACCGTTCCGGCCAAGGGCGGGAACACCTCTTACCACATCACCGGAGGTCGGGCAGCCGGTCCCTTCGGCACGGGTGGGGGGGGCCTTGCGTGGAGGCCCCGGTTCGAGCCCCTCTCCCCGTCCTTGCCCCTCTGCTCGTCCTCCTCCAAGACAGAGCACCCATGGGGCATCCGTTCCGAACCCTCGAGCTGTCTGGGATGGAGCTCGTCCACGCGGACGAGACGGCCCTCCTCGACCACCTCTTCGCCGAGCTCGGCCGTGGGCGGGGAGGGTTCCTCGTCACCGCCAACCTCGACATCCTCCGGCGCCACGCGAAGGACGCCGTGGCGCGCGGCCTCTACGACGCGGCCGACGTCCGCGTCGCCGACGGGATGCCGCTCGTGTGGGCGAGCCGCATCGCGGGAGACCCACTGCCGGGACGGGTCGCCGGCGCGTCGCTCGTGCCGATCCTCGCCGAGCGTGCGGCGCGAGAGGGGCGCACCCTCTACCTGCTCGGCGGGGACGAGGGGGTCGCCGCGGAGGCGCGCACCGTCCTCGAGGGCCGACACCCGGGCCTTCGCGTCGTCGGCACGTCGAGCCCGCGCGTCGGCAATCCGCCTACCGCCGCCGAGCTCGAGCCGATCCTCGCCGAGCTCCGGGCTCTCGCGCCGGACCTCGTGCTCGTCGCGCTCGGCTCGCCGAAGCAGGAGCACGTCTGCCTCGCCGTGCGCTCCGCCCTCCCGGCCGCGTGGACCATCGGCGTGGGCGCGAGCCTCTCGTTCCTCACGGGCCACATGACCCGCGCGCCGCTGCTCCTCCAGAAGCTCGGCCTCGAGTGGGCCCATCGGCTCGCGCACGAGCCGACTCGCCTCGCGCGACGTTACCTCGTCGACGATCTCCCGTTCGGGATCCTGCTCGGGCTCGAGGCGCTCGGGAAGCGCTTCTCCCGACGTCCCTAGCGCGGGGCCGCGCTCTTGTACTCGATGATGTGCGACGTCCGGCCGCGCAGCCGGTCGAGCGCGAAGCGAGCAGCGCCCTGCGCCTCGGGGAACTTCGCGAGCGTGGTGAACGCCGCGTAGATCGCCGAGGAACGCACGTCGTGCCCGCTCCTTCGCGACGCGCGGTAGGACCGGAGGGCCGAGACCGGATAGGCGGAGAGCAGGCCGAGGCTGGTCCCGAGCGTCACGGGGGCGAGACCGATCGACGCCGCCGGCAGCGCCGCGCCGTAGAAGGCGAGCCTCGCGGTCTCGCGCACCCAATGCCGTTCGGGCCCCCGCCCGTGACGATAGGCGCCCTCCGCGTAGGCATGGCCCGCGCGGACGGCCCGCTTCCACCACTGCTCGAACCGGGTCATGGCCGCGTCGTGGAGCGTCATCTCGCGATCGATGCGGACGATCCGATGCCCCCGGCGACGCAGCCGCAGGCAGAGCTCCGGCTCCTCGCCCGCGATGAGGGTCGGATCGTAGCCACCGACCTCGCGGAAGGCGGACACGCGCACCAGCGCGTCGCCTCCACAGGCCTGCGCTTCCCCGATGGGCGTGTCCCACTCCATGTCGCAGAGCAGGTTGTACACCGAGGCCTCTGGGTGGCGTTCGCGTCGCCGTCCGCAGACGACCGCGACCTCGGGGCGCGCGTCGAGGAGCTGCGCGGCGGCCTCGACGAAGCCCGACACGACCTCGCAGTCGCCGTCGACGAAGAGCACGTAGACGGTCGACGGCGCGAGGGTCGACAGCGCCTCGAAGCCCTCGTCACGGGCGCGGGCCGCCGTGAACGGCCTCGTCAGGTCGAGCGCGACGACGTGTGCACCGAGCTGCTTCGCCGTCTCGACGCTGCCGTCCGAGGAGTCGGAGTCGACGTAGACCAGCGTCGCGCACGTCGGTGCCAGCGATTCGAGGCAGCGGCGAAGCCGTTCTCCCTCGTTCCGTCCGATGACGACGCAGCCGATCCGGGCATCCATGCGGGTGTCGGACGATACCACACACGCGGCCGGGCGCCCGGCTCAACCGGCCTGACGTCGCGCGAGCGCGAGCTGCTGCTCCACGTCGACCAGGTCGCGCTGGTATTCCCGCCTGCGGACGCCGATCAGGTAGGCCGAGGTCCCGACGAACGCGAGCGCGATGACCACCGCCACGGTGCCCCACACGAGCCCCCAGACGAAGGAGACCGGGATGCCCACGAGGCAGGTGTAGAAGAGGCGCGGGATGCGGGCCCAGTCGGTCTCGCAGATCCCGATCTGCTTCTTCAGGCGCTCGGCTTCAGCCTCGAGGAGATGGACCGGCGGCATGGCGTCGAGGAGTTAGCACGCCTCGGGACGGCTCGCGAGCCGCGCCCCGGGGCACGGCCCCTCGCGCCGCTCAGTACGCGTTGCTCCGCGCAGCGCGCGAGAAGACCGTCTTCCAGATGATCTCGAGATCCCAGAGCAGGTCCCAGTTCCGGATGTACTCGAGGTCGTGCTCGATGCGCTTCTCCATCTTCTCGAGCGTGTCGGTCTCGCCGCGCCATCCGTTCACCTGGGCCCATCCGGTGATCCCCGGCTTGACCTTGTGCCGGAGCATGTAGCCCTGGATCTTCCGACGGTAGAGCTCGTTGTGCGCGACCGCGTGCGGGCGCGGTCCGACGATGCTCATCTTGCCCGTCACGACGTGGATGAACTGCGGGAGCTCGTCGAGCGAGGTCCGGCGGAGGAAGGCTCCGAAGGGCGTGATCCGCGTGTCGTTCTTCGTCGCCTGCTTCACGTTGCCGTCGTTCTCCATGACGGTCATCGAGCGGAACTTGAGGACGTCGATGACCTCGCCGTTGAGGCCGTAGCGGCGCTGGCGGAAGAAGACGGGGCCCCGGGAGCTCAGCTTCACGCCGATGGCGATGCAGAGCATCGGCACCGCGATGATCGACAGGATGACCGAGCCGAGCACCACGTCCTCGATGCGCTTGAGCCAGCCGTCGACCCCGTAGAACGGGGTCTCGTGGATGCTGATCACGGGCACGTCGCCGAGCGTGCCCCAGCGGGCGCGGAGCAGATCGAACGAGTGGAAGTCGGCTGCCATGTAGACCGACGCCGTGGTGTCCGCCAGCAGGCGCACGAGCTCGTGGATCCGAGGCTCCGCGCGGAGCGGGAGGGCGATGTAGACGACGTCGATCTCCCCGGCGCGAGCGCGCATCACGAGCGAATCGAGGTCGCCCTGCCGCTCCCCGAGCGAGGCGTCGATCGGATGGCAGCGGTCGGTCTGACGATCGTCGAAGAAACCGATCACGCGCAGACCGAGCCACGGCGAGAGCGCGATCTCGTGCGCCACCTGCTCCCCGAGCGCGGTCATGCCGCAGATGGCGGTGGTCCGGGTGTTGTGCCCGCGCTTGCGGATCTCGCCGAGCACGAGGCGGAGCGCGACGCGGATCAGGGAGAGGAGGGACGGGGCGCCGAAGAACCAGATCACGGTCGCGACGCGCGACACGTCCGCCGTCGTCTTCGACACGAAGCCGAGGAAGAGGAGCACGGGCGCGACGACGAGCCACGTGCTCCAGAGCTTCAGCAGCTCGTTCCGGAGCGCGAAGCCGCGCCAGGTCGCGTAGAGGCCCGTCGTCTCGGCGACCAGGTGGAAGACGATGACGGCGGTCGCCGTGGCGGTCGTCTCGAGCGACCCGAACTCACCATGCCACCAGAGGTTGGCGATGAAGTAGGTGAGCGCGATCACCGTCGCGTCGAGGACGCGGAAGAGGATGCTGAGCTTCGACCCGTGGGGACGAATCCAACCGTTCTCCCTTGTCATCCGGCTACTCCGAGGCGCAACGTGTAGATGATACACAGTTTGTCCCACATGGGGCGCACATGCAATCCATCTTCGCACTTCGTGGGTTCCGCCCTGGGGGCGGGCGGAGCGGCCGCGGCGGATGTCGTCCATCGTCCGACATCCCCTTGATGGGGCTCGTGGCACGCACTAGAAGTCGTCTCGTGCGTGCCCTGGCCCTGCTCCTGGTCGCCTCGATGACCTCGCTCGTCGGGTGCGCCCACCTGCCCCCGCCGCCGGTCCATCCGACCGACGAGCCTGGCTTCTCCGCTCCCATGTCCCTCGTGCCGGAGGGAATGGACGTGATGCCGGCCGAGGAATACCGGCTGAGCCCCGGGGACGTGATCACCATCCGGACGTTCTCCGCGGAGAACCGGGAGCACACGCACCTGCTCGTCGACGAGCGAGGTCTCGTGCACATCCCCCTCGCCGGAGACGTCGAGGTCGGAGGCGTGAGCCTCGTCGAAGCCGAGCGGCGGATCGAGCAGGCCCTCGGCACGTACGATCGGGCGCTCCGCGCGCACGTGATCATCGAAGCCCCGACCGGTCACATCGCGACGGTCCTCGGCGCCGTCGCGCATCCGGGCCGCTATCCGATCGGTCCGAACATGTACCTCGGGGATCTCCTCGCCGTCGCCGGTGGGCCGCGCGTGCCGACGTCGGAGCTCGACGCCGTCTGGGGCGCGGATCTCACCGCGGCCCAGCTCGTGCGCGACGGGCGCCCCCTTCCGGTCAGCCTCGAGCGCGCGATGTTCGGCGATCCGCGGCACAACATCCGGGTCCGCTCGGGGGACCATCTCTACGTCCCGGCCGCGCGAGGGCGCACGATCACGGTCATCGGCGAGGTGCGCGCGCCCCGCATCGTGCCCTACGGCTACGGCATCCGGCTCACGCAGGCGATCGCGCTCGCGGGCGGTCTCGGACCCGACGCGCATCGGAAGGACATCCGCGTCGTGCGCGGCGATCTCGCCGCGCCGCGCGTCTACCAGACGAGCATCCGCGCCCTCGTCGACGGGGAAGGCCCCGACGTCGAGCTCGCGCCCGGGGACATCGTCTACGTGACCCGCACCGGCGTGGCGAACGTCCGCGACGCGCTCGCCTCGATCGCGCCGATCCTGTCGGCGGCCCAGGCGGTCGGGATCACCTTCGGCTTCTACTACGCGACGCGTCCGTAGGCGGAGCCCTGCCTCGCCACGTGCTACGGAAGCCGTGTGACGCGCATCGCCTCGCTCTTCGACGCCGACGTGCTCACCGCCGAGATGGATCCTCGGGAGGCGGTGGGCACGCTCTTCGCGGAGGAGGAGGCCGTCGTCGCGAAGGCCGTCGACAAACGTCGCAACGAATTCGTCGCCGGCCGCATGCTCGCGCGTGACCTGCTGCGCCGCCTCGGTCGCCCGATCGTGGCCATCCCGAACGGCGAGGATCGCGCACCCCGATGGCCTCCCGGCATCGTGGCCACCCTCTCGCACACCCACGGGTACTGCGCGGTCGCGATGGCCACCGACGAAGCGATCGAGGGGCTCGGCCTCGACGTCGAGCAGGCCGAGCCCCTGAGGAAGGAGCTCTTCCGGATGATCTGCACGCCGGCCGAGCGCGAAAGCCTCGCCGGTCTCGACGAGGAGCGCGCCGGCCTGCTCGGGAAGCTCATCTTCAGCGCGAAGGAATGCGCGTACAAATGCCAGTACGCGAGGAGCCGGACCTTCCTCGGCTTCCAGGCCATGCGCATCGAGGTCGACGAGCCGCGAGGCGCGTTCACGGCCGTGTTCGAGCAGCCCGCGGGCGAGCACTTCTCGCCCGGCGACCGGATCGAGGGACGGTTCAAGGTGGAGGCAGGGCTCGTGCTGACCGGGACCACGTTGAGGCGTCGTGCGCTATCCTGACGACGTGGGGTCGAGGGAGCTCGTCACCGTCGAGGTCGAAGTGCCTCGCTTCGGCTTCGTCAAACGGCGAGCCGACGGCAGCGTGGATTTCGTGTCGCCGATCCCGTGTCCGTTCAACTACGGCTCGGTGCCGGGAACCCTGGCGCCGGACGGGGATCCGATCGACGCGGTCGTGCTCGGCGGGCGACGGCCCCGCGGCGCGCGCGTCGAAGCCCGCGTGATCGGCGAGGTCGCGTTCGTCGACGCAGGCGACGCCGATCCGAAGCGCATCTGCGCGATCGGCGAGGTCTCGCCGTGGGAGCGCGCCCAGGTCGTCCTCTTCTTCCGTGCGTACGCGCATGCGAAGCGATGGCTGAACCGGCTCCGCGGCCGATCGGGGCGCACCGCGGTCGATCGGATCGCGTTCGACGACGGAGGCCCACGGTGACCCGCCTCGAGGTCCGCGTCCTCTCGCGAATGGCCGAGATCCCCGTGGAGGCCTGGGACCGCCTCGTGGGCGACGACGATCCCTTCGTCGAGCACGCCTTCCTGCATGCGCTCGAGGCGAGCGGGAGCGTGGGCCCGGGCACCGGCTGGGAGCCCTGCCACCTCGCCGTCTCCGACGACGGGGTCCTCGTCGCCGCCCTGCCGCTCTACGCGAAGACGCATTCGTACGGCGAGTTCATCTTCGACTTCGCGTGGGCGGACGCGGCTCGTCGCATGCGCTCGCGCTACTACCCGAAGCTCGTCTCGATGGTCCCGCTGACGCCCGCGACGGGACGGCGCTTCCTCGTTGCGCCGGATCGACCGCGTGCACCGCTCGTTCGCGCCCTCCTCGACGGCGTCGCGCGCCTCGTCGAGGATTCCGGGGCCTCCTCCGCGCATCTGCTCTTCCTCGACGACGTCGAGATCGACGAGACCGCCGCGGACCCGCGCTACCTGCGCCGTGCCACGCATCAATACCACTTCGTCAACGAGGGATACGCCTCCTTCGAGGACTTCCTCGCGCGCTTCCGCTCGGAGGCGCGCAAGCAGGTCAAGAAGGAGCGACGGATCGTGGCGGAGTCGGGCCTCTCGGTGCGCGTGAAGACGGGCGAGGAGCTCGACGGGGCGGATTGGGACGCGATCCGGGCCTTCTATCTCGACACGTGTGCCCGGAAGGGCTCGCCGGCCTACCTCGACGAATCGTTCTTCGACGTCGCCCGCGAGACGCTCGCCTCGCGCGTGGTCTCGGTCCTCGCCTACGACGGCGGTCGGCCGGTCGCGGCGACGCTCAACTTCGAGAAGGGGAAGCACCTCTACGGGCGCTACTGGGGCGCCTCGGACGCCTACGAGATGCTCCACTTCGAGCTCTGCTACTACCGCCTGATCGAGCGTGCGATCGCGAAGGGCATGACGCGCTTCGAGGCCGGCGCGCAGGGCGAGCACAAGATCAAGCGGGGGCTCCTGCCGCGCGTCGTCCACAGCGCCCACGCGGTGGTGCATCCGATCCTCCGCGCGGCGGTCGAGGACTACCTGCTGCGGGAGGCCTCGGCGACCCGTCGGATCGTCGACGAGCTCTCGGAGCACGGCCCCTTCCGGCGGGCCTGAGGGGCGGGTTGGACGGATCGGCGCGGCGACCCCACACTCGGGCCGGAGGCCTGTCATGGGTTCGCGTCCGCGGGTGGTGATCGTCGGTGGGGGATTCGGTGGGCTCTCGGCCGCCACGGAGCTCGCGGGGGTCGACGTGGACGTGGTCCTCGTCGACCGCGAGAACCACCATCTCTTCCAGCCTCTGCTCTACCAGGTGGCGACCGCCGGCTTGTCTCCGAGCCAGATCGCGGTCCCCATCCGGTCGATCGTCAGCGAGCAGCCGAACGTGCACGTGGTGCTCGACGAGGCGCGCGAGGTCGACCTCGAGAAGCGGACGATCGCCCTCATGAGCGGGAGCGTCCTCTCCTTCGACTACCTCGTCGCCGCGACGGGCGCGAAGACCAATTACTTCGGCAACGACGCCTGGGCGAAGCACGCCTCGGGCCTGAAGAGCCTCCGCGACGCGCTGCGCATCCGCGAGAAGGTGCTCCTCGCCTTCGAGATCGCGGAGGAGGAGAAGAACACCGAGATCCGCAGGCAGCTCCTGACGTTCGTCGTGATCGGCGGCGGCCCCACCGGCGTCGAGATGGCAGGCGCGATCTCCGAGCTCGGCCGGCACGTGCTCGCCGCGGACTTCCGGACGATCAAGCCCGAGGACATCCGCGTCCTCCTCGTCGAGATGGCGGATCGCGTGCTCACTCCGTTCTCCCCCGACCTCTCGGCCGAGGCGAAGGAGCAGCTCGAGCAGCTCGGGGTCGAGGTGCGGACCGGCGTGAAGGTCTCGTCCATCGACGAGCAGGGCGTCGTCCTCGGCGACGGAGAGCGCATCCGCTCCTCGGTCGTCGTCTGGGCGACGGGCGTCAAGCCCACGTCGTTCGCCGAGAAGCTCGGGGTCGAGCTCCATCCGAGCGGACGCGTGAAGGTCGATGCGAGCTGCGCGGCCATCGGCCATCCGAACGTCTTCGCCGTCGGCGACATGGCGTTCTTCGTCCCGGAGGGGCAGGAGAGGCCTCTTCCCGGCGTCGCCCAGGTGGCCATCCAGCAGGGACGCCACGTGGCGCACCTCATCGCCGCGGAGCTCCGCGGCCGTCCCCGCCCCGCGTTCCGCTACTTCGACAAGGGATCGATGGCGACCATCGGCCGCTCGAAGGCGGTGGTGGAGTCGGGGAAGCTCAAGATGTCGGGCTTCTTCGCGTGGCTCGCCTGGTGCTTCGTGCACGTCCTCTACCTGATCGGATTCCACAACCGGATCCTCGTCATGACGACGTGGATCTGGTCGTATCTCACGTGGAAGCGCGGCGCCCGACTCATCACGACCCACATCGCGAAGCGTCCGGATCCGGTGAAGCGGGACGCCGTCGCGGCCCTCGAAGCCGCGGTCACGGAGCTCCGCGACGACAGGGCTCCCTGACCCTCCGTTCGGGCGGCTCCCAGGCGGGAGTCGACGCTCGGAGCGGGCTTTGCTACGGTCCCGCCTCGCGATGGCACTGTTCGTCACCTACATCCTCGGTGCGCTTTCGCTGTCCTTCCTCTGCTCCATGCTCGAGGCGGTGCTCCTCAGCGTGACGCCGGCCTACGCCGCGCAGCTGGAGCAGGAAGGCTCGGAGTTCGGCCCCGTGCTGCGGGAGATGAAGGCCGACGTCGATCGACCGCTCGCGGCGATCCTCAGCCTGAACACCGTCTCGCACACGATCGGCGCCACCGGCGCGGGCGCCCAGGCCATCGTCCTCTGGGGCAACACGGCCGCGGTGGCGACTTCGATCCTCCTCACGCTCGCGATCCTGATCGCCGCCGAGATCGTGCCCAAGACCCTCGGCGCACGTTATTTCCGCGAGCTCACCCCCTTCACCGTACGCACCCTCGAGGTGCTGATCTTCGTCCAGAAGCCCCTGATCTGGCTGAGCAACTTCATCGGGCGGGCCCTCAAGCCGAAGGACGCCGAGGCGGACACCGTGTCGCGTCACGAGCTCGCGGCGCTCGCGCAGCTCGGCAAGGAACAAGGGGTCTTCGACGAGCGCGAGTCGCGCATCATCAAGAACCTCTTCAGCCTGTCCGATCTCATCACCCGCGATCTGATGACGCCGCGCACGGTGATGTTCGCGCTGCCGGTCGTGACCACGGTGAGGCAGTTCGTCGATCGGCGGGACGCGATGCAGTTCTCCCGCGTGCCGGTCTACCGGGCGACCAACGTCGACGACGTCGTGGGCTACGTGCTCAAGGACGACGTCTACCTCGCCGCGGCGAAGGACGAGCACCAGCGCACCCTCGGCGAGCTCGCGCGACCGCACCTCGTCGTACCGGACACCTTGCCCGTGCCGCAGCTCTTCGAGACCCTGCTCTCGAAGCGCGAGCACATCGCGCTCGTCGTCGACGAGTACGGTGGCGTGGCCGGCGTCGTCACCATGGAGGACGTCCTCGAGACCCTCCTCGGCATGCAGATCATCGACGAGGCCGACAAGGTCCAGAGCCTGCGCGAGATGGCGCGCGCGAAGTGGCGCGAGCGGGCGAAGCGCCTCGGGATGCAGATCATGGACGAGGACCCGCGCGAGGACCGCCGCGTCTCCTCGCGCCCTCCGCCGACCGTGGGCTGACGCTCGCGGGAACGCCGGGACCGGCCCAGGTCAGCGCGCGAGGTTCAGGTTCACGTACTGCGGATCGTTCGTCACCTCGCGAACGACGTAGGGCGAAAGCCAGCTCGGGAGCCCGGGGACCACGTCGAGCGATGGGACCTCGACCTCGGCGAGCACGAGATCGCGGTCCGTGAACTTGTCCACGGTCCAGGTGAGACCTCCGTCGTCGACGGAGTAGCGGATCTTCTCGACCCGCTTGCCCTGGGTCAGCGCCCAGAGCCCCTCGTAGATCGCCTCGTCGGTCTCCTCCTCGATCTCGATGCGCTGCGCGCCGACGCCGAGCTTCACCGTGCGCACGTAGGTCGTCCCGTCGGCTCCGACCACCTTCCGGATCCGCTCGTGGAGGCGTTTGCCGGGGACGTAGCCCTGCGAGAGCGTCTCCGCCCGGCCGCGTCGGGCTTCGGGAGGGACGGCCGTGAGGAGGAACTTGTATTCCGTCTCCGTGGTACTGTCTCCCTCGAGCCGTCGCGAGAGCGATTCCAGCGCTTCGTCGAGCGCATCGAGCTCGTCCTCGGCGGTCGTGAAGGCTTCGCGGAACCCGTCGAGGGCGGCACCCGCCACCGCCGACAGGCCGGTCTCGAGGTCCGCCTCGTCCGGATCCCCGACGAGACGCACGACCAGATCCGCATGCACCGTGGCGTCTTCGAGGGCTCGTTCCACGGCTCGTACGAGTCCCATGGCCGTGTCGCCGCCCTCCGCCCCCGCGGCGGCCTCGAGCAACGCGGCGAGGCGGCTCGCGTGGTCGCGAGCGCTCCGGAGCGTGTCGAGATCGGCGACGGAGTCCACGCTCGCGAGATCGGCGGCGAGCCCCGCCGACTCGAGGCGCAAGAGCCCACCGAGCACGGCCGCGAAGGAGGGCTCCGCCTCCGGTGCCCGCACCGCCACGACGAGGTGATCGAGCGCCGACGCGAGCTCGTCGACACGCCCGAGGAATCGCTCGTGGGCCTTCGGGAGCTTGGCCGCGAGCTCGTCCCGGCGCTGCTCGAGGCCCTTCCGGATCTTGAGCACACGACGGTCGTCGACCTCCAGCGAGCCGAGGATCCCGACACCGAGCGCCGCGTCCTTGTGGGCGCGATGCCGGCGGGCCGTCTTCGCCGCGGCGCGCGCAGCCTTCGTGTCGGTCGCGTCGGAGAGCGGTCGCGCGTGGATCGCGAGCCAACGATGGAGGCTCGCGACGGCCTCCACGTCGGTGTGGGCGTCCGAGCCGCGCGACGGCGAGGACGAGCGCGCGCGCTCGAGCAGATCGAGGGCGCGCAATCGGATCCCGCGCGAGGCGGGAACCGTCAGGAGTGCGTGGACGTCGCGGGTCACCTCGCGATCATACGATCGTCGAGGCGTGTCGTCTCGTCGTCGTGAGGTAGGATCCCGCCCTACGATGTCGACCTCCCCGACGCATGGAACGATCCGGCGATGGATCGGGGCGCTGAAGCCGGCGAGCTGGCCGAAGATCCTCGTCCCGACCGTGCTCGGGCAGGTCGTCGGTGCGGTCGGCGCCGCGCGTTTCGATCCTGTCGCATTCGTCATCGTCTCGGCGTACGCGCTCGCGGACGTCGCGTTCATCGTCTTGCTCAACGATCACGCCGACCGCGACGTCGACTCCCTGAAGCGACGCATGTTCCCGCACGCGGGTTCGCCGAAGACGATCCCGGACGGCATCCTGCCGGCGCGTGCGGTGGCCGCGGCCGGATGGTGCGCCGGCGCTCTCGCGCTCGTGATCGTGGCCGTCGGAGAGCGCATCCTCGACCGACCGGGGCTCTTCGCCATGGGCCTCGTCGGGCTCGTCGTCTTCGTCGCGTACTCGTTGCCCCCGCTCCGCCTGAACTACCGGGGAGGCGGCGAATGGCTCGAGGGATTCGCGGTCGGCGGCGCGCTCGTCGCGTTCCAGGCCTATGCGCAGGAGGGGCGGTTCTCCTCGCTCTGTCTCGCCGTGATTCCCGGGCACGTGGCGCTCTGCCTCGCCAGCGCGGTCGCGAGCGGCCTCTCGGACGAGCGGAGCGACGCGCTCGGGGGCAAGCGCACCTTCGTGACCCGGTGGGGCAACGCCGCCGCGCGCCTCTGGGTGGAGCGCTTCGTCCTCCTCGGAGCCGCCCTCTTCGCGCTGCTCCCGCCGCTCGCGGCCCCGAGGGACCCTCGGGCCCTCGTCTTCCTCCTCCCGCCGCTCGTCCTCCTCGGGGTGAGGCGTCTGCTGGCGCGGGCGAGCGCGGCCGCGGTCACCGACGCGTTCGCGGAGCAGGCCGCGTACAAAGGCATCCTGCATCGAGGCTCGTGGGGGGCTACGCTCCTCCTCGCGGCCGTGATCGTCGGGATCGCGACCGTCCGATGAAACCTCCCGGACCGACGTTGCGCTCCTCGCTCCTCGACGCCCTCGATGCTCGTCTCGACGCCCTCCCGCACGGCGCGCTCACGCTCGCCCCGGCGCGGACGCGTCCGACGCCTCTCGCCGGGCTCGTGGCCGTCCTGACGCGCGGCGACGCACCGCTCGAGGCGGCCCTTGCCGCCGCGCTCGGGGCGGTCGTCGAGGCCCAGCTCGAGAGCTTCCCGGACAACCTCTTCTGGGACTCGGACTTCCTGGCGTCGAGCCTGGTCGCGGAAGCCCGGGCGACGGAGGCTCCCGTCGCGTTCGTCCGCGAGGCCTCTGGCGTCATCGTCGAGCTCATGCGCATCTACGGAATGCGCTCGCCGATCCGCTTCCAGTACGTGCACGACTTCACGTACGGCTTCGACTGGGCGAAATGGGTGAGGCGCTCGCCGACGGACCGACGGGACGTCGGGCCCTTCGATCTCGAGTTCCTGCGCTACTCGAGGAGGCGGGGCCACGAGCTCCTCGCGTTGATCGCGCAGGACGACGCGGAGTATCCCTCGTTGCTCGACGATCGCCCTCGCAACGTGTTCCGCTTCTCGCGCGACCCCGAGGACGAGATCCGCCTGCTCCGCGACCTCGCTGCGCGCGGTCTCCTGCCCGTCGAGGCCTACCGGATCGACGCCTCGCCTCGTTGGGACCGGCCGTTCGCCGAGCTCCGGACCGAGCGCGCCTCGGCGCTCGGCATCCCGGGCCACGGCGGCTGAGTCACGGCCAGGGGCATCCGGCGAGCCAGAGCACGAAGGTGACGAGCACGAGCTCGACCGAGACGAGCGCGACGAAGACCGCGGAGAACGGCCTGCGACCGCGACGGATCGAGGCGAGCAGGTGGCCGAAGGTCGGCACGGTGACCGCGAGGACGAGCAGTGCACGCGTCTTCCACGCGCCCATCGTGGGGCCCGTCGCGACGGCGACGAACGGCGCTGCCACCGTCACGGCCGCCATGGCGAGGGCGGTGGCACGCGGGGCGCCGAGACGCACGACGAGCGTCCGCTTGTGGGCCGCTCGATCGCTCGTCTCGTCCGGCAGCGCCGTGAGCACGTGGCCGGCGAAGGCGAGCAGGAAGGAGGGGAGCAGGACGGCGGCGGGGGGCCGCGGATCCCCGCTCTGGACGTAGAAGCCGAACGCCGGGAGACCGACGCCGACGCCGAGGGACTGCAGCCATTCGCCCCCACCGCGACGCGAGAGATCGAACGGTGGCAGGGAGTAGGCCGCGAGCAGGGCCGCCGCGACCGGCGCGGCGAAGAGGACCCAGGGCCGCACCGCGACGATCGGCACGGTGACCGCGAAGGCGAGCGCGCCGGCCACGAACGCAGCCCGCCTCAGCGCCTCCGGGCGGATGGCGCCGCTCGCGAGGACGCCCGAGCCCCCGGAGATCCACGTCGTGCGTCCGTCGTCGGTCTCGCGGTCGGCGTAGTCGTTCGCGAAGACGATGAGGAGGTGGTCGAACAGGCCGAAGGCGTGGATCGCGATCGCCAGCCGGAGGTCGAAGGTTCCGTGCGCGTGGTACGCGGCGGCCTGCCCCAGTGCGAGCGGGATCGCGAGATTGGCCTGGGCGAGGGGGCGCGCCGCGCGAATCCACGATGCGAGGGTGGCCACGCACCTTCCCTTACCACGATCGGCGTCCCATCGGCGACGTTCCCCCGGGCGCCCGGCCTGCGCTACCATGGACGACCCACCCGCGAACACGACGCCTTGAGCCCGAGGTCCTTCGAAACCCTTCCGCCGATCGGCACGATCGGCAACTACGACATCCTCGGTCGGATCGGCGTCGGAGGGATGGCGGAGGTCTTCCTCGCGCGCGAGACGGTCGGGGAGCGTCGCATCGTCGTCGTGAAACGGGCCCTCCCGCACGTGTCGGAGGATCCCCGCCACATCGAGAGCCTGCGGCAGGAGGCCCGGCTGCTCGCGCGGCTGCGACATCCCTCGCTCTGTCGGACCATCGAATTCGGCACCGACGAGGGCTCGATCTACTTCGCGATGGAGTGGGTGGACGGCGTCGATCTCCGCGCGCTCGCCCATCGTGCGGCCGAGAAGGGCGGCATCCCGCCGATCCTCGCTGCGCGGATCGCGGCCGACGTGGCGTCGGCGCTGCACCACGCGCACACCGCCCAGGACGAGCGCGGCCAGCCGCTCCACGTCGTGCACCGCGACGTCACGCCGGAGAACATCCTGGTCGGCTTCGACGGCACGGTGAAGCTGCTCGACTTCGGCATCGCCAAGGCCACGGGTCATACCGTGAAGACCCAGCACGGCGAGCTGAAGGGGAAGTTCGGCTACATGTCGCCCGAGCAGTACCACGCGCTCCCGCTCGACGGACGGAGCGACGTCTTCTCGCTCGGCGTCTGCGCGTACGAGTCGCTCACGGGGAAGCCCCTCTTCGATCGCGGCGACGAGTTCCAGACGGTGGCGGCCGTGATCTTCGAGGGCGCCGTGCCGTCCCTGCGGGAGTCGCGCGAGGACGTCCCTTCCGAGCTCGACTTCATCCTGAAGAAGGCGCTCGCGAAGAAGCGCGACGAGCGCTTCCAGTCGGCCGAGGCGTTCGAACACGCGCTGCGCAGCTTCGGCCGCGCCGCCCAGGCCCGGATGGCGGTTCCGAGCCTCGGCGAATACGTCCGAGCCCTCTTCCCGAAGGAGGCGGCGGACGGTCCGAGGCTCGATCGATCGCCCCTCAAGAAGACGGTTCGCGAAGCGCAGCGGACGGGGCCGCGGACGGCGGCGGAGCGGGCCGCGCTCGCGGCCGAGATCGAGGCCGAGGAGAAGCGGATCGCCTCGGAATCCATGAAGAAACACCGGAACCTCGCGATCGGCGTCCTCCTGGTCGTGGGGCTCGGCATCGGGGTGACGGCCTACGCCGTGTCGAGGCGGCCGCCGCCCGTGCCCGAGGTCCCTGCGGCGGGGCCCTGATCCCCACGCCGCTTCGACCCGCGCCGCGACCCGTGCTAGCAGGGGGGCCTCCCAAGCCCCGGATCCCGCCATGCAGGCAACGCCTCGCGACAAGCTTCGCAACATCGCCATCATCGCCCACGTCGACCACGGCAAGACGACCCTCGTCGACGCCATGCTCAAGCAGACGGGCACGTTCCGTTCGCACGAGCAGGTCCAGGACCGGGTCATGGACTCGAACGACCTGGAGCGCGAGCGTGGCATCACGATCCTCGCGAAGAACGCGTCGGTCCAGTGGGGCGAGTACAAGATCAACATCATCGACACGCCGGGTCACGCCGACTTCGGCGGCGAGGTCGAGCGCACCCTCCGCATGGCGGACGGCGCCATCCTCCTCGTCGATGCCGCGGAGGGCGCCCTCCCGCAGACGCGTTTCGTGCTCGGCAAGGCGCTCGAGCTCGGCATGCCCGTCATCGTCGTCGTGAACAAGATCGACCGTCAGGACGCGCGTCCCGACGAGGCGCTCTCCGAGGTCTTCGACCTCTTCTGCGACCTCGAGGCCAGCGACGAGCAGGCGGACTTCCCGACGCTCTACGCCATCGGCAAGCAGGGCATCGCGAAGCGCTCCCTCGAGGACGAGGGCAAGGACCTGATCCCGCTCTTCGAGACGATCGTCGAGCGCATCCCGGCGCCGAACGCCGACGTCGAGGCGCCTCTCCAGATCCTCGTCCACAACACGCTGCACGACGACTACGTCGGCCGTCTCGCGATCGGGCGCATCCGCGCCGGCCGCGTGAAGCAGCAGCAGCAGGTGGCCCTGATCTCCGAGAAGGGCGTCACGCAGCACAAGATCGGCACGCTCTGGGGCTTCGAGAAGCTCGAGCGCGTGCGCCTCGACTCCGCCGAGGCCGGCGACATCGTGGCGATCTCGGGCATCGACACGGTGCAGATCGGCGACACGATCGGTGATCCGGCGAACCCGATCGCCCTCGAGCGCATCACGGTCGACGAGCCGACGATCAAGATCCGCTTCCAGATCAACACCTCGCCCTTCTCGGGAAAGTCGGGCAAGTTCGTCACCTCGCGTCATCTCCGTGACCGCCTCTTCAAGGAGGCCGAGCGCAACATCGCGATGCGCGTCGAGGAGACCGACGAGGCCGAAGCGTTCCTCGTCTACGGTCGAGGCGAGCTGATGCTCTGCATCCTCGCGGAGACGATGCGCCGCGAGGGCTACGAGCTCGCGCTCGCCATGCCCGAGGTCGTGACCCGCGAGGTCGACGGCAAGATGGCGGAGCCCTGGGAGAAGGTCGTCGTCGACGTCCCCGACGAGTTCGTCGGCGCCGTGACCATGGCGCTCGGCGAGCGCAAGGGTCAGATGACCAAGATGACGAACCTCGGGTTCGGGCGCGCGCGCATGGAGTTCCGCGTCCCCTCCCGCGGCCTCATCGGCTTCCGGTCGGTCTTCCTCACGGAGACGCGCGGCCTCGGTCTGCTGAACACCCTCTTCGACGGCTGGGAGCCCTACTCGGGCCCGATGCTCCGCCGCAAGAACGGCGCGATCGTGTCGGACCGCAAGGGAGCGACGACTCCGTACGCGCTCTTCAACCTGCAGCCGCGCGGCATCCTCTGCGTGGGCACGGGCGAGGACGTCTACGAGGGCCAGATCGTCGGCGAGCACAACCGCGAGAACGATCTCGACGTGAACGCGTGCCGCGAGAAGAAGCTCACGAACATCCGCGCCGCCGGCCGCGACGAGAACATCACGCTCACGCCGCCGAAGCGCTTCACGATCGAGACCGCGCTCGATTGGATCGACCAGGACGAGCTCGTGGAGATCACGCCGGACGCGATTCGCGTGCGGAAGAAGATCCTCGAGTGCAACCGTCGTCCGCGCCGCGACGACGCCTGATTCCCGCGTTCCCGTCGATCCCGAGGTCTCGTACCATCGGCGCATGCGCCGGCTGACGAACGTCCTCGGGGTCGACGACGGCCCCTTCGCGCACGACCACCGGGGCGACGTGCCGCTCGTCGGGGTCCTCGCCGCGGGCACGCGGATCGAGGGCTTCGTGATCGGACGCGCCCGTCGCGACGGCCGCAACGCGACGCGAGCGATCGCCGAGCTCCTCGAACGCGCCGGCGGGGCGCCCCACGTCCGCGCCATCCTCCTCCGAGGCATCACGGTCGCCGGCTTCAACGTCGTCGACCTCGAGGGGCTCGCGCGCGCGACGGGACGACCGGTGCTGACCGTGATGCGCAGGCGCCCGGATCTCGGGGCGATCCGCGAGGCGCTGCTCACGAAGGTGCCCGGGGGGGCCGCCAAATGGGCCCTCGTGGAGGCAGCGCCGGCGATCGAGCCGCTCGGACACGTCCACGTGCAGCGCGTCGGCATCACTCCCCTCGAAGCCGAGCGCCTGCTCGGTTCGACGACTCGGGAAGGACTCGTGCCGGAGCCGCTCCGCGTCGCGCATCTGGTCGCCGGTGCGCTCGTCCGCGGGAGGAGTCGCGGAGGAGGCTAGCTCGGTCGCCGTCGCGAGGCCGGAGAGCCCGGTGGCTCAGACGTGCGCGAGCTCGAGGGCGACGCGATGCGGCGCCCAGACCGGCGCGTCGTTCATCGGATTCGCCTGATCGAGGGCCCAGTACGTTCCCTCGCGCGCGAGCTTGCGGGCCGCGCCCTGCGCACCGACGACGAGGATGGCGTCGTCCTCGGTCCTCTTCACGGCGACGTTCCCGACGCGGTTGCGGTGGGCCGCGTAGAGCTTCTCGAGCTCCTGGGCGAACCAATCCGCATCCGTGCCGTTCCGCACGGCGAGGGCGACGTGCGCGGCCTGGAGAAGACGTTCGATGCCGAGGGTCAACGGATCCATGCAGGGCTCTCCTGACAGGGGTGCCGTAGCCACGTTTCCGTGGCCGCCCCCTTGTGAACGAGACTTACGCACGTCGTGGCGGATGCCTATGGGGGATCGGCGAAATTCGCGTGTCATCCCCGCGAATTGGGTAGTTTTGTCGTCCGAGGATGGGGACGGATCCGGGCTGAAACATACGGCGTGGTGCGGCAAGGGGCGGCGGCAGCCTACACGGCCCAGGTCCAGGTCCGCGAGAAACCGGGCGTGCCCGGGACCGATGGTCGCCCGGGCGACCGCCCGGGGCCGTCCCCGACGCGTCGGCCGCGAAGGGGCGGGGCTCGGACCTCGCTGCTATGCTCGCGCGCCGTAGACGCCCCGGAGGCACCCCCCGATGAAGCACGTCGTCAAGCACTCGCTCTCCCACGACCTCGCGCGCAAGGCCTGCGAGAAGGCCCTCGAGTCGTACAAGGAGCGCTTCGCCAAGTACAACCCGCAGGCGAAGTGGATCAACGACGACGTCTGCGACGTCCAGTTCACCGCCAAGGGGTTCACGGTGAAGGGCCAGATCGTGATCGCGCCGAAGGAGATCTCCTTCGACCTGACCGAGGTCCCCTTCCTGCTCCGTCCGTTCAAGTCCCAGGCGATCGAGCTCGTCGAGGATCAGATCCGCCACTGGTCGGCGAAGGCCGAGCGCGGCGAGCTCGTCTGAGGCCCACGCAGGGGACGCGAGCGTCCCCTCCGCGCCATGACCCGCCCCTTCGAGCCCCCGCCCCGCACGGCCCCCTTCGTCCTCGACGGGTGGCCGTTCGCGCATCCGACGATGCTCGCGCCCATGGAGGGCGTGAGCCATCCGGAGTTCCGCGCGCTCCTCGCCGAGCGCGGAGGCGTCGGCATCGTCTGCACGGAGTTCGTGCGGGTGTCGCGCGCGCCGCTCTCGGCCGTGGCGCTGCGGCGCGAGGTGGTGAAGGCCGCAGGGGTCCCGCTCTCGGTCCAGGTGATGGGGAACGACGCCGAGAAGATGGCCGAGGCCGCCGGCGTCGTCGCCGCGGCGGGAGCCGACGTCGTCGACGTCAACCTCGGCTGTCCGATGCCCCGGGTCGTGAAGAAGGGGGTCGGAGCCGCGATGCTCAAGGATCCCGAGCTGCTCCACCGCGTCCTCGTCTCGATGCGCGAGCGCGTCCCGGGGCTCCTCTCGGCGAAGATCCGCGCCGGCTTCGACGACGCCGAGAACGTCGTCGCGATCGCTCGCACCTGCGAGGCCGCGGGCATCGACTTCCTCGTCGTCCATCCGCGCCGGCGCGCCGACTTCTACGACGGAGTGGCGGACTGGAGGATCGTGCGCGTGCTGAAGGAGTCGCTCCGGATCCCGGTGATCGGCAACGGCGACGTCTGGTACGCGGCCGACGCGCTCCGCATGCAGACGGAGACGGGCTGCGATGCCGTGATGATCGGGCGGCCGGCCATCCGGAATCCCTGGATCTTCGGCCAGATCGAGGCGCTGCGCGAGGGGCGCGAGCCCTTCGTGCCGGCCGCCGCCGACGTCCTCGCCTACGTGCACGAGGTCCGCGGACGATACGTGGCGACGTACGGCGACTCGGGGGTGCTCGGGAAGCTGAAGGAGCTCGTGAAGTGGCTCCTGCGCGGGGTCGAGGGCTCGGACGCCTTCGTCCGCGACGTCCTCCGGCAGGACTCGGTGGAGCGTCTGCTCGCCGAGCTCGAGGCCCGTCTCGCGGACGTCGGTCCCGAGCGGATGGATCTCGATGCGCACGGCCGTCGCCGCCTCGAGCGCTCGGGGAGCGCGCTCCTCGTCGGGGACGCCGCATGAGCGCGGTCGAGCTCGTCTCCGAGGAGATCGGGTCGTCGAATCGGAGGTTCGGCGCGAGGCTCGCGGACGGCTCGCTCGTCGAGGCCGTCCACTACCGCGGCGACACGCTCTGCATCTCGTCCCAGGTCGGCTGCGCCGTGCGCTGCCCGTTCTGTGCGTCCGGAGCGAACGGCCTCGGAAGGAGCCTCTCGCGCGAGGAGCTCGTGGGGCAGCTCGAGGCGGTGCGTGCGCGCGGCCTCGCCGTGATCCGCTCGACCGTGAGCGGCGTGGGCGAGCCCCTCCACAACGCCGAGAACGTCTTCGCCTACCTGGACGATGCGCGTCGCCTCGGCGCGCCGGCGAGCGTCACGACGACCGGCGGTCCCCTTCCGCGTCTGCGCGAGCTCCTCCACGCGCCCCACAACGGGGTCACGGTGAGCGTCCACGCCGGCACGGAGGAGACCCGCGCACGAGCCGTCCCCAAGGGGCCCGCGCTCGCTCCGCTCTTCGACGTCCTCCGGGACGAGATCCCGCGGCTCGGCCGCAACCGGCGCAAGAAGGTCGCGCTCGCCTACCTGATGATCCCCGGGATCAACGAGAGCGCGGCCGAGCTCGACGCGTTCGCCGCCCTTTCGCGGCCCCTCGGCGTCGCCGTGCACCTCTATGCCTACAACCCGGTTCCGAACGGGGACTTCGATCGCGCCCCGAGGGAGCGCTACGAGTCGGCTTACGAGCGGCTCCGCGGCGCTGGCCTGGTCGTCCGGATGAGCTCGCAGGCGAGGATCGAAGCGAACGGCGGATGCGGAACGCTGGTCGCGGCGCGGACGCCGTCTGCCGGAGGCGACCGAGGCCCGCTCGCGTCACGCACGTCGACGTAGCGTCGTCTCAGTTGCAGCCGCAACCACCCCCGCCTGCGGCGCCGCTCGCGGCCGCCGCGCCCGCACCACCGGCGATGACGCCCTCTTCGCGCACGCGCCGACGCGAGGCGACGAGATAGGCCTCGTCGAGATCCCCGTCGAGGCTCATGCGCGAGGTCGCGAGGGTGCCTCGCTCGTAGGGAGCGACCGTGGCGCAGCCGCCGACGAGGAGCAGGAGGAGGAGGAAGAGAGCTCGCATCAGGGCCTCCACACCACGCCGAGCTGCGTCGCGAGCGCGCGTCGGTCGTGGAGAAGCGTGAATTCGGGGAAGTGGTAGTGGGTGAATTCGACCCGGAAGTCGACGTGGAACTGGCTGCCGAGCGGGATCGAGCCGGCCGCGATGCCCGAGTAGCTCTGCATGGGCCCGAGCTTCTTGTCGTCGGTCACGAAGCCGTCGACTCCGTTCGCGGTGTCGTAGCGCATGCGCCAGAAGTAGGCGGGCGACTGGGCGTAGACGCGACCGCCGAGGCGGAAGAGGAGGTTCGGTCGGGGCTCGAAGCGGAGCTCGAGGGTGTCGTCGGTGGCGAGGATCGACCAGCTGTCGGCGTACATGCCGAAGTTGCCGTAGAGCGCGAAGCCGTGGCCGAGCTCGGCGACGAGGTCCATCGAGATCTTGGACCGGAATCGCTCGTCGGGGACGTTCTCCCTCGCGGTGGCGGTCACCCCGGTGAAGACCCAGGCGAGCGCGTCCGGATCGGTGCCGGTGTAGGGCATGCCGCTCCAATCGCCGATCCGCACCGTGCGGTACGGGGAGCCGAGGAAGCCGTAGAGGTTCTGCAGCTCCAGGTTCCCGCGCAGGACGAGCCGTGCGTTGACGATCCGACTGAGGCCCGCCGTCGCGAGGCAGCTGTAGATGTGCTCCTCGAACTGCGGATCGACGACCGTGCCGACGCGCGAGATGCCTCCGACGAGCCGGGTGCTCACGTGGTACTCGCGGTTCGCGCCGAGGTCGACGCCGCCGACGAAGCTGATGGCATTGCCGAGGAAGTCGGGCTCGTGGACGAAGCCGTAGCCGACGGCGACCGAGCCTTCCCGGGGAAGGGCGCGCGAGACCGCGAGCGTGGCCTCCTGGTGGAGCTCTCCGATCGGCTTCGACGCGCGGGTCACCACGTCGATGGACGCGCTGCTGACGACGTCGGCGAGGTACGTCGCGTTCACGGCGTAGTCGCCGCCCACCGGCACGCCGACGGAGGCCCGAGGGCGCCAGATCGTCGTGCCGTCGTCGTCGACGTAGACCTCCGTCCGCACCCCGACCTGAGGCCGCGGCGCCACCTGCGCGAACGACGTCCCCGGCACGGCGATGAGAGCCGCCGCGGCGAACGTCAGCAGGGCGATGGGCGCTCTCATCGGAGGCTACCTGGTGGTCCGGTGCGCCCGGGACAATGCGGCAAGGTGTCGCACCCGGCCGGCGGTCAGGCGGAGAGGGGTAGCACGGAGTCCGAGAGGACGTGGTCGGCCGCTTTCCGGCCGCTGGCGAGACAGTCCGGGATGCCGATCCCGTCGTAGGCGTTGCCCGCGAGCGCGAGGCCGGAGAAGCCCGCGAGGAGGCCTCGGACCCGTGCGACCCGGGCGAGGTGCCCGACCTCGTAGACCGGGAGCACGGCGGCCCTCCGGTCGAGGAAGGTCTCGAGGGGATCTCCTTGGATGTCCAAGAGATCCGCGAGGTCCGCGCGCACGGCGGCGAGCGCGGCCCGGTCGTCCATCCCGTGGGCCTCGAAGAAGCAGCGCAGGAGCTCCACGTCGAGCGGCGCCCGACCGTGCCACTTCCGACTCGACCACGTCATCGCCGTGAGCACGCGCCGCTCGCCTCGGGCGACGACGAAGCCCGTGCCCGAGAGGGGGCGGGGGATCGCATCCCGTGGGAAGACGAACGTCACGGTCTCGACGTCCGCCGTGCGTACCGAGCAGAGCTCGCGTGCGGCCTCGGGCGAGAGGTCGAGCAGGAGCCTCGAGGCCTCGGTCACCGGGACCGCGAGGACGAGGCGATCGAAGTCCGAGACCTCGCCCGTCTCGGTCTCGATCCGGAAGGCCCCGTCCCGTCGACCGACCCGCGCGATGCGGGTGCTCGTCCGGACGCGATCACCGAGCTCCGCGGCGAGCCGTGCCGGGAGCGCATCCATGCCTCCCTTGAAGCTCACGGCCGGTGGCAGGCGCTCCGCTCCCTTCGGTGGGGACGTCCGGGTCATCCCGCGTGCGACGCTGCCGTGGGCCCGCTCGAACGCGACGAGGTGAGGCAGGATCTCCGCCGCGCCGAGCTCCGAGGCCGGCGCCCCGTAGATGCCGCGCAGGACCGGGTCGAGCGCCCTCTCGACGAGCTCGCTCCCGAATCGGCGGCCCACGAAGTCGGCGACCGTCTCGCCCTCGGGGGTCGCTCGACGCGGAACGAAGGGCTCGAGGGCGAGGCGGATCTTGCCCTTCGCCGTGAGCAGGGGCGAGAGCAAGAGCTCGTGCGAGCCACCGCTCGCCCCGAAGAGCGAGCGCGGCATCGGGACGAGCTTCCCTCCGTGCACGACGAAGGCGCGGCGCGGAGCGACGCCGCCGGACACGAGCTCGTCGCCGAGCCCGAGCTCGCGCGCCACCTCGAGCGCGGCGGGCTTCTGCGTCGCCACCGAGTCGGGGCCGCGCTCCACCACGAGGCCGGCACGCGGCCGGTCCGTGGCCACGAGCCCTCCGACGCGGGGAGCGGCCTCGTAGACGACGAGCTCGGCGTCGGGCCGGCGGCGCAGGAGCTCGCGTCCCGCCGAGAGCCCGGCGATCCCGGCGCCGACGACCGCGATGCGGAGTCGGTTCGCCTCCCCGGACGCCCGGGCGGTCACGACACCCTCGCGAGCCGAGGTACGTAGGCGCAGGCCGGGTCCTCCGCGTAGACGTCGCCGAGCATCGCGAACGCACGTGCCCGCGATCCCCCGCAGACCTTGCGGAACTCGCAGACACCGCACTTGCCCTCGAGCCGGTCCGGGTCGCGCAGCCCGACGAAGAGCGGATGCTCGCGGTAGATCTCCGCGATGCCCTCCTCGCGGACGTTGCCGCACGGGATCGGCAGGAAGCCGCTCGGGAAGACGTCGCCGCGATGGGAGACGAAGGCGATGCCCTGCCCGTCGCCGACGGGGCGCGTCGCTCGGGCGATGCCGTCGCGTGCGACGGGCTCTTCACCGCGCTTCTTCCCCTGGAGGAGCACCCGGCGGTAGTGCTGCGCCGCCGTGGTCTTGATCGCGAACGGGACCGACTCCTGGAGCGCGGCGAGGCGCTCGAGCATCCGCTCGACGTCTTCCGGATCGACGAGGTCGTCCGGGCGCGCGCGTCCGGTGGGCACGAGGAAGAAGACGCTCCAGAGCTCGATGTCCATCGGCGCGAGCCGCTCCGCGATGCGCTCGAGGTCGCTCGCGTTCGTCTTCGAGACGCTGGTGTTCACCTGAGTGCCGAGCCCGAGCGCGCGCGCGTCGCGCAGGATCTCGAACGTCCGTTCGAAGGAGCCGGCCACCCCGCGGAAGGCGTCGTGGACCTCGGCCGTGGCCCCGTCGAGGCTGACGGCGAGACGCGAGAGCCCCGCCTCCTTCAGCTCCCGGACGAGCTCGGGCGTGACCAGCGGCGTCGCGCTCGGCGTGAGCGCCATCTGCAGGCCGATCGAGGCCCCGTGGCGGACGAGCTCGACGAGATCCGGTCGCTTCGCGGGATCGCCGCCCGTCAGCACGACGATCGGGCACCCCATGGCGCGGATGTCGTCGAGCAGGCTCTTCCCCTCCGCCGTCGTCAGCTCGCCCGGCGAGCGCTCCGGCACCGCGCAGGCCCGGCAGTGCTGGCAGGCGAGATCGCACGCCTGGGTGGTCTCCCAGAACACCAGGAAGGGGGCTCGATCGAACATGGCAGACCTCGTTCAGGTCTGCTCGGACGGAACGCGACGCTCTTCCTCGCGGTCCTTCCGCGCAGCCTGCATGCGTGCGGCGATCAGATGCCAGAGCGTCACTCCGACCACGATGCCGCCATATGCGAGCAGGTAGTAGGTCCCGATCCTCGGGAGGCTGTGGACCGTGAAGTTGGCGATCTGGTTCGTACCGATGACGACGGGGGTGAATGGAGGGATCTTCACCGGCGCCTCGGGGTTCAGCTCGTGCCCGTACGTGTACAGCATGTACACGAACCGGAAGCCGAAGAACCCGAGCGTGTAGAGCACGATCATCATGTGATCCACGAGATCGCGCACGTTGCCGATCGCGGCAACCCGCAGGGTGATCAAGATCAGGAGGCCCATCGCGAAGGGCATGATGCCGAGGTCCGGGATGTCGGACTGGTGGATCGGCTGCATGCCGATGTAGTGGTTCAGCACGTTGATCTCGTCGATGTGCTGACCCTCGTTCCCGCCTTCGAGGCGGTACGTGTAGATGTCGAAGTAGAGGCCGTCCGGGTACTGCGGCGCCTCCATCGCGTAGTGCCAGAGCGGCGCCTTGATCGCGAGGGCGAGCGGGATCACGGAGAGCGCGAGGAGGACGCGTCCGGTCGGCCAGAGCGCGTGATCGAGGAACTCGTAGAATCGCTGGACGGGGTTCTTCATGGCATCCTCCGCTAGGACCTCAGACGAGGTCGCCTCGTTTCCATCCGCTGAAGGCCCAGAGCCAGCCGAGCGTCCCCACGGCGGTCGGCCACGCGAGGCCGAGGGCGTAGAGGGCTCGGGGGCCGAGCGTGTGGGAGAGATAGAAGCCGACGGGACCGAGGGTCCCGAGATCGGGCTCGAGCCCGGACAGGAGCGCGACGCGCGCGGCCTGCACCGGATTGAGGGATGCGAGCACGAAGAGGGCGCGCGCATCGACCCGCCACTCGAGCATCAGGCCGACGAGGGCGAGATCGAGGAGCAGCACGCCCAGGGCCCAGAACACGAGTCCCAGCACGACCGCTTTCGCCTGATTCCGCGTCTCGACCGACACGGCCAGACCGATGCCCACGAAGGCCCAGAGGAGGGCGCAGCTCACGGCGATCGAGCGTCCGAGCATCACCCACGGGACTTCCTCGTGGACCACGAGCCTCGCGATCACGCCCATCGCGACGAGCAGGAGCACGAGGGGCAGGGCGAGCACGGTGTACCGGGTGAACGTCAGGGCGACGAGGTACGCCGAGCGCGAGAGCGGATGACTGAAGAGGAGCTCGATCGTCCCGTCGTCACGCGCGCGGTTCACCACCTGGGTCGTCGCCGAGAGCGCGAGCAGGGGGAGCACGAGCAGGAGCACGTGGGCGAAGGAGAGCATCACGCGGCCCATGCCCGTGAAGCCGAGGACGCTCGACTCCCTCATCCCGACGAGGACGAGCACGCCCGCCAGGAGGGCGTAGACCGCCGTCGCGAACGCCAGCCAACGGGACCGTCGCACCTCGCCGAAGTCGAGGCGTGCGGCAGCGAGGACCTCGCGCGCGAAGCTCATCGTCCACCTCCCTCGGGATCCGCGAGCACGCGCCGACGAGCGTCCTCGAGGCCGACCGCTCCCGGCGCGTCGCCGCGCACGGCCGCGAAGCCGTACCCCATCGGCGTGTCGGTCGCCGGCACGAAGCGGGCCTCGTCCGCCGTCAGGAACGCGTCGCTCCGCGCGTCGCGGAAGTACGTCGCATGGACGCTCGGTCGCATGCGCTCGACGTAGCGGAAGAGGCAGCCCGCGTCGTCGAAGTTGAGGACCTGACCGTCGCGCGTCTGGAGCTGGGCCGCGTACCGGGGATCGCCGACGTGCATGTGGCATTCGGCGCAGACCTCGTCGTCCCAGGCGATCGCGACCGGGCCCGTCGGAGGCTCGCCCGAGCCGCGCAGGAGGAGGGCGACACCACCCGCGACGAGGACGAGGACCGTGACGGCCACGAGACGCCGCACGCTCTGGTAGCGGCGCTCATCCATGGCCGACCTCCGCCGCCCGAGGGCACTCGCGCGGGGCACGACCGCCCTCGAGGACGGTCACGTCACGCACGACCTTCCCCTCTCCGAGCTCGACCATCCGGCTGACGAGCTTCTGCACGTCGTCCGGGCGGTGGGAGCAGAGCAGGACGGAAGCGTTCTTCGACGCCTCGTCGAGCATGGCGAGGAAGGTGTCGCGTGCGCTGGTGTCCAGGCTCGCCGTGGGCTCGTCGAGGATGAAGAGGCTGGCCTCGGACGAGAACGCGAGGGCGATGAGGAGCTTCTGCTTCATGCCGCCGGAGAGCGAGCGGAAGGCCTTCTCCCGGTTCGACTCGAGATCGAGGCCGAGGCGATCCGCTTGCGCCGCGATGTGTGGGACGTCGATCCCGCGGAGATCGGCCACCGCCCGGACGACGTCGCGGACGCTCGCTCCGAGCTGGGGGGCGGTCTGCGGCACGTAGGCGAGCCGATGCGCGATCGCCTGTCGGTTCCGGAACGGATCGCGATCGTCGAGGAGGACCTTGCCCTCCGCCGAGAGCAGGCCCATCAGGATGCGGAGCAACGTCGACTTGCCGGAGCCGTTCGGACCCACGAGCGCGAGCCGCGTCCCGGTCTCGACGGCGAGATCGATGCCGCGGAGCGCTTCCTGATCGGCGAAGCGCTTGGAGACGTTCTCGAGCACGATGTTCACTCTGCACCTCCACGCCCGGGGCGCGCGACGAGGGGCCGCGCGTCGACCACGAGCAGTCGCGGTGCGAACAGTGGCACGAGCTGGCCGAGTGCGTCGACGACCGCGCGCGCCGGGGTGCCGTGGAAGAACGCCAGGTTCGGCCGGTCGCTCTCGAGCTGGCCGGCGAGGCTGCGCTCTTCGTAGGGCACGTCCCCGATTCCGTCGGAGTTCAAATCGTATCCGCGGTAGTCGTCGAAGTGGTTCTCCTTCCAGTCGGAGCCGAGCGCGTCGTTCCCTCCCTCGACCCGGACCTGCTCGCGATTCGAGCGGAGCACGTTCCGGCGGAAGAGATTGCGCTCCGTGGTCCCGTGGAAGACGACGGCCGCGTCGTTCAGGGCGAAGTCGTTCCGATCGATGTGATCGTACGAATCGACCCCGAGGGGGCTCGTGTCGATGTAGAGCCCCGAATTGCAGTGGACGAAGGAGTTCGACTCGACGCGGATGTCGCTCGACTCCTTGAGGCCGACACCCATCCCGGCCGGCGTCGACATGTCGACGTATTGGTTGCGACGGATGACGACGTCGTGGCTGTACATCACGAAGGTCCCGACGATGCTGCCGAGGAAGCGGTTGCCCTCGATTCGGTTCTCGTGGCTGTACATGAGGTGGGTACCGTAGCGGCCGCCCTCGACCACGTTCCGCAGGAGTCGGTTGCGCGACGAGTACCAGAAGACCATGTCCCGTGCGTTCGAGACGTGGTTCGCCTCGACGAGGGAATCCGTCGTCTCCCAGAGGCGGATCGCGTCTCCGCGCAGGCCCATCTGGGTGGCAGGGTTCCCCTGCACGCGGTTCCGGACGATCCGGGCGCGCTTCACGCGCTCGACGAGGATGCCGAATGTCGCATGGACGACGGAGACGCCTTCGACGGTGACGTCGTCCGAGTGGACCTTGATCGCCGCGTCGTCGGTGTCGTAACGGCCGCCGCTCCCGTCGACCGTGAAGCCGACGAGGCGGGTGCCGGGAGCGCGGACCTCGACCGTGGTGCCGGTCCCCGTGGAGGTGATCCGGGCCTCGCGTGGGCCCCAGACCGTGATCCGCTTCGTGACGTGCAGGGGGCCGCGATGCTCGCCGGGGGCGAGGCAGAGGGCCGAGCCCTCCGGGGCGTCGCGGACCGTGTCCTCGATGCGATCGCCGGGCGCCACCTCCCTGCACCCTTCGGGCTTCGCGTAACGGTGTTCCGTCTCGCGGAGCCCGAGGTCCCGGACCGAGCCTCCCCTCGTCGCGCAGGCCGGAGCGAGCGTGACGAGGCAGAGGAGGAGGGGACGAAGGGACAGAGGGTGGCGCACGGTCGTCGTCCTAGAGGCTGGCTCGGCTCACTGCGCCGGGGCCGGAGCGGCAGCGCCGCCCGCGGGCTCGACGAGGAGGTAGCCGGCCATCTCGAGGTGGAGCGCCGAGCAGAACTCGGTGCAGTAGAGCGGGAAGACGCCCGCGTGGTCCGCGCGGATGGTGACGTCCGCGTGCTCGCCCGGCTCGAGGCTGAGGTTCACGTTGTGCGCTCCGATCGCGAAACCGTGCGTGGCGTCGTGCGCCTGCTCGACGTTCGTGATGTGGAAGTGCACGACGTCGCCCTGGTGCACGCGGATGGTGTCCGGCGTGAAGTGGCTGCGGATCGCCGTCATGTAGACGTGCACTCCGTCGTCGCGCCGCTCGATGCGCTCGCGACCGCCGGTGACGGCGTTCGGCGAGGGCTGGTGGGTGATCGGGTCCTCGCCGGCGGGGCGATAGACGTCGATCGGATGGAGACGGTCCGCCCGGATGATCTGCGCGTAGTGCGGCTCGCCGAGGGGGATCGGCAGGTCGTAGAGGACGCGCATGTGCGAGGGAT
The DNA here is from genome assembly GCA_046351215.1 of Polyangiales bacterium. Taxonomy (GTDB): domain Bacteria; phylum Myxococcota_A; class Polyangia; order Polyangiales; family Houyiibacteriaceae; genus JAXLYX01. The sequence goes on along the minus strand of JAXLYX010000029.1, from coordinate 5,240 downwards.
CGCTGATGTCGACCAGCTGGAAGTTCTGCGGGAGCAGCGGGCCGACCGGATTGAAGCGGTCGAGCGCCCACTTGTTCATCGCCATCAGGTAGCGGCCGCCCGGCGAGACGGTGTCGCCCTCGACGGCGGCGATGTGGCCGATGTTGTAGTGGGTCGAGACCTTGTTCAGGACGCGGAGGTCACGGAGCGACCACGACACGACCTTCGACTCGAGGAAGAGCGAGGTGAAGGCATTTCCGTGGTTGTCGAACTGCGTGTGCAGGGGCCCGAGGCCGAGCTCGACCTGACCGCGGATCGCCTCGCGGAACGGGAGGATGGGCACGCCGTAGGGGTCGCGGCCCTCGAACCGACGCTCGCGCACGAGGCGGTTGATGTTGTCGATCGAGTAGACGGTCGCGTGCGTGTCGAGCTTGCCGCCGACGACGATGTCCTTGCCGTCCGGCGAGACGTCGGCGCCGTGCGGGCTCTTCGGCTCGGGGACGAAGTAGAGGAGGCCCTCGTCGATCGCGGTCTGCAGGCGGATCGTCCGCATGCCGGCGATCGTCTCGGTCTTGCCCTGACGCACGACCTCCTCCGCCCGCTTCCAGTTGAAGCAGTGGAGGTAGTCCATGTCGTTCTGCGAGGCGCCCGACTCGAGGTTCGGACGACCTTCCTGGTTGCCGCCGTAGGCGCGCTCGGTGTCGAACGAGTTGAAGAAGGCCCAGCCGTCCGACGCGCGCTTGCCCATGTCGGCGAGGTCCTGCATGTAGGGCGGGAGCTCGACGGCCCAGGACTGCGCGGTGTCGATCCGGCCGCGCTGGCGGTCGAACTTCCAGAAGATCGCCGCGCCGCGGTACCGATCGTTGTACTGGCTGACGTCGGCGTACGCGCCGCCGAGGGGCGCCGGGTACTGCGAGGTCTCGACGACGTAGTCCGTGTTCGGCGTGACGAACGCCGCGCCGTGATCCGACTGGATGAGGTCGGTCGACACGATCTGCGTCGTGACGAAGTCCGTGAGGTTCACGACGGCGACGCGGGCGTTGGCCTTGTCACCGACGAAGATGAACTGACCGTCGTACTCGCCGTTGGTCTCCGAGAGCGCCGGATGGTGCATGTCGCCCCAGGTGATGTCGTGACCCGAGCGGCGACCCTCCCGGAGCACTCCCTGCGTCTGCTCGTCGAAGCCGTAGCCCTGCCACGGTTCCGGCGTGAAGACGCCGACGTACTTCAGGATGCGCATGCTGGGGATGCCGATGACGATCATGTTGCCGCCATGGCCGCCGGACGCGAACATCACGAACTCGTCGCGACGGCCGGTCGGCGTGTAGGTCGCGAGGGCGTTCTGGACGTCCTGTTCGCTGAGATTGCGCGCGCGCATCAGCTCCTGGACGCTTCGTCCGGAGCCGCCCGCGGCGGGCGCCTGGGTGCCGCCTCCGCTGCCGCACGCCGTCATGGCCGAGCCCGCTCCGACGAGCGTTCCCACGCCGACGAGGGCGGCGGCGGCCAGTTTGCCGACCTTCTTCCACTTACTCATGTTCCACCTCCGGGCATGGCAACGCCCCCGCGCCCCGGAGCGCGACGACGTCCGAGAACACTTCTCGGAAAGAGCGGGATCCTCAGTTCCCGAGACTCCGCACGTAGGCCACGAGCGCCGTGACCACCGCCTGCTTGTCCTGCAGGTCGGGGTTGGCGGGCATCGCGGCGCTCTTGCCGACCGCGGAGCCGCCGTACTGGATGATGCGGGCGATGTGGTCGTCGTTGACCGACTGCTGCCACGCGTGGTCCTGGAAATTCCGCGGCTTCGGATCGAGACCGGCCGAAGCGGGGCCGTCGCCGGCGCCCCGCGGGCCGTGGCACGGCACGCAGCGGTTCGTGAAGATGCTCTCCGCCTCGGCGCGTGCGTCACCGCTCGGAGCGGCGGCGCCCGTGGCCGCCTGTTCCGAGGGCGCGGCGCCCCCTCCTCCTTGGGAAGCTGGCTCGTTGCTACCGCAACCACCCAGGGCGAGCAGGAGGCCCAGGGCGAGGAGGGTCGGTCGGGTCGGGATACGGATCATCGGGTCGGCTCCTTCGGTCGCTCGACCCCCTATTCAGCAAAGTCCGTACCAAATACGCGCCGCCCGTATTCGGCGCGTAACATGCGGCAATTCGTCGCACGGCGGGGCGCCCGAGGCGGGCGCGCGCAAGTCCTGCGCGGGGGGACGAAGCCCTTGCGATCCAGGGGCCCCCCTCGAGGACCCGAGCGGACGGGCTCAGTACGGCTCGCGGTCCGCCGACGCGAGCGCGGGCGGGACGGCTCGCCCCGCGAGCTCGAAGCGCCGGACGGCCCAGTCGCGCGCCTCGACCCAGCCGCCGACGACCCCCTGCGGATTCGGGGGCTCGAAGAGCCAGTAGAGGGCGGTGAGGGCGCCGCGGACGAGGGCGTTGCCGACGATCGTGACCGAGCCGAGGCTGGTGTGACCGGTGGCGTTCTTCTTCATCCACTCGCTGATCTCCCGCCGCACGTCGGCGGGCGGGGGGCCGTGCATCGGGCGGGAGTCGGTGACGATGACGTAGGGCTCGCGTCGCGCGATCACGTGGCGGTCGATCGCCTCGAGGAGCCCGGAGTAGTCCGCGCGGGTCCCGGCGCCCCCGAGAACGGCCACCGCCACGGGCCAGAAGTCGAGGATGAGCCGGCATCCACCGGAGTCGTAGACGACGCGCTGCAGGGGACGCGGTGCGGAGGTCGAGGGAGCAGAAGACATGACAGCTCTCGCGCAGGATACGAACGAACGCGGCGGATTGGAACGAGAGTTCCATCCGCCGCGTCGCGTCGGGGCAGGCCCCTCGGTCTCCGTCAGGCGCTGACGTAGGCCTCGAGGTCGTCCATTTCCTTGGTGTTCCGCAGCTTCCGTAGCGCGAGCGCCTGGAGCTGCCGGATGCGCTCGCGCGAGAGGCCGAATTCACGGCCGATCTCGGCGAGGGTGCTCTCCTCGGTCTCTCCGAGGCCGAAGCGCATGCGGAGGATCTGCTGCTCGCGCGGATTCAGCTGGGACAGCGCCTTCTCGACGGTCTCGGACAGATCGCCACCGGCCATCGTGTCGACCGGCGAGACCGACGCGTCGTCGGCGAGGAGGTCGCCGAGCTCGCTGGCGGATTCGCTTCCGACCGGCGTTTCGAGGGAGATCGTGTCGCGCGAGATGGTGAGCAGCGAGTGGACCTGCTCGACCGGCACCTTCAGGCGCTGTGCGATCTCCTCCGGCGAGGGATCGCGCCCGAGCGTCGACACGAGCCGCCGCGCCGTGCTCATGACCTTCGTCAGGAGCTCGTACGCGTGCACGGGGATCCGGATGGTCCGCGCCTGATCCGTGGCGGCGCGCGCCATCGACTGACGAATCCACCACGAAGCGTAGGTCGAGAGCTTGTAGCCTCGCGCGTAGTCGAATTTGTCGATCGCGCGCATGAGGCCCATGTTGCCCTCCTGCACGAGATCGAGGAACGGGAGGCCGCGCTTCAGGTACTTCTTCGCGATGGCGACCACGAGGCGGAGGTTCGCCTCGATCATCTCGGCCTTCGCCTGCTCGACCTCGGCCCGGGCCGACTCGACCTTCGAGAGCACGTCCGAGACGGCCTTGGCCGTCCGGCCGAGATCGTGCTCGACCTTCTTCCGGGCCTTCTCGTCGGCCGCTTCGATGCGCCGACCGTAATCCTTGAGCCGCTCGAGCGCCGCCTCGAAGGCCTCCTCGACCACCGCCTCGTGGGGGCGGAGCTGGCCCTCCTCGACGCGTCCGACGAGCTCTGCCAGACCCGGCACCTTCACGCCGGAGCCGACGACCGTCTCGAAGATCGAGCGGCGTCCGCGCTCGATGATCCGGGCGAGCTCGACCTCTCCCTCGCGGGTGAGCAGGCTGACCTGGCCCATCCAGTCGAGATACGCCTGCACAGGCTCGCTCGGCGACGTCTTGATGCGCTTCTTGCGCGGTCTCGAATCCCCGTCCTCGCCCCGGCCGGGCGACGTGTCGACGAGCGGGATGCGCTCCCTCTCGAGCCGTCGCAGCAGGGTTCCGATGGTGTCTTCGTTCACCTCGCCGCGAGCCAGGAAGTCCGACACCGCGTCGTAGTCGACGAAGCCTCGACGCCGCGCTTCCGTCAGGAAGCCGTGGAGGGCGTCATCGTACGCATTCCGATCGAGCGTGGTTTGGTGATTCAAGGTAAGGCCTTTCGTGTTCGAGGGGACGGACACCGCCGCGCGCACCCGGCTTGGGTGCGGCGGAAAGATCGAGGCCCGCACCGGTTCCGTCGCGCTTCCCACCTGCGCGCTCGGAGATCCGGGGACCGTTCGAATGGCCAATGCTAGGCAAAGCTATCCAAGCCTTAGCGTGCGCACTCGAATCGACGCCGTCAAGTGGCCAATCCGCTGCAATTGTAGGCGCGTCCGTGTCTTGGGACGAAACGGCGCGAGGGCCCGCCCCCCGCGTTCGGGGAGCCGGCCCTCGTGGAGCGCGCGTCGATCCGCCTCACTCGGCCGCGAGCGCGCCGAGGTCGACCGGGGTCGAATCGAGGTCCTGGATGAGCTGCTTCTCGTCGAGCTGATCGGCGGACTTCATGCCGAAGTACTTCATGAGCCCGACCCGTTCGTAGTGCGGGTACATGCGCGGCGTGAGGATGCCGATCTCGCGGAGGTTCGGGACGAGGCGCGTGAACATCACCCGCCGGAACTCCTCGAGCCCGGGCGACGTGGTGACGACGTCCGCCCACTGCTTCCGCGTGAGCCGGTGGGCGAACATCTCGTCGTAGACCTCGAAGGCGAGGAAGCGGTTCTTCATGAGCAGCGCGACCTCGAAGGCCCAGTCCTCGCGTTCCTCGCGCTCCTTCTCGGTGATGTGGTTCTTGAAGTGCTCGCGGAGGGCGAGCACGCCGTAGTGGACGTGACGCGCCTCGTCCTGGATCACGTTCTTGAGGAGCTCCTTGAGGAGAGGCTCGCTCGTGAGCCGGTAGAGCGAGCCGAAGGCCCCGAGCGCCAGGCCCTCGACCATGATCTGCATCCCGAGGAACTTCATGTCCCAGCGCGAGTCGGTCATCAGGGCGTCGATGATCGTGAAGAGATTGTCGTTGATCTGGTAGAGCTTGTTCAGCTTCGTGTCGAGGTACCGGTGGAAGACCTCGACGTGGCGTGCCTCGTCCATCACCTGCGTCGCGCCGTACATCTTCCCGTCGAAGAACTGGACGGCCTCGGTGACCTGGGCGGCGGCGAAGAGGGCCCCCTGCTCGCCGTGGAGGAACTG
>JAXLYX010000028.1:0-44420 GCA_046351215.1 Polyangiales bacterium | reverse complement strand
CCAAGCGTCTGCACCCGGTAGCCGCGTCTCGACTCGCCGACTCCGAGTCATGACGACGAAAGCCGACCTCCTGGCTACGCGTCGGCCCGGCCCGAGGATGGCGTCGACGAGCGCGGCCGGCGGTCGGACGTTCGCCTCGTGAACGAGCGCACGGATCCGACCGTCGTGACCACGAACAGGACGACGAGAAGACCGAAGGCGAGGCAGCCCGCCCAGCCGGTCTCGGTGAGCCACACGGTGATCCGAAGGAAGCCGACGATCGCCGATGCCGCGCCAACGGCGAGACCCGCGAGGAGCGCTCCGAGAGCCCGGTGGGGCCGTCGGACCGCTCTCGATTCGGTGGCATCCTTGCGCATCGATCCACGAGATGGTCGGCGTGAGCGGCCGGTGCGTCAATGCCGCGAACATCCGCTCGGGGGAAGGACTCGGGCGCGCGCTCTACGTGCCCAGGATGAACGCGAGCCATCCCGAGAAGAGCCAGACCATCGCTCCCGCCAGCAGCGACCCGCCGGCTTTCAACTCGCCGCGAGTGCGAGCGCGCCGACGAAGAGGCGATGGCGTTTGGAAACGGAGTCCATGCGAAGCTCGTCGGTTTGACGTTCGACGTGTGCGGCGGCGGGGGGCGGCACCCGCTCGTAGCCGCCGGGCGACGGTCAGTCGACTCGATGCACCAGCTGACCGTTGCACAGGCACCAGGCGGCCGGGTAGGCCTTGCGATAGCCGATCTTGTGGATGCCCATGACGAGCGCCTCGATCGCAGGGAGTCGCCCATCCGTGGCGCGCGCGACCGGGTCCACGGCGAACCACACCTCGGACACCGCGTCGTGCGGAGTCGAGAGCTCTCGAAGGGTCTGGACGAGGTCCTCGAGCTCGCCACCATCCACCAGGAAGGCGACATCGCTCCATGAGAGCCGATGCCCGTGGGCCGAGGGAAGGCGTGACGTCATATCCGTCCAGAGGCGTCGAACCTCGCGGCCGATGGCCTCGCGACCGGCATCGTCGCGTCGGTCGGAGAGCACGCACAGAACGACGACGTGCAGCGCCCTGTCGGGAACCTGCTCGCGGAAGGCGGGCAGGTTCCACGTGCCGTACGTCGCAAGGAGTTCGTCAGCGCTCATCGCCGGACCGTTCCTGCGAGAGTCTCGTCACGGGAGCCCGCGAAGTCCAGGTCGACGGAAGTCGGAGGCATTCGCTCGTGCAGGAACGCGCGCTCGTTCACGTTCACCCACGGGTAGGTCGCCTTCAGCGTGCTTGCCTCGATCCGCCGGACGACGATCGGGACTCGCCTCCTGCGTAGGCGTAGACGAGTCCCGGCGGATCCAGGCCTTCGACCGTCAGTCGAGGTCCGGGTACGGCTTCGCGCTCACGCTTTGGGCGATCTCGGACATCGGCACAGGCTAGTGAAGGGCGGGGCGTCGTGCCGATGAGGTGCGGCGCGGCAGCGTTCAGAGGAATGGCGTTCCCAGTGCGTCTCGCGCGCCCCCGATCGCACGCCGCGTCATGGAGAGCTCGCCCGCAATTCGAGCCTCGCCCGAGTCGACGCTGCCCACTATCGTGCGGCCCCGATGACCTGGCCGACCCCCCCGGAACCAAGGCCGACCCACACGGTCTGGTTGGCACGTGTGACTTGAGCGAGCGGCGCGTCGCGCGCCACGGAGACGATTCATGGCAACCCGAACTCGATTTCTACTCGTCCTGGCCTTTGCCGCCGGTTGCGGTGCCGCCGCGACCGCCGTTCCGTTCGTCATTCCGCCGGCGCGTGCGCAGAACGTGCAGCGTTGGGAGACGCTCTGTGTGACGAAGAACTCCATGAACGCGTCGAGGACCTCGGAGGCGATCACGCAGATCGGGAACGAGGCCGGCGCCCAGGGGTGGGAGCCGGTCGGAGTGACGAGCGGCAACGTCACGATCATGACCATCTGCTTCAAACGTCGGCGGCCCTGACGAAGGTTCGAGCGAGGGGCGAGTCCTCCCACAGGGCTGGCTCGCCGCCGTGCGAACCGACGACCTCTGCGGCCGGAGCGGGCTAGAGTCTCGTGCCGTGCCCCGCGCCCTCATCCGTCTCGGCGTCGCCTTCCTCGCGCTCTGGGGCCTCGTCACCGTCGCCGCCGCGTTCGCGCTGCCCTCGCTCCTCCTCGCGTCGGGGACGCCGCAACGAACGGAGCCGGAGCGCGCGGCGATCCTCGAGCGCCTGAGGGCGCCCGATTCGACGTGGACCGAGGCGAGGATCCCGAGCGGCGGAGGCGCCGAGCTCCACCTCCATTTGCTCCATCGTCGCGCGGCGAAGGGCGTCGCGATCCTGCTCCACGGCTTCGGCGACGATGCCTTCGGCACGGCACCGCGGGCGAACGACCTTCCCGAGTGGGACGCGCTCGTCTTCACCTTCCGCGGGCGCGACGAGCATCCCGAGGTGCCGTGCACGCTCGGCGGGTGGGAGCGCACGGACGTGGTCGCAGCGGTGCGCTACCTCGAGGCCCAGGGCGTTCCTCGGTCGCGCATCGTGCTCGTCGCGTCGAGCATGGGCGCAGGCATCGCATTGCTCGCGCTCTCCGACCTCGAACGCAGCGGCGCGAAGCTCGGCGGCGCGTTGCTCGAGTCCCCCTTCGAAGACCTCGGAGCGGCCGCTCGCGACCACGTGCGTGGCACGGTCGGGGCCGTCGAGTGGGTGCTTCGCCCCGGCGAGTATCTCGCGATGGCTCGAGCGGGCCAGCTCGCTCGCTTCGATCCTTCGCGCGTGTCGCCGCTCGAGGCGAGCCGTGGTCTGAGGACGCCGCTCGCGTTGCTCGCGGGCGACGCGGACACGATCACGCCGATCGGGGGCGTGCGGAAGATCGCGCAGCAGGGCTACCCGCTGACGATCGTTCGGGGGGCGAACCATCTCGAGGCGGGTGCGCGCGTGCCCGGCGGCTTCCGCGCGTGGTCGAGCCGGTGGCTCGCGGCGTGGGGGTTCTGAGGGCGCGTCGAACGTCGAGGCCGGCGGCGTTTCGAGTGGCGTCCAACGCCCGCGGGGGCTTCGGCACGGACCGCGCGTACCCGCAACGCCTCGAGCTCGACCTCTGGCTCGCGCCCGGAACCTTCGATATCGTCGACGCACGGTGAGCCGACGATGATTCCGGACCGCGATCGACGAGCGATCGAGAGCCTCGTGCTCGATCCCGAGGCCGAGCCCTCCTTCGAGTTCCTCAAATCGTGCCTCGTTTGGCCCGACGAGATCTCCGCCGACATCAGTCCTCCGGGATACGACTTCCTCGCCGACCTCCTCGTCTACCGAGGGTTCGTGCACCGGAGGAAGTCCATCGACGAGCTCCGCGAGCTCGCCGGCCCGTACAAGCGCGCTTGGGCCCATGCGCTCGAGACCGGCCTGCGATGGCCGGGGTTCCAGCGCCTCGAGCTCTCGCCGCGCGACCGGGCGTACCTCGAGCGATGCCTGGCCGAGGTGAAGGCCGGGGGCGGGCTCTGATGCAGCCTCGGGAGCGGGTCGCGTGAACCCACCGACGCGTGATCGGCTCGACCGCTGGGAGGGCAGGGCTCTCTCGGGCATGCCCGCCTCCACATGGCTCCCCTTCGTGGCGCTCGCGCCCGTCTTCGTCGCGGCCGGCGTCTTTACGCTCGGTCCCCTCGGCGGTGTGCTTTTCGGCGTCTTCGTCCCCGCGCTCGTCCTCGGCCTGTTCGTCGGGACATCCGGGACGGAGCGGATGGTGGTGCGGTCGCAGGGCATCGAGATCGACGGCCGCGAGGTGGTGCAGTGGCGCGACGTGCTCGAGCTGCGCCTCGTCGGAGGGGCGTCGGGCTTCTCGCTCGGGCGTCCGGGACCGTGGGTGCTCGAGCTCCGGACCCACTCCCACTCGGCCGTTGCGACACGCGTCCATCGGGGAATCGCCATGACCGGCCCCTATTCCGCTCGCCGTTTCCTCGCAGAGCTCGAGGCCCAGTCCGCCTCGCACGCCTGACACGCCTCCCTCAACCCCCCGCCCCGCCCTCCTTCACCGCATAGTCGCGCGTCACCGGCGGCCGGTAGTCGGCGCCCGCCGCGAGGATGCGGAGTCGGGTCGGGAGGCCTCGGTTGCTCACGAGCTCGTAGAGGATCTGCGCGACGCCGGAGAGCGCGAGCCTCAGTGGGTTCAGGTGGAGCCGCGGCGAGCCTTCGAGGCCGACGGCGGGACGGTGCGGCGTGACTTCGCGGAAGGTGCCGAAGACGCGATCCCAGAAGAAGCCCATGCCGCCGCCGACGTTGACGATGTTCCCGCGCTTCGAGTGCTCGGCGGGCTCGGCGGAGTGGTGCAGGTAGTGGTAGGGGCCTTCGGAGACGAGCACGCCGAGCGCGCGGACGAATCGGCTCGATTGGGCGAAGTCGTAGAGCGCGCCCTGATGGCTGAAGGTGGTCGCGAAGGCCGCGACGAGCTTGAAGAGGATCGTGTACGAGGCGACCGCGAGCGCGTCGTCGGTGAAGAGCTTGGCGACGAGCGAGAAGCCGAACACGTAGGGGACGGCGAGCACGACGAACAAGGGGAACGCGAAGAACACGGCCTGCGACGTCGGCTGGATCAGGTCGTAGTTCATGTGGTGGTGGCGGTGGAAGAGCAGCCAGAGCAGGCGGCTCTCGTGACCGAGGCGATGCGCCCAGTAGTGGAAGAAGCCGCCGACGTTGTAGACGAGGAGGAAGGCGACGAACGGAGGCAGGTGCACGAGTGTCGGGACCTGTGCCGCGAGCGTGCGTGCGTACGCGAGGAGGCGATCGAAGGCGCCGAACGCCTCGACGAAGTCGAAGCCGAGGAGCGTGGCGAGGCCCGCGAGCGCGCCGAGCATCAAGGAGATCGCGGTCGCGTTGAGGATCGTGAGCAGCGTGAAGGTCACGAGCTCGTCGAGCGGATAGCGTCGGCCGAAGGCCTTCTCGTATCCGAAGTAGCCGCCGAGGATGATGCCCGCGGTCGCGATCACGTTCGCGACGACGAGCAGCACGAGGCCGAGCTGGCCGAGCGAGAGCGGTCCCGCTCCGGGAATCGGCTCCGAGCCCAGGAGGGGGCCCACGGTGCCCGCCTCCCGCCAGAGGTGGAGGAAGGGGCGCAGGCTGAAACCGTCTCCCAGGCCGGGCCCGAGGTAGGCCGTGTGGTGCATCAGGCCGAGGAAGCCGACCGAGAAGGCGAGGGCGAAGAAGACGACGTAGGCGGAGCCGGCCCAGCGGTAACGCTCGGAGATCGCCGGGATTTCTCCGTCCCAGAGAGCGGCCAGCGTCTGGCGGAACGAGCCCTGGCTCGGCGTGTCACGGATGAGCATCCCGGTCTCCTCTTTTGACTGACTACTTAGACAGTCAGTGTTAGAGTCCGTTCCATGAGCCGTCAAGAAGAGAAGCCCGCTCGAGGGCCTGCGCGGGCAGAACGGGCCGAGCGGATGCGCGAGCGGATCCTCGAGAGCGCCATCACGCTCTTCGCGCGTGGCTTCGACAGCGTCGCGGTGCAGGACGTCGCACGCGCGGCCGGCGTGAAGCACTCGCTCGTCATGTACCACTTCGGCACCAAGGAGCAGCTCTGGGAGCAGGCGGCGCGGCTCCTGATGACGCGCTTCGATGCTTGCCACTCCGAGCATCTCGCGCGGCTGCCCGCGTCGTCGAGTCTCCGCGAGGAGGCCGAGCGGCAGCTCTACGCATTCATCCTCGCCCTGCGGGACGTCCCCGCGTACGGCCAGACGCTGCTCGCCGAGGGCGTGAACCCGTCCCCTCGGCTCACGTGGCTGCATCGCAACTTCATCCCCGAGCCCTACCGCGTGTTCGCGATCGGCGACGCCAAGCTCGACTCCGCGCTCAGCCAGGTGACCCTGCTGCGGACGGCGCTCTCGGGTGCGGTGCTCTACACCGTCGTCGCGGCGCCGCAGAGCGCTGCGAGCGCCGAGGAGCAGGGCGGCGAGGCCCCGAGCGAGCTCTATCCGATGAGCGATGCGCTCGCGCAGCGGCTCGCGAAGATGCTCACGTCGTGGGTGTTCAACGAGCTCGGCGCAGGTTGAACGCGTTCGCGCGCGCGTGGAGGCCGCAGCGACTCAGCGCGGCCCGACGTAGGCGCGCCGCACGCGGAGGTCCCCGAGGAAGCGGCCGACGCGCGGGAAGTGCTGGAGCGCGAACACCGAGAGCTTCGCGAGCGTGCCGGGGACGAGGAAGAAGTCCTCGCCCTCGAGGCCGCCGACGACGGTGTCGACGATCACGTCGACGCCGACCTTCGGGATCGTGTGCGCGTGCGCGCGGTTCTCCGGCGTGCGCGAGCGGTCGAGCGCGTCGACCATCGGCGAGTCGAATTCGCCCGGGCAGACGAGCTGGACGACGAGGCCCTGCGGCTCGAGCTCGAAGCGCAGCGACTCCGTGAGCCCGACGAGCGCGTGCTTCGAGGCGCAGTAGGCCGTGTAGCCGAACACGCCCGAGAGGCCGGCAATGGACGCGATGTTCACGATGCGGCCCCGGCCCGAGCGCCGGAGGTGCGGGAGCGCTGCGCGGATCGCGTGCAGCGTGCCGAAGTAGTTGATGTCCATCACCTCGCGGTGCGTGGCGAGATCGAGCGACTCGAAGTAGCCCTCGCGGAGGACGCCCGCGGAATTGACGAGCACGTCGAGCCCGCCCATCGACTCGACCACGCGCGAGAACGCGGTCTCGAGCGCCGGGACGTCCTGCACGTCGCAGGCGACGGTGAAGACCCGTGCCCCCGGCGTCTTCGCACGGACGGCTTCTGCGGCCGCCTCGAGCTTCTTGGCGTCGCGGGCGAGGAGGGCGAGGGTGTCGCCGCGTGCGGCGAGCGCGTGGGCGAGGGAGAGGCCGAGGCCGGAGGAGCCGCCGGTGATCAGGATGCGACGGGACATGACGTCAACCCTTGCGCGTGAGGAGGGGGAAGGCCGAGGCCGCGAAGAGACTCTCACTCGTTCGGCCGTGGCTGCCAGGGACAATCGGCGCGCGAGACGTAGCAGCAGGTCGCAGGCTCGTGCCGTCGCGCGCGCGTGGTCGCCTTCGCCGAGAAGACGCCTACCGTCGTGAAGCCCGAGTTGGGAAGGGGACCGCGCGGCGAGCCCTGCACGTACGTGAGCGCGGGGCAGGCCTCGGGCGGCGCGTCATTGGGGCGGTCGCTCTCCTGAAGGATCTCGCGCGTCCGGAGGCGCGCCGCGGCGACCCTCGCGCTCAGGCATTCGACGGGAGGCTGCACGGTGCCGCCCGGACAGCGCACCGCCGTGGGCACGAGCGATTCGGTGCCTCCGTCACGACGGTACTGGGCCTGCGTCTCGCGCGTCTCTTCGCGGGTGGGAAAGCGGGGAGGGGCGGCCTGGGGGGGCGGCTGGGCGCTCGAGCGGAGCATCCCCGCGAACGCGCAGAGTGCGAAGACCAGAACGCCGACGAGCGGCGAACGCCCGCCGGAACGTCTCGCTTCCCTCGTTCGAAGACCGACGGGCTCGTGTCGACTCGGCATGGCGTCTCCCGGGAACCGAGGAGAAGGTATCGCCCGCCGACGGAAGGGCGCAATCGATGGAGTGGATGGCGACGCATCGCCACGGATGCCGTCCGAGCTATCCTCCGCCACCTCCGATGCCCGTCGCACGCTCTTGGCTCTCGTTCTCGCTCCTCTCCTTCCTCGCGCTCGGCTGTGCCGACGGGAGCGGGCCGTGTCCGGACGGGACCTACGGACCCGCCTCCGGGGGTGGCTCCGCGTGCACTCCGTGGACGGAGTGCGGTCCGGGCAGCTACGTCGCCACGGCGGGGACGGCGACGGAGGATCGCGTCTGCGCCGCCTGCGCCGGCGGGACGTACGCCGCGACGCCCAACCAGGACACCTGCGCGCCCGTCACCGTGTGCGCGCCGGGAAGCTTCGTCGCCGCGGAGGCTTCGGCCGCGAACGACCGTGCGTGCGCCGCGTGCGCTTCGGGCACGTACTCCACGACCTCGAACGCCGCGTCGTGCGCGGCCTGGACCGCCTGCGATTCGAGCTCGATCGAGAGCGTGGAGCCGAGCGCGACGCGCGATCGTCAGTGCGAGCCCACCGAATGGACGAGCGTGTTCGGGACCTCGGCCACGGACAACGCGCGGGCTCTCGTCTTCGACCCTTCGGGCCGCGTTTTCGTCGTGGGCGACACCAACGGGGCCCTCACGGGCGCGACGAACGCGGGCGGCTTCGACATCGCCGTCGTCGAGGTCGATTCGCAGGGACATGCGGGCTCCACGGATCAGCTCGGCAGCCCGGCCTACGACACGCCGAGCGGCGGCGCGTACGCGAGCGACGGTCGGCTCTTCGTCCTCGGAACCTCGAACGGGCTCCTCGGCCAGGCCACCTTGGGAAGCTTCGACCTCGTGCTGCGGACCTATGCCTCGGGCCTCTCGCCCACGAGCACGTTCCAGTTCGGCACCGCGGCGCAGGACGTCTCGGGCGGCGCCGTCGTCGACGCGTCGGGCAACCTCTACGTCTGCGGCATCGTGTACGGCGCGCTCGGGGATCAGACCGCGCTCGGGAACGCCGACGCCTTCGTGCAGAAGTACGACGCCACGGGCACGCTCGTGTGGACGCGTCAGTTCGGCACCTCGGCGTACGACGCGGCGACCGCGGTCGCCCTCACGTCCACGGGCACCGTGGTGGTCAGCGGCTACGTCAACGGCGCGCTCCCGGGAAAGACGGGGGCGGGCAGCTACGACGCCTTCCTCCGTGGCTACGACGCGGACGGGAACGTGCTCTTCACGGATCAGAACGGGACCTCCGCCATCGAGTACGGAGTCGACGTCGCGACCGACGCGAACGGCGGCTCCTACCTCCTCGTCCGGACCGACGGCACCTATCCCATGCAGACGAGCGCGGGCGGCACCGACGCCGTCGTCGTGGCCTACGACGCGGACGGCCTGCCGACCGGTGTCCGGCAATTCGGCACCTCCGGCACGGACACCGCGATGGCGATCGCCGCCACGCCCGCGGGCGTCACGTACGTGGTCGGTCCCACGAACGGCACCTTCCCGACGCTGACCTACGGAGGCGGCCTCCACGACGGCTTCCTCGCGAGGCTCGATGCCACCCTCGTCGTGACGAACGTCCGCGCGATCGCCTCGTCCGGCGACGACGTCGGCGTCGACGTCGCCTACGACCCCCGAGGGCGCGTGGTGGTCGCGGGCACCACGAGCGGCACGCTCGACGGCCACGCCGCGGTCGGCCCGAGCGATTTCTTCGTGCGGGCCTTCGCGCCCTGAGGGGGTCCCAGCGGACAAATCGATGACCCAGGGCCTCGTCTCTCCCGGGACGCGGGCGTAGGTCTGTTCCCGGTCGCACCGGTGCGCCTAGGGCCCGGGAGACGCCGGCCGTGCTCGACCGCGGCCCGCCGCCGCCGAACGACCGAGGATCTCATGCTCCATTTCCTCCCCGGTTCCGTCCGCATCCCGCTCGGCTTCCTCCTGCTCGCGACCAACACCGTCGTGCATTGCGTGCCGCTCTTCGCGCTCGCGCTGCTCAAGTTCCTCCTGCCCCTGCACGCGGCCCGCACGGCCCTCTCGCGCCTGCTCATCGTCGTCGCCGAGAGCTGGATCACGGTCAACGGGCTCACGCTCGCCTTCCTCACGCGCATCGACTGGCAGGTGGAGGGCCTCGAAGGTCTCCGCTACGAGGGCTGGTACCTCGTGCTCTCGAACCACCAGAGCTGGGTCGACATCCCCGTCCTCCAGCACACGTTCAACAAGCGGATCCCCTTCCTGAAGTTCTTCCTGAAGCAGGAGCTGATCTGGGTGCCCCTCCTCGGGCTCGCGTGGTGGGCGCTCGACTTCCCCTTCATGAAGCGCCACTCGAAGGAGCTCCTCGAGCGGCATCCCGAGCTCCGCGGCAAGGACCTCGAGACCACGCGCGCGGCCTGCGAGAAGTTCCGCCACGTTCCCGTCTCGGTGATGAACTTCGTCGAGGGCACCCGCTTCACCGAGGCGAAGCGCGACGGCCAGAAGTCGCCGTACGCACGCCTCCTGCGCCCGAAGGCCGGCGGCGTCGCGTTCGTGATCAACGCGATGGGCGACGTCCTGCAGGCGATCGTCGACGTGACGATCGTCTACCCCGAGGGTCGCCCGACCTTCGCCGACCTCCTCTCGGGAAGGCTGCGCGTCGTACGCGTGCTCGTCCGCGAGCGCCCGATCCCGAGCGAGCTCCTCGGCGGCGACTACGAGAACGACGCCGCCTACCGCGAGCGCTTCCAGCGCTGGCTCGTGGAGCTCTGGGACGAGAAGGAAGCCCTTCTCGCGAAGGAGCTCGCGGCGAGCCCTGCGGCCTGAGCGGGCCTTCCCGTGCAAGCCGATCGCGCAAGTCGTTGCGCATAGCCGAACGCGCCTAAGCGAAATGGTGTAGGGCATCCGTTCGATACCGCGAGCCAACGCGCCGTGCATGACTGCACGTCGCCATGAAGCACGCATCGGCGCACCGAATCCCGACGCACGAGAGCCCTCGAACATTCCCCGCGAAGCGCCTCGGGGGCGCCACCACCGAGGGCGATTCCCTCTCGGCGGCCGCGAGATCCCTCGGCCTCTTCGCCCTCTTCCTCGCGCTCGGCGTCGCTTCCGGCGCGCACGCGCAATCGGGCGTCTCCGACGATCGCGTCAGCCTTCCGGACGGGCCGGGATCGGTCGAGGGTATCGGCGCGAACGCGACGATGAGCGGGAACATGGGCTCCATGTCCTACGCCGTGCCGCTCACGCTCCCGGCGGGATATGCGTCGGCCACGCCGAGCCTCGCGCTCTCCTACGACTCGGGCGGAGGCAACGGCGTCGTCGGGATGGGATGGTCGATCGACGCCCCGTCGATCGAGCGGACGACCCTTCGCGGATATCCGAGGTACGTGGCCGCGGACGAGTTCGCCGCGGATCGCTCGGAGCAGCTCGTGCGCGTGTCCACCTCGGGCGCCGGGGCGGTGTACCGCTCGCGCCACGAGGGCGGCTTCGTGCGTCGGACCTGGGTCGACGCCGGCGCGGCCGGCTACTGGAAGGCCGAGACGCCGGACGGGAGCGTGCACTATTTCGGGGCGCGCTCGGACGGGACGATCGTGCCGGAGGCGCGGCTCGCGGGGCCGAGCGGCGAGACGTTCCGCTACCACCTCGTCGAGAGCGTGGATCTCCACGGACACCGCATCCGCTACGACTACGCGCTCGTCGACGGGATGCCCTATCTCGCGAAGATCGCCTACGCGTTCGACGCGGGCGGCAGCGTGGCCCGGTACACGGTCTCGCTCGCCTACGCCGCGCGGCCCGATCCGATCTCGGACGCGAAGCCGGGCTTCGAGACGCGCATGACCCAGCGCCTCGTCTCCGTGACGATCGCGACGGCGGGCGAGACCGTTCGCAAGTACGTGCTCCGCTACGAGGCCCTGCTCGTGTCGGGAGGGCTCTCGCGGCTCGTCGGGGTCGACACCTACGGCCGGAGCGGCGGTCTCTACCCCGCGTCCTACACCTTCGGCTACTCCGCGGCCCTGAGCGCGGACTGTGGCCCGAGCGGATGTCCGAGGCCCTACCTCGTGTCGATGGGCACGATGGGCGGTGCCGGCGGCATCCGGAACGGCGCCGCGGCGATCGTCGATCTCGACGGAGACTCGCTGCCCGACGTCGTCGACACCTCCCTCGCGGGTCCCCATCGGATCTACCGCAATCGCCTCGTTTCCGAGGGGCATGCGCACTTCGAAGCGACGCCCGTGCTGAGCGCCACCGGCACCCATTCGGGCTTCGACGCCTCGACCGCCGGTGTCCAGGAGATCGACATCGACGGCGACGGCTTCACCGATCTCGTGAACCTCGTCGCGCGTGCGGCGCTCTGCAACGAGGGCACCGGCGATTGGTCGACGACCGGCTGCTCGGTCGGGAGCGCGCTCGACCTCACGCTCGAAGCGGATCCGACGAGCCCGACCGACAACGACCCGAAGGGAACGCGTTTCTTCGACGTCGACGGGGATCGGCGAATCGACATCCTGCGCACGGACGCGACCGACTCGACGGTCGTGCGACGCAACACCGCGGCGGGATTCCAGTCGATGACGGTCGAGCCGATCGGGATGGTCTTCGACGGCGACCGGCTCTTCCTCGCCGATGTGAACGGCGACAACCTCCTCGATCCCGTCTACGTCGGCAACTCGGGCGCCGTGAGCCGACGCCTGAACCTCGGGCACGGACGCTGGAGCGATTGGAAGGCGATTCCGGGGCCCACGCTCTCGCTCGACGAGGCGAACGCCGCCCAGCTCGAGGACCTCGACGGCGACGGGCTCGACGACCTGGTGATCGTGCTCTTCGATCGCGTGCGGTACGCGTTGAACCGCTACGGCGAGCGCTTCGATCCGCTGGTGACGATCGAGGCTGCCGGCGTCGACGGAGGCGTCCCGGCTCGCTCCGCGACGACCACGGTTCTCTTCGCGGACATGAACGCGACCGGCTCGGTCGACGTGGTGTGGGTCCAGAGCTCGGGCGAGGTCCTCTACCTCGAGCTCTTCCCGGCGCCCCCGAACCTGCTCTCGCGCATCGACAACGGGCTCGGCGCCGTGCAGGAGATCACCTACGGGACGGCCGTGGCGGCTCGCGCGGGCGACTCGACGCCGTGGAGCTACCCGCTGACGACGCCGACGAACGTCGTCGTGCGGATCGACGCCTACACCACGACGACCGGGGCCGCCGGCGGCGTCGGGCTCCACGACGTCACGAGCTATCGGTACCGCGACGGCTACTACGACGGTCGCGAGAAGCTCCTGCGCGGGTTCGCACGGATCGAGGCCGCGTCCGCGGGCGATCCCGCGTTCGACTCCCAGGAGCCGGGGCGCGTGATCTCCACCTACGACGTCGGCTTCACGGACGTGTACCGCGCCGGCAAGGTGCTCAGCGTCCGCCGGACGAGCGGCACGGGACCGGGCGAGCGGGTCCTCTCCGAGGTGCGGACGACGTATGGCGATTGCTCCCTCGCGGAGGTGCCGGCCGACGGCCTCGCATGGCCGGTCCGGTACGTCTGCGAGCTCGAGGCGACCACGGTGCTCGAGGAGGGGGCCGCGTCGAGCGAGTGGGTGACGACGCGGAGACAGAGCACCTACGACGGCTATGGGCAGGTCACGCTCGTGGCCGAGCTCGGCATCGTGAGCCTCGGCGCGCCCGAGAGCCCACAGGCATGCGGCGTGTGCGCGGCCGACGGGAGCGGGGAGGGCGGTGCGTGCGGCCCCGGCTGTCTCGGCGACGAGCGCTACACGCAGACGGCCTTCCTCTCGCCGGGCGCGGCGACCGGGGGGCGCTGGATCCTCGGACGACCGCAGACCGTGCGCACGTACGGCGTCGAGGGCGGTCCGGCGACCGAGACCCGGATCCATTACGACGGACAGCCCTTCGTCGGGCTTCCGCTCGGACAGCTCGTGAAGGGCGACGTCAGCCGGGTGACGATGCTCGAGGACGCGGCCTCGCAGGTCGTGATCGAGACGGAGCGCTCGAGCTACGACGCTCACGGCAACGTGCTCGTCTCCCTCGATCCCGAGGGATCGCCCTCCGATGCGACGGCCCATCGGCGGTCGTATGCCTACGACGCCCTCGGGCTCCGCATCGTCCGCACCGACGTGCACGTCGCGACTCCGGAGGGCGAACCATACCGGCTCCGCCGCGAGTACGCGTACGACGCGGCGCTCGACCTCGTGAGCGAGGCGACCTCGTGGATGGTGGTGAAGGGGGACGCCGCCGTCTCGGCCCGCAACGCGACGAGCTATCGCTACGACGAGTTCTCGCGTCGGATCGCGAAGCTCGAGCCCGGGGACACGGACGGCAGCCCGACCTCGACGTACACCTGGGAGCTCGGGAGCCCGACGAGCCGCATCGTCGCGACCGTTCGCTCGAAGGGCGGACAGGCCCCGGACGTCGCCTACGTGATCTGCGTCGACGGTCTCGGTCGCGAATTCCAGCGCAGGACGCGGATCGCGGGCGAGTCGTACCGGGTGACGGACCACGCGGTGCTGAACCGCCGTGGCGTGCCCATCCGCCTGTACGAGGAGCACGTCGCCACCGGCTCCGCCTGCGATCCCACGCCGCCGGTCGGCGTGTCGGCCGAGAGCATCCGCTACGACGCGCTCGGACGCGAGGTCGAGCGCACGCGTCCGGATGGCTCCGTCGTGCGGACGGAACGCTCTCCGCTCGTCGAGGCTCGCTACGACGAGGAGGATACGAACGTCGGTGGCGAGCACGCCAACACGCCGACGGTCCAGCGCGCCGACGGGCTCGGGCGCATCGTCTCGGTCGAGCGCCGGCTCGCGGACGGGACGGCGGCCGCGACCCGCGCGGCGTACGACTCGCTCGGTCGCCTCGTCGCGGTCCGCGGTGCGGGCGGAGAGGTGAAGCGGAGCGCGTACGATCTCCTCGGTCGGCTCGTGCGCATCGACGATCCGGTCACGGGTACGACGACGTTCGAACGGGACGCGGCGGGGAACGTGGTCCGCAGCGTCGACGGTCGCGGCATCGCGACGATCCGGAGCTTCGACGGGGCGAACCGCCCGATCGCGGAGCGGGTCGAGTCCGAGCCCGAGGCGTCCGCCGTGAAGGTGCGTTACGACTTCGGAGGGGCCTGCGACGCGCGCAACTGCACGAACGCCGCGGGGCGCGTGGTCGAGACCACGTATCCCGTGGGAGAGCTCGTCACCTCGCGTCTCGGTGGAGGCGCGGTCGGACGCGATCAGCGCGGCTACGACGCGCGCGGCCGCACCGTCTACGATGCGCGCGCGGTGGCCGGCACCCTCTTCGTCACCCGCCACGCGTTCGACGCGATCGGACGCCGCACCGAGACGGTGCACCCCGACGGTCGGGTCGTCGCGTACCGCTACGACGGGACGTCGCGCGTCACGTCGATCGACGGAGTGGTCGACTCGATGGAGTTCGACGCCCGAGGGCTCGCGACCCGCATCCACCACGCGAACGGGGCGGAGGATACCTTCGCATACGATGCGAATCGGCGAGAGACGCGGCGGGCGACCCTCGCCGCCTCGGGCACGCCGCTCCAGGACCTGGCGTTCGAGCGGGACCGTGTCGGCAACCTGCTCCGCGCGACGGATGCCGCACCGACCGCTCCCGGATTCGCGCGCCGGGACGCGACCTTCCGACACGACGCGCTCTACCGCGTCGTCGAGGCGGACTTCGCCGCCGAGGACGGAACGGTGGAGACGAATCTCCTCTCCTACGACGCCGGGGACGACGTCATCGGCAGCCGTTCGAGCCGCGGCGCCTCGAGCCCCTTCGAGCTCGGCGAGCTCCGCTACGACGCCGCGCGGCCTCACACCTTGGTCTCGGCCGCGGGCGTCGACTACGCGTACGACGCGGCCGGCTACCTCGTGCGTCGCGGGGATCTGGAGCTCGAGTGGGATGCCTTCGGTCGCCTCGTCCGTGGGAGCCGTGGGGACGACGTCGTCGCCGAATTCGCCTACGGAGCGGGCATGTCCCGTCTCGCCAGCGTCGAGGGCGAGGGCATCACGCTCTACGTCACGCCGGACTTCGAGGTGCGCGACGGAATCGCGGTCTCCTACGTCCGGCTCGCCGGCCATCGCGTCGCGCGCTCCGAGTCGGCGATCCTCGCCCCGGAGCTCCTCGGCGACCTCGCTCCCCAGGGGAGCCCCGACGGAGCGATCGACGTCGCGGATGCGTGGATGGCCCATGCCGCGCGGACGGGAATCGTCCCCGCCTCGTCGACTCCCTCCGCGGATCCGAGCGTCACGCTCCGTGGGGCGGCGCGTCGACTGCTCGCCGAAGCCGGGGACGGCTCGGTGGCCCTGCACACCGACCACCTCGGAAACCTCGTCGCCGCCACGGACGCGTCCGGTGCGGAGCGTGGCTTCCGCCGGTTCGCGGTGCCGAACGGCGAGAACCGGAGCCGCGGCTTCGTCGATGTCTACGGCAGCTTCGGGCAGGAGGAGTTCCCCTCGCTCGGCCTCGTGCGTTTCGAGCATCGTTGGCTCGACGTGGCGACGCGGCGGTGGACGCGACCGGATCCGCTCTTCCAGTACGTGGGCGCGATCTCCGCCGAGCACCTCGGGGACCTGACGAATCCGTACGGGTACGCGGCGCAGTCGTTCGTCAGCCTCGTCGATCCGACGGGGCTCCTCTCGAAGGCGCCCCTCCCCAGGTCTCAGGCCGGAAAGACCAAGGAGCGCGTGACGAGCTTGCGCGACTCGATCATGCGCCGGGCCCTCGGCAGCACGAACGGAGGATGGCGTGATGCGGCGGCGAGGAACTGCACCGTTTGCGCGAGCGCCTTCGTCAAGGGGACGACGTCCACCGAGATCGCGCGCCGCACCGAGCACGAAGACGGTGTGGTGCGGAGGTACGAGCGCGAGGGATTCTTCCACGAGCTCGACTGGAACGCCGAGGAGACGCCACATGCCGATCTCGAGCACGCCATCGCGCGGATGGAGGCCGTGGCCCGGGAGCAGGGCTTCGAGACGTTCATCCTGACGTTCCGCCGTGCCGGCGGCGGTCCAGAGGATCTCCACAGCATCGCCGTGCGCGTCCACGAAACGGGCATCGCCTTCCACGACGCGCAGAACGAGGCCGTCGACATCGCGACGAGGCGAGACGGCGAGACCATCAAGGCTCCCGATACCCACAACATCCACGGTCTCGAGGGCTCCATCGAGCTCTTCGTCCAGCCCGCCGAGAGGGGCCGATGACCGAGCTCCCTCGCACCTCTCGCCTCCCCTCCACTCGTCTCGGAGCTCCCATGATCCGACGCCTCCTCGCCCTCCCTTCGTTCGCGGCCCTCGCGCTCGTCCTCTCCGCCTGCGGCTCGCCGGAGCCCTCGGTCTGCGCACCCGGAGGGGAGGGCTGTCCCTGCTCGAGCGCGTCGACCTGCGGCGACGGTCTCGTCTGCAGCTCGGACTCGAACGTCTGTCTCGCGCCGCGCAGCGTGAGCCTCCCCGCGATCGACCCCGCGGCGCGGAGCTGCGAGGTCCTCCTCGAGGACGGCACCGCGCACGTCGTCGATGCCGTCTTCGATGCCTCCGTCCTCGGCCAGAGCGTCCGCCAGGCGCCCCGGACGGCGGTGACCTTCTTCAGCGCCTCGGACGCGCCGATCCGCAGCTCGGCCGTCCGCATCCAGCTCGCCGGCGACGGCGTCATGACCGTCCGCACGGCGCGTTGCTTCGACCGCGCCGGTCGTCCCCTCGCCGGCGGCGGGATCGCCTCCGGCGGCTGAAGGCCGTCCCGCTCTCCTCGCGCCCCGTCTCCCATCCCACGGATTCCATGCCCATGCTCTCGCGAACCCTCTCTCCGCTCCGCACGACGGCCGCCCTCGGGCTCGTGCTCTCGTCCCTGCTCGTGCTCGCGTCCTGCGACGAGCCGCAGTCCTCCGGCGACGGGGACGCCGGCCTCGCCTGTGCCGTCGGCACGACCGGATGCGCCTGCGCCCAGGGCGGTGCGTGCGCGACCACCGCGAACGGCGAGGCCCTCTCGTGCGTCGAGGGGCTCTGCATCCCCTCGACCTGCGCGGCCGGCTCGACGGGCTGCGTGTGTCGCGGCGGCACGCGCTGCGACGTCGCCTCGGACGTCTGCACGCAGGGCGTGTGCAAGGCGGCGGATTGCGTCGCCGGCGAGCTCCACTGCGATTGTCTCGCGGGAACCTGCGGGGCGGGCCTCTTCTGCGATGCCGCTCTCGGCGACGGCACGTGTGTCGACGCCACCGGACATCCGGGTGGACCCTGCCCGAGCAACGGGCTCTGCCTCGGCCAGAACCGCTGCGATCCCTCGAGCCGCACCTGCGTCCATTGCGAGCCCGGGAGCCAGGCCTGCGTGCCGTCGGCGACGGGCTGCAACGAGGGGCTCGGGCTCGCGGCCGGCCGTTGCGTGCCGTCGACGGAGATCGCTCCCGCGAATCCGACGTGCCGCACGGAGTGTCGGCCGGCGCAGGGCCTCGGCGTGAGCCATCCGGCCTGCGGTCCCGACGGCTTCATCGAGGGATGCACGGACGGCTTCGCCTGCATGGACGGGAGCTGCGTGCGCTTCGGCGGCGAGCCCCCCACGTGCACGAAGGACAGCGAGTGCCCGAGCTTCCAGACCTGCGCGGAGACGGTGGGCCGCTGCTACTCGAACTGCGACGAGCGCACGGCGTGTCCGATGGGTCTCACCTGCGACCGCCACGTCTGCCGCGTGCCCTGCGCGCGCAGCGCCGACGGACGGGATGCCTGTCCGAGCGGCACGTTCTGCGATCTGAGCGACGGCCTCTCGGGCGTGTGCATGCCCCTCAGCGACGTGCCCACGGACCTCGATCCGTCGACGCGGGTCGAGGGCTCGTTCTCCCTCGCGCCGAGCGCGGTGCTCCTCACGGACGTGCGGCGGAGCGCCACGGTCGGCCTCTCGACCGACGCACGCACGGCGGTGACCTTCACCGTGAAGACGCTCGAGCATCGCACCTACGACGCGACCGGCGCCCTCGTCGAAGAGGTCAAGCGCGCGGACGGCGGGATTCCGATGCCCTTCCTCGACATCGCCGCCGGTACGACGAAGGCGACGGCCGGCGTCCTCTCGGTGCGTCTCCCCGCCGGCTGCGGGACCGACTGCCCGAAGCTCGCGCTCTCGCTCGCGTCCACCAACACTCTCCCGTCGTCGGTGATCCGCTGGGAGGGCAGCATCGAGGTCGGGCATCCGGACCTCGGCGTCCAGGTGGTCCACGTCAGCCACTCGCCCGGTGCGGAGGGTCGCTGGGTCGGGACGATGCACTACTTCGCCTCGTTCCCGACCGGCGGCCTCGCGAACCTGCGCGTGCCGGGCTCGAGCGACATCCAGGCGAACGCCGTCAACAACGGTCTGATCCGTCGCTGGGGCGCCTTCCGGAACGGCGCCATCCGGTTCGACGAGATGCGCGCCGTGCTCGATGCGACGAGCTCGGGCTCCTGGAAGTGGCCGTCGGTGGTCGCCGCCTGTGGCTCGACGAGCGGGTCCTGCCTCCCCGCCTGCTACCTCTACGACGACGGTCGCACCGTGAATCCGCCCCCGCGGAGCTACGTCACGAACCAATGCGACGCGCCGATCCCGATCGGGGACACGACGTATCCCATCGCCCTCGATCTCCGGAACGCGCCCGGCTCCACCCCGGACGAGTTCAAGATGAGCGCGCGGGTCGACAGCGGGGTCGCGCTCCACTACGCGGGCTACCCCGAGATCGCCCTCGGTTTCCGGGGCGTCCCGACCGATCCGCGGAACTGCCGCTCGAACGGGAACTGCATCGCCCCGATCGTCTCGCTCTCCTCGGCGATCACGATCGGCGGTCGCATGCGGCCGATCCCGGGCGCCGCGCCGCGCTGCCCGAGCCCCTACGCCCTGGCCGCGACGCCGTGGCTCGTCCCGGGCTTCGACGCGTCCACCGTCGTCAATCCCATCGACCACCGGACCTACGTCGAGGAATGCCGTGACACCCGCATGCCCTACGCGGGCGACGCGATGCTCGACGCGAACCTGACGGGCAGCAACCCCGTCCCCGACGGACGCGCGCTCCGCCGCGAGCTCCGGCTGCTCGACGGCGCGATGGTCGACCAGGAGAACCTCGTCGTCCTCTTCGAGGAGCATTTCGCGTCGAGCCTCGATCCGAATCCGGCCGGCAACGCGGGCTTCTCGACCTACGGCTACATGCTCCTCCAGAAGAGCCAGGAGCTCCCCGACCCCACGCCTCCGCCGGCCGTCGTGCACGACGCCCAGGACCCCGTGAGCACGTCGCTGCCGACGCTCGGACCCGTCTGCGATCCGGGGCTCCTCGATCGCACGTTCGGAGTCGGCGTCCGGCCCACGCCGAAGGTCGTCGGCACGACGATGATCACGGGCGTCGTCCCGAACGCGGCGCCGGTCGTCTACGCCGCGTCGCAGGTGCACTACCTCTGCGTCGACACCGGGAGGTTCAACGGCGGTCCGGGCGATCTCGGGGGCGCGTACGACATCGACCTCGCCTGCCCGGAGGAGAGCAACGTCCGCTTCTTCGCCTTCCCGAACGATCCGGACGACGCGACGCGTGCGCGCATGCTCGCCACCGATCCGTGCCAGCAGAACGGCAGCTGCGGCCGGGTCCTCGAGCAATGGCTCACCTCGAGCAGCGTGATCGAGGCGGACCCCGTCTTCACCTGCGCCATCGTGCCGCCGAGCACGACGCCGCCGATCTTCTGCAGCGCCGACCGGACGAACCTCCGCGCCGGGAAGATCTTCTACAAGCGTTCGTCGAGCGTCGTCGGTCTCCCGCGTCCGCCCCTCGAATCGCTGATCCAGGATGCGTTCCGCTACAAGACGCGCTTCCAGAGCGCGGGGGGCCGGACCCTGGGCTTCGCCCCGACGCTCTGCCAGGACGGCGGGCAGAGCACGCCCTACTGCTACGACGCGGAGGCCATCCAGGAGATCGAGGACCGTCTCGACTGCCTGATGGCCTCGTACATCGCGGGGGGAGGCGTGAGCAATCCGGACCCCGCCTTCGCGAGCTTCCGTAGGGTCCTGTCCTCGAGCATGAGCCAGTACCCGAGCACGAGCTGGAGCACGCTCGCCCAGACGGACGGCTTCGAGAAGCTCCAGGCCGAGCTGCTCATCATGCTCGGCGACGAGGCGTACACCGAGGCCCTGAGCTCGCGCTTCGACCTCGCGGCGACGAACGGGGCCACGTTCCTCGGCTCGAGCTTCGAGGTGAACGGCGTCGACCTGAGCGGCCTCGCCGGCTTCGAGATGCACTCGCTCTACAAGGCCGTGCAGTACTACGACCTGGCGAGCGACCGCTTCTTCCGCGTGACCGCGCCGCTCATCTACGACGCGCTCCGCCGGGACGACGTGAGCCAGAACGACACCCCCGCGGTGATCCGCCAGGGCGTCGTCACGCTCTACCTCGAGCGCCTGATCGGGGGCTCGACGAAGAAGGCCCGCGCGTGGAGCGAGATCGCCCGCCGCTACCAGGGCTTCCACCGCCCCGACCTCGCGCGCCGCGTCCTCGATCGGGCGTATGCGTCGACGTACCTCGAGTCCGTGATCCTCTCGCAGGTGATGCTCCAGATCGCCGACCGGCTCCAGGGCGCCGCGAGGCCCCAGGTCGTCGCGACGCTCGAGGAGGCCCAGCGCCGGTACGGCCTCGCGCTCGCGGACATGCGGGACGTCCGCACGTCGATCTCCGACGACGTCAACGCCTTCGGCTTCGGCCCCGACGAGATCCCGTTCCCCTCGATGGACGACTCGGACACCCGCTTCGGCAACGTCTTCGAGGCGGCGCTCGCCCTCGCTCGCCAGCGTGCCGACACGGCCCGTCGGTTCGAGGAGGACGCGCTCTCGAGCGGCCGCGCGTTCGACACCGACGCGGCGTCGTTCCAGTCGGAGCTCATCCGGATCGGCCTGACGTACGAGCAGCGGCTCAACGAGCTCTGCGGCTCGTTCCAGGGCAGCGATGGCCGCATCCATCCGGCGATCGTCAAGTACGCCTCGCTCTCCACGGCGACGTCGATGCACGGGGACCCCTGCGGCACCGTGGGCAACGGCGCTATCCACGAGGCGATCGGGGAGCTCGTGCTCTCGGCCGACGATCAGCGCCTCCATCGGACGGAGCTGACGAACCTCCTCGCGCAGATCGACGCCGAGAAGACTCGGGTGAACGATCGCTGCGGACTCGTCGACGAGATCGCGGACTTCCAGTTCGCGATGGGCAGCCAGTCGATGACCCTGAACCAGCTCGCCCGCGCGGCGCAGGTGGCCGTCGGCGGTCTCGACCGGGCGACGAGCGTGTTGCTCGGAGCCTCGGGCATCGGCGTCGACAACGCCGGGGGCGCGGGCTTCGTCGCGGCAGCGGCCGGCACAGCGGCCGAGGCGACCCTGCTCGACGCGGAGGCCGCGGCGGCGCAGGCGGCGGCCGCCGCCATCGACCTGAGCACGGCCCGCTGGGTCACCCGGCAGCAGTGCACCGAGCTCCTGATCGAGTCGAACTACACGACCTCGAACCTCGTGCGTTCGCTCGCCGAGCTCCAGGTGAGGGCGCTCCGCACGACCCACGAGTTCGCGCTCGCGCAGTCGCGCATCCAGCGCCTCCGACTCGAGGCGCAACGGATGCAGGAGGAGCAGCGCCGCGCCGAGCAGCTCGTCATCGACGTCGAGGCGGCGCGCAACGATCCGAACATCCGCATCTACCAGAACGCGGCGGTGCTGAACGCCGATCGGAGCTTCCAGCGAGCGCTCGAGTACGCGTACCGGGCCACGCTCATGTTCGAGTACTACTCGAGCCAGAGCTACGCGAAGAAGGACGCGCTCTTCCTCGTGCGGATGGTCTCGCGCGACTTCTACAACATCGACAACTACCTCGACGAGCTCGAGGACGAGTACGAGGCCTTCCGTGGGCAGTACCGGACGCGCGCGAGCCGCGTGCGCCGCATCTCCCTGCGCGACGAGGTCCTCAACGTGCCGCTCCGGGACCGTACGGGCGACCTCTCGTCGGCGAGGCGTGCGGCCGCGTTCCGCGAGGCCCTCACGAGCTCGAGGCTGCTCGACCGCGACGGGCGGTTGACGATCCCCTTCCGGACGTACCGCGAGCAGCTCAGCGCGTGCACGTTCAACCATCAGATCGGGTCGATCGAGACGGTGTTCTTCGGGGCTCCGCTCGGCGATGCCGACGCCGAGGTGTGGATCCGTCAGGACGGCATCGGCGAGATCCGGCGGGTGACGCACGACGTGGCGCGCTACCGGCTCCCGGACGCCCTCATGGTCGCGCGTCCCTACGTCGCGAACGACCCGCACTACGACCCGTCGGTGTACCGGAGCTACGAGTTCCGCGAGCGGCCGTTCGTGAACACGTCCTGGAGCCTTGTCTTCGATCAGAAGAACAACCCGGACAACCAGGACGTGGACCTCAACAACGTCGAGAACATCGTTCTCTACGTTCACTACTCGGACTTCACGGATCCGTCGGCATGTCGCTGATGCACCGGGGAAGGGCGAGGACCGGCTCCGCACCGAGGGGTTCCACGGGGGGCGGGCGAGACGACGTGCGTGACGGGAGGCGGGCGATGGGTGAACGAGCGGAACGGACGATTCGAAGTGGAGCGAGCGCCGCGGCGTGGGGAGCGGTCTGCGTGCTGCTCCTCGCCCTCGCGGGCTGCGACTCGGAGTCGGGCTGTCCGAACGGTCTCTGCGCGGACGGCGGCAGCGATGCGGCCGCGTCGGACGCCGGCACGACGGACGCCTGCGTGGGCACCGCGTGCGGTGCGCCGACGTGTCCCTCGATGCGTGCCGACGGGACCTGTCCGGCGGGTCGCGTCTGCGAGAACACCCCCCGGGGCGCCGTCTGCCAGCCCGCGTGCGAGCGCACCGATTTCGGCTTCGATCCGACGACGGGCACCTGCGTGTCGTGCGCCGTGATCGACTGCGGACCGCCGAAGACCTGCACCTTCGACGTCGTCGGGAGCATCGCCGACGAGTGCTTGCTGCAGCATCGGGTCTGCGTGTCGAGCGCGACCTCGGCGGCCTGCGGTGGCTGCGACACGGGCTACCACCTCAACGAGGTCACGGGGAAGTGCGTCCTCGACGGCGTCTGCGGCGGGCGGATGTGCACCGATCAGGAGATGATGGTGCCGGTCGCCGGGGGCGAGTGCGAGTGCCGCCAGCGGCCCTGCCGCGCGGACGAGGCGCTGAGGCCCGACGGGACCTGCGCCGCCTGCGCGACCGCCTGCGTCGACCCGACGACCGGCCAGCCGCTCGCGGGGGCGACGGGGGTCTTCCATCCGACGACGGCGGCCGACGGATCGTGCGTCTGCGAGACGACGGCCGGCTACTACTGGCCGCTCGGCGACACGGGCCGCCCGCAGCTCTGCGACGCGGACGGCGATCATTGGATCTCGCGGAGCGCCTGGAACGCCCTCACCGCGGAGCACGAGGGGGTGAAGGACGAGGCGATCCAGGCCGTCGCCAACGCCGGATGCGCCGTCCGGCGCGTCGATCGCATCGTGCTCGAGAACGAGTACGGCCAGGAGCACACGGTCCACCTCTGCGAGGACGGCTTCCTCGAGGAGGACCTCGCGGCGGAGCCCCCGGTCACGGGCTGCACCTCGGCCGTCTTCCCGCTCGCGCTCGTCGAGCCCGATCGCAACGACGTCGATGCCGTCCTCCAGCGTGCGAGCAGCGGCCCGAATTCCGCCCCGGCGCTCGGCGGCGGTCGTGCGTTCGTCGCGAACGAGCTGAACGCCCTGACGAAGGCCTGCGGCAGCACCTCCGGTGACTACAACGGCGACGCCACCCCGGATTACGCCCAGGTGCAGCCCCTCTCGCCCTCGGGCACGAGCCCGAACGCGGACGTCCTGCGCTGGCAGTCGTTCGCCTACTTCATGGAGCTCCACACGAGCGCCTACGAGCAGCCCTCGATGACGGTCGTGGACGCGTACGGTGCGATGCGCATCAAGGAGCGCTCGCGCTGCGCGGATCCGGCCTTCCCCGTCGCGTACCCGGCCGGAGACGGCTCGTATTGGCGCGAATGCACCCGCCGCATGGACGGGACCTTCTCCCCGAGCGGTGCGGGGCTGCCGGGGCTCGACTTCGCGCAGTGGCGGGGCGGGATGGATCCCGCGTCCCCCGCGCGTCCCCCCGTCGGCGCGCCCGCGGCCGAGCAGGCCGTCACCCCGCACGGCTTGTGCAGCGTCGACCGGACGGCGTGGGCGACCTCTCCGTGGCACGGCATGACGCACCACAGCCAGTTCAAGTGCGCCGCGGTCGACACGGAGCCGTCCACGATCTCGCACGGCTACGCGCCCTCGAGCTTCGCCTCGGATTCGGGCTCGTACCGGTTCGAGACCTGCGCGATCTCGCCGATGTCGTCGGTCGACGGTCCGACCTTCGAATGCGGCGCACCCGCGTCGCTCACGGGCGCCGTCGGCTGGGCGGCGGTCCGCTACACGGCCTCGACGAGCCAGGTCCGCGGATGCGTCGACGAGACGATCTGGAAGTCGATCGAGCCGTCGATGTGTCCGTCGACGACCCCGCGCGATCCGGGGGGCTGGCCCTGGCAGATGGCGGACGCCAACGACTCGGGCAGCCTGATCTGCGCCTGCGACGCGCGGGATCCGTACCGCCATCCGGGCATGGCGGATCCGGTCGAGGACTCCTTCTTCGACTCGAATTGCGATGGCGTCGACGGAGAGGAGTCGAAGCTGGTCTTCGTCGCCATCGACGGCACGGACGGAGCCGGCTGCGGAACGCGCGCGAATCCCTGCCGCACCATCAACTACGGCCTCTCCGTCGCGAACCCGAGCCGCCCCGACGTCGTCGTCTCGAAGGGCACGTACAACGAGCGCGTCGTCCTGAAGCAGGGCATCGCGGTCCACGGCGGCTACAGCCGCGCCGACGGCTGGGCCCGCTCCGCCTCGTACGTGGCGGTGATCAGCGGGTTCCCGGAGAGCGTCTACGGGCAGGGCCTCAGCGCGGCCACGCTCGAGCGCTTCACGATCGCCTCGCCGAACGCGTCGGGCACCGGCGCCTCGGTCTACGGCATCCGCCTCGTGAGCGCGAACGTCACGCTGCGGCATCTCACGGTCTCGACGGGGAACGCGACGACCGGCTATTCCGGCGGGAGCGGCTCGAACGGCGCCGGCGGCGATCGCGGCGGCGATGCGAGCGGCCGAACCCACGGCAACGGCGCGGGCGCGAAGTGCGGAGGCTCGTCCGGTGGCTCGAACGGAGGCGACGGCGGCTACGACGGAACCTCCTGGGCGTGCGGCACGAACTGGACCGGGCCCGGCGCGAACGGCTCGAGCCAGTGCGGCACCGCCGGTGCAGGCGGAGGCTCGCCTTCGTGCGGTAGCGGCGGCTCGCCGGGCGGCGGCGGCGGCATGTGCGGCGGCGGCTCGAGTGGCGGGACCGGGAACAACGCCAGCCTCGGCGTCCTCTCGGGCAACGTCTGGTCCCCGTACGTCGGCGCCAACGGTGGGAACGGCACGGCCGGCACCGGCGGCAGCGGCGGTGGGGGCGGAGGCGCGGGCGATGCCGTGGTCGGCGGCAACGGCGGCGACGGCGGCGGCGGCGGCGGCGGCGGTGGCGGCGGCTGCGGTGGCACCGGCGGCTACGGCGGCGGAGGCGGCGGCGCCGCGATCGCGCTGCTCGCGATCGACTCGAGCGGCATCGTCGTCTCGGACTGCTCGTTCTCCGCGGGGCGTGGCGGCGACGGCGGCCGCGGTGGCAACGGCGGCGCCGGTGGCGGAGGCGGCGGTGGCGGCTCCGGCGCGGGCGGCGGCGGTGGCGGAGGCTCCGGCGTCTCGGGCGCCGGCCGTGGTGGCGACGGCGGCAGCGGCGCCGGCGGCGGCCACGGCGGTGCGGGGCAGGGCGGTCCCGGTGGACCGAGCGTCGGCGTGATGACGTGCCGCTCGACCGTGATGGGGAGCTTCACGTCCGCCGCCGGCTCCGGCGGCTCGGCGGGCGGCGGCGGCTGGCCCAACTACCCGAGCGGGCCGGCGGGTACGTCGAAGCTCGTCTACAACGGCTGCGACTCCCCGCACTGAAGACCTGTCGCCAGGTCGCCCCGAGCGGCCGCGGGCTCTCGAGCCTTCCTCAGAGCCCGCGCGCCGCATCCCTCGCGGCGAGGCGCGCGGCCGCGAGCGCGAGGAGGTGGTCCGGGGCCTTGCGATCGTGCGGGTAGCGGTCGAGCGAGCGCGCCATCCAATCGCCGGCCTCCGCGAAGCGGCCGAGCTCGAAGAGGGCGATGGCCCTCGGGCGCTCGAGTCGATCGGGGCCGAAGCTCGCGAGGCAGCGATCGGTCGCGGCGAGGCCGAGCCTCGGTCCGCGCGTCTGGCCGACCGCCGTCGACCAATGCTGGCAGGCGCGGAAGTACTTCGGATGTTGCTGCAAGGCGTCGTACCAGAGCGCCTCGCTCGAGCGGAAGCGCGCGGACGCGGGCAGGAGGAAGAGCGCGAGCAGCGTGGCGAAGGCCGGCACCAGCACGCGTCGCGTCAGCGGCAGCGCGCGGGCATGGCGCTCGAGCAGCCGATCCGCGACGAGCCCGAGCGCGAGCCCGAGGCCCGGGAGCGCGGGATACACGTAGGAGTCCGCGAGGAAGCGGTTCATCGGCACGAGGCCCGACGAGGGCAGGTACGCGAAGACCGAGCCTGCGAGCACGGCCGCGAAGAGCTTCCGCGACCGCGTGTCGAGCGAGAGCGCGATCCCCGCGAGCGCGAGCCCGACGAGGGGAGGGAGCAGATCGAAGCGCGGCGTGTAGGGCGGCGGCATCGCGGCCGGGATGTGCTCGACGCAGGGCGCCTCGATGCCGAGGAAGATCGCCAGGTGCGCCCCGAGCCCGTACCAGGCCGAGCGCAGGATGTCCCCGAAGGGCTCGTGCTCGCGCAGCCCGCCGAACATGCGATGGCAGACGTAGGCGAGCGGGATCAGCAAGAGCGTCGCGAGCAGCTCGGGCAGGTTCGCCGAGAGCGCGAGGCGCAGGCGCTTCCGGAGGCTGGGCTCGGACTCCGAGCCCGCGAGCGTGATCAGCACGACGATCGGCGCGAGCGCGACCGCCACCGGCTTCGAGCCGAGCGCGAGGAGGAACGTCGCGAAGGCCGCGATCCGCATGCCGCGGTTCGGCGCCGCGAGCACCGAGAGACGCAGCCGGATCGTCGCGAGCGAGAAGAAGAGGGCGAGGATGTCCTTGCGTCCCGTGACCCACGAGACCGGCTCGGCGGCCGCGGGATGGAGCCCGACGAGGACCGCCGCGAGCGCGGCGCCGAGCGTGCCCACGCCGAGACGCCGGGCGATCGAGAAGACGAGCGCCACGCTGCCGAGGTGGAAGAGCACGTTCACGAGGTGCTGCACCCACGGATGCGAGAAGCCGACGAAGGCGTGCTCGATCCGGTAGGAGAGCAGCGTGATCGGCTGCGGATAGCCGAGCTGCGG
Source organism: Polyangiales bacterium (assembly GCA_046351215.1). GTDB lineage: Bacteria > Myxococcota_A > Polyangia > Polyangiales > Houyiibacteriaceae > JAXLYX01. Next base: position 16,594 of record JAXLYX010000028.1, on the reverse strand, counting down.
GGTCGCGAGGTGCTCGACCAGCGCGGCGCTCTGGGGCGCGACGATCAGAGCGTTGTGCACGACGAGGTCGGGATCGTCCCAATCGACGAAGCCGAAGCCGAGCGTCGGCGCGAACGCGAGCGCGACCCCGACGAGCACGAGGGCGAGCGCGGAGCGATCCGCGAGGGACCTCGAAACGGAAGAAGGCGTGCTGTCCACGCCGTATGAGACGGCCTGGGTGGACATCGCAGGCGGCAAGCTAGCACGCCGAAGCCGCCTCCGACAGGGGCGGGGGTCGTCGCAGAGAACGCCTTCGCGAAGGCCTCTCCTCGTCTCGTCCAGGGCGATGCGACATCGCCCGCGGTCGCGCGCCATCGGGACGTCGGCGCGCTATCGTGTCGACGGAGGCTCCCATGCCGAAGCGAAGAGATCCCGACGACGAGACGGTCTCCACCCTCGCCACGTACGCCGTGGGCGGCGCGGGCCTCGTCGGCGTCCGCGCGCTCGGAGGGCTCTTGCGCGAGGGGCGCTCGAGCCTCCACGACCTCGGTCCGGCGCCCATCGGCTCGGACCCCTGGCTCCTCGACGAGGTCCGGAAGGCGCTCGCCGAGACGCCCGGGCTCGCCGCTCGGGACGTGCAGGTCGAGGTGCGCGACGCCGTCGTGACGCTCCGCGGAACGCTCGCTACCGCGGCGGACGTCGAAGCGGCCGAGCGCGCCGCCCGCACCGTCCAGGGCATCAAGCGTCTCGACGTCGCGCTGCGGACTCGCTGAGCGGAGCTCCGCTGCCGAGCATGTGGCGGGGATCGAGGAGCGCGTCGAGCGTCTCCGCATCGAGGAGCTTCCGGGCGAGGACGACCTCGCGCAGCGTGCGATGGGTGAGGAGCGCCTCGTGGGCGACCTCGGCCGCGACGTCGTAGCCGAGGCGTGGCGTCAGGGCCGTCACGAGCATCAGCGAGCGCTCGACGAGCTCGGCCATTCGCGCACGGTCGACCTCGAGGCCGCGAACGCACGCGCTCGCGAACACGCGCAGCCCGTTCGCGAGGCAGCGGATCGCTTCGTGGAGCGCGTACGAAAGGAACGGCAACGTGGCGTTCAGCTCGAGCTGGCCCTCCCGTCCCGCGATCGCCGCGCCCGCGCAGAGGCCCTGCACGTAGGCCGCGACCTGCACGAGCATCTCCGACATCACGGGGTTCACCTTGCCCGGCATGATCGAGCTGCCCGGCTGGGTCGCGGGGAGACGGAGCTCGCCGAGACCGGAGCGCGGGCCCGAGGCGAGCAGGCGGAAGTCGTTCGCGATCTTCGTCGCCGCGACCGCGATGGCCGTGAGCTCGCCGGCGACCTCCACCGAATCGTCCCGCGCGGCCTGGGCTTCGAAGTGGTTCCGGGCCTCGACGAAGACGAGCCCCGTCTCTTCCTCGAGGATCCGGCAGACCCTCCGCGGGAGCTCCGGATGGCCGTTGAGCCCGGTCCCGACGGCCGTCCCTCCGAGGGCGAGCTCGGAGAGCGCGTCGATCGCGCGATGGACCCTCCCGAGGGCCTTCTCCATCTGGCGCGCATGCCCGGAGAGCTCCTGGCCGACGGTCATCGGCGTCGCGTCCATCAGGTGCGTGCGGCCGAGCTTCACGACGTCGTCGAGCTCCGTCGCCTTCTGGGCGAGCTCGTCCCGCAGGAGCTCGATCGCGGGGGCGAGATCGTCCCGGAGCGCGAGCGCGACGCTCACGTGGAGCGCCGTCGGGATCACGTCGTTCGACGACTGGCCGAGGTTCACGTCGTCGTTCGGATGGAGCGGCCGCTTCGAGCCGAGGGGCTCGCCGCGGAGCTGACTCGCGCGGTTCGCGAGCACCTCGTTCGCATTCGTGTTCGTCGACGTCGCGGAGCCGGTCTGGAAGACGTCGACCGGGAATTGATCGTCGTGCCGACCGGCCAGGATCTCGCGCGCGACCTCCTCGACGAGCCGGGCCTTGTCGGGATCGAGCCTCCCGAGCTCGGCGTTCGCACGAGCGCAGGCGAGCTTCACGAGCGCGAGCGCATGAACGAACCGCCTCGGCATCGGATGCCCGCTGATCGGGAAGTTCCGCACCGCCCGCGCGGTGGACGCTCCGTAGAGCGCCTCGTCCGGAACCTCCATCGCCCCCATCGAGTCGTGCTCGGTCCGCATGCTTCCAACCTAGCGGGACCGCCACCGTGGCGACCACTTCCGGCCGAGGACTGACCCTACGCCGGAGAACGCGCCGCGAGCTGCCGGAGCACGTAGGGGAGGATTCCGCCGTGGCGGAAGTACGCGACCTCCATCGGCGTCAGGAGGAGGACCTCCGCCGCGAATGCGACGACGTGTCCGTCGGGCCGCGTGGCCCGCACCTGCACGGTGCGGGAGGCACCGTCCTCGAGCCCGAGCACGTCGACGACCTCGTCCCCGCGCAGCCCGAGCCCAGGCGCCGTGACGCCGTCCGGGAAGCGCAGCGGGAGCACGCCCATGCCGACGAGGTTCGCCCGATGGATCCGCTCGAAGCTCTCGGCGACGACCGCCTTCACGCCGAGCAGTCGCGTGCCCTTCGCCGCCCAATCGCGCGAGGAGCCCGTGCCGTATTCCTTGCCGGCGAAGACCACCAGGGGAACGCCCTCGGCCGCGTAGCGCACGGCGGCGTCGTGGATCGGCATCCGCTCGCCGCTCGGCTGGTGCAGCGTCTCGCCGCCCTCCGCGCCCCCGAGCACGAGGTTCCGGATCCGGATGTTCGCGAAGGTGCCGCGGACCATCACCTCGTCGTTGCCGCGACGGGCCCCGTACGAGTTGAAGTCCGCCTTCGCCACGCCGAGCGAGCGCAGGTAGCGTCCGGCGGGCGAGCCGAGGGCGATGTCGCCGGCCGGCGAGATGTGATCGGTCGTGATCGAATCCCCGAAGATCCCGAGCACGCGCGCTCCGCGGAGGTCCTCGATCGGCCCCACCTCGCGGGGGATTCCGTCGAAGTACGGAGGGCGCTTGATGTACGTCGAGGCCGGGTTCCAGCGGTAGGCCTCGCCGTCGGGCGCGGGGAGGGCGTTCCAGCGCGCGTCGCCCTCGAAGACGTGGGCGTAGTGACGCGCGAAGAGCTCGGGGCCGACGGAGGCGAGGATCGCGTCCTGCACCTCGCGGGCGCTCGGCCAGAGGTCGCGGAGGAAGACGGGCCTCCCGTCGCTCCCGAACCCGAGCGGCTCCTTCTCGAGATCGAGGTCGACCGTCCCCGCGAGCGCGTACGCGACGACGAGGGGCGGCGACGCGAGGTAGTTCAGCTTCACCTCCGGATGCACGCGCCCCTCGAAGTTCCGGTTGCCCGAGAGCACGGAGGCGACCGTGAGCTCGCCCTCGGCGATCTGCGCGGAGACGCCCTCGGCGAGCGGACCGGAGTTGCCGATGCAGGTCGTGCATCCGTAGCCCACCACGTAGAAACCGAGCGCCTCGAGCGGGGCCGAGAGGCCCGCCCTCGCGAGGTAGTCGGTGACGACGCGGGAGCCCGGCGCGAGCGAGGTCTTCACCCAGGGAGCGACCGAAAGGCCGCGATCGACCGCGTTCCGTGCGAGCAGGCCCGCGGCGAGCATCACGGCCGGATTCGAGGTGTTGGTGCACGAGGTGATCGCCGCGATCACCACGGCGCCGTCCCTCGGCGAGGTCTTCGGTGGCTCCGCGCGCGCGGGCCTTCCGGCGATCGCCGCGCGGAAGCTCGGCTTCACCTCCGAGAGCAGGAGCCGGTCCTGGGGCCGCTTCGGCCCCGCGAGCGAAGGCTCGACGTCCGCGAGATCGAGGCGGAGCGTCGCCGTGTAGTCCGCCCTCTCGTCGGTGCGGAAGAGCCCCTGGGCCTTCGCATACGCCTCGACGAGCGCGAGGCGGGCCTCGTCGCGGCCGGTGAGGCGCAGGTAGCGGAGCACCTCGTCGTCGATCGGGAAGATGCCGCAGGTCGCCCCGTATTCCGGCGCCATGTTCGCGATCGTCGCCCGATCGGCGAGCGGCAGGCTCGCGAGCCCCGAGCCGAAGAATTCGACGAACTTCCCGACGACGCCAAACGCGCGGAGCCTCTGTGTAACGGTCAGCACGAGATCGGTCGCCGTGGTGCCCTCGGCGAGCGTGCCGACGAGCTCGAAGCCGACGACCTCCGGGATCGGCATCGAGCTCGCCTGGCCGAGCATGGCGGCTTCGGCCTCGATGCCTCCGACGCCCCATCCGAGTACGCCGAGGCCGTTCACCATCGTCGTATGCGAGTCCGTGCCGAAGACCGTGTCGGGGAACGCATGGAGCTCGCCGTCGATCGTGCGCGTCTCGACGACCCGCGCGAGGTGCTCGAGGTTCACCTGGTGCACGATGCCCGTGCTCGGCGGCACGACCGAGAGGTTCGCGAAGGCCTTCTGCCCCCAGCGGAGGAAGGCATAGCGCTCCTCGTTCCGGGCGAACTCGATCCTTCCGTTCTCCTCGAGGGAGCCCGGCTTGCCGAACGAGTCCACCTGCACCGAGTGATCGATCACGAGCTCGGCCGGAATCGCGGGATCGATGCTCGCCGCGGAGCCGCCGAGCGTGACCACGGCCTCGCGCATCGCCGCGAGGTCGACGATGCACGGGACGCCCGTGAAGTCCTGGAGGACCACGCGCGCCGGCATGAACGCGATCTCCGTGTCCGACACCGCGTCCGGCTTCCAACGGGCCACGGCCTCGATCGACGCGCGGGTCACCGTCACGCCGTCCTCGGACCGAAGCAGGTTCTCGAGCAAGACCTTCAGCGAGAAGGGGAGTCGCGTGAGGTCGTAGTGCTCTCCGAGCTTCGCGAGGCTGTGGATGACGTACGTCCGGTCTCCGACGACCAGCGTGTCCCGAGTGTCGAACGAATCGCGCATGTCCACACGCTAGTCGCTCGATCGGCCCTCGGCACGGGGATCGACCGACGCGTGCAGCGTCCCGCCGCGAAGCACGCTCCAGGGCGGCTCCGTGGCGGAATCGCGCGCCTCAAGCCCCTTCGCGTCGACGCATCCCGGAACGGCGCTCGAGCTGCTCCTCGTACTGCACCGAGTTCCGCGACCAGGGACGCGCGTCGAGGCGACGGAAGCCGATCGGATCGCCGGTCCCCTCGCAGATGCCGTAGGTGCCGTCGGCGATGCGGCCGAGCGCGGCATCGATCTCCCAGAGCAGATCGCTCTCCTTCTCGGCGAGACGGAGCGAGAGGGCGTTGTCCTGGGTCAACGTGGCCTGGTCCATCTCGTCGGAGTAGCCGCCGTCCCCTTCCTTCGCGGGCTCCATGTGCGAGGCGCACCGCTCCTTCATCGAGGTGCGGAGCGCGATCAGCTTGCGCTCGAGGTGCTCCTTCTGGCTCTGCAGGAGCTCCGTGGCTTCGTCGAGCTCGTCGCGTCCGTCACGTGCGTCGTTGCGCTTCTTCGGGGGAGGGGCTGCCTTCATCGGGCCTTCTTGCCCGCCGCGTCCGCGGGCGAGCCCTGCGCCGAGGCCTTGTTGCGAGCCGCGGTCGCCTTGGCGTCCTTGGCTGCGTCGTGCTGCTTCTTGTTGCGATCCTTCGCCTTCGGAGACTTGTCGCCCATGGGTCACCTGACCTTGTCCTTGGAGGTCGAAGAAAATCGACTGACGGACACAGTACCAGCTGGAGGCGTCGGCCGCCGGACATTCGCCCATTCGCAACGAAATCGATCGCGCCTGGAACAAACGAAAATTCCGTGTGTTCGCGCGCGAGGAAGCCACGATGTGTCTCGCCAGGAGGCGATACACCGTTTCGACGCTCAGAGCGAGTCGGTCGTGTATCCGCCGTGGAAGCCGAACGGGATGGGATTGCGGAGCGGCACCGAGGCGACGTCGTCGAGCGTCCCGGCGTCGAGGAGCACGATCTCGGAGCGATGCGTCGAGGCGTCGTAGACCGCGCAGACGAGCCAGCCCTCTTCGACGGATCGCGCCGGATCGGGCACGAACATCGCCTCCGAGGTGAAGCGCCCGGGCCCGAAGTCCCGCACCCGCACCTCGCCCGTCGAGTGCTGCACGCGCTCGAGCCCGTTGAAGAAGCCCGACGTCTCGTTCTCGAGGATCGTCGCAGCCCACGTCACGTCGCTCTTCACGCCCGTGAGGCGCGGATCCCATTGCGGGAATTCCATCTTCGGATGCCCGGGCATCGCCTCGCCCCGCACGCGGCCCGTCGAGAGGTCGAGGCGGTAGCGGAAGAGCCTCCCGCCATCCTCGTTCTCGTAGGTGAAGACGTTCCGCAGCGCTGCGTTCACGTTCCAATCCTCGAAGCGCGTCACGTGCACCACGACCTCGTTCCCCTCCTCCCACGCGTTCGCGTAGTGGATGGCGATGAACGGATCGAGGGGGAAGCACGCCACCTCGCGGAAGTCCGAGAGCGACACGACGTGGGCCCACATGCCCTTCCTCGGGTCGTAGTCCATGCACGCGTCGAACGTCTCCATCCCGAGCGCGAACGCGAGCGGACGCTTCAGGAAGATCGGGCTCACGAAGAAGACGGCGTAGTGCTCGGTCAGCGCGAAATCGTGGCAGAACGAGCCGAAGACCTTCACGGGGAAGTAGCCCCTCCGATCGATCACCCCGTGCGGGTTCACGCGGTAGAGGTGGATGCCCGGACCCCGCGGCCCGAGCCCGACGCCGAAGTTGATGTAGCAACGAGTCCGTGGGTCGAGCTTGCCGTGCGCGCTGAACGCGTGGAGCGCCGTGAGCTTCCCGTCGAAATCGCATTCGCCGAGCGTCTCGAGCGTGTGCGGATCGACCTCCCACGGGCGACCGGCCTCCCAGAGGCAGAGCAGCCGTCCCCCGTGCCAGACCATCGAGGTGTTCGCGCAGTTGGCGAGGCCGCGGCCGAGGTTCTTCCGGACGCCCCCGGGCGCGTTCTGCCCGAAGCTCCGCATCACGATGCGCTGCGCCGCAGTCTCCTTCACGTACTTGGGCGTGCGCACGTAGCGATTTCGGTAGTGCACCCCGTCCTCGCGGAACGTCGCGGCGTGCAGCATCCCGTCGCCGTCGAACCAATGCCCGAGCTTCTGCCCCCCGATCCGGTTCCGCCCCGGACCGATGCGCAGGAACGTCCCCCGCACCGCCTCCGGGATGCGGCCCCGCACCTCGCCGTGCGGCACGACGTAGTCGTATTCCGTCTCGAGCGCCTCGAAGCCGCCCACGTGCGCGAGCTTCGGGTTCTTCCACGCGGCGGCGACCTTCGCAGGGGCGTTCATAACGGGCTCCGGGAATCGAGGCCCGGAATGCCCGGCCCTCGTCCCGAGGCTAGCCCGCGTGCGCTCTGGTATTCAACAAGTAGAATATTGGCGAAGGTGACCCTCCCGGCCCAGGATGGCCGCTTCTCCCAGCCCGGAATCCGCCATGTCCCTGCGCCACGTCCTCCTCGTCTACCTCGGCTCCGGCGCGGCCAGCGGCTACGACATCGTGAAGGGCTTCCAGAAGACCTACGGCCATCTCTGGAACGCGACCTACCAGCAGGTCTATCGCGACCTGAACCAGCTCCACGCCGACGGGCTCGTCGAGCAGGACATCGTCCCCTCGGGCAATCGCCCACCGCGCAAGGTCTACCGGCTCAACGACAAGGGTCGCGCCGAGCTCCAGCGCTTCGTCGAGACGCCCGCGAAGCTGCCCCGCTTCAACGACGCCTTCCTCGTGAAGATCGCCTCCGCGCACCTCTTCGAACGAGAGCCGCTCCTCGCCGAGCTCCGCGAGCAGCGCACGAAGTACGGGCGCTACCTCGAGGACCTCGAGCGCCACGAGGCCTTCTTCCGCAAGCTGCCGAAGAAGGCGCAGGGCACGGTGTATGGGGCGTATCTGGCGCTGTCGCGGGGGTTGTCGATGACGCGGTCGTGGCTCGCGTGGTCGCGGGAGGTGGAGGACTGGCTCGAGCGGACGAAGGGGGCGAGGCCGATCGAGGGCTTGCCGGGGGGAGCCGAGGTGTTCCCGGGATCCCGGGACGCGCGGTCGGAGGCGTGAGGGGCGGCGCGCGGCCTCAAGCGATCGACTCGAGCAACGCGTCGATCGTCGCCGTCAGCTCGCCATCGGAGAGCGTGGCCGGGTGGAACCGACCCATGTCGCGCCAACGGGTCTCGGCGAGGTGCGGGAACATCGGGATGGACATCCAGCACCAGCGAAGCCATCGAGGCCAGTAAGGGTAGACGTCGTCGAGCTTCGTGACCTGCACGATATCGCCCTCGAGGGGCTGGAAGTCGAGCCGAAGCAGCGTGTCGCCCCACCACCGCCACGCCAGGACATTGCCCGCGTCGTAGTGGGGGTCCAACGCCACGCGAGGGCCCATTCGCGTGGCGCCAGCGCGGACGGCCGTTTCCAGGTTTCGCCACGATCCACTCGACGAACCGTAAACCGTGGTATACAGTGGCGTCGTGGTCGAGATCCTGCGCAGCGACGTGTTCGACGCATGGCTCCACGACCTGCGGGATCGGGAGGCCAAGGCCCGGATCCTCGTGCGCGTGCGGCGACTCGGACTGGGCAATCCGGGGCAGTATCGCGCTCTCAAGGATGGAATCTTCGAGATGAAGATCGACTACGGCCCTGGATACCGCGTGTACTACGCGCAGCGTGGCAGCGTGCTCGTCCTGCTTCTCTGCGGGGGCGACAAGTCGACACAGCAGGCGGACATCGCAGCGGCGACGCGCATCGCCAAGCAGTGGAAGGAGTGACCGATGCCGACCAAGAAGCGCACCACCTTCTCGCGGTTCGATGCCGCCGAGTACCTCGGCTCCGACGAGGACATTGCCGCGTATCTCACCGCCACCGCGGAGGCCGATGATCCCGCACTCATGGTTGCCGCGCTCGGCGACGTCGCCCGTGCACGCAACATGACCCTCCTCGCCGAGCAGACGGGCATGACTCGGATGGGCCTCTACAAGGCGCTATCGGGGCACGGAAATCCGAGCTACGCGACCGTCGCGAAGGTGGCTCATGCCCTTGGTCTCAAGATCGTGGTGCGCCCTGCTTGAGGGCAGCGGTGACGGGACGCGAAGGCCGTCCGCTGCCCGTGGATACTCAAACCCCTCGAGCTGGCGCCGTCGAGCGAAGTCGACACCCGAGGCGGATGCCGTGCGCAGCTGCTGCTCGAGCGCCTGCTTGAACGCGGCCGCGGTGCGGTACGCCTGGGTCATCGCTCGAGACCTCCGAAGGGCGCGAGCGCGGCCTCGACGGTGGCGAGATCGCGACGCGCGACCAGACCGCGAGCGAGCGCGTCGAGGGCGGCCGACCGCAGCAGCTCGGGCGGGAGGTCCGTGGCGGCGCAGTCCTCGAGCGTGCGCAGGGGAGCCGTCGCCGGCACGGCCCCGAACCAGCGCCGCTCGCTCTCGGCGACGTCGCCGTGGTGGACGACGACGCCACCTGGCACGCGGAGGCGCCGCTTGCGCCACGTTGCGGGCAGCGTGAGGTGGACCTGCGCGGGGAGGACGTCCGAGAGGTGGTAGAGGGCGAGCGCGGTCTGGTGGGAGAAGACGCCCTCCCGCTCCGACCAGAGCCAGACGACCGTGAGGTCCTCGTGGTCTCCCGCGGGGAAGTGCACGAGGCGGTAGACGCCGCGTCGCACGCGGACCATCCGCCGGGCACCCAGATGGTGCGCGATCAGCTGCGGCGAGTAGCCGGCCTCGGCCGCCTGCCGCGTCGTGAAGAGCCCGTCCTGGGCCGCCGCAATGTCGAAGAGACGGTCCCAGTCGGGCGAGCTGCCGGTCGCCTCCTTCATGCGAGAACATCAAGTCAGGCTTTAGTTTTGTGCAAATTGGGACGCGTGGGGCGCACGAAACTTCAGTCAGACTTCAGTTGTGTGCAGCGCTTATGGTGCCCCACTCGGCGAGCACCGAGTCGTCGCTGGGTGCCGCTTGCAGGGCTCGGCGCCTTGCTACCGTCGATCGAGGCGCCCGATCGGGATGACCGATCACGTCCTCGCAGTTGGCCGCGAACCGGTCGAGCGCTCGGGGGCGAGATCGACGCATCGTCGGGCGGCTTCGAGAGCCGAGTCGTCGGGCGGATCGGGGCGCGTTCGGTACGTACGCCGTGTCTTCCGCTCGCTCGGCAGCTTGCCCCTTGCGAGGCGCCTGCTCGCCGTCTTGCGGTCCATCTAGGCCTTCGCCGCCGTCAGTCCGACCGGGTCGTGCTTTGCGAATTCCCTCCTCGGTCGGATCAGGTGCTCCGGAGGAGGGATTCGAGGTCGGCTTCCGTCACGTTCATCGGGGCCTCTTGGGTCTCTGGATTCTACTCGCAGACAAGGTCATTCGTACGCGTACCCCGCGCCCACCGCGTTCGCTCGAGGCCGCAGCCGGCCGATCAGGAAGCGCTCGAGAGCCGCCGCGAAGTAGCTGAAGCGTTCTTCGAACGGGACGAGGTCGATGTAGCGGGCGCCGACGATGGCGTGACGGAAGATCTGTTTGTCGAAGATGTACGTGGTGCTCCCGACGTGGAGCAGCGTCCCATCGTTCGCGTAGATCAGGTAGACACCCGGCTTGTGATACCGCCCGTCGCGGCGTGCTTCCTGGAACTCCTCGGCGGACCACTCGACGTCGTACCCCACTCGGACCTCGAGGCGCGGGACGCCGCGCGCGAGGTGCGACTGGAAGGTGTCGAGCTCGCGGCGGAGGGATTGCCAGCGCGTCGCTGGGTCCATGGGGAGAGGCTCCGTCGGGTCGTGGAGGGCGAGGGGATGCATCACGCGTGGGTCGAGCACGGCGCCCTCAGAGCCCCAACACCTCGACCTCGCTCAGCGAGACCGCGCAATCGTTCAGCGCGCCCGTGCAGGCGGTGCCGTCGGTTCGCTCGATGCGGAGCTGGCGTACGGCAGTCCCGAGCGGAATCGCCACGCCCGAAGGCCAGTTCGGCGCCGCCGTGAAGGTCTCCGAGACCCAGGCGTCGGAGCTCGACGCTCGATGGCGCAGCACGAACGTGCCGGTGCTCCCGAGGAGGTAGGGCCAGACGTTCACGCGTGCGACCGTCCGTGCCGCCGGCAGGTCGAGCTGCCAGAAGGCGTTCGCGTCGGCGTTGGTATGGCTCACCTGATCGCAGGGGCCGCCGTTCACCGCGAATCGACCGTCCACGGCCACGCCGGCCGGACGCGAGGCGCAGCCCGAGGTGTAGTCGCTCGACTGCGATGCGGTCGCTCCCGAGGTCAGCGAGGAGAGCACCACGCCCGCTGCGCGATGCTGGGCGATCTCGGATGCGCTCAGCGGTCGATCGTAGAGGGCGACGTTGTCCACGGCGCCCGTCCAGAAGTAGTCGGGCGCGGGCGTGTCTCCGGTGCCCGCACCGATCCGAAGCGGCGCGGTCGTGCTCGGTTTGTAGGTCGTGACGCTCGAGCCCGAGAGGACCCCGTCGACGTACCAGCGCATCGTCGTGCCGTCCCAGGTCAGGACGAGGTGCGTGAAGCGTCCGCGCACCGGAGGGGGACCGAACGTCTCCTGCCAGCAGGAGGCGAGCCCGTCCGCTCCCGTGTACGCGTCCCAACGCGGGATGTTCCGCAGCGAGTAGAACGTGAAGCCGCGGGTGGCGCCGCATCCGGCGGACGAGCGCATCGTGATCGGCGAGCCCATGCCGGTCAGGCCGTCGTCCCGCGCCCAGACCTCCACCGTGAACGTCGACGGGTTGAGGCTGGAATCGTAGGCCCCGAGCTCGAGGTACGACGTTCCGTCGAAGACCGCGCTGCGGGCCGACGCGCCGCCCGAAACCGGGGTCGGCGCGCCGAGTCGGACGGTGCCGACCGCGGTGGCGACTCGACCGCCGACGACGTCGACGGCCGTCGTCCCTCCCACCTCGTCGAGCGGCCAGTATGCGATGGGGCCGCTGCGCATGACCACGTTCGTGTAGAAGTCGATGTTCGCCTCGACGCAGTCGGGCACGCCGTTCGAGTTGGCGTCCGCATCGGAGACACCGCACCCGCAGGTTCCCGCCTGGGTCTTCTGGGGATCGTTGGGGCACAAATCGATGCCCGCATCGAGGCAGTCGGGGACACCGTTCGAGTTGGCGTCGGCGTCGGAAACGCCGCACCCGCACGTTCCGGGCACGGTCTTCGCTGCGTCGTTCGGGCAGAGGTCGATGCCCGCGTCGAGGCAGTCGGGGACACCGTTCGAGTTGGCGTCGGCGTCCGATACAGCGCATCCGCAGGTTCCCGGTACGGTCTTCGTCGCATCGTTCGGGCACAAATCGATGCCCGAATCGAGGCAGTCGGGCACGCCGTTCGCGTTGGCGTCGGCGTCGGACATGCCGCATCCGCAGGTTCCCGCCTGGGTCTTCTGGGGATCGTTCGGGCAGAGGTCGATGCCCGAATCGAGGCAGTCAGGGACGCCGTTCGCGTTGGCGTCCTCGTCGGAGACCCCGCAACCGCATGCGCCTGCCTGGGTCTTCAGGAGATCGTCCGGGCAGTAGTCGGTCGGTCCGTCGTCGCAGGCCGAGGCAAGGGAGAGGAATGCGACGGCGAGGAGGCCCAGGAAACGTGTGCGCATGCGGTGCCTTTCCGGGAAATCGGCAGGAGGGCGCACGGCCGCCCTTCGGCGACGCCACGCGATCCCCATCGACTCCTATTGAATCGGGCCTCGCCGATCCGTCGGAGAATCGACACGCGCGAGCGTGAGGCGTCTCAGGACGCGCGCTGTCGCTGGCGCATGCGCTTCACGGCTTCGGCGAACTCCTGGTTCGCGGTGCGCAGCCGGCTGTAGGCGGTGTTAAGGGGGATCTCGAGGACCTCGGCGACCTCGGGCAGGGGCATTTCCTCGATGCGCGCCATGAGGAAGACCTCGCGTCGGCCCTCGGGGAGGGAGTCGAGCGCGGCCTGGACGAGCTCGAGCTCCTCGCGCTGTTCGAGCGCGTGCTGGGCGCAGCGCGCGTCGGGGGCCGCCGTGGGCTCGGCGACGACCGTGACGAGCCGGTGCTCGGCCCTACGTCGATAGGCCGAGGTCACGCGGAACACGAAGCCGAAGATCCAGCCTCGGAGGGGGCGGGATTCGTCGTATTGGTCCCACGTCCGGTAGAGCTCGACGAGGACGTCCTGCGAGACGTCGAGGGCGTCGCGCTCGGGCACGCCGAGGCGGCGGACCTGCTTGCAGATCCAACCGATCCACGGCTCGAGCTTCTCCCAGAAGTGCTCCCGATCGGCCATCCGGATCACTCCGTGGGAGCCGACGGCGAGCCGGGCGAAGGGGGAGTGGAGGTCTCGCCCGAAGGGCGTGGCGGCGAGGCGCGATCGACGACCGGGAGAAGGAGGCTGCGCGGGTAGGTTCGACGGAAGGCCTCGGCGCGGGCGTGCGCGGCGTCCTCGCGTCCCGAGCGGGCCAGGGCACGCACGGCGAGCGCCTCGCGTTCCTCGGCCAGACGTCCGTTCGCGAACCTCTGCCGGTGCTCGTCGAGGGTGGCGAGCGCCGTGGGCGCGTCTCCGCGACGGAGCGCTTGTCGGGCGGCCTCGACGAGGCGCTGCTCCTCGGCGAGGTCGGCGACGCCCGTCGTCGGTGAGGCGGCGGCCTGGGAGGCCTCGGGCGCCGAAGGCGCGGGCTCTGGGCTCGTCGGGGGTGCATGCCTCGGTACGGAAGCGGTGCGCGGCGAGACGGGCACGCCCGGCGGTGCTCGGAAGGGCCTCGGCTCGCTCGATGCAGGAGCCGCCTCGGTGCTCTCTTCGACGCGCGGCTTCGGTCCGCGCTCGACGAGCGACGACGAAGACCTCGGACGCTCCGGCGCGCTCGCGCGATCGACCGCCTCGTGGGCGACCCAACCCGACGTCGCGCCCGCCGCGAAGACCGCGAGACGGATCACCCAAGGCGCGAGGGACGACGCAGGCAGCGCGGGCAACGCCGGCGATGCAGGACCCTCGGGCGCGCCCGAGCCGCCGCCGCTCGATCCTTCCGATCCGCCGCCGCCGAGGCCGAGGGCCGCGATGCGCGCAGTCGCGCCGGCGCGGATCGCCGCGATCGTCTCGGGGGGCTCGTCGGGTCGGCGCCGCTCCGTCGCGAGAAGCGCCTCGACCTCGTCATCGTTCGGCTCGTCGATCGGGAATGCCAAGGCGGTGTTGAACGCTATCACGCTCTCGTGCGCGATCCGCGCGTTACACGCTGATGCAACGAAGCCGATGCTGGATGCGATTGTCGCGCGCGGCGAATCCGATTAAGGGAATCGATAGCTCCGTGACGCGCTCCGCCGACGCCTTCCGATCTCCGAATGTCGAACGGGGCGTCGCGCGATCGTCATCTCATCCGTTTGCCGTACGCGAGTCCGATGCCGAGCGCGCCGACGACGGGTGGCGAACGCCAGAGAGGATCGCCGACGACCTCGAGCTCGACGCGTCGAGCGGCGACCTCGAGCTCGACGCGCACGACGAGCGCGAGCGACGCGCCGAGCGGATGCTCGAACGTCCCGGCGATTCCGGGATAGATGGCAAGGCCCCGCGAGCGCTCTGTCGCGAGCCCGCCCGTGCCTTGCGCGACCGTGGCCGCGACGGTACAGGTCGCGCAGGCGCCGAGCTTCCCCGCGCGGTAGCAAGCGAAGAGGGCGCCGCCGCCGAGGAAGACGCGCGCTTCGCCCGAGGCGTTCGAGGCGGAAGCCGGCGAAGTGACCCTCCCTTCGGCGGAGATCACCGCATGCGTGCCGACACGCACGCCCGCTTCGAGCCCTGCGAGCAGGGCCGGGCGAGGCACGAAGCCGAGCGCGAGCGCGCCGGACACGGCGACGAAGGGCGAGGCTCGGGCTTCGCGTGGCTCCGGCGCGTCGGGCGGCGAGCGATCGCTCGCCGTCTCCTCCGCGGCGGGAGTCTCGGCCTCGATCGCAGGCTCCGGAGCGGCCGTTTCCGCGGCCTCGAGCTGGGCCTCGAGAACCATGGCCAGCGTGAGCACGACGGTATCGGCGAGCTCGCCGCAGTCGGGGGCCGCGCTGTCGAGGAAGCGCGTGCCGACCACGTTGCGCTGGGCATCGTAGAGGAGCACGCGCGCCGAGCGCCGATGCTCGTCCGGCCGGAGGAACCACACGTCGACGAGCCAACCGTCGAGCGAAGGCACGGCGAAGGGATCGCGTCCGAGTCTCTCGACGATGGAGCTCCGCAGCGCCGTCTCGTCGGGGCAATCGCGCACCTCGGGATCGCGCTCGACGACGATCGCGCTGTGCGGAACCTCGGCGGAGGCCGGGGCCGGCGATCCGAGGAAGGGCAGGGCGAAGAGCATCGCGACGCCGAGGACGCGGGCTCCCTGCTTCGCTCCGTCGGCGTACCTCGACCCCATGCCCCTCGGTCCTTTCCCACCCGTGTCGCTACGGCGAGCGAGCGCTCGAAACTAGCACGCTCCGTGCGAAGTCGTTCTTCGCACGGCGTCCGCTTCGCAGGACTCGTCGCGTGCGCGACGAGCCTCCTCGGTTGCTCCGTGGTCGTCGACGTGGGCAACGCCTCCCAGGCCCTCGGAGATGCAAGCATCCTCGTCGGATGCGACGCGGGCGCCTGCTCCGTGGGGCTCTGCAGCACCGGCATGCAATGCGCCGGAAGCTGCCTCGCGACCGACGCCTACCGACAGGTCTTCGCCGATGGCAGCGAGCCCGTCGACTGGGCGCTCTACGACGGAAACGGCGACGGATTCGACGATCTCCTGACCGTCGACCTCGCGACCGAGGTCCTCTCGTTCCATGCCGGGGACGGCGTGGGCGGCTTCGGACCGGTGGTCACAGTCCCCGTGGGGCGCACGCAATTCGGGCTCTCCCTCGCGGACTTCACGGGCGATGGGATTCTCGACGTCGTCCTCCGCCAGCCCGATTTCCGACGTGCGCGCTTGCTCGTCGGAGGGCCCGCCGGGCCGAGCGTGCGAGCCGACGTCGCGCTCGCCTCCGACGCCTATCGCACGATTCCGCACGACGCCGATGGAGACGGCGCGATCGATCTCGTCGTCGTCCGTTCCGAGGCCGGTTGCCTCGAGGTGCTCCGGAACGACGGGCAAGGCACGCTCGGGGCGTCGCCCGTCGCGTGCATTCCCGAGCCCGACGGAGTCGCCTGGCGATGGGCACAGCGCGGGGTCGACGTCGATGGCGACGGACGCGCGGAGGTCGTCGGCATCCCGACGATGGCGGGGCGGATGATCGCCTTCGATCTCGAGCTCGGCACGGCGTCGATTCGCGAGGTCGCCCGATGGGCCGTGCCCACCTCGGCCGCCCAGCCCGTCGTCAGCGACGTGCTCCCCGCACCGGGGCTCGAGCTCGTCACGCTTCCGTTCGCCGGGGATTTGGACGCCCTCGTCTTCGAAGCCCGCGTCGATGCGTCCTCGGCCTCGTGTGCCGGTGTGCGCGTGCCCTCCCGCCTCACGCCCCTCGCCGCGGGCGACGTCGATCGCGACGGCCTTCCCGACTTCCTCTCCTTGTCGCCCTCGTCGGCCCGCCTCGTCGTCTCCCGCTCCCGTTCCGTTCCTCCCGTCCTCGAATGAGCTCCCCGACCATGCCCTCTTCGTTGCTTCGTCCTTCGCCTCGTTCGCGCCACTTCTTGTTCGCGCTTCTTTCCCTCGCCCTCGGCGTTCTCGCCCTCGCGGGCTGCGCGGACTCGATCGACGTCGGTGCGGGCTGCCCGGGAGCCAACTGCCCCGACCCCGTGTGCCGGAGCCACGCGCCGATGTGCGCGTCCGATGGATGGACCCGTCTCGACTGCGGACCCGAT
>JAXLYX010000027.1:0-55550 GCA_046351215.1 Polyangiales bacterium | reverse complement strand
ATGGTCGACTTCCCCGCGCAGACGCAGAAACTCCCTCCCATCCTCCGGCTCGGCTGCCTCGTCGGCGTCGTGCTGCTCTTCGCCGTGATGACGCCCGCCTGCGTGCAGCGCATCGAGGCGGGTCACGTGGGCATCCGCATCAAGCTCGCGGGCTCGGCGCGCGGCGTGCAGAACGCGCCCCTCGTCACGGGCTGGGTCTTCTTCAATCCGCTCTCCGAGACGATCGTCGAGTTCCCCGTGAACGTGCAGAACGTCGTCTGGACGAAGGACACGAACGAGGGCAGCCCGGTCGACGAGTCGATCACCTTCGCCTCGAGCGAGGGCGTCACCGTGAACGCGGACGTCGGCCTCGCCTTCCACATCGACGGTCAGAAGGCGCCACGCCTCTATGCCCGCTTCCGCGAGAGCGACGTGAACGTCCTCGCCCACGGCTACGTCCGCAACGTGGTCCGCGAAGCGCTGGGCGAGGTCGCGTCCACGATGCCCGTGCAGGAGATCTACGGCGCGGGCAAGACGCGGCTCATCCGCGAGGCGCAGCGCATCGTCTCGGAGAAGCTCACGCCCGACGGCTTCGTCATCGATCAGCTCACGTTCGCCTCGGCGCTCCGGCTCCCCCCGAACGTCGTCGACGCGATCAACCGCGCCATCGAGGCGACCCAGAGCGCGATCCAGGCGGAGAACCGGGTGCGCCAGATCCGCGCCGAGGCCGAGCAGGCCGTCGCGGAGGCACGCGGCCAGGCGGAGGCGGCACGCCAGCGAGCGGGCGGCGACGCCGACGCGATGCTGATCCGCGCGCGTTCCGAGGCGCAGGCGAACGAGATCATCCGCCTCAGCATGACGGCGGAGGTCCTCCAGTACCGCATGCTCGAGAAGTGGGACGGCCAGCTCCCCGTCGTCAGCGGAGGCAACGTGCCCATGCTCACGATGGACACCTCGCGCTTCCTCAACATCCCCGAGGCCGAGCGGAGGGCGCGGATGCGAGAGCTCTTCGGTCAGTCGCCGGCTGCCCCGGCCCAGGGAGCGGCGCCTGCGCAGGGGGCCGCCCCGGCCGCGGGCGCCGCGCCGGCCAACACGCCCTGACTCCCGTCCCGAGCCGACCGTCCCTAGGATCCGAGCCACCATGACCCACTACCGTGCGTGCAATCTCTGCGAAGCGATGTGCGGCATCGCGATCGAGGTCGAAGGCGACCGCGTCGTCTCCATCGTCGGCGACGAGAAGGATCCGTTCAGCCAGGGGCACATCTGTCCGAAGGCGACGGCCCTCGCCGACATCCACCACGATCCGGACCGGCTGAAGCGCCCCCTCAAGCGGATGCCCCACGGAGGGTGGGTCGAGATCACCTGGGACGAGGCCTTCGACGAGGTGACGAGCACGCTCGGGCGCATCATGGCCGAGCACGGACCCCAATCGGTCGGTCTCTACCTGGGGAATCCGACGGTCCACAACTGGGGCGCGCTGCTCTTCGGGATGGTCTTCGCGAAGGCGCTCGGGAACCGGAGCCGCTTCTCGGCGACCTCGGTCGATCAGCTCCCGAAGATGCTCGCCTCGCTCGAGATGTTCGGGCACCAGCTGATGCTCTCGATCCCGGACGTGGATCGGACGGATTACTTCCTCGTGTTCGGGGCGAATCCTGTCGTCTCGAACGGCAGCATCATGACGGCGCCGGGCATGCGGAGGCGGATCGCCGCGATCCGCGAGCGAGGCGGCAAGGTCGTCGTCTTCGATCCGCGTCGCACCGAGACCGCCGAGCTCGCCGACGAGCACGTCTTCGTCCGTCCCGGCACGGACGCGCTCGTGCTCTTCGCGATGCTCCACACGATCTTCGAGGAGGGGCTCGTCCGGCTCGGCCACGTCGAGCCCCACGTGAAGGGTCTCGAGACGCTCCGCGCCGCGACGCGGGACTTCGCTCCGGCGAAGGTCGCGCCGATCACGGGCGTGCCCGCCGAGACGATCGTGCGCATCGCGCGCGAGTACGCGGGCTCCGCGAAGGGCGTGGCGTACGGGCGCGTCGGCGTGTCGATGCAGGAGTTCGGAGGGATCGCCTCCTGGCTGCTCGAGGCGTTGAACGTCGTGACCGGGCATTTCGATCGCGAGGGCGGCGCGATGTTCACGACGCCGGCGGTCGACCTCGTGAGGCTCGGCAGCCTCATGGGCGAGCGCGGGCACCACGGGAAGTTCGAGAGCCGCGTGCGCGGCGCGCCCGAGTTCGGCGGCGAGCTGCCGGTCGCGGTGTTGGCCGAGGAGATCGAGACGCCCGGCCCGGGCCAGATCCGCGCGATGATCACGCACGCGGGCAACCCCGTGCTCTCGACGCCGAACGGACGCAGGCTCGACGCCGCGTTCGCCAAGCTCGACTACATGGTCTCGATCGACATCTACCTGAACGAGACCACCCGGCACGCGAACCTGATCCTGCCGCCGACCTTCGCGCTCGAGCACGACCACTACGACGTGGCCTTCCACGCGCTCGCCGTGCGGAACACGGCGAAGTACTCGCCGGCCCTCTTCCCGCGCTCGGCGGAGCAGCGGCACGATTGGGAGATCCTCCTCGAGCTGATCGCCCGTCTCGGAGACGGACGGCACCGCGTGCATCCGCTCGTGCGTCAGCTGCGGACCCTCGTGGGTCGGAACCTCGAGCCGAAGCGCCTCGGCGACGCGCTGATGCGCCTCGGTCCCCATGGGCTCCGGAAGGGCGCCGCGGGGCTCACGATGGCGAAGGTCGAAGCCAGCGTGCACGGCATCGACCTCGGCCCGCTCGAGCCCTGCATGCCCGAGCGCCTCGAGACCCGCGATCGCAAGATCGACCTCGCGCCCGAGAAGATGGTCGACGACGTGGCGCGCCTGCGGACCCGGATGAGCGAGCTGGTCTCGGCCGGCGAGGGGAAGCTCTTCCTCATCGGTCGTCGCCAGCTGCGCTCGAACAACTCCTGGTGCCACAACAGCCCGCGGCTCGTGAAGGGCAAGGATCGCTGCACCCTGATCGTGCATCCGGAGGACGCGCGGGCCCGCGGCCTCGTCCGCGGCGAGACGGTGCGGATCCGCTCGCGCGTGGGCGAGGTCGTCGCGCCCCTCGAGATCTCGGACGAGATCATGCGC
This sequence comes from Polyangiales bacterium, assembly GCA_046351215.1. Lineage (GTDB taxonomy): Bacteria > Myxococcota_A > Polyangia > Polyangiales > Houyiibacteriaceae > JAXLYX01. The sequence continues at coordinate 52,453 of JAXLYX010000027.1, read as the reverse complement.
GGCGTCGTGAGCCTGCCGCACGGCTTCGGTCACGATCGCGAGGGCACGCGCTGGCGGGTGGCGGAGGCGCACGCGGGCGTGAGCCTCAACGATCTCACCGACGATGCCTTCCTCGATGCCCTCGCGGGCACGGCGAGCTTCAGCGGCGTGCCGGTCGACGTCGAGAAGGCGTCGGCCGTCGAAGCCGCCGAATGAGGCCGCGTCGGTCGGTCCCACCGTCCGTGCGCCGAGGGCGCTAGCCCCGGGGATGCCTGCGCCGGAAGCGCGCTTCGAGGTCCGCGGCCGCGTGCGCGAGCCGGACCGCATCGGTCGAGGGGCGTCCGAGCTGGCTCGTGATCCAGCGTGCGCCGTCGTCGATCGTCGCGCAGGTCGTCTGCGGATGGACGGCGTGGGAGGCGAGGCGGATGGCCCGGAGCGCCGTGCGGGCCGTCGCCATCCAGAAGCCGTGTCCGTGCATGACGAGGCACTCGCCGCGCATCGTCCGCGGCGTCAGGCGTCCGACCTCGGCGGCGCGCGCGCGCGTCACTCCCGTGACCACGGGAATGCCCGAGCCGATCAGGGCGAGCGTCGCCGTGCCGTTCGGGTAGTGGCGAGCCAGCGCGTGGTGCGCCTCGTGCGTCCGATCGAGGATGTCGATCGTCACGCGCGACGGGAAGACGGAGAGGAGAATCTCGTGGAAATGCCCGAGCGCGTGATCCTCCCCGAGGTGGAGGATCTCGAGCTCCGACGTCGTCGACACCGAATCGTCTCCGCGCACGCTCCATGGGCTAACACGGCCTGGTCCGCGACGGAAGGGCGATGACCCTGGCCCGACCGGCCATCGTGTCCAGGACACGTAGGGGCCCGCGGCGCGCTAGCGCTCGAGCCTCTCGACGCGCTCCGCCCCATCGTCGAGCGAGCGCCCTCGGAGCTCGATGTGATCGACCGCCAGGGGCCCGCTGAGGACCACGAAGACGTCTTCGAGGATCGAGGGGCGTCCGCCGATCGGGAGGGTCGCGTGGCAGAGGCAGCGCCCGCGAACCTTGCGCGGAGCGAAGACGAGGACCCGGCCCGGGACCGCATGGAGCCGGACGAGGACGCGCGCGCCGTCGGCCTCGACCTCCTGGGAAGCGATCCCGTAGGCCCGGCGCTCGAAGGGCTCGAGGGCCTCGAGCGCGTCCGGTCCCCGCTCGAGCATCCGCCAGTACGCGAAGACCGGCTCGCTGCCCTCGGCCCGGCAATCGGGCCCGAGCCGGAGACCGAAGTCCACCCGATTGCGGTTCGCGCTCTTCCGGATCGAGAAGACGGTGGGAACGTCGTCGCCGTCGAGCTCGACGCGCGCGAGAGCGACGGTCGCGACGATCGACACGCAGGCCCAGGCGGCGAGGGCGAGGAGGCGAGGCGTCGTTCGCATGGCTCCACCATGGCCGACCGCTCCGCAGCGGTCGACGTCGGGCGATGGCCCCGCGCGTTTCGTACGGGATCGGCACATGTCTCGAAACGGGGATGAATTCGCGACATGTCGGGAGAACCCCGGTGGTCACGGCCGACGCGCGGCTGTTAGGTTGAGCCCGGGGGAAACGAGATGGCCGACCATCGCGAGGTGGGAGGAATGCGTCTCCACGTGGACGCGTTCCCGATCGTCGTCACGACGACGTCGGAGCCCTGCACGGGTACCGACTACGTCACGCACATGGAGGAGTTCCACGAGTTCGCCACCGCGCGCGGCGAGCCCTTCGTCCACGTCTGGGACCTGCGCGGGCTCCGGACGTTCCCGGATGCCGAGACGCGCCAGCGCGTCGTGCGCTGGATGGTCGAGAACGCCGACAACGCGAGCGAGCGGCTCGTCGGCGCGGCCCTCGTCGTGGGCTCGCCGATCGTGCGCAGCGCGTTCTCGCTCATCACCTGGCTCGCCGATCCGCCGATCCCACTCTTGTTCCACGGTCGGCCCGAGCCCGCGCTCCATTGGGCCGCCGCGCGGCTCGAGGCCTCGGGGCTCGAGGTCACGGACGAGGTCTTCGAGATCGCCGAGCGGACCCTCTACGCGGCCGGGCGGATGCGCGCGGCTTCCTGAGGGCTTCGGGAGGCGGTCCGCGGCGCTGACCGTTTGCGCCACTCGATTGGCGTTCGGGGTCCCTTCCTCGAGGCCCGGCTCCGTGCGACGCATCTCCGATGCGTTCCGCCCGCACGCCGCGCTCGCTCCGTTTCGAGCGCTACGACGACATCGTCGTCTCCCCGCACCTCGACGACGCGGTCTACTCCTGCGCGGGGACGATCCTCGCGGCCCGCGAGCTCGGCCGGAGGGTGCTCGTGATCACCGTCTTCGGGCACGGCCGCGGGGACTCGCCTCCCGAGGAAGGCCTCTTCGGAGACTACGTCACGCGCGAAGCCGAGGATCGCGAGGCGATGGCGATCGTCGACGCGGACTACGTCTGGCTCGATCTGCCGGAGCTCGCCTTCCGACCGCGCACGTTCCGCGAGCGCCTCGCGCAGCTCTCCCCGCGACGTGCGGAGCGCGACGATCCGGCGTTCGTCGTCGCCCGCGATCGCGTCCGCGAGCTCGTGACCGCGCTCGCCGCGGACGGAGCGAGGATCTCCTTCCCGCTCGGGATCGGCTTCCATCCCGACCATCGCCTCTGCTTCGCGATCGGGCGCGAGCTCGCGCTCGAGTCCCGGTACGACGTCTCCTTCTACGAGGACGTCCCCTACGCCGTGGTGCCTGCGCTCCGGCGCCTCCGCTTCGAGGCGATCGGCGCGAACGGCCCGGGCGTCGAGGCGCTCGCGGGTCCTCGCGAGGGCTCGGTGCCGAGGCTCGGGGGCTCGAAGGGAACGCTCGTCGTGCCCGTCGCGCTCGGGCTCTTCACCCTGATCTCGCTCCTCCACGCGAAGCTCCGGCCGAAGGACGCCGCCCCCCTCGCCCTCGTCGGCGAGGAGCACGTCATCGACGGACAGAGGCTCCGCAAGGTCCGAGCCATCGAGGCCTATCGCAGCCAGACCCCGCTCTTCTTCCCGGAAGACGTCGAGAGCGTGCTCCCGCGCTCTCGAGGCGCTCTCGTCGAGCGGGTCTTCCGCCTGGCCCCGAGCCACCGCAGCGTTCGTGCGGCGACGAGCGCGATCGAGGTCCACGCATGAGGGACGAGCCGTACCGCATCCGGCGCTACGCGGCGCGCGACCGCCGCGCCGTGCGCGCGATCTGCTTCGAGACGGGGAGCATGGGCTCGTCGATCGCGCCGCTCTACGCGGACGCCGAGAGCTTCGCCGACATGTTCACGAGCTACTACACGGACGAGGAGCCGGAGAGCAGCTGGGTGCTCGAGCGGACCTCCGACGGTGCGATCGTCGGCTACCTCCTCGGCTGCGTCGACTCCCGTCGCGCACGCTCGCCGGTGCGCATCGCCGCGAAGCACGCGCTCGGCCGCGGCCTGCTCTTCCGGCCCGGCACGGCGGGCTTCTTCGGAAGGGCCGTGCTCGACATCCTCCGGGACGGACGCGTGGAGCGTCCGCGCATCGACCTCGAGCGCTATCCGGCGCACCTCCACATGAACCTCCTCGCGGAGGCGCGGCACGGCTACGGCTTCAAGATGTACGAGGTCTTCGAGACCTACCTCCGCTCGTGCGGCGTACCGGGCGTGCATTGCGAGGTCGGGGCCGAGAACGCGCGCGTCCGCGCCCTGAACGCGCGCACGGGCTTCACGCCCTTCGGCGAGGCGTTTCCCGCGCTCGGCGCGCGCGGTCCCTCGGGCGAGCGGCAGCGCGTGCAGATCATGGTGAAGTCCCTCGAGGCGATTCCCACGGTCGCGGTCGCCTGAGCGCGCCTTCAGGCCGGCGGGCGCTTCGAGCCGCGTCGGGACTTCGGCCGGTACGTCTTCGGCGGAGCGGGCTTCGCGGGGCCGGCCGGCCGAGCCCGCTGCGCCTCCGCCATCGCGTCCGCGATCCGGCCGTAGAGGTCGCGCAGCTCGGGCGTCCGGAAGCTCGAGCCCGAGTCGATCCAGCCGACGAAACGACGATTCCCCTCGTAGTGGGGGAACATGCCGACGACGTCGAGGTGATCCGAGAGATAGGCGCCGAGGAGCTCGCCGTGGATCTGGCTCCGCGTGGGCACGAGGCCGTCGTTGTCGCGGTCGTCCGGCTCCATGCCGAGATCCTCGCGGAAGCGGTTCTCGACCGCTTCCGTCTGCAGCGCGTAGCCGTGCTCGCGCGCGTAGCGGCCCGTCACGAAGTGGAAGAGGTGGAAGATCTGCGTGCTCGCCCAGACGGCCGGGGGCATCGCGCGGAGGACGCGACCTCGCGGTGCGCACGTCGCGATGCTCGCGTAGCGCACGTCCGGGGCGTCCTGCACGCCCTTCGCGAAGCGCGAGCAGGCTTCCTGGCTCAGATCGGCGAGCGTGCCGGAGTCCTTCCCGAGCGCCTCGAGGTAAGCCCGGATCTCGGGGTCCTCGGGATCCTCCGCGAAGGGCAGGATCACCTTCTCGCGGAAGTAGTCGAGCCAGGGCGTCGGGATCGGCACCTCGTCGAAGGCCTCGAGCACGGCCGCCACGAGGTGTGCTCCCCAGGCGAGACCGTGCTTCGTGTCTCGATCGCGATCGGCGAGGTAGCCGAGCAGGCGGAGCACGGCGGGCAGCCCGAGACGCTCGAGGAAGGGAGCGATCGGCGTGCCGAAGTGCGGCGTCGCGAGGCTCGTGACCGATCGCGCCTTCGCGGCGTAGGGCGTCGCGTGGAACGGGACCCCGTCGATCGTCGGCAGCGGGAACCCCGGCGCTGGCGTCGGCGAGAGCAGGAGCCGCTGGTCGAGGCCGCCGGTGCTGTGCCCGACGAGGTGGATCGCGGGCACGGACTCGTCGTGCTTCGCCGCGATGGTCTCCGCGAGGACCTGGGCCCGCTTCGCCACGTGTCCCGCCGGCGGAGGCAGCACGACCTCGATGCGCGCATCGATTCCGCGCGCCCCGAGCATGCCCGAGAGGAGCTCGGGCACGCCCCGGAAGTATTCGAGCGATTCGAGGCTCCGGAATCCGAGGAAACCGGGAACCAGATAGATCTCGGCGCGTTCCATGGTGAAGACCCCCCTGTCCACCCTTGGTTACGAGGTGGCCAACATGAACGCCGGCTCTCGCGTGTGCAAGGCAACCTCCTCGGGCCGGTAACGCCCCCGGGTGGAGACCGACCGAAGGGAACGGCGGCCAGGGCGGCCGCCCCATCCACGGAGTCCGCTTCCGAGCCATGCCGCGTCACATCCTCCCCGAAGAGCGCATCCACCCTGCCATCCGAGCGAAGGTCGAGGGCAACCACCGCGAGATCGTCGACGAGGTCCTCGCGGCGACCGCGAAGCATCGCGTCGTCGTCGTCGGCATGGCGCAGAACCCCCATCCGAAGCAGGCGTGCAAGCTGCTCCGGGCCAAGGGCATCGACTTCCAGTACCTCGAGTACGGCAGCTACCTGAAGGACTGGCGCCGTCGCAACGCCCTCAAGATGTGGACCGGCTGGCCCACGTTCCCGATGGTCTTCGTCGACGGGACGCTCGTCGGCGGCTCGAGCGACCTCGATGCCCTGGTGAAGAACGGCGAGCTCGAGCGTACGCTCGCGGCTCCGCGCCGCTGAGGGAGGTCGCCTTGACGGGCCCGGGCCGAGCACGAGAGATCGAGACGACGATGCCGCCGATCCGCTTCCTGATCTTCTTCCTGGTCATCACCGGACTGTCGGCCCTGATCCACTACTACCTCTGGGCCCGGCTCGTCCGCGATCCCGCGTGGGAGCTCGTCGTCCGCCGGCCGCTCACCGTCTTCTTCGTCGTGGCGGCCGCGTTCCCGCTGCTCTCGATGATCGGCGGGAGGCTGCTCCCGCGCTCCTTCGCGCAGCCCTTCGCCTGGGTCACGACGACCTGGCTCGGCGTGATGTTCTTCCTCGTCGTGCTCGTCGGGGGGACGGACCTCCTCCGCCTGCTCGCTTCGCCTCTCGTCGGGGACGCGCTCGCCGAGCCCTCGCGACGCACGTTCTTCGCACGGACCCTCGCCTCGCTCGTCACCGGGACCACCGCGGTGCTCGGGACGATCGCGACGAGCGAAGCCCTCTCGCGTGTCCGCGTGAAGCCGGTGCGCGTGCCCATGGCGAAGCTCCCTTCTTCGCTCTCCGGCTACACCATCGTGCAGCTCAGCGACATCCACGTCGGCCCGACGATCGGCGGCGACTTCATCCGCCAGATCGTCGCGCAGACGAACGCGCTCGAGCCCGACATGGTCGTGATCACGGGCGACCTCGTCGACGGCTCGGTCGAGGAGCTCGGCCCGCACGTGCTCCCTCTCCGCGAGCTCCGGGCGAAGGACGGAGTCTTCTTCGTCACCGGCAACCACGAGTACTACTCGGGCGCCGATGCGTGGATCGCCTTCCTCCGCGAGATCGGGATCACCGTGCTGCGCAACGAGCGAGTGGCGATCCGGGGCGAGGAGGGCTTCGATCTCGCCGGCGTGGACGATTGGCGCGCCCGCGACATCCTGCCGACGCACGGTCCGGACCTCGACGCGGCCCTGCGCGGACGCGACGAGTCGCGCGCCCTCGTGCTGCTCGCGCACCAGCCGAAGCAGGCGCACGACGCGCTCGCGAAGGGCGTCTGTCTGCAGCTCTCGGGTCACACGCACGGCGGGCAGATCTTCCCCTTCACCTGGCTCGTCCGGCTCGAGCAGCCCTACGTCGCGGGCCTCCACCGCGTCGGCGATGCGCACCTCTACGTCTCGCGCGGCACCGGCTATTGGGGCCCGCCGATGCGCCTCCGTTCGCCCGCGGAGATCACGCGCATCGAGCTCGTGAGCTAGGCCGGCCGTCGCGCCCCGGCGGCTCCCGCGAAGCGTTCGCGCACGGCCTCGAGCTGGCGTCGATGCGCCTCGACGGCCGTCTTCGCGACGAAGGGCAGGAGCGGGGCCGGGGCCGACACGACGAGGTCTTCCTCGACCGCGGTGCCGGCGGAGACCGGCTCGAAGCGGAAGCGCACGTGCGTCGTCACGGCCGGCCAGCTCTCGCCGCGGAGCTTGAGCTGGCTCGTGTCTCCGTCGCGCTTCCGGATCTCACCCCTGTAGCGATTCGGGAAGCGGATCGATCCCAGCGGGATCCGCTCGAAGAGCCCGAAGCGGAGGAGCTCTCCGTCGGCGGTGCGCGTCCGCTCCGTGATCCACACGCGCTCGATCAGCGGATGGAGCTCGGGAAGGACTTCGGGATCCGAGAGCAGCGCATGGACCTCGGCCGGCACGGCCGCGACGACGATCTGGAAGCGATGCTCGAACTGCGACATGCGCTGCGTGGGGCGAGGATAGCGAGCGAGCCGAGCCCGCGTCGACGTACGTCCTCCGCCCACACGCCCCGCATCGCTTCAGCCGAACATGTTCGCGAGCTTCTGCGCGTTGCCGAGGTTCCCCGACGCGTTCTCGAGGCGGGCGCGAACGCTCGGGTCGACGGCCTGACCCCGCGTGGTCGAGTGGAAGCGGACGAGGAGCATCGCGAGCGCCGCCGGCTCGAGGAAGGCCGTGCGGACGAACCAGGAGGCGAGGGCCGCGAGCGGGCCTCCGACGAAGAGGCCGGAGAAGATGGCGGCGAAGATGCCGACCGTCTGCGCGCCCTCGGTGGGCATGCCCGTGCCGCTCGCGGCCGAGGTGGCCGAGGCCATCGCGAGGGCGAAGGCGGCTCCGCCGAAGATCAGGAAGGTGACGAAGCCCACGAGTCCGCCGAGGAAGCGCTCGGTGAAGTGCGCGCGGATGGCGGTGCCGAGGATGGCCTTCGGGTTCTGCGCGACGAGGGCGACCGCGTCCTTCGAGGCCGTCGCGAGCTCGTTCGGCGCGCGGAGCACGCAGTACGAGAGCGCGAGGTCGGCGATGCGCGGAGCCACGCGATCGATCACGAACGCGACGGCGTTGCGGACGGGGCCGAGGTCGATCGGCAGGAGCTGATCGAGCTTGTCGAACGTGCGGAAGAACTGGCGGACGATCCGCTGCACCTGGTTGTGGGCCTCGACGACCGCGGAGAGGTCGCCGTACTGCCCGTTCAGGTAGCTCTCGGCGGCCTTCGTCGTCTCCCGGGCCGGGACGACGGTGCCCTTGACGAGCACCTCGGTGACGAGGAACGCGAACGCGCAACGCATCGCGAAGAGCTTGCGGTCGACGTAGAAGGAGAGGCCGAGGAAGACCCCGACCACGCCGACGAGGAAGACCACGCTGGCTGCGAGCTTGCTCACGGAGGAGAGCAGGGCCGTGAGGACGATCGTGACGATCAGCACGCCGGCGGTGGCGCCGGCGTAGCCGGCCACGGCCAGGACGCGATCCTTCGGGTAGGTGCCGGTCTTCCGGACGAGCCGCATGCCTGCGGCGAAGGTCGCGTCGTTCTCGGTGAGGGCGGGAGCGGCGGAAGCGGACGGAGCGGGTTGCATCGGGCCTCGGGCTTGGGTTTGGGTTTGGGAAGTTTGGGCTTCGAGTGGATCGCAGCGGCCCACTCCGGGACGCCTCCGCGCTCCGCCCTCGTCTCGTGGTCGTTCCGAGGGGGGGCGATCCATCACGAATTCGTACGGGGGCCGGCCGGACGGGCCGCCGGGCTTCTCGTCGGGCGTTCCCGCCGGCGGCCCGTCGCCGGGACGGCAGGGCTTCGGCTAGGATGCGGGAGGAGCGCTTGGCGATGGTCGGTTCCGCGCCCGATACCTCGGCGATCGAGACGGATACCCGTCTCTTCCCGCTCGTCGTGATCTCGTTCCTGCGGATCTCGGACGAGGCGTTCGAGCGTGCGTTCCGCGACAGCGAGCGGCTCATGGCGGCGGGCAGACCGTGGGTCGTGCTCCGGGACTTCCGCTTCCTCGCCTCCCAGCCGACGGCGAAGCAGCGCCGGAGGGCGGCCGAGTGGACGGCGGCCAACGCGGAGCCTCTCGGACGACTCTGCCTCGGGGCGGTGAGCGTCGTCCCCCAGCCGCTCGTGCGCAGCGCGCTCGCCGTGGTCCATTGGGTCACGCCGCCTCCCATGCCGGAGCACGTCTGCCGCGACGTGCGGGAAGGCGTCGACTGGTGCATCGGCAGGCTCGAGCTCTCCGGGCTCGAAGTCACCGACGCGATGCGCGCCCTGCGCGACCACGACGCGTCGTTGCCGTTCTGAGGGTCCGGCCTCTCCGCCTCCGCCCGGGTCGAGCCTCCGCGACGCCGAGCGCGGCCCCGTGGCATGCTCGACGCATGGATCCGGACTACGTCGTCGTGGGAAGCGGCCTCGCCGGCCTCTCGTTCGCCGCGCTCGCGGCCAAGAGCGGGCGTCGCGTCCTCGTCCTCGAGGCCCACGACAAGCCCGGCGGGTACGCGCATACCTTCGACGTCGGTCGCCATCGCTTCAACGCCCAGCTGCACTACGTCTGGAACTGCGGCGAAGGGCGCACCGTCGACGACTTCCTCGGCAAGCTCGGCCTGCGCGAGGCGATCGAGTTCGTCGAGCTCGAGCCCTCGGGCTACGACCACATGCGGATCCCCGGGTACGCGCTCGACGTGCCCGGCGACTTCGAGGAGCTCGCGCGTCGGCTCGCTGCCCTCTTCCCCGCGCACGCCGAGGGATGCTCGGGCTTCGTCGAAGAGCTCGCCCGCACGGACGCCGAGCTCGAGGCGATCCCCTCGTCGCTCGGCGACGTGCACCGCGTGTTCGGGAGCCGGGGCTACCTGCGGCTCGTGAAGTGGCGGAACGCGACACTGAAGGACGTGTTCGAGCACCACCGCCTGCCGATCGAGGCCCAGGCGTTGCTCGCGCTCCAATGGCCCGACTTCCTCCTGCCTCCCGGGAGGCTCTCCTTCTTCGCCTGGGTGAAGCTCTTCGCCGGTTACGCGCGCGGTGCCTTCTACCCGCGCAAGCACTTCCACCACGTCGTCGACTCGCTCGTCCGCATCGTCCGGGAGAACGGTGGAGAGGTGCTCTACGGGAAGCGCGTCGCGAAATTCCTCCTCGAGGGCTCGCGCGTGGTCGGGGTGCGCTACGAGTCGCTCGGAGCGAGCGGCGAGCCGACGGGCGTCTTCGAAGACGTGCGCGCGACGGAGGTCGTCTCCAACATGGATCCGCGCGAAGCGGCCGAGCTCGTCGGGCTCGAGCGCTTCGCGCCGCGCATCCGCGAGAAGCTGCAGTACGACTACTCGCCTTCGAGCTTCGTCGCCTACTGCGCCGTCGAGGGGCTCGACCTCCGCGAGCACGGCTTCGGACGGTGGAACCTCTTCCATTCCGAGGACGCCGATCTCGATCGCACGTTCGACGCGATGTTCGAGCGGGCCGACTACTCCAAGATCAGCTTCGCCGCGAGCACGCCGACCCTCGTCAGCGACGAGCCAGGCGCTTGTCCTCCGGGCCAGCAGCTGCTCGAGCTGCTCACGGTGGCCGACTACCGACGGTTCCTGCACCTCAAGCTCGACGATCCGCGCGCGTACCGCGAGGCCAAGCAGGCGATCTTCGACGCGATGATCGACGTGCTCGAGGAGCGGTACGTCCCCGGGTTGCGGAAGCACCTCTCCGTGCACGTGCTCGGGAGCCCGACGACGAACGAGCGTTTCTGCCGTGCTCCCGCGGGGAATTCCTACGGTGCGTCGATGGTGCCCCGGCTGATCTGGCCGGGTCGGCTCGACCATCGGACGTCGATCGCGGGCCTCCACTTCTGCAACGCCACGTCGGGGTACGCGGGGTTCACCGGCACGATCTGGACGGGCTGCCGACTCTACGAGCACCTCACGGGCGACTCCGTGCACCGGGGGCCGCACGTGCGGGAGGAGAGGCCCCTGCCTCCGTACCGGCGCGAGCGCGTGCTCCGCTGAAGCGACGCGCTCAGCCCTGCGGGACGAGCGCGCGGCCTCCGAGGCGTGCGGCCACGGCCACGGCCGAACGGATCGCGCCCTCGTGGAGACCGTCGCCGAGGTAGGCGCCGGCGAAGAAGGTGTGGCGCTCGCCCTGGCGCGCCTCGATGCCCGCGCGCGTCCCGAGGGCTCGCTCGGAGTAGCGAGCGACGTCGTGCGTCTGGCGGTGGAGCACCGTCTCCGGATCGATGGCCCCTTCGAGCCCGAACGCGAGGGCGTAGTGCGGAGGCCGGTCCGTCGGGAGGCCCGCGAGGCGGTTCAGGTAGGCGTCGTAGCCGTGGGCCCCGGAGGGGAGCTCGAAGAGGTCGAATTCCGAGCGATAGTGGCTGTGGACCCGCTCGTGCAGCGAGGTGTCCGTGTGCACGAGGGTCTCGATCGTTCCGCCCTCGAAATGATCGAAGAGCGCTCGCTCGGTCTCGTCGGCGTCGCGGAGGAGCGGGAGCACGCGATGCGGTGGCACCGCGAGCACGACGCGATCGAAGCGACGCTCGAAGCCGTCCTTCGTGCACACGACGACGCCCTCGTCGGTCCGCCTCAGGCCGGAGACCCCGGCGTCGAGCACGACCTCGCCGCGGAGGCCCCGGGTGAGGGCCTCGACGTAGCGGAAGACGCCGCCCGGGATCCGCGTCCAGTCGTTCGGCCAGAGGAAGGCGCGGAGCATCGGTACCGCCATGGCGGCCGAGATCGCGCGGACCTCCTCGTAGGGCGTCGAGTACGCGTACATGAGCAACGAGCGGACCCACGTCGAGAAGTCGTCGTCCGAGAGGAAGCGTTCGATCGGGCTCGTCGCGAGCTCGTCCCCTCCCACGGCGCGCGTGGTCCGGAGGAACCGACGGCGACGCAAGAGGAGCGGCACGAGCTCGAGGCGGGCGCGGAGCTCCGCGACCCTCTCGGGGTGCTCGGCGCGGAGCGCCTCGGGCGAGTGGTAGTGCGTTCCGTCCGCGAGGAAGAGCTGGGAGGCGCCGCCCGGTGCGAGCGTCTCGACGTCGACGTCGAGCGAGCGCATCAGCGCGTGGAAGAGCGGGAAATTTCCGCGATCGAATTCGATCACGCCCGCGTCGAGGTGGACGCCGGCCGGCAGCGCTCCGCACGGCACGTTGCGGCCGAGGGTGCGGATGTGGCCCCCGAGACGTGGCTCCTTCTCGTAGAGCACGACGCGATGCGCCTCGTCGAGGAGGTGGGCCGTGGCGAGCCCGGCGGCTCCGCCTCCGACGATGGCGACGTCGAGTCCCATGGAACGAGCCCACGGTGACCGACGGGAGGGGAGGAGCGCAAGCGACCTCTCGGCTTCGTCTTCACACTTCTTCACGAATGCCGAGGGAGACACGAAACAGTCGGATCCCAGGTTCTCTTCACGAGCCGAGCGGTGGGAACGGAACCCCGGGGCTCGCGAGGAGGAAACGATGATCGGTTTCGTGATCGGGACGGTTTGTCTCGTGATGTTGGTGGCGACGGTTCGCCGGCGCCACGCCTACCACGCGTTCGCGCACGCGGGCTTCGGCGGTCCCTGCGGCCCGGGGGCGATGGGGCCGCGGCCCCGTGGGTTCGGGGGGCCGTGGGCCTTCGGAGGCGGTCCGCGCGGCATGCTGAGGGCCGTCTTCGCCAGCCTCGAGACGACGCCCGGCCAGGAGAAGGCCATCGTCGCGGAGGCCGAGAAGTGCAGGGACGCGATGCGCGAGGGCAGGAAGGAGCTCCGCGAGTCGCGCGAGGACATCGCTCGGGCCGTCGGCGGCGACGTCTTCGACGAGGTGGCGCTCGCCGCGGCCTACGCCAAGCACGACGCGGCGATCGGCAGGATGCGCGAGGCCGGGACGGCCGCGCTCGCGAAGGTGCACGAGGTGCTCGATGCCGAGCAGCGCAAGAAGCTCGCGGAGACCCTCGGACACGGCTACTTCAGGCGCTCCTGGGGCGGTCCCTACCGCGGTGGATTCTGAGAGGAGGAGACCATGCGCTATCGACTTCGAATCGTCTTGCTCTCGCTCGGCGTGATCCTCGGCTTCGGCTCGGGCATCGCCCATGCGGTCCACCACCATCGCCACGGCGGCCCGTGGGACCACGGCTGCCGCCACGATCGCTTCGATCGCGGCGGACCTCCGGGACCACCGCCTCCGGGCGCGTGGGGGGCGTATCCGCCTCCGGGCGCGTTCCACGGGTACGGGGCGCCGCACGCCGCGTGGCAGCCGCCGGGCGCGCCCCCTCCGTGCGCGTGCGGCGGTCCGGACGTGCACGGCGGGGCACCGCACGAGCCAGCGGATGTCCGCTCCGGCCAAGCGCCGGCGCCCGCGCAGGCACCCGTGGAATCGCCCTCCGGCGATTCCCGTGTACGATGACCCCATGACCGTGCGCGCGTTGCTCGTCGACGACGACGATCGGCTCTCCGAGCTGCTCGTCAGCTACCTCGGGCCGCACGGCGTGGGGGTCGAGCGTGCGCGCGACGGGAACGAAGGGCTCGCGCGCCTCGGCCGCGAGCCCTTCGACGTCGTGCTGCTCGACCTCACGATGCCGGGCATGGACGGGCTCGAGGTCTGCCGTCGCATCCGGACGACGAGCCGGATCCCCGTCCTCATGCTCACGGCGCGTGGTGACGAGACGGATCGGGTCGTGGGCCTCGAGCTCGGCGCCGACGACTACCTCCCGAAGCCGTTCTCGCCGCGCGAGCTCCTCGCGCGCATCCGCGCCGTCCTGCGTCGCACGCAGCCCGAGGCCGTGAGCGAGCGCATCCACGTCGCCGGCGTCGCGATCGACCTCGAGGCGCGTCGGGCCATCGTCGACGGGAAGGAGATCGAGCTCACGGGCCTCGAATTCGACCTGCTCGTCGCCCTCGCCAAGCGTGCGGGCCGCGTGGTCCCGCGCGACGTGCTGCTCGAGCTCGCGGGTCGCGGCGACACCGTCGTCTCCGAGCGCACGGTGGACGTCCACGTCTCGCATCTCCGCCAGAAGCTCGGCGACGATCCGCGCTCCCCGAAGAGGATCCGGACGGTGCGCGGAGTCGGCTACGTCCTCGCCAAGGAGGGCGTGTGAGACGCGCACGGCGACACGGGCGCGGCGCGCACCTACGGAGGCTCCTCTTCGGCAGCTTCGTCGCCGCCATCCTCGTCGCGATGGTGGTCTCGAGCGTCGTCATGCACACCTTCGGCGACCGCCCACCCTTCGTGCGCGACGTCGAGCTCGCGAAGCGCTTCGTCGCTGGACGCTTCGATCTCGTCTGGGATCGACCCGACGCGCGCCACGAGCTCGCGAGCGCGCTCGCCCGGGACTTCGACCTCGGCGTGCGTGTCTACGATGCGCGCGGCGGAAGGCTCGACGAGGCGGGTGCGTTCCGTTCGTGCCATTGGATCGCCGACGTCGACGTCGGCCCCGCGGCGGCGCCCCGCGGGCGCGTCGACGTCTGCGTGCGTCGAGCGGGGCCGCGACCGATCCCGGTCGCCCATGGCGTGGCGCTCTTCGGTGTCGCCTTCGTGCTGATGGGCCTCGCCGCGTTCGTGGCACGGCGGATCGCGAAGCCGCTCGAGCAGCTCACGCGGGTCGCCCAGGCGCTCGGCGAAGGGAAGCTCGACACGCGAGCCGAGCTCCGCCACCGCGGCCGGGGCGAGGTCGGCGAGCTCGGGCGAGCCATGAACGACATGGCCGATCGCATCGAGCGGCAGGTCCGAGGGCAACGCGAGCTCCTCGCCGCCGTCTCGCACGAGCTCCGCACTCCGCTCGCGCGCATGCGGCTCCTCGTCGATCTGGCGCGCGACGAGGGGGCGAGCGAAGAGCGGATGTCCGCGATCGAGCGCGAGATCGTCGAGACCGATGCCCTCGTCGCCGATCTCCTCGCGAGCTCGCGCGTCGACTTCTCTGCGCTCGTCCGGAAGCGTGTGGAGCTCCTCTCGCTCGCGCGCGAGGCGCTGAAGCGCGCGGCTCTCCCGTCCGCTCGGCTCGAGCACGACGGCGCGTCCACGGAGGTCGAGGTGGACGTCACCCTCGTCGCGCGGGCGATCGCGATCCTCCTCGACAACGCGAGGAACCACGGCGGAGCGCAGGTCGTGGTGCGCGTCGGCCGAACCAACGATCGGGTCTCGGTCGTCGTCGAGGACGACGGTCCGGGCTTCGATCCCTCGGATCTCCCGAAGGTCTTCCTGCCGTTCGTGCGCGGTCGTGGCGAGGGGCCGGACGAGCGCGGAGGCGTGGGGCTCGGCCTCTCGCTCGTGCGCCGCATCGCGGAGGCGCATGGTGGCCGTGCCTTCGCCGAGAACCGCGACGGTGGCGGCGCGCGCGTGGGCTTCGAGCTCGGCCGACGCACGAGCGTTCCCCCTCCGCGCTGAGCTCGGCGGCCGGGCTCCTCAGTCGGCCTCGGCGGCGAGCGCCGCCGCGAAGGTCCGAGCCCAGGAGTCCGGCCGATTCGAGCGGCGCGCGACCGCACGCGCGCCCTCGTCGATGGTCGCCACGACCTCGCGCTTGGCACGCAGCGGCGAGAGCATGTGGAGACCGGCGAGGAAGCTGCGGGCGGCGCTCACCCAGAAGCCTTCGCCGGGCAGCACGATCACGGTTCCGAGCAGGTGGGGATCCACGAGCTTCGAGATCTCCGCGGCCTTCCGCTGGAGCGAGAGGTCCGGGATCGCGAGGCCGGAGCGGACGACGTTGAGCGCGTAGAACCCGTTCGGATGGTTCCGGACGAACTCGAGCCCGATCTTCTTCGAGGCCTCGAGGCCGGCGAGATCGACGGGCTCCTTCCAGATCATCACGTGGACGTCGTCCTGCGCGAACTGGAGACAGCTGGGAGTGGAGTCGAGCTTTCGCAAGGGAGACCGAGCCTAGCATGGGCCCTCGCGTGCGGACGCGCGTCTTGGCATGCTCTCGTCATGACCCTGCGACTCGCACTCACCTTCGTCCTCGCTCTCGGTGCTTCGGCCTGCGCGCACGATTCCGCGCAGAGGAGCGAAGCGTCCTCCACGCCTGCGACGTGTCCCCATCATGCGGCTCACCACGACGAGTCGGCGACGTGTCCCCACGCACAGGATGGAACGTGTCCTCACGCACACGATGCGACCTGCCCTCACGCGCAGGACGGCACGTGCCCGCACGCGCAGGGCGGCACGTGCCCCCAGGCCGCGGCGGCGGGTTCCGCGGGAGAGGCTCCGAGCCCGAGCTGCCCGTGCATGCACGGAGGAACGTGTCCGAGCAGCGGTGGCCAGTGCACGTGCGCGGAGCAGGGGAGCTGCCCCTGCATGCAGCCGCACTGAGACGTGCACGTTCGCGTGCCCGGGATCGTGGACGTGAACGTGGGTTCCGACGGAAATGCAACGCCGGATGCGGGACTCCCCCCGACCGCATCCGGCGTCTACAGGCCTCTCACTCCGGGAACCTGGTGCAGCAACTTTCCGATCGGATCGGCGTCGCGATCAAGTCTCCACGATCGAGGACGCGTGATCGGCGGTCCTCGATCGTGGCCTCGTCTCACTCCTCGCCGGAGGAGAGGAGCGACTTCAGCTTGGGATCCGCGTTGCCGGCTCCGAGCTTCTGCACGCTCGAGAGGTGGTGGAGGAGGAACGCGCGGTTGTCGGTGACGTTGAGGCTCTGCATCTCGAGGGCGCCGATGCGGTCCTCGGGGGTGAACGGAGCGTCCTCGACCTTCTCCATCGAGAGCTTCTCGGGCGCGTAGGCCATGTACTCGGCCTTCGTGTCGACGATCGAGTAGTCGTCGCCGCGACGCAGCTCGACCGTGACCTCGCCCGTGATCGAAGGAGCGACCCAGCGGGTGAGCGCGTCCTTGATCATCATCGCCTCCGGGTCGTACCACTTGCCCTCGTAGAGCAGGCGGCCGAGCCGACGGCCCTGGACGAAGTAGGCGTCGAGCGTGTTCTCGTTGTGGATCGCGGAGAGCAGGCGCTCGTAGACCAGGTGCAGGAGCGCCATGCCGGGGGCTTCGTAGATGCCGCGGCTCTTGGCGTCGATCACACGGTTCTCGATCTGATCGCTCATGCCGAGTCCGTGACGACCTCCGATGCGATTGCACTCGAGGAAGAGCTCGAACGTGGAGCCGAAGGTCTTGCCGTTGATCGAGACGGGGACGCCCTGCTGGAAGGCGATGGTGATCTCCTCCGCCTCGATCGCGACGTCCTTCTTCCAGTGGGCGACGCCCATGATCGGATTGACGATGCGGATGCCGCTCGAGAGGAGCTCGAGATCCTTGGCCTCGTGCGTGGCGCCGAGCACGTTCGAGTCGGTCGAGTACGCCTTCTCGGTGCCCATCTTGTACGGCAGGCCGTGCTTGATGAGGTACTCGCTCATCTCCGTGCGGCCGCCGAGCTCTCCGACGAACTTCGGATCGAGCCAGGGCTTGTAGATCTTCAGGTTCGGGTCGACGAAGATGCCGTAGCGGTAGAACCGCTGGATGTCGTTGCCCTTGTGCGTGCTGCCGTCGCCGAAGACGTGCACGCCGTCCTCGCGCATCGCGCGCACGATCGCTGTCGTCGTCACGGCGCGGCCGAGCGGCGTGGTGTTGAAGTACTTCTTGCCGCCCGTGGAGAGGTGGAAGGCGCCGCACTGGATGGCGACGATGCCCTCGCGCACCATCGCGTCCCGGCAGTCGACGAGCTTCGCGGCGACCGCACCGTGCTCGAGGGCGCTCGGCGGGATGTCCGCCGGATTCGCCTCGTCGGGCTGCGCGAGGTCGGCCGTGTAGGCGTGGACGTTCATGCCGTTGCGCGAAAGCCATGCGACGGCGCATCGGGTGTCGAGGCCGCCCGAGAAGGCGATGCCGATGTGGGTCCCGACGGGAGGAAGCGTGCGGTAGATGCGGCTCATGGGGGGCCGAGCATAGCGCGAAACGCCCGGGATGCCGGTCGGGGGGAAGGGGGGGTCTCCCCTACTCGATCCGCAGCCCGAGACGGCGCTGCTCGGCCTCGATCCGGGCCGTCAGGGCCTGTCGCGGTTCGAGCCCGCCCATCTCGTTCCCGAGGAATTCCGTGGCCGAGGGCACGTCGACGCAGAACCTCTGAGGGTAGCGCCGCCCGATGCCGGCCGCCGCCGTGACGAACGAGCGCAGGGCGTTCCCGAGCAAGCCGCTGCCCCGGATGACGACGGCCCGGGCGACGACCTCGTGGCCGACGGCCTTCCGCGCGACCTCCGCCACGACGGCGCGCACGGCGAAGGGCGGGACGCGCAGCGAGCCGTGGTAGTCGATGAGCACGCCGTGCGGGCCGGGGAAGCGGAGCTCGAACTCCCGGCCGCAGTCGTAGGCGGTCTCGACGAGCGAAGGCGTGATGTCCGTGCCGATCACGAGGACGTGCACGTTCCTCCACGCGAAGAACGAGTGGTCCGGCCCTCGCGAGAGCGACGTGACGTCGGATGCCGACACGATGCAGACGCTACGTGGGAACGCTCCCAGGGGATAGTCCCGAACGAGCGCGATCGACCGTCCCCGTCCGCGCCTCAGGCGCCGCGCGTGATCTCGCGCAGCTTCTCGGGCGCGTGGATCGCGAGCCCCTCGGCCTCGGTCACGACCCAGCCGGCCTTCTTGAAGCGCGTCAGCGTGCGGATCACGGTCTCGGGGGTCGTCCCGACGAGGCTCGCGAGCTCCGGACGCGAGAGCGCGAGGGGGATGAGCGTCGAGCCCGACTCGTCCTCGTCCCCGAAGCGCTCGGCGAGGAGGAGCAGGAGGGTCGCGACGCGCTGCTCGGCGGAGCCCGCCGTGAGCACCGCGATCTTGGCCTGGAGCGCGGCCGTGTGGTCGAGGAGCGCCCGATTCATCGCCGCTGCGACCGACGGATCGCGGGCCATGGAATCGAGGACGGGGGTCGCGTCGACCCGGAGCACCGTCGCCCTGTCGCTCGCCACCAGGGCGCTGGCGGGATAGGTCGATCGGCCGAGGACGGCGGCGTCGCCGACCGAGTCACGGGGCCCGAAGAGGCCGACGATCGAGGAGGTGCCGTCCGGGAGCGAGCGCACCACCTTCACGAGGCCCGACACGACGAACGTGAACGACGTCGCCGTCTCCCCGGCCCGGAACACCACGTCGCCGGCCTCGAGCGTTCGCGAGGCCACGCGCGAAGCGAGCTCGAGGAGGAGGGCTTCCGGGAGCCCCCGCAAGGAGCGCATCCCGCCGAGGCGACGGGCCATGTCGGCCACGCTGGTCATGTCCCCGCTTGTTACCGCGCGGAGCCGTCCCGGGAAAGGAGAGAACGTCTCCGGGCGGTCGGTATGCCCTCGCGGCCGGCGCCGGGTTAGGTTTCGCCTCCGGGGACCCTCCGGGCGGAAGCGAGGCCCGAGGACGGACAGGCATGGAGACACGCGACATCCACGACCTCCTTGCGCGACTCGGGGCCGATGCCTCGCTCGACGGGCCGACGCGCTTCGCCGATCGCCATGCGATCCGGTCCGAGCTCGCGCTCGCGGCCGAGCTCCTCGCCCACCGTCGTGCCGATCCGGAGGCCAGGGCTCTCGCCGCGCGCGTGGCCGAGGGGACCGCCTCGCTCGAACGCGCGGATCGCGAGCTCTTCGCCGGCCTCCGCGACGAGATCCGCGAGGGGCGCGTCTCCGGGGCCTCGCTCCGCGTCTGGCTCGATCCGCTGACCGCCTACACGGCGCGCGCCGAGAGGCATGCCCACGTCGTCGAGGAGCCCCTCGATGCCTTCGTCGACGGGCTGCTCGGTCTTCCCCGGGTCGCCGAGACCGGCATCGCGCCGGGCGACGAGCTCATCCACTACGAGCCCGCCCCCGCCAGCGTCGTGCTCGATCTCGTCGACCACGGAGGCCTCGGCGAGAACGACGTCGTCTGCGACGTCGGCTCGGGCATCGGCCGCATCCCCCTCCTCCTCCACCTCCTGACAGGTCGGAAGACGAGGGGCCTCGAGCTCGACGAAGGCCTCGCTTCCGTCGGAGAGCGGGCCGCGCGCGACCTCGAGCTCGCCGACGTCGAGCTCCGCGCGGGGGACGCGCGCACGGCCGACTTCGCGGGCGCCACCGTCTTCGTCCTCGTGACGCCGTTCAAGGGACGCGTGCTCGACGACGTGCTCGAGAGGCTCCGTGCGGCGTGCGCGCCCGCGCCGCTCCGCCTCGTCTCCTTCGGTCCGGGAACGCCGTGGCTCGCGCGGGTCCCCTGGCTCGAGCAGACCGACGGCGATCCGTCGGACGAGTTCCGGCTCGCGCGTTTCGTCGGACGCGGGTGATCACCCGCGCCGGCGGCGGTGGAGCTCCTTCGCCACGAGACCCGAGACGAGGTCGGTCGTCCTCGGCGCGAAGCGCTCGAGCCACGCCATCGCCTTGGCGTGTCCCGTCACGAGGATGATCGCCTGGTTCCGCTCGATGCCGCGGAGGGCGACGCGCGCGCACTCCTCGGCCGGCGTGGCGACGCGTCGAGCGGTCTTCGTCACCCACTCGCGATCGACGCCGCCCTTGACCGCGCTGCGATCCAGGATCGCGGTGTCGATCACCCCGGGGCAGAGCGCCGAGACCCGGACTCCGTAGCTCTTCGCCTCCGCGCGGAGCGAGGTGCTGAGCCCGACCACCGCATGCTTGGTCGCCGCGTACGCGACGAGGCCGGGGACGGGCGAGAGCCCGGCCACGCTCGCGGTGTTCACGATGTGGCCCGATCCCTGCCGGATCATCACCGGATACGCGGCGTGGACGCCGTGGACCACGCCGAGCAGGTTCACGTCGATCGTGCGATGCCACTCCGCGAGCGTCGTGTCGCGCGCCTCGCCGCCGACCGCGATCCCCGCGTTGTTGAAGAGCAGATCGAGCCGTCGGTGCACCCGTACCGTGTGGTCGACGATCTCCGAGACGTCGCCCGGATCGACGACGTCGACCCGGTGCGCGCTCGTCTCGGCCCCCGCGCGTCGGACCATCTCCGCCGTCGCCTCCGCCGAGGCGAGGTCGAGGTCCGTGACGATCACCCGCGCGCCGCGTCGGCCCAGGGCGACGGAGATCGCGCGTCCGATCCCCGAGCCCGCTCCCGTCACGATCGCCACCCGATCCCGGAACGCATCCATGGAAATCCTCCTCCCACGTGGAGGCTCGCACGGTTCCCGCCGTGGGTGTCAGTCCCGATCGAGGAGACGTCCGAGCTCGGCGCGGAGTCGGGCATCGCGTCGGGTCCAGCGCTGCTCCTCCGCGAGCGCGAGCGCCATGCGGAGGTGGAGCCGCGCGTCGCGCTCGTAGCCGAGCCGGACGTAGGCACGGACCCGCATCGCGATGGCCTCGAAGGTCGCCCACGGGTTGTCGTCCTCGCGCGCGAGCCGCTCGGCCACTTCGAGCCGCGCGAGGGCCTTCTCGGGCCGTCCGTCGACGAGGAGCGCCGCGGCCTCGAGCACGGGGAGGTGCGCGCGGAACATGCGCCACCGCGCGATCGTCCGCACCGGGCGGAGACTCCCGGCGAGATCCCCTCGCGACCGAGTCGTGCCCGCGAGGGCCCGTCGCGCGTGGATGTAGGCGGCCATGAGGTACTGGACGAGCTCCTCGTCGGCGACGTGCGACGGAGAGACGGCGGACGTCTGGTGGGCCCGGAGCAGCGCCTCGACGAGCGGACCGTCGTTGCCCGTCTCGTAGCAGTGGAAGAGGCCCATCCCGAGGCCGACCTGGACCCGGCCGTTCGTCCAGACCTCCTCGCCGAGCAGCTTCGAGAAGCGTTCCTCGCCGTCGTTCGGACGTCCGAGGATCGCGAGCTGCACGGCCAGCGTGTCCCGCACGACCGAGAGCAGGCGGTTGTCGACGTCCGGGCGTGCGCGATCGAGCGCCCGTCGCGTCCATGTCACCGATCGCGTCAGATGTCCCGTCAGCATCTGGACCAGGCCGACGCGCGACGTCATCCCGACGTACTCGAACGCGCCCATCCACGGGGCGTGGACCAGGCCGGCTTCCGCCGCCTCCTCCGCCGCCTCGAACCGATCGAGCTTCGTGAGCGAGATCGTCCGACCGAAGCACGCCGAGCCCTGTGCCGCGTGGTCCCCGAGCGAGCGGGCCATCACGTCGAGCGAGGCGAGCGCCTTCTGCGACGCCCGCCGCAGCCCCGACGCGAGCAGGATGATCGACTCCATCCAGAGGCCGCGCACCCTCTCGATCGACGGACCGAGCTTCTGGCCGAGGAGGATCGCGTCGAACGTCGCCACCGCCCCGAGCAGGAGATCGGTCGTGACGTAGGAGCCGATCTGCATCGACATGGCGAGCGAATGGAGGAGCCTCCACTCGGTCTGGCGTTCGGCGCCCTTCCGCGAGAGCAGCGAGCCGATCGGCAGGAAGGCGAGGGCCGCGAAGGAGCGGAGGAGCGCCAAGACCTTGCGCGCCGGCGTATCCGGGTACCGGCGCCCGAGCAGCGGCAGCGCCGCCGCGGCGGCGCGCTCCATCCGAGGGGCCTCGTAGGCCGTCGCATAGGACTCGGCGGCGCGCACGAGGAGGCTCGCCTTCTCGAGGCGATCGGTCGTGAGCTGCGCGGCGCGCTCGAGCTGCTCGGCCGCCTCGGGCAGGCTGCCCGACCAGTGGAGGCAGCGAGCGGCGCGTTCGCGGAGGATCTTCTCCTGCTCGCGACCGTGCTCGCCGACACGCAGCGCCTCGAGCAGGAGCGCGGCGGCTCGATCGAAGGCGAGGCGGGCCTCCGCCGAGGCGGCGGCGGCCACGAGGCGTTCCGCGGCCTCTCCGTGCCGTCCGAGCGCCTCGAGGAGGGGAACCGAGAGATCGTCACGCCGTGCGGGATCCGGCTCGCGGTCGAGGCCTCCGAGCAGGCGCTCGCAGAGCTCCGTGATGCGCCCGGCCTCGAGCTTTCCGAGAGCGGCCCGGGTCACGCGGTCGTGCAACGGCTCGAGCGTCAGACGACCGTCGGCGCGCTCCGTGCGCACGAGCCGGGCGTTCTCGAGGAGCATGCCCACGGCCCGCACCTGGCCGAGCTCGAGGGACGTCGCGGCGGCGAGCACCGCCTCGGGCGTCGGGCGATCGAGGAGCGCCACGCAGTCGAGGAGGGTCCTCGTCTCGGGCTCGAGGGCCGAGACGCGCTCGGCGATCGCCTCCTCGAGGGTGATGCCGCGGCGGCCGGGGTGGCTCCGTGCGTGTCGGACGATCTCTTGCAGGTGCAAGGGATGGCCTCCCGCGCCGCCGACGAGCTCGTCGATGGAGGGCTCGTCGACCGAGGGATGGAGGAGCTCGACGAGCGCTCGCGCATCCTCGTCCGAGAGGGGGGCGAGGTCGAGCTTGCGGGTGGAAGGCGGCAGGCCGAGCCGCGTGAAGACGTGGTCGTCTGCATGCCCCGTGGGGCGCGCGGTGGCGACGAAGAGGAAGGGCGGCGCCTTGTCGCCCGCGAGGAGGTTCGCGATCTCGACGACGCTGTCGGAGTCGGCCTCGTGGAGATCGTCGACCGCCACGACGACCGGCCACTGCCGCGCCAGCTCGTGCAGGAGATCGCGCAGGGCGCGGAAGGCGCCGATGCGGATCTCGTTCGGCGGGAGCTCGATCTCGTCGACGGAGAGCGCCTCGATCGCCGGCACGCGCCTCAGCACCGGGAACACGTCGACGAGGAGGCGCGTCCGCGCGGGCAGGAGGCGCGCGACCTTGGCCTCGGGCAGGCGGAGCAGCGCGTGGCTCGTGGCATCGACGAGACCGTCGATCGCCTGGAAGGGGAGGACTTCGTCCCGGCGGGCGCGCGAGCGCAGCACGATCGCCTCGGGGCGCTCCTTCCGTACCTCGTCGAGGAACGTCGAGACGAGGAAGGTCTTGCCGATGCCCGCGGGACCGGAGACCAGGACGCTCGCGGAGCGGCCGCCGAGCGCCCGATCGAGCGATGCGCGGAGGATCTCGAGCTCCGAGCCACGACCGACGCAGAAGCCGATCGTCGGGGCCGAGAACTCCCCCGAGGCGTAGCCCGAGGGCGGCCGCGACGAGCGTCGCTGATGCCTCGAGAGCCGTCGCTTCACTTCCTCTCCCGACGGCCGCGCCTCGGGCGTCGGCGAGAGGAGATCGAGCGCGAGCCGAGCCAGCTCCTCCGGCGCGTTCGGGCAGAGGACGCGCGGATCGGGCGGCGGCCCCAGTCGTTTCTGCGCGAGGATCTCCGCGGGCGGTCCCTGGAAGGGCATCCGTCCCGTGATCATCTGGTAGAGGATCACGCCGAGCGCGTAGTAGTCCGCCGCCGGTCCCGTGCCGCCGAGCGTCGCCTGCTCCGGCGCCATGTAGCCGATGGTGCCCGCGAGGTTCTGGTCCGTGCCTTCGGCGAGATCCTCGTAGGCGTCCATCACGAGGCCGAAGTCGAGGAGCACGACGCGGCCCTGCTCGGTGACCAGCACGTTCGAGGGTTTGAGGTCGCGATGCACCTTGCCCGCGTCGTGCAGCGCGACGAGGGCGTCGACGATCTGCTGCAGGTCCTTGCCGAGGCGCTCCCAATCGGGCTCGACACCCGGCGAGGAAGCCGCGGCCCTCGCCTCGCCGGTGGACGGACGGTTCGGCGAGACCACGGTGGCGTCGTCGATCGGCGTTCCGTCGGGGGGCGTCCGATCGTCCCCCTCGTCCGCCTCGTCCGTGTGCGGGAACCCCGCCGGCGGACCATGGCCTGCGCGCTCTTCGAGGGGCGCGGTCGCCTTCGCGACGTCGGGCCGCGAGCCCGTGGCCGGGACGACGGGCCTCGGCCGCACGTGCAGGAGCACGTTCGTGCCCTCCACGAGCTCCATCGTGAAGAACCACTGCTCGTCCTGCCCGTGCAGCTCGCCGAGACGCACGAGGTTGCGGTGGTAGATGCCTCGGAGCGCCCGGAACTCGTTCTTGAACCGATAGAGCGATTGCGCCGTGAGGTGCTGGAGCGTCTTCAGCGCGACGCGCTCGCCGGTCTCGCGGTCGATCGCTTCGTAGACCACGCCCATCCCACCGGCGCCGAGCTGCCGAGTGACCTCGAACCGCGATCCCCCGAGCGAAGCGAGCTCCACGCTCCTCAGCGTAGGGAATCCGAGGACGGTCCGGCCGTACATTTCCGTAATCGGCGCATTGCGTCCGTCGGCGAAAACCGCACATCGACGCCGAATTCGGGCGAGCACACACCGGGGTCGCCGACCGGAATGGGGGCGAAAGGTGATGCGTCGCACTCGACGCGCCCGGATCGCGTGGCGACCGCGCGGAGCACGTCGGCGCGCGCTCGCCTCCCGGCCTCGTGTACATTCCCCCACGTCCGGGCCCTGGGGCCCGCGATCCCGAGGAACGAACGATGAAGCTCGACGGTGCCCTTCTCAGCACGGATCTCGCCCGGATCCCCGACCTCGCGCGCGAGCTCGCCGACATCGGATTCGACGGCCTCTTCACCTTCGACGGTCCGCACGAGCCCTTCCTCCCGCTCCTGCTCGCCGCGGAGCACACGAAGCTCGACCTCGCGACCGGCGTCGCGATCGCCTTCGCGCGCAACCCGATGACCGTCGCGCAGACGGCGAACGACCTCCAGGCGTACAGCGGCGGTCGCTTCCGCATCGGGCTCGGCTCGCAGATCAAGCCCCACATCGAGCACCGCTACTCGATGCCGTGGAGCCGTCCGGCCGCGCGCATGCGCGAGTTCGTCCGCGCGATGAAGGCGATCTTCGCCTGCTGGAACGAGGGAGCGCCCCTCCGCTTCGAGGGCGAGTTCTACAGCCACACCCTGATGCCCGCGCCGCTCCGGCCCGGACGCAATCCGCACGGCGCGCCGCCGATCCTCCTCGGGGGCGTCGGGCCGAAGATGCTCGAGGTCGCGGGCGAGGTCGCCGACGGCTACGTCGTCCATCCGTTCCACAGCGCGAAGTACCTCGAGCAGCAGGCGCTCCCGAGCCTCCGGGAGGGCCTCGCGCGCTCCGGTCGCTCGCTCGATCGGTTCGAGATCCACGCGCAGGTCCTCGTCGTCTCCGGCAAGGACGAGCAGGAGTTCGCGCAGTCGAAGTTCGTCACCCGGACGCAGATCGGCTTCTACGGCTCGACGCCCGCGTACCAGGCCGTGCTCGCCGCCGAGGACCACGGGCACCTCCACGAGCACCTGCGGACGCTGACGAAGGAGAATCGCTGGGCCGAGCTCGGGGGCGCCATCACGGACGAGCTGCTCGGGCGGATCGCCGTCGTCGGCACGCCGAAGGAGTGCGCGCGGATCCTGGAGCAGCGCTACGGCAAGCTCGCCACGCGCCTCGCGTTCGCCTCCCCGCATCCGCTCTCCCGCGAGGCGGCCGCCGAGATCGTCGACGCGCTCCGGAGCCGAGCGCCTCTTCCCTAGCCGTCCGCCCGCGCCTTGCCCGTCTCGTCGATGCCGAGCAACCGTCGCGCGCGGAGGGCCACGTCACCGAGGACCTGGTTGCACGGCTCGCACTGGCCGCCGCAACAGGACGGGAAGCGGTCCTCGTGCAGGTGCAGGAGGGGGCCCACGCACGAGCGGTACCAGCTCGCGAGGCCGAGCTCTTCGCTCGCCTCGTCGATCGCCCTCTGCTCGCGCGCCTTGGTCTCTTCCGGGGTCACGGGCGGAAGCTAGCGGAAGACCGGCTCATCGGCGACTCGGGGGCTCGCGCGTCGCGGCCGGAGCCCGGGGCGACGGCCCTTCGACCACCACGAGGCGTGCGATGCCGGGCTTCCGCTCGACGATGCGCAGGCGGTAGACGAGGGGCTCCGTGCCCTCGGGATGGCAGAGGACGCGCACGATCCCGTCGTCTGCGAGCCCCAGGTCGTCCGGAGCCGTCCGCACGCCGACCCGCGACAGCATGCGTCCGTCGGCTCGCCGGACCAGGGAGACGAAGTCGCGCTCCGACGTGAAGCCGTAGCCTGCGACGAGGTAGTCCCCCACCGGGAGGAAGACGTCGTTCGAGACGAGGGGCCGCGTCCGCCAGAGCACGCGACCCTCGCGGGGCTCGATGGCCACGAGCGCCGAGCAGCGGCCACGCGCCTCGCGGGCGTAGGACTGGCAGGCCTCGTTCAGGTACACGGTCCGATCGACGTAGCGGACGTCGGCGATCTCGAGATGGTCCGGGCGCGAGAGGAGGGGACCCGGGTCGAGGTCGAAGGCCAGCGTACCGTCCGGTCCGTAGAGCCGGAGCCGGTAGCGACAGTTGCGCGCGTCGTCGACCGAGACCGTGCAGCTGCCCGCGCCATAGGGCTCGCGGTAGAGGGCGAAGCGACCCTCGGGCACCTCGTCGAGGAGGAAGAGCTCGAGCGTCCCGAGCGAGCGCGGAACGTACTCGGGAACGTCGGGTCCCACCCAGCGCCGTTCGCCCGAGACCTCGAGGGAGCCCTCGACGTGCGTCCGGAGCCTCGCGCCGGGGGTGGCGCTCGCGAGCGACGGGAGCGCGATCGCGAGCGCGACGATGAATGGAGCCGCAACGAGCGGCGCGGAGGAGGACATGGACAGGCCTCGTGATTCGGCGAATGATGGCGGTCGGGACCAGGCGGATGAGGAAGGCTTCCACGGGAAGGGCGAACGCGCCCGCGTCCGACACGACCGTGACGTCGTGGGCGGGGCGATGGCTCGTTCGCGTCGCCGCGCTCCTCCTCGCCGCGGCGTTCGTGGTGATCGCCGGTCTCCTGCCGACGCTGGCCGCGGCGGAGGCGCTCGACGACGACGGCCCGCTCGCGACCGGGCTCGTCGAGGAGCTCGACGACGAAGAGGATCCGGCGGATCCCGAATCGCTCCTCGAGCTCGCGGCAGTGATTCCCGCGCCGCCCCTCGCTCGTCCGCCGCGCGCGGGCACGTCGCCCGAGCCCTCCCACGAGGGTCTCGGACCGGACGAAGGCGAGCTCCGTCTGCTCGATCGACCTCCCGCACGCGGATGACACCGAACCGAGCCACGCGGGGCCGTAGGGCCTCGCGCGGCGATTTCCGTGTGCCCCCCGTCCGGTCGATCGTCCGATGTCCAACCTCCCGTCCTCGCCCCCCGAACCGTCCGATCCTCGTCGTTTCTCCCTCCTCCCCGCCGAGGCGCTCCCCCCGCCGCGGCGATTCGACCTCGGCGTCCGATCGCTCCTTCCCGAGTGGCGCGCGATGCTCGACACCCGAGCGCTCCGTGCCGATCTCGTCGCGGCGCTCACCGTGGCCTCGGTCGCCGTGCCTCTCTCGCTCGCGATCGCGCTCGCTTCCGACGTGCCTCCGGCGATCGGGCTCGTCACCGCAGCCGTCGCCGGCATCGTCTGCGGCCTCTTCGGAGGCGCGCGGCTCGCCGTCGCCGGCCCCGCGGCCGCGATGGCCGTGCTCGTGGGCCAGGTCGTCGATCAGCACGGTCTCGGCGGGCTCCTCGTGGTCGGCGTGCTCGCGGGACTCTTGCAGCTGCTCACCGGGGTCTTCGGTCTCGGTCGCGTCTTCCGGCTGATCCCCGCCAGCGTCGTGCACGGCTTCACGACCGGCATCGGCGTGCTCATCCTGCTCGGGCAGCTGCCGCGGGCCTTCGGCCTCGAGCCCCCCGACGAATCGCACGTGCTCGACGTGCTCCTCCACGTGGGCCGCTACCTGCACCGGGCGAATCCCTCGGCGCTCCTCGTCGCGCTCATCGCCGCGAGCTGCACCTTCTTCCTCCCCCGGCTCTTCCCGCGCGCCCCCTCGGTCTTGATCGCCGTCGCGCTCTCGGCCGGGGTCGCCGAGATCTTCGGGCTCGAGCTCCCGAAGCTCGGCGCGGTGCCCCGAGGGCTGCCCATCCCTTCGCTGCCCGCTCTGCCCGCCGCGTCCTCGCTCCTGCCCCTGCTCGGCGACGCGCTCGTCGTGTTCGCCGTGGCGACCCTCGAGTCGCTGCTCTCGGCGAGCGCCCTCGATCGTCTGTCGGGAAAGCAAGCGCACGATCCGGATCAGGAGCTCGTGGGACAGGGGCTCGGAAACCTCGCCTCGGCGTTCTTCGGTGGGATCCCGGTCACGAGCGTGATCGCGCGCTCCGCGCTCAACGTCCAGGCGGGCGCGGAGACGCGCCGGGCGTCGGTGCTCCACGCGGTCTTCGTGCTCGCGGCCGTCTACCTCGCGGCGCCTCTCGTCGAGGCCCTGCCCGTCGCGGCCCTCGGCGGCGTCCTGCTCGGAGTCGGCGCGCGCATGGTGTCCCCGGGCCACTTCCGCGAGCTCCTCGCCGCGTCCCGTGCCGAGGCGCTCGTGTACCTGGTCACCGTCTTCGTCATGGTCGTCTTCGATCTCCTCGTCGGCGTCCAGGCGGGCTGCGTGACCGCCTTGGTCGCGGCCCTCGCGCAGATCGGCCGCGCCGGCTCCCGGGTGGTGAAGGGACAGGAGGGCACACCGCACCATGCCCACCTGAGCGGGTCGCTCACCTTCCTCGCCGCATCGCGGCTCGCCTCGCTCGGAGAGCGCCTCCTCACCCTCGACCCGGCGCACGGCGTGGTCCTCGATCTCCGTCACGTGGACTCCGTGGACACCACGGCGGGCGAGGCATTGCTCGCCGTGGCCGACATGCTCGAGG
The DNA here is from genome assembly GCA_046351215.1 of Polyangiales bacterium. Taxonomy (GTDB): domain Bacteria; phylum Myxococcota_A; class Polyangia; order Polyangiales; family Houyiibacteriaceae; genus JAXLYX01. The sequence continues at coordinate 23,304 of JAXLYX010000027.1, read as the reverse complement.
ATCGCGGCTTCCGCATCGCCGTCCTCGTGCCGAACGGGGCGGTGCGTGCCGTGCTCGAGAGGCTCCCTTCGGTCCACGGGGCCGATCGTCGCTTCGCGACCTCGGACGCCGACCTCGATCGCATCTTCGAGCGATCCCGCGCCGCTCACGCGCACCGTGTCCTCCTCGCCGGCGTCGAGCGGTTCCGCAGCGAGGTCCGTTCGCAGCTCTCGCCGCTGCTCGCCCAGCTCGCGGCGGGCCAGGAGCCCCACACGTTCTTCCTGACGTGCGCGGACAGCCGGGTCTCGCCGAACCTGATGTGTGGCGCCCATCCGGGCGAGCTCTTCGTCGTGCGGAACATCGGGGCGCTCCTGCCGCCGGTCGATTCCACCGAACCGCATCCCGAAGGGGCGGCGCTCGAGTACGCCGTGAGCGTGCTCGGAGTCCGCAACGTCGTCTTGTGCGGGCATTCGTCGTGCGGCGCGATCACCGCGCTCCACCGCGGCGTCGTGCCCGACGAGCTCCCGGCGCTCGCGCGCTGGGCGGAGAACGCCCAGGTCATCGCCGGGGACGTGCGTTCGCGGCCGTCCGTGGACGAGGCGACCCAATCGGTGCTCCTCCGCCAGCTCGAGACCGTGCGCGCCTACCCGGTCGTGCGCGAGAAGTGGCAGCGCGGACAGCTGCGCGTCTCGGCGTGGTTCTACGACGTCGAGAGGGCCGACGTGCTCGAGTGGAGCGAGACGGCGGGCGCGTGGCTCCGCCTCGGCGAGGCGGCGTCCGCGGGCGGCGTCGCCGGATGAGCCGGTGGGCCCCGAGGCCGCCGGGAACGCAGGGTCACGAGAGCGCGTGTGCCCCCGTTCCCACGGACCCTCGTTCGGGCGATGATGCGCCGCCATGAGCGAGCCGAGGACCGAGCCGAGCACGCGCGCGAAGGACGCGACGGGGCGGCGTGCGGTCCTGCGCTCGCGCGCCGGACACATCCTCGACTGGCCGAGCGTGGACAAGGCGATGCTCCTCGCCGCGATCCCGGCTCCGTTCCTCGGGCTCTCCTGGTTCCGGCTCGGTCACCTCCTGCTCGATCCGACCGACGAGCCCTACCTCTCCCGCGAGGTCATCGGCCCGCTCCGGACGGCCCTCGCCCTCTATTTCGTGCTCCTCGCGATCCTCCTCGGGATCTGGCTCGCCATCCGTCGCGCGTCCCCGGAGCACCGTGGGTTCGTGCTCGTCACCGTGGTCCTCTGGTTCGTGGCCACGGGCCTCGGCGCCAACGTCGTGGGCGCCTTCTCGACCCCGATCCTCGCCGCGTTCATGGCGGGTGCGCTGAGCGCCATGCTGCTCTTCGAGCGCCGCGTGGCCACCTTCGGAGTGCTGCTCGGAGCGCTGCTGCTCTTCGTCCCCGTGCCCTTCGTCGCGCTCGGGATCGTACCGTACGCGCCGCTCTACCTCGCCCCGCCCTTCGCCGGGATGCATCCGAGCCCGACGTGGATCTTCACGACCTCGGCCTTCGGCATGGCCATCCTCGCGGTGCCCGTCGGGCTGCTCGGCGCCGTGCTCGCGCGCTGGCGGAAGCGCGACGAGGAGATCCACCGGCTCGCGCGCTTCGACGGGCTCACGGACGTGGCGAACCGTCGTTACTTCCTCGTCCTCCTCGGCGCCGAGGTGGAGCGCGCGCGTCGCTACGGCTCGAAGGTCTCCCTGCTGCTGCTCGACCTCGATCACTTCAAGTCCGTCAACGATCGCTTCGGCCACCAGACCGGCGACGCCGTCCTCGTCCACGTGGCGCGACTCCTCTCCCGCGACGTCCTCCGCCGGATCGACGTGCTCGGGCGCTACGGCGGCGAGGAGTTCGCGATCCTCCTGCCCGAGACGGACTCCGCCGGCGCGCACGTCGTCGCCGAGCGCTGCCGTCGCGCCATCGCCGAGAGCGCGATCGCCGTCGACGGGGGCGAGGAGCTCCGCATCACGACCAGCATGGGCTGCGCCACCTTCGACCCGGCCCGCCACGGTACCGTCGACGACCTCGTGCGCGCGGTCGACGACGCGCTCTACGCGGCGAAGGACGGCGGCCGGGATCGCGTCGTCGTCGCTCCTCCGCAGACGCCATGAACGACGAAGGCCGACCCGGTCGCCCGGATCGGCCTCGTTCGTGGGCGCGCGGACGACCTCAGGCCGTGCCGCTCGAGCCCTGCTTGCCGCCGGCGCGGAGGCCCGCCTGGGCCGCGGCGAGGCGCGCGATGGGCACGCGGAAGGGCGAGCAGCTCACGTAGTCGAGGCCGGCGCCCTGGAAGAACTCGATGCTCGCCGGATCGCCGCCGTGCTCGCCGCAGACGCCGACCTTGAGCTTCTCCCGCGTCGAGCGACCGCGCTCGCGGCCGAGGCGCACGAGCTCGCCGACGCCGTCCTGGTCGATCGAGACGAAGGGATCCTTCGGGAGGATGTTCGACTCGACGTAGGCCGGGAGGAACTTGCCCGCGTCGTCGCGCGAGAGACCGAGCGTCGCCTGCGTGAGGTCGTTCGTGCCGAACGAGAAGAACTCGGCGGTCTGCGCGAGCTCGGCCGCACGAAGCGCGGCGCGCGGGAGCTCGATCATCGTGCCGAAGAGGAAGTCGACCGGGCGACCGCTCGCGAAGACCTCCTTCGAGACCTGGTCGACGATCTCCTTCATCTTGTCGAGCTCGGCCTTCGAGAGCGCGAGCGGGATCATGATCTCCGGGAGGACGCTCTTGCCCTCGTCGTGGACCTTCTGAGCCGCCTCGAGGATCGCGCGGACCTGCATCGCGTAGATCTCCGGGTAGGTGATCGCGAGACGGCAGCCGCGGTGGCCGAGCATCGGGTTGAACTCGTGGAGGTCGCGGGCGCGCTCCTCGAGCTTCGTCTCCGAGATGCCCATCGTGCGGGAGAGCTCGGCGATCTGCTTCGGCTCGTTCGGGAGGAACTCGTGGAGCGGCGGATCGAGGAGGCGGATGGTGACCGGCAGGCCCTCCATCTCGCGGAAGATGCCGACGAAGTCCTCGCGCTGGTACGGGAGAAGCTTCGCGAGCGCTCGCTCGCGCTGTTCCTTCGTCTCCGAGAGGATCATCTCGCGCATCGCCGCGATGCGGTTCTCGTCGAAGAACATGTGCTCGGTGCGGCAGAGGCCGATGCCCTCCGCGCCGAAGCGACGCGCCGTGCGGGCGTCGATCGGGGTGTCGGCGTTCGCGCGGACCTTCATCGTCCGGTACGCGTCCGCCCAGTCCATGAGCTCCTGGAAGTCGCCCGAGAGGCCCGCCGGGACGGTCGGGACGATGCCCTCGAAGACCGAGCCCGTGCCGCCCTCGATCGTGAGCGGATCGCCCTTCTTGAGCACGACCGTGCGGTCCGTACCCTCGACGGCGATCGTCATCTGCTCCTTCGCGTAGTCGATGCTGATCGCCGGGCAGCCGGCGACGCACGGCTTGCCCATGCCGCGCGCGACGACGGCCGCGTGCGAGGTCATGCCGCCGCGCGCGGTGAGGATGCCGCGCGCCGCCTTCATGCCGTGGATGTCTTCGGGCGAGGTCTCGAGGCGCACGAGGATCACGGGGACGCCCTGCGACGCCTTCTTCTCCGCCTCGTCGGCGTGGAAGACGATGTGGCCGCTCGCGGCGCCGGGGCTCGCGGCGAGGCCCTTCGCGAGGAGGATCTTCTCGGCGGCCGGATCGAGCGTCGGATGGAGCAACTGGTCGAGCGAGCCCGGCTCCACGCGCAGCACGGCCTCGTCCTTCTGGATGCGGCCCTCGCGGACGAGCTCGCACGCGATGCGCAGGGCGGCGCGGGCCGTACGCTTGCCCGTGCGGCACTGGAGCATGTAGAGCTTGCCCTCCTGGATCGTGAACTCGAGATCCTGCATGTCGCGGAAGTGGTTCTCGAGCTTCGTCGCGATCTCGTTCAGCGAGGCGAAGCACTCGGGCATGCCCTCTTCGAGCGACTGCCCCTCGGCCGCATGGCTCTTCAGGATGGGCCGCGGCGTGCGGATGCCGGCGACGACGTCCTCGCCCTGCGCGTTCGGGAGCCACTCGCCGTAGAGGAGCTTCTCGCCGGTCGAGGGGTTGCGCGTGAAGGCGACGCCCGTCGCGCTCGTGTCCCCGAGGTTGCCGAAGACCATCGCCTGCACGTTGCAGGCGGTGCCCCAGCTGTCGGGGATGTCGTGCATCTTCCGGTAGAAGATCGCGCGCGGGTTGTTCCACGACGAGAAGACGGCGTCGATCGCGCCCCAGAGCTGGTCCTCGGGGTTCTGCGGGAACTCCTTGCCCGTCTCCTTCTTCACGATCTCCTTGAAGGCGGCGACGACGCGCTCGAGCTTCTCGGCGGGGATGTCGGAGTCGGGGACGGCGCGCTGCAGCATCTCCGCGTTGAAGCGCGGGACGACGATGCCGCGCTCCTTCGCGACTTCCTTCCGGACCTCGTCGAGCGCGTGATCGAAGTGCTCCTTCTTCACGCCGAGGGCGACGCCCGAGTACATCGTGATGAAGCGGCGGTAGGCGTCGTACGCGAAGCGCAGGTTGTCCGTGCGCTTCGCCATGCCCTGGACGGTCTCGTCGTTGAGGCCGAGGTTCAGGATGGTGTCCATCATGCCCGGCATCGACGCGCGGGCGCCCGACCGGACCGACACGAGCAGGGGGCGCTCCGGATCGCCGAAGTTCATGCCGAGCTCGCCCTCGAGCTTGCCCAGGGCTTCCTTCACCTGGCCCTCGAGGCCGTCCGGATGCTTGCCGCCCCGATGGTAGGCCGTGCAGACCTCCGTCGTGAGCGTGAAGCCCGGGGGGACGGGCAGCCCGAGGCTCGTCATCTCGGCGAGCCCGGCGCCCTTGCCGCCGAGGAGATCCTTCCGCTTCGGATCGCCCTCGGTCTTCCCTTGTCCGAACGAATACACGTACTTCGACATGCGTTGGCCTCCGCTACGGCTGGCGCACATTAACGCACACTGCCGTACTGAGCTAGATGCACATTCCCTGTACAGGAAATGCACCCGGCGAGGCGACCCGGTAGCCCTCGCCAGCCTGCCGAAGCTGCCGTTTCGGAACCTTCCCGGCAAGGGCAGCGAACGCCAATTCGTGTGGGAAACGTCGAAACCCGCCCCGCGGAGGCGGGGGCGGGTCGGGCGGCTTCGGCGAGGGGACGGGCCTCGACCGGAGGGAGCCTCACTCGGCCGCCACGGGAACCCCCACGGGGCCCCCGGTCTCGGACGCGGTCGCGGGCTCGGCGCGCGCCGCGAGCACGCCGCGGAACGACGCGCGGTAGGCGTAGGCGAGGGCGAGCTCGAAGAGCAGGAGCACGGCCCCCGGTGCCGTGCCCGCGGGAGCCAGGAGGACGTGGAACGCGAGGATGTTCACGAGCACGGGCGCGAGCAGGACGAGCGCGAGCGGCACGAAGCGGTTCGAGAGGAGCAGGAGGCCCGCGACCACCTCCGTGCCCTTGATCAGCGGGAACATGTAGCCCGTCGCGGCGAGCGCGCCGAGGAACGCGCCGGCGCGGTCCGGCATCGGCGGCATGGGGGCGAAGTGGAAGAAGCCGTTCAGGCCGAAGAAGAGGAACCCCGCGCCGAGCGAGAGGCGGAGGGCGGTCACGAGCTTCGAATTCATGCGGTCCATGGCATCACCTTTTTCGTTTCCCCCTCTCTGCCTCCGTTGCCCTGGAGGCACCAGTGCGCGAAAATCGAACTCGGCGTTGCACAGGTGGAACGATGGATTGGAACGACGTCGAGGTCTTCGTGAAGGTGGTCGACGCGGGCGGCGTCAGCGCGGCGGCGCGCGCGCTCGGGCTCCCGAAGTCGACCGTGAGCCGGCGGCTCGCGCGTCTCGAGGGCGCGCTCGGCGTGCGTCTCCTGCAGCGGACGAGCCGTGCGCAGGCGCTCACGGAGGCGGGGCGTGCGTACCACGCGAGGGTCGCGGCCGCGTTCGGCGAGCTCGCGTCCGCGGGCACGGCCCTCGAGAGATGCGAGGAGGTCCCACGCGGAACGTTGCGGCTGACGGCGCCGCCCGATCTCGCCGCGCCGATCGCCGACGTCGTCGTCGGCTTCACCTCGCTCCATCCGGAGGTGACGGTCGAGGTGGAGCTCTCGAATCGCTTCGTCGATCTCGTCGCGGAAGGATTCGACCTCGCGATCCGCGCGGGACGGCTCCGCGACTCCTCCCTCGTCGCGAAGAAGCTCCTCGAGTCGAAGCTCCGTCTCTACGCCTCGCCTGCGTACCTCGAGGCGCGCGGCGTCCCGCGGACCCTGCGCGATCTCGAGAAGCACGAAGCGGTGATGTTCCGGCCGAAGGACGGGAAGGTGCGCTGGCCGCTCGTGGGGCCGAAGGGGAAGACGGTCTCGGTCGAGATGCGCGGGCGCGTCGGCTGCAGCGACTTCGGTCTCGTGCGCCAGGTCGCGAGCGCGGGCGCGGGGGTCGCTCTCATGCCGGAGGCGGCGGCAGCTCCCGACCTCGCATCGGGCCTCCTCGTCCCGGTCCTCCCGGAGTGGTCGGGCGACGGGGGGACGATGTCGCTCGTCTACCCCACGGCGCGCCTGCTCCCGCTCAGGGTCCGGGCGTTCCGGGACTACGCGCTCGAGACGTTCCCAGGGGTCGTGAAGGCACGGGCGGTCCCGAGCCCGGGACGCACGAGCCGACGAGCGTGAGCTCGTGGCGGCGTCGACCGAGCCGCTCGGCCCCCGCGTGGGCGTGGTAGAGGCTCGTGCCGACCGCGAAGCGCGCGCCGTCGGTCTCGTAGCGGATCGACCGTCGGTACATCCATCCGTGCTTCTCGGGATCGATCGGCAGGGGGGCCGGGGATCGTTCGATCCGCGCGAGCTCGTCCCGGAGCCTCGAGGCCGGCAGGAGCCGGGGCGGCTCGGCCTCGTCGGCCGTCGCGGGCTCGTGCGAGAGGAGCACGGCGACGCGCTGTCCGTTCGCCTCGGGCCCGAGGGGGCAACGACCGATGGCGTCCCGGAACCGGACGATGCGGGCCGCCAGCGCGCGCTGTCGCTCGAGCCGCTGGCGGTCGAAGCCGCGCTGCAGCTCGCCCTCGCCCCCGAGGTACACGAAGAGCGTCGCCATCGCACCGACGGCCAGCGTCGCGAGGAGGACGAGCCGCATCCCGCTCCCGGGCTCGTGATGGGCCACTCCCTCGTGGGCGTGCTCGCGTCGCTCCGCCGGGGGGGCGTCGCCGGGCTCGACGTTCATCGCGACATCATACGCCCCCGCGCGGGTGCGACAATTTGCGCATTGCATCTGCGAAATCGTCTTTACACCGTAACGAAGGGGCCTACCTGCATCCACGCAGGGACCGCGAGCTTCTCCGGGGAAGCGGCGGAACCCGGCTGGCGGTGACGTGGCGTCACCGTCTTCGGCGTCTTTTGGCCGAAATGGAGGGACTGCATGCTCAGGCACATCCGCGTGGCGTCGATCGCCCTGACACTCGCCGCGTGCGGCAACCAAGCGGCTCCGGCCGCCTCGACGGAGCAGCCTCAGGCCGCGGCCGCCGAGTCGCCCCCCGCGAACGACACGCCGCCGCTCGATCCGGAGAACATCGTCAGCATCGCGTCGAACTCGCGCGACCACACCACGCTGGTCGCCGCGCTACGCGCTGCCGACTACGTCACCGGCGTCGCCAATCCGGGGCCCCTCACGGTCTTCGCCCCGACGAACGCCGCCTTCGCGGCGCTGCCGGCCGGCACCGTCGACAACCTCCTCAAGCCCGAGAACGTCGCGGATCTGCGTCACGTCCTCCAGCACCACGTCGCGCCGGCCGTCTACCTCGCCGACTCGTTCACCGACGGCCAGCGCCTCGGCATGGTCGACGGAACGGCCGTCACCATGCACATCCGCGATGGTCAGCCGATGCTCGAGGATGCCAAGGTCATCGCGTCGATCCGTGCCTCGAACGGCATCATCCACGTGATCGACAAGGTGCTCGTCCCGGCCGCACCCGCGCACTGACGTTCCCCGGGGCCCCCGAACGGAGGGCCTTGCGGGATCCTCGCCCCTCGCGGTAGACGGAATGCACGGTCGCGGTCCGCGTCCGTGCGTCCGATCGGGGGCGTGGATGGATCCGCAGGCACGCATCGAGGCCCTCGAACGGGAGATCGAGGAGCTCCGCGGACAGCTGGCGCGAGAGACGCGCGAGGATCCGGAGCTCCGAGTGGCGCTCGTCGAGCGCGAACGGCTGCTCCGCGAAGCCGAGCGCATCGTGCACCTCGGCAGCTGGGTCTGGCATCCGGCGACCGAGGCGATCCGTTGGTCCGACGAGCTCTACCGGATCTTCGGTCGCGAGCCGCAGTCCGAGCGCCCGACCGTGGAAGGCTTCTTCGGCGCCATCCATCCCGACGACGTCGAGCGGGTCCGCGAGGTCGCCGGCCGCGGGCTCGCGAGCGGAAGCCCGGAGCCCGTCGATTTCCGCGTCGTGCGCGCGGACGGGACGGTGCGCGACGTCCACATGGAGGCCGCGGTCGTCGGCTCGGGCGAGGGCATGCGCTTCGTCGGCACCGTGCTCGACGTGACCGACGCCCTCGAGCTCGAGCGACGCCTGCGCCACACGCAGAAGATGGAGGCGCTCGGCACCCTCGCGGGAGGCGTCGCGCACGACTTCAACAACTACCTCCAGGTCATCGTCGGCTACGCCGATCGCATCGCCACGGATCCGTCCCGCCTCGAGGGAGTGATCCGCTCCATCGCCCACATCCGCGACGCGGCCGGTCGATGCGAGCGGCTCACGCGGCAGCTCCTCGCCTTCGGTCGGCACAGCACGTTCTCGCCGGAGCTCGTGGAGCTCGACGAGCTCGTCGACGAGCTGGTGCTCATGCTCGAGCCCTCGCTCGGGGAGCGCATCGTCGTGCGACGCGCGCGGTCCGGGACGCCCGCGCTCGTGGCTGCCGATCGCGCCTCGATCGAACAGGCCGTCGTGAACCTCGTCGTGAACGCGCGCGATGCGATGCCCGACGGTGGCTTCCTGACGATCGAGACCGGGAGCACCGTGGTCGGCCCCGAAGAGACCGCCCTGCCGCCGGGTCGCTACGTGACCCTCACGGTCGGGGACGAGGGGGTCGGCATCCCGCCCCACATCCTCCCCCGCATCTTCGAGCCCTTCTTCTCGACGAAGCCGAAGGGGAGGGGCACGGGCCTCGGTCTGTCCTCGGCGTACGGCATCGTCGAGCAGAGCGGGGGGACGATCCGCGTCGAGAGCCGTCCCGGCGAGGGAACGCGGTTCCGCGTCTATCTTCCCCATGCCGAGGGGATCCCGTCGCGCGCCGGGATCGCGGCGCCCCCGACGCGCGGGACGATCCTCGTCGTCGAGGACCAGCCCGACGTGCGGGAGCTCGTGCGCATGCAGCTCGAGGACGCGGGCTATCGGGTGCTCGAGGCCGAGCACGGTCGCGCCGCGCTCGCCGTGGTCGACGAGCATCGGCGCATCGATCTCGTGCTCACGGACGTCGTCATGCCGGAGCTCTCCGGCCCGGGCCTCGCGCGCGAGCTCGTGGGCCTTCGGCCGGACCTTCCCATCCTCTTCATGTCGGGCTACGCGGATCCGACGGACGAGCTCCTGTCGGGGCCGCTGCTGAAGAAGCCGTTCCCCCGCGAGGAGCTGCTCGAGGCGCTCGCCGAACGGCTCCGTCGCTGACGCGGGCTCAGTGGAGCTGGCGGAGCGCCCACTCCGCCCCGCTGTGCGTTCCGCTCATGACGAGCGCCGCCACGAGCGCCGTACCGAAGCCCTTCACCTGCAGCCGCGTGGAGAGCCCGCTCGTCATCTTCAGCACGATCGCGTCCGCGATCAGGCGGAGCACGAACGAGAAGAAGAAGAGGATGAAGAGCGAAGCGACCCCGACGACCAGCTGGACGAGCCAGCCGACGAAGAAGTTCAGCACGCCGAAGAGGGCCGCGACGATCATGTAGCTCCCGAACCCGCCTTCGACCTTCATGTCGTCGAGCAGCAGGTTCGAGAGGTAGAGCCCGAGCGCGAGCACCAGCCAGGACACGAGGAGATCCATGCGTCCACCGTAGGCGCGCTCCTCCGCGCGGGCAATGCGGGTCAGGGCTTCTCGTTCTTCTCCGAGCCGCCGAAGGGAAGCGTCTTCGGCGCTTCCGAGAAGGCGCCGACCGGCGCCACGTGGGGCGCGGGCGGGGGCACGGAAGGGGCACGGGGCGTGGGGGGCGGCGCGTGATGCACCGGCGGCGCGTGATGCACCGGCGGCGCGTGGTGCACCGGCGGCGCGTGGTGCACCGGCGGCGCGTGCGGCGCGGGCGGGGGAGGCGGCGGCGCGTGATGCACCGGCGGCGCGTGCGCGTCCACCGGCGCGGCCGGAAGGGCGGTCACAGCCGAGGGCGCTGGCGACGAAGGCTCGGAGGGCGCCGACGGAGCCGCGGGAGGCGCGGGCGGAGCGCCGCCGAAGCCGCCCCCCATCGGTCGCGGCGGGGCGGGTGGCTTCGGGTTCTTCTTCCAGTAGCCGCCGGTGCCGTAGGCGCGGAAGGCCCAGCGGAGCCAGACGAGGAGCCGCATCGCGAGGAAGAGAGCCCACGCGAGCATGAAGAGCCGATACCCGAAGAGCGGCACGGAGAAGACGGCGGCCGCGGGCGTCGAGCCCGACGTGCGATCGACGTACCAGTAGAGATCCGTGTCGGAGCTCCCGCCTCCGGCCACCTGCACGTCGGGCCGGAGCAAGAGGCCCACGTGGACGGCGGCGTAGAGGCAGCCGAGGGCGCCGAGCGTCAGGAAGACGAGCGCGACCTGTCGGAGGTCGAAGGGCGTGCTCGCCATCTCGGGCGTGCGCTCGCGATGCGCCATCGCGACGAACCAGGCGACGACGACCAACGCCGCGGGCACCGGGATCTGCGCGAGGCCGAGGCCGAGCAACGCCCACTCGAGCGTGCCGAGCGGTGTCTTGCCGAAGCGCGCCAGCAGGACGGCCGCGAGCACCACGAGCAAGAGGTAGGGCCAGAAGAGGACCACCGGACCCCAGCTCGGCCCCGTGGTGTAGACGAGCAGGCGATCCGTCGGCAGCGTGACCTCGACGCCGACGTTCGCGGCCTCGGCGCCGAGGCCGACCGTGGGCGCGCGGAAGACGCTCTTCAGCCCCTCTTCGCGCTGGAAGCGGACGGTCACGCGATCGGTGCCCGGGTGCAGCGTGACCCGGAGCGTGCGCCCGCGGAGCTCGATCGGCTGGCTCTGCCCGTCGACCTCGAGCGCCTCGACGCGCGCCCCCTCGGGGAGCGTGAACGAGTGCACTCCGCCGCGGCTCGTGCGGAGCTCGACCTCGAGCACCCCCGAGAGCCGGCGGATGCCGGGCTCGAGACGCAGCTCGGCGTGGTCGATCGTCGTCGTCGTGCCGCGCGCGGCCTCGGGGCGCGCGAAGTGGAGGTCGAGATGCTCGCCGGGGAAGGGATGGAACGTCGGAGCCCAGAGCCCCTGCTCCACGTGCTCCACGGGAACGAGCCCTTCGTACGTGCAGCGCTGCACGCTGCCACAACGGAGCCTCCACACCTCGGCGTAGGGCACGTTCTCGGGCGCCACGAGCGAGAGGGCCGCCTTCGGAGCGAGCGAGGACTCGAAGTCGAGCGTCTCCTGGTCGCGGGCGAGCGAGAGGACGGCCTTTCCGCCCTCGACGGTGACGGCCGGATCCCCGACCTGCTCCCCCTCGAGCAGCGGGAGGCGCGCCACGATCGGCGCTCCGATCGGGCTCACGCGACGGACGTGCGTGCGCACGACCCAGCGGACGCCGATCTCGAGCGTGCGCTCGACCTCGAGCCAGGGGGAGACGTTCTGCGGACCCAGATCCGTCGCCTCGGCCGAGGACTGCGACGTCGCGAGACGCACGAGCCGGAGCGTGTCGTCGGTGTGCCCGTCGTCGCGGACGCCCTGGACGTCCCAGCCGGGCGCGCTCACGGACGCGTGATGGGGAGTGGCCCCGAGCGCGAGCACCAGCTGGTCGCCGACGATCGGGCCGACGAGCCGCACGACGTGGTGCCCCGCGGGTACTCGGAGCAGCAAGAATCGCCCGTCGGCCGCGGCGAACGCACGGGTGGCCGCCCCGTCGATGGTCACGCTCGCCGGGACGAAGTTCGTCGCGGGACCCGGCAGGCGGAAGGCCGTCAGCGCCCCCGCATCGACCTCGAGGTCGATCGTCAGCGTGGAGCCGGCGACGGAGAGACGCATCGCCGACACGCTGGCGCAGGCCGGAGCGCACGTCGGAGGCGCCGCGAGCCGGTCGTGCAGCTCCGTGAGCAGCTCGGGCGAGGGCAGCTCGCCCTGGGCCCCGGCGCGCGCGGGAGCGAGCAGCGCGAGCAGGGAGAGCGCGGTCACCGCCGCGACGGGCGTCTCCCCGCCTCCCTTCCGGGCGCGCGGCCTCGCGCGGAAGCCGGCCGCGACGAGGAGGTACGCGAGCCACGCCAGGAAGAGCACGCGCGCGGCACCGAGCCCGCTGCGCATCGCGGGCGTCAGCCAGACGAGGCGGATGCGGTGGTCCTTCGCGACCGGTCCGGACCACGAGAGCGAGTAGGTCATGTATTGCCAGCGCGGCACGCCCGGTCCGGTCTGCACGACCGCGTTCGGATCCTGGCGGAGGAAGTCGGTGCTCCCGAAGAGCTCGCCTCCCCGCGCTTCCTGTCGTTCGTCCGACGAGGACGCGGCGAGACCGTACACGGCGCTCGTGTCTCCGCGCGCCCGCTGGCCCATCCCGCCCTCTTCGTCTTCGCGCGGCGCCGGAGCCGCGGCGGGCACGGCGGCCTCTTCCATGGTCGCCATGCGCGCGAGATCGGAATCTTCCTCGTACGGGACCGATTCCGGACGGCCCATCGCGAGCCTCGGATGGATCGTCGTGCGGAGCTCGCCGATCGCGTACGGGACGACGACGAGCACGAGCCCGAGCGCGACGAGCGCGAAGGTGAAGCGCACGAGACGGTGGAACCAGCCCTCGGGGAGCACGCGCACGAGCGCGACGAGGACGAGGACCGCGATCCACAGCTCCCGCGGGGCCGGATGCTCGCCGTACGTCAGGACCAGCGCGACGAGCGCCACCGCGCCGGCGCCGACGCCGAGCATGCGGCCGGTCGCGAGCGCGACGATGAGCACGAAGAAGAACGCGAAGACGTCCCAGCGCGCGATCCACGTATCGGGCGCCTCGTCGACGCCGACGGCCGCGAGGAGCTGGTAGCCGGGCGGCAGGTGGAGCGTCGTGCGGAGCGAGTGCGCGTCCTCGGACCACGCGACCGCCGGGAGCTCGCCCGTCGCGTTCGCGGAGCGCCACTCGGCCTGCACGTTCAGGGCCTCGCGTCGGAGCTCGACGCCGGCGCCGTGTGGCCCGCGCGTGACGAGCACGTCCTCTCCATCGGCCTTCACGTGGCCGAGGTCCCCGGAGAGCAGATCGAGTCGGAACCCGCGGCGCAGCGTGCCCGAGAGCGTGTCGCGCACCGTGACCCCGACGCCGTCGAGGTCGAGCCAGAGCTCGCGGCTCACGTCGACGGCCGACGGAGGGGGCTCCGGATGGCCGCGGCGGATCGTGCGGAGGGCGAGCGAGCGGCCCGCGTCGAGCACGAAGGCGGGAAGCTGCCGCCATTCCTCGGGCATCGCCGTGCGCGCGGGATCGATCGAGGGCGCGCCCTCGACCTGCACCTGGCGCAGCGCGGGATCGGCCGAGAACACCCAGGTCTCCTGCACGGGCCAGGGCTCGCCGAGCGTCGGCGCCGCGAGCGCTTCGCGGCGGGCATCGAGCCGCGAGTCGAGCGTGATCGTGTGCGTGCCGGGGCGGACCTGGACGGCGAGCCGACCGCTCGCGTCGAGCCTCGCCGGGACGTCCGCGGAGAGCGCGATCGGCGTCGCCCCTTCGAGCCCCACGGCGCCGAGATCGACCTCGCGCGCGCGTCCACCGGCACGCAGCACGATGCGCGTCTGCACGGCGAGCGGGACTCCGTCGTCGATCCGGCGGTAGACCTCGATCTCGAGGCTCTCGCGCTCGGTCTCCGGGGAGTCGCGGAGGCCGAGCCAGACGGTCCCGTCGTCTTCGCGGTGGGGGAGCGCGATGCGCGTCCCTCGGACCGTGAGGTCGACCATCGCCGTCTGGTTCGGGACCTTCAGCACCTCGGGCATCCGGGCCCACGCGAAGCGTCCCTCGACCCGATGCACGCCCGCCGGGAGGTCGAGCACGGGAACGCCCTCGCGATCGAGCACGGTCGCCCGCTGTCCGTCGACCTCCACCTCGATCGGCCAGGCGCTCGCGCCCGAGGGGAGCTCGAGGGTGCCGAGTCGATCGAGCGTCGCCTCCTGCACGAACGAGCCCCCGTTCTCGTCCACCACGAGCCCGAGCGAGCCGGGGAAGACGCAGACCGCCGCCCCGTCGACGAGCGGACACCCCACGGTGGGATCCCCGTCGAGCACCCAATCGACCCACGGCGCGAGCGGCGCGGGAACGCGCTCGCGGGCGAGGGGCTGCGCTCCCGAGCGCATCGGGACACCGAGCGCCACGAGGACCGACGTCAGACCGAGCAGCGTATGCCACGAACGCATCGCGTTCCTCCTCCGCGCCGGGTGTGCGGCCCCTCCCGCACTCGGACCCGGCGCACGCATGCTACACCCGAAACGCGTGTCCGCCGCCCTCCTCGTCGTCGTGGCCTTCGCGTTCACGGTCGAAGCCGCGCTCGGCTTCGGCGCGACCGTGATCACGCTCGCGCTCGGGGCCCTGATGCTCCCGATCGGCACGATCCTCCCCGCGGTCGTGCCGCTGAACCTCGTGTTGTCGGCGTTCCTCGCGATCCGCCACCGGGCCCACGTCGATCGACGCCTGCTCTTCCGGGGCATCCTGCCGCTCGTGCTCCTCGGCATGCCCTTCGGCATGTGGGCCTCGGGCGCGCTGCCGGACGTGGTGCTGAAGCGGATCTACGGGGCCTTCGTGTGCACGCTCGCGGGGCTCGAGCTCGTCCGGTCACGGCGCGCTCGGGCGGACGTGGACGTCGGTCCCGCGAAGCCCTGGCTCGACTCGGCGCTGCTCGCCCTCGCCGGCGTGGTGCACGGCGCGTTCTCCACCGGCGGTCCGCTCGTCGTCTACGTCGCCGGCCGGAGGCTCGGCGACAAGCTGCGCTTCCGGGCCACGCTCGCAGGTCTCTGGATGACCCTCCAGGGCATCCTCATCGCCCGCTTCGCCTTTCGCGGCGACTTCGACGGGGAGACGCTCGGTCTCTCGCTCCGCTTCGCGCTCGGTCTCCTCGTCGGCCTCGTCGTCGGAGACGCGATCCACGATCGCATCTCCGAGACGCTCTTCCGGCGCGGAGTCTTCGTCCTGCTCGGCCTCGTCGGAGCGGTGCTCCTCGTGCGGGGCTGAGCAGGACGTCGCGCGGCGTCAGCGTGCCGGCGCTTCCTCGGCGATCGGCACGACGCGGATGTCGGCCGCGCCCGTCTGCGCGATCGGCTCGGTCGCGAGCCCACGACGCAGGGTCGCACGGAGCTCCGAGGTGCCGCGCACCTCGCTGAGCGGGATGATCCGATCGAGCTTCACGACCGCGCTCCCGACCATGCTCGCCTCGTAGGCCTCGACGTCCATCTGCGTGCCGTCGGAGCCCACGGGCACCGACTGCGGCGCGGCCGACGAGTGCATCGTGACGCCGAGCCGCAGCGTGCCGCCGACGCGCTCCGCGAGCGTGTACGTGACCGTCTGGGTCGCGTGGATGCCGCGCACGTCGACGAGGCGCGTGACCTCCCAACGAGCGCCGATGCCGACGGGCTCCGCCGGGAAGGGGATCGAGAGCAGGAACATGCGGATGGTTCCGAGGATCGTGAGCAGCCGGGGCGGCGCGTCCTCGGGGATCGTCAGGTCGGCACGCTGCGTGAGGCCACGGTCGTCGATCTCGAAGGTGCCCGTGACGTTCGCGAGCGGCGCCACGAGGCGTCCTGCGGCCTCGGCCTGTTCGGCGGTCGTCCCGTCGGGCATGCGCACGCCGATCACGCGGAAGCGGACCTGATAGCCGAACACGCCCTCGCGCACGCGGAACATGCCGCCGGTCTCGATGCCGAGATCGAGGATCGGGGGCGTGACGAGCGCGGCCCCTTCGGCCGTCTCGAGCAGGCCGTTCGCGGCGATCTGCACGACGAGGGCATCGCGCGTGCCGGCGACGCGCTCGTAGCGGAGCGAGTCGCGCGGCTCGGCGCCGGGCTCGAGGAGGCGGACGGAGAGCCCGACGCCACCGGGCGCCATGCGAGGCTCGGGAGTGCTCCCGCCGCAGGCGGCGAGCGCGAGGGAGACCAGGAGGACGGGAATCGACGAGAGGCGCTTCATGTCGGGTACCGTCGCACCGTCCCGCCGACGCGACAAGCGGGTAGGGCGACCGTCAGGCGCCCGGCGGGACCCAATCGGGATCCGGGGCGGCCCGCTCCCCGAGCTTCGCGCGGACCCTCGCCGCGACCTTCGGTGCGAGCACGTTCACGAAGAGCAGCCAGCGGAGCGTGTCGACCAGCACCTCGCGCGCCGGCCGGTAGCGCATGCCGAGCTCCTCGCGGCTCTTCTTCGAGTCGTAGACGAGGTGGCCGCCCGCGAGATCGTCGACCGCGTCGCGGCTCGCGGCCGTGTCGCCGCCGTCGCGGATCGCCTGTTTCTCCTTGCCGCCGATCGCGAGCTTGAGCAGGAAGGCGGGCGGACGGATCGTGAGCGGCCGGACGCCCGTGAGCTCGCCGAAGAGGGCGGCGAGCTGCTTCGGTTTCACGACGTCGCCCGTGATGAGGTAGCGCTCGCCCGGTCGTCCACGCTCCGCCGCGAGGACGTGGGCGGCTCCGACGTCCCTCACGTCGGTGGGGCAGAGCGCGAGGAAGGCTGGATCCCCTCCGAGCAGCCCGAGGATCGAGCGCGTCGCCGGCGTGATCCGGTAGTCGTAGGGGCCGAGCACACCGCTCGGATTGAGGACGACGATCTCCGGCGCTCCCGGCTTCCCCACCCACGAGAGCGCGAGCTTCTCCTGCTCGATCTTCGCGCGGGTGTAGGCGCTCTTCGCCGTCTCGAGGCGATGGCTCTCGTCGAGCGGATGGTCGGGGTCGAGGCCGAATCCGACCGTCGCTCCGCTGCTCGTCACGACCACGCGCCCGACGCCCGCCTTCGACGCGGCCTCGAGCACGTGACGCGTCCCTTCGACGGCCGGTCGGATCAGCAGGTCGGGATCGGCCGTCGCCTGACGGTGGACCGCCCCGACGTGGAGGACCGCCTCGACGCCCTGCACCGCGCGCGCGACCGCCTCGGCGTCGAGGAGATCGCCCTCACGGATCTCGACCTCGAGACCCTCGAGAGCCGTCCTCCGGCTGCCGGGCCGGGCGAGCGCGACCACGTCCCAGCCGATCTCGAGCGCGGCCCGGACCGTGTTGCTGCCGATGTGTCCCGTGGCTCCCGTGACGAGCACGCGCATGAGGAACCTCCCTCTCGCCTCGTACGCGCCGAGCCCTTTCCTGCAAGTGGGTGTGCGAGGTGCTTCGCCGTCGACGGCACGCTCGGCACGGTGGCCGACCGGGGCCTCGCTCCCCCCTGTCGGCCGGGGCCGTGCGCCGCTATCTTCGGAGCAGAGTGCACGGAGGGGGGGAAGACAGGCGACCGGGCCCGGAGACGGGAGCCGCGGCGATCGGCGGACCGTACGAGAGGCACGAGCTCCCGGAGCTCGCGTCCACGGCGGTCACGCAGAGCTACCTCGTGATCGTCCTCGGGATGACGGCGCAATTCCTCACGGAGCTCTTCCTCCGGCGGAGCCCCGGCTTCGCGGACGACTCCGTCACGGATCTCGCGGTCCGGGTGCTCGGCGTCGCCGTCGTCGCGCTCGTGGCCTACGTCGTCCACCGTCTCGTCCCCGCGGCCCGCATGCGTCCCTTCGTCCAGGCCACCGCCATCGCGGTGGGCATCTGCGGCGTGCTCGGGCGTTGCGCGTACCACACCGGCGGCGGCGAGAGCCCCTACGTGGTCAGCCTGGGGATCGTGCTCTTCTGCTTCAGCCTGATCATGCCCGGCGGGGCACGATACGCGGCTCCCGCCCTGATCGGAGGCTATTCCGCCTTCTACGGCGTGCTGATCGGCTCCGAGGGAGGAAGCCTCTCGGCGCCGCGCTCGCTCGCCTTCGCGCTCTTCGTCGGCTCGGGCATCTTCTTCGCGGTGGTCTATGCGGAAGTGCTCGAGCGCTGGCGTCGCCGCGTGTCCACCGCCTCGACCACGGACGGTCTCACCGACCTCCTGAGCCGCGCCTACCTCCTCGAGCGCGTGGCGACCCTCTCGTCCACCGCGCGCTCCGACGAACGTCCGCTCAGCCTGCTGATGCTCGACGTCGACCACTTCAAGAAGGTGAACGACACCTACGGACATCCGGCCGGCGACGAGGTGCTGCGCCGCGTCGCCGCGGTGCTCCGCGCCGCGACCCGCGCGAACGACGCCTGCGGCCGCATGGGCGGCGAGGAATTCCTCCTCGTGCTCGACGGCTGCGACGAGCAGCACGCCTTCGAGGTCGGCGAGCGCGTGCGCAAGAGCGTCGAGGCTCTCGAATTCGAGTCCGACGGACGCCGCTTCCGGATCACCGTCTCGGCGGGCGTGGCCCAGATCGGCCACGG
The DNA here is from genome assembly GCA_046351215.1 of Polyangiales bacterium. Taxonomy (GTDB): domain Bacteria; phylum Myxococcota_A; class Polyangia; order Polyangiales; family Houyiibacteriaceae; genus JAXLYX01. The sequence continues at coordinate 4,782 of JAXLYX010000027.1, read as the reverse complement.
CCGCTTCTCCATCGCCGACGAAGCGCTGCGCGCGGCCGATCGGGCGCTCTACGAGAGCAAGGCCGAAGGCCGCAACCGGATCCGCATCGCGAAGAGCGCCTGAGCGGGGTCTTCGCGCGCCCGGCCCGGCGAGCGCCGGTCAGGAGCGCGGGTCGTGCTCTTCGTCGTGCTCCGGGAAGAGCGTCGTGCCCCGGCGCTCGGGCCGGCCGCCCGCGATGCCGGGCCGCGTCATCGCCTGGGGATCGAGGATCTCGTCGAGCCGCTCGGGGGTGAGGAGCCCGTCCCGGAGGATGAGCTCCCGAACGGGCTTGCCCGTGAGGTTCGCCTCGCGCGCGATCCGGGCGGCCGCCTCGTAGCCGACGTGCGGATTGATCGCGGTGATCACGCCCACGCTCTTCTCGACGTAGTCGCTCATGCGCTCCACGTTCGGCTCGAGCCCCTCGACGCAATGCTTCCGGAAGACGCGGAAGACGTTCGCCATCATCGTGAGCGACTCGAGCAGGGCGTGGACGAGCACCGGCTCCATCACGTTGAGCTCGAACTGCCCGGCCTCGGAAGCGAGGCCGATGGTGTGATCGTTCCCGATCACCCGGAAGGCGACCTGGTTCACGACCTCGGCCATCACGGGATTCACCTTGCCGGGCATGATCGAGCTCCCCGGCTGCCGTGCGGGGAGGCGGAGCTCGCCGAGGCCGGCGCGGGGGCCCGACGCCATGAGCCGGAGGTCGTTGGCGATCTTCGAGAGGTTGATCATGCAGACCTTGAGGGCCGCCGAGATCTCCGTGTAGCCGTCCGTGTTCTGCGTCGCGTCGACGAGGTGCTCGGCGCGGACGATCGGATGGCCGCTCTCGGTCGCGAGATGACGGACGACGCGATCGATGTAGTCCGGGTCCGCGTTGAGGCCGGTGCCGACGGCCGTCGCGCCCATGTTCACGGAGAGGAGGTGCGAGCCCACGTTCGTGATGCGGGCGATGTCGCGGTCGAGCACGCGCCGGTAGGCGCCGAACTCCTGGCCGAGGCGGATGGGCACGGCGTCCTGGAGGTGGGTGCGGCCCATCTTCAGGATGTCGTCGAACGCGATCTCCTTCACGGCGAACGCGTCGCGCAGCTCGCGGAGGGCGACGACGAGCTCGCGCACGAGGTCGAGCGTCGCGAGGTGGACGGCCGTGGGGAACGCGTCGTTCGTCGACTGCCCCATGTTCACGTGGGAGTTCGGCGAGACGATCGCGTACGACCCCTTCGGATGCCCCAGCAGCTCGAGCGCGCGGTTCGCGATCACCTCGTTCGCGTTCATGTTGATCGAGGTGCCCGCACCTCCCTGGATGGGATCGACGAGGAATTGATCGTGGAGCTTCCCCTCCACGATCTCGTCGGCCGCCGCGGCGATCGCGTAGGCGATGCGATCCTCGAGGGCCCCGGTCTCGCGATGCGCGAGCGCCGCGGCCTTCTTCACCGTGGCCATGGCACGGATCAGGACCGGATGGAGCCGATGGCCGGAGATGGGGAAATTCTCGGCGCCTCGCAGCGTCTGGATGCCGTAGTAGGCGTCGCTCGGGACGGGGCGCTCGCCGAGGAAGTCCTTCTCGACGCGGAACGTGGGGACGGTCATGCGGGGTTCTTGGTCTCCGGCTTCAGGTGCGAATACGCCCGGAGGGCGTCGACGAATTCGACGGGCAGCGCCAGCACCACGGTGTTCGAGCTGCTCGGTCCGAGCCCGTCGATCGTCTGGAGCGTGCGCAGCTGCATCGCCCCCGGGCTCGCGGACATCACCGAGGCGGCCTCGGCGAGCGCGTTGGCCGCCAGCCGATCGCCCTCCGCCTTGATGATCGTGGCGCGCTTCTCGCGCTCCGAGGACGCCTGGCGCGACATCATCTTCTTGAGCTCTTCGGGGACGTCGATGTCCTCGATCTTGATCGCCTCGACGTGCAGGCCCCAACCCTTGCTCGCGGTGTCCACGTTGCGTGCGAGCTCACCCTCGAGGCGGTCCTGGTGCGAGAGGAGCTCGTCGAGCGAGAGGCTGCCCACGGTGTCCCGGAGCGTGGCCTGCGCGTAGCGCGCCATCGCCTGGCGGTAGCTCTGCACCTTGAGCGCCGCGGCGCTCGCATCGCCGACCTTGAAGAAGATCACGCCGTTCATCAGCACCGGGACGTTGTCCTGCGTGATGGTCTGCTGGCGCGGGATGTCGACCGTCTGCACGCGCATCTCGACGAAGATCGGCGTGTCGAAGATCGGGATCAGGAAGTGCAGGCCGGGCTCCATCACGCCTCGGAATTTCCCGAGGCGGAGGACGACCATGCGCTCCCACTCGGCCACGACCTTCACGCTCGCGGCGAGGAAGCCGCCGAGCGTGAAGCCGACGACGATCATCGCGCCGAACCCGCCCGGATGGCCGCTCGCGGCGAAACCGAAGAGGCCGATCAGGAAGCACGTGAGCAGGACGACGAAGAAGAGCAGGGAGGAGACGGCGGCGGAAGGTCGCATCCCTCCTGGATACACCCTTCGCCGTCGTCTTGTCTGCCCCTCAGGGCCGGGCGTACGCGTAGCTCGTCGTGAACGACGAGCGACCGAACGGGGAGACGCGGGCCGCGCGAAGGGCTTCCCACACGCAGGCCGCGTTCGTCGTTCCCGGCGGCGTGGTCGCGAGCCGGGCAGCCGTGACCGAGCCGTCGGAGGCGAACGTGACCCGGACCGTCAACACGACCGACTCGGTCGAGCAGGCGTTCACCTGCGGGGCCACGGCGCGGAGCGCGCGGCCGACCTCGTCGCGCGACGGGATCGAAGGCGGCGGAGCCTCCACCGGCGGAGGATCGAGCCGCGCGGCGAGCGCGAGCGCCACCGGATCGGCGGGCGCCGGAGGGGCCTCGTCCACGGGGTCCTCCGTTGGAGCTTCCTCGCCTTCGACCGACTCGGCGACGGCGAGGGCCGACTCCGTCGGCGCTGCGACGGGCCGCGCCTCGGCGCGCGCGGGCTCGACGCTCCGCGGGGCCGTCGGCGCCGGCTCCAGGGCGGCGTGGGGCTCGGTGACGGGTGCGGGCGTGGGCTCGGGCTCGATCGCGACCTCGGGCTCCGGCATCGGCGGCCCGACGAAGGGCACGTCGGACGCGACGGATGGCGTCGTCGTCGTCGGCTCCGCGACCTGCGGTGCGCTCGACGCCTCGACCCTCGGGCCGAAGAGCTGGGTCGGCATCGCGGCCGTCCGCATCGCGTGCGACTCGCGATGCACGGAGGTGAGCCGGGCCGTCGCGTCGGTCGTACGCACGTGCCGCGCGATGTCGACGACGAGGACCGCCGCGCGGCCGAGCAGCGTGATCGCTCCCGCGAGCAGGACGATCGTCGCCGTGTACCCGAGCGCGCGCAGGAGGAAGGAGCCGCTCTCCTCGACGGCCAACGGATCCGGGGGCTCGAGGGAAGGCCGCGCGGGCGGAGCCTTCGGGATCTCCACCCTCCGCAGCTCGAGCGGAGGCGGCGGCACGGAGCTGACGCGCCTCAGCACCGAGTCGATGTCGACGCGTTCGACGCGACGGATCCGGAGCGTGTCCTCCTCGTCTTCCGGATCGCCGTCGAGCGTCGGAAGGTCCTCGAGGTTCGGAGCGGGATTCGGGGGCACGTGCACCGCGATCGGGCGTCGCGTGCCGACGGCGAAGATCCCCGACTTCGTCTTCGGGAGGAGCGGTGGAACCGAGCTCCTGCGTGGGCTCGCGCGCGAGCCCGGATCCCGTGGATCGTCGTCCGCGACGAGCGCCCTCACGTCGCGTCCATGCGTCGTGCCTGCCGCCATGGGCCCCTCCCCGTCGCCGTCCGAGCCCCCCGGCTCCCCCGCGACGCACCGTCCTCTCAGCGTACGCCTGCCGTTCGGTACGGACAGGGGGGGCTTTGCGGGTGCATGTCGGATTCCATCCCCGATCCGGGGTCATCCGATCAGGGGTTCCCGTCGCCTTCGATCCGGGCCCAGGTCACGCCCGAGCGTGTCGACAGGCGGAGCAGCACGGGGCTCCGCTCCTCGAGCGCGAGCACGAGGTCGCGCCCTCCGCGGGGGAAACGCGTGCGCGTGTTGAACCTCGAGGCTCCGTCGGCCTCCTCGAGGAGGATCGGATGGACCTCGGTCGTCTCGCCGAGCTCGTCCACGACGTGCATCGTGAAGCCCAGCGTCTGAGGGCTCGAGGCCTCGTGCGCGACGTGGAGGCGGAGGGCGCACGTCATCCGCGTGTCGAGGCCGGCTTCGCGCCGGAGCTCGAAGAGTCGCTCCAGATCGCAGACGAGGCCGCGCACGGTCACGGACCAGGGCGAGCCGGGAACGCGGACCGGCACGTCCGGCGCCGGCGCGTCGGCCCGGAGCCGGCCCACGAGCTCGGCCACGTGCTCCTTGAAGCGCTGGCGACGATCGTCGAGCTCGGCGAGCCTCGAGGTGACGCGCGGATCCCCGAGGCCCACCCAGCGCGCGAGATCGTAGACGGCGAGCCTCGCGGCCCGCTCGTCGTCCTCGCTCCGATGGAAGTGGAGCACGGCGGCATCGGGATGCTCGGCGTCCGGCAACGCGTCCATCGCCTGGTCGGCGTTCGCGGCCGCCGCGTCCACCCGGGTCGCGAGCTGCTCGGCCGGCGTGCCGCGGCACTCGACCTCCACGCGGCCCGACGAGGCCCGGAGGGGGAGCGAGCCCTCGTAGGTCGCCTCCACGCGTCCGACCGCGTCGTCGCGCACCACGTCGCGATCCTCGACGTCGACCACGAGACGGTTGCCTCGCTCGAGCGCGAGCCCGGGGAGGGCGACGAGCGCCGTGCTCTG
>JAXLYX010000026.1:0-58899 GCA_046351215.1 Polyangiales bacterium | reverse complement strand
GGTGAAGGCCGCCGTCGTCTGGTTCGTGGGATCCGCCGGGCCCGTGAGCAGGCTCGTGTCGGGCGCCGCGAGATCGATGGTCCAGGTCTGCGTCGCCGGCGTCGCGTCGACGTTGCCCGCCGGGTCCACGGCTTCCACGGAGAAGGTGTGACTGCCGGCCGAGAGGCTCGAGTACGAGCTCCCGGACGTGCAGGCCGTGTACGCGGCCCCGTCGAGGCTGCAGCGGAACGTCGCGGTGTTGTCCGGCGAGGAGAACGTGAACGTCGCGGTCGTCGCGTTCGTGGGGTTCGCCGGCCCCGTGAGGATGCTGGTGTCCGGAGCCGTGAAGTCGACGACCCACGTGAACGTCGCCGGCGTCGGGTCGACGTTCTGGGACGGATCCTTCGCGCGCACGTTGAACGTATGCGTCGCCTCGCTCAGGGACGCGTAGGCCTGGGGCGAGGTGCAATCGGTGTAGGCGGCGCCGTCGAGGCTGCATTCGAACGTCGCGTACGGATCGGTGGTCGAGAAGGCGAAGGAGGCCGAGGTCGACGTGGTCACGGAGCTCGGATGCGAGGTCAGGGTCGTGTCGGGCGCCGTCGTGTCGATGGTGCCGACGAGGACGAGCGCCGAGGCGTTCGTCACGCCCGCGCTCCCGTCGGTCGCGCCGTTGACCGGGAACTCGGTGAGCGACGAGGAGTTGGTCCGGCCGGCGCTGCCACCGGCCGCGGAGATCGCGACGGTGCCGCCGCTCGTCGCGACGAAGCCGCCGCCGCCGCCGCCGCCCGGCCCCTGGGCCTCGAGCGGATTGATCTGCGAGGTGTCGCTGTTCTGGTTGCCGCCCGCGCCGCCGTTCGCCTGGACCGAGACGGTGCTCAGGGTGGTGGCCTGGACGACGACGCTGCCGCCGCCGCCACCACCGCCCGCGGCATCGGAGCCGGGGCTCGCCGAGTCGAAGCCGCTACCGCCGTTCGCGAGGATCGAGCCGGTCCCCGTGACGGTGTTCGCGACGAGGAGCACGAGCCCGCCGCCGACGCCGCCCGCGCCGCCGACGTTGTTGTTCGCATCGCCCGCGCCGCCGCCGCCGCCGAAGAAGAGGCGTCCGTTCGCGCCCGCGACCAGCGGATGTCCGCCGAGCCCGCCGATCTCGCGATGGCCGGAGATGTTCGTCGGCGTGCCCATGATGTCGACGAGCAGCCAGCTCGTATCGCCCGGAGGGACCAGCGTCGCGTCGCGATTGACGTTCGAGTAGCTGTACCCGCCGCGTCCGCCGCCCGGCGACGTCGTGAGCGCGTTGGCGTTCGCGATGAACGCCGGGTCGAGCGCCCAGGCGGCGAGAGGCACGTCGGCCGCGACGGTCATGGTGCCGGCGCCGCTCCAGGTCCCGACGGAGGCGGTCGCGTTCGAGCCGCCGCCGCCGCCCGCGTTGTGCGAGTCACCGCCGCCGCCGCCGTTCGCGGGGGCGCCGCGGCCGTAGCGACCGCCGATCGCGTCGTAGGCGGCCTGGTAGCCGGCGATGCTCTCGCCCTTCTCGGCGCCCGACCAGAGGTCGGTCGTCACATAGGTCGAGCCGAGCGCCTCGGGCGGGTTGCTGCTGGGATCGGCCGCGCCGCCCCGGAAGCCGCTCGCCGAGGCGTCGACGGTACCGGAGACCGTCACCGTGCCCGTGGCGTGCACCGCGACGATGCCGCCGCGCGCCCCGTTCCACGGGGTCGGGACCACCGAGGCCCCCGCGGCGATCGTCACGTTCCCGAACTGGGGCACCCTCACCACCTGGGTGTGTCCCGCGACCGTGTACGCGTTCTTCAGCCCGCCGCCGACAGGATCGAGCGTGATCGTGTTGCCCGAGACCCCGGCCACGCCGATGAGCTCGTAATTGCCGGCACCTCCGTAGGCCGTCACCGCGCCGTAGGTGGCCGTGTTCGAGGTGTCGATCGTCGCTCCCTGCATCTGGATCACGAGGAGCAGGTCGCCCGGAGCGAGCGCGCCGTAGGTGGTCGAGGTCAGGTCGGCGATGTTCGTGACGCTGAGCGTCGTGTCGGCCACCTGGGTATCCGCCGCGAGCACCGCGTATTGGTTCAGCACGGTGCCGGCGCTCGACACCGTGAGGTCCCCGTCCGAGCCGACGAGGGCCGACGCCGGGGCCGGCGTGGCCGCGACGCGTGTCTCTCGGGTTCCCGCCGCCGGTGCGTCCGAGCAGCCCGCGGCGAGCGCACCGACGAGGCCGACCACGAGCCACGGCAGCGCACGTGCTCGGGGGTACGCCGAAGAGGCGAACGAGCCGCACGGAATTACGAGGAAATCAGCGCGATACGAGGACGTGGAGTTCGTCATGGAAGGTGGTTTCCAGGTGTGAGCGCGGGACATACGCACGCCTCCACGCGACTGCGAGGCCAATCACACATTACCGCGGCCCTCGCCCCTCGGCTCCTCTTCACGATTCGTCCACGATCGCCCCGCATTCGCTCCACGCGCGGGCGTCACCCTCCGAGACGACGGCCCCCCAACGACCGGCCGTCGAGGAGGAGACATGTCGACCGTACGTCGGGTTCTCGGAGCCGCATCGACTTTCGCCGCCCTGGCCGGCTGCGTGGACGGCTCCACGATGGCCACTCCCGGAGAAGGCGGCGTTCCCTCGAGCCGCTGCGACGTGATCCGCACCTCGATCGCCGCCGCCGGCTTCGGCAACCTCGTCGACGTGAGCTGCGACGCGACGTACGCGCACGTCACCTCCGACACCTACCCGGAGCACGAGCTGATGAACGGCATCGTGGGCACGAACGAGCAGGTTCCCGTGCCCGCGCCGGGGCACTCGGTGCCGATTCCGCTCGCACCGAGGCGTGCCACCTCGGTCACGAGCGTCGACGGCGCGCTCGGGGTCGCGGTGAACGGCGTGCCGATCTACGACTACTCGGCGGCGGGGGAGCTGAACCTCGGCACCTACGATCCGAGCGTCGACACGAAGGCGCTCGGGCAGCTCGATCACTGCGGCGGTCACGCGGGGCGCGGAGACGACTACCACTACCATGCGGCGCCGACCTGCATGATGGCGTCGATGGCGAACGCCGGCGACGACGCGATCCTCGGCTGGGCCTTCGACGGGTACCCGATCTACGGCGATCGGAACCCCGACGGAACGACGATCGCGGCCGGCGAGCTCGACGTCTGCAACGGGCGGAGCGACTCGACCTTCGGCTACCGCTACCACACCTCGACCGCGCCTCCGTACATCCTCCAATGCCTCGTCGGCGCGGTCGACACGGCGATGCTCCCGCGCGTGCCGCCTCTCTCGGCGCAGGGCGGCATGGGGAGCCGGGAGAGCGGGACGCCGCCGGCCGGGGGCGTGCAGAACCTCTCGTACGTCACCGACGCGAGCGGCGCGCGCACGCTCTCGTACGACTACCAGGGCCAGCACTACTACCTCCGCTACACGCCCGTCGCGGGCAGCAATTGCTACGCGTTCGAGACCAAGACCGTCACGGACATGGGCGTCGTGAAGACGGGGACCTACTGCCGATGAGCCCCTTCCCCCACGCCTTCCGAGGCCTCGCCGCCTGCTGCTTCGTGTGGCTGCTCGTCGCGAGCGCTCCCGCGCGGGCGCACGAGGCGCCGGAGACGAGCGCCACGATCACGCTGCGCGAGAACGACGTCGACCTCTTCGTCGACGTCGACGTCACTCGCTTCCTCGGCGCCGGAGTCCACGGCGCCTCCCGCGCCGCGCTCGTGGATCCCTCGCTCGCGACGCCCGACGCGCTGCTCGGCGTCGTCGAGGAAGCGAATCGCGAGGTGCTCGCGACGCGTCTCGAGCTCGACGGTCGCCCCGTCGAGCTGCGCCTCGTCCGCGGCTTCACGCTCGACGACGTCCTCGGACTCCTCGCGGGCGCGGGCTCGGACGTGCATCCGCGAGCGCGGCTCGCCCTCCGCGCGGGGCTCCCGGCCCCCACGGGCGGAGCCCCTCGCCGGGGGAGCGGGACCGTCGCCTCGCTCGTGCTGCCCCATGCCTTCGGTCCGTCGATCGTGAACCTCGTCCGGCCGGACACGCGATGGGTCGCGGCCGGCGCGCGAGGCGTGCTGCGTCTCGACGCACCGGCTCCGACGCTCGCGCCGCGGCGAGGCCTCCCGAACGTCGTCGCGGTCGCGAGCACGGTCCTGGCGCTCGCGCTCCTCGCGGCACGCGCGCTCCGCCGTCCCCAGGGACCTCGCCGGAACCGACCGGCCGCTTCGGCCTGATCCCCGTCGCCCTTGTCGGGACGCTCCCGAACCTCGATCCTCCTCCCCTCGCCGTCCATGCGCCTCGTCCACAAAGTCCTCGCCGCGAACGCCGCCGTCATCGTGCCGGTCCTCGTCTTCGCGACGTGGCTCGCGCATCGCGGCGTCGAGCGAGGCTTCGCGCGCTACGTCGAGGACCTCGAGCTCGCTCGCCTCGAGCCCGCGCGCGAGCGGCTCGCGCGGACCTATGCCGACGAAGGCGGTTGGGATGGCCTCCGCGGACGCCCCGAGCGGTGGGAGCCCATGCTCCGCCGCGAGGCGGACGATCGCCCTCCGCCACGAGGGGACCGGCCTCCGCCCCCGCCGGACGACCGACCGCCCCCGCCGGACGATCGACCTCCGCCGCCGGACGACCGACCGCCCCCGCGGTGGAGCGAGCGCCGACCTCCGCCGCCGCGGGACGAGCCTCCGGTGGCGACGAGCCGGGATCCTCTCGAGATCCCGCCTCGCGCCGTGCTCTTCGACGCCGAGCGGAGGCGCGTGCTCGGCGCCGACGTCGAGCCGAGCGAGGTTCCGCTGCTCCCGATCGTCGTCCGCGGCGAGACCGTCGGCTACCTCGGCCTCCGCCCGATCGATCGGCTCGGGGACGCGCTCGACGTCGACTACCTCCGCGGAGCCCGCACGGGCCTCTTCCTGCTCGCGACGGTCGGACTCCTGCTCGCGATCCTCGCGTCCTTCCTGCTCGCCCGCCACGTGCTCGGTCCCGTCCGCCGGCTCACCGAAGGCACGGCACGGCTGCGCGCCGGCGAGCTCGACGTGCGCCTCCCGATCGAATCGGAGGACGAGCTCGGCGCCCTCGCCGCCGACTTCAACGCGCTCGCGGCTTCGCTCGCGGAGGCGAAGAAGCTCGAGAAGCGATGGCTCGCGGAGGCCTCCCACGAGCTCCGGACCCCGCTCGCCGTCCTCCGCGCGAACGTCGAGGCCATCGAGGACGGAGTGCGCGAGGCGACGCCCGAGACCCTGGCCGCCATGCGCGCGCAGATCGGCGTCCTCACGCGGCTCGTCGACGACGTGCACGAGCTCGCCCGTCTCGACGCCCAGGGCCCCGACCTCGCCAAGGAGCGAGTCGCTCCGCTCGCGATCCTCCGGCGCGTATTCGAGGACTTCGAGCTCCGCTTCGCCGAGCGGGGCCTCGTCGCGACGCTCGAGGTCCCGGACGACCCGGTCGGTCTCCTCGCGGACGAAGCGCGCCTCGTGCAGCTCTTCACGAACCTGCTCGAGAACGCGTGCCGCTACACGGACGCGGGAGGCCCCGTGCGCGTGAAGGCGAGCGCTGCGCGGGGTCGCCTCGAGATCGTCGTCGAGGACGGACCGCCGGGCGTGCCTCCCTCGCAGCTCCGGGACCTCTTCCGCCCCTTCCATCGGGTCGAGTCCTCGCGGACCCGCTCGCTCGGCGGCTCGGGGCTCGGTCTCGCGATCTGCGCGCGGATCGTCGCGGCGCACGGCGGCACGATCGAAGCACGCCCGAGCCCGCTCGGCGGCCTCGCCATCGTGGTAGGACTTCCCACGTGACCTCCAAGGCTCCGAATCCCGCGCCGAAGCGCCCCTACGTGCTCCTCGTCGAGGACGAGCCCGAGCTCGCCGCCGTGCTCCGCGACTACCTCGTGCACGGGGGGATGGAGGTCACCTGGCTCTCGGACGGGGCCGAGGGCGTGCCTTCCGTGCGCGCCCGCATGCCCGACCTGATCCTCCTCGATCTCATGCTGCCGAACGTGGGCGGGCTCGACCTCTGCCGCGAGCTCCGGACCTGGTCCGACGTCCCGATCGTCATGGTGACGGCGCTCGTCGACGAGATCGATCGCCTCCTCGGAATCGAGCTCGGAGCGGACGACTACATCTGCAAGCCCTACAGCCCGCGGGAGGTCGTCGCCCGCGTCCGCGCCGTGCTCAGGCGCACCCTCCCGAGGGGTCCGAAGGAAGAGGCGACCCCCGGGCTCGCGATCGACGAGGAGAGGATGGAGATCCGGCTCCACGGCCAGCGGCTCGACCTCACGCCGATGGAATACCGCTTCCTCCGATTGCTCGCGCTCCGGCCGGGTCGCATCTACTCGCGCGCCCAGCTCCTCGAGCTGCTCCACGACGATCCGGCCGCCTCGTTCGACCGCTCGATCGACACGCACGTGAAGAACGTGCGCCGCAAGATGGCGGCGCTCGGTGCGGACGGGCCGACGATCCACTCGGTCTACGGGGTCGGCTACAAGCTCGAGTGAGCTAGACTCCGCGAGCCATGAGCTCGCGTCCGATCCTCGAGCCCAAGAAGCGACCGCAGCAGGCGCGCTCGCGTGCGACGTTCGACGCGATCGTGACGGCGTGCGAGGAGCTCTTGCCGGAGAGGGGCTACCTCGGCCTCACGACGAACACGATCGCGGAGCGGGCCGGCGTGAGCATCGCCTCGCTCTACGAGTACTTCCACACGAAGGACGCGATCGTGGTCGAGGTCGTGGACCGCGCGATCGAGCGGGTGATCCACACCTACCGGGACTCGCTGACGGAAGCCTTCGCGCTGCCTCCGCGCGACATGCTCCACCACTGGATCCGGATCATCTACGCCGAGGCGAAGCGCGAGGAGAAGCTCGCTTCGGCGCTGCTCCTGACCTTCCCCTTCATCCTCCAGGTCCCGTCCGTGCTGCGGGTGCAAGCGCTCGTCACCGACCTCGTGCGCCACGCCTACGCGACCCGGCCGAACCGCGAGACGGAGCTCTCGGCCGAGTCGCTCTACCTGATGCAGGCGATGACGGCCGGCACCGTGCTCTCGCTCGTCCTCCGTCCGACGCCGGACACGGATCCGGACGCGGTGCTCTCGGCCCTCGCCGATCGCATCTACGCCTGGACCGAGCGCGAGGCTCGTCCGCGCACGGAGAGCCCCGCTACGCCGCGCCGCGCATCGCGAGACGCTCGCCGCCCTCGCGGTGCTCGTAGGGAGTGAACCTGGCGTCGGTCGATGCGGGCGCGAGGTCCCGGATCCCGAGGTGGATGCGCCGACCGAGGAGCGCCTCGAGCCGACGGGAGCCGGGCACGAGGGACAGGACGGCCTGGCTCGCGAACGTCGTCCCCGCGAGCGCGATCGGGAAGAGCACGAAGGGCCCCGCGGACGGGAGCCGGAGCGCGCGCGAGTCGCCCGGCCCGAGGAGGAAGCGGAGCGTCCCGACGCGGGTGCGCGTCGTGAGCCGCGTCGCGAGACCGCCGAGGGCCTGGGCGAGCGGCCGCTCCGGGAGGAGCCTGCGGAAGTCGAGCTCGGCCTCGAAATAGCCCTCGGCGAGGCGCGCCGCGTCCTCGTCGGGCGCCGGCGAGGTCTCGGTCGAGAGGCGGATCAGGCGGAAGCCCTCGCGCTCGGTCGAGCAGTTGTAGGCGTCGGCGACGCCCATCAGGAAGCCCGCGTAGCGCCAGAGGTGCATGATCGCCTCGCGCTCCTCGCGCGAGTAGCGGACGCCGAGGGCGCGCGCGAGCGTGACGTAGGCGACGCCGAAGGCCTGGTTCGTCGTCGCGAGGTGCGCCTGGCTGAGCGGGGCTCCCCACTCCTCGTAGCGCCACTTCGGATCCTTCGAGAGGCGGAGGCGGACGATCGAGTGCATGACGCGCACCTTGATCGTCGAGGCGAAGCCCGGCGCGAAGCGCTCGAGGCCGCGGTCTCCGGTGACGTCGAGCCACCAGCAGAGCGTCTCGTGCAGCCGCTTCGCCGAGCTGCCCGGCGCGAGCGCACCGGTGGCGACGAGCGATTTGTTCATCGCGCTCATCGTGAGGTAGCCGCCGACGAGCGTGATGTCGCCGAGGATGTAGGGCATGAGGTAGCCCGTGCGCTGCACCGCGCGCTGCCCGAGGAGGAGCATGTCCTCGTCGACCCAGGCGGGTTTGCGATCGACCTCGGCGAAGAACGCACGCAGTGCCTCCGGCGGCTCCGCGAGCGAGCCGATGCCCTGCTTCACGGCCTGGTCGAAGAGCTTCATCGAGCGGCCCACGCCGTTCTCGAGCATCCAGGCGGCGACCGCGTCCGCGAGCGGATCGCCCTCGAACATCGCGTCGACGAACGCCTGGTACTGCTCCTCGGTGGGCTCTCCCATCGGCCCGAGGAGGAGACGGGCGGAGAGCTTCGACAACGTCCAGAAGGATCCCGCGGGCTTCGAACGGTTCGCGAGGATCCGATCCCTCGAATGGAGAACGCTCATGCTCCGATCGTAGGAAGCGGCGATCGGCGCGACCACTTGGATTGCGGAGACTTCGGCTTCGCTCCTGGGGCCCACGAATCCATGGGCGATCGCGCGCGCCCAGGGGCGGGCGGCCCCCCACGGGGCGGTCCTCGACTCGGATTCCCGAGGCCCGCTTCAGCCGTCCTCCGGCCCGCCCCCCTCGACGACGCCGAGCAGCGCGACGAGCGCGTCGTGGAGCGCCTCCATCCGGTCCTCGCCGATGCGCTCGGCGAGCTCGGCCTCGAACGCGGCGAGCACCTCGAGCCCGTCGAGCAGGCCGGCGCGACCGCGCGCGGTGAAGACGACGCGCTTCGCCCGGGCGTCGTCGGGATCCGGCACGCGCTCGACTACGCCCGCCGCTTCGAGATCGTCGACGAGCTGGGAGACGGCCTGCTTCGTGACGCCGAGCTTCGCCGCGAGGTCCGTGATGCGCGTGCCCTCGAGCGCGATGTGCGGGAAGAGGCTGGTGTGCGAGCGCCGGAGGGCGGGCCTTCCCGGACGTGCCGCGACGCGGGCGAGCGCGGCCTCGTCGACGAGGCGCGACGCGCGGAAGAGGAGCTGGAGCGTGCTCTCGCGTTTCCGCCGATCGAGCTCGCGACGGTACGCCGCATCGTCGCTTCGCCCGCCCTTCGCTCGCTTGCCCCGCTCGGGCTTGCCCGCTTTCATTTGGTCAACCTCGCTTGACGTTATTGGTCAAGCATGGTTTACCATATAGCGAGGAGACGATGCCATGAGCGACGCGAGCCCCCTCCCCGTCTTCGACCGCGATCAGGTGCTCCCGGGCGGCTTCCACATGCCGACGCGGATGACGGTGCTGCCCCTCGGTCCGGGGCGCATCGCGCTCGTGTCCCCGATCCCGATCGACGACGCGATCGCGGCGGAGCTCGCCTCGCTCGGCGAGGTCGCGTTCCTCGTCGCGCCGAACCTCCTCCACCACCTCTATCTCGGCGACGCGATCGCCCGGTACCCCGAGGCGACGGTGCTCGCACCGCGAGGCCTGCGGACGAAGCGCCCCGACCTCCGCATCGATCGCGCGCTCGAGGACGGCCTGCCCGAGGAGCTCGCGGCCCACGTCGAGGCCGTGCGCATCGACGGAGCCCCGAGCGTCGACGAATTCGTCTTCTTCCACCGGCAACGTCGCACGCTGGTCGTCACCGACCTCGTCTTCCACGTGCGCGAGCCCGTCGGCTTCGTCGCGCACGTCACGTTCTTCCTCGTCGGCTGCCACGGACGCCTCGGGCAGAGCCGGGCCTGGCGCTTCTTCGTGAAGGATCGGAAGGCCGCGGCGGCGAGCGTGGAGCGCCTCCTCGCGCTTCCCTTCGAGGCGCTCGTCGTCGCGCACGGGGAGAACGTTCCCCTGGAGGCGCGAGCGGGGCTCGAGAAGGCGCTCGGGTGGATGCGGGGGGGCTGACGGCTCTCAGGGGAGGCTCGGAGCGCAGACGGGCGCCCGCGGCTCGGTGACACCCTCGATCCACCGCTCGGCCGTCGGCGTCGGACCTGCGCTCGTCGAACGGTAGAGAGCACAGGAGGCATGCTCGTCTCCAGCGAGCTGCCCAGCGAAGACGAGGCCGAGAGAAGGAGCATAGGCCGGCAGCATCGCGTCGATGCCGCAAGGAGTGACGCGTCGAGCCCTCCCGGTCGCCGTGTCGATCTCGAAGACGAAGAACTGGCCCTGACAGTCCGCCGGCGGACGCGCGGCTTCCATGCCCGCAAAGAGCGTCCCGGCCGGCCCGGCCACGACTCGACTGTGCGGATGGAACATCACCGTTCCGTCGGTCGCGGCGACTTCGAGCCGGCGAAGCGACGTCCCGTTCGCCCCCACGAGCCGGAGCTCACTCGAGACCGAGTCCCAGAACCAGACGCCCTCCGCGGTCGCGGCGAATCCGTCGAACGAAGTCTCGTCGCTGTCGCCAGGGCCGTCCTCCATCGCCGGGAAGGCGAGCCGCGACACCAAGCGACCATCGGACGCGATCTCCGCGACCTCCTCGCGCCCCGCACCGCGCTGAGTCACGAGCACGTGCTCGCTCTCGCACGTGAAGACGTACGGACGTACGTCGAGGACCCCATCCGTCGCTCGCTGCGGTCGCGCGGCCCCCTCGCGAAAGGCGCCACCTTCGAGCGCGCGTACCCAAGGGGCGAAGCGGAGCTCGTGTCCGTCGCCGACCACGACGGCGAGCGTGTTCCGGCTCTCGGAGAGTGGCGGAGTGGAGGCCGCACCGACGTCGAGCCACCGCACTTCCGCCTCACCGTCGAGGATCGCGCCGACGCGGGTCGCCCGCGCAGGAACCGACGGGAGCACGCAGCCGTCCTGCGCCTGACGGACGAGCACGAGGGTGCGCGCGGCCTCGGAGGGGCGGGACGCTGCCTCATCCGTCGTCGGGAGCGGCTCGGGCTCGTCCTCCGGCGTCTCACGCGTCGCTGCGACGAAGAGAGCCGTCATGACCGCCGCGGACACGAGATGGAGCACCCAGGCCCAGGCGAAGGGCCGATACGTCGACCCCCACGTCGCACGAACGTCCTCGCGGAAGTACGAGAGCCGGGTCACGAGCCAGAGCAACCGCAAGGCGAAGACCCCCGCGAGGGCCACGTACCCGAGCTCGGCGATCCACAGGACCGAGAGCCCGACGGTCGGCGCGTGCACGTTCGCGCGCGGCGAGCTCAGCTCGACGAAGGCGACGAGGATGGCGAGCACCACCATCGCGAAGAGCGAGATGCGGCCGATGGGATGCGGAGACTCCGCCTCGGGGGCTCGTGTCACGGTCGCGAAGGCTACGGTGGGGCGCAGCGGAAGGCGAGCCGATGGAGCACTGCTCCGGTCGACTCACGCCGCCGGATCGAGGCCGGTCCCTACCCTCACTCGAGCTGCGAATCCCGCACGAAGCGCGCCCGCTCGAGCACCTCGTTCGCGAGCACGACCGGCCCGTGCGCGCGCACCACGACGCGGCGGCCTTCGGCATCGAATTCGAGCTCCTCGACGAGGTCGACGCCGTAGCCGCGCGTGGTGACGCGGGTCTCGGGGCGCGGAGGCATGCAGGGCGCCCCGGGAGGACAGTGGGAGACGATCGTATGGGTCACGCGTTTCGTTCGCGTCCGCACGATGCGGAGCGCGTGCACGATGCGCAGGCGCCGCGAGTCCGGATCGAAGCTCGGCGCGATGGCCTCGAGGCGTTGCTCGCGCTCGGGCTCCCACGACGCGTCGACCGAGAGGCCCGAGCTCGCTCGCTCGAGCTTCGCGGAGAGCTCGTTCTGCGAGGCCTCGACCAGCTCCGAGAAGCAATCCGCCGCTTCGTCGAGGGCCGCGACGGGATCGAGAGGGAGCTCGCGCGTCCGATCGAGCACGCGTACCTCGGTCGCGACGAAGTGCAGGTCCGTGCCCCCGCCGCGCCCGCCGTTCACCTCGACCTCGACGACGTGGGCCGGCCGCGAGAGCCCCCAGCGGTTCGGCGTCGTCGGACCGAAGCTCGCGGCGTCGAAGTGGCCGATCGTCCCGTCCGCGAGCGGGCGCTGCCAATTGCGCAGGAAGTTCTGCCCCTCGCCCGACGAAGGGAAGTAGAGCAGCCACGGATTCCATCCTCGGCTCGCGAAGGTGTAGCCGTCGAGGCCGGCGGAGAAGACGAGCTGGCCCATGATCGGAGACCACGCGACGAGCGTTCCCCAGCGCGTCCGAGCCGGGACGAGGAGCCCCGTCTCGCGCTCGCCGAGCACCGGCCAGCGTCGACACGGTGCGAGCGCCTCGACGAGACCCGTCGAGGGCTCGGGCTCCTCCGCGCGCTCGGCAGGACAGCGTAGACGCGCGAGCGGCTCTTGCTCGACGGGACGGGCCTCGGCGCGCGACGGCGCGACGGAGCTTCTCGGCGCGCTCGGTCCACAGCTCGCGTGGAGCGCGGACGAGACGAGGAGGATGGCCCTCGCGAGCGAGCGAGCCGCACGCGTTCCTTCGGTGCGCGAGCCGGGTGTCATGGAGCCAGGATACCTCGATGCCGGGCGTCCCGGAGCGCTCCGGCCATGCGATGCTCCGGCATCGACTCCCCGCGGAGCCCCGCGACGATGACGCCCCACGAGCCCCTCCTCGAGATCCTGCCCGGCCTGCCCCGGCTCCTCCGCCGAGACGCCTGGTTCCGCGTCGTCGACGCGGTGGCCGACGCCTCGGCCGACGAGATCGAGCGTTTCGATCGCGCGCTCCGCGCCTGGTGGGGCGCCGAACGGAACGCCTACCCGACGTGGTGGTGCACGACCGAGCGCGTCGGCGAAGGTCCGTGGACCGAGGGACACGACGTCTTCCGCGGCTTCGTCGAGCCCACGGAGAGGGCGTTCCGTCTGGCACGTCAGCTCGTCCTCGAGGCCCCCGAGGGCATCGACGAGACCACGCTCTCGAGCCTCGCCGGCCTGCCGTGGCTCGTGGGGATCTCCGCCCTCGTGCTGAACGCCCAGCGGAGCCCACGGCTCGCGGCGGCGATCGCCTCCTTCGCACGCGACCCGCGCACCGCGCACGTCCGCGAGTACGAGCTCGAGCTCTCGGGTCTCGAGCTCGACCGGGTCCTCGCGGTCTTGGACTCGCTCCCGCCCTCCCTCGAGCGCCTCGTCGTCCACGGCGTCCGCGATCCGCGCTTCGCGGCCGAGCTCGCGTCCCGGCTCGCATCGCGCCCCTCCCTCGTCCGTCTGGGCCTCTTCGGGATTCCCCTGGGTCGCGAGGGCCTCGCCGCGCTCGCGACGAGCGGCGCCTTCGATCGCCTCGACGCCCTCTCGCTCTACGAGGTCGGGCTCGACGACGAGGCGGCGCGCGCGTGGAGTCTTCGCGCGCCGTCCTCGCGGCTCCGCGTGCTCGAGCTCGGCGAGAGGAACGAAGCGCTCGGCGCGCCGATGCACGGTCCCGGCCTCGTCGCGCTCGCCGACGCGGGCTGGCTCGACGGGCTCGAGAGCCTCGTCCTCGCGCGTCATGCCCTCGTGGGCGACGTGTTCCGGCACGTCCTCGCGCGCGCGGACCTCGCGCGTCTCGACGGCCTCCTGCTCGCCGACCTGCCCTTCGGCGAGGGCGACCTCGAGCGCCTTCGCCATGCGGGCGAACGCCTGCCCGCGCTCGCCTGCCTGCGGCTCGTCCGCACCTCGCTCGGCGAGGAGCGCGAGCGATGGCTGGAGCGGCTCGCCCTCCCCCCGCGCTTCCGGCTCCTCGATCCCTGAGCACGGGCTCCGTGCGAGCCGCGGCGCGAATCCGGCCCCGGGCTGGGTGGCTCCCACCCGAAGCGATAGGATGGGTGGAGAACCCACCGACGCACCAAGGAGCCCTCCCATGCATGCCCCCGATCTCGACGTCGTGCTCACGACCTCCTACGACGACGCCGTGCAGAAGACGAAGGCGGCGCTCGCCGCCCAGGGCTTCGGCATCATCAGCGAGATCGACATGGCCGGGACGCTGAAGGCCAAGATCGGCGTCGACTTCCCGGCCTATCGGATCCTCGGCGCCTGCAATCCGAAGCTCGCCCACCGGGCGCTCACGGCCGATCCCGCCGTCGGACTCGCGCTCCCCTGCAATGTCGTGGTCTACGCCGAGGGCGAGAAGGTCTGGGTCCGTGCCTTCGATCCGCGGGCCATGGCCGACGGCCACGCCTCCGAGGACCTCCGCACGGTCGCGGAGGAAGTCCGGACCAAGCTGGCCGCGGCGATCGCGGAGCTCGCGTGACGAGCCCCCGCTCGTCGTCGGTGCTCGTGCTGACGGCGCTGCTCCTCGGCTCCGCGTGCGCGAAGGAGCCGAGCGATGCCCCCGCGCGGCCGACGCCGCCCCCCGCGACCGCGACGCCGACGCCCGCGCCTGCGAGCCCGTCCGCCGATCCGGAAGCGGTCGCGCTCGAACGCGCCCGCGAGGCCGCGATGACGCTCGGGCGCACGCTCAAGGGCCGTTTGCTCGCCGCCCTCGCCGAGTCGGGACCGGTGGGTGCGCTCGAGGTCTGCGCGACGGAGGCGCAGACGCGCACGGGGGAGGTCGGAAGGCAAGCGGACGCGCGCGTCGGGCGCTCGTCCCTCCGGCTCCGCAACCCGGCGAACGCCGGCCCCGCGTGGGTGCGCGAGGCGCTGTCGGGTCTCGGCGAACGACCGGCGAGCGGCGTCACGCCGATCCGCGTCGTCGCGGACGTCGAGGGCCGACGCGTCGCCCGCTTCGCCGCGCCGATCCCGGTCGAGGGCCCTTGCCTCACCTGCCACGGCGCACGCGAGTCGCTCGCTCCCGAGCTCCGGCAGGCGCTCGCCCGGAGATACCCGGAGGATGCCGCCGTCGGCTACGCGGTCGGCGACCTTCGCGGCCTCGTCTGGGCCGAGGTCGACGTCCCCTGAGAGCGAGCGCGCCGCGCGCCCCGGGCCCGCGTCATCGGGCCCGGTCGCGTCTCGCGTAGGCCGAAGGCGAGACCCCGACCTGCGCGCGGAACTCCTTCGAGAGGTGCGCCTGGTCGGCGAAGCCGAGCTCGTCCGCGAGGCGCGCCCACTCGATGGCCTCGCCCTTCGCCGCTCGCTCGGCCGCCTCGTGGATCCGGAACCGACGCAGCACCCACTTCGGGCTCGCGCCGACGTGCGAGCGGAAGAGCCGCTCGAGGGTGCGGACCGAGAGCCCGAGCTGCTCGGCGAGCGCCTCGACCCGCGTCGTGCCCGATTGCTCCGCGACGCGGACGGCCTCCGTCGCCAGCCGGATCCGGGGCTCGGGCTCCGGGGGCCGCCGTTCGAGCAGGAAGGCCTCGACGCAGGCGATCCGCTCGGCGTCGTCGTCGGTCGCGAGCACGCGGACGTCGAGCGCCGTGCCGGCCTCGCCGAAGAGCCCCTCGAGCGGCACGACGCGATCGACGAGCGCATGCATCGAGACCCCGGCGAAGGGGACGAAGCCTCCCGGATTCCACTTCACGCCGAGCACCGAGCCGCGCCCCTCGAGACGTCGGGAGAAGCGGCGCTTCGGGATCCCGTGCACCGCCGTGCGCCCCGACTCGAAGACGAGGTTCACGGCGGGGAACGGGAGGGTCTCCGAGACGTAGGGCTCGCTCGCCGGGAGATCCCAGCGGACGATCCAGTAGCGCTCCACGTAGGGCGCGAGCTCGGGACGCGGGGTCCGACGCTCGAGCGTGAAGCGCTCGCCGACGGCCTCGGGCCTCAGGATGCCGCGCAGGGAGCTCGTCGTCGGACCTCGGGCCATGTCGCATTCTTACAAGACCGCCGCCGCGTGTCGCGACATCGTCCGTCCGAGAGCGTCGCGAGGGATCGCTCCATCACGGAGGAACGAGGCATGAGCGAAACGAAGACGTACACGGGTGGATGCCATTGCGGGAAGGTCCGCTTCTCGGTCGACCTCGATCTCGCGACCGTCTACGCCTGCAACTGCTCGATCTGCAGCAAGATGGGCTGGCGCCTCGCCTTCGCGCCCGAGAGCGCGTTCCGTCTCGAGAAGGGGGAGGAGGCGCTCTCCGACTACCAGTTCGGGAAGAAGCACATCCACCACTACTTCTGCCGCGAGTGCGGCATCCGCTCCTTCGGCCGCGGACACGACGGGAAGGGCAAGCACATGATCTCGATCAACGTGCGCTGCCTCGACGACGTCGGCGAGCGCGCGGACGAGCTGCCGGTGCAGCGCTTCGACGGGAAGAACCTCTAGGGCGCGGCGCCGAGCGTGGCGCCTCGGCCCCGCTTCCGGGCGACGAGCTCGAAGGTCGCGTTCTTGAAGAAGCGGCGCTTCAGGCGATCGCCGACGTGACGCGGCGGCGTGCGCCTCGCCTCCCGGAGCGTCGCTTCCACGTCGGTCGAGCACTCGAGCACCTCGAGGGGAAGGCCTTCGAAGAGCGCCTCCGCCTGCGCGGGCGTGAGGTGGAAGGTGTGGTCCGCGAACGCCGGGATCTCGAGGGGGAGGTGCAGCGCGAAGGCCGCGAGCTGCAGATCGGAGAGCCGCTCGTAGAGCGGATGGTGCACGTGGACGGTGAAGTAGAGCAGGCCCGACGGGGCGAGCACGCGGACGAGCTCGCGCACGATGGCGGCGGGGTCCTCCGCGTGATCGACGACGTTGTCCGAGAGCACCACGTCGAAGCTCCCGTCGGCGAAGGGGAGCGACTCGCCCGAGGCGGCCACGGTGCGCGCACGCCCTTGCCAGAGAGGGAAGAGCGAGCGGTACGCGTCGGCGAGCGGATCGACCCCGACGCAGCCCTCGCGACCGAGGAAGAAGACGTGGCCGTGCGCGCCCGAACCGACCTCGAGGATGCGATCGGTGGGCGCGAGGGCGCGATGACGCCCCAGCCGGTCCGCGAGCCGCGCGGCGTGTGCGGTGAATTCGGCGTCGAGCAGGGCCGCGCTCCCCGGATCGAGGTCGCGCGACTTCGCCCGCTGGTAGTCGAGCTGCCGCTCGAGGGCCCGACGCGCGCGACGGCGGTGCGCCGCGGCGAGAACGGTCGCGATCGCCGACGCTCCGGGCCTCACGGCGCTCCGGCTTCGAGCGAGCGGAGATGGATGGTCTTCGTCCGACGCATCGCGCGCCTCCCCACGATCCGAGCGCGTCGCTCGGTCCGCCCGAGGATACCCCACGGATCGAGGGGTCGCCGCTCCTTCCGCACGGTCGCGCGCGAGGCCCTTCATGCGCGGACCACGGCGTCCGAGGACGAAGCGAGCGCCGGATGGAAGAACCGCGCGCTCGCCTCCGGATTCGACGGGAAGTACCAGTGCACGTAGGAGGCGAGGAGGCGCCCCTTCCGATGGATCGCCTCCGGGGCCCCGAGCTCCCTCGGCTCCGCCCACGCGGCGGCGGGTCTGTCCGTGACGAAGCGCGAGTAGTGGAAGGCATGACCTCGGAGCCGGCCCTCGGGGAGGTCGGCGACGTAGGTCCCGATCGCGAGGGGCCGGGTCTCCATGCGCACGACGCCGGGCAGGAGGCCCGCCATCGGATGGCAGAGGCCATCGCTCGTGACGAGGGCGTCGCCGAGCACCATGAGCCCGCCGCATTCCGCGACGAGCGGCTTCCCGCTCTCGACGTGCCGACGCAACGCCCTGAGCATCCCTTCGTTCTCGGAGAGCCGCCGTGCGTGGAGCTCGGGATAGCCGCCCGTGAGGTAGACGGCGTCGACGTCGGGGAGCGTGGCGTCGGCGAGCGGCGAGAAGACGACGAGCTCGGCGCCGAGCGCGCGCAGCAAGTCGACGTTCGCCGGGTAGACGAAGGCGAAGGCCTCGTCCCGTGCGAGGCCGATGCGCACGCCCTCGAGACGTCGAGGGAGCACGCGTCGAGCGCTCGGAGCGATGCGCACGGGCGCGGGCAGCCGCGCGACGGGCTGGTCCGCGATGGCCTCGGCCCAGGCCTCGAGCAGCCGGTCGGCGTCGTCGACGTCGTGCGGGAGGTGGAGCCCGAGGTGTCGCTCGGGCCAGGCGAGCTCCGGCCGAGCGGGCAGGGAGGAGAACGCGAGCGACGGATCGCGCACGCTCTCGCGGAGCATGCGCGCATGACCTTCGCTCGCGACGCGGTTCGCGACGACCCCGTCGACGCGGAGAGCGGGCTCGAAGGTGGCGAGCCCGTGCACGATCGCGCCGAACGTGCCCGCCATCGCGCTCGCGTCGATCACCAGCGTCACGGGCAACCCGAGACGACGCGCGAGCTCGGCGGTGGAATCGCGCCCGTCGAAGAGCCCCATCACGCCTTCCACCAGAATCACGTCGGCCTCCTCCGCGGCCTCCGCGAGCAGCCGGAGGCACTCGACGTCGCCCACCATGAAACGATCGAGCGAATGGCACGGCGCGCCCGAGGCTCGCTCGAGCACGGTCGGATCGAGGAAGTCGGGCCCCACCTTGAAGGTGCGGACCACGAGCCCGTCGTTGCGGTGACGCCGCGCGAGCGCGGCCGCGACCGTGGTCTTCCCCTGGCCCGACGCCGGACCGGCGAGCACCCGGATCACGACCGGTCGCGACGTGGACCTAGCGAGCATCGACCGTCGCCCGTCCGTCGAGGGGGAGTCTCGCGAAGTGCGCGATCGGCAGGAAGGCGACCACGTAGCCCGTCATCACGAGGACGTACTTCCCGAGGTACTGGAGCGAGCTCGCCGCGTAGGCGTCGAGCGGCGTGCCCCTCGGGGCGACGGCGACGGCGTAGTAGGCGCCGGAGGAGATCAGGAAGCAGACGACACAGGCCGAGAGCGCGAGCGCGCCGAGGCCGAGGAGCCGCGGAAGGCGCTCTCCCTCGAGGCGCGACGCCATGCGCCCGGCGAGGAAGAGCGTTCCGTACGCCGGCACGAGCGCCACGTACGCCGGCGTGATGCAGGCCGCGCCGACGCCGTGCGAGAGGGCGAAGAGGTCGACGAGCGCCGCCTCGGCGAGGAGCGCGACGAAGGGAAGGCTCGAGCGCGAGACCGCCCCGACGACGAAGAAGATCGCCCACGACGCATCCGGGACGTGGACGAGGCTCCCGAAGTGGGAGCCGCGCGTGACCAGCATCAGGGTCGCGCAGAGAAGGTAGAAGAAGGGTCGCATCGTTCGCACCGCCGTCGCTCCTTTCGTGGAGCCGCGGATGCGAACGACGACCGAGGGGCGCTGCGCCCTCCGCCCGCCGAACCGCCCTCCGCAGCTCTGGGTGTGCTTCGGGCCGGTCTCCGGGCTCGCGAGTCGGGGAGCTTCCTCCCCTCCGACGGCCCCTTCCCGTGGCAAGCCACAGTGGGATGTCGCCGTCGTTGAACCTCGCCTACCGTTGCGGGGGCAGCGCCGGCTTGGTGATCGCTCACGCACCGGCTTCTCGTTTCACTCGCAACGAATCGCGAGCACCACGAAGCGGAGGGACCGTAGCCTCGCGAGGGTCGGGCAGCAAGCGATTCCGATCCCCGCGCAGGTGCTCGAGGTCGGGAAGGAGCGATCGCTCGCGGCCGGAGGAAGCCCCTCGTGCTCCGCGAGCGCGCCTCCCTGATCCAGATCAGGACGGGACCGCGAGGCAGGTCGCCACGCCTCGGGCGTGAGCGCAGAGTCCGGACGTGACCGCACCCTCGTTCCACATCCCGGCTCCGGATCCTCGTCTCGCCGCGGCGCTCGAGCAGGCGATCGATCGGAAGCTCAAGCCCGTCGGAGCCCTCGGCGAGCTCGAACGCCTCGCGATGCGCATCGGGCTCGTGCAGGATTCGCTGAAGCCGGTGCTCGGGCGACCGACGATGATCGTCTTCGCGGCGGATCACGGGGCCGCGCGCGCCGGGATCTCGGCCTATCCCGCGGAGGTCACGCGCCAGATGGTCGAGAGCTTCCTCGCGGGGCACGCGGCGATCAACGTCTTCGCCCGCGCCAACGGACTCGATCTCCGGGTGGTCGACGCGGGCGTCGACCACGCGTTCGGTCCACGCGAGGGCTTGATCGACGCGAAGATCGCCCGAGGCACGCGCTCCTATCTCGAGGAGCCCGCGATGACCTCCGAGGAGCGGGACGCCGCCCTCGCGCGCGGCGCGGCCATCGCCCGGGAGCTCGTCGACGGGGGCTGTCGCGTCCTCGGTTTCGGAGAGATGGGGATCGGCAACACGGGCTCGGCGTCGCTCCTCACCCATCACCTCACCGGGACGCCGCTCGCCGCGTGCGTCGGCCGAGGAACCGGTCTCGACGACGCGGGCCTCGCCCGGAAGAACGCGCTCCTCGCGCGTGCGAGCGCACGCGCCGACCTGCCCGCGACGGAGCACGGGGGCTCGCTCCATGCGCTCCGCGTGCTGGCCGAGCTCGGCGGCTTCGAGATCGCGATGATGGTCGGCGCCATGCTGGGGGCGGCCGAGGCCGGTGCGCTGCTCCTCGTCGACGGCTTCGTCGCGGGTGCCGCGCTCCTCGTCGCGGCGCGCATGCACAAGACCGTGCTCGACTACGCCGTCGCATGCCATCGCTCGGCCGAGCCCGGCCATGCGGCGCAGCTGCGCGCGTTCGACGCCACGCCGCTCCTCGATCTCGGACTGCGTCTCGGCGAGGGGACCGGCGCGGCGCTCGCGTGGCCCCTCGTCCGAGCCGCCGCGGCCTTCCTCACGGAGATGGCCAGCTTCGACTCCGCCCAGGTCACGGAGGCCCCATGCGCGACGTCGGCCGACTCGCTCGCGTGACCCCCTCCGCTCCTCACGCCACGGACGGGACCTTCGCGATCCTCCGGGTCGATCGCGACGGACGCGTGATCGCCGCGACCGAGCCCGCGAAGGAGGTCTTCGTCGCCCCCGAGGGCCGTGCGTGCCATCGCGTGGTCGCCGCGAAGGGTCCGGACGGTCGCGTCGTCTGCACGGCCCATTGCGCGGCGGCCCTCGCACGCGGGGAGGCGCGCTTCGCCGGGAGGGTGCGCGCGTCGGTGCGGGGTCGTGCGTGCTCGATGGAATGCCACGCCGTCGGAGACGAGGTCGTCGTCGTGCTGAAGCATCGTGCGGGCGCCGACGGTCCGCCGATCGGACGGCTCACGGCACGGCAGGTCGACGTGATGCGGCTCGTCGCGAAGGGCTTGACGAATCGGACGATCGCGCTCCGCCTGGGGCTCCAGCCCTGCACGGTCCGGACCCACGTCGAGCAGTCGCTCTCGCGACTGGGGGCGAAGAGCCGCGCGGAAGCCGTCGTTCGGGCGCTCGCGAGCGATCAGCTCTGACGTGGCGAGCATTCGGCGCCCCCTCGGTCATCCGACCGATGTGGGCTCGCACGCGCCCGCCTACGTTCGTGCGGCATGGATCGAGCCACGTCGGTCACGGAGGAGAGAGCGGAGCTCGAAGGAGATCGCGCCGCGCGTCCGTCCCATGGAACGCTGGTCGAGGCGCTCGAACGCGCCGCCCAGGAAGACGCGCCCTTCCTCGTCCTGCACCTCGCGCAGCAAGGGCCCGTCGAGCTCGATGCACGTGACGCCCTCTCCGGCGCACACCGCTACGCGGCGGAGCTCGGACGGCGTGGCGCACGGAAGGGCGACCGCGTGGTGCTCCTGCTCCCGACGTCGGTCGCCTTCGTCCACGCCTTCCTCGGTTGCCTGCTCGCGGGCGCGATCCCCGTCCCCCTCGCCTCCCCGATGACGTTCGGCGCTCCCGATCGTTTCCTGCGGAGGGTCCTCGGGATCCTCGAGAGCGCGGAGGCCCGCCATCTCGTCGCCACCCGACGGATGTGCGAAGCCGTCGCCTCGGACGCGAGCCTGCGGTCTCGTCTCCGCGAGCGGATCTGCGCGGACGATCCCCTGCCGGCCATCGGCCTTCCGCATCCGCCGCTGCCGTCGATCGACGGCCAGGACACCGCGTTCCTGCAGTACACCTCGGGGACGACCGGCCGACCGCGCGGCGCGTCGATCCCGCATCGCGCCGTCGTCGCGAACGCCCACGCCATCGCGACGGCCCTCGGGCTCGGGGCCGACGACGTCGGCACGAGCTGGCTGCCTCTCTTCCACGACATGGGGCTCGTCGGCGTGCTCCTCACCGCGCTCTGCCATCCGTATCGCGTGCACGTGCTGCCGCCCGAGCGATTCCTCATGTCGCCCGACCGTTGGACGGGCCTGCTCGGCCAGGTGGGAGCCACGATCACCGCGTCCCCGAACTTCGGCTACGAGATGGCCGCGGGCCGCTCGCGGAGCGAGGCCTTCGGGCTCGAGCGCCTCCGGGCGAGCCTGAGCGGGGCCGAGCCCGTCCGCCTCGACACCTTCGATCGCTTCCATCGTCGCTTCGGCCCCGCGGGCTTCCGCCGCGAGTCCTTCGTGCCGGTCTACGGTCTCGCGGAGAACACGCTGGCCGTCACGTTCTCCTCGCTCGGCCGCGGGCCGCGGAGCCTCCGGGTCGACCGCGATGCGCTCGAGCTCCATCGGGAGGTCGTGCCAGTGCCCGGCCACGGGACGGAGACCGTGAGCGTCGGCCGTCCGGTCGCCGGCGTCCGCCTCCGCATCTGCGACGATCGCGGGCGCGTGCTGCCGCCGGGCCGCGTCGGCGAGATCCGCGTGCACGGCAGCTCGCGGATGGACGGCTACTTCCACGACGAGGCGGCGAGCGCGGAGGTCCTCGACGACGGCTGGCTCCGCACGGGCGATCTCGGCTTCGTCCACGCGGGGGAGCTCCACGTCACGGGACGCTCGAAGGAGCTGATCATCAAGGGCGGGCGGAACTTCCATCCCTACGACCTCGAGTCCGTCGCCGCCGACGTCGAGGGAGTGGTCCGGGGCGGAGTGGCCGCCTTCGGCCGTCGGAACGCCGAGGCCGGCACGGAGGACGTGGTGGTCGTGGCCGAGGCGCGGGTGCGCGACGGCGCCGCCCGCGAGATCCTGGTGAAGACGATCCGCGGCGAGCTGCTCTCGGCGCTCGGCGTCAAGGCCGACCGCATCGTGCTCTGCCCGCCGGGCGCCCTCCCCCGGACGACGAGCGGGAAGCTCCAGCGCGGCCGATGCTCCGAGTGGCTCGCGAGGCGGGGCGACGGATGAGCGAGCACCTCGTGCTCGGCGCGACCGGCTTCGTCGGTCTGAACGTCGTCGACGCGCTCCTCGCGTCCGGCGTCTCCGTCCGCGCCGCGCGGCGCCGCCGCTCGAACACGATCGGCCTGCGTCGACGCCGCGTGGAGATGCGGGAGGCCTCCCTCGACGATGCCGCGAGCCTCGTGGAGGCGATGCGCGGATGCGAGGTGGTGCATCACGCGGCGGGCCACTATCCGCGCTACAGCCTCGATCCCGAGGGGGCCCTCGCGCGCGCCCGCGCCGAGGCCGAGAACGTCCTCCGTGCGTGTCTCGAGGCCGGCGTGAAGCGCCTCGTCTACACCTCGTCGAGCGCGCTCCTCGAGCCGTCGCCACGCCTCCGCGCGGCGGACGAGCGGGACGTCGGACGCGAGATGCCGAGGGGCAGCGTCTACCGCGCCGTGAAGTGGGCCATGGAATCGGTCCTCGCGACCGGGGCGGACGAAGGGCTCGAGCTCGTCTCCCTCCTTCCCTCCGGCTGCATCGGCCCGGGCGACACGAGGCTCGGCACGGGAGGGCTCTTCGTCGCCGTCGTCCGCCGCGAGCTGCCGTGGTACGTCGACGGACACGTCCAGCTCGTCGACGTCCGCGACGTCGCGCGGGCCCACGCGCGCGCGGCGGAGGACGACGTGGCGCCGGGGCGCTACTGCCTCGGGGGACACGGCGAGCGGCTGTCCCTGCTCCTCGAACGAGTCGTCGAACGCTACGGCGGCGCCATGCCCTCGCGATGCCTGAGCGCCTCGTGCGCGCGGATCTTCGCCGACGAAGAGGAGCGCGAGGCGGAGCCGCGGCGTGCGCGGGTGCCGTTCCCCCGCGAGCTCGTCGACATCGTCACGGCAGGACAACCCATCGCCTCGGAGCGCGCACGCAGCGCGCTCGGCTTCGTACCGCGTCCGCTCGAGGAATCGCTCGACGACGCCCACGCGTGGTTCCGGCGTCACGGCTACGTGCCCGCGCGCTGACCCATCGACAGAGGAGGGAGCATGACCGAACGACAAGCGATCGAGAGACGGGTCCGGGAGCTCGTGGCGGAGATCCTCGAGCTCGACGACGTCGCGAACGTCCGCCCGGACGATCGCCTCCGCGAGGACCTCGGGATGGACTCGCTCGGGAGCATGGAGCTCCTCTCGCGCATCAGCGAGGAGCTCGAGCTCGACCTCGACATGGAGTCGGCGATGGACATCCGCACCGTCGGAGATGCCACCCGCTTCGTCGACCAGAGCTATGCGGACCGCCATGGGCTCTCCCCGATCCTCGCCTGAGCCCGGGACGCTCGAGCTCCTCTTGCCGGAGGTGCGTCGCTTCGCGCGCACCCTCGACTCGGCGCGCATCGATCGCGAGGCCTCGCTCGGCGCGGACGTGATCGCGGCCGCCGCCGACCTCGGTCTCTTCGGGCTCGCGATCGAGGTCGAGCACGGGGGCCTCGGGCTCGATCTCGGCGAGACCTGCGAGGTGATCGCCACCGTCGCGGAGCACGACCGCTCCGTGGCGACGAGCCTCGGCCTCCACGCGGGGCTCGGGAGCCGCCCGCTCGTCACGCTCGGGAGCGACGCGCAGAAGCGACGCTACCTCCCCTCGATGGCCTCGGGCGCGTGCGTCGCCTCCTTCGCGGCGACGGAGGCCGGCGCAGGCAGCGATCTCATGGCGATCCGGACCACGATCGCCGAGGACGCCTCCTCGTTCGTGCTCGAGGGCGAGAAGCACTACGTGACCAACGGAGGCTTCGCCGGCGTCTTCACGGTGCTCGCACGGGGCCCCCTGGGGCACGGCAAGTCCGCGCACTCGCTCGTCTGCGTGCCGAGGGAGCGCACCGGGCTGACGATCGGCAAGGAGGAGGAGAAGCTCGGGCTCAAGGGCTCCTCCACCGTGTCGGTGGCGTTCGACGGAGTGCGTCTCGCGAAGGAGGACCTCCTCGAGCCCGCGGGCCACGGCATGGAGCAGGCGCATGCCGCGCTCGCGTGGGGCCGGACCTTGATGAGCGCGGGCTCGGTCGGCCTCGCGCGCGCGGCCTTCTCGGCGGCCCGCGAGCACGTGCGGACCCGGCGCCAGTTCGGACGGACGCTCGGCTCCTTCGGCGCCGTGAAGGCGCAGCTCGCGGAGATGGCGGCGCGCCTCTTCGCCATGGAGGCCCTCGTCGACGAGGTCGGTCGGCGCGAGCGCGAGGGGCGTGCGATCGCGAGCCTCTCGTCCTCGGCGAAGGTCTTCTGCAGCGAGGGCTCGCACGCGCTCGCCGACCGGTCGGTGCAGCTCCACGGAGCCCTCGGGTACCTCGAGGACTCGGGCGTGCCCCGGCTCCTGCGCGACTGCCGCGTCTCGCGCATCTTCGAGGGCGCCAACGACGTGCTGCTCGTCCTCGCGGGAACCGAGCTCCTCGGGCGGAATGCACTTCCGGAGCTCCCCAGTCTCCCATCGCCCGACCTCGCGGACGCGCGCGACGCCTGGGCGAGCACCGTCGAGGAGCTCGGACGCACGGTGGAGGAGGCGAAGCGCCGCCACGGCCTCCGTCTCGTCCGGGAGCAGACCTGGCTCGCCTCCGTGGCGCGTGCGCAGATCGGTCTCGAGGCCGCCGCCGCCGCGCTGGCGCGTCCCGCGACGACGACGGAGCTCGGCGCGATGCTCGCGCGGCATGCGGTCACGATCCTCGTCTCCGAGGCCCGTCGGAGCCTCGGCCACGCCGCGCGTTCGTTCACCGTCGCGGCCGACGAGCAACGCCTCGCCTCGGCCCTGCTCGAGTCCTTCGACCCTGCGCTCCCCGCCCGTCGGGGACTCTCCCCGAGGTGGTCCGCGTGAAAGTGAAGTTCGTCTACCCTCGCTTCCAGCGCCACGCCGAGGCGCATCCGGAGCTGCTCGCGTACGTACCGTGCAACGAGTACTTCGGCCCGCCTTCGCTCGGCATCGCCTGCCTCGCGGCCGTCACGCCTCCGGACTGGGAGATCGAGTTCCGCGACGATCGACTCGAGGACGTCGGTCTCGACGACGACGTGGACCTCGTCGCCCTCTCGTTCTTCACGGCGGCGGCGCGGCGCGGCCTCGAGCTCGCCGACGCGTTCCGTGCGCGAGGGAGACAGGTGGTGATGGGCGGGATCTTTCCCACCATGATGCCCGAGGTCGCCGCCGAGCACGCCGACGCCGTCGTCTCGGGAGAGGGAGAGGGCGTGTGGGCCGAGGTCCTCGCCGACGCGCGGACGCGCACGCTCAAGCCCTTCTACCGAGCCGAGACGCCGGTCGACCTCGCGACGCTCCCTCTGCCCCGCGTCGATCTCTACATGGAGAAGGAGGGGAGGACCTTCTGCCCGGACGACTATCCGGTCCAGATCACGCGGGGCTGCCCGCTCCAGTGCTCGGCCTGCGTGCTGCCGACCCAGATGGGCCGCAAGATGCGCCACTATCCGCTCGACCACGCGCTCGCGCAGATCGAGCAGCTCGGCGCGCACGGCAAGCTCGCGTCGTTCACCGAGGACACGAGCTTCTTCTTCGGCAACGGGGCGCAGCGCCGCTTCGGACAGCTGCTCGACTCGCTCGCCGAACGGGGCAAGGCGTCCGTGAGCTACGTCGGCATCAGCATGCCGATGATCCTCGCGACGCCCGGGACGTTCCTCGACCGCCTTCGCCGCGCGGGCGTGGAGATGTTCTACCTGGTGGGCGGCTTCGACCCGATCACGCAGGGCGCCTTCACCGGTCGGAACGCGACGGCGCTCGCCAAGGCCCACGAGGCCATCGCGAAGTGCCACGACCACGGCATCGTGCCCTACACCTCGTTCCTCGTCGGTCACGACGACGACGACGAAGGCACGTTCGATCGCATGCTCGCGTTCGCGAACCGCGCCGCGATCGCGAAGGCCGAGTTCGCGATCCGGACCCCGTATCCGGGCACCCCCGATTGGCACGCGCTCCGGGACGCGGATCGCATCCTCCACACCGACTGGTCGCGCTACAATGACGCGAACGTCGTCTTCCGTCCGAGTCGCATGACGCCCGACCGGCTGCTCGAGGGCTACCTGCACCTCTGGCGCGAATTCTACCGGACCCGCACGAACCTCGCGGACGCCGGACACTTCGAGAGGACGATCCAGTTCTGAGGAGGGGAAGACCGATGGACATCCTGGGCCCGCTCGTACGACCCCTCGCCGCGCTCCAGCCGCCCCCCCCGGGCCAGACGATGCTCCGCGACGTTCGTCGTCGCGCCCTCGAGAGCGTGCTCGCGGACTACCGCCCTCGAGCCGGCGCGCTCGAGCCGGGTCTCGCGGCCGGAGACGAAGCAGCGCGCGATCGGCTCGCGTCCCTCGCGACGGAAGCCCTGACGGTCTTCCGCGACCGCGTCTTCCGGGAGGCGCGCATGCATCCCGTGCTCCACGCGGCCGCCGCGCTCGACCGCGCGTGGAACGGCCCGACGCCGCCCGAGCACATGGACGATCCGGACTTCGACGAGGGCGAGCGCACCCGCATCATCCGCGCCCTCGACGACTTCAACGTGCTCGTCGGGAGCTACGCGACCTTCCTCGAGGCGCTCGCGCCGCTCTTCGTCCCCGGCGGGACGACGAAGGTCCTCGACCTCGCCTCGGGGCACGGCGGCTTCCCGCTCGCGCTCGCGCGTCTCGCGAAGGAGCGCGGGCTCGACCTCGCGATCACCGCCACCGACCTCCAGGATGCCTACCTCGACGTCGGGGCCGCACGGGCTCGGGCCGAAGGCCTCGCGGTCTCGTTCCGGCGCCAGGACGCCCTCGATCTCTCGAACCTCGCCGGCGATCCGCCCGACGTGGTGGTGTGCACGCAGGCCATCCACCACTTCCCGCCGGGTCTCGTCACGTGCATGTTCGACCAGGCCGCCCGCGTCGCGCGACGCGGCGTCGTCTTCGTCGACGGCTGCCGCAACGTCCTCCACACGACGACGGTCGCCACCTACGGCCTCGCGATCGCGGGCGTGCCCGGCTTCACGCACGACGCGGTGATCTCGCTCCGTCGGTTCTTCGCCATCGAGGAGCTCGATCTCCTGGTGAACCTCGTGCCTCGCGCAACGCGCGCCGAGGCGTCGTTCCTCCGCCCCGCCCACCTCCGGGTGCGTTGGTCGCGCACGTAGCGAGCCCGACGTCGTCCCGTCGCGCGCGCTCGACGTGTGAGGCCGATCACCAGACGCGCCTCGCCTCGTGAGAGCGCACGAACGCGCTTGATGCACCGGGCCGCGTATGGCTTCCTTGGCGCGTTGCCCGGGGGTTCCGCACGTGCGCCCATGCGCTCGCGCCCCGTGTTCCGGCCATGACATCCCCTCCGCGCCCCGCGATCCCCCTCCTCGACTCCGCGCGATCGCGACTCGCGCGGTCGCGCCACGAGCTCGCCACGTCGACGACGGTGCTCGGGCTCGGAGTGCTCGTGGGGCTCGTCCTCCACCTGCATCCGATCGCCTCGGCCTCGCGCACGTTGGTCGCCGAGGGCGCCCGCCCCTCGACGGTCGAGCACCTGCTGATGGTACCGGTCGGTGTGCTGGCCATCGTCTTCGGAAGGACGTTCGTGGGCCTCGAGACGTTCGGCCTCATGACGCCCCTGATCCTCGGCTTCGCGTTCGAGCGCATGGGCACGCTCGAAGGGCTCGCCATCTACCTCGCGCTGATCGCGCTCGTCACGCCCCTCCGGATGCTCCTCGAGCACGTCTCGGTGCTCTCGGTGGCCCGCACGGGCGCGCTCATCACCCTCTGCGCCCTCGTGCTGCTCGTCGTCCTCTCGCTCGGGACGACCCTCCTGCCCGGGATCCGGGCGGGCGAGATCGGCCTGCCCGTCATCGCGATGGCCGGCGTCATCGATCGCTTCGTCTCCGCGCAGATGGATCAGAGCCCCAAGGAGGCGCTCAAGCTCTCGATCCACACCCTGGTCGTCGCGACCGCGGTGAGCGCCCTCGTCTCGCTCTCGGCCCTGCGCGGGCTCGTCGCCGGGCATCCGGATCTCCTCGTCCTCGGTCTACCGACGATGCTCCTCCTCGGGCGGTACCGCGGGCTGCGTCTGCTCGAGCGCTGGCGCTTCCGCGCCGTTCCCGCGAAGGCGTCCACGTGAGCCGCGAGCACGTCCTCGGGCTGAACCGGCGCGAGCTCGAGCTGATCGCACCGCTCAATCCCCGCCACCGCATGCGCTCGATCGCGGGCGACAAGGTCGCCGCCAAGCGCCTCCTCGCCGCGCACGGCCTCCCCGTGCCCGAGACCTTCGCGGTCCTCGAGGACCGACGCGCGCTCCTCGCCTTCGACTGGTCGCTTCCCTCCGAGTTCGCGCTGAAGCCGGCGGGAGGCGGACGCGGCTGCGGCATCGTCGTCGCCTGCGGGCGCGAGGGCGTCGACTGGCTCGACTTCGGCGGCGATCGACTCGCGCGGCGCGACCTCGAGCTCCACGTGCTCGGCATCCTCTCCGGCGATTTCTCGCGCGAGGGGCAGTCGGACATCGCTCATTTCGAGCGCCGGATGAAGGCCCGCACCGACCTCCTCGGCGATCCGGTGGAGGGGCTCCCCGACGTCCGGATCATCGTCTGCGAGGGGCGTCCCGTCCTCGCGATGACGCGCATCCCGACGCGCGAGTCCCGCGGCAAGGCGAACCTCCACCAGGGCGCCGTCGGCGTCGGCATCGACGTGGCGTCAGGCCGCACCCGCGCGGCCGTCTGGAACGGGGACTCGATCACGCGCCATCCGGACACGGGCCGCGAGCTCGTCGGGCGAGGCGTCGCGGGCTGGGCCGAGCTCGTCGCGATCGCCGTCGAGTCCGCTCGCCTCAGCGGCCTCGGCTACACCGGCATCGACCTCGTGGTCGACGACGAGTCGGGTCCGAGCGTGCTCGAGATCAACGCCCGTCCCGGCCTCGACATCCAGATCGCGAACCTCGTCGGCCTCCGCGGCGCGCTCGAGCGCTGAGGTCGTGCGGAGGCGGGCGGACCGGCGCCCGACACGGCCTTCCCAGGGACTCGCCCCTCGGGAAGACCGTGCGAGAGCGCCCGTCCGCTCCCCTCCTCAGGGATAGACGACGACCGCGCCGTACACGACGGTGCCGCTCGTGTACGCGACGAGGGCGCCCGTGTTCGACGGCAGAGCGGCGACGGCGGGGGCCGTTCCGCTCGCGATCGTGCGAGCGTCGCTCGCCAGGATGGAGGATGCACCGAAGACCATCCGGTCGAGCTGGACGTTGCCCGACGTCAGCTGGGAGACGACGTAGGCGTTGCCGACCGCGTCCGCGTCGATGGCACGCACGGAGGCCGCCCCGACGTTGCTCGGGAGGCCGGAGACCTGCGTGCTCGTGCCCGGGCTCGACATCGGGATCCGGTCGATGTTGTTGTCGCCGTTCGTCCCCGAGACGTAGATGTAGCCGTTCGAGCCGGCCCAATCCGAGAAGAAGGCCTGGCCGGGGGGCGTCGCCTCCGCGCCGAAGGTGAGGCCCTGATCGCTGCTGCGGCGGATGCGGAACGCGGGATTGTCGCTGCCCGTGATCACGTCGCCGCTCACCTTGTCCACGATGACGTCGTGGAAGATGTTCGCCTGGGCCACGTCCGTGACGGAGAACGTCCCCTGGCCCCGCGCGTAGTTCGCGAGGAGGCGGAGGTTGGTGGAGCTGGTGGCGACGACGACGTAGACGGAGTCCCCGAACGAATCGATGCTCACCTCCGCGTCGGTGACGCCCATCGCGAGGGTTCGAGGCGTCTCCCACGTGACGCCTCCGTCGGTGGTCCGCGTGAAGACGATCGTGTTCGAGGTCGTCTTCGCGACGACGTAGGCGAGAGGGTCGGGTCCGCCTTCGACGGCGATGGCCTGGACCCCCGTGATGCCGGTCGACACCGGGCCCGGCCAGGTCGCGCCGCGGTCGGAGCTCACGCTGACGTAGCCCGTCCCGCCGCAGTTCATCGCCACGAAGAAGCGGCCGAGCGAGCTCACCGCGGCCTTGCGACCCGTGTTCGAGCCGGTCGTGTTGCAGCTGAGCGAGCCGCTGATGACCGTCGAGGACACGTTCGAGAAGGCGTCGAGGGCGCAGCCATTGCTGCAGCCGTCTCCGTTGGCGCCGTTCCCGTCGTCGCACATCTCGCCCTTCACGCTGTCGACAAGCCCGTCGCCGCAGCTCTCGACGCCGCGGCAGTCGGCTCGGCAGCCGTCGCCGGCCGTGCGGTTCCCGTCGTCGCAGGCCTCGCCGGGCTCCGTCACCGAGTTCCCGCAGACGGGCTCGGCGATCGTGAGGTCGATCTGGCCAGGGCTCGAATCGTTCGCGCCGTCGTTCGCGACGAACGTGAACGAGTCGCTCCCGAGGTAGTTGGTGGCCGGCGTGTAGATCGCCGTGGCGCCCGAGATCGACACCGAGCCGTGCGCGGGGCCGCTGGCGACGGTGAACGTCAGCGGGCTGTTCTCCACGTCCGTGCCCGCGAGCGTGATGGAGACCGGGATGTTCTTCCGCGTCGTCACGGACTGGCTTCCGACGACGGGGAGGTCGTTCACGGACGTCACCGTGACGGAGACCGCGCCGACGTCGGAGTCCTGACCGTCGGAGACCGTGTACTCGAAGGCCGCCGAGCCGAAGAAATTCGCCTCCGGCGTGAAGGTGACCTGTCCGCCGACGAGCGAGACGGTGCCGTGGAAGGCGTTGCCGACGGAGGTCACCGCGAGCGACGGTCCGTCGATGTCCGTGTCGTTGGCGACCAGCGACGCCGCGGCGAAGACCAGGGCCTGGTCCTCGTCGGTCTGGGCCAGGTCGTCGACGGCGACGGGGGGATCGTTCACGGCGGCGACCGTCAGCGTCACCACACCGACGTCTTGCGCCGAGCCGTCCGTCACCGTGTACGAGAAGCTCGCCGAGCCCGCGAAGTCCGCGGTCGGCGTGAACGTCACGGTGTCGCCGACGAGCGAGACCGTGCCGCCCTGCGCATCGCCCACCGAGACGACGGAGAGCGAAGGACCGTCGACGTCGACGTCGTTCGCGAGGAGCGTGGCGCTCGAGAGGTCGACGGACGTGTCCTCGTCCGTCGTGGCCACGTCGTCGACGGCCACGGGCGCGTCGTTCGTCGCATGGACCGTCACCGTCACGGTGCCGACGTCCGCGAGGGCTCCGTCGGTCACGGTGTAGGTGAAGCTCGCCGGCCCCGCGTAGTCCGCCTCGGGCTGGAAGGTGATCGTGCCGGACGAGAGCATCACGGTGCCGTGGACGGCGTCACCGACGGAAGCCACCGAGAGCGTCTGTCCGTCCTCGTCGGTGTCGTTGGCGAGCAGGGTCGCCTCGGCGAGGACGAGCGCCGTGTCCTCGTCGGTGTCGGCGACGTCGTCCGTGGCCACGGGCGCACCGTCGACGGCGCCCACCGTCACGTGCACCGTCGCGTGGCTCGTGAGCGTCCCGTCCGTGACGGTGTAGCCGAAGCTCGCGGCGCCGTTGTAGTTCGCGTCGGGGACGAAGGTCACCGCCTGGCCGACGAGCGATACACTGCCGTGCACGGCCTCGTCGACGCTCGTGATCGCGAGCGAAGGACCGTCGACGTCGACGTCGTTCGCCGTCAGCGACGAGGCCGCGACGTCGAGCGACGTGTCCTCGTTCGTCACGACCATGTCGTCCGTGGCGATCGGCGCGTCGTTCACCGGCGTCACCGTCACCGTGACGGTCGCGGTGACCTCGCTCGCTCCGTCCGAGACCGTCACCGTGAACTGGTCTTCGCCGGCGAAGTCCGCCGCGGGCGTGTACACGAGATCCGGGGCCGTCCCCGTCACCGTGCCGTGAGCGGGCGTGCTCGTCGTGAAGGTCAGCGCCTCGCCTCTCGGATCGGTCGCCGGGAGCGTGAAGGAGACCGCCTGGTCCTCCGTCGTGGTGACCGACGGATCGAGCAGGTCGGGAGGGAGGTTCGCGGCGCCGCCGTCGCTGCACGCCGAGAGGAAGAGGACCATCGATGCCAACCGCGCGACTCGTGTCACGGAACCTCGTGCTTCTTCGGGGAAACGATGCGAGCACGCGACGTCGCTCGACGCGAGCGCTGTCGAGGCTACGAACCCGAGTGCTTTGTCTGACGGATCGGCACGACGGCATCAAGCCGCAATTTCGTGGTGATCGACGCCACGTCGACCTGGACACGCGCGACGAAATGCGTGCGATCGACACTGCTTGGAACAGCACGCGATCCAGCTCACGAACACGTTGTCGACTTCCTGCGACATGTCGGAGAGCGTGGCGAAAGGGCGAGCACCCTCACGGGGGATTGCGTTCGCCGATCGGATTCGATAGGCACGTGGAGTGCCTCCATCGACGCCTGCTGCAGTTCGCTCGTATCGAAGCGCTTCTCTCGACGGAATCTCCGTCGTCGAATGGATCGGCACCCCTCAGGCCGCGGACGTGGACGCCGTCATCGACGAGCTCGAGCGCGTTTCCAGCCGGAACGGCGCGGTCCGCGACTTCGTCGTCATCGTGTCCAAGACAGCCTCGATGCCGGACCACGCGGGCCGGCTCGCCTACCTGAGGAACGTCGATCGCACGATGCAGCGCTGCGATCGGCTGCACATCGTCCTCGACGGCATGCCCTTCATCAACGCCTTCGCCCGCGGGCTCGTCACGACGGCGAACATCGTCCCGCGCTTCCGCGGCCGGACGCTGGTCCACGACACGCTCTCGGCCTGCCTCGTCGAGGTCGCGCGCGAGGCCGGCCGCACGCCGACCGAGCTCGAGCGGGCGATCCGCGCGGCGCTGGGCTGAGGGCGCGAAGGAGGGAGGCGCGTCAGCGCCGCAGCGAGCGCGTGCTCTCGGCCGCCGCGGGGCTCGCCGCTTCGGCGTCCCCGGCCTTCTCGAACGGCTTCGAGACGGGCGGACGCGTGGACGTGCGAACCCGCGGGATCTCGGCGAGCGCGGCGGCGAGCTCCGCCCCGTCGGCGAAGCGGGCCGCGGGTTCCTTGGCGAGCGCTCGTTCGAGCAAGGCGGTGAGGCGCGGATCGAGCGGTCCCGAGCGCACGGTCTCGAGCCGCGGCGCGGGCACCGTGACCTGCGCGAGCAGGAGCGCCGCCGCGTTCGAGGCCTCGAAGGGAGCCTTGCCGGCGAGGGCGAAGTAGAGCACCGAGCCGAGCGCGTAGACGTCCGACGCGGGCACGGCCTCCTTCCCCATCACGACCTCGGGCGCCATGAACGCCGGCGTGCCGACGACGAAGCCCGTGGCGGTGAGCTTGCCGGCGTCGTCGTCCTCGAGGACGCGCGCGACGCCGAAGTCGAGCACCTTCACGTGCTCGTCGACGCCGAGATCGCAGACGAAGAGGTTCTCGGGCTTCACGTCGCGGTGCACGATCCCTCGTGCGTGCGCCTCGCCGAGGGCGCGCGCCGCCTGCTCGACGAGCACGAGCGCGCGCGCGACGTCGAGCGGACCCTCGCGCTCGACGACCTCGCGCAGCGACGCCCCCGAGAGCAGCTCCATCGCGTAGTAGGGCTGCCCGTCGTCCGCGATGCCGGCGTCGAGGATGCGGACGGTGTGGGGGTGTTGAAGGGCCGAGGTCGCCCGGAATTCCCGCTCGAAGCGGCGCCTCGCGACGGTGTCGTTCATCTGCGTGTGGAGGAACTTCACCGCCACCTCGCGGCGGAGGCCCACGTGCCACGCGCTCCAGACCTCGCCCATGCCGCCGCGTCCGATGCGACGACGCAGCACGTAGCGGCCGACTCGCTTGCTCTCGAAGACCTCGCGCCGCAGCGACCAGAGCATGCCGCTGATCTCCGCCGAGAGACCGTACGAGGCGAGCGCGAAGAGGAGCATGAAGAGGAAGGTCGCGAGCGCGGGTCCGTCGCCGAGCTGGGCCCGCGTCGCCGAGAAGAGCGGGATCGTGCCGACGAAGGCGAGGACGTAGACCGCCATCGTGCCGAGGTGGAGCGCGAGCACCTCGGCGCGCGGCCTCGCGACCGTCACCGCACCCATCGCGAGCATCACGAGCCCGAGGGGGTAGAGCGAGCGGAGCCCCCCCGTCGCGTGGGTGACGAGCGCGAAGAGGAAGGAGAGGAAGAGACCGGTCCCCCACATCGTGCGCCAGGCCGCACGGCCCGTGGTCGCCCGGAAGACGGTGACGAGCGCGACGTACATCGCGAGGGCGAGCAGGCGGATGCCGAGCACGATGCGCAGGTCGGTGCCCGGGAAGACCCAGCGTGCGTACACGAGATCGACGGCCGCCACGACGAAGGTCGCCGCGACGCCCTGCTTCATCATTCCGTGCACGCGGCGGGGGAGGTCCTCACTCGCCGGATCGCCGGAGGTCTCGCCGGGAATCTCCACCTCGAGCGTCGCGCCCTCGACGGGCGTCGAGCCCGCGGCCTCGGGGTCGAGGAGCGGCTCGGGGCGCGTCTCGGCGTGCTCGCTCTCCCGGGTCACGACGCGGCGAGTATGCCACGCGCGGGGATCGCGGGGTGGAGGGGGCCGTGGTCCGACGGGGCGATGGCCCCGGGCCATGCCACCGCCGGTCCACGCGCGGCCCAGCCCGTCACGGGCGAACGATCTGCAGCACGGCGGAAGGGCGATCGAAGCCGAAGGCCGGAGTGTCGTAGATGCCTTCGGCACCGCCTCCGACCCGGCGGTACTCGCATGCGCATTCGGTCGCCCCCTCGCAGGCGATCGCCCAACATGGCCAGGGCGCCAACGGGGAGACCGCTTGCGACTCCACGGCGACCGTGGCGGGTCCCGCCTCCACGTCCGGTCCGAGCTGGAACGACAACTCGGAGGCACCAATCGTCAGCTCATAGCCGCCACCGAGGTTCGGCGCGTAACCACCGCTTCCGGTGTATGGGGGAGCCGTTTCGAGCCGGATCATCGGGCTTTCCGGAAGGAAGCTCATGCCGGGGCTCACGTGGATCACGACGGTGTCGCCTGGATGCGCGATCCCATCCGCCGGTTGCACGATCTCGATCCCTCGTGCCTCGATCGCATGGTCGAGCACCATCCGCATCCGATGCCCGTGCCCGTCGTCGAGGACGATCTCGGAAGTGCCGTCCGGCGACTCCTCGGTCCCATCGAGCGGCACGACGAGATAGGGCGGAGGGGAACAATCGTAGGAATCCCCGCGCGACACGACGGTCATCGGACGCCCCTGGAACGTCCCGGAAAGACGCGGCGCGACCGAGCACGCGCACTCCGCCGTCACGTCCACCCGCAGCATCTCGACCTGATGGGACACGGGGTTGCCGAGCACCATCGCCCGCACTCGAACCCATGCGGAGTCATCCGCGAATCGAGCCTCGCAGCGATCCTGCGTGGGGCCGCAACCGACCAGGCCCGCCCACACCGCCGTGGCGACGAAGAGGAACGCCGACCGCGAGATCACGGGACTCATGGAGCCAGAACGTAAACCATCCGGAGTTCGTACTCGGCGTGATTGGGGATGCGATCGAGCGACGGGCGAGCTCCCCGCGCTCGGTCGAGTCGACGACGAGCTCGTCAGCCCGCCCGCTTGGCAGCCGGCTCGAGCTTGACCGAGTAGAGAGCATCGGCCGCGCGAAGCTCGTCTTCGATCGCGATGGAGAGGAACTGCGTCTCGGATCGTCCCAGACGTCGAGCCCACTCTCCCGCGCGAGCGAGGCTGACTCGTCGTCGACCCGCTTCGATGTCGGCGAGGTTCTGCCGACTGACGCCGAGCCGGGCCGCGAACTGCGCGAGCGATGCTTCGTCGCACAGGCGGATCGAGCGCAGCATCGCTCCGAAGGTGACGGGCTGGTCGCCGAGGATCTCGCCGAGGACGGCACTCGCCTTGCGGCTCCGTTCAGTACTCATGCTTGTTGACCTCCTCGACGAGAACGAGCTCGATGGTTCCGTCGACAGCGACGCGATAGATCGCTCGGTACGCTCGCGACAGCCGGATGGAACGCTGGCCCTTCCGGTCGCCCTACAGCGGTTCGTCGTGGTACCCCGGGAGCCGGCGCACCGCGTCGAGGCCTTCGGCCTCCACCGCCATGACCTAGTATCGGAAGTTCTC
Organism: Polyangiales bacterium; assembly: GCA_046351215.1. GTDB lineage: Bacteria > Myxococcota_A > Polyangia > Polyangiales > Houyiibacteriaceae > JAXLYX01. The sequence continues at coordinate 22,156 of JAXLYX010000026.1, read as the reverse complement.
GACGATGTGGCGCGGGAGCTTGCGAAGCTCCCTCTCGGCCCGCGCCGAAACCCGCACCGTCGTGATCACGAAGCCAGTGTACCCATGTCGAGGGTACATACAACCGGGCGGCTAACTCGAAGGGCACGACATCAGAACGCTCCTCGAACCCCCAACGTGACGCTGGGGCGTGCTGGAGTGCCGGCCTCGAAGAACGGAGCGAACGTGACCGAAGGTCTCGAGGCTCCCTCGGTGGCCCGGTCGCGATGGCGCTCGACGAGGTACGCGCCGAAGTAGGAGCCGCCCCACGCCTGGAGGAGCTCGGGCATCAGCACCACGGTGACGTAGTGTTGGACGACGTCGCTGTTGGTCGGGATGACGTCGTGCTTCCCTGGGCCCACGAACCACAGGACGGTCCCGAGCACGACGCTCGCGAACCAGGCGGACGACTGCCCGAGGAGAGCCCAGGCGTACGGGCTTCGCAGCGTTCCTGCGCCGTCTCGCACCCCTCGCGACCTGGCCAAGTGCGTGATGAGGCCGGATCCCGCGACGCTCTCGATCGTTCCTCCGGCGATCGTCGTTCCGACGAACGCCATCCCCATGCCCCATCCGTAGTTCTCGTCGAGGGGATCCGGCATGCCGTGCCACTTGACCAATAGCGGGACCTGGGAGAGGGCCAGGATGCCCATGCCCAAGCCACCCGATGCCAGGGCCTCGCGGTGCATGCGCGATCGTGCATCCGCGTCCAGGGCACGCTGCGCGCTCGCGCTGCTCGCACCGAGGAGCACCGCGATCACGGCGGCGAGAGCGCCGAGCCGCGCCCCGGGACACGAACGCTCGCGACTTCGGAGGGGGACTGCCGTGGGATTCATGGGCGACGACCCGCCATCGGGTCGACCATGCCACGGGAAGTCGAACGTCGACCCCCCCGAAACGACTTCGGCCGGCGGAGCTTTCGCTCGAGCCGGCCGATTTCGTTCAGTTACTGGGAGCGGGAAATGGGATCCGAACCCACGACTTCAACCTTGGCAAGTTGAGCCGAGCCCGCGGAACCATTCGCGATTTTCAATGATTCCCACTGGATAGCGTTGCGGGGCGTTGCGAGGCGCTGCGACGGGGCCGGTAGGAAGTGGAAGGTGGGGTGGAAGGTAGAGCCGCACGAACTCGGCGGTCGCCATCCGTCGAAGCGAGCCGAAGAGCCCCGGCCACCTCCTGAACGTGCAGTCACGACGCCGACTGTGAGGCGCGTTCCATCCTCTCGATCCATGGGCGCGCCTCGACCCAGACAGTTCAATCCACGGGATTTCGGGGCGGGTCATCACGGAGCTGTTCTGTACTCTCGCCTGTCGGGCATGCTTCAAGGAGATCGAGCAGCGCCGCCTGATCGCGCGAGCCTGCATCGACAGTTCTCCAATGGTCTGTACTTCCCAGTCCGTGGACCGACATCGCTCCCCGCGTTCGGATTCTGTACTCGAGGGTGATGACTTGGACGCGCGTAGCTAGGCCATCGGAGTAGGGAGTCGCCACGACCCCGTAGACGGCGCGGTACGGCAGCGGCCGACCATGGCGGCGGTACTGGTCCGTCGTCGGCAACTGCCCGGCCACGAATAGGGCGGCGATGCACAGGTCACATTCCGGATGGGCGTCGAAGGTTGCTCCGTCGTCCTGAAGAGCTTGTCCGAACGGCGTGTCGAAGTCCGCGGGGACCAGCACGGTCCAGTTCGCCCGGTCATCGAGGCGAACGGTCTGACCGGCCACCTCCGAGAGGCAACGCCGGAGGTCGACCACGGACTGCCCCAACCGACGAACGGAGGGCTGGGCGGGTTCCGGATACCTTCGCACGCATCCGACGACAATTGTTCCCGCGGCGCAGGCTAGCCACACCGGTAGGATCCTGCGGCTCGTCATGCCGGCGTACTCCAAGGCTCTCATCGATATCACCTTCCGCCACTGGCCTCGCGACGCATCCGAGCTTCCTGGGTGTACCGCGCCGGCACAAGCAGCCTCCCGCGCGTGGCCCCGCCCTCTCCGAAGAAGTTCGTCTGTTGGAGGCGCGCGGCCGCATGGCCGGTTGGATCACCGGCAAGTTCCATCATGAGGTCGAATGCCCACGCGGCGGCTCCCTCGGCCCGGTCGGCTCGCAGTCCTGTCGGCATCCCGAGCTCGCGAAGCCCGTGGTGTATCCCCCCCCGGAATATCCCCATGCCGCCACGATTGGGGTTCCAGCCGATGAACCCCTCGTGAGCGGGCGAAGTCCCATCAGTAAGCGTGTGGGCCGCCCTACCAAGATGTCGGTACGCGTACTCCACGTTACCCTTGGCAAGGGCGCGAGCCGCAGATGCCAGCTCGGAACGCACAAATTCGTTGGCGGAGCGAATCGCCTGCGTGCGCAACGCCTCGCGATTGGCGCGGAGGCCTCCTGGCATACGAATCAGTTCCCGGAGGCGCACACCATACATGGCATGTCTCGGCTGAGCTGCGGCGCTCTGGTCCAGGTCGATTTCCCGCTGCACGCGTTCTATGGATGCGCGCACGAGAGAGTACGAGTGCCCTGGCTGATGTCCAATGCGCGTCCAGATGCCGTTGAGGATCAGTCGCGCGTGAACCGACGGGGCGTATTCACCGCTCCGATCGGATCGGTCGATGGGATCGCCTTGACCATAGACGACGGGGGCAAGCGCGGCTGGCCGAGCGAGGACCGTGACGGACTCGAACACCGCCACCGGATCCGGCGCCACGAACACGCCCAGATCCGCCCGATACGGCCGCGCATGGAAGTCCCCGAGGCCGGTCCCCACGTCGGTCTCGTTCCCGACGAAGCCGTAGACCTGCCCTGCCCCCGTTCGGAACCTTTCGGCGCCGTACGGATGGACATCGCTCTCGGACACCACCACGCCCGCCACGTCCGTGTGCACGAGCGGCGTCTCTTGCAGGTCATCGAGCGAGAGCACCGCCGTGTCCGGCAACACCTCGATCGGCCTCGCGTGATCGCGCAGGTCCGGCGGCGGATCCGAGCCGCAGGCGACGAGCTGGAGCGCGAGGCCCGCGAAGAGGCTCGAGCTCCGCGTCGAACGCGAGGGCCCCGAGCCCCCACGACGCACGAGGAGCGCGAGCATCGCGAAGAGGAGTGCCCACGCCGAGCGGCTCGCACTTCCCGTCGAGCAGCTCATTGGCATGCCCGTGCGACCCTCGACGAGCGCGCTCGCCGAGCCCATCGCGAGCCCCTCCACCGAGTCGAGGCGGGCGACGCGACGGTCGTGCGCGAAGGCGTAGCGGACGAGGCGTCCACCTCGGATCTCGGCGTCGTTGTCGACGTAGCGCGTGACCTCCGGCCGGCCGCCACCACGCGTCGTGCGCTTCTCGACGCGGCGATCCTCGAAGTCGTAGACGTACTCCTCGACGACGTCGCCCCGCTCGACCCGCGCGAGCCGTCCCTTCGCATCCCAGGTGTAGACACGCGCCCCGTCGCGCAGCATCCGCCCCGCGTCGTCGTAGCCGAACGTCTCGTCGTTCACCTGCTGCGGACGATCCGGGCCTGCTCCGCCCGCCGGGTACTGGTACGCGAGATTCGGCAGCGGCGTAGTGCCCGTCGACGCCACCGTCTGGAAGTTCCCGACGTCGTCGTACGCCCACGCGGTATCCGAGCGCGGCGTGACCTCGCGCACCATCCGGTAGCGGTCGTCGTACGTGTACGCGGCCGAGAGGTCCCGCACCGTGCCCGCCACGTCCGGCCGCTCGTCCGTGATCGAGCGGATCTTCGAGGCGCGGTCGTAGTCATAGCGCAGCGCGCGAAGCGCCTTGCCTCCCGCATCCGTGCCGACGAGGCGCTCGGGACGGAGACGCGCGTCGTACGTCCAGTGGTCCGTCACGCCGTTGCCGAACGTCGCCGTGTCGAGGGCCCCCGCGGCGGTCCAGGTCATCGAGGTGACCACTGGCCCCACCGATGCCATCAGACCGCGCGCGTCGTACCCGTACGCAAGGTAGGAGCCGTCCGGGAAGCCCCGTCGGCTCGGACGGTTCGCCCGGTCGTAGTCGGTGAACGTGCCGTGCTCCTCGCTGCTCGACCAGCGGCGGATCGTGTCGGTGTGCCGCCCGCGCGGGTCGTACCCGAAGAAGACCGAGCCGCCGGCGTCCTCGACCCAGGCGAGCTGGCCCTCGAGATTCCCGAGCTCGCGGTGCGCGTGCGCGGCCGCGTCGTAGTGGAGCGCCGAGACGCGCGACTCCGCCGTCGCTCCCGCCGCGCGATGCCATTCCTCGGTCTTGCGGCCGAGTAGGTCGTATACGAACCGGATCTGGTGACCGACCGGATCCGTCCGAACGTCGAGGTCGTCTCCGTCCGTGAACGAGAAGCCCCACGTCCCCGCGTTCGGATCGACGATCCCCACACGCCGAGACCGCGCATCGTACGTGTACGCGCGCGCATGTCCGTTCGCGTCGACGAGCGAGGTCAGGTTCCCTCGCGCGTCGTAGCCGTAGCGCGTGATGACGTCGCGCGCCCCGTCGCGCTCGACCACGCGGACGAGCCTTCCGAGGCCGTCGCTCACGAGGGTCGTCGGCGTGTCGTGGTGCGGGCTCGTCGGGTCGAGGTCGTCCTCGTCGAACTGATTCGTCACGAGCGGCGCATACGTCGTCTGACGCTTCGAGCCGTCGGGCTCGGTCTCCTCCACGACCCTTCCCGTGGCGTCGTAGCGCTTTGCCGTGCCCGGTCGGCTCACGAGATCCGTCGGGAGATCCGCGCTCCCCGCGAAGAAGGGCTGCGTCTCGAGCGCGGCTTCGCCTCGCGCTCCGAACACGGAGGCGCCGGCGACGACCCACCGCCCACCGTCAGCGCGCGAGAGGTTCGCCCGCGACCGCCCGAGCCCATCGAAGTGATGGATCGAGACGAGCGGATCCCCAGTGCCCGTCTTCGTCTCCTCGCGCGTGTGCGAGAGCGGAGCGCCGAGCACGTACGCGAACGAACGCGACGGGTCGGCCTCGGTGTCCCCGGGCTCGGCGATCGCGACGAGGCGCGCGAGCGCGTCGTACACGAAGCGGGTCTCGGCGCCGTTCGGGTCCGTGATCGAGCGCATCCCGCCCGTCGCGTGGTCGAACTCGGCCGTCCACTCGAGGAACCGCGTCCCATCGACCTGCCGCCGCTCCGCCGTGACGAACGTATGGCTCCCCGCGTCGTAGTCGAGCTCGCGGAGGCTCCCACGCGCATCGTAGTGCTTCACGACGTTGCCGTAGTCGTCGAGCGCGACCCTCGTGACGTCCGCGAAGCGCGTCCCGTCGACGAGGCTCTCCGTGCGCGCCGGATGCCCCGACGTGACCTGCCCGAGCGGGAGCCCGACGAGCGCATCGCCGTCGTAGTAGGTCCGAGTCTCCGACAGGCGCGTCCCGTCGAGGCTCTCGATGCGCTCGCTCGCGACCCTGTCGACGACCCAGGTGCTCGGATTGGTCGCAAAGGTCCGGCGCGTCACGACCTCGTCGGCGCCGTATCCGAGATCGTTGCCCTGGATCTGGCCGTAGCTCGCCTCGAGGACGACGTTGCCGTAGTCGTCCTGATCCCAGGCTTTGCGGAGGAGCACGGGAGTCGCCGCTCCCTCGAAGAGCTCGATGTCCTCCTGGCTCTCGAAGGCGTAGCGAATCGGTGTTCCGTTCGCGGCCGAGAGCAGCGTGCGCACGACGTGCGTGAACGTTTCGCGATGGAAGATCGAGCCCGAGTCCGTGCGGCTCGTCGTCGTCAGCGGCAGGCCCTTCCGCGCCTCCTCCGCCTCACCGAGATCGAAGGTCGCCTCGGTGACGTGGGTCGGCTGGTCCGCGTCGCCCAAGGCCCACGTCTCCGCGTAGGCGAAGCCTCGGAACTCGCGCATGCCTCCATCGAAGTAGCCGTCCGCATAGTGGAGGAGGGTCTCGACGTCGTTCCCGAGGCTGTCGCTGGTCACGATGCGCGAGACCACCGTCTGACCGATCGGCGAACGATGGGTCCAGACGAGGCCACGGCCGCGCGCGTAGCCGCGCACCTCGCCCATGCCCGCGTACTCGATCGTCACGACCTTCCCGAGGCCGTTGTCGATGCGCGTCACGAGGCCCGGGGTGCCGTCCGCGAGGAAGTCGAGGTAGCGCCAGGGAGCGCTCGTGTTCGTCGGATCGATCCACACGACGTCCGCCGAGCCGTTGCCGTTCATGTCGGCGACGCGCACGAGCGTGCTCACCCCGCGTGAGGGCGTCCCCGTGACCGTGACGACGGGCCCGAGCGAGCTGCCATGGTTCGGCCAGAAGCGCACCTGCGACACGCCCACGTGCACGAGGTCCGCGAGTCCGTCGCCGTCGACGTCCCGCACCTCGGTCTCCGCGAGCTCGCCGTTCGAGAGCACGGGCGCGCCCGGAAAGCTCGTCGCGGCCGTGAACGCCCCGAAGCCCTTGCCGAGGTAGCAGCGCAGCGACTGGCTGCGGAGGAGCACGAGGTCCTGGAGGCCGTCGCCGTTGCAGTCGGCGAAGCGCGCCCCCTTCGAGAACGCCACCACCTCGCTCGCATCGACGGGCGGGAGGCTCGGCGCGCTCTCGAACGTGCCGTTCCCGCGGTTGTAGGCGAGGTAGATGGTTCCGGTCGTCGGGTCGATCCGCATCCAGTCGGTGCGGCGATCGTGATCGAGGTCGACGAGGCGCACGTCGGGGTCCTCGAAACCGAACGAGGGATTCGGAGCGATCGTCACGGCGCCGCCGAAGCCGCCCGCGCTTCCGCCAGGATAGAAGCGGAAGCCATCGCTCGCGCTCGAGACACGCGCCACGACGTCCGAGGCCCCGTCGCCGTCCATGTCGGCGAGCTGCACGCCGGTCGACGAGAGCCAGACCGAGGGCGAGCTCGCGAGCACCGTGCGGGCACCGAACGTCGTCCCGTCGAGGTTCGGGTAGTAGCTGTACGCGCCCCCGTCGAGCGCAGGGTCGGTGACCAGAAGGTCGGGCAGCGCGTCGCCGTCGACGTCGTCGAGCTCGGCCACCGTCCCGAGCGAGCGAGCCGGAGCGCTCGCCATCGAGACGACGCGCATCGCGCTCACCGTCGGAGCGGCGTAGTCGAGACGCAGCGTCGGGAGCTTCGTCGTCCCGTCGCTTCCCGTGAGCGTGACGCTGCCGAGCCGCGACAGCCGCTGACCGCTCGCGTAGGCGAGATCGTAGGTGCGGACCGTGGCGCCTCCGTGCACGACGACGATGCGGACGAGCCGCCGCGCGATCGTGTCGGCGAACGTCGGCACGTACGACGTCACGACGTCGGGGCGGTCCTCGTACTCGAAGCGGATTTCGTTGCGCGCCGTCGCGGAGAAGTCGTTGTAGACGATGCGCGAGAGGTAGGGATGGCCCGTCGCGTCGCGCTGGTACTCGTACGCGATGCGATTGCCGTGGGTGTCGACCTGCTCGGTGAGCAGCCAGGCGAAGACTCGGGTACCGCTCGCGATCGTCGCGGTGTCGGCGCCTCCGAGGCGGAAGCGCACGCCCGAGCGGTTGTAGAAGTCCCAGCTCCCGTCGCTCCGCTGCCGGCCGCGCACGAAGGCGCCTTCGATGCGGAAGCGATACGAGCCGTCGGCGAGCTGGACGAGGTCCTCGGCGCCCCTACCCTGCATGCCGCGGAGCACGATGCGGTCGGTGGCGTCGTACCTCGGCAGACCGCGGTCGGTGCCGCGCTGGAGCATCGGCAGCCCGACGCTCCAGCCGATCCCGACCTCGCCGTTGCCCGCGCCCGACGAGTAATGGATGCCGATCGAAGGCACGAAGCCCGCGACGCCCGGAGGCACGACGACGTCGACGCCGTAGCTCGAGGTGCCCGTGTTGGCGTTCGGCTCGAAGGCCTCGCCGAGGCCTTCGATGGAGCCGGGACCCGAGGGGATCGAGAGCACCTCGGGCCGGACGCCGGAGCGGTCTTGGGCAGAAGCCGTCGCACCGACCGCGACGAGGATCGCGAGCACGCATACCAGGATCCGCATCATCCCTCCGCTACGGACGTTCACTGGGTCGAGGCGATTCGGCCGTCGGCCCCGAGACTCGCGCGCATCGCGACGAGGCCCGCGGCGCCCGCATTGGATGCCCCTCCCCCCGTCCCCGCGGTGCCCGCCGCGGCGCGCGTCATGTCGTACGAGACCGCGGTCGACGAAGGTGCGAGGGATGCCGTGGACCCGAGGACCAGCGCCACGCTCGGTCCGCCCGAACCGCCCGCGCCGGCCCCACCCTTGCCGCCTTTTCCGCCGTAGCCGCCTCGACCACCCGAGGCGATGTAGCTCGGCGGATTGGAATGCGGGTAGAAGGGCCCGGATGGTGAGCCGAAGCGGACCTCGGGATTCGAGACCGTGACGTTCGAGCCCTGCCACGAAACGGTCCGCGTCCCCGAGACCTCGGAACCCGCCGAGCCGCCGCCTCCGAAGTCGCCTCCGTCACCGCCGAGGGCACCGAGGGCTCCGGCCCCCCCATCGCCGGCGTGTCCGGCGGAGAGCGAGACTCGAGTGAGGGTCACGCTCCCGTCGAGCACGAGCAACGCGACCGAGGCGCCGCCGCCTCCGCCGCCGGGGCCACCCGGACCGCCGTACCCGCCTTCACCGCCTCCGCCGCCGCTGGCGCCCGACATGAAGCAGTGATCGTGACTCGCCGTGGGCAACGGGATCGGGTAGAGGTCCAGGTCGGTGAAGCCGCCCCCCTGGGCGCTGCCGGCTCCACCGCCACCTCCGCCACCACCTCGCTGGCCGGTCGCCCCTTGGAGCCCCGAAGCGGCCGCGAATCCGGTCGACGAGAACACTCCGAGCGCGACCGCGGAACCGTCTGCGCCAGGAGCTCCCGGCAGGCCGTCGAGGCCGACCTGCCCCGCCATCTGCACGTACCAGAAGTTCGAACTGACAGTGCTCAGGTAGAACTGGCCGCCGAGTCCACCCGTACCGACGGGAGCGCCCGGGCAGGTCGGTGTCTCGCCAGGCGAGCCCGTCGATTCGTATGCACGTGTTCCACTGCTGACATGCGCGAAACCCGTGGCGCTCGTCGAGCCTCCCGTTCCCCCACGGCATTCGCCAGAGCCCCCGCCCGTGCCGCCCTGCGGCGCCGCGTTCTGACAGACCGCGGGCGCCGCGGCATCGAGCGGTCGGAGCAGCCCGGGACTCCCCGCCTGACCAGCCGCCGCCTTCGCGGGCGTCGCGGGCTGAGTGCCAGCCGCCCCGTCGCCCCCGTCGCCGGCGACGAAAGACGAGTCCTCGATGACGAGCGCCGACGAGTCCGAAACGATGCCCGCGATCGAGCTCTCTCCGACGGGTGCGTTCGTCGCTTCGACCTCTAGGAACGAGATGCGCGTCGGCGCCGTCAGGTGCAGCGAGCGGAGACCCACGCCCGCGCCCCGCACGATGGTCTTGTCCGATGCGGACCGAGCCCATCCATTGGCACGGATGTATCCACCATGGACGCCGATGCCCGGGACGAGCAAGAGCGTCTCCGCATACGTTCCCGTTCCGACCAGCAGCAGACTGCGACCACCGCTTGTCGCGAGCGACATGCCGCGCGCGAGGGTTCGGACCGGGGCGGATCGCGTCCCGGCGTTCGCGTCGTCACCGTCGATGGCCACGAAGACCGCAGCGGAGGCGGTTCCGTCGATTCCATCCCCGTCGCTGTCGGTGAACGATGCGTCCGGCTGATCGGTCGCGACCACGATGCAGTTGCCACCGACGGCCACGGAGCCGTCGGCGCAGCCGGCGTCATGGGCACTCGCATCGCCGCACGACGAACCGTCGCAGGCGTCGTGCTCGGTCGAATCACTTCCTCCGCAGGCGGAAGCGAACAGAACCCCGGCGACCCAACCCAACCGACGACGAGCTCTCACAACACCCTCCCCTTCGTGCCTTGGCGGGACCGTCGAGGCCGCGAGGAGACGCCCGTCCATCGCGCGTCTCCACCGACCGTCACGGCATGATCCGCCCGTCCGCCGCGAGGTTGCCCGTCTGACCCGCGTAGCCCGCATAGCCCGTGTTGTCGTTGCCGCCGCCCGGCCCCGCGACGCCACCGAGCAGGCGACTCGTGTCGAAGACGACGCCACTCGACGACGCAGAGGCACCGGAGCCCGGCGACGACAGGATGCCGACGCTCGGCCCTCCGGACCCACCCGCTCCTGCGCCTCCGTTGCCACCGTTGCCACCGCGACCCCCGTTGCCGCCGGAGGCGACGTACTGCGTCCCGGTCAACGTGATGCCGACGTTGTACGGCCCACCCGCCGTGGCGAGCAGCGGTTCGGGACTGTTCGCGTGAATCGTGGACCCGTAGCCGGTGAGCGTGCGGTCGCCCGCAGTCATCGTGTAGGCCAGTCCTCCGGGCCCCGGATCGCCACCGAGCCCCCCGAGTGAACCCGCCGCGCCGGCACCGCCTGCGCCGCCGTGCCCCGAGCTGATGGTCACGCGAACGAGCGTGGGGGTCGAATCGAGCAGGAGCAGTGCGACCGACGCTCCGCCTCCTCCACCACCGTGGCCACCGATTCCGGCCGCACCGCCCTGGCCACCGCCACCGCCGCCGCCTCCCGCCACGAAGCAGTTGTCGTACGCCGCATTGGGCAAGACGCCGCCCGCGAACGCGTCGCTCCAGCTCGGAGAGGCAGAGGCCACGGCCGTGCCGGAGAAGCCGAGCTGATCGGCCCCACCGCCGCCGCCACCGCCGCCGCCGCCGCGAGTGCCCGCGATTCCGTCGTGACCGTCCGCAGGCTGATAACCGCTGGGACCAAAGACGCCTCGATCGACGGCCGCTCCGTTCGTACCGGCGCCTCCCGGCTGACCGTCCACCCCCGCGGTTCCGGCCATCGAGATTCGACGCTCGGTGCCGCCGCCAACCTTGAGACCGAAGGTGTGATAGCCGTACGTACCCGCCGCCCCGCTCGACGTCGTCGAGCAGCTCGCCTGAGTGCCCGGCTGCCCCTGGCTTCCACCGAATCCGCTGCCGTCACGCGTCATCGGGGCGGAATCGGCGGCGCCGCCGGCTCCGCCAGCGCAGTCCCCCGCTCCACCGGCAGTGCCCCCTGCGGGAGCGCTGTTCATGCACGCAGCCGGTGCCGATGCGTTGCGGGCCATGAGCCGTCCCACACCGCCAGCGCCACCGGCCGTACCCTGCGCCGGGCGCGCCGCCTGGGAGTAGTCGGCCCCCGCGGCGCCTGCGCCCGCGTGGATGACGCAGTCCTCGAGCCGAACGCCGTTGGAGTGATCGAGGATGGCGGCGATCGAGCTGCCCCCGGGTACCGTTGCGTCCTTCGACTCGAAGGTCAGGAACGACAGGGTGGTGAGCACCGACACGGTCGTCGCACGGAGCGCCGGACCGTCGGTGAGGAATCGAGACACCTGGGAACGCGTCCGCTGCCATCCGTTGATACGCTGGTAGCCGCCGTAGACGTGGATGCCGGCCGTCACCGTGAAGCCCGCGTCGTACGTTCCGGTGCCCACGAAGATCTGCGCCTTCGAGCTCGAAGCCGCGATTTCGTAGGCGCGCGTCACGGTACGCACCGGTGAGGCCGGGGTGCCCGCCGCGAGGTCATCGCCGTCCGGGGCCACGAACACCGCATCGGCTGCCGTGCCGTCGAATCCATCGCAGTCGGTGTCGAGGAAGCTGGGGTCCGGAAGATCCGCGCCCGCGCTCGGGACACACGATCCCCCGTCGCCGCTCGATGTTCCCGAGTCCGACGTGTTCGTGCCTCCGTCCGAGCCAGCGTCGGTGGCCGCTCCGGCATCGTTGCCCGAAGAGCCCGAGTCCTGCGCCGACATGCCCGCATCGCAGGCGGCGCCTTCACAGGGACTGCCGCTCCCGTCATCGCATCCGACGGCCCAAGCCGCGACGGCGACGAACACACCCACCTTCAAGAGTCGCATTCCGCACCTCCGGCCTTCGGCGACCGCCGGGCCATGCTCGAGCTTCCTTCAGAGACCAGGGCAGACCGGCGCGTAGCCGATCGTGGTCGCACCGACCGAATGCCCTTGATAGGCAACACGCACGACGATGTCCTCGATCTTGGTGACGTTGATGTCGCGATTCGCCCCGCTGTGGGGGTTGATCTCGAGGCGCCAGTTGGTCGCCGCGACCGATCGCTGGAACAGCTGGGTGTCGAGGGCTGGGCTCGACACGTTCACCGTCGCCGGCATCACGACCCGGCGCGGCAAGAGGGTGTACGTGTCGAGGATCTCGTCGTTGCCGTTGCGGAACGACTCACAGCTCCTGACCTGACTCGACCCGCCGTGCGTGATGCGGACTTCGGCCTGGTCGTCGCCCAGACCGTCGCCGACGAGACGCACCGAGACGCCGGTGATGAACTCGTTGCACAGGTCGTAGGAGAACACCGCGTTGTCCGACGCGATGGAAGTCGTGAAGGGCAGACCCACCACGCCCGTCGACGCAACGTTCGAGGGCGTCACCAGAAGACGCTGGAACTGCTGCGCTGGCGTGAGGGTCTCACCGGAGACCTCGTCCAGAACGTCCCCCTCGATGCCGAGGATGTCGTGTCGGAGGCTGAACTCGACCGAGAACGTCGTCACCGGTCCGTACGCCCGCACGAACGCATTCTGAGCGTCCTGCAGACACGCGAGGAAGCGCTGGATCTGCGAGGCGCGCCGAACGGGGACGAGCTGACTTCGAATCCACGGAATCGGAACGTTCGTCTCGTACTCGAAGGCCTTGGCCGCGAGGTAGATCTGCCGGAGCGCGCGCTCGCGCGAAGCCGTCGCGTTGGCCACGGACACGTCCCGTAGAACTCGGAACGTGGGATCGTTCGCCAGGCTCCCGGTCGCGGAGGCCTGCAGAAGCGCCTCGTTCGCGACCGCGACGCGCACGTTGTTCAGGAGCGCCTCCCGACGCGCGATCGCGACGAGGAGTCGCTGGGCGGCCACACCCGCTTCGCTCATGAGCTCGGCCTTCGCGATGGCGAGATCCTTGAGCACGGCCATCGCATTCGCCTGCTCGATGTTCAGGTTGGTCGTCATCGCATGGATCTGCCGAAGCTCGTCGAGGCGCTCGACCTGACGCTCGAGCTCTTGCTTCGCGTACTCCATGTAGCCCATGGCTACCGCTCGTCCGATGCCTTCACCGAGAGGGCCGATAGGCACTGAGAGCGCCGCTTGCACCGCGGAGATCTCGCCGATGTACTCGCGCAGCACGGCGATCTTCTGCCCCTGCCGCGTGTAGAAGACGATGTTCTCCTCGAGCAACCCGAGCACCTGCTTCATCCGCTGCGTCTGCGCATCGATTCGTTCCTGCGCCCCCTGAACGCGACGATTGGCGGCGAGAACGGCGGCACGAGCTTCTTCGATGTCGGCTGTCGCCACGGCGGCGTCGCCACCGATGCACCACGTCAGGTCCCCGACGGGAGACTGGTAGCTGCCGCACGTGCGGCTGATCTCGGCGATCGTCGAGGCGTGGATCGACGTCAGCTGGGATTGCAGCGAGCTGAGGCTCTCGTCGTAGGTTCGGATGGCGGAGTCCGCCGTTCCCTCGGTCGCGACCGCGTCGCTGAGGAGAACCTGCGCCGACTCGAGGACGTGCGCGTAGTTCGACTGCGGGCAGTTCGTCCGCTGGCTGCAATCGTACTGGAACTCCACGAAGCCCTCGGGAACACCCAGCGGATCGACCACCGTGGACAACTCTACGAACCGGTTGCCGAGCGACGTCAGGAGGCCGTCCAGAGCCGCCACCTCGGCTGTCGACGACGCGCCCTGCAACTGCTGCACGCGCCCGAGCGCGATGAGCGAGACCAGGAGGTTGACGGTCTCCTGGGACAGTGCATCGCGAACGGCGTCCCGACTCGTCGAAGTGCTCCGGACCTGGATCGTGGTCATCTCGTCGATCGCGAGCGCATCACGCGACAGCAGGAGCGCCGCCCGTCGCAAGCCGACGAAGGACGCCCCTCCGCCCGAGGCGTTCACGTGGCTGAGCGCGTCCAGCGTGAACGGGTCGAGCACGTCACGTAGCCGAGCCCGCGCTCGAGAGCGGCCCGCTCCGATGGCGGCGAGGGAGGCCTGCTCCATGGATGCGGTCGTGCCGTCTCCCTGATACGGAGCGCGGAAGGCCTGAACGAGGGCGTCGTTCAGGAGCAGGAGCCCGACGCCCACATCGTTCGCAACGACACGATCCACACCCGCGAGCCCCGCTCCCACATCGTTCCCGTTCTTCCACGCTCGACCGTAGTAGCCGAGTGCACACGACAGACTGCCGGGCCGGACGCACGGGGTGGGCGATGCGGCCGGAGTCGAGGCATTCGCCGCGTCGAGATCGTTCTGACATGCAGCGGTCATCGCCACATAGCCACGGGTGCTTCCCGCCTGGACGACGAGCCCGTTCTGGCCCTCGATGCCGGCACCATTCGTTCGGGACGAGTCGCCGCACGTGAGTAGATCGGGGGTGGCTGCACCGGCGACGCAAGCGCCCCCGACGGCGGTCGTGCACGCCGTCGTAATCGCCGGGGGGTTGATCGAAGGACTGCCCGGCAGCGAATCGGGGACAGGTACCGTGAAGGTCGAGGGCGCGACGCCGGGGAGTCGCCGGAGGGCGACCGCGCCGGTCGCGGTCACAGGCGCCGCGAAGAGAGCAGACCAGCGCTCGCTGAAGGTGCCCGCGAGGCCTCCGTCGCTGCTCGGCGTCAGTGAGAACGAGAACTCGCGGCCAAGGTCACGATCCACCACGTGCTGTCCGCCGAGATCGAACGGGGCCACGCGCTGCACGATCGTCCCGACGACCTGACCGCCCTGCATCGAGCCGGTTCCAGTCGCCTCCTTGCCTCCCACGAGAGGAAAGAGCGGCGAGTGCTGTCGGAGGACATGGAAGGAGTACACACCGTTGTCCACGGTGATCTCGATACGGATCGGCGTCGTTCCGAACGCGCGGGGCGACTGGTACGTGACCGAACCCACGTAGACCCCCACGAGCGACTGCGAGAGCGTCACCGTGACGGTCTTCTGCCCCTCGCTCGTGGCGATCAAGATGTTGCCGGTGTAGGCACCGGGCGCGAGCCCGTCGCGGTTCACGGAGAAGAGGATGGGATGCGTGCCCGTGAAGCTTCCGCGGGACTCCTGCGGCACGAGCCACGCGACGTCCGTCGCAACGCGGAACCGAACCTCGCGCTCCATCGGGCCGCCGAGGGTCAGCGTCGCAGTGCTCGCGCTCGCGTCGACTTGGAGGGCGTCGTGATCGACCGTGACTTCTGCGGTCGCGTTCGCGACGGGGGCCGGATCCTGGTCGTACGCCGTCTCCTGGCAGCGACCGCGCGGCGTGCACGTGAGCTGCCCCGTGCAGGGATCCACCTTGTTGCAGGTCTGGATGCACTCGCCGAGGTCGCAGTGGGTGCCAGCGGGGCAATCGGACGAAAGCTCGCAGGAGGGCGAGCCACCTGCCGGAATCTGATAGGCCTCCGGAACGCCCGTCGCTCGAGTGTGCGAGCTGCCCCCTCCTTGCGGGGAAGAGGAATCGTCACAGCCCGCCCACACAGGGGCGACAGAGACGACCAGTACACACACGGCTCGCATCACCAACGAGCGACCTGTTGCGCGCAATGCCATGCAGCTTCCTCGGACGAATCGGAGCCAGGTTGCTGTCGGCCATGGCCGACGCGGGCCGGACACTGATTGCACAGGGCCTAGGCGGCAAATCCGGGAGGGGCGATTTCCGTCACCAAACGGCGACTATTTTGGCCATACTGTAGGAATCGCTGATCAGCGGAACCGCGAGGGGGCTGGAGCGAGGCTACATGCCCGGATTTCCTACGCCGAAGGACGCATGCGATGACGCGCCGGCATCGAGCGCAGCCCTCGCAGGTGGGCCCCGCCCAGCCGGGCTCCCACGTGGCGCTCGAGGCGAAGCCGAGTGTGACGCCACCACGTCCGGAAGCCCCCCGATCCGGGACGGACCATCCGGCGTGCAACGGGCCGCGACCGACGTCGTTCAAGCTGTGGCGTAACCGTCTCAACTACCGGGCGCCGTACGTCCCGAGACATTCGGCTCGACGCGCCTCGAAGGCTCCCTTCAGGGCCTTGGCCTTCGCCGGGAAGGTGGTCTCCAACCACACCCACCCCTGCGACCACGCGTCTTCTTCGCGCGCCAGGTTTCGGAGCTCGTCGTCT
Organism: Polyangiales bacterium; assembly: GCA_046351215.1. Taxonomy (GTDB): domain Bacteria; phylum Myxococcota_A; class Polyangia; order Polyangiales; family Houyiibacteriaceae; genus JAXLYX01. Next base: position 6,098 of record JAXLYX010000026.1, on the reverse strand, counting down.
TTGCGACCACTCAGGACGTGACCCAGCTCGTGAAGCACGTCGAACAACGACGACGCGGAAGGCTTGCCGATCCGAATGCTCCGATTCGGCTCCCACTCCACGCTTGAAGTCTCGCCCTTGTAGTCGATGTAGACCGTGTCGAACCCCTCGGCCTCGAATCGATCAACAACCGCGCCGAGGATATCTCGATGGTCCGCCAGGCTCGGTTCGGCGTGAATGGCTTCGTCGATCACCGACCGGCGTTCGCGCATCAGGGTGCTCATCGCCACATGGTCTCCTCTCCCCGCCTTCGTAGGCAGTCCCGCCGCCCCTCGTAATCCGGCATCACCCGCCCCAACGTGGCCCAGAACGCCTTCCCATGATCCGCATGCACGAGGTGCACGAGCTCATGCGCTACGACGTAGTCGACGAGCCGCATCGGGGCCTGCACGACCCTCCAGTTGATCCGGACGTTCCCCTTCACGTCGCAGCTCCCCCAGCGCTTCGCAGGCTCTCGGACGAGCACCGACCGCGGCGTGACGCCGAGCTTCTTCGCCCACACCTCGACGCGCTCGGGTAGGCGTTCCTCCGCGTGCGCCCGGTACCACCCGACGAGCTGGTCCCGAACGACATCGGCCCGCCCCTCCACGGACGTGCCGCGGGGCACCGTCACCTCGAGGTGCTTGCCGAGGAGCTTCACCGAGGGCTCGGAGCCGGCCTTCACGCGGAGAAGGTACTGCCGGCCGAGGTAGAGGAAGGTTTCGCCGCTCACGAACTCCCGAGGGCTCGGTCGCGGGAGCAGGTCCTCGAGCTCGCGCTGACGCTCGACGATCCACCCGGCCTTCTTCCGCACGACCGCCTCGATGCGGTCCTCGGCGAGGCCGGCCGGGGCCACGACCTCGACGCGGCCGTCGGGCTCGACGCGGATCGAGAGCGTCTTCTGCCTCGAGCTCCGAGAGAGCGCGTAGGCGATGCGCGTCGTGCCCCACGTGATCTCGGCGAGCGCGTCCACGGCTAGCGCCCCTGGCGGGCCTTGAGGAGCTCGACGATGCGCAGGGCGAGCGGATCGCGCTCCTCGGTCGCGTACCCGGCCGCCACGAGCTGGCGCTTGAGGTCCCGGCGGAGCTCGCGCTGCACGTCCTCCTTCTGAGCCCAGTCGACGACGGTGATGTGCTTGCGCGCGACTTCCTCGAGGAGACCGGCTAGGGCCTTCTTGGCCTCGTCGACGGTGCCGTAGGGAGGACTCGTCTCCGCCACGCCCTTCGACTTCGCGTCCTTCGTCGTGATCAGGCCGTAGATCGCGAAGCCCGCCTCGCTGAGGCCGAGGTCCTCGGCGAGCTCATCGCGGGTCGCAATCGTGTGCTTCACCTCGGCGAAGAGCTCGAGCTGCTTCGCGGCCTCGATGCGCTTCGCCTTGTACTCGGCGACGATCTGCTCGAGGCGCTCCTTGAGCGAGCTGTAGAACTCCGGGTCCTCGTCGATGTGGACGTGGATCTCGCGACGGATCGCGTGCTCCATCTCGCTCGCCTTCGCCTCGGCGCTCTTGTGGGCGTTGAGCCGCTCCTCGAACTCGTCCGAGAAGAGGTTCACCTCCTTCACGAGGATCTGGACCCCGTCGGCGACGATGGCCTCGTCGATGAGCTCGCGGACCTTCTCGCCGCAGTCGCTGATGTCGATCACACCGTCGCGGTAGCGCGCTCGCGCCGCTGCTCGGATCTTGCCGAGCCAGCCGAGGTCGGCCGCGTAGTCGAGGGCGCGCGGGTCGGGCAGGAGGATGTCCATGCTCTGGGCGAACGCGCGGTAGGCGGCGTCGAACTTCGCCCGGATGTCCTCGGGCTCGAGCACGAGGACGCAGGCATCGAGGTCGCGCTTGTTCTTCACCTTCGCGAAGAAGGCGATCGCCGTCGCGTGCCGGACCTGAAGGCGGGGCAGCTCGTCGAACTTCGGGGTCATCGCGCCGTTCACATCGACGGGCGAGAAGATGGCGAGAGCCTCCTTGAGGGCATCCGAGACGCCCCAGTAGTCGACGACGAGGCCGTAGTCCTTCTTCGCCGCCGTCCGGTTCACCCGCGCGATGGCCTGGAGCAGCGTGTGCTCCTTGAGTGGTGAGTCGAGGTACATGACCTGCTCGATCGGCGCGTCGAACCCCGTGAGGAGCATGTCGCAGACGATGAGGAGCTTGAGCGGGTCGTCGGGCTTCAGGAACCGCTCGACGATCTTCTTCCGCTCGGCCTCGTTCGTCGCGTACCGGACGAGGCGCTCGTCGTCCTTGTTGCTCGAGGAGTAGACGACGACCGACGGGGGAGCACCGAGGGCGTCGAGCGTCTCCTTGTACGTGACGGCGGCCTGCCGGCTCACGGCGACGACCTGCGCCTTGAAGCCGTTCACGCCGATGTTCTTCTCGTAGTGGAGGACGAGGTCCTCGCAGATGGCCCGGATGCGCCCGGGAGCCTCGGCGATGGCGGCCTCGGTCGCGTACTTCGCCTTGATGGCCTCGCGCTCCTCGGGCGTGCGGTCGGCGAACGCGCGATCGAAGAGCTGGTCGAGCGTGTTGCCGAGCACCCGGAGCTCGGGCAGCCGGCTCTCGTAGAAGATGGGGACGGTGGCGCCATCCTTCACGGCCTGCTCGATCGTGTAGCGGTCGATGTAGCCGCCGAACGTCTCGATGGTGCTCTTGTCCCGCTTGTCGATCGGCGTGCCCGTGAAGCCGAAGAAGACGGCGTTCGGGAGCGCGAGACGGAGGTTCGCGGCGAGCGAGCCGTACTGCGTGCGATGCGCCTCGTCCGTGAGGACGAAGAGGTTCTCGGCGCGGCTCAGGATCGGATGCTTCGGCTTCTCGAGGTGTCCGTCGTGGCCGACCACGCCGCCGATCTCCTGGAACTTCTGCACCGTGGTCATCACGGTCTTGCCGCTCGGCCCCGAGAGCAGCTCGCGCAGGTGGTCGACGCTCTTCGCCTGTATGGGGCTCGGGTACCCGCCGTTCGTGAAGGTGCGCGAGATCTGGTCGTCGAGGTCGCGACGGTCGGTGACGATGAGAATGGTCGGGTTCTCGTTCGCCTCGTCGCGCCGGAGCTTGAGGGCGAGCCAGAGCATGGTGATCGACTTGCCGCTCCCCTGCGTGGCCCACACGACGCCGCCGCGCTCGTGGGGCGAGCCCTTCGTCCGCGATCGGGCGATGGCCTTGTTCACCGCGAGGAGCTGCTGGTAGCGCGGCACCTTCTTGATCGTGCGTCCCGAGGACGTGTCCCTCTCGAAGAGCACGAAGTTCCGGACGATGTCGAGCAGGGCCTCGGGCGTGAGCATGCCGTAGAAGAGGACGTCCTGCGGAGTCGGGGCGCGACCGAGCTCCTTCTCGATGGCCGCGAGCTCGTGCGGGTACGGGTCCTTCCATCGCGCGTACACGCGCTCCGGCGTCGTGACCGTGCCGTAGACCGCGTCCTGCAGGCACGTCGCGATGCAGAGCTGGACCGAGTGGAAGAGCTTCGGGGCGCCGAGCTCGCGGTACTTCTCGGAGAGCTCCTGGTACCGCGCGAGCTGATCGAGCGCCTCGTGCTGCCACCCCTCGCCGAGGGTCGGTGACTTGCACTCGATGACGACGAGCGGGATCCCGTTCACGTAGACGACGACGTCCGGGATGATCTGCTTCTTGCTGCCCTTGATGCGGAGCTGCCGCGTGACGAGGAGGTCGTTCGAGCGTGGCGAGGCGAAATCGAAGAACCGGACCGACTGCCCCCTGCTGCCCGCGCCGACGTCCTGCACGACCGACGTTCCGTGCGTGAGCGTCGTGTAGAGCTTCTCGTTCGCGTCGAGGAGGCTCTCGGCGTGGACGTGCGTGACCTCGCGGACGACCTTCTGCAGGTTCCCTTCCGAGATCCACGGGTTCAGGCGACGGAGGGCGGCCTCGAGGCGGCCGGTGAGGATGACGTCGGAGGGCTGGGGGCGCTCGTCGTCGAGGTCGTCGGCGGAGACGAAGTTGTAGCCGAAGCGCTCGAGGAGCTCGACGGCGGGGTCTTCGGAGAGGCCGATCTCGGTCCAGGAGGGCGAGGTCACGAGAAGGTCTCCTCCGAACAGGACCTGCGACGACCAGGCCCTTGACGAGTCGGCGCGGGAGCATCATCGTGGTGCCACGGACTGGGAATGCTCGGTCGGCATGGCGCCTCGGTGAAAGCCGGGGCGTTTTGCTTTCGGCGATCCGTCATGGGTACACCTTGAGCCCCCAGCCCTCGACCTTGCCGCCGGGCGAGCGCCGGAACTTCGTCTCGATGATGTCGTAGGCGCGGTTCGCCTGGGCGCGATTCATGACGTGGCGACCGATCGGGCGCGCGATCAGGTCGGCGAGCTGGAGCCCGCAGTGGTTCGCGTCCTTGCGGACGAACACGGGCTCGAGGTCGAGCGTCCGACCGAGCTCGTTCGTCTGGCACACGCGGCGGAACTGGAGCTCGAGGTCCGCATCCTCGACCTTGCCACGCCCCTCGAAGAGGACGTGCAGCTTCCCGGAGTCGCCGAGGTCGCTGCGGTGCCGCTCGATGCGCTCGAGGCCGAACTCCATCGCGAGATGGTACGGGTTCGGTGGGACCTTGTGGACGCGGTGGAGCGCCGGCTTGTCGATGACGGCCGCGACCAACGAGAACGGCGACTTGCGGACGAGCACGTCGAGGTCCGCCATGAACTCCTCGCGTCGCGCCGCATTCTGGAGGAAGTCGAAGGGGGGCTTCGCCTTCCGGATCTCCCGCTCGTGGAGCACGAGCGCGTCATGGCCGACGTGCTTGAACTTGAGCCGGTGCATGTAGCTCGTGACCGTGTTCGCGTACTCCATCTTATCGAAGATGCAGAACGCGAGGACGAACACCGGGAACTCCGGAGATGCAGGGCCGTGGTCGCCCGCCTCGTCGACGTAGACGATGAAGCGGCTGTAGGGCGAGGTCACGCGGGCGCCTCGTCGAGGGGGACGCGGAGGTCGCCGGAGAGGAGGGCAGCGGAAAGCGAGGACTTCACGAGGCGCAGGGAACCCAGCTCGCGGTCGGCAGCACGGACACACTCTCCGGCGGCGGCGATTGCATCGCAGATCGCGCGCTGTTCTTCGATCGGAGCTAGAGCAACCGGGAGCTGGCGGATCTTGTCCTGCGAGATGTTCTTCATCGAGAGGCTGGTCCCCGTCGACGCCTCCGAGATGTAGGCTCTCGCACGCGGTAGGCCGAGGACCAGATTCACATAGGGCGGGATCGTCCTGCTCGACGGTCTGAGTCGCAGCAGCTTGTCGCTCAGCATCAGTTTCGGTCGGGGATTGGAGGCCAGAACGGAACGGCCGACGAGGTCGGGCGTGTTGGCCCGACTGAGGATGACATCGCCATCGCGTACTTCGAGATGCGGACGAGGCATCAAGTCCGCGGGCAGCCTCTTGTTCTCCCACGGCCGGAACTCGCCCCACGATACGGCGCTGACCTTGAGCACGCCCCACTCGTCCGGACCGGCCGATCCAGCCTCGCACTGGGGGCTCCACCCGGCATCGATGCCGTCGAGGACGTCGCCAAGTTCGACGACCTCCCACCCCTCCGGAATCTCCCCGATCTCCGTCTGCTTGAACCGCGTGTGCCGCCCCGGCATCCCACGCGTCAGCAGCTCCTCCATCATCGCCTTCTTCACGACCTGGAGCTGATCGATGACGGCCTCGCTCTTCTCGATGGTCTCGTCGACCGAGGAGAGGATGGCGGCGATCTTGCGCTGCTCGGGGAGGGGCGGGCGCGGGACGCTCATCGCGTGGAGCCGTTCCGTCGGTAGCCTCTTGGTCCCGTGGTTCGCAACGTCGACGAGCCTGAGGACCTCGCCCTGCGCTGCCTGGAGCCAGTGCAGCATGAAGTCCGGCTCGAACGAGGGCGAAGGCCGGAGGGCCTTCACGTCCTGATTGAAGGTCACGGGCGCCGTCGTGATCGCGACGGGAAACGTATGTGCCAGGATCATCCCCCGAACGACCATGAGGAGGGTGTCCTCCGGCACGAGGCGAGTGCCGTTGCCCACGGCCGACTCGCTCACGTGGTCCTCCGCATCGCCGATGCGCGAGCGCTTCATGTCCTTCGGGCTGACCCAGGGCAGCGGGCCGTCCCACAGATCGGCGTCCGCCT
>JAXLYX010000025.1:0-62248 GCA_046351215.1 Polyangiales bacterium | reverse complement strand
CTCGCCCCGATCCTGCGCGAGGTCCCCTTCTTCCCTCCCACGATGCTCGCGATCGACGCGCTCCGCCGCGTGCAGGAGCGTCGCTCGCAGCTCGGCATCGTCGTCGACGAGCAGGGCTCGTTCATCGGCCTCGTCACGGTCGAGGACGTGGCCGAGGAGCTCTTCGGCGACATCCTCGGCGAGCACGAGAAGCCGGTCGAGCTCTTCCATCGCATCGACGAGCACCGCTTCCTCGTCCGGGGCGTCATGCCCGTCCACGAGGTGAACCGCGAGCTCGATCTCGACCTCCCGGAGGGTCCGGGCTTCACCACGCTCGCGGGCCTCGTGATCCACGAGGCGGGCCACCTCCCGCGCGTCGGCGAGACGATCCCGCTCGACGACGTCCTCGTCGCCGAGATCGTCGAGGCGACGCCCAAGCAGGTGCTCCTCGTCGAGCTGCGACGAAGGCCGAGCGCGCCCGAGCCGGCCGAGGGCTGAAGGGCCCTCGCGCGTCGCTCAGCCCTCGAGACCGGGATCCCGGCTCGGATCCCAGACCGAGCGCATGACCGTCTCCGTCGGGGACCAGCTCGTGATCTCGACCCGCGCCCCCTTGGCGCCGCTGGCCCGGTAGCCGGCCTCGATCGCGCGCGTGTTCGCCGTCATGTAGATGCGATCGAAGAGATAGGGTGGATACGTGATGTGGCTCTCGGTGCCGTTCGTGCCGATGCGGATCGAATAGCCGGAGCCCGTGTGGAAGTGCTGCCAGCGCCGCTCGGCGGCCCGCGCGAGCCGCTCGGGCGAGGCGACGGCCATCAGCACCCGGTACATCGGCGAGCGGAAGATCTCGTCGGAGAGCGAGCCGACGAAGGCATAGAGGCCCTCCTCCGAGCCGAAGACCCCGTCGGCGAGCGCGAGGTAGACGGCCACGTTCACCACCTCCGGGACCCACGCGGTGGTCGGTACCGGATCGTCGAGGTAGTCGACGATCAGGCGATCGAGCCCGTGCCGTCCGAGGGGCTTCGGCGCCTTCGTGACGGCCTCGCGGTACATCGTCGCCTTCCCCTCGCACTCCGGGTACGAGAGGAGCCCGTTCGGCAGGCTCCGCAGGTAGCGTGCGAGCCGCGGATAGGCCGAGGCGTCGACCATCACGATCTCCCGCCTCGAATCCTACTCCCTCCCGCTGGGCCCCGGGGAGCCCTCCGCGCGCCTCAGAAATAGCCCTCCCGCTTCCGCTCCTCCATGGCGGCGGCGCTCGTCCGGTCGTCCGCTCGTCCGACCCCACGCTCGGTGACACGGGCCTCGACGAGCTCCGCGAGGATGCCGTCCAGCGTCGACGCCGAGGAGCGCATGCACCCCGTGCAGGTCGCATCCCCGACCGTCCGGAAGCGCACGGTCTCGTCGAAGGGAGCCTCGGTGGGGAAGAGCTCGAGGTGCGGGCTCGCCGCGAGCAACATGCCGTCGCGCTCGATCACGGCGCGTCGATGCGCGAAGTAGAGGCCCGGCAGCGCGAGCCCCTCGCGGCGCACGTACTGCCAGACGTCGAGCTCCGTGAAATTCGAGATCGGGAAGATGCGCACGTGCTCGCCGCGCTGAACCGTCGATTGGTAGAGCGACCAGAGCTCGGGGCGCTGGTTCTTCGGATCCCATTGGCCGAAGCGATCGCGCAGGCTGACGAAGCGCTCCTTCGCGCGGGCACGCTCCTCGTCGCGCCGTGCGCCGCCGAACGCCGCGTCGAAGCCGTGCCTGCGGATCGCCTCGAGCAGCACGGGGATCTGGAGCCGGTTGCGCGAGGCGCCCGGGCCCTTCGGATCGGCGACGAGCCCGCGTTCGATCGCGTCCGGGACGCTCGCGACGACGAGCTCGACGCCGCACTCGGCGACGATCCGGTCGCGGAAGGCGATCACCTCCGGGAAGTCGTGTCCGGTCTCGACGTGCATCACCGGGAAGGGGATGCGCCCGGGCGCGAACGCCTTCCGCGCGAGGTGCAGGAGCACGACGGAGTCCTTGCCGCCGGAGAAGAGCAGCACCGGTCGCTCGCGCTCGGCGGCGACCTCGCGGATCACGTGGATGGCTTCGGCTTCGAGCCAATCGAGGTGCGTGAGGCGATGCGTCATGCCCCAACGTTCGGGCCGCCTCCCCGCGACGGCCAGCGGATGCGGAAAGAGCGGAGGCGTCGTACGGCAAAACCACACGATCGCCGTCGAGCGTCGGTTCCGACGGCTCGCCGCCTAACCCTTCGCCATGCGACCGAAGAGGAGCTGCTTCAGCCGATCCGGCACGAACCGGGCCGCGACGTTCGCCGCATGCCCCATGCGCCCCACCGGATACCGGAGCGCCGGCGACGACGACGTGGCCGCGCGGAACACGGCCTCGGCCGCGTCCTCGGCGCTCGAGGCGCCCTCGCGATGCGAGCCCGTGAGCCGCTCGCGCATCGCCCGGTACATCGCGGCGTAGGGCCCGTCCACGTCGTAGCGCTCCGCCTCGCGGCGGTTCGCGTCGAAGCGCGTGGCGACCGGACCCGGCTCCACGAGCGAGACGTGCACGCCGAAGGGAGCCATCTCGAAGGCCAGCGCCTCCGTGAAGCCCTCGAGCGCGTACTTGGAGGCGCAATAGGCGGAGAACATCGGGAGCGTGATGCGCCCGAAGCCCGAGCTCAGCTGCACGATCGCGCCCGAGCGCCTCGCGCGGAGGTAGGGCAGCGCGAGCTGGGTCACGCGGATCGCGGCGAAGAGGTTCAGCTCCATCTGCGCGCGGTAGTCGCGCATCGAGAGGTCCTCGACCGCGCCGACGATCGACGCGCCCGCGTTGTTCACGACCACGTCGACGCCGCCGCGCCGGGCGAGCTCCGCGCCGATCACGCGATCGATCGAGGCCTCGTCCGCGAGGTCGAGCACGAGCGTCGTGATCCCCGGGAAGCGGGAGCGCAGCGTCGCGGCGTCTCCTTCCTTCCGGACGGTGGCGACGACCGAGTAGCCGGCCGCGTGGAAGCGCTCGACGCACGCGAGGCCGATGCCGGAGGAGGTGCCGGTGACGAGGACGGAGCGGGACATGCGCGGTTCATCGCACGGCTCTCCCCGCAGCGCGAGGCTGCAGGGCCGGGCGCGGTTTGCTATCGATCCTGGATGTCGACGACCCGTCCCGATCTCGGTCTCTGCCTCGCGGGCGGAGGCAATCGCGCTTTCTGGCAGCTCGGCCTCCTCGAGGTGCTCGGCGAGGACGTGATGCCCCGCGTGCGCGCGATCTCCGCCTGCTCGGCCGGCGCGGCCGCGGCCGTCTTCCTGGCGAGCGATCGCATCGAAGCCGGGCGCTCGACGTTCGCGAAGTACCGCCGCGGCATCGCGAAGAATTTCGATGCGACGCGCCTCCTCCGCGGCGAGCGTCCGCTCCCGCACGAGAACGTCTACCGGACGACGCTCCGCGAGGCGATCGGCGAGAGCGGCCTCGAGCACCTCCGGAGCCGTCCGTACCCGATCCGCATCCTCGCGGCCGAGCCGCCCGCGAGGCTCGGGGGGGCGCTCGGCGTCGCCGCCGGGCTCGCGGCCTACCAGCTCGAGAAGCTCGCGCGTCCGACGGTGCTCCATCCGACGCTCGCCCCGAGGCTCGGCTTCCGTGCGCACGTGCACGACGCCCGCGAGTGCGCGTCGCTCGACGAGCTCATCGACCTCGTGCTCGCCTCGTCCGCCTCGCCCCCGATCACGAAGCCGGGGCGTCACGCGGGCAAGAGCCTCCTCGACGGCAGCCTGGTCGACAACGCGCCCGCCTTCGTCCTCGACGACGAGGAGGGCGTGCGTCGGACGCTCGTCCTGCTCACGCGGCCGTACCCCCCGAGCGCGACCGGCCGGCGCGGGCGCAGGCTCTACCTCGCGCCGACCGAGCCCGTGCCGGCCCATCGCTGGGACTACCGGGAGAACGCACCGATCGACGAGACCATCGAGCTGGGCCGCCGCGACGCGGAGAGGCATCGGATGAGGCTCGAGGAGTTCCTGGGCGAGTCGGTCTGAGCGGCGCCCCCCTATTGACTCCGGTTCAGGAGTGGCCTATCCAAGAATGACGCGTCATTCTGTTGTGGGGGCTGGCCCCGGCGGAGGCGCGGGAGGGGGCTTGGCCGTGGCGGGACGAGGCGGGAAGACGGGGCTCGGGGGTCGGGTGGTCGCCATCACGGGGAGCGGGCGGGGGATCGGCCTCGCGACGGCGAAGGCGCTCGCCGCCCTCGGGGCGAAGGTCGCGATCGGCGACATCGACGAGGCGCTCGCGCATCGGGCCGCGGCCGAGCTCGGCCGGGGACACCACGGCAGGCGGCTCGACGTCCGGGACAAGGCCTCCTTCGCCGCGTGGATCGAGGGCGCGGAGCGCGCGCTCGGGCCCGTCGACGTCCTCGTGAACAACGCGGGCATCATGCCGGCCGGGCCCTTCCTCGAGGAATCGGACGCGATCAGCGACACGCAGATCGACGTGAACCTCCGCGGCGTGATCCACGGCTGCAAGGTCGTGCTCCCCGGCATGATCGCGCGCGGGCGCGGCCACGTCGTGAACGTCGCCTCGATGGCGGGGCGCCTCGCCGTGCCGGGACTCGCCGTCTACTGCGCGACGAAGTTCGCCGTCGTCGGCCTCACGGAGACGCTGCGCGAGGAGTACCGCGACGCCGGCATCGACTTCTCGCTCGTCAATCCGTCGAAGGTCACGACCGAGCTCGCCTCGGGCACGGAAAACGCGGCGCGCGGCATCCCCACCGTCTCGCCCGAGGACGTCGCCCAGGCGGTCGTCGATTGCTTGCAGCAGAAACTTCCCGAGGTCGCGGTGCCCCGCTACCTCGACTCGCTGAACGCCCTGCAGGGCATGGCGCCGCACGCGCTGCTCCGCGGCATCCGCCGCTCCATCGGCGACCGTCGGGTGCTCGAGCGCATCGATCCCGCGGCGCGCGCCGGCTACGACCGCCGCATCGCCTCGCTCGCCGATTCCACGAAGAGGAAGCCATGAGCCCGATCGACCACGAGATCCTGATCGTCGGCGCCGGCATCAGCGGCATCGGGGCCGCGATCCGACTGCGCGAGGCGGGCTTCCACGACTTCGCGATCCTCGAGAAGGCCGAGTCGCTCGGCGGCACCTGGCGCGACAACACCTACCCGGGCTGCGCCTGCGACGTGCCCTCGGCGATCTACAGCTATTCGTTCGCGCAGAAGCCGGATTGGAGCCGCGTCTTCGCCGCGCAGCCCGAGATCCTCGCGTACGTGGAGGACGTCGCGCGTCGCTTCGACGTCGTGCGGCACGTCCTCTTCGGCGAGCCCGCCGAGGACGCGCGCTGGGACGAGGCGGAGCTCCGCTGGATCGTGCGCACGCCGAAGGCGACGCATCGGGCGCGCATCCTGATCTCCTGCGCGGGCTACCTCCACGAGCCGATCGTCCCGGACCTGCCGGGGCTCGCCGAGTTCCCGGGCACGCTCTTCCACTCGTCGCGTTGGAACCACGCCCACGACCTTCGCGGCGAGCGCGTCGCCGTGATCGGCACGGGCGCCTCGGCGATCCAATTCGTGCCCGAGATCCAGCCTCTGGTCTCGAGGCTCCACCTCTACCAGCGCACGCCGCAGTGGATCCTCCCGAAGCCCGACGCCGAGATGCCGGGGCTCTCGCGGTCCCTGCTGCGGCTCCCGTTCGCGAAGGACGCGTTCCGCTTCGCGCTCTACGAGGGCTTCGAGACCCTCGGCTACGGCTTCCGGAATCCGGAATGGCTCGAGCGCGCCGAGGCGCTCGCGCGAGCGCATCTGCGCCGTCAGGTGCCGGACGCGGAGAAGCGGAAGAAGCTCGAGCCGGACTACGTGCTCGGCTGCAAGCGCGTGCTCCTCTCGAACGACTACTACCCCGCCGTCGCGAAGCCGAACGTCGAGCTCCTCGCGACGGGCGTGCGCGAGGTGCGGGGCCGCGTCGTCGTCGGCAGCGACGGGAGCGAGCGCGAGGTCGACACGATCGTCCTCGGCACGGGCTTCCACGTCTCCGATCCGCCGATCGCGGAGACGGTGCATCGCGGCGACGGTCGGTCGCTCGCCTCGGTCTGGGCCGGGAGCCCCGAGGCCTACCGCGGCACGACGATCGCGGGCTTCCCGAACCTCTTCCTCGTGCTCGGCCCGAACCTCGCGATCGGCCACAACTCGGCCTTCGTCGTCATCGAGGCCCAGCTCGACTACATCCTCTCGGCGCTCTCGGCGATGCGCGCGAAGGGCCTCCGCCGCCTCGAGGTGAAGCGCGCGGTCCAGACCGCCTACAACCGCGAGGTGCAGCGCGACCTCGCGGGCACGGTCTGGAACACGGGCGGTTGCAGCAGCTACTACCTGGACGCGAACGGGAAGAACAGCATCGGCTTCCCGTGGAGCACGCACGAGATGAGGCGGCTCCTGCGGGACATCGACCTCGAAGCCTACGAGGTGGGCGGGCCCTAGGGATTGCGCCTCCCGGGTCATTGACTTCGGGTCAATTGGGCCCTCCAATCGGGATCGCCCCATGGAGACGATCGATCGCCCGAAGGTGGCCCACGCCCCCTCTCCTTCCGTCGCGCGCCCGGAGACCCGGGTGCCTCCCGAGCCCCATGCGCCGCCGAGGCCGGCCCGGCGCAAGCGGCTCCTCCGCCGCGAGACGCGCGTGCTCTCGGAGCTCACGCCCTACGTCGAGATCTTCCACGACGACATCACCCGCGTCCGGGCCTACCCGCCGCTCCAGGAGGCGACGATCGAGCTCGACGGCGAGACGATCGAGGTCGAGCGCGAGCCCTTCGCGGTCCCGCTCGTGCTCGTCGCGCCGCTCGCGGTGAACATGGGGATCTACGACTTCTTCCCCGACCGCAGCCTCGTCCGCTACCTGCTCGCGCGCGGCTTCCGCGTGTACCTCGTCGACTGGGGGCGCCCGGAGCCCCGGCACGATTCGTTGCACCTCCACGATTTCTTCGCGGACAAGCTGCCGCGGGCGCTCGAGGCGGTGCGTCGGCACGCGGGCACGCGCACGCTCTCGCTGCACGGCTGGAGCTTCGGAGGCCTCTTCAGCCTCTCGCACACGGCGCTCGGCGATCCGGACGTGCGGAACCTCGTCCTCGTCGGGGCGCCCTGCGACTACCACGCGAACGGCGCGCTCGGGAAACAGTACCGGCGCCTCTCGAAGCCCGCGCGCTTCGTGAAGGAGACGACGGGGCTCGGCATCCATCGCACGCCCCGCTCGCTCGTCCGCTCGCCGGGTTGGGCGAACAGCCTCGGCTTCAAGCTGCTCTCGCCGACGGCGACGCTGCAGAGCTACCTCGAGCTGGTCCGGAAGCGCGACGACGCCGAGCACCTCGAGCTCCACGCGACGCACTCGGCCTTCCTCGACGACATGACCGCGTATCCCGGCGGCGTCGTGCAGGACATCGTGCAGTTCCTCGTCGTCGACAACTGCCTCGCGAAGGGGCGCCTGCCGATGCCGACCCGCCGCGGCGCGATCTCCGACGTGAAGGCGAGCCTCTTCCTCGTCGCCGGCACCGAGGACACGATCGTCGCGCCCGCGTGCACCGAGCGCATCCTCGAGCTCGTGGGGAGCCGCGACGTGACGGCGATCCGCGTGCCGGGTGGGCACCTCGGGATCCTCGGCGGCAGCAAGGCTCCGGGGGCGAGCTGGAGGCCGATCGCGGATTGGCTCTCGGTGCGGAGTCGGTAGGGGCGAGGCCAGCCCGCGTACGCCGTGAGGGGTAGCTCCGTTCCGTTCGGAACGGAACTCGTACGCCATGTATGGAAAGCGCGCGTTCTAGCGCCGAATGTCGGGCGTCGACCGACGGGCGATGCCACCGCTCCGCCGATTTCCGTACCGGAGCGTTCGATGTCCAACGTTGCTGTCCGTCTCGGGCTGGCTGTTTCTCTTTCCGTCCTTTCGGTCCTTACCTGGAGCTGCAGTCATGGATCCCATCCGTACGGGGATTCGGACGCATCGGTGGAGGCCAATCTCCGGCACTCGGCCGACGGCGGGAGCGCGGACTCGGGCCTCGCGGCCCACGACGCGAGCTCGGTCGCTCCGGTCCCGGAGTCGGGAGCCGAGGAGGAGCACGTGGGCTCATCGACCTCGGCGCTCGTGACGACGGGAACGCCGATCTCGACGTGCGCGCAGCTCCAGGCGATGGAGAACAACCTGGCGGCGCAGTACTACCTGACGGGCGACATCGCGTGCTCGGGCCACGACGTCGGTGACGGCTATGGCTTCCGCCCGATTGGTTTGAAGAGCAAGAAGCCGTTCACCGGCAGGCTCTACGGAAACCAGCACGTCATCCGCAACCTCTACATCGCTCGGTCGTCCACGACGAACGTCGGTCTCTTCTACGCGATGTCCGGCGCGGTGCTCCAGGAGGTGCGCATCGAGCAAGCTTTCGTCTGGGGTGCTTCGGCGGCGGGCATCGTCGCCGGCACGGCGACGAATGCGAACCTCTACCAGGTCACGGTGAACGGAGCCGTCGTCGCCGGCAACACCGTCGGTGCGTTCTTCGGCTCGACGACGGGCGGGTACCTCAACCTCGGCATCGCCGATCAGGTCACGCTCAACACGTCCGCCTGGCCGCTCGGCGTGATCGCGGGCTCGGTGAGTGGCGGTACCTGGACCGATACGTTCGGCGTCGTGACGCCGCTGAACGGATGGACGGCCGGAATCTACGGCAACGTGAACACGGCGCCTTCGCTGACGCGCGTCTACTACGACTGCACGAAGGCGGGAACGTGTGGGACGGCGACGGGGCGAACGACCAGTCAGCTCCAGAGCTTCTCGGGGTTCTACTCGCTGTACATGAACGCCGTCCTCTCCAACTGGGGATCGCGCGGCTGGAATCAGTATTCGTGTCTGTGGTGGGAGCCGGGTTGCGCCGTGTGGCCGGAGTGTTGCGGCGGCTGCGGTCGCTGGAGCGCCGCGCCCACCCCGAGCACCGCGACGGGGGCGCCGGCGCTCTCGCCGGCGCAGTGCGGCACGGGCGAGTGTCGGCGCAACGCGTTCTGGCAGTGTGCCCCGTACGCGCAGCTCAGCAGCACGTACGTCTGGTCGTACGCCTGCACGCAGGGATCGCCGACCACCGACAACCAGTGCGACGGTCGCGATCAGAACTGCGACGGAGCGAACGACAATCAGTATGCCCCGCGCACGGTCTCGTGCGGCACGGGCTATTGCTACAACACCGCGACCACCTCGTGCGTGAACGGCGTCGAGAACACCTCCTGCACGCCGAAGGCTCCGAGCACGACGCCTGACACGAACTGCAACGGCATCGACGAGGACTGCGTCGGCGGCGTGGACGACAAGTACCAGCCGACGGCGACGACGTGTCAGCCGAGCGGCGCCGCCGCGGGCGCGTGCGTCGCGCAGGGCCAGCTGAAGTGCAAGAGTGGCAAGCTCGAGGACTCCTGCGTCCCGCCGACGATGTCGTCGTCGGATACGACCTGCAACGGCGTCGACGACAACTGCAACGGCCTCGTCGACGACGGATACGTCGGGGCGGCGACTTCCTGTCAGCCCGCGGGAGCTCCCGCGAACGTCTGCGTCTCCACGGGCGCCATGGTCTGCCAGAACGGCCAGCCCGTGAACAGCTGCGTGGCTCAGACGCCCGCGTCATCGGACGCCACCTGCAACGGCGTCGACGACGACTGCAGCGGCGCCGCCGACGAGGACTACGTCCCGGTGGCCACGACCTGTCAGCCCCAAGGCGCGGCGCCGGGGGCGTGTGTGAGCACGGGCACCCTCACCTGCCAGGCAGGCGGGCTCGTCGATACGTGCACGCCGATCCTCCCGTCGAACGAGGTCTGCAACGACATCGACGACGATTGCGACGGCCGCATCGACGAGGACTACGTGTGTCCGGACCAGACCCCGCCTGGCTGGGCGGAGGTCACCTTCGACGCGGCTCCGTCGTCGACGTCTCCGACGACGACGCTCGAGCTCGCGTTCGACGGAGCGCGCGACGACCGAGGGGTGGCCGGCTACCACGTGTACGTGGATCACGTGCTCCATGCCTCGCTGCCTGCGACGCCCACGAACGGCACCATCCACGATCTCTCGCCGGGCACCTCGTACTTCGTGTCGGTGCAGGCGTTCGACGCGGCGGGCAACGAGTCGGTGGACGGACCCGGCAAGTGGGTCGAGACCCAGACGGCGAGCCCCATCCCGGATCCGCGCACCAACGCGCCCGCGATCGATCCGAGCACGAATCCGACCTTCGCCGACCGCTTCGGCTTCCTCTACTCGGGTCCGAATCGTGTGCAGAGCGCGGCCGACAGCGCCCTCCGCCCCGACGAAGTGGCCGTGATCACCGGTCGGGTCGTGAAGCGTGGCGGCGGCGCCCTCGCCGGCGTGACGATCTCGGCGCCCGAGCATCCCGAGTACGGCCAGGTGCTGACGCGCGCCGACGGCACGTACGAGTTCGCCGTCAACGGCAACCTCGCGGTCGTGCTCCGCTACGATCGCTCCGACCGTCTCACGGCCGAGCGCACGTTCGACGTCCACCACCACGAGTGGGTCGCGGCGGAGGACGTCGTGATGATCGGGATGTCGACTGTCTCGGGGACCGTGACGACGGGTTCGTCCGCGCCGCAGTGGGTGCAGAGCGGCACCGAGAGCGACGGCGACGGTAGCCGGCACGCGACGATCGCCTTCCCGCCGGCCACGACGGCGCAGGCCGTGCTCCCGAACGGGACCCGTCAGTCGCTCGGCTCGCTGACCGTGCGTGCGACCGAGTACACGGTGGGCGACGACGGTCGCAACGCGCTGCCGGGATCGATGCCCGATCGGATCGGCATCCAGTACGCGGCGGAATTCACCGTCGACGAGGCGCGTGCTCTCAACGCGACGAGTGTCGAGTTCTCGCAGCCGGTCGACGTGTACCTCGACGGAGCGTTCCTCGGGTTCCCGGTCGGAGCGGTGGTTCCCGTCGGCTCCTACGACTCGACGCTCCATGCGTGGGTCGGAGCTCCCGACGGCACCGTGATCAAGATCCTCGCGATCACGAACGGCGTCGCGATGATCGACGTCAACGGCGACGGGGTCGCGGATTCCGACGCCGACTGCGAGGCTCGGGGACTGTCGGTCGCGGATCGCACGAACCTCGCCCAGTCGAGCTCGGGCCGCTCCGTCGGCGACGTGCTCGTGCACTTCGAGGCGAGCCACTTCACGCCGTACGATCTGAACTGGCTCGAGGGCAAGCCCTGCCCGGACGGCGAGGAATGCAATCCGCCGACGGGCACGGAAGATTCGTCCACTCAGCTCAGCTGCGACGAGGGCGGCAACCCCACGGGGAACGGCTCGATCCTCGACTGCAACCTTCGGTCGCTCTCGGAGCAGCTCCCCGTCGAGGGGACGGACGTCGCGCTCCGCTACAACAGCTCGCACACCCCCTCGTACCGAGCGGCGTACCGCGTCCGGTTCCCGGTGCAGCACAAGGTGACGCCGAGCGCTGCGTACCGGTTCACGACCACGACGGTGATCGTCGCCGGCCAGAAGACCGGATGGTCCCACGGCATGCCGGAGTCGGCCGATCTCGCGACCGGCCTGTATCCCGGGCTCGAGCTCGTCGGCGACATGTACTACCGGAGCTTCGAGTGGGACGGGAAGGACGCGTACGGGCGCCCCGTTACCGGCCCCACCGAGGCGCTGATCACGACCTGCAAGTGGTTCAAGCCCGAGACGCTCGTCGCGATGGTGGGAGGCAGCGGTACCGGGCGACGGACCACGTTCGGCGGCATGGTCTACGACGGGCAGTTGTTGCACGGCGACCTGCGCCAGGTCTCGATCTTCCCGATCTGCTCCTCGTCGAGGGTGATGCTGGGCTCGCGCGACGCGACGCAGACGGGGCTGCTCGGTCTCGACGTCGAGGGGCTCGGTCGCTTCGACGCGAGCACGCACATGATCACGTATCCCGAGGGCTGGGATCAGCTCGCCGACGACATGCAGGCCACGCGTGAGGTCGGTGGTGGCACCACGCAGAAGGCGACCGACGTCGCGGCCCTGTCGGCGCAGCTCTCCAACGGCTCGAGCTATGCATTCGCTGCCGATGGCAGTCTCTATCTGCTCACCGGGGACGGTCTCTATCGGACGGTGGGCGGCACCGGCGTCGCCGGCAGTCTTCACCGACTGATCCCCCAAGCCTACAACGGTGGAGGAACATGGACCC
The DNA here is from genome assembly GCA_046351215.1 of Polyangiales bacterium. Taxonomy (GTDB): domain Bacteria; phylum Myxococcota_A; class Polyangia; order Polyangiales; family Houyiibacteriaceae; genus JAXLYX01. Next base: position 50,121 of record JAXLYX010000025.1, on the reverse strand, counting down.
AGACGACGACGCTCGCGAACGCGAGGATCAGCCAGAATCCGATCGCCGTCGTCGCGCTGCGTGACGGCCGCGTGGTCTGGGCGGAAGTCGGCGGGACCCCCTTCGCGAGCTTCCTGCGCGTCTACGACCCTTCCAGGAACGAGGTTCGGCTCCTCGGCGGCAACCCGTCGGACAACGGCTCCGGCAACTGGGCCGGCGAGACCGACGCATCCGTGGGAGACGGCGGACCGGTCGCACAGGCTCGCTTCAGCGGCCATTTGCGACTCTTCGCGACCGACGACGGGACCATCTTCGTCTGGGACCTCGATCAGGGTCGACTCCGTCAGATCTCGACGTCCGGCATCATCCAGACCGTCGTCGGTGGTCCTAACGCACCCGCCCTCGTCGGCGGCGCGCCCGCGCGCGCCGGAGGCTTCGCGAAGCTCGCGGTCTCCCTCGAGGGGCGCATTCTCGCCACGGCGAACAGCGGCCACGTGTACGAGCTCTATCGCTCGTCGACCTGGAAGCGTCTGACCGGCGGCCGCGACGCGGCACACCCGGATGTCTGCACCCAGTACGGGGATCCGCGGCCGGTCGAGGGACAGCTCCTCTCGAGCACTTGCTTCTGGGGCTCCGAGGAGATTGCGTACGGCGACAACGGGCGCTTCGTGATCGGAGCCCAGGGCGTGCTCTACCAAATCGACGAAGCCGGTGTCGTCCACCGGATCGCCGGTGACTCCACCAGCCCTGACCAGTTCGTGGGCAATCTCGAGGGGAAGAATCTCGATCGGACCTACGTGAAGACGAACCTCGTGTGGACGAACCTGACCATCGCGGTCGGACCGGATCAGGGCCTCTACACGATGCGCCAAGGTTCCTCCGGCGCGGTCCTGAACCGCATCTCGCTCCGCAGGGTGGTCAACGGCGAGACCACGATCCCGCGAGGCAATCGCCTCGAGGTGTATTCGTCGAGCGGCCAGCACCTGCGCACGCTCGACGCGACGACGGGGCGGATCCTCCGGAGCTTCTCCTATACGACGGACGGTAAGCTCGCTTCGATCACCGACCCGAGCGGGACGACCACGATCACTCGTCCGTCCGGTAGCGTCGTGCAGCTCCAGGGCCCCTTCGGGCACATGACGACGCTCACCGACACGAACGGCGACGGCTGGGTCGACACTCTCGTCCGCGGTCGCGGCTCGATCCAGCGCACCTCGTCGTTCGGCTACGTCTCCGGGACGAACCTGCTCGAGACTCTCGTCGATCCGGACGGGATCGCACATGCCCACGAGTACGACGTCGCGACGGGCTTCATCCTCCGGGACCGTCGTCTGACGGGCGTGGGCGGGACCACCGTCTACGAGAAGCGCCTCGAGACGCAGGGCGTGCAGTTCGGTACCCAGCCGGCGACCACCTGCGCCGTGACCGATCCCGATCCGAGCTGCGATCTGGTGTCGCAGTCGACGGTCCGGACGGCCACTGCCACCGTGAGCTACGTCTCGAACGGACGCACGACGCAGCGCATCACGCGCAGGCACGAGGGCGGCACGATCGAGCGCACGGACGTCGCTCCCGACGGGACCTCGACCACGACCTGGCATGCGCCCTTCCAAGCGCACAAGACCCGCTCGTCCGATGGGACGGTGACCATCGTCCGGGAGCTCCCGCATCCGGTCTACGGCTGGCAGGCGCGGTACCCAGGCAAGATCACCACGATCCTGCCGAGCGGAGCCTCCATCGTCGTGCAGCAGCGTATCGTCGGGACGGCGGCCAGCGACGGCCTGCCGCAGACGCTCACGTCGCGCACGAACATCGGCGGGACGCTGAACACGGACGGCATCACGTTCAGCGGCGGACGGACCTGGACGTCGACTTTCGATCGGACGGCCCGCACGGTCGTGACCACGAGCCCCGAAGGCCGCACCACGACGACGACGTTCGACGCCTCGTGGCGTCCGATCACGCAGGCGAGCCCCGGACTCGATTCGGTGACGACGACCTACGACGGTCATGATCGCGTCACGTCGATCGGCGACGGCACGCGCACCACGAGCTTCGACTTCACCGAGGCCTACACCGGCGCAAGCGGCACCGTGAGCCTCGCCGACGTGGGCGCGCTTCGCCGCGTGACGCGCGCGGACGGGAGCCTCGTGCGCTACGAGCTCGACGACCTCGGTCGCACGATCGGAATCCGAGCTGGCGTGACCGCCCAGACGCCGGAGGCCGGCCAGGTGATCGGGCTCGGCTACGACGCGCTCGATCGGACGACGTCGGTGACGCCGCCTGAGCGGAGCTCGCATGGCTTCGTGATCGACGAGTGGGGCGGCGTGGGCAGCTACGTGCCGCCGGCCGTCTCGGGCGTCGCGCATCCCGAGACCGCGACGGTTCGCGGAGGCGACGGCGAGGTCGTGCGCACGGAGCTGCCGTATCAGAGCGGCAGCGCGCCGACGAATACGGCGGCGTACGATCCCACGACGGGTCGATTCACGAGCCCGTACGTGACGGTCGACGGGCGGAGCGGCTCGTTCGTGCCGCGCTACGACTCGGTCGGTCGCATCGATCGCTGGACGACGCCGGAGGGCAACTCGGTGACGATCGGCTTCGACGGCGCGCGGGTGAAGAGCTCGACGTGGGCCGGTGCGGTCGCTGGGTCCGTCACGTACGGCTACACGGACACGAGGCTCACGAGCCTGACGCTCGCGGGCGGGACGGGCGCGTCGACGGTCGTGAACATCGGGTACGACAACGACGACCAGCTCACGTCGGTCGGCACGTCGGCGAATCCGATGACGATCTACCGGACCCCGAACGCGATGGGTGCGAACGATCCGTTGCCGACCGACAGCATGACGGCGAACAACGGCCTGCTTCGCGGCACGTCGATCGGCAGCGTGCGGAGCTCGATGCGGTGGATCACGCGCGGGCTTCCGAGCGCCGAAGCGACTACGTGGAACGACGGAACCGCGCGTCGCTACGGCTTCGACTACCAGTACGACGACCTCGGCCGAATCTCGACGCGGAACACGTACGAGGACTCGACGTCCCCGACGCACGCGGACGTGTACGGCTACGATGCGTACGGCCGGCTCCAGTCGGTGACGCGCGACGGCGTGGAGGTCGAGCACTACGGCTACGACGCCAACGGCAACCGCACGAGCGCGACGGTGCTCGGCCGCGCTTCGGTGACGGCGGAGCAGGTGGTCGTGGACGCGCAGGACCGCATGCTGCAGTACGGCGGCGTCTCGTATACGTACAACCCGCTCGGACAGCGTCAGACGCGGAGCGAGAGCGGCGCGACCACGTCGTACACGTACGATGCGCTCGGTAACCTGCTCGCGGTCGACCTACCGGGCGGCACCACGAACGAGCTCACGTACGTCGTCGACGCGGCGGGCCGCCGCATCGCGCGGAAGAAGAACGGCACGCTCGACCGCGCCTGGCTCTACCAAAACGGCCTCGAGCCGGTGGCGGAGCTCGACGGGACGGGAGCGATCACGGCGGTCTTCGTGTACGGGACCAAGCCGCACGTGCCCGACCTCGTGATCCGCGGTGGCGTGACGTACCGGGTGATCACCGACCACCTCGGCTCGGTGCGGCGGCTCGTGAACACGTCGAACGGCGCGGTGGCGCAGGCCTTCGAGTACGACGCCTGGGGCCGGATCACGTCGAGCTCGTGCAACGGCGTGGCTTCGTGCGAGGACCTTCAGCCCTTCCGGTACGCGGGCGGTCTCTACGATCGGGACACGGGCCTGACGCGTTTCGGCGCGCGGGACTACGACGCGGAGATCGGCCGGTGGACGGCGAAGGATCCGATCGGGTTCGAGGGTGGGGACTCGAACGTGTATGCGTACGTGGGGGGGGATCCGGTCAATGATATCGATCCCACGGGGCTCAAGTGCTCCTACTGGCAACGAGTTCTGCGGAACTTCCGCGAGACGAACGAACTGATTCCTGGCAAACTCGCTCCTCCACTTACGGGACTCATCACTGGGAAAGCGCTCGCGGAATTCCTGGGAATTCCGTCCTATGGGGGGGTGATCGTGCGTGCTGGTCAAACCGCATTCGCCTTTGGCGAGACCGCTGCCAATGCCTACGGTGGACTTGGCGCGGTGGCAGCCGCATCCGCTGAGGGAGGTGCCGTGGGAGCGGTGGCTGCAGTAGGGGCCGGAGGGGGTCCCTTGGCCGTGGCTGGTCTTGGAGCTGCACACCTATTCGCGAACTTCCTGCTGGCCGGCGCTGCTTTCGAGAGCGGCGTATTCGTTGGATCCATGCTCGCGGCCGCGTTGCCATTCGGACCGAACGGATGGGGCTCATCGGCCTCGGACGGCGAGTGCGACGGCACATGCGGATCGTAGGCAGTGGTCATTGTCGACCCGTGACGAAACATCTGAAGCACCAAATCCAATGAACAAGATTTCCGCGGATGGCTCGGTTCTCAAAGCCAGTTCTCAGATCTGGAAACTGAATGCAGCGGCCGCGGGACTTCTCGTGGGAGGGATCGCTCTGATGTTGGGTGTTGCCCGCATCCATGACATGCTGTGGACCAAGGTGGCCCTGGCCGCGTTAGCGTTCGACAACATCTTGATCGCATGGGTTCTTACCAGCGTTCGGTGTCCTCACTGCAGCGCGCGGTGGCTGTGGATGGCAGTGACCGAGCAGCCCAGTGGAAAGTGGATTACGTGGTTGCTTCGGCTACGCGAATGTCCACGATGTGCCTATCCTGAATCGTCCCACTGACTGTTCGTCCAGCTTCTGCTTCCCGCCGCGCGTCGCATCTCGAGGCGGAAGACGCACGAAGACTCGACGTTCGCGATGCACACAGACGTGTAAGGCTTCGACGTGAGCGACACCCTCGACCACCCTGGCTCTACCAGGATGGCCTCGAGCCGGTGGCGGAGCTCGACGCGACGGGAGCGATCACGGCGGCCTTAGTGTTCGGGACCAAGCCGCACGTGCCCGACCTCGTGGTCCGCGGCGGCGCGACGTACCGGGTGATCACCGACCACCTCGGCTCGGTGCGGCGCCTGATTCACCTCGCCGCGACTCGACGGGCCGAGTGCTGGCCGCGCGTCGGGCTACACTCTGTCGGAGCTGCGAGGCGAGCGAGAGATGAAGCAGGACTTTCCGCGCTGGGACGTCGCGGTCGGAGGGCAGGAACGAGCCTCGTTCCACGAGGTCGACGATGCCCTCGCGTTCTTCGCCGCGGCGTCGAAGGAACCTGGGAACGTCGTCTCGATCTGGCGGGTATCCGGCACCGAGAAGGGCTTGCGCCGCCTCGTGTACGCCGCGCTCGGCGTAGCGACGGAGATCTCGCCGATCATGGGATATGCCGAGACGAGGGAGGGTCGGGTCTCGCTGGTGCTCGTCGACGGGGCCGGTACCGAGCACACGCTCTCTCCTCATGACGCCGGCGGGGACGGGAAGCGGGCCGATGACGCCTTCGTCGACCCGGGCACGGCCATGCGAGCTCTTCGGTTGGCGATGACCGAGGGCGTCGTCCCGACGGACTTTCCGTGGGTGACCGTCGACTAGCCGTGCGGTCGTGCTCGGCTACGACGTGCGCGTTCGTACGAAGTCGATCACGCTGCCCGTGCAGCCCGCGCATCCGATCGAGCGCGCTGTTCCGCACTACGTCTGCGCAGGATGTTCAAGCGATGAGAGTCCAGACTCCACCGTCATCGACGAGGTCACCCACACGGGCCCTCGTAGCGCTGAACGCTTCGATGGCCGCGTGGACGCTGGCCGTGGTCGCCATTCCGTCCCTTCGTACGGGACGCCTACCCAGCGAAGCGGACATCGCGACCTTGGAAGAGATCGAGACTGCAGCGTTGGTCCTGTTCGTGTCTGCTGCCGTCCTCGTTCCAGTGGCCTTGCGAGTCACGTTCGAGACACGCCGCGTCGGGGATGGAGGCGTTGCCACTACCCTGGGGCTCCTGCTGTGTGTCGTCCTCATGGTCCTCTCGACGCGTCTCGCCATCGCCATCGTGAATTGGATCTGACGCAGGACGTGGACCCTGACCCGCTGCTTCGGTCTGGCGGTGCGCGGGCGGCGTCTGCGATCGGGACAGGGGCCCGAGGCGGTTCGGCGCGCGCGAATACCCCGACGCCGAGCTCGTCGGGTTCACTGCACTCGGCCTCGGCGGGGGCTGGGAGGCCGCTGCGGCTGCGGCCGCGTGGACAGCGGCGACCCTCGCGGGAGTGGTGGCGGGCGTCGTACTATCGGACGCGGTTCGAGACGCGTGGAACGATCGCTGGGAGAGCGGACGTCAGGGCGAGCGCGGGTACACGCGACCCAACGGCAACGATAATCCCTGGAAACATACGCAGCCGCATCCGACGAGGCCTGACAGGATCATCTTCAGGGATCCGCAGACGGGACGGCGCATCGAGAAGCCAAAGCCTCCTGGCTGGGACGAGTGGCACAACAACGGTCGAGGCCGAGGTCGAGGCCGCGGCGAAGGCCGATCGAGGGGCACAGCATGCGAGTGAAGTCACGACGAGGACATGGAAGGCGCAAATCAGGTGCCCCCTTGCCGCATATGGACCACGTCGCCATTTCGACTCGGGGACTGCTGGTCCAGCAGGCGCGCGGTGATCGGAGCTCGGACGCCCTGGTTCGTTCGCTGGTCCGGAGCGCTCAGGGTCTGCAAACCCGACCGGGCGTGCAGCTGGCGTGCCTCACGGTGCACTTGGCTGCAGCGTCGCTGGGATCGATCGATTCGTTGACCACGGCCGCGATATACATTCGGGACGGAATCGAGGACCACGACGGGACGGTGCTCTTGGAAGCCCAGCCGAGCGTAGCTCACCAGATGTTCGCCCATGCGGCTCGGCGCGGGTGCGTGAGTGCCATGGCCTCCATGGCCTTCGGCTTGCACGCCGGAATCGGTTGCTCGCGCGACCGACCTGGCGCTCTTCGCCTCTGGCGCCGCGCGGCGAAAGGCGGAAGCGTGGTAGCCGCGACGAACGCGGGACTCGAATACCTCGAAGAAGGCAAGTGGTCGCTTGCCAAACGGTACTTCGCGATGGCGTTGGAGATGGGTGACCCCGAGGCTGCCGTTGGGTACGCAAGGAGTTGCATCGGAAGTCGTCGCAATCGGGCCGGGTTGCTCGAGGCGGAGGGTGTCTTGAGGGGGGCCCTCCGCAAGTCGAAGAAGTCTTGGAGCCCAGCCGGGCGTGAGGAAGGCGAGGCGCTACTGGACGATATCCGTGAGCAGCTGCGTTCTGCTCCCGCTGGGCGCCCGAGGTGAGCTTGGTCTCTTCGCCCTGCTCCTGACGTCCCGTCATGGAGAGCGTGCCGTGTCTCGCGGCCCTCGACTGGGCCTTCGTCACGCCGGGCATGGCGGAATCCCACGCTGCCACCTGTCGATCCCCGGCTCCGTGAACCCCGTCACGTGAATCGACGGGCCGGAAGCCCCTTCCGTCACGAATTCCGAGGGTCCCATGAGAACCCCCCTCGGAAAACTCGCCACCCTCGGCGCCGTCGCGGCGCGAAGCTCCTCGCGCGGCGCGACGTCTGCGAGGCCGCGCGCTCCCGTCATCGGCGTCGGTGGGCTCGCTCCACCTGCAGCCGGGATGCGCCCGCCACGTTGGCCCTCGACTCCGTCCCGCATCGGAGCTTCGTCGTCGACGAGCAGGGTGCCGAGGTACCCCTCGCGTCCTCCCTCCGGACGGCATCGCCACCACGCCGACGAGCGACCGCTGCGTGAACTTCGGGCGGCAAGTCTCTCGACGCTCACCGCGATCGCCCATCACGGACCCATCGACGAGAACGGACGCCTGCGCCGAGGTACTCATGTCATGAGTTGCCTGTACTCGCGCGATGAGTATACTCGTCGAGGTGATCACGCGAGTCGTCATCTCCCGGTCCGTGACGAAAGAGCTCGCGTCGGTCCCCAGGCACGTCGCGCGCAAGCTCCAGGGCTGGGTCGAGGCCGTCGAGTCGAGCGGACTCGAAGAAGTCCGGAAGGTTCCTGGCTACCACGACGAGCCGCTCAAGGGCGACCGTGCAGGGGAGCGCTCGATTCGACTCTCGCTGAGCTACCGGGCGATCTACAGGATCCTGAAAGACGGGAAGATCGAGTTCGTATCGGTCGAGGAAGTCAACAAGCACAAGTACTGAGCCGGCGAGGGGACCCTCCCACCGCCCCGAAAGCGAAGGGGGCTTGCCCCCGCGGAAGGATGAAAGCCATGACCACGAAGGCGAAGGCGGCTGTCGAGGCGAGCGCGTTTCTCGAACAGCTCCTCGGGGGACCGCTCACGTTCGGGAAGAACCTGCGCGCGATCCGCGAGGGCGACGGGCTCACCCAGGCGGCCTTTGCCGAGAAGCTCGGGGTCTCCAAGCAGAACCTCTCGGACATCGAGAACGAGCGACGGAACGTCAGCGTCGAGCGCGCTGCGGAGTGGGCCAAGAAGCTCGGCTACAGCACGGCGCAGTTCGTCCGGCTCGCGTTGCAGGCCGAGGTGAACGCGGCCGGGCTCGACCTCGTCGTCGAGGTCGAGACCCCGAAGAAGAAGCGTCGAGCGGCGTGATCCTGGCCGAGCGAATCGTCCCCTCCTTCGTTGGGGGATCGGTTCGAATCACGCGGTTGCGCGGAGTCCCTTCGAACGGACGCGCGACGCAGCGCATCACGCGCACGCACGAAGGCGGCACGATCGAGCGTACGGACGTCGCTCCCGACGGGACCTCGACCACGACCTGGCATGCGCCCTTCCGAGCGCACAAGACCCGTTCGTCCGATGGGACGATGACCGTCGTCAGGGAGCTCCCGCATCCGGTCCATGGCTGGCAGGCGCGGTACCCGGGCACGATCACCACGATCCTGCCCAGCGGAGCCTCCATCGTGGTGCAGCAGCGGATCGTCGGGACGGAGGCGAGCCACGGGACTCTTCTCGCGGATGCAGGCGCGTTCCGTCAGGACGCGCCCGGGTTTCCCGGGCCCGTCATGGGGAGGCACTACCTGGCGCTCCCCGTGGCGGATGAACACCGTTGGAGCGCCCTGCTGGCGGGCGGCATCGTCGTCAGGAGCCCGGTGGCCGTGAACGTCCGCCAGACCGCCGCGGTATGTCGGTCGTTCAAGTAGGGCGAGCCGAAGCGATCGGTGCTCGGAAGAGCAGGGAGCTTGCTCCCCCCGCTGCTCGTGCGTGCTCCAATGGGTCTGGCCGGACGGCCGCGAAACCACGACGTTCGCGTACGACGCGCTCGTCGACATCGAGGGAGACGGAAGCGAGAGCTTCGCTTCGAACGACTCGTCATACTCACGCTTCGATCTCGTCGACTGCCGAGGGATGCGATGGACTTGAAATCCTCCAGGGCGATCTACCTCGCGTGGGCACTTCCGATCTTGGTGGTCCTCGGGATCGCACGTGGCGTCATCCGGATCCATCGTCTAGCGCTCCTCGAGAAGGCGCCCATGGGTACTTCGGTATCGGAGTTCCTCGACGAGCTGGGCCCACCCGACGACATCACCGGCGGACTCTCGACGCACGACGGCCTTGCTGGGTGCGGGGGCACCGAGCCGGACTGCCGTTTCGTGCTCTGGTACGACGCGACGTGGTGGGTGACGTGCTGGAGGTTCGGTTTCGACGAACGGGGCCGATTGGTGTCCGTCTACAAGTTCTCGTCGCCTTGAGGGGACGTGGCCTCGATGGGCGAGGTGTCGGGGTCTCCGCTCGTCGGCAGCCCGTCGTCGGCGGGCCGCCCCACGCCCGACGGCGAGCGGCCCGCCGCGCAGCGATCGCACGACCCGAGCCGCTCCCCAATCCGGCCTTCATCTCCCCCCATCGACCATCCTGGCGCTCCCGCCCTCCCCGGAGGACTCTCCGCTGATGACCCGGAGACGCGCGGACCTGCTTCGTCTCGGACGGATGTTCGTCGACGACGACACCCTCGCCGCGGAGCTCGAGCTCGCTCTCGACGATCCGGAGGCGCACCTCAAACGCCACGCCGCACGCTGGAAGCGGCGCGGGCTCGCTCGCGCGGGCGTCGCCCTCCCGAAGAACTTCGCTTGGCTCGCGTTCATCGACGGCCTCGTAGCGCGCGGGCGGGTCGCCGAGCTCGATCATCGAGCCGACGTCGAGGAAGTCGTCGCGGCCTGTCGCGCCCTCGCGAGCGCGCCCGCGCCCGAGGTCCTCGAGTCTCTCGAAGAGGCCGCAGGCGACGGGGGCGTCGAGGACGTGATCGCAGCGCTCGCACGATCTCTCGCCTCGGGAGGCCTCGCGATCGTGCGCCTCGAGCGCGTCTGGGACGCGGTGGCGTTCGCCCTCGTTCCGTCGGAGGCGGCCGACGCCATGGTCTCGCTCGCCCAGCGTGCGGGATTCGGGAAGCTCGTGCGCGTCGAGCCCGCCGCCTCCCCGTCGGTCGAGGCCCCGCGGCGTACGCGGCGTCGCGGAGAGGGCGTCCGACCGACGACACCGGTGAACGCACCGAAGAGCTTCGAGGCGTTCTGCGCGGAGCACGCGTTCCGCAACACGGACGCGCTGATGTACGGGCTGCAGTGGAAACCCGACGCGGCCTCGTGGCTCGAGCCGCTGCAGAGCGTGCTCCCGAGCGCGCCGGCGGCGGAGCGGGCGCGGCTCGGGTACTGGCTCGCGATGCTCGTAGGGTCTCCTGCGTCGGTCGCCCGCGAGGCGGACGACCCGCGCGCGTGCTTCGCCGCGGTGGACGCGGTGGCGCGATGGCAGGGGCGCGAGACCGAAGGCTTCTTGGCGGCAAGGCAGGCAGGTGAACGAGCGACCGCGCGCGGAATGACGCACACTCTCCGTCGAACGCCGCAGGGGGTCCGTCCGTGCCGAAGCCGACGAAGAAGCCGACGAAGAAGCACACCGCGAAGACACCGAGAGCCGTGAAGGCCACGAACGACGTCGAAGCGTACGGCAACCGCTTCCTCGACTGCACGCCCGCGACGAAGGAGGCGCTCGCCGACGTGGCCGACGCGCTTGCGATCTCGATTCCGACCACGCTCGCGAGGCTCCTCCTCACCTGCGGCGGAGGGCGCCCGGAGAAGGGCTATTTCCTCGGCGACGAATACGAGGTGGAGGTCGGACGTCTGCTCGCCGTGCGCGTGCCCGAGGGCTCGAAGCGCGAGTCGCTCGAGCTGGCTCGGCCGAGGCTCGTGGCCCGCTCCGGCCTGCCCACGAGCCTCGTTCCGTTCGCGCTCGACACAGGCAACGCGAACTTCTTCTGCGTCGATCTCGCGACGCACGAGGTCGTGTACTTCCTCCTCGACGAGCCCGGCCGAGCGCCGAAACGCATCGCGCCTTCCCTCGAGCTCTTCCTCGAGGGGCTCGACAGCCCGCCGTACTGAGGCGCAGAGGAAGGGGGACCCGTCCGCCTCCACATCCTTCCCCCACAATTCCCCCACGGACCCTCCACGAAGCCCTCGCAGTCTTCCCGGAGGAGCGTGGAGCCTCGCCGCGAGACCCGCGCTCCTCCCCCTTGGTCGACGGAGGCCGCGTTGGATTCCCGCTCTTCCCTCTTCCTCGCACCTGCAGCCTTCTCCCTCTTGGCTGCTTGCTCGACGCCCTCCACCGCGGCCTCTCCGCTCGCCGACGGAGGCGTTTCCTCGTTCCTCCTCACGCGGGGCATGACGACGACGACCGTCCCCTGTCCCGTCACCACGACCTGCACGAATCCCTCCGTGGGTCCTATTCGACTGGCCCGCTGTGGGCAGATCGCCTCGGACGACGGCTCGCTCTTCGTCGTGCCGGCTTTGTTCACCGGTGGAGCGTTCGCCGTCGACGTCTACGACACCTGCCTCGGCACGGGCGCGAATCCTTCGTTCGCCTCGTCGCTGACGACGCGCGTGATCGACCCCGGGGGTGCGGTGATCACCGGCTCTCTCTTCGCCGACAACACGTTCGAGCTCTACGTGAACGGCACGTACGTCGCCCACGACTCGGTCGCGTACACGCCCTTCGACTCGAGCGCGGTCCGCTTCCAGGCTCGGTATCCGATCACCTACGCCGTGAGCCTCGTCGATTGGGAGGAGACGCTCGGCGTCGGTCTCGAATCGAACGGAGGACGGAACCACATCGGCGACGGGGGCTTCGTCGCCGTGTTCAGCGACGGCAACGTCACCGACGCGACGTGGAAGTGCCGCGCCTTCTACGTGGCGCCCCTCGACGACGCGAGCTGCCTGCGCGAGGACGCCCATGGGAACCTCGACTCTTCCGCGTGTCCGAGCACCGACGCGACCGTCGCGTGCGTCTCCGATCCGACGGGCGAGAGCTGCGTCGCGGCGCACGACGTGCTGCCGGCGGATTGGATGTCGCCGGACTTCGACGACTCCGCCTGGCCGAGCGCCACCGTGTACGCCGCTGCCGACGTGACGAACCAGCCCGCCTACGTGGACTACGCGAGCACGCTCTTCGCGGGCGGGAGCTTCGTCTGGTCGAAGAACCTCGATCTCGACAACCACGTCGTGTGTCGAGTGACGGTCAGCGGGCCGAGGTAGAGGAGAGAACGGCCGGTCCCGATCCTCCTCTTCACCCTCAAACCTTCGGCACACCCACCAGATGCGTGAGACCCATCGGCATCCCCGGGATGCGCGTCGTGCCGATGTCCCAGTCGAAGCCTTCGTGGCCCGGGATGCTGCGGACGAGCTCCTCGAGCTCGTCGGGGAGGTAGATGCGCAGCATCGACATCGCGCCGTCGAACATCACGACGAAGGGGATCGCGGGCAGTAGGTACGTGAGCACGAAGCGCGAGAGCTTGAAGGGCCGCATGAACGGCGTGAGCAGGAGCACGATCACCGCCTGGAGCGGCATCGCGAGCAGCGGGAGCAGGCGCTGGTCGACGCCCTCGAAGATGCAGATGGCGCGTCGCTTCGCGATCGCGTCCGCGAGGATGCTCCGCGCGAGCTCGGGCGGGAAGTGGTGGAAGGCATTGAACATCGTGCGGACCCCGCGCTCGCCGACGGGGACGTCGGTCGCGTCGATCGGCGTCGGCACGAATCCGACGCGGCCTTCGCTCTCCCGCGCGAGCGCTTCGAACGCACCGAGGTTCGGGAAGCGATCCGTGAGCTGGATCCGGACCTTCCCGCGGGCTTCGAGCGTGCTCGAGAGCGTCCGCCACGGGCCGCCGCCGCCGGAGCAGAGGTCGAGCACCTCGTCGGTCCCGGTCGCCTCCATCGCCGCGAGGATCTTCGGCGCGACGGCGTCGAAGGCACGCGTCGTGTTCGCCATGAAGCCGAGCCAATCGGTGCCACCGTCGCGGACCGCGCGGGGGCATGCATCGAGATCCTCGAGCTCGATCACCTGTCGTCGTCGCACGGTGTTCCTCCTCGGCGCGATCTCGAGCCCGAGCGGCCTCGCTCAGCGACCCCTCAGAACCAAACCGCCTCCCCGAACCGCGCCTGCATCGCCTCCACGTGCGCGAGCACGGCCCGGCACCGCTCCTCGAGCCCGTCGAGCTGGCGCTCGGTGAGGATCGGCGCGAGCGGATCGCGCGCGATGCGCTGCTCGAAGTGGGCGCGATCGAAGGCGCGAATCGCCTCGATCGTGCTGCGACGGAACTTCTGCAGCGGACGCAGGCGCGACTCCATCAGGGGCAGGCGCTGGATGCCGGGCCAGAAGCCGGCGCCGTTGTCGAGGAAGACGAGCGGGCCGCCGCGGCCGCGCGTGCGGACGTTCGTGTTGTCGCCGCCCCAGCGATCGACGTTCTGGACGAGGAAGTCGAAGATCAGGAGGTCCGACATCTCGGCCGCGCGATCGGCGGTGTCGGGCTCGCCGGCGGTGGGCGCGGCGGCGACTCCGTCGCGGACCTGGGCGGGGCGGACGAAGGGCGAGCGGATCATCGCGCCGTCGCGGCGGACCCAACGCTCCCAGCCCGGCCTTAGCGGGAGCGGCTCGAGGCCGCCGGGGATCCACGCGAGGAAGGCGCCGCGGACGGTGCCGTCGGGGCGGACCTTCACCTCGGCGACGCGGGAATCCGTGCCCATGAGCGGGCGGAGGCGATTCCACTCGAGCACGCGGCCGACGGCCGGTGCGACGCGTCCGAAGCCGAGCTCCCGATCGAGGTAGTGGGCCGCGAGCTCCGACCAGTAGTGGGCGCCCGAGAAGTCCTGGTCGGGCTTGAAGTAGCCGACCGTGCCGTCGGCGAGCGTGAGCTTGAAGCCGACGCTCCGGCCGCCCTTGCCCCTCTTGCCGCTCGCGACGGGCTGGGTGCGGAGCGCCTCGCGGACCGCGGCATCGTCCTCGCCGAAGAAGCGGGAGGGGAAGGGGTCGGCGGCCGCCTCGACGGCCTCGACGGCCTGGGGCGCCTCGGGGGTTCCGGTCGTCGGTGCAGCAACGACCGCCGCGCTCGGCTTCCCGCTCGGATTCCGGGGGACGGTGCCGGCCCGGCGCTGCGGCTCGCGGACATCGCAGGCGAGGCCGAAGGCCCCCATGGCGAGCATCAGGGCGAGGAGCGTCGGCAGTCGGCGAGAGCGCTTCATGACCGCCGGACTCTCACGCGCGCGCGAATTCCGCCAGTTTCCGGCGGGGCTGTCCCCGGTTCGGGCTGTACGCGTTTCCGCCTCATTTCATTTCTGAAGTCCGACGGCAGCGAGCGATCGGAAATGAAATGAGCCTTGGGGAGGCGTCACGGAGATTTCTTAGTAATTTCGTTCAGCCGATGCTTGGCACGCCACATGCAACATACAGAAACCGAAGTGGTCGACGCGTAGGCGAAATCCCCCCCCACCGCCCCCGACGGCCATTTCCATCTCTGAACGGCCGCGACGCAATCCCCCCCCCACGCGTCGCGGCCGTTCCCTTTTCCGTCGTCGGAACGCGGACTTAGGCGAAGAAGTCGAAGGGCGTGCCGAGGCCGAGGCGCTTCGCTTCCTCGAAGACCACCCGCCCGACCGCGACGTCCTGAACGGCCAAGCCGGTCGAGTCGAAGACGGTCAAGCCCGTGCCCCGGGGGCTCGATTTCGTTCCTGCAATGATCTCCCCGAGGGTCCCCGCCACCGCTTCGGGACGGTAGAGGCCGTCCCGGATGGGCACGTTCACCTCGCCGCTGTGGAAGGCCTGGGCGGGGTCGTCGACGTAGACCCGGGCGTCCCGGAGGATCGCGGGGTCGAGCTCCTGCTTGCCGGCGGCGTCCGCCCCGATCGCGTTGATGTGGGTGTGGGGGCCGACGGCCGAGCGGGTGACGACCGGTCCGTGGGCCGGGGTCGAGGTGCAGAGGACGTCGGCCCGGGCCGCCTCCTCGATCGAGACCACCCGGCCCTTCGCCTCGGCGGCGAAGCGCTCGGCCGACTCGCGCCGTGCGTCCGCGACGAGCACCTCGAACGAATCCCCGAACACCGCGCGATGGGCCGCGAGCAGCGTGCGCGCCTGGACACCGGCCCCGACGAAGCCGACGGTCTTCGGCTTCTCGACGGCGAGGTGCTTCGACGCGACACCGCCGGCCGCGCCCGTGCGCATCGCCGTGAGCACGGTCGCGTCCATGACGGCGAGCGGCTCGGCGTCCTTCGGATCGGAGAGGACGAAGAGCGCGCGCACGGCGGCCTTGCCATAGCGCTTCGGGTTCTCCGGATGGACGTTCACCCACTTGAGGCCGGCGTAGTCGCCGAGGAAGCCCGGCATCGCGCGGAAATCGCCCTGGAATTCGTGTAGATCGAGGTAGACCTTCGGCGGCATCCGCGCCTTCCCGAGCGCCATCGAGCGGAAGGCGTCCTCCACGGCGAGGACGGCGCGATCCATCGGCAGGCAGCGGCGGACGTCGGAAGCGGAGAGCAAGAGAGCGGGCATTCGAAGGACCTCCGCGGACGAATATCGGCGCGCACTCGCTTCGAGGGAAGGGGCTCGCTGCACGCGGAAGTCACGGGTGCCTGCCTCCTCGGTCGTGTCGTAGGATGGGCCCATGTCCCTGACCCGGAAGTTCGGAAAGACCGCTCTCGTCGTCGGCGCGAGCACCACCGTCGGCGAGCAATTCGCCCGTCAGCTCGCGGCCGCCGGCATGGACGTCGTGCTCGTCGCGCGGCGTCTCTCGCTGCTCGAGTCGATCGCGGCGGAGCTGCGCCGTGACCACGGCGTGCAGGCCCGGCCCGTCGCGCTCGATCTCACGGAGGCCGACGCGCTCGAGAAGCTCGAGGAGGCGACGAACGACCTCTCGATCGACCTGCTCGTGATCAACGCGAACCTGCACACGGTCGGGATGTTCCACGCGATGGATCGCGCGACGAAGCGGCGGATGATCCGCATGAACGTCGAGGTGCCGATGCTCCTCGTCGACACGTTCGGCGCCAAGATGGTGGAGCGCGGCCGTGGCGCGGTCGTCTTCGTCAACGTGCTGAACAGCCTCGCGCCGATCGAGATCGACGGGATCTTCCAGGGGACGAAGGCCTTCCTCCGCCTCTTCGCCGAGAGCCTCTGGCTCGAGTACCGCCGCCACGGCGTGCAGGTCTCGACGGTGCTCGTGAACGGCATCGAGGGCTCGGCGAGCTACGAGCAGAAGCTCTCGCCGGCGAAGCGCACGCTCGCGAAGGTGATCGGCGGCTCGATGGATCCGAAGCGCATCGTCGCCGAGGCGCTCCGCGAGATCGAGAAGGGGCGTTGGCTCTGCGTGCCCGACTACACCGTGCCGATCAACCAGGTCGCCGTCACCACGCTCGAGACGCTGCGCGTGCTCGGCGGACCCGGCGCGGCGATCCTCTCCTCGGGCCTCTTCGGCTTCCTGCTCGACGGGCCGGGCTCGCAGACCGGGCGGGGCTGAGGGGGCTCGGGCCGGCGCTCGCGCGGTCGTCGAGAGACCGCATGGGATCTGCTAGACTCCGACGCATGTCATCGATACGAGCGCGTGTGCACAATGGCCGCCTTGTCGTCGACGAGCCAACCGTCTTGCCGGAGGGCACGGTGCTCGATCTCGTGGTCGACGATGAAGGCGATGCGCTCGACGCGACCGACCGTCGGGCGCTCGACGAGGCGATTTCCTCGGCCGTGCGCTCCATCGCAGAGGGCCGTGGGCGGCTTGCCGCCGACGTGCTCGGCGACCTCCGAAATCGGTGATGCGACAGGTCATCGTCGCGCCCGAGGCCGAGGCGCGGATGAGACGAATCGATTCCTGGTGGCGTTCGAATCGCACCGCGTCGCCGGGTCTCTTCACCGAAGAGCTCGCTGCAGCAATCGAGACCCTCGCGGTCGCGCCTGACGTGGGACATCGCTACCCGCATCCGGACGTTCCTGGCGTACGTCGCGTTCTCCTGCGTGCCACGCGGCATCACGTGTACTACGTCACCGGCGCCGAAGCGGTCGTCATCGTCGCGGTCTGGGGCTCGATCAAGGGTGCGGGACCCGATCTGAGCGGCTCTCGATGAACCGGGCGTCTGGAGCGCCGCGCGACCCCCGCCTCAGCCCCCCCCATCCGCTCCACGCGCGCGCACAGCGGCACGAGCACGTTCTCGTCGCGCTTGTCTCGATAGGGGACGTCGTACGTGTCGAAGGGGATCACCCGCTCGCCGGCGCCATGCGCGCTTCGAGCCAGCCTCGGATCTCGTCGATCTCGGCGTGCGAGCCGATCACGCGCTCGATGAGGAAACGCTCGGCGTCGTCCGCATCGACGACCACGACATAGCCGTTCACGCGTAGGAAGACGCACGCGATCGCCCAGGCCACGCGCTTGTTCCCGTCGACGAAGGCATGGTTGCGCGCGAAGCTCTGGAGCAAGGCCGAGGCCTGCTCCGAGAGGCTCGCGTAATAGCCCGAGCGAGGACGGGCGAGAGCGCTCTCGACGAGTCCGAGGTCGCGCACGCCCGGAGCCCCTCCGTGGCGCGCGAGGAGCGCCGCGTGGAGGTAGAGCACCTCGTCGAGGGTCGGAAAGAAGGTCTCGTGCGCCACGCGGTCGCCTCAGCGCGCGAGGCGAGCGAGCAGCTCGTCGTGCTCGTCGAGGACCTGGTCGACGGCGGCGCGGAACGCGGGTCGCACACGGACGCGATCGAGATGCTCGGCCACGGCCGTCTCGAGGATCGAGCTGATCGAACGCCCCGACCGCTCCGCATGCTCGCGCAGCGCGTGGAGCAGGTCGCTGTCCATCGTCGAGGCGAACTTCACCGAATGACCCATGATTCGCAGTGTATGGACGTTTCTAGAAGCGTCAAGAACACCCGGCGAGGGACACCCGACCGAGCTCAGCCGCCCCCCATCCGCTCCACACGCGCCCGCAGCGGCACGAGCACGTCCTCCTCGAGCCGGTCTCGGTAGAGGACGTTGTACGTGTCGAAGGGGATCACGCGCTCGCCGTCCGGATGCGCGATGTGCACGCAGCTCTTGCGGACGCTGCGGAGGTCCATCGTGTGCCGGTCGAGGAACTGCATGATCACGACGCGGAAGACGCGGTCGTAGGTCAGCTCGGGCAGCGCCTCGACCTGCGGCAGGCAGCAGAGCAGCTGCGAGAGCGAGCGCGAGGCGCTCTCGGGGCCGTGGGCCGTCGAGAACGTTTCGAAGAGCGCGCGCGAGAAGCGCAGGCGGAGCTCGGGATCGTCCTCGAGCACGATCGTGTTCCGGCCGCCCTCGACGAGCAGCTTCCGATCGACGAAGCGCGTGAGCGGGGCGATCGTGCCCGCGGCCTCGCCCGTGCCCTTGATCGCGTAGGCCATCGCGAGCGAGTCGGGATGGCAGGGGACGGGGAGCACGTCCTCCTTCGTGAAGGTCGGGAACTGCTCGACGAGCTTCCGGCGCACCTCGGAGATCGTGAGGCGATGCGCCTCGGCGTCGAAGCCCTCGACGCGGCCGGCGTCCTGCACGGGCTGGAGCGTCACCCCGCGCACGCACCTCCGCGACGCGGCGTAGCGCAGGATGTCGCCGATCTCGTGGTCGTTCAGGCCGCGACGCAGCGTGACGACGAGCGTCGTCGAGAGGTTCAGCGCGTCGAGGCGATCGAGCGCCTCCTCGCGGATCCGCCGGAGGTCGGCGCCGCGCAGCACCCGCTGCGGCTCGGCCGAGAGCGAGTCGAATTGGAGGTAGACCTCGAAGCGCGGGGCGTACCGCGCGAGCCTTTCGGCAAAGCCGTCCTCGCGAGCGATCCGGAGGCCGTTCGTGTTCAGCATCAGGTGACGGATCGGGCGCTTCCGACACGCGTCGAGCACGGCGAAGAAGTCGGGGTGCAGCGTCGGCTCGCCGCCCGAGATCTGGACGACGTCGGGCTCCCGCTCGTTCGCGACGATGCGATCGAGCATCCGTTCGATCTGGGCGAGGGGCCGGTGCGAGAGCCGTTCGGGTCCGCTCGACGCGTAGCAGGTCGGACAGCGCAGGTTGCAGTGGTCGGTGATCTCGAGGAGCGTCACGCAGCCGTGCTGCTCGTGGTCCGGGCAGATGCCGCAGTCGTAGGGGCAGCCGTGCTCGACGCCGGTGTTGTGGTGCTCGACCTGCTCGGGCGCCTTCAGGAAGGCCTCGCGTCCGAGCCGGAAATACTCCGCGTCGTCCGAGAGAAGGACGCGGGAGACGCCGTGCTCGGGGCAGCGCTTCCAGAGGTAGACGCGCTCGCCCTCGATGAGCTCCTTCGCGTCGACCACGCGGAGGCAGGTGCCGCAGAGGGCGCGCGTCGCCGAGTAGAAGAGGTAGGGGCGGGTCTTGTGGGCCATCGGCTCAGGAGCGCAGGTACGCGAGGGCCTGCTCGCGCGTGTCGAAGCTGCGGATCGGCAGCCCGGTCGCGAAGGCGACGGTCGTGATGAGCATCCGGATCGCCGGCACGGGGACGACGATCGCGAAGCGCTCGCCGCCCCGCTCGCGGAAGAGGCGCAGGATCTCGCCCCCCGGCTTGCGTGCGTCGACGTGCGCGCTCGTGACCTCGCTCATCTCGAGCAGCCAGCGCGTGCCGGGGATCTGTTCGAGCACCTCCGGCGTGTAGGCGAGGACCTTCGCGACGGTCTCGGCTCCGCACTCGCCGACGTACTTCGTCTCGACGATCGAGCCCTCGAGGGGACGCGTGGTCACCTCGCCGGGCGGATTCGCGAGTCGGTCGGTGCGGGGGGCGAACATCGTCGGCTCTACCGGACAGACGAGCCTATCGCGAAGACCTCGCCCCGTCCCGTGCTTCTGCGAGGCTCGGCCAGGAGGCCGCACCCGCCCTCTTCGTCGGGATGGTGGGAAGCGCGCGCGTCCGGTAGCGTTCCCGCGGGGGACGCCATGCAGGAAGCACCGATGCGGCTCTTCGGGAACCGGCCGATGGACGAGGTCGTGCCCGGCCTGATCGGTCTCTCGCTCTCGAGCGGCGTCCTCCTCTGGTCGATCGCGTGGATCGCGTTCGGCCTCACGGCGCGCGCATGGCCGACGGCGGAGGCGGAGATCCTCGAGTGCCGCTTCGAGAGCTCGAAGCGACAGCGCCAGGGCCTCCGCTACTACCTGCGTCTCCGGTACCGGTACTCCGTCGGCGGGAAGACCTACGAGGGAGGCCGCCTCCATTTCGGGGCGGCCATAGAGACCCACGCCGGAGCCTCGATGGGCAAGGTGCGGATGCGAACCCCCGGGGATCGCGTCGCCGTCCGCTACCTCCCCTTCGCGCCCGGCGTGTGCACGCTCGACCCGGGAGTCGCCTGGCAGGTCTGGCTCGCCTTCGTGCTCTCGCTCCTCGTGACGTTCAACGTCGCGATGGGCGCGTTCGCTCCGTGAGCGGCTGCGCGCTCACATGCGCCCGCGCAGCATGCCGTGCCAGTAGAGGTTCGGCAGCGCGTGGGCCTTGAGGGCGTACATCGAGTAGCGCTCCTTCGCCTGATCGAAGGGGAAGGTCTCCATGATCGCGCCGTCGTAGCCGAACTCGGCGAGGATGACCTTGCCGTAGCCGGTGACGAGCGGGCAGCTCGCGTAACCGTCGTAGCGGGCGGCGAGCGGGCGACCGGCGCGCAGGGCGAGCAGGTTCTCGACGAGCACGGGCGACTGCTTCCGGATCGCCGCGCCCGTCTTCGAGCACGGTAGGCTCGAGGCGTCGCCGAGGCTGAAGACGTTCGGATACCGGACGTGCTGGAGGGTGTGCTTGTCGACGTCGACCCAGCCGGCCTCGCCGGCCTGCGCGAGCTTCGACTTCTTCACGAAGTCGGGGGCGCTCTGTGGCGGCGTGACGTGGAGCAGATCGTAGCGGAGGACGAGCTCGTCCCCCTTGTCGAGGTCGCGGAACACGGCCTCCCTGCTCGCGGGGCGGACGGCGACGAGGTCCTTGCGGAAGCGCGTGTCGATCTTCCGCTCCGCGACGAGCTTCTCGAGGGCGGCGCGGTACTTCGGGATGCCGAAGATCGCGGCGCCCGCGGCGGCGTAGACGAGCTCCGACTTCCCACGTACGCCGCGACGGCGGAAATTCTCCTCGGCGAGCCAGAGGATCTTCTGGGGCGCGCCCGCGCACTTGATCAGCGTGTTCGGGAACGTGAAGACCGCGCGACCGCCCTGCAGCTTCGAGATCAGGTCCCAGGTGTAGCCGACGCTCTCGTACGCGTAGTTGCTGGTGATGCCGTCCTTGCCGAGCGCGCCGGGCAGTCCCTCGATCTTCTGCCAGTCGAGCTGGATGCCGGGGGCGACGACGAGCTGGTCGTAGGTGAGGACCTTGCCCGAGGCGAGCTCGACGCGGTTCGAGTCGGGATCGAAGCCCGCGACGGAATCGCGGATCCACGTCACGCCGCTCGGGATCAGGTCTGCCATCGGCCTGACGGACGCCTCGCGCGGATAGACGCCCGCGCCGACGAGCGTCCAGAGCGGCTGGTAGTAGTGCTCGGCCGCCGGATCGACGATGGCCATCTTCGGGGCGGCCTCGTGGCGCAGCATGTGCGCGGCGACGGTGATGCCGGCGGTCCCTCCGCCGACGATGAGGAGCTCGTGGTGCTCGGTCGTCATGTCGTCTTCCTCTTCGGTGCGGAGGCGGATCAGCCCGCGGTCAGTCGCTTGTCGGTGCGCGCGAGGGCGCGACCGAACGAGGTCGCGATGCGCAGCACGAAACCCGTGGCGCGCTGGACGTCGGCATCGCCGAGGGCGCGCATCATGCCCACGAGACCGACGCGCGGCGGCTCGGTCTCCTGCGCGTCGGCGGTGGACTTCGCCACCATGCCGAGGATCCCGAGGGCCTTCGGATCGAGCATGCCCGACGAGAGAAGGGCTTTGAGCTCGCGCGACGTCGTGAGGCGCAGGAGGCCCATCGCGAGATGCTTCGCATCGCCGATCACGTGCGTGAGGTCGAGGCCCTCCGCTTCGGCTTCGGCCATCGTCTCGTCGAAGACGTCCGTCATCGTGGCGACGAGGTCGGGCGCGCTCTCGGCGAGGTCGACGACCTTCCGCAGCGAGGCGAGCGTGTCGGGCCGCGAGAGCCGCTCGAGCAAGTCCGCGAGTGCCTGGACTCGGTACTCCACGTCGCCGAGCTTCGCCGCCTGCTCGTCGAGGATGTCCCCGACCGTGGCCGCCAGATCGGGAGCCGTGCGTCCGAGCTCCGCGATCGGGGCGAGAGTCCGCTCGAGGCGATCGAGACGCGCGTCGATGCGCGCGAGGGTGGCGGCGAGATCGCTGCCTGTGGGCGTGATTCGGCTCTCCTCGGGCACTCGGCTCCCGGACATGGAACACCTCTTCCGCGTCGCGTGTGGAGGGAACGCGACCCGATGAATCTCCGAGCCAGCGGGTGCGGCGAAGGGTTCGAGCCCACCCCCGCCCCGGCCCTCCCCGCCACCCGTCCCCTCGACAACCCTCGGGGGCTCCGCCTAGGGTTGGGCCGATGCGCCTGGATCTGGCCGTTCTGAGGACCCTCGTCGCGTACGGTCGCCCCATCGTGCGGGGCGAGCTCCCCCTCGATGCCTGCGACCGTGTGCTCACGGAGAAGCGGTGGATCCGCGCGTCCGAGATCGTCCGCGGCGAGGAGACCTTCCTCGACACGGGCGCCTTCTTCGCCCGGGGACGCGAGGAGGGGTGGGTCCCCACCCTCAGCACGGCGCTGGCTCTCGAGCTCTGGCTCGAGACCGAGGTCGAGGCCTTCCTGTCGAGCCTCGCCCGTCGCCCGGATGCGGTCTCGCCGGCCGCCGCTTTCGATCTCTTCCTCCGCTCGACGGGCCGGAGGCCGAAGGGCGCGGCCCCCGAGACGTCCGTGGCCGAGGCGACCGAGCTGCTCGAGGACGTCCTCGAGGCCCTGGTCGCGCTCGGGGAGCGGACGAGCCTCGGGGGATGGGAGCGGGGCTTCGCCGAGACCCTCGCCCTCCTCGAGGCGGGTGCGGCCTCCGATTGGGATGCCCTGCCGCTCGGGGCGCCGGCCGAGGTCCGGGCCCTCGCGGCCGCCGCCGAGCGCGCCGACGTCTTCGGCGGGATGGGCTCCTGGAACGATTTCGTCCTCGACGATCCGGTCCTCGAGGCCGAGCGGGGCCGACTCTCGGCCCGCCTCTTCGAGGCCGTGCGGGTCGCCGTCGTCGTCTCGACCAACGTCTGAAGG
Source organism: Polyangiales bacterium (assembly GCA_046351215.1). Taxonomy (GTDB): domain Bacteria; phylum Myxococcota_A; class Polyangia; order Polyangiales; family Houyiibacteriaceae; genus JAXLYX01. The sequence continues at coordinate 26,771 of JAXLYX010000025.1, read as the reverse complement.
GCGGACCCGTAGACCGTTCGCGGGCCTCGTGCGTCGGGAATTTCCGGGATGAACGGGGGTGCGTCTAGCCTCCGCCCCGAGGGACTCGATGCACGCCGAAGCCACGCCCGTCCTCCACGCCGAGACCCGGAAGGGCGCGCTCGAACGAGCGCTCTCGGTCGCCGCCGACGTCCGGGCCGGCGAGGGTGCGGGGGCGCTGCTCCTCCTCGCGAACCTCTTCGTCGCGCTCTTCGCCTACTACCTCCTCAAGACGCTCCGCGAGCCCCTCGTGCTCGCGACGGGCGGCGCGACGCTGAAGTCCTATGCGGCGGCGGCCCAGGCGGTCTTCCTCGTCCTCGCGGTGCCGGCCTACGGCTTCCTCGCCACGCGCATCCCGCCGCGACGCCTCGTCTTCCTCTCGACGCTCGCCTCCGCGGTCGCCGTCGAGGTCTTCGCGGTGCTCGCGCACCTCCGCGTGCCCTACCTCGGCTTCGCCTTCTACGTCTTCGTCGGGGTCTTCGGGGTCTTCGCCGTCGCCCAGTTCTGGTCCTTCGCGAACGATCTCCACGACGAGTCGACCGGTCGTCGGCTCTTCCCGCTCGTCGGCATCGGAGCCACCGTCGGCAGCGCGGCCGGCTCGCTCCTCGCGGGTCGACTCTTCGATCGCGGCATGCCGGTCGCGGCGATCTTCCACCTCTCGGCCGGCTTCGTCGCGGTGCACGCGGTGCTCTACCTCTGGCTCTCGCGCGGCGCCTCGGACGGGGCCGCGGGGAGGCCCCACGACGTGCCGCTCGTCTCCACCGACGGCTTCGCGCTCGTCGCGAAGAACCCGTATCTGCGGATCCTCGCGGTCGCGCTCGTCGTCAGCACCCTCGTGAACTCGAACGGCGAGTTCCTCCTGAGCCACGCCGTGGTCGAACGGGCCGCGGCCGCCTTCGAGGCCGCGCGGACGAGCTCCGCCGAGCTCGTGCGCGAAGACTTCGTGCGGGGCTTCATCGGCAGCTTCTACGGCGATTTCTTCCTCGGCGTGAACGTCGCGGCCGTGCTCCTCCAGGTGCTCGTCGCGAGCCGCGTCGTCCGCTACGGAGGCCTCCGCGCCGTGCTCCTCGCGGCCCCCTTCGTCTCGCTGCTCACCTACGGGGCGGCGGCGAGCGCCCTCGGCTTCGCGGTCTTCCGCATCCTGAAGAGCGCCGAGAACGCCTGCGACTACTCGCTCGCCAACACCGCGAAGGCCCTCGTCTGGCTCCCGACGCGCCGCGAGGAGAAGTACAAGGCGAAGCAGGCGATCGACACCTTCTTCGTCCGCTGTGGCGACGTGGTGAGCGCCCTGCTCGTCTTCGTCGGCGTCGAGGTCCTCGAGCTCCCGACGCGCGCCTTCGCGATCGCGAACGTCGGCCTCGCGCTCGTCGTGCTCGGGCTCGGTGGGCTCTTGCTCGCGCACCATCGCAGGCTCGTGCCGAGCGACGTGGCGGGCTGACGCGCTCCGCTCGGCGGCCCCGGCCACCCCTACGCCGCCCGCACGATGCCGGACCCGAGCTCTCGGGTGTACCCTCGTTCCCGAGGGGGGCCGGATGACGGGAGCGCGCGAGGCCGTGGGAAGCCCGACGACGATCGAACAGGTCCAGCACGAGGTCCTCTCCCTGATCTCGACCGGGGCGAGCCTCGGGCAGACCCTCGAACGGCTGATCGTGGGCATCGAAGCGATGAGCCCCGAGATGATCGGCTCGGTGCTGCAGCTCGACGCCGAAGGCCTCCACGTCCGCCACGCGACCGGTCCGCACCTCCCCGACGCCTATCTCCGGGCCATCGACGGATCGCCGATCGGCCCGCAGGCCGGCTCCTGCGGCACGGCCGCCTATCTCCGTCGCCGCGTCGTCGTCGAGGACATCGCCACGGACCCCCTCTGGGATCTCTACCGATCCGTCGCGCTCCCATTCGGCCTCCGCGCGTGCTGGTCGGAGCCGATCCTCTCCGCGTCGGGGAAGGTGCTCGGCACCTTCGCGATGTACTACCGCGCCCCTCGCGCACCGACTCCGACGGACCTCGAGCTCATCACGGTCGCGGGTCGCCTGGCCGCGATCGCCATGGAGCGGAATCTGGCCGAAGAGGCTCTCGCCACGAGCGAGGAGGCCTACCGGACCATCTACGAGCGCGTACCGGTCGGCATCGTGAGCGTCGACGCCGACGGCACCTTCCTACGCGCGAATCCGGCGTTCTGCCGCATGACGGGCTACTCCGAGGAGGAGCTGCGGCGCATGCGCTTCGCCGACCTCACGCATCCGGACGACGTCGCCGAGAGTCACGAGCTGCTCCGCAAGATGCAGGGAGGAGAGATCGAGTCGTTCGAATTCGAGAAGCGCTACGTGCGGAAGGACGGCACCGAGCTCTGGGCCCGACTCCGTTCCTCCACCCTGCCGGCCTCGGCGGAGCGTCGGATCCGGACCGTGACCATGGTCGAGGACATCGACGAGCGGAAGCGAGCGGAGGCCGCCCTCCGCGCGAGCGAGGAGCAGCTCCGTCAGTCGCAGAAGATGGAAGCCGTGGGTCAGCTCGCCGGGGGCATCGCGCACGACTTCAACAACCTCCTCACGGTGATCGGCGTCTGCAGCAACCTCGTGCTCGACGCCTTGCCGGAGGCGTCCCCGCTTCGTCATCCCGTGGAGCAGATCCGCAAGGCCGGCGAGACCGCGACGGCCCTCACGCGGCAGCTCCTCGCGTTCAGTCGGCGACAGGTCCTCGCGCCGAAGACCCTGGACCTCGCGGAGGTGGTGGCCGGGCTCGTCCCGATGCTGCGTCGCGTGCTCGGAGAGCACATCGCCATCGAGTGTCTCGGCGACGGCAGCGCGGGCGCGACGATCCATGCCGATCCGGGTCAGATCGAACAAGTGATCGTGAATCTCGCCGTCAACGCACGGGACGCCATGCCGCGCGGTGGAACGCTGCGGCTCGTCACGGAGACGGTCGTCCTCGATGCAGGGGAAGCGACACGGCACGCGGGCGCGAACCCCGGCTCCTACGTGCGACTCACGGTGAGCGACGACGGGCTGGGGATGGATGCCGCCACCGCGGCGCGGATCTTCGAGCCGTTCTTCACCACCAAGGAGCCGGGGAAGGGAACCGGGCTCGGCCTCTCGACCGTCTACGGCATCGTCGAGCAGAGCGGTGGATTCATCACCGTGTCGAGCGAGCCGGGCGGGGGCGCCACGTTCCGACTCCACTTCCCGACCGTGCTCGCGGATCGTCGGGACTCCACGCCGCCCGTGGTGACGGCCGGAGCGCGGCCGACGCGTGGCACCGAGACGATCCCCGTCGTCGAGGACGACGACGACGTCCGCTCGATCGCCCGCGATCTCCTCGAACACCAGGGCTATCGGGTGCTCGTCGCGTCGAACGGCCAGGCGGCCCTCGACCTCGCGACCCACCATCCGGGCCGCATCGATCTCCTGCTCTCGGATCTCGTGATGCCGGGGATCGGCGGTCGGGAGGTCGCGGAAGCGCTCGTGCGCCTGCGACCCGAGACGAAGGTGCTCTACATGTCCGGCTACACGGACGATGCCATCGTCCGCGACGACGTCCGGAACGAGGACGCGGCCTTCCTCCACAAGCCCTTCACGGCCGCGACGCTGGCGAACGCCGTCCGGGCGCGTCTGGACTCGGACGTCGGGGCGGCGGTCGGCTCCCCCTCGGAGCGCGGCTAGGCTCCCCGCGAGGGCGTGGCGAAGGCGCGTCAGAGCGCGAGCGTCTCGCGGAACGCGATCCCCGCCCGCGCGACGATCTTCGCCTTGGTCCGGAGCAGCACGTCCCTCGGGGCGCGCGCGACGAGCGACGCGGTCTCGATCGCGACGCGGTCGAGGTCCTCGGGCGCGACCACGCGCGAGGCGAGGCCGAGGCGCACGGCCTCCTCCGCGTCGATCGTGCGTCCCGTGAGGCAGAGGTCGCGGGCGATCGCGCCGCCGACGAGGTCGTGGAGCGGCGTGTAGACGACGTCGGAGAACGCCGCCTCGGGATGCCCGAAGCGCGCACGGCTCGAGATCACGCGGAGGTCGCAGAGCACGGCGGTGTCGAAGCCGCCGCCGAGGGCCGGTCCGTCGACGGCCGCGATCGTCGGCAGGGGGAACTCGAGCAGCGTGCGGTGGTAGCGATCGCTCGAGGCCCAGAGCGTCTTCGCGAACTCGGGCTCCGCGCACTTCTGGAATTCGCCGAGGTCGAAGCCCGCGCTGAAGATCCCTTCGCCTCCCGTGATCACGACGACCTTCACCGAGGCGTCGTCGCGGAGGCGGTCGAGCGCGTCCGAGATCGCGTCGCGGAGGGCGATCGAGAGGGCGTTCTTCTTCTCGCGTCGGTCGAGCGAGAGACGAATGACGGAATCGGCCGGTCGAGAGGTCGAGACGAGGCTCATTCGGCCAGCATACAGAAACCGGCGGTTCCCGCCTGCGAGCGTATGTACCCGAACACCCTCCCGGGTGAGGGGAACGGCACGTTCGACCAACGATTTGGCGCGATCGGTTCCTATCGCCGTCTTCCGATCGCCGAGCCCCCTTCGTAGCTTGTGCTCTCGTGTCGGGAAGGGTCGGGAGAGATCCTCCCGGCGACAAGGGGCGCGAGCCAGGAGCTGCACATGGAGCCGTTCCGCGAGAACGACCGATTCGCTGCGAGGGGTGCGGTGGGGACCGCGGCGCGGCCGAAGGTTTCCGGCGCGCGGGGGATCGCTCGCAAGCGTCCATCGCACGTGCGCATCGTCTCGGCCGGCGCCTACCTGCCGGAGCAACGCGTCTCGAGCGCCGACATCGAGGATCGGATCGAGGAAGCGAGCCCCGGGTTCCGCATCCGACGCGGGCTCGTGAAGACCCACACGGGCATCGACTTCCGCCACTACTCGAAGGCCGACGAGCAGGCCTCCGATCTCGCGACGCGTGCGGCGGCCCAGGCGCTCGCCCGTGCGAACGCGACGGCCTCGGACGTCGACCTCCTGATCTTCGGCTCCGCGTCGCAGGACCTGATCGAGCCGGCGACCGCGCACATCGTCGCCGCGAAGCTCGGGCTGCGCTGTCCGGTCTTCGACGTGAAGAACGCCTGCAACAGCTGGCTGAACGGCATGCAGGTCGCGACCTCGCTGCTCGCGAGCGGCGCCTACCGCACCGCGCTCGTCGTCACCGGCGAGTGTCCGTCTCGGGCCGTGCGCTTCCAGGTCGAGGGCTGGAAGGACCTCTTCGCGGGCGCGGCCGGCTACACGATGGGCGACGCGGGTGCGGCCGTCTTCCTCGCCTACGACCCCGAGTCCGAGGGCATCTTCTTCCAGGACTTCCGCGCCTCGAGCGAGCATTGGTCGATCGCGACGCTCCCGGGCGGCGGCACGATGCATCCGCGCGGCGACGAGTTCTCCTACTTCCAGGGGGACGGGACGCGCCTGCGCGACGCCTTCGTCAGCCTCGGGCCCGACTTCATCCGCGACGCGCTCGCCGCCACCGGCACGCGCTACGAGGACTTCCGCCGCATCTTCTGCCACCAGGTCACGGGACCCTTCCTCGAGATCTTCCTGCGATCCACGGAGATCCCGCGCGAGAAGATCGTGCTCACCGTGCCCGAGCTCGGGAACATCGCCTCCGCCACGATGCCGACGCAGCTCGCGTTGGCGATGGAGCGCGGCTGGGTCGGACCGGGCGACGACGTGATGTTCGCGGGCCTCGGGGGAGGCCTCTCCGTGGGCGTGATGCTCGCGCGGCTCTGAGGGGAGGGATCGATGCGGAAGAAGAGAGTCGAGCCCGGATCGCTCTGGGTCGTGATCCCCTGCTTCAACGAGGCGAAGGGGCTCCGCGCCACGCTCGACGCGCTCCACGCGCAGGGCGATCGGCGCTTCTCCCTGGTCGTCGTCGACAACGCGAGCACGGATGCCACGAGCGACGTCGTCCGCGCGTTCGCCGAGGAGCATCCCTCGCTCGATCTGCACCTCGTGCACGAGCCGCAGAAGGGCACGGGCGCCGCGGCGGACACGGGCTTCCGCTACGCGATCGAGCACGGGGCGACGCACATCGCGCGCACGGACGGGGATTGCATCCCCCGCCCCGATTGGATCGAGAACATCAAGCACGCCTTCGGCGACGGGATCGAGTTCCTCGCGGGCCACATCGGACACCGCACGGACGACTACGAGCTCCCGCTCGTCGATCACGTCGTGCTCACGGCGCTGACGGAGCTGATGGCCGCCGTCTCGCCCTACCTCTCGCACAACCGCGGGCCGGAATTCCGCGGGCCCTACGTGATGGCGGGCGGCGGGAACCTCGCGACCACGGCCGAGCTCTACCTCGCCTCCGGCGGCTTCCCGCGCATCGCGATCGAGGACGACAACGACGATCGCGCCCTCCAGAACCGGATCCGGAAGCTGACGGATCGAATCGCGAAGCGGCGTGACGTCGTCGTCTACCAGTCGACGCGTCGGGTCCAGCACTACGGCTTCCGCAACACGCTGCTCTGGTACTGGAACCGCAAGTACCGCCCCGTCACCGTCGACATCCGCTGAAGCCCCGAGGAGGTCGCCCATGGAGCTCGTTTCCGCCCTTCCCTTCGCGCCGGCCGCCCGTGTCGCCTCGGGCTACGTCCGCGACCTCGCGAGCAGCGATCCTCCCGTGGGCCGCGCGCGCGCCCGGAGGAACGAGCGCCTCGTCTACCTCGCCTCGCATCCGATCCCGGTCGCGCTCGGCGAGCTCGCCGCCACGATCGGCCCCGTCGTCCGGGTGCCCGGCATCGGCGCCTTCGTGACCGACGTGGAGGTCGCCCGCGAGGTCCTCTCGAATCCGGACCGCTTCTCGAAGACGGGCCCGGGCGCGGTCGGCGCGATCCTCACCGAGGTGATGGGCCCGCACGCGCTCCTCAACATGGAGGGCCCGGACCATCGCGCGCTCCGCGGAAGGCTCGCCGGCCTCTTCACGTCGCGCTTCGTCCACGACCTCGTGCGTCAGGTCTTCGAGCCGAAGCTGAAGGAGACGCGCGTGATCCTCGAGGCCGGAGGCGAGCTCGATCTCGCGCGGCTCGCGCGCATCCTCACGGGACGCATGGTCTGCGCGATGCTCGGCGCGGAGCTCCCCGCGGGTCGCGAGGACGAGACCTGCCTCGACCTCTACCGCACGGGCGTCGAGCTCGGCTCGGTCGCCACGCTCGCGGGACGCACGCTCGATCCCGAGCGCCTCGCCTTCGCGAAGTCGCGCTTCGCCGAGCTCACGCGCATCGCGAAGGACGCGTACGAGCGCGGCGGCGAGGAGAGCGTGCCGGGTCGCCTGCGCTCGCTCGGTCTCTCGTTCGACGAGGCGCGCGGCGTGATCGGCGTGCTCTTCCTCGCGGGCATGGAGACCACCTCCTCGGCCCTCCCGCGCATCGCCGCGATCCTGATGGACGGCGGGCATTGGGAGCGCGTGAACGCCGATCGACTCCTGCTGCCGAAGGCGATCGACGAGGGGATCCGCGTCACGAGCCCCGTGCCGGTGATGACGCGCAGCGCGACCGAGGACACGCTCCTCGCGGGCAAGAAGGTGAAGAAGGACGAGCGCGTCGTCGTCTTCATGTACGACCTCGTGAGGTCGAAGGCCTACGGCGCGCATCCGCGCGAATTCGACCTCGACCGCCACATCGGCCGCGACCTCGCGCACCTCTGGTTCGGCCACGGCCCGCACTTCTGCCTCGGCTTCTCGCTCGCGCGTCGCGAGATCGAGCTCGTCCTCGAGACGCTGCTCGACGCCGGCGAGCTCGAGGTCACGGGGAGGACCTACGGACGCAAGGTGCTGTTCCCGGCGTACGAATCGCTCTGCGTGCGGCGCGTGCGCGGCCGCTCCACCGCGCCCGACGCGAGGAAGTCGAAGAGCGTCCGCGTCGGCGCGTAGCCGAGCTCGTTCTTCGCCTTCTCGAGCGAGAGCGTGTACTCCGAGGCGAGCTGCGCGACGATGTAGCGCGTGAGCCTCGGGGCGCGCGGGGCGTTCGCCGCCGCGAAGACCGTCTCGAGCACGTGCCCCACGTTCCAGCCCACGGGGCGCGGCACGTAGAGGATGCGCTCCCGCAGGCCGGTCGCTCGGAGCACGGCGCGGAGCGCCTGGTCGAGGACGACGGGCTCCGCGTCCGCGACGTTGTAGGTGCCGCCCTCGCCGCCGCGCGCGAGCTTCCGGCAGGCGAGCACGATCGCGTCGACGAGGTTGTCGACGTGCGTCAGCGAGATGCGGTTCGTCCCGTCGCCGACGGCGAGCAGCGTGCCGAGGCGATGCGCCTCGAGGATGCGCGGGAGGAGGATCTCGTCGCCGGGCCCGTAGATCGCGTGGGGGCGGAGCACGATCGAGCGTGTCCGCGCGCGCACGATGCGCTCCGCCTCGGCCTTCGTCTCCGCGTAGGCGTTGAGGTAGCGGGTCGGCAGCGGCGTGTCCTCGGTGACGTAGGACTTCGACACGAAGGGGTCGTACACGCTGGCGGTCGAGACGTGGACGATCGGCGAAGGCTCCGGGAAGGAGACGAGCACGTTCTTCGTGCCGTCCACGTGGCAGGGTGCGAAGGCCTCGCGGGTCCCCCAATCCGTCACCGTGCCGGCGCAGTGGACGACGAGATCGACGGCGGGCGCGTCGGCGAGCGGACCCTCCGCGATGTCCCAGCGACGGTACCGGATCCCCGGGAGCGCCTCGGGCGCGAGGGCCCGTCGGCCGAAGCCGTGCACCTCCGCGCCGAGCGCGAAGAGGGCCCGTGCGGCACGGCTCCCGACGAAGCCGCTCGCGCCCGTGACGGCGATGCGCAGGCCGCGCAGGGGCTCAGAGGCGTCCATGGGCGAGCTTCTCCGCGATCTCGCTCCGAAGTCGGACGCGATCGAGCTTGTTCGAGCGCCCGCCGTGGGGCATGGCGCAGGCGACGACGTGATCCGGCTTCGCGAACGTGTCGAGACCGGCCGAGCCGTCGTCGATCGCGCGGAGCACGGCGAGCCGCACGGCCTCGGGATCCCGCCCCGGGAGCGGCTCCACCGCGAGCACGACGCGCTCGTCGGCATGATCCTCGGTGTCGATGCCGAGGAAGGCGCAGCGCGAGACGCCGGGCAGCGCGGTGATCTTGTCCTCGTAGAGCGAGGGATAGAGGTTGTGGTGGCCGCGGATGATCATGTCCTTCTTGCGGCCGAGCAGGACGATGCGCCCGTCGTCGTCGACGCGCGCGAGATCGCCCGAGCCGTGCCACGCGGTGCCGAGCTTGCCGAGGTAGCCGCGGCAGAGGTTCTCGCCCGTGACGTGCAGCTCGCCGTCCTCGGCGACCGCGACGAACGCTCCCTTCACCGGACGGCCGACGAGATCCCCGCCGCCCTCGTACGCGAGCTTCTCGCGCGACTCGACCACGGAGACGGGGAGCATCTCCGTCATCGCGTAGGCGCAGTGCACGTCCGTGTCCTCGCCGATCACCGAGCGGAGCCGACCGAGGAAGGAGCGGTGGATCGGCGCGCTGCCGAGGATCATCACGCGCAACGAGTCGGGCAGCCGCTTCCGGTTCTTCTCGAGCTCGTCGACGACGCGGGCGACCTCGAAGGGGACGCCGTAGGTATGCGTGACGCCGAGTCGCTCGACGTCGGCGACGAAGCGACGCGGATCGGGCCGGAGCGGGGGGATCACGCAGCGGGCGCCGGCGAGCAACGCCGAGAGCATCTGATGCGTCTGCGTGCTGTAGACGACGTCGTCGTTCCGGAGCGCCATCAGCTCGGCGATCAGGTTCGAGCCGGTCCCGAGGCTCTTCGCCGTGTGCTCGACCCCCTTCGGATCGGAGGTGGTCCCCGAGGTGAAGATGGTGAGCACGACGCGCTCGGGCGAGAGCCTGGGCAGCGCCTCCTCGACGGGCTCGGTCTCGAGGAGCTCGGCCTGCGGCACCGAATTCGCGGGAACGCCCGGCAGGCGCGGCCCGACGTGCACGAAGGAGGTCCCGAACGCGCCGACGTCCGGGAGCGCGAGGCCCGCCTGGCCGAAGCCCCATCGGACGGGACCCGGTGCGCCGGCCGCGAAGAAGATCGACTCGGCGACGACCCAGCTCGGCTTCGCGAGCTGCATGCGGCGGTGGAAGAGGTCGGGGCCGACGCCGGGATCGACGGCGATCACCGACGCCCCGGCGCGGAGCAGGCCGGCGATCAGCACGAACGAGTCGATACCCGGGCGCACGCCGTACACCACGCGATCGCCCGGGGCGAGGCCGCGCTTGCGGAGGCCGTGCGTCACCGAACGGATCCGCTTCGAGAGCTCCCCGTAGGAGATCGTCCGCGGCTTGCCGAAGAGCGCGCGACGGATGGCACCGCCCGTCTCGACGAGCGCGATGCGCTCGGGATGTTTCGCGGCACGTGCCAGGATCCGCTCGACGAGCGAGTCGATCGTGACCGGCTTCGGCAGCGTCGCCTCCGACGCGCTCATGACCCGCTGAGCATCCATCCTCGCTCCTCCCCCGCACGCGCGCGGACGAATGGATCCGGTTCCACACGATGCCGACCTCCATGGGCCCCCACCATGGACCGAGAGCGACAAATCGTGTCCCGATCCGGTCAGCGTGTGCCCGCGCGGCCACGGCGCGCCGCTCAAGGGCCTCCGCCGGCCATGAAGAAGACCGTCACGATGCCGGCGCACGCGAGGAAGGCGCCCGCGAGCCATCCGACGACGATCCCGGGGAGGCTCGCGTGGAAGCGTCGGACCGCGACGAAGGCGAGGACGAGACCGACGACGAAGAGCGCGAACGGCAGCCCGAACGCGAGCAGCCGGTTCTCCACCGCGACGTCCTTCTGGCCTCCGCAGACGACGACGGTTCCGTCCCCCGCGATCGTCGCGTTCTGCGCGTAGCGCCTCGGCGAGTGCTCCGGCAGCGTGCGGAACGCGCCGCCGTCGTAGAGCGCGATGCGACCGCTTCCCGAGACGAAGATCGCGCGGCCGCCGGGGCCCGGATGCAGCTCGCCGGCGGTCGTCGGCACGTCGAGCAGGCCGAGGTCGCGCCACGTGGTCGCGCCCGCGGGCAAGACCTGTCCGCGATGCCGATTCGCGCTCGCGTCGTAGCGCACGACGAGCGTGGAGCCGTCCGAGAGGCGCGCCGCACCCTCGACCTCGATGGCGCGAGCCGGACACGGAGAGAGCTCCGGCGTCGGGTCTCCCTCGGGTGCGAGCTCGAGGCGGCACGCTCCGTTCCGCAGCACGAACTGACGATCGGCGGAGAAGGCGAACCACTTCCCGTCGAGCCCGGAAGGGGCGAAGGGCGGGCGCGGCTGCACGAGCGACGACGAGCGCCAGCGCCTCGAGCCCAGGTCGAGCACCGAGCTCGCACCGTGCGCGTCCGTGATCGCGACCTCGCCGGACGCGAGCGTGAAGAGACCCGTGCACTCGCCCGGCGCCGGCGCCTCGATCGTCGACCACGCCCGCGCCCCCGGACGCAGGAGCTCCACGTCGTCGGGGGCCGTGACGTGCCGACCCTCGGGGAGCAAGAGCGCGTAGAGGAGCACGCCCACCGAGAGGAGGCCGAACGGGAGGCCGCCGAGGAAGCTCGCGAGGAAGCGCATGGGCCGATCCTCGCAGCGATGGGCGCTGCGAGGAAGGCCACTGGCTCGTCGCTCAGCTCCCGAGCCTCCCCGTGACCGCGAACCAGGCGAGCCCGAGGGCGGCGCTCGCGGCCAGCGTCTTCGCCATGCCGAGCTTCGTGCGGAAGGTCGCATAGGTCGCGGCTGCCGCGATCGCGAGCGCGGCGAGGTCGATCGCGAGGACGTCCTGCGGCAGCTCGAGTGAGATCGGGCCCCAGCGGTGGGGGAGGAGCTCCTTCCAGAGCACGTGGATCGCGAAGAAGACCGAGAGGTTCAGGACGACGCCGACGACGCTCGACGTGATCGACGAGAGGGCCGCGTGCAGGCGCTTCTCGCCTCGCACGGCTTCGACCCAGGGGCCGCCGAGGAAGATCCAGAGGAAGCTCGGCAGGAAGGTCACCCAGACCGTGATCAGGGCGCCGAGCGCGCCCGCCGCGGCCGGAGGCAGGCTGCCCGGTGCCCTGTAGGCGCCGAGGTAGCCGACGAATTCCAGGACGAGGATGAGCGGGCCCGGCGTGGTCTCCGCGAGCCCGAGGCCATCGAGCATCTCGCCCGGCCGGAGCCAGCCGAAGGACTCCACGGCCCGCTGCGCCACGTACGCGAGCACGGAGTAGGCGCCGCCGAAGGTGACGACCGCGGCCTTGCTGAAGAAGACGGCCTCGGTGACGAAGACGCTCGAGGGCCCGAAGGCGTTCGCGAGGAGTGCGATCGGACCGAACCAGAGCACGAGGCAGACGGCGAGGACGAGCGCGGCCCGCCTTCCCGAGGGCGCGGTGTGCGCGAGCTCGCCGCGGGCCTCGAGCGCGTCGACGAGCGTGGCGTGCTCTCCGCCGAGCTTCGGCTCGGTCGGGACCGGGAAGAGGTCGGGCCGGAACCTCTGCCCGACGAGGCCGAAGAGGGCCGCGCCCGCGACGATCGCCGGGAAGGGCACGCCGAAGAGCGCGATCGCGACGAAGGCGACGAGGGCCACGGCCTTCATCAGCCCGTTCTTCAGCGCCCGCTTGCCGATGCGCTGGATGGCCTCGAGGACGACCGCGAGCACCGCGCTCTTCAGGCCGAAGAAGAGGGCCGTGACGAGCGGCACGGCGTGATAGGCGGCGTAGATCGCCGAGAGCGCCCAGATGCCGAGCGCGCCCGGGAGCACGAACATCATGCCGGCCGCGAGGCCGCCGCGCGTCCGATGGAGCAGCCAGCCGATGTACGTCGCGAGCTGCTGGGCCTCGGGACCCGGCAGCAACATGCAGTAGTTCAGCGCGTGGAGGAACCGCCCCTCGTCGATCCACTTCCGCTTCTCGACGAGCTCCTTGTGCATCAGCGCGATCTGTCCGGCCGGGCCTCCGAACGAGAGGAAGCCGATGCGCGTGAAGACCGCGAAGGCCTCTCCGAACGAGAGGGAGGTCGGCGCCGGCGCGCTCGCTGGGATCGGCTCGGAGGTCGAGGGTTCCGCCATGGGTCGGCGGAACGTACGACGGAATCACGCCGCGCGACGGCGACGATGCGGCTTCATGCCCGGCAGGAAGGTCTGGGCACGGCCCTGCGTCGGCCTCGGCGGGGTCGGGGTATCGAGCACGATGACGCCGCGACCCGTGCGCGCCGCCTCGAAGGTGGTGGGACGATCCGCGCCGACCGCGATCGACGGGAAGTAACCGCGGCCGCGCAGGTAGCCCTCGACCACCCGCGCCCAGGCCTGGAGGCCCCCGTAGAGCGCGGCCCTCGGCTCGGGCTTCACGAAATAGGCGCCCGGGAAGCGTGCATCGACCTCGATACGACCGCCGATCGTACCGAGGCCTTGCACCAGCTCGGCGTCCGACGCGGGATTCGCCATGCCGCGACGGCCGAGCGACCGGATGTGGCCGGGCAGGATGCACGCCACACGCTCGTCCTCCGGGACATGACGAATCACCGCGATCCGTGACATGCGTTCAGTATACCCCCGGGGCCGAGTGGGGCAAGGCCTTGTAGAAAACTTGCGTTCGGAAAAGAGGCCCGACGATCCCGACTCGGGGACGGAATGCCGAATTTGCCGAAAAGGCCAGTCCTCCCCTCGGCACCTCGGACCGGAAGACGGCGCACCCCGGACTGAAAGTCCGGGGCAGCAATTCCGGTGGTGCTGCTCGGCAAGTCCGGCCCCGTCCGGGCCGGACTGGGTAGCCGGGCCTCCGAGCCGAACGCCGAGGCCGCGCCGACAACGACGAATCGAGGACGCAGTCCGGCCCGACGAGGGCCGGACTTGCCGAGAACGAAGACCCGATTCGCTGCCCCGGGTTTCAACCCGGGGTGCCCCGAGGGCTGCGGAACCAGAGTCGTCCCGAGCTCAGCGCGCGTCGCCGCCGAGGAGCGAGCGCGCGATCATCATCCGCTGGATCTCGCTCGTGCCCTCGACGATGCGGAGCACGCGGAGCGAGCGGTAGAAGGCCTCGGTCTTCGACTCCTTCATCCAGCCCATGCCGCCGTGGATCTGGAGCACGCGATCGCAGACGCGATTGACCATCTCGGTCGCGTACACCTTGCACATGCTCATTTCCTTGGTCGCGTCGCGCTTCTGATCGACGAGCCAGGCGCAGTGGTAGACCATCTGCCGCGCCGCGTAGATCTCCGTCGCGCTGTCCGCGAGCATCCACTGGACGCCCTGGTAGCTGCCGATCGGCTTGCCGAAGCTCTTGCGCTGACGCGCCTGCTCGAGGCCGAGCTCGAGGAGGAACTGCGCGACGCCGACCGCGGTCGCCGCGATCCAGAGACGGCCGACGCCGAGGAAGCCCATGGCCTGCGCGAAGCCCCAGCCTTCCTTGCCGACGAGCTGCGACTCGGGGACCTCGACGTCCTCGAAGACGATCTCCGAGAGGCCCTCGAAGCCGGCCATGCCGATGTTCGGCGAGCCGAGCTGGAACTGGCCGCGCTTCACGATGAACGCGGAGATGCCGCCGCGCGCGCGCTTCTCGGCGTCGGTGACGGCGAAGACGACACCCCAATCGGCGTGACGGCCGTTGGTGATGAAGTGCTTGGTGCCGTTGATCACCCACTTGTCGCCCTTCTTCACCGCACGCGTCTCGATCGCCTGCGCGTCCGAGCCGGCGCCGGGCTCGGTGAGCATGAAGCAGCAGCTCTCGTCGCCGGCCATCACGGGCGCGAGATACTTCGCGCGCTGGTCGGCGTTGAAGGTGAGGTGCATCGGCGAGGGGCCGTCGGGACCCGCGAGCGCGATCGACGCGAGCACGGAGCCCGTCTTCCCGCATTCCTCGCGGAGGATCACGGAGTCCACCATCGAGAGGCCGCCACCGCCGACCTCGGCCGGCATGTGGTGGTTGTAGAAACCGAGCTCGGAGGACTTCTTGCGGACGTACTTCGCCACGTCCTGGGGGAGCGGCGTGTCCTGCGTGATCTTGTGCTTCTCCTCGAGCGGGATGAGCTCGTTGTCCACCCACTTGCGGTACGAATCGCGGAGCAGCTCGGTCTCTTCGCTCAACGTGAAGTCCATCGTCGCGTTCTCCTCGGCCTCGCGGCCCACCGGGCGAGTGAAACGTGTTTCACTCCGGGAGGGACTGCTAGCAGAAACCCATACGGGATCGAGGGTTGCGGCGACGCGTCGACGGATGGGCCGAGAATTGCGATGTAGCGATCGTTCGGTGGATGCTGGGCCCTCCCCGAGGGCACGGCGGCCGAGCCTTCCGTCCCAGTCCCCGAGCGCGTATCTGAGCGACTGGAGACGACGATGAACGAGAGCTTCGTACCGAGCGCGGTCTTCGACCGGATGGTGGCGATCCGTCGCGACCTTCACCGGCATCCCGAGCTGAGCTGGGAAGAGGAGCGCACGGCGACGCGCATCGCGAAGGAGCTCGACGCGCTCGGGATCGCCTATCGGCAGGTGGCGCGCACGGGGATCGTCGCCGAGCTCCCGGGAAGGAGGCCGGGGCCGATCGTCGCCCTGCGCGCCGACACGGACGCGCTCCCGATCCACGAGGAGACCGACCTCCCCTTCGCGTCCGAGCGCAAGGGCGTGATGCACGCCTGCGCCCACGACGGGCATACGAGCATGCTCGTCGGCGCCGCCGAGCTCCTGCGCGACGATCCGCCGCCGCTGCCCGTGCGCCTGCTCTTCCAGCCGGCCGAGGAGCGGGCCGAAGGGGCGAAGGCCCTGATCCGCGAGGGGGCGCTCGAGGGCGTCGCGCTGATCTTCGGCGGCCACGTCGACCGCCACTACGAGCCGGGCGTGATCGCGATCACGGAGGGCGCGGTCAACGCGTCCACCGACACCTTCACGATCGACATCCGCGGCCAGCAGGGCCACGGCGCGCGTCCGCACGAGGCGCTCGACGCCGTCGTCGTGGGCAGCCTCCTCGTCACGGCCCTGCAGACGATCGTCTCGCGCGAGATCGATCCGGCGCATCCCTCCGTCGTGACGGTCGGCAGCTTCCACGCCGGCTCGGCGCCGAACGTGATCGCGGGCCGCGCCGAGCTCGCGGGCACGATCCGCTCGCAGCACAAGGGCGTGCGCGAGCACCTGATCCAGTCGATCCGCCGCATCGGCGCGGCGATCGGCCAGCTGCACGGCGCGAACGTCGAGGTCGAGGTCGTCGAGGGCACGCCGCCGCTCGTGAACACGGCCGAGATGGCCGCGCTCGCTCGCGAGGCGGCGACGCTCGCGTGCGGGGCCGAGCGCGTGGTCCCGATGCGCAGCGTGAACATGGGCGGCGAGGACTTCGCCCACTACCTCGAGCACGTGCCCGGCGCCTACGTGCGCTTCGGCGGGCAGGTGCGCGGCCGCGAGGGCTTTCCCGCGCATTCGAGCCGCTTCGACTTCGACGAGCTCGCGCTCGGCGCCGGAGCCGCCTTCTTCGACCGCGTCGCGCGTGTCGCCGCGGAGCGCCTGCTCGCGTCTCCGGAGGCGCGATGATCGAGAAGGACGGAGTGCGCATCCGGCGCGCGACGGAGAACGACGTCGAGGGCGTCCGCACGCTCTTCCGCGAGACCTACGGCGACTCCTATCCGTACCGGAGCTTCTTCGACCAGTCCTGGTTGCTCCGCTCGATCCTCAGCGACGACCTCGTCGTCCTCGTCGCCGAGGACGTCGCCACGGGCGTCCTCCTCGGCACCGCCTCGGTGGTCGTCGACGTGGGCGCGCACTCCGATCTCACCGGCGAATTCGGTCGTCTCGCGGTCTCGAGCGCGGCCCGCTCGCGCGGCATCGGCAAGATGCTGATGGATGCACGCGTCGACGCCGTGAGGGACCGGCTCCACGTCGGTCTCGTCGAGAACCGCACGTTGCACCACCACTCGCAGCGGATCTCGCTCGCCGCGGGCTTCGCGCCGGTCGGGGTGCTGCCGCAGAAGCACGTCCTCGAGCGGCGCGAGAGCGTGGCCCTCTTCGTGCGCCTCTTCGGGCCGGCACTCGATTTGAGGCGCAACCATCCGCGCGTCGTCCCCGAGATCCACCGCCTCGCCCAGGCCGCGCTCCGCTCGGTCGGCCTCGCGCCG
Source organism: Polyangiales bacterium (assembly GCA_046351215.1). Classification (GTDB taxonomy): domain Bacteria; phylum Myxococcota_A; class Polyangia; order Polyangiales; family Houyiibacteriaceae; genus JAXLYX01. Next base: position 9,775 of record JAXLYX010000025.1, on the reverse strand, counting down.
GACACGATCGTCGACGAGGAGAGCCCTCCCTACCCCGCGGGCGCGCTCCTCGTCGCCGACGAGATGACCTCCGAGGGCATGCCGATGGTGCTCCGCATCGAGCGCGGGCGCGTGCACCGGCGCGAGGTGTTCGGGCCCGTGCGCCTCCACTACGGTCTCTTCAAGCTCGCGGCGAAGAAGGCGAACTACGTCGTCGCCCGCCTCCCCGAGGTCCAGGGCGGCGCCGTCGCCGGCGCCGTCGGCTGGATCTTCGATCCGGTCGAGAAGAACGCCCGCGTCTTCGAGCTGATCGCCGACTCGGACGCCGCGATCCGCTTCCTGCTCGAGCAGGTGGTGACGCGCGCGCACGAGCAGGGCGTCGTCTACCTCGAGATCGACGTCAGCGCCTACGCGCCCTCGCTCCAGCGCACGCTCGTCGAGCTCGGCTTCGTCGCGGCCGCCTACGTGCCCGCGATGGTCTTCGAGAACGTCGAGCGCCTCGACGTCGTGCGCATGGTGAAGCTCTTCGCCGAGCCCGACCTCTCCGGCCTCGACGTCGTCGAGCCCGTGCGACCCTTCCTCGGGCTCGTCGAGCAGGCGCTCCGACGCGAGCACGTGCTCCCGCAGGTGGCGGAGGCGATCGAGCGGCTCCCGCTCTTCGAGGGCCTCTCGCGCGAGCAGGCGCAGCGGCTCGCTTCCGAGATGACCCTCGAGCGCTACCGCGGCGGCGAGGCCCTCTTCTCCTCGGGAGACGCGGCGAAGGCCCTCTTCGTGATCCTCGACGGCGTCGTCGACGTCGAGCGACAGGATCGCGTGATCGGCCGCGTCCTCGCGGGCGACGTGCTCGGCGAGCGCGGTCTGCTCGAGGGCGGCGACCACGGCTCGACGGCCAAGGCGGCCCGCGATCTCACGGTCGCGATGCTCACGGAAGAGGCCCTCCACGCGCTCACGCGTCAGCGTCCCGACGTCGCCGTCGTGCTCTACCGGAACCTCGCGCGCGGGCTCGGGCGGAAGCTCGACGCGGCGAACGGCTGATCGCGCGACCGCGGGCTCCGGCCTAGCCCCGCCCCATCGCCAGGTGCAGCACGATCGTCAGGATCGCGACGGGCGCGACCGCGATCAGCGACCAGTAGAGCCCGTAGCCGACGGAACGGAGCGCGTTCCCCTCGCAGCCGTGGGTGTCGTTCGCCACGCGCCGCAGGGCGAAGAGCATCATCTCGTAGAACGCGAGGAAGAGGAGCGGCAGGGCCACCTCGACGAGGAGCCAGGAGACGCCGACGACGACGAGCACGACGACGCAGATCAGGGCGACGAACGAGAAGACGTAGAAGATCACGTGTCCGCCCTCGCCGAAGTCGGCGCAGCCCGAGCATCCGGGGTCGCCGCAACCGGAGAGACCGTCGCAGCCGCTCGCGGACTTCGAGCCGCGCTCGAGCGGCCTCGGCTCGTCCTCGCGGCCGCCGACGGCGTCGACGTCCTTCCAGGGCAGCCCGGGCACGACGAAGCGATGGTCGTCCTCCACGCGGTAGCCGCGGAAGAGGAGCAGGGCGAGCGCCCCAGCGAGGCCGACGAAGACGACCCCGAGGAGGACCTCGGTCTCGATCCAGCGCGGGAGCTCGAGGCTCGCCGGGACCGCGAGGCCCGCCAGCACGAGCGCCCCCGAGGTCACGAGCGCCGTGGCTTTTCCGGAGAGTCGGGGCACGACGGCCGCGACGACGCGCCGCGCGGTCGCGCGGTACGGATTCGCTGCCGAGAGGTCGACCTCGTACGGCGGCTCGTCCTCCCCGCGCGGGCGCTCGCTCACGTCGACGCTCGCGTCGCCGACCTTGCCCGTGCTCGCGATCCACGCCGCGAGGCCGACGAAGACGACGGCGACCACCATGGCCCCGCCCTCGAGGCCCCCGCTGCCCCGCCACGCGACGAACGTGCGGATCGAGGCCGCCACGCCGAGGATCGCGACCACCACGGCGAGCGAGACGCGCCGCTGCTTCCGCGTGGCGATCTCGCGGGCGCAGAGCACGCAGGCGGGCACGCCTCCGACGAGGAAGCGATGGCATTCGTCGCACATCGCGCGGCCGCACCATCCGCACCACGCGATCGCGTCGCGCGTCGAATGACCTTCGCAGGACGCCTCCCGCCTCGGGCCTCGGTACGCCACGCGTCCGGCGGACCTCAGCCGAGCCCGACGAGCGCCGCGCTCGCCGACCAGAGGCGTGCCGCGACCGCGTCGTCGGTACCCACGCCCCAGGGCTTCCGGATCTTCCGCTTCGACCAGTACTGGCCGTTGCTCTTCAGGGCCTCGTCCGACGTGGCGAGGAAGACGCCGGTGTCCGCGCCCTGCTCCGGCGTGAGCATGGCCCACTTCACGATCTTCATGCCGACCGAGAGCAGGCCCGGCTCGTCCTGGCCGAAGCCCGTGCCCACGGCGCCCGGATGGAAGCAATGCGCGACGATCCCGCGTCCGCCCTCTCGCCGCGCGAGCTCGCGCGTGAAGAGGATGTTCATCAGCTTCGTCGTCCCGTAGTGGCGCAGCGGGATGAAGCTGCGCGCGCAGCCGAGGTCGTCGAAGTCGAGCTTCGACCAGCTGTGGGCGAACGAAGAGGTCGTGATCACGCGTGCGCCCTCGAGGCGTTCGAGGAGCAGGTTCGTCATCAGGAAGGGCCCGAGGTGGTTGATCGCGAGCATCGACTCGTGGCCCTGCTTCGTGAGCGTGTGCGTCGGCAGGTACACGCCCGCGTTGTTCGCGAGGACGTCGATGCGGCGTCCCTTCGCCCCGAAGCGCTCGACGAACGCCCGGATCGAGTCCATGTCGCCGACGTCGGCGAGCTCGAGCGTGACGCGATCGCTGCCCGAGTCGCGGCGGATGTCGGCGAGGGCCTCTTCGCCCCGCTGCCGGCTCCGACAGACCATCACCACGTCGGCTCCGTGGCGCGCGAGCTCCGTCGCCATGGCCTTGCCGATGCCCGAATTCGCCCCGGTGACGAGGCAGAGCTTGCCCTTCATGCGCGCGAGCCTAGCAGGTCGTCCGGCGCGCCCCGAGGGGAGATCCGCGCGTCCCGCCCTCCGGCGGCGCCGCTCACATCCCGGCGTCGGTTCCGGCGTCGAGGCCCGCGTCCGGCCACTCCGTCGTCGAGACGTACGAGCAGAAGCCCTTCGACTGGCGGCTCGAGGAGAGGTCCGTGATGCGTGCGATCGACACGCCGTCCACCTGCACCTGCGGAGAGTCCGGATGGAGGCAGCGGTAGCCGCCGCGATCCGTGCAGTCCTTGTTCGAGCTGCAGGACTCCATGCAGTACCGCACGGCCGTCCGCGGGTATTCGTAGCGCCACTCGACGCAGAGGGCGTCGTCGGGGCATTTGTCGGATTCGCAGTTCTGGATGGTGCAGTAGCCGCCCGGCGAGGCCACGTCGCAGATGCGCGTGCCGTTGTAGGCGCAGTCGGTCGAGACCGAGCAGGCGTCGCCGATGCGCGGCTTGCAGCCGCCGGCGAAGGCGGCGGCCGTGAGGAAGGCGACGGCGACGAGGGCACGCATGCGGCCGCGAGTATTGCGGATCGCGTCGGGCCGCGCCAACCGTCCCTCCGGACGGCCTCCCGGACCTGCTAGAGCTTCGCCATGCGCCCGTCGTTCCCCCGGACGATCCTGCTCGGTCTCGGCCTGCTCCTCGGCTCGGCCGACGGGGTCGCGCGCGCCGACGATCCCCTCGCCGCGGCCGCGGCCCGGGTCGAACGACGCGACGTCGAGGGCGCGCTCCGCGAGCTCGGCCGGGCCCCCGACGCCGCGCGCTCGTCCCCGCGCGGGCTCTACCTCCGCGCGTTCCTCGAGGAGCGGAGCGGCGTCTACGAGCGGGCCGCGGCCTCGTACGGCGAGGCCCTCGCCGCCGGGCTCCCGAACGAGATCGCGAGCCGGGCGATGCTCCGTCGGGCGACGCTCCTCGCGCGCACGGGGCACTGCCGCGACGCCCGTCCGACCCTGGTCGAGCGCGGCCGGCTGCGCGATCGCGAAGCGCCCGTGGCCCGTGCGCTCGCGGCCGAGTGCGCCCTCGAGCTCGGCGAGCGGGAGGCCGCCCTCCGCGAGCTCGAAGCGGTCGTACGCGAGGACGCGGGACCCGTGGACGGAGTCGCCGCACGGCTCGCTTATGCATCCGCCCTCGCGCGCTGGGGCGATCGGGCGCGTGCCGTCGCGCTGCTCCGCGAGACCTACCTCGCGCGCCCGGCCCATCGCGACGTCGCGCTCGTCGAGGCCGCCCTGCGCGCGCTCGATCCGGCCTCGCTCCGCCTGGGACGCGAAGAGCGCCTCGCGCGGGCCGAGCGTCTCTCCGACGCGGGGCGGCACGACCTCGCCCTCGAGGAGCTCGACGCGCTCGGACGGCCGCGCGAGGCCGCCGCGCTCGCGGCCTACCAACACCTGCGCGGCACGATCCTGCTCGCGACGCGCGAGCGCGCGGAAGAGGCCGCGTCCGCGTTCGCCGAGGCCGCGCGCGTCGGCGGGGCCCGCAACCTCGAGGACGCCTTCCTCGCGGCCCGCGCGCTCTCCCGCGCGGGAAAGGACCGCGAGGCGATCGCCGCGTACCAACGCTTCGCCCGCACGCATCGCGACCATCCGCGCGCGGCCGAGGCCGCGTACCTCGCCGCGTGGCTTTCCGTCCGCGAAGGCCTGCCCGAGGCGCATCGCGCGCTCGAGGCCTTCCTCGCCGGGCCCTTCGCTCGCCGCTCCCCCGGACGCGTCGCGGACGCCGAGCGTCTCCTCGCCTACGACGCCTTCGATCACGCGCGCTACCGCGAGGCCCTCGCGCACCTCGTCCGCTACGGCTCGCTCGAGCGCGGGGTCGAGACCGAGGTCCGTTATTTCTCCGCCCGGGTCCGCGAGCGCCTCGGCGAGCGCGACGCCGCGATCGCGACCTACCTCGCCCTCGCCCGCGAGACCCCGCACGCCTGGTACGGGCTGCTCTCCATGAAGCGACTCGCCGCCCTCGGCACCCGGGTCGAGCCGCCGAGGCTCGCCTGGCCCGAGGCCGCCGCCGTGGACGTGCGCCTGCCGGAGGCCGTCGCCTTCCTCGCGTCGATCGGGCTCTCCGACGAGGCCGCGACCCTGCTCCGGGCCCACGAATCCGAGGTCCGCGCCGCGGCCCCGGCCGGCCGCGAGCGCGAATGGCTCGTGGCCGCCTACGTCGAGCTCGGGGATCACGGACGAGCCTTCGGCCTGGCCCGCGCGGCGGGTATCGATCTCGATGCGGAACCCTCCGAGGCCGATGCCTGGGCCCGTCGCGCGCTCTACCCGCGCCCCTACGACGGCGAGGTCCGCGCCTTCGCCTCCCGCTTCGGCGTCGATACCTCCTACGTGTACGCCACGATGCGACAGGAGTCGGCGTTCGATCCCTCGGCCCAGAGCCGCGCGGGGGCCATCGGCCTCCTGCAGCTCATGCCCGGGACCGCGCGCTCGGTCGCGACCCGGATGGGCGTCGAGTTCGATCGCACGATGCTCTTCGACCCCCTGTGGAACGTGCGCCTCGGCATCGGCGAGATGGGCGGTCTCGCCGAGCGCTTCCACGACCTCCCGGCGATCGTCGCGGCCTACAACGCGGGGGCCGGCCGCGTGCGCGCCTGGCTCGCGAGCGCCCGCACCCGCGAGCTCGATCGCTGGGTCGAGGAGATCCCCTACGAGGAGACCCGTCGTTACGTGAAGCGGGTCATGTCGCACCACGCGGTGTACCAGGCCCTCGCGGGGGAGCCGTCGAAGGGCCTCGGGGCTCTCCCCGACACCCTATCATTCGGCGATTGAACCATCCGTCGGACCTCGGTTATCGTGAAGCTCAGGTCCATGGCAGGTGACGACGAGTTCAGCGACGAGCGCACGGTCGTAGGCGAGCGCGTGCAGATCGTCAGTGCGCCGACGGGGCGGGGCCCCGAGCAGGCGTACGTGATCGTCATCGCGGGCCCGAACGTCGGCGAGATGTTCAAGGTCGGCGACGGCGGCGACATCGGTCGCGGCACGGACGCGGCGTTCCGCCTCACCGACACGGAGATCTCGCGTCACCACGCGCGCTTCGTCGTGCGTGACGGCAACGTCCTCGTGCAGGACCTGAACTCGACGAACGGCACGTTCGTCAACGGCGCGCAGGTCAAGCTCCAGCCGCTCAAGGACGGCGACAAGATCCAGGTCGGCACGACCACGATCCTGAAGTTCAGCTACCACGACGACCTCGAGGAGCAGTTCCAGCGCCGCATGTACGAGTCGGCGCTGCGCGACGGGCTCACGAAGGCCTTCAACAAGAAGTACTTCCACGAGCGTCTCGAGAGCGAGGTCGCCTACGCGCTCCGTCACGACAGCGCGCTCTCGCTGATCCTCCTCGACCTCGATCACTTCAAGCGCATCAACGACACGTACGGTCACCTCGCGGGCGACTACGTGCTCTCCACCTTCTCGAGCAGCGTGCTCAGCACCATCCGCAAGGAGGACGTCTTCGCGCGCTACGGCGGCGAGGAGTTCGCGCTGATCAGCCGCGGCCTCGACAGCAAGGCGGCACACCAGTTCGCCGAGCGCGTCCGCAGCGCGGTCGAGCGCTTCGCGTTCACGTTCCAGGGCCAGCGCATGCCGGTCACGGTCAGCGTCGGCATCTCCGCCATGCCGGAGTCGCAGGCGCTCACGGCCGAGGCGCTCGTCGACGCCGCCGACAAGGCGCTCTACGCGGCGAAGTCCGGCGGCCGCAACCGCGTCTGCGTCCACACGCCCTGACGCCTCAGGGAGTCGCCGGAGCCTGCTGCTCGAGCTGACGCCGTCGCTCGTACGTGGCGGCGTTCTCCTCGATCACGTGGAGGTCCCGGTTCGCGCGGTCGCGCTCGGCCGCGAGCTCGGCCGTGCGCCAGACGAAACCGTACCAATCGCCCGCGTTCTTGCGGAAGAGCACGATCTCCGTGCCCTTGCTGGTCCGCACGAACGTCTCCTGGCCCGCGGTCCGCACGTTCGCCGGCGGTCCGACGAGCGCCCCGATCCCCTGCATGCACGGGGCGCCGCAGCGATGTGCGAAGAGAGCGGGGGCGTCGCTCGCGTCGGCGGCGTCGCCGAGCGCCGCGAGCGCGGCGTCGCGCTGATCGGTCGGGTAGGTCCGGCGCACGAGCTCGGCCGCCCGGTGGCGGTCGGCGACGATCGAGATCATGGCGTGGCGCGCCCGGGAGTCGACGACGCGGAAGAGCATCCGCGCGTCTCCGGCCTCGACGGCCTGGGCCATGTAGCCGAGCGTCCCCTCGACGGTCCTCGGGTCCGGCGTGCCGCTGCACGAGGCGAGGAGGGAGAGGGCCGGAACGAGCCCGAGGAAGAGAACACGAGACATCTTCTCAGCTTGACATGGGAGCGCCGACAAGGGAGCGTTTCGGTCGGGCGTGGGCTCCCATCGCATGAACTTCATCGCTGCAGGTCTATCGGACGTCGGTCTCCAGCGGGAGCACAACGAGGACAGCTTTTGCATCCTCCCGGAGCACCGTCTGTTCATCGTGGCCGACGGCATGGGCGGTCACCGCGCCGGTGACGTGGCGAGCAAGATGGCGACGCACGCGATCGCCTCGTTCTTCCAGGCCACCGCGGTCGAAGACGCCACCTGGCCCTTCACCTACGACCCGCACCTCTCGCCGGACGAGAACCGCCTCGTCACGGGCATCAAGCTCGCCAACCGCAAGATCTTCGAGGCCTCGATCAAGCATCGCGAGGTCCACGGCATGGGCACGACGGTCGTCGGCGCCCTCTACTCGAAGGACCGCGGTCGTCTCTACGTCGCCCACGTCGGCGACAGCCGCTGCTACCGCATCCGCGGCGGACAGATCGAGCAGCTCACGCGCGATCACAGCCTGCTCAACGACTATCTCCTCGTCATGCCGGACATGACGGCGGAGCAGCGCGACGAGCTCCCGAAGAACGTCATCACGCGCGCGCTCGGCATGCAGGACTCGGTCGCGGTGGACATGCTCCCCGTCGAGCCGCATCCCGGCGACTACTACGTCCTCTGCTCGGACGGACTCTCCGGCATGATCACCGACGACGTGATCCGCGACACCGTCGTGGCCTCGGGCCAGGACGTCGAGCTCGCGGCGAAGAACCTGGTCGCCCGCGCGAATTCGAACGGCGGCGAGGACAACATCACCGTCGTCGTCGTCATGTTCACCTGAGCGACGGCGTCGTGCCTCGCCCCTTCCTCGTCGTCGATCGAGTCGACACCCCCGAGGGACCGCTCGAGCTGCGCCAGCGCGGCGACTCGGAGTTCCTGATCCTGCACGCGGGCCGCGTGCTGATGAGCAGCGCGATCCACCGCACGGAGGCCGAGGTCGCCGTGCTCGGCTGCCGCGGGCTCGAGAGCGCCGAGCGTCCGCGAGTGCTCATCGGCGGTCTCGGTCTCGGCTTCACGCTCCGCGCCGCGCTCGACGTGCTCCCGAAGCGCGCCGAGGTCGTCGTCGCCGAGCTGAACCCGCGCGTCGTCGATTGGTGCAAGGGCCCGGTCGCGCCCGTCATCGGCCACGCGCTCGACGACCGCCGCGTCGAGGTCGTCGTCGGCGACGTGATCGCGGTCGCGCGGGCCGCGGCGAAGCAGCCCTTCGACGCGATCGTGATCGATCTCTACGAAGGCCCGAAGGAGCTCCCGAAGGGCAAGCCCGACCTCCTCTACGGCAAGTCGGCCTGCGAGGCCGTGCGCGACGCGCTCGTGCTCGGCGGAACCTACGCGGTCTGGTCCGAGGAGCCCTACGGCCCCTTCGAGGGACGCCTCAAATCCCTCGGCTTCCAGGTCGAGCGCGTGCGCGCGGGCCGTGGCGGGCCGAGGCACGCGGTCTACCTGGCGAAGAAGAAGCGCGTCCGCGACTGACGCCCCGGGGCGATGCGAATCGCCTCGTCGTCGGAAAGCACGCCCTTCCGCCCGGCACCTCTGGTGTACTCGGCGCATGGCTCGTCGCTCGACCCTCCGCCTCCACATGCGCTTCGACTTCCGGCGGCCTCCGTTCGCGCCGCCCGCCCCCGCGCTCTACGCGGCCGCGCTCGAGCAGGTCGAATGGGCCGACGCCCTCGGCTTCGAGACGGTGATCGTCTCCGAGCACCACGGCTCGGACGACGGCTACCTCCCCTCGCCCCTCGTGATGGCTGGGGCCTTCGCGGCGCGCACGAAGCGCGCCCGCATCCGGACGAGCGCGCTCGTCCTTCCCCTCCACGATCCCGTCCGCGTCGCGGAGGACGCCGCGATCGTCGACATCCTGAGCGGCGGACGGCTCGAGCTGATCGTCGCCGCGGGCTACGTGCCGTCGGAATTCGCGATGTTCGGGCGCGAGCTCCGGGATCGCTCGCGCCTCCTCGAAGAGGGTATCGCGGTGCTCCGTCGCGCATGGACCGGCGAGCCCTTCGAGTACGAGGGTCGACGCGTCCGCGTGACGCCGAGGCCGGTGCAGGAGCCCCATCCCCCGATCCTCCTCGGTGGCGGCACGCTCGCCTCGGCGAAGCGCGCGGCCCGGATCGCCGACGGCTACGTCCCGGTCCTGCCGAGCCTCTACAAGGCCTACGAGGAGGAATGCGCGCGGCTCGGGAAGACCCCGGGGAAGCGCGCGGCCGGAGGCGCGCTCTTCCTCCACCTCGCGGAGGATCCCGACGCGGCCTGGGCCCGCCTCGGCCCTCACATCCTGCACGACCTCAACGCCTACGCGGATTGGGCCGAGCAAGCGGGCGTCCCGAGCCCGTTCGCGCGCAGCGACGACCTCGACGCCGTCCGCCGCGCGGGCGCGTACCAGATCCAGACGCCGGCCGAATGCCTCGAGAATTGCCGCGCGA
>JAXLYX010000024.1:0-74357 GCA_046351215.1 Polyangiales bacterium | reverse complement strand
ACGCGACGAGGGCGCCCGGCCGGTAGCCGGACGCCCTCCCCGCTCGCGTCCACGGAGGCTCAGTGCGAGCCGATCCGGAATTCGACGCGGCGGTTCGCCTCGTTCTCCGCGTCGGTCGTGGCGTTCGGGTAGACCGGCCGGTCCGGTCCGTAGCCCGTCGCCGTCAGACGATCGGCGGGGACGTGCCCCTGGCGCACCAGGTACTGCATGACGGAGTTCGCGCGGCGCTGCGAGAGCGCGCGGTTGCGACGGGCATCGCCGCGCGCGTCGGTGTGGCCCTCGATGCTCACGGCGCCGATCTCGGGATGCGCCGCGATGACACGCGCGATGTTGTCGAGCAGCGGGTAGGAGCGCCGGTCGATGACGTGGCTGTTCGTCCGGAAGTAGATCTTGTCGAGGATCTCGAGGCGATCGTTCTGGATGAGGACGAGCTGACGCTGCGCGCATCCGTGGAACTCGGCGGTGCCGGGCTCGTCCGGGCAGTTGTCGACGCGGTCGGGGACGCCGTCCCCGTCGCGGTCCGGATCCGGGCAGCCACCGTTGCTCTCGGGGCCGGGATCGTTCGGGCAGCGGTCCGTGGTGTCGGGCACCGTGTCGGCGTCGTTGTCGAGGTCGGGGCAACCGTCCGCGTCCTGCCAGCCGTCGCGATCCTCGGGATCGTGCTGGCAGCGATCGTCGGTGTCGAGCACGCCGTCGGCGTCGTCGTCGGGATCCGGGCAGCCATCGGTGTCCTGCCAGCCGTCGCGATCCTCGGGGAGCGTGACGCACGCGTCCTGGGGATCGCGGATTCCGTCGCCGTCCGTGTCGGGCGGCGGAGGAGCGACGCGCGGCGCGGGCTCCTCGCCTCCGACCCGGCCGAAGTCGAGCTCGAGGCCGACGGCGACCTGCAGGCCGAGCGACGCGTTGTCCGGGAAGAGCACGTAGGCGGACGGATTCGCGAAGATGCCGAGCGTCGGGCTGAAGTGGTACGCGAGCGAGGCCCCGAGCTCGGCGCCCGCGAGGCCGGTCTGCGCGTAGGGGCGATCGACCGAGGTGGCCGGCGGCGTCGGCTCCTGCTTCGGCCGAACCTGGATCTGTCCGCCCGAGAAGCCGAGGAAGAGCGAGAGCTCGAGCCCCTCGGGGTCGGGGACGATCAGCCGGTAGTGGCCGCGCACGCCGAAGAGGAAGTGGCTCAGCGTGCCGGTGCCGGCCTGCGGCGCGAAGCGGGTGTGGACGGCGACACCGATCCGCTCGGACACCCAGATGCCCGCGTTGAGCTCGGCGCCCCACGCGAAGGCGGTGCCGGGTGTCGTGACGCGCACGCAGTATTCGCCGCTCGGGGCGTCGCAGCCGTTCAGCCCCGAGAGGTAGTAGCTGTCGTTCCGGGGATCCGCGTCCGTCTGCGGGTCGGTGCCGGGCGGGAGGTTCGGGTCGTCGGCGGCGACCATGCCGCCGTGCGCCGAGGCCATCGCGAGCGTGCCACCGAGCTGGACGAAGAAGCGGCGCGTCTCGCGCGGCGCCTCGCGCGCCCCGCAGAGGTTGTCACGGCACTGGAGGTCCGACTGGCACTCCGAATCGCTACGGCACGTCGCGCCGAGCGCGCCCGCGACCGCCGTCGCCGCAGGCGTGCGCGCGCGGCCGCGGCAGCCCGCCTGGCCCGGAGGGCACTCGGCCTGGGAGCAAGGCTCGGGCGGTGCCCGACCCGGCAGCGCGGGAGGCGCGAAACGCCGCGCCGTGACGATGCGCACCGTGTAGGGGTTCTGCTCGGAGCCGACGGTGCCGAGCACGCGCGAGCCGGAGCCGTAGGCGACGAGGTAGTAGTCGATGGAGGGCTCCATCGCGTCGTCGCAGGGGATCTCGACGCCGAACCCTTCGACCATCGGTTGCATCGGCCGCTCGCGGAAGGCGCGCATGCCGTTGCCGCGGTACCGCACGGCCATGCGAGGGACGCTCACTCCGTGGGGCACCTCGACGTAGACCGGGATCGCCGTGTGGACGAGCTGCTCCTCCACGGGATGGTGGACGAGGCCGAGGACGTTCGCCGTCGTCGCGCCGCTCGAGCGCACCACCGAGCTCCCGCTGTGGGCGCGCGCGAAGAGCTCCGTGATCTCGGGCGTGCTCAGCTCGGGCTCGAGCTGGATCGTCGGATCGAGTCGGAGCGCCTGCTCGAAGTGCTGCTGCGCCGCAGGAGCATCGTTCGTCGCCCCCATCGTGACGATGCCGAGGTTCAGGTAGCTGCGCGCTGCGACCTCGGGCGAGCAGGTACGCTGCTGACAGACCGTGATGGCCTGCTCGAGCTTCGCGCGGGCGTCGTCGAAGGAGAGCTCTTGATAGGCTGCGACGGCCTGGCGGTTGAGATCGCGGGCGGCTTCGTCGGCGGATTGGGCGTGGGCCGTCGCCGCCGCGCTACAGAGCACGACGAACGCGGCCGCGAGGAATCGGATGCGGCGCATGGGGGCGGCCGACACTAACCCGAACGGCGAGAGGAATTCATCGTAGGTGTTCCTGCGCGGAGGTGCGGCTCCGTGCGCCCGGGCTCACCTCGATCCGCCGACTCCGAGCCCGACGCCGGCGGTCACGCCGAGGAAGCAGGCGAGGCCGTTCGGGGCCTCGGCCGAGGGCATCCCGTAGCCCTGCCAGGTATCCGCCGCGAAGGCGGCGTCGTAGTGCCGGAACCAGCGCAGGCGGTAGCCGATCTCCACGAACGCATCGAGGCGCTCCGTGAGCTGGCGTCGGAAGCCGAAGCCGAGCCCCGCGACGAGGCCGACGTGGGTCTCGACCGGCGCCGCGAAGCCCACGCCGACGACGGGTCGGATGTACCACTCGCGGTATCCGCGCTCTATCCAGCGGATCCGGGGTGCGACGTCGAGCTCGTAGACGGCGAAGTCCTTCATCGCGTACCAGTCGGCGGCGAACGCCGTCTCGAGCGAGAGGCGCTCCCCGAAGCCGTAGTCCGCCGAGATGCGGGCACCGAGCAGGAGGCTCTCCTCGGCCTTCGGCTTGTCGACTCCGTTCGGCGGCAGGAGGGGCATGCGTCCGTTGCCGAGCTCTCCGGCGAGGGCGAGTCGCAGCCCGCGCGTCGGGATCTCCTGCGCGGATGCAGGGCGCGCGAGCGAGGCGACGGCCGCGAGCGCGATTCCCACGAGGAGGGCGGCGAGACCGTTCGAGCGAGCCGTGTTCATCCCCTCATCCTCCTCGGGCGGGCGCGCCGGTATCTCCCGGGAACGCGCCCGACGAAGGTGAGAGACGGGAACGCGGCGGAAGGATTCGGCCGCGTGACGCGTCGCTCGGCGCGGCTCAGCTCCCCGGCGTCTCCCCGCGGACGACGACCACCGTGCCCTGCCGGTTCGGCGCGGTGAAGGCGCCGTGCCATCCGGGCTGCACCGTCGGGCGGCTCCAGCGGAAGACCCACTTCGCGTCCTCCGGCGCCATGTTCACGCAGCCGTGGCTCTTCGGATGACCGAAGCGATCGTGCCAGAACGCCGAGTGCAGCGCGTACGCCTGGTGGAAGTACATCACGTAGGGCACGTCGTCGATCGAGTAGGGACCGTCGACCGCGCTGTCGCCGTCCATCGCCGTGCTGATGTGCTTCGCGGTGATGCGGAACGTCCCCGTGGGGGTGCGGTGATCGAGCTCGGGATCCCCGGGCTCGCGGATCCGGCCCGTCGAGACGAGGGTCGCGAAGACGGGGCGATCGCCCTCGTACGCGACGAGGGTCTGGTGCGCGAGATCGACGTCGATCCACTGCTCGTCGGGCCCGACGCCCTCGGGGCGCGGACGCGCCTCGATCAGGGTGACGTCCGAGGCCCGGACGTAGCGATCGCCCGTGACCTGGAGGTAGGAGGTGCCACCGATGTCCTCGCGACCGAGGACCCGGACGCGATCGTGGTACGCCATGCGACCGCGCCCCGCGCGGATGCGACCGTGCGCGTCCTTGGTGTGGAAGCCGGCACCGCGCTCGACCATGAACGCGATCGGCAGGGCCCATTCCTGACCGTCGATCACCACGCCGCGGAACTCGCTCCCGTGGCGGAGCCCGACGCGCGCGATGGGCACGAAGCCGTTCTGCTGCGTGCGCCAGTAGCGGCGCTCGCCGATGCGGAACGTGCGATCGAGACTGACGATGAAGCCGGGCATCAGGTGCCGGTAGACGACCGAGCCGCGCTCGCCCTGGAGGTCGGCGAGCGTCGGTGGACCCGTCGGCTCTTCGACGACGGCGGTCGAGCCCGGCCCTCCGGTGCCCTCGGCAGGCTGGGCGCCCGCCACGGGTGCGGGCGCGGGCGCGGGCGTCGCGGCCGCGGGCGGAGCGGCCGCCCCCTCGGCCGGAGCAGCGCCTTCCGCACCGGCCACGGGCTCGACGCCCGGAATCACGTAGCCCTCGTACTGCGCGGCCTCCTCGTCGGTCGGCAGGCGGCGATAGAGGGGGCTCTCCCGTCGCAGGCCGCCGTATTGATACGGGAGCGGGGCGTCGAGATCCGGTTGCACGGCTCGACCCGCCGGCAGGCGCTTGCCGACGAAGGTCTGGACGTCGGGTCCGTTGCAGACGAAGCCACCGGTAGTAAGCTCGTACCAGCCTCCGACGCAGCCTCCCTCGCGGCTCAGCGCGGTGGCGGTGGTGGCCTGGAGGACGGCTCCTCCCCGCAGGTACCCGAGCTTCTTCGCTTCGCGATTCGGCGACTCAAATACGTGGACCACGAACCGTTTCGCGAAGATGCGCTTGGGCGGACCGGACTCGACGGGCGCGGCCGCATCGCGTGGCGCGCTGGTCGAGGTCGGCGCGGCGGCGTCACGGGCCGCGTTCCGATCCGCCCCACTGCCGCAGGCGACCGCCACGGCCAGGAGGAAGAGGGAGCCGGAGGCAAGCAGGAGTCGTCCGAGGTTCATGGCGTTCGCATCCGATCGGTGATCGCCCCGGCCGGAATGCGGCCGAGAGCGACGCGCGCGCGGACTGATTTCATGGGCCCGGACGTTCGTCAACCCGAGGGGCCTTCCCCCGTTCCCCCGCGATGAGCTCCTTCCTCCGTTCGAACCGCCTCCTCGCGGTCACGCTCGCGATCTCGGTCGCCGTCCACGTCGGCACGCTCGCGTGGGTCGGCACCATGGACGCGTTCGCGGAGCTCGACGTCGAGCTCGCCATCCCCACGGAGGTGGAATTCGGCGTCAGCGAAGGCATGGTCGAGGCCGAAGCCCCTCCCGAGCCGGAGGCGCCGGCCGAGCCCCCACCGGCGGAGCCCCCGCCCCCCGAGCCGGAATCACCGACCGAGGCGGGAGACACGAGCGTCGACGCCGGTCGCCCGATCGTGGACGCGGCGGTCGACGCCGGCCCCGACGGCGGCGAGGACGCCGGGCCGGACGCGGAGGTCCCCGACGCGGCGCTCGACGCGGGCGTCGCGGACGCCGGGGACGAAGACGCCGGAGACGCCGGGGACGCGGGAGAGCTCCCCGCGGACGGAGGCGCCCCGGTCCCGGACGCCGCCTCCCCCGAGCTCGTGGCGCGCGGCGAGGGCGACGCCGGCACCGCTGCGACCGGGGGCACCTCGTCCCTGGCGGGTCCCTCGAGGCTCGCGCCGGGCTCGCAGATCGCGTTGCGGCTCGATCTGGCCGCGATCCGCGCGTCGACCCTGGCCCCGGCCGTCCAGCGCCTGATCGACGGCATCCCCGATTTCCACCTCCTCCTCGACGGCTCCGGCATCGACGTGATGCGCGACCTCGACCGCCTCTACATGGCGACGCCCGACCCGTTCGACCGCTCGCGCTTCGTCTACGCGGGGCGACACGTGCACGACGAGGCCTGGGCGCGGGGCGCCGTCTCGCGCCTCGCGGACGCGAGCGGGCATCCGATCACCTGGACGCGCCAACGGGGCGTGTGGGTCGCCCCCTGGCACAACGTCGATCGCACGGAGCGGATCGTGGCCTTGATCGGCCCCCAGCACTTCGTGATCTGCCGGCCCGAGGATCTCCGAGCGGTCCTCGCCTACATGCAGGTGCGCCTCGAGCGCAATCAGGAGACCCGGCAGCGGACGCTCACGACCACCGGGGCCGACGCGCTCCTCACCCTCGGCCCCGGCGAGGCGCTCGCGTTCGAGATCGAGGGCCTCCAGCAATACGTGCGGCGCGCCTCGATCCCGATGCCCGAGCGCGCCCGCGCGTCCATCCGGACGACCGACGAGGCGCAGGTGGCGATGGAGGCCGTCGCGATCTTCGCCGACGCGGAGACGGCCGCCCGCGGGCAGGCCTTCTGGGATCGACAGCGGCAGCGGATCGCGACGCAGACCTTCGTCCGCTACACCACGTTCGGGCCGATCCTGGCGAACAGCGAGCTCGCGCAGGAAGGCGACACCGTCCGCGGCGGGACCTCGCTCGCGGCGGGCCAGGTGGAAGCCCTGCTCGGCCTCGTCCAGGCGAACCTCGCGAACCTCGGGCGCATGCGGCCTCCCCCGCCGGGCTCCACTCCGCCCTCGCCCTGAAGCGGGGGACGGAAAGCCCGAGAGGGCAGGGTGCGCTGCACCGTGCCCTCTCGAAATGCGTCCCAGCGGGTGGGACGGAAGCTCAGTTGACGAGGTCCTTGAGCTTCTTGAGCGCCGAGGCGCGGACCTTCTTCGAAGCCGGCTTCGCCGGGAAGGTCTTCTCCTGCTTCGTGAACGGGTCGATGCCCTTGCGCGCGGGGCGGGCAGCGATCTTGCGGATCTTGAGCTTGATGAGGTCGGGGATCACGAACTCGCCCGGGCCCTTCTTGCCGAGCTCGCGCTTCACGAGGTCCTTGAGACCCTCGAAAACCTTCGCGACATCCTTCTTGCTGAGCTCAGTCTTCTCGGCGATCTCGCCGACGATCTGGGCCTTCGTCATGCGCTTCTGGGCGGCTGCGTCCTTGGCCATGAGTCCCTCCTGGATGGTTCCACCTGCACGATTCGCCCTGAAAAATGGGCCAAAAATCGCAGGCACGGGCGGATTGATGCATGCATCGATCGGGAGAGACAAGAAGATTCGAAAGCGATCGAGCGGAATTCGACGGAAAGGCACCCCCTCCAGGCCCGAATTCGTCGAGAAATCGCGGATCGGCACGATCTCGTGACGGCGATCGCGCGATCTCGACGGCGCGATCGCGCGATCGCCGCGACGCGATCCGAGCCTTCCCCACAGGCCGATTCCTCTCTCCGATGGATGCACGTGTCGCACACGGAAGCGCGCCGCGCGTCCACTCGTCGCGCGCGAGGAGGCACGGATTCCCGCGTCGATGCGAGACGACGGGCGAGCCCTCGGCCCCGGGAGCGCCGACATCCGACGGCGCGCACCCACTCCTGCCTACATCGAGGAGACGTTTTCCACAGGCTTTCCCCAGCGCCCCCGGGATCCTTGTGGGATTCGTCCGCCGGACGGTGGACGGCGCCGTCAAGTGTCCGCGATCACTTGCGTTTCCGACGACTCGACGCGGCGGGCGCGGCGGAGGTCGGTCGCGAACGCGATACCGTCCCGACCCGCTTATCCACAGCTTTCGCACCGGGCTTGGCCGAGACGGCCGAGCAGAGGACATCCGTCATGGCGTTCATTCGGCGCTCCTCGTCATCGGTCTGGTGGTCGTAGCCCACGAGGTGCAGGAGCCCGTGGGCCAAGAGGAAGATCACCTCGGACTTCACGCTTCGCGATCGCTCGGCCGCCTGGCGACGGGCGGTGTCCACCGAGATGACGACGTCCCCGAGCAGGTCGGACGCGGGATCGGCCCCCTCGCCTTCCCGCATGGCGAAGGCCAGCACGTCGGTCGGCTTGTCCTTCTTCCGGTAGTCGCGGTTCAGCTCGTGGATCGTGTCGTCGTCGCAGAGCAGGACCGAGAGCTCGGCCTTCGGCAGGCGGAGCGCACGGAGCATCCGTTGGGCCGCGTCCCTCACGACGGCGGACCGCACGGGGCTCGAGCGCAGGGCGCGGGTCTGCACGTGGACGGGCATCGCGGGCGCCATGGTGTCGATCCCTCGCACACCGGTCAAGCGCGGGCTCGCTCTCGGCTGCTATGCTCGCGCCCCATGGTCGAACGCATCCTCATCGCCAGTCGCAGCGAGGTCGCTGCCCGCGTGGCACGCACGTGCAAACGGCTCGGGACGACCGCCATCGCGGTCGTCGGCAAGGCCGACGAGAGTGGCGTCCACGTCGATGCCTGCGACGAGGTCGTCGTCGTCGAGGGGGCCGAAGGCGCCTTCCTCCCTCCTGCGTCGATCGTCGCGGCCGCCCAGGCGGCCAAGGTCGATCGGGTCCACCCGGGGTTCGCGAGCCCGCGTCACCACCTCGCCCTCGCGCGGGCCCTCGGCGACGCGGGGCTGCGCCTCGTCGGGCCCTCCCCGGAGGCGATCGCGAAGAGCCTGGATCGCATGGCCCTGCGCGCGATGTCCGAGGAGACCTTCGTGCGCTGGGTGCCGGGCCCGGACAGCACCCCGCCGAAGCTCGCGGACGCGATCGAGGCCGCGACCGCGATCGGCTATCCCGTCGTCCTGCGCGCCGATCACGACGAGGTCGGCCTCGCCCCGATCCGCGTCGACGACGACGACGAGCTGATGAACGAATGGGACGGGGCGCTCGCGGAGGCGCGGACGCACCACGCGTCGCTCACGGTGGAGCAGGCCTTCGAGCGAGCCCGGACGTTCGAGGTCCTCGTCGCGAGCGACTCCCAGGGCGAGACGCTCGCGATCGCCGAGTGCGAGACGACCCTCCGCGACCACGGCGAGGTCCCCATCGCCGAGTCCCCCTCCCCCGAGCTGACGTATCGCACGGACGGAGAGGCGCTGCGCATGGCGATGTTCGAGACCGCGATCCGCGTCGTCGGTCCGCTCTCGCTCGTCGGCCTCTCGAGCGTCTCCTTCGTGCTGGACGGCGACGCCCGCCTCTGGGTCGACGGCGTACGCGTGGGGCTCCCGCGCCACTCGGCGGCGATCGAGATGGTGACGGGCCTCGACCTCGTGGCCGTCGAGCTCGCCCTCGCGGCCGGACAGCCCATGCCGGACGAGGTCCACACGGTCCAGCCCTCGGGTCATGCGTTCTTCGCGTCGCTGTCGGCGACGGACGAGGCGTCGCTCGATCTCGTCGTGAAGGAATTCCGTCCACCCCCGGCGCCCCAACGCCAGGTGCGCTTCGAGCCCTCGGTGATCGACGGGGAGAAGCCGGCGCCCGGCGACGGCCGGATCCTCACGGGGGTGGGCACGTACGCGCCCATCCGTCACCAGGCGCTGCTCGTGCTCGACCGCATGCTGGCCGAGGTGGACATCGCGCCGCTCCGGACGAATGCCCGCTTCCTCCGCGCGATCCTCGCCGACGAGGCCTACCGGGCCGGCCAGTACGATACGTCGTTCCTCGGACGCATCCGTCCGTGACCCCCGGGTCGCGCGACGACTTGCCAATCCCCCGTCCCGGGATGCGAGGATGAGCCCATGACGAAGGACTCCGCGGTCGTGCACCTGATCCGCGAGGCCCTCGAGGGGGTGCTCGCCCCCGAGGTCGCTGCCTCGGTCTTCTTCGACGCCCTCTCGGAGCCGGAGGGGCTACCCGAGGATCGTCCCGGCCTGATCCGCTTCGTGAAGGGCCCCCTCCGCGACGCCCTCGTGCGGAAGGTGGGCTCGGAGGCGGCGAGCGCCGCGGTCGGTCGGATCCTGCTCCCCCTCGAGGCGGCGACGCGTCCCGACGCGAAGCGGCGACGCGACGATCATCCCACGCGCGCGGTCCCGCTCTCGGAGCATCCGGTGCCGGTCTCCGTCCTCGCCGCCGGGCAGGCCCTCGCCACCCGGCTGCGCGCGGTCCTCGGACCGCAGCGGATCGAATCGCGATCGACGCCGAGCGCCATGGAGATCGCGAACCAGCGCTTCCCGGTCCCGCAGATCGTGATCGTGGACGCGTCGGACTTCCCCCCGATCGAGCCGGCCCAGATCGCCGCCGCCTTCCGGCTCCTGCCGGCGACGACGGCGAGGGTGGTCTGGTGCACCGACCTGCCGTTCGGCCCGAAGATCGTCGACGCGCTGCGCGCGGAAGCCCAGAACGCGCTCGGCCTCACGCGCGCCGAGGGCATCGAGCCCCTCCTCGATCTCGTCCGCTCGCGACGGAAATGAGGGAGGCGGCCTCCCTCGGAGCGCCGCCCCCCTTCCCGCGCCGTCGCGTGTGCCCGCGCGGCAGGACCGCCGCTCGTCAGCCGCGGAGCGTCGAGCGACCGGCGTAGATCGCGCCCTCGCCGAGCTGCTCCTCGATCCGGAGCAGCTGGTTGTACTTCGCGATGCGCTCCGAGCGCGACGCCGAGCCCGTCTTGATCTGGCCCGCACCGGTCGACACGGCGAGGTCCGCGATGAACGTGTCCTCGGTCTCGCCCGAGCGGTGCGAGATGATCGACGAGTAGCGGTGCAGCGCGCCGAGGCGGATCGTGTCGAGCGTCTCGGTGACGGTGCCGATCTGGTTCACCTTGATCAGGATCGCGTTCGCGACGCCCTTGTCGATGCCCATCTGCACGCGCTGCGTGTTGGTGACGAAGAGATCGTCGCCGACGAGCTGGACCTTCGCGCCGAGACGATCCGTGAGGAGCTTCCAGCCCGCCCAGTCGTTCTCGTCGCAGCCGTCCTCGATGCTCACGATCGGGTACTTCGAGCAGTAGCTCGCGTAGATCTCGACGAGGCCGGCCGCGTCGACCTGCTTCTTGTCGATGGTGTAGAGCTTCTTGTCCTCGTCGTAGAACTCGCTCGACGCGCAATCGAGGGCGATGGCGATGTCCTCGCCGAGCTTGTAGCCGGCCTTCTCGACGGCCTTCGCGAGGAAGGACAGCGCCTCCTCGTTGGTCGAGAGGTGGGGCGCGAAGCCGCCCTCGTCGCCCACGCCCGTCGAGTGACCCGCCTCGGAGAGGAGCTTCTTCAGGTTGTGGAAGGTCTCGGCGCCGGCGCGGAGCGCGTCGCGGAAGGTCGGGAGGCCGACCGGCACGAGCATGAACTCCTGGATCTCGAGGCCGCTGTCCGCGTGGGCGCCGCCGTTGATGACGTTCATCAGCGGGGTCGGGAGCACGCGGGCCTGCGCGCCGCCGAGGTAGCGGTAGAGCGGCAGGCCGATCGACTCGGCCGCAGCGCGCGCGACCGCCATCGAGACGCCGAGGATGGCGTTGGCGCCGATCTTCGACTTGCCCTCGGTTCCGTCGGCCGCGAGCATCGCGCGGTCGACCGAGACCTGATCGAGGGCGTCCATGCCGATGACGACGGGCTCGAGCTCGTCGATCACGTTCGCGACGGCCTTCGTGACGCCCTTGCCGAGGTAGCGCGACTTGTCGCCGTCGCGGAGCTCGAGGGCCTCGTGCTCGCCCGTGGAGGCGCCCGAGGGGACGGCCGCGCGGCCGACCGCGCCGCTCGCCAGGGTGACGTCGACCTCGACGGTGGGATTTCCGCGCGAATCGAGGATCTCGCGAGCCGAGACAGCGATGATGTCCGTCATCGAAATGGTTCCTTCGAGCTAGAGGGCCGGCGAGACGTACCCACCCGACGCCGCCCTGTCAATTGGCGCCGGGCGACGAGCCCGAGACGTGGGCTGCGCTTTCCCCGGGCGCGCTGCTAGGCTCCGCCCCCGTGACGACCTTCCTCTTCATCCCGTGGTTCAAGGCCGAGGCCTGGCACATCCCCCTCCCGTTCGAGGCGCCCTTCTTCGGACACAGCCTCCCGATCCAGCCCTTCGGCCTGCTGGTCGCGACCGGCGTGCTCCTGGGCTTCCGGATCGGGGAGGAATTCTCCAAGCGGAACGGGTTCTCGCCCCTGGTCTTCAACGACTTCGGCCTCCACGCGGTCGGGTTCGGCTTCCTCGGCGGCTACATCCTCAACACGGTCTTCTACGATCCCCAGGAGATCCTCGCGTTCTTCACCCAGCCCGGCCACATGCGGATCCACTGGACGGGGCTCTCCTCGTACGGAGGCTTCTTCGGGGCCGCGTTCGGCATCTGGATCTGGCACAAACGCAGGAACCTCCCGATCCTCCGGATCGCGGACGCCGGCGCGTTCTGCCTGGTCTTCGGCTGGCTCTTCGGCCGACTCGGCTGCTTCGTGGTCCACGACCATCCAGGCCGCGTCACCGACTTCTTCCTGGCCGTGGACCAGTACCACGTGGGCCAGCCGCCCTACCTGCCGCGCCACGATCTCGGCTTCTACGAGGTCCTCTGGTCGCTGGCCGTCTGCGGTCTCTTCACGTACCTCTTCTTCAAGAAGACGGTGCGGCCGAGCGGCTTCTACCTCGCCCTCGAGCTCGTGCTCTACGCACCCGTGCGCTTCGCGCTCGACTTCCTCCGCGCGGAGGCCGCCGAGGGAGGCGACGTCCGGTACTTCGGCCTGACGCCGGGGCACTACTCGTCGATCGTCTTCTTCCTGCTCGGCCTCGCGGTGCTGCGGAGGGCCCTCGCCCAGGGCGTCCAGGAGCTTCCCGAGGCGGTGAAGTGGCCTCCGAAGGAGTCGACGCCGGCCGCGGCCGGCGCTCGCTGAGGGCCGTGGGGACGTACCGCCCGGCGGCCGCCGGCGCCATGATGGGCGCATGAGCCGCGAGGGGCGCCTGCTCGTCCTCACGACCCTCGTCTCGCTGGCGGTCCACGCGGGCGTGATCGGAGGCGTGCGTCCGGCGCGCGCCTCGACCCGGCCCCCGCTCCGCTTCGTCGAGCTCGTGGGCGTGGAGCCGTGGCCGGCCTCCCCGACGGCCCCGGCGTCGGAGATGGCGCCGACGGCCCTGCCCGCCTCCGCCCGACCCCCGACGGCCCCTGGAGGCCCTCGCTCGACCCAGAACGTCGAGGGCGAGAAGCCCGGCGGCGGGGGCGAACGGATCGGTGCGGCGGAATTCGTGCTGCTCGTCAGCGACGCGAGCCCGGTCCTCCTCGTCGACCGCGCGCGCAACGCGTTGGTCTCGCAGATCTCCCGCATCGACACCGATCGCGCGCGGGGTTCGCGCTGGGACACGCGCTCGACGCCGAACCCCTCGCACGAGGCCTTCCTCGCCTCCGGCGAGGGGCGGCGCCCCGAGCGACGCCCGGTCTCGAGCGGCGCGCCCCGGCGTGGTGCCGACACGACTCGACCCGCCGGCGCGGCCGGGAGCCCGGGGGCGGCGCTGGCAGCCTCGGCGCGGACCGGGGGCTCCCCGGCCCATGGGAGGGAGACGGAGGGCCTGCCTACCGAGGGCCGGCTCCCGCCCGCCGCCTCGCCCACCGGCCGCCCGGCGGCCTCCCAGGGCCCGGGCGCGGTCGATTCGGACGGGCGGGGCACGACGCGGGCGGCCGACGTGGCGACCGGCCGCCCCGAGGTGGACCGGGGCGTCGCGAGCGTCCCGGCCCGTGTCCGGGAGCCGAGGCCCCGCGATCGCGTCGACTCGGAGTCGCTCGCCGCCCCGCTCGTGCGGGCGTGGATCGACAGCTCGCCTCGTGAAGGGAGCTCCGCGGGCTCGGGCGAGGGAGGGAGCGGCCTCTCCGGCCCTCCCGGCTCGGGGCATCAGCGCATCGAGGGAGGCCGCGCCGCCCCGTCGTCTCCCGGTCCGGGCAGCGAGCCGGCGCTCTCCCTCGATCCCGCGCGGTACCGCACGTGGCATACCCACGCGGTCCGCGAGATCGACCGGCACCTCGAGTATCCACGCGCGCGTCGTCTCGCACGCGATCAGGGAGACGTCGTCTACCGCGTCACGCTGCGGCGCGACGGGACCCTCGTCGGCGCGCCGAGGCTCCTCCGCTCGAGCGGCTTCGAAGACCTCGACCGAGCCGCGCGCGAAGCGATCGTGCGCGCGCGCTTCGCGGCCCTGCCGGCGGATCTCGCACCGGAGAGCCCACGGATCGCGGTCACGTTCCCCGTGCGCTTCGTGAATCCGATGAGCTACTGAACGGCGCGCCGCTCGCATGCGGCGCCGCGCGTCCCGGCGGAGCCCTCACTCGCCTTCGAAGCGGCTCAGGTCGATCTTGCCGCTGAAGGGGCAGCCGGAGCCCGAGGGCGCCATCGGCGCGGGCTTCTCGGCGCGGCCGGCGCCGTCCGCGGGCTGGTGGGACTTGGCGATCGGCAGGAGCGCACGGAGCACGACGCCCGAGACCTCCTGGAGAGCGATGGGCACGTCGGCCGACCCCGAGCGGATCGAGCGATCGAGCTCGACCATCGCCGGACGCGAGACGCCCTCGAGCGCCGACGCGGGCGCACCGCCGTAGAAATGGTCCACCGCGCCGATCAGCTGGTCCACGGTGTACCAGCCGCCGCAGTGCACGACGCGCGCCCCGACGAGCTCCGCCTTGCCCGTCTTGCGGACCTGGCCGCTCGAGCCGGCGATGACGCGGCGGGAGGCGTCGAAGCCCTCCGCCGAGGTCCAGGCCGAGCCGTCGACGTCCGGCTCGCGGAACCAGAACTCGAAGGAGGTCTCGGCCTCCTTCGCCACGCGATCCACGAGGGCGTGCGGCCCGGAGAGCAGATGGCGGAGCAGCCCCGCCATCCGCAGCTTCGAGTAGACGTCGGTCGACGTCGACTTGGCGACGAGGTCCTGGCAGGTCTTGACGAGGAGCCAGCGCGGGCTCGCGATCTCGAGGGTGCTCATACCAGCCGCCAGTATACCGGACTAGAACATGTTCACCACTCCAAATCAGGGACGATCCGCGTCCAGGACCAGGCCGGAGAGCACCTCGCGGACCGGGTCCGGGATGGTCACGGGCCGGCGCGTCTCGCGGTCGACGTAGACGTGGACGAAGTGCCCCGTGGCGGCCGGAGCGGCGTCTCCCTCCCGGAAGATGCCGATCTCGTACCTCACGCTCGAGTTCCCGAGCTTCGCGACGCGCACGCCCACCTCGACGCGATCGGGGAAGGTGATCGGCGCGTGATAACGACACTGCGTCTCGATGACGAGGCCGATGGCCGGGCTCTTCTCGAGCTCGAGCACGCCGCGGCGGATCAGGAGCTCGTTCACGGCGGTGTCGAAGAACGAGTAGTAGACGACGTTGTTCACGTGCCCGTAGACGTCGTTGTCCATCCAGCGCGTCGTGATCAGGTGCAGGTGCGCGTAGCGCTCGCGGGTCTCGCTCACGGGACCACCACCTGACGGACGGCGCGGCCCGCGTCGAGCTCGGCGAGGGCCTCGTTGATCCGCTCGAGCGGCAGCGTGGCCGTGAGGAGCTTGTCGACGGGGAGTCGGCCGCGCTGGAAGAGCTCGATGTAGCGGGGGATGTCGCGCACGGGCACGGCGCTCCCGATGTAGCTCCCCTTGAGCGTGCGCTCCTCGGCGACCAGCGAGAGGTGCTGGAGCGTGAGCATGCGGTCGGGATGCGAGAGGCCTGCCGTCACCGTGGTGCCGCCGCGTCGCGTGATCTTGTAGGCGAGCTCGAGCGCGGGCACGGCGCCCGCCATCTCGAAGGCGTAGTCGACGCCGTCGCGCGTCGCGGTGCGGACGTGCGTGACGACGTCCGGATCGCGCGCGTCGAACGCATCGGTCGCCCCGAGCGCCAGCGCGGCATCGAGCTTCTTCGGCTCGCGGTCGACGGCGACGATGCGACGCGCGCCCGCCGCCACCGCGCCGAGCACGGCCGCGAGGCCGACGCCGCCGAGGCCGACGACCGCCACCGACGAGCCGGCCTCGATCCGGGCGGTGTTCGCCACGGCCCCGACGCCCGTGAGCACGGCGCAGCCGAAGAGCGCCGCGTGCTCGAAGGGGACGTTCGAGTCGATCTTCACGAGCGAGCGACGGGAGACGATGGCTTCCTCGGCGAAACAGGACACACCGAGATGGTGGTGTACGTGCTCGCCGCCGCAGCGGAGGCGTCGATGGCCGCCGAGCAGCGTGCCGGCCCCGTTGGCGGCCGCGCCGGGCTCGCAGAGGGCCGGACGTCCGGAGAGGCAGGGGGCGCACGCGCCGCAGCTCGGGACGAAGACCATCACGACGGAGTCGCCGACGTGGAGATCGTCGACGCCGGGCCCGACCTCCTCGACGATGCCGGCGCCCTCGTGGCCGAGCACCATGGGCACGGGCCGGAGCCGGTCGCCGTTGACCACGCTGAGGTCGGAGTGGCAGACGCCGGCCGCACAGATGCGGACGCGGACCTCGAAGGGCCCCGGCTCGTCGAGCTCGACGTTCTCGATCCCGAGCGGACGCGTCGTGTCGTAGGGCCCCGAAATCCCGGTCTTCCGAAGGACGGCTGCGCGCATGCGATACCTCGTGGGCGCACGCTAGCGATCGCCGCGACGGCCTGTCAACGACCGCCGCCGCTCAGTTCATGCCGAAGGTCCGGGTCTCCCGGAAGCGGAAGTACCCGCCCGCCTCCTCGTTGGCGATGGTCTCCGCCTCGGCCCCGAAGTAGCGCGCGCGGATCGGAGCGAGCTGCGACTCGAGAGCGGGCCCCGAGTACCGACGCGCGAGCCGCTCGCGCTCCTGCATGTAGGCGAGCCCCTGATCCCATCGCGTGTCGCGCGTGCGATCGAGCTGATCCCAGCGAGCGAGGGCGTCGCGATCCATCCCGCTCTGCTGACGCATCTCGCGCAGCGCCGCGTAGCGCGCGTCGCGATCCATGGCGGAAAGGTCCGCCTGCACGCTGTTCAGCGAGACGAACTTGTCGAGCAGCTCCTGCCTCCGCTGCTCGAGGTACGTGCGCGTTCCCGTGCCGTATTCCCGCTCGATCGCGCGCATGTACTGGCCGAAGCGGTCGGGGACGGTCCCCGTGGGGTTCGCGTCGATCTCCTCGAGCGCGTCCTCGATGCGCTCGTTCCGGCTCACGGAGGCGAAGATCCGATCGGCGTCCTCGCCGAAGAAGCGACGCCGCGCGGCCCACATCGCGTCGCGACGATCGCCGTGGCTCATGCGGGCGACGTCGACCCGGTTCTCGCGCATCCACCCCTCGAAGCCCTCGCGCTGTCCCCAGAGCGCGAGCAGGGCATCGGCCTCGGCGGGGAAAGCCGCTCGCAGGATGCGCTCGAGCTCGGCCCGCCAGGTCTCCGGATACCTCTGCTCGAGCCAGGCGACGAGCTGCTCGAGGAAGCCGAGACGCATGCGCGGCTCGTCGAAGCGGCCCCGCAGCTGCGAGAGCAGGCCGTCCACGACCTGTCGTTCCTCGTCCGTCAACGCCGAGGCGGCCCGGAGCCTCTGGCGCAGGGCGTCGTTGAAGGCGCGGAAGTCCGCCGCGCCCGGAGCCTCCGTCCGGGCCGGCGCAGGGGCCGCGGCGATCCGCACCTCGCCACCGTTCTCGGGCTCGACGCGCGAAGGACGCAGAACGAAGTACGCCGCCGCGGCGAGCGCGACGGCGACTCCGAGACCGATGGCGACGCGCCGGCTCATCCGCCGTTCTGGGCGATGTACTCGGTGATCGCCGCGTAGAACTCCATCTCGTCGAACATGTCGGGGCCGACGCCGATCACGTCGATGTGGTCCTGCTCGATGACGTACGCGAGCGAGGTCATGGTGATCGGTGTGGGATTGGTGAGGTCGCCCACGTAGTCCGCCACGCCGTCGCCGTTGATGTCGGGGCGGACGTAGATGTGGTCGAGGTCCCAGAAGTCCTCGGAGTACTGCATCCGGTAGCCGTAGTGCTGCGAGTTGATGCCCACGAGGCCGTCGTCGTCGCGGTTCGTGCGGTTCCCGTCGCCCATGCCGGCGGCACCGTCGTTGTCGCAGTCGCCGGCGCAGTAGCCCTCGCCGTCGATGTTGTAGATCGCGTTCGAGACGAGCCAGAGGAGCGGGTTCACGTCGCCGCCGTTCTGGGCCGTCATCAGCGAGCGCGCGTTCATCACGTCGTCCGAGCCGCCGGGATAGGCGGCGTTGAACGCCGCGAGGCCGGTGATCACGCCGTCGTTCGGATCGGCGTCGTTGTACATGAGGGTCTTCATCGCCGCGATGGCGTTGTTGCCCGCGCCGTAGACGACGTTGCCGTAGAAGTTCGCGAGGGTCTCGGCGATCGTGCCGGCATAGTTGTCGAGGATGTACTTCGCGACCGGCGAGCCGCGGTGCGGCGAGGAGATGCTGACGAGGTTCTTCACCACGCGGTAGCCCTTGCGCTGCCGGAGCACGCGTGCCGCCTTGCGGGCGTCGAGGCCGCCCTGCGAATGGCCGACGATGTTCACGTACGCGACGCCGGCGGACGCCATGTAGCTCTCGATGTTGTTCGCGAGCTGGGCGCCGCGGACCTCCGAGCTCTCGAAGGGCGTCACGGCCGAGACGTAGCTGCGCTGACCGCTGTTGATGTCGCCGTTGCAGGAGACCTCGAGGAAGGCGTCGCAGGGGTCGAGCACGTACTGGCCGTAGTCGTCGCCCCAGTAGTCGTAGCCGGCGATGTTGTCGAAGCCTGCCATGCCGTGCGCGAACACGATCGGATACGCCGTGCGCGGCGCGTCGCGCGCCTCCGCGCGATCCGTCGTCGCCAGCAAGCCGAGCATCGCGAGTGCCAACAGCGACTTCTTCGACATGACCGAACCTCCCTCGTCGTCTCCCCGGTCGGGGCGCCATCCCGGCGCCCTGTCCCCGCCGGCGGGAGGGTCGTTCGTTACCTCGTAGGACCGAGCCGACCCTTAGATGACGCTAAGCGAGACAGAGCGGTCTGTGCAATTAGCCCACAGTGCAAAAATGCAGGCTGATTGCATTTCTGGAAGACGAGGTGTGTCGGTGTAGGCGATCGGAGCCGGAGCCCGATCGCCGCATTCCTTCGTCCTTTCCATACGTTGACGAAGATGCAGGTCTGCGCTGCGACGAAGCCGTCGAGGCCGAACGTCCGGTGGGCGGCCCGATTGTGATGACCCGACAGTCGCGTTTCGTTCACCCCGCAGGGTGAACATGTATCACGGCGACGTCGCGGAACGTTCTCAGCGAGCGCGAAGCCGCTCGAGGACGTCGGCGCGCTCGGGACGGTGGAGCCCGTCGCGGTAGAGCCCGATCAGCGCGTCGAGGAGCGCCGTCTCGCGCGCCGAGCCCGACCCCGCCTTCGCGAGCTCGAGCCAGAGCTGACGCTCGAGCGCGGCGTAGCGCTCGGCCGCCGTCATTGCGCGCACGAGGGTCGCGATCGACGTGGGCTCGTCCGGATCGAGGGCGTCCGCACGCCTCGCCTGCGCCGCGGCGACCTCCGGTCGATCGAGCCCTTCGAGCGCGATCATCGCGGCCTCGCGCAGCGCCGCCGCTCTCACCTTCGGCTCGTGACGGGCGAGACGCGCGCGCTTGGTCACCGCCCGCCATCGCTCGTAGGGCTCGCGACGCGAGGGATCGCGCGGCGGAAGCGTCAGACGGACCTTGAGGACGATCCAGAGGACGAAGATCCCGAGCGCGACGTACGAGAGGATCTTCATGCCCTCGGGGCTCATCGCGACGTCCCGCCGGCGAAGACGCTCCGGCCCTCGTAGTGGGGAGGCGGCGTCCGCTCGAAGTAGCGGACGGCGGTGGCGGCGAGATCGACGATCGCCGGCTGCTCGATCAGCGCTCGATTGCTCACGAGGATGCCGGGCGTCTCCGCCACGTCGCTCGCCGCGTGATCGCCGCTCCACTTGCGGTCGTTGTCGGCGAAGAGCCCGTCCGGCGCGCCGCCGAGGATCGTCTCCCAGCTCGTGCGGTAGTACTCGGCGAAGCCGACCTGCAGATCCGGGGCCTCGCTCGCCCGTCGGCCCCGGTAGACGTCCGAGCCGAAGTAGACGTTCGAGACCACGCGGGCCTCGGCGCGCTCGGTGTCGCGCAGGGCGAGCAGGCCGCTTCGGATGCGCTCGAGCACGGCGCGCGCCTCGGTCGGGGCCACGATGCCGTCGTGCTCGCGGCCGCGGAGGTTCAGGTAGATCTGGCCCGTGCCGAGCGCGTAGGCCTGCGTACGCGACCAGTCGACGTGGACGAGCATGTCCCCTCCACTCGTGCGTCCGTCGACGTACTCCTGGAAGCCGTTCTGGTGGAGCCATTGGTTCACGTGCAGCCCGCGACGGTACTCGTGGAAGCCGTGGTCCGAGAGGATGAGGAGCGTGTCGTCCGGGCGGAGCCGCTCGAGCACCTTGCCCACGGTCTCGTCCATGCGGCGGTACTCGTTCTCGATCGCGTTCCCGAAGCGCGCCGCGAGCGCCGCGTCGTAGCGCGGATGTTGCGGGTCGATGAGCCGGTAGAACATGTGGGCGACGCGATCGGTCGACGTGCTCACCCAGATCATCATCCGGAAGTCGTCGCGATCGAGCGCGTCGAGGAGCATCTCCCGGCGGTCGCGCTCGATCGAGTCCATGTCGCGGAGGAAGAGCTCGTCGTCGATGACCTCGGCCGTGAGGGCGTTCGTGTCGTGATCCCAGCCGACGGTCTTGTAGAGGCGCTCGAGGGCGTCCGCGACCTCGCCCGCGTACGTGCGCGGATAGCTGATCGGGAACCAGGGCTCGCGCGGATGCACCGAGATCGGCGTCACGAAGATGCGGAGCTGCGGCGTGTCGGCCGTCAGCACGAGCTTCACGATACCCTTCACGGCGAACTCGCCCTGGCGGAAGTCGAGCTCGATCCAATCGGTGAATTCGCGCAGGCCGAGGGGGAGGGTCCGACCGCCGATCGTCGCGGTGACGCCGCTCGGCCCGCGCGTGACACGCACCTCGACGCGTGCCCGCTGGTCCGGATGGCCGGGGACCTGCGGTCCCTCGATCGTGAAGCGGCCGGTCGAGCCCTCCATGACGATCGGCACGATGCGGCCGCCGCCCGGATCGCGGTGGGTCGCGGGCGGATCGGTCATGGCGAACGTGAACATGCTGTTGATACCGAGCAGGTCGGGCACGCCGAGGCCGCTCAGCATGCGCCCGCGCCGCATGGGATCGGGCGGGAAGCTGTAGGGGACGTTGAGCGCGACCACGGGCACGCCGTCGTCCCCGAGCGTCTTCCAGAAGGGCAGGCCCGAGCGCAGGTTCGTCGAGACGGGCGGTCCTTCGTCGGGCATCTCGAACGTCGTCGTGCCCTGCATCGGGAGCACGGGTCGCGCGGAATCCGAGAGGAGCGAGCGCCGGATGAAGTCGTAGATGCCGTGCGCGCCGGGGTTCGTGCCGGTGGCGAAGGTCGTCCAGGCGACCGGCGACTGCGGCGGGTTCGTCGAGGTGAGCGGGCGGTAGTTCCGGCCGCCGTTCGCCTGCACGAGGCGCTTCAGGTTCGGGAGCTTGCCCTCCGCGACCCAGCGGTCGAGCCAGCGCGGATCGACGCCGTCGAAGCCGAGGACGACGAGGCGGCCCGAGGGCTCCCGTCGCTGGGGGGAGGCGCCAGCGTCGGCATGGCGGGGCTTCCTCCCGAAGAGCCGGTCGCAACCAGCGCTGCCGAGGACCAGGGTGGCCGAGACGAGGAGGAAGAGGAGACGCGAGAGACCGGACTCTGGCCGCATGGCCGCGAAGGTAGGCGGGGCCCCCGATCCGGTCAAACCCGCCGAACCCACGCGCCCTTCGCGATTCCCGCGCGTCCCTGGTACGTTCGGGGAGATGGCCCGAAAGACCCGCACGTTCCCCGCCCTGCTCCTCGCGCTCGCCGCCGCCCTCCCCGGCTGCGAGGCGCCTCGGGCCGCGCGCGAGGCCCCTCGCGTCGATCGCGGTCCGGCGCCGGATCCCGCCCGCGATCCGCTCGGCGCGCGGCTCCACCGGGCCGTGGTGGAGCGCGCCGGAGAGTCCGAGGAAGTCGGGACGATCGTCCGTGGACGCATGGACGTCGGCCATTCGGCCGACCAGGGCGTCCTGCTCTACGGCGGCTACTGCTACTCGATCTTCGTCGAGGCCGAGCCCTCGGCGGGCGAGCTCCAGCTGCGGCTCGTCGACACGAACGGCGATCCGATCGTGGTCGATCGCGAGCACGGGGCGTCGGCGACGCTCGGACTCGCCGATCCGCTCTGCCCGGAGCGGCCGGCGGAGTACCACCTGCAGATCTCGAGCACGCGCGGGGGCGCGTTCGCGATGCGGACGTTCCGGGCGCCGGCGATGTGAGCGGCGCTCAGGGCGCGACGACCAGGTCGGGCATCGCGAGCACCCTGCCCTCGCCGAGCGTCGAGACGAAGATCGCGGCTCCGAGCGCCTGGCCGATCGTCGAGCCCAGGACGCCGAGGCGCGCGCTGGTGCTCCCGGGATCCTCGGAATCGCCCTCCATCAGGTAGTCGAAGAGCGAGCGCGGCCTCTCGGGCACGAGCACGACCTCGGCGTCCGCGTCGAGCTCCCCGAGCTCGCGCGCGCGAGCGATCGCGGCGCCGAAGCCCCCGAGGTGATCGACGAGGCCGTTCTCCACCGCGGCATCGCCGGAGTAGACGCGGCCCCGCGCGAGCGGCTCGATCTCCTCGACCGTGCGATGGCGCCCTTCCGCCACGCGGCGCAGGAAGAGGCGATACGAGTCCTGCACGAGCTCCTCGAGCCGAGCGCGTTCGTCCGCGGTGTAGGGGCGGAACGGGGTCTCGGCGCCCGCATGGTTCCCGACGCGGAATTCCTCGACGTGCACGTCGAGCCGCGAGGCGAGGCCGGCGAGATCGACCTTGCCGTAGAAGACGCCGATCGAGCCCGTCACCGTGCCCGGATCCGCGTAGATCTCCCGCGCCGCGGCGGCCACGTAGTAGCCGCCGCTCGCGGCCACGGAGCCGAGCGAGGCGACGACGGGCTTGTGCTCGGCGAGCCGGAGCACGGCGCGGTGGATCCGATCCGAGGCGAGCGCGGAGCCTCCGCCGGAATCGACGCGGAGCACCACGGCCCCGACCGTGCGATCCGAGGCGATGCGATCGAGGGCCGCGACCACCGTGTCGGACCCCGACGCGTGGACGCCGACGAACGGGATGTCGACGTTCTCTCCGTCGACGATGTTCCCGTCGACCACGACGACCGCGACGCGGCGGGGCACCCCGAAACGGCGATCGGGCTCCGGGGCCACCGCCTCGACGCGGCGCATCGGATGCGGGAGCGCCTCGCGAAGGGGCCGAGCGAGGTCGTCGCCATCGACGACGGCATCGACGAGGCGGGCCTGCACGGCCTCGCCGGCCGTGAGAGGGCCTCGGTCGACGAGCGACGAGACGGTGGACCGGTCGAGCGTGCGATCAGCCGCGAGATCCTGCACGAGCCGATCGTGCAGGTCGTGGACGAGCGCGGCTTCCTGCTCGCGGGCCGGAGGCGAGAGCGTCTCGTTCTCGAGCTGCTCGGGCGCGCTCTTGTACTCGCCGGCGCGGACGAAGTCGGCGCGCAGGCCGAGGTTCGCCAAGAGACCGCCGAGCAACACGACGTTCATCGAGGGACCGACGAGGCGCAGGTGACCCGCGGGGTCGATCCACGTGCGATGCGCGTTCGCGCACGCGTAGAGCTCCGAGCCGCGCGGCTCCTCGAGCTGGCAGACGACCGTCTTCCCGAGGCTCTCGAGGTACGCGACCATCTGGTGGATCTCCTGCGCGGCCGCCATGCCGAGGTCCGTGCGCCGGAGGCGGAGGAGCACGCCGCCGTAGCTCCGGTCGAGCGCGGCCCGCTCGAGGGCGAGCACGAGGCCGAGGATGCGGCGGGCCCCGACCTCGTCGTGCACGTCGATCTCCAGCATCCGGCGGCCGGCGGCGAGCGGGCCCGCGTAGGGATCCATCACGATCCCCGCGGCGCCGTACCATCCGGGCGAGTCCTGGGCCGAGGCGAGCGTCACGCCACCGGCGCCGTAGAGACCGTTCGTGCGGAGCTCGAGGCCGACGAGGCCGCGGAGATCCGTCATGCCGGAGACGCGCGTCACGTCGAGCGTCGTCCCGATGCGCAGGAGGTGGATCGGCGACGTCGCGACGTAGAACCGGCCTCCCCTCCGTTGGTCCGTGTCGAAGAGGTACGCCGCCTCGAGGAAGAGCAGGTCGTCGCGGTACGGGCGCGCCGCGACCGCGAAGACGAAGGTCGCGGGCATCGTCTGTCCGTTCGTGCCGGCGAGGCCCGCGGGGCCGAGGACGTTCGAGGCCACGAACGAGAGTCCGAAGGCGGACGAGGGGCGCAGGCTCGCCGAGAGGTCGAGCGTCGTGGGATCGGGACCGACGGACGAAGCGACGTGTCGCACCGCGAGACCGAAGCTCGCCATGCGCCCAGCAGCGGCCGCGAGCCCGAGGCTGAATCGCCCGTACCGCGCGCCCGAATCCGGCCGCACGTGCGAGAAGCCGAGCCCGAACCCGACGCGCCCACGGACCGATCCACCGAGGGTCACCGAGTCGGAGACCACGCCCTGTCGCGCGTTCGCGGGCGAGTCGCCGTGCGTGTAGAGCAGGCCGCCTCCCTGCAGGAAGACGAGCGCCGCGGGATCGAGCTCGACGGCGATCGGGGTGTCGGGCGCGACGATCGACGCCGGAGGCAAGATCCCTGGCCCGGGCAACGGACCGAGCTGGGCCATCGCCTTCGGCACGAAGAGCGAGGAGACGAGGAGGGTCGCGAGGAGCGTGCGCACGGGGCCAGCATAGCCTCCGGGCTCGCCCTTGTCGGCGGCCCGCTCGGCACGGCCTCCTCTGGCCGTGGTATCCTCCCTCCGTGCCGTCAGCTCCGCCTCCGCGCATCGCCCGCACTCTCCGCGTCGAACGGAAACCGACCGGTCGAGCGGACGAGGTGCGTCACGCCCCGGCGACCATGGAAGAGCGCATCGACGCCGTGTGGGAATTGACGCTGCAATGCCTCGCGTGGGGAAACGACGATGCGGGTGAGCCAAGACTTCGTCGATCTGTTGCAGTCGTTCGACGACCATGAGGTCGAATTCCTGATCGTCGGCGCACACGCCCTCGCGGCCCACGGACACGTGCGGGCGACGAAGGATCTCGACGTCTTCATCCGGCCGTCGCCGGAGAACGCGGCCAGGGCCCATCGAGCGCTCGCGGCGTTCGGCGCTCCCCTCGAGGATCTGACCGTCGAGGACCTCGCCACCGAGGGCACCGTCTTCCAGATCGGCGTCGCGCCGGTCCGCATCGACATCCTCACGCACATCGACGGGGTCTCGTTCGACGAAGCGTACCGAGAGCGCGTGCAGACGCGTTTCGGTGGACGGAACGTATCCGTCCTCTCGCGCCACCATCTGATCGCGAACAAGCGAGCGTCGGGTCGCCTCCAGGACCTCGCGGACGTCGAACGGCTCGAACACCCCGACGACTGAACGTCGGTCAGCGGAGCTCCACCACCGTCAGCCTCGGGCCGCCCTCTTCGGGCGTCCCCGGCCGATGGCTCTTCACGTAACTGCCGCTGCGCGCGAGCAGCTCGCGCACGGCGTCGCGGAGCGCGCCCGAGCCGACGCCGTGGACGATGTACGCATGCGACTGCGACGAGCCGAACATGCGATCGAGGAAGGCCTCGACCATCGCGACGGCGTCGTCGACGCGCATCCCGCGCACGTCGCAGGTGTTGTCCGCCGTCTGGATCGGGGCCGCACGCGGCCCCTCGGTCGGCATGCGCTCGGGCGCGGGCTCGGCGCCGGGCCTCCCGACGGGACGCACGTCCGAGAGATCGACCCAGAGCTTGAGCGGACCCGCGGCGACCCGGACCTTGCCACGCGAGGGCCCTTCGAGGATGTCGGCCTCGGTGCGCAGGCGCGTGACGTAGACCCGATCGCCGACGACGAGCTCGCTCGGCGTCCCGCCCGCCTCGGCGACGGTCGCGGCCTTCGCCGCCGTCGCCTCGCGGGCCTCCTGCGCCGTGCGCACGATCGCCTCGACCGACTTCCGCGCCGCCTCGAGATCGGCCTCGGACTTCGCGTCGCGCAGCGTGCGCCTCATCACCTTGAGCTCGTCCCGACCCCGGCGGATCTGCTCGAGGAGCTTCTCGTTCTCGCGCGAGAGCTTGCCACGCTCGCGCTCGGCGACGGCCGCGAGCCGCTCTTCGCTCTCGCGCCGGAGGGCCTCGGCCTTGCGCCGCTCCTCTTCCGCGGTCGCGATCTCGAAGGCGAGGGCCTTCCGCTGCTCCTCGAGGCGCCGGACGAGCTCGTCGAAGGTGCGCGACTGCTCGGGCAGCACCTTGCGGGCGAACTCGACGATCGAGACCGGGATGCCGAAGCGCTGCGCGACCATGAGGGCGCTCGAGGCGCCCGGGGCGTCGAGGGCGAGCGTGAAGGTCGGCTCCATCTTCGCGACGTCGAAGCCGACGGCCGCGTTCCGCAGGCGCGGATCGCGCGTCGCCATCGCCTTGAGAGGCTCGTAGTGCGTCGTCACGGCCACCGCCGCGCCCTTGCGGCAGAGCGCGTCGACGAGGGCACAGGCGAGCGCCGCGCCCTCCTCGGGATCGGTGCCGCCGGCGAGCTCGTCGAGGAGCACGAGCGAACGGTCGCCGGCCGCGCGGAGGATCGCCGCGATGTTCGTGATGTGCGCCGAGAACGTCGAGAGGTTCTTCACGAGGCTCTGGTCGTCGCCGACGTCCGAGAGCACGAGGTCGAAGAAGCCGCAGGTCGAGCCCTCGTCGGCCGCGATCGGGAGGCCGGCGCGCATCATCAGCGCCGAGAGCCCGAGCGTCTTCAGCGCGACGGTCTTGCCGCCCGCGTTCGGGCCCGAGAGCACGAGGGCATGGCCGTGCGCGAGCGGGAGATCGTTCGGCACGACCGCGACTCCCTCGAGCAGGAGGAGCGGGTGGCGCGCACGCCGGAGATCGACGACGGGCTCGTCGGCGAGCGGCAGCACGCGCGCACCGAGATCCTGCCCGAAGCGCGCCATCGCGGCGCGCAGGTCCGCGTGATCGAGCGAGTCGACGGCCGCGACGAGCTCCGAGAGCCGCTCGCGCACACTCTCCGTGAGCACTCCGAGGATGCGGGCCTCCTCCCGCTCCTGCTCGGCCTGCGCCATCTTGAGGCGGTTTCCGTGGACGATGATCTCGTCCGGCTCGACGAAGACCGTCGCGCCACTCGAGCTCGTGCCGTGGACGATGCCGGAGACGCGCTCGTGCGTGTCGGCGCGGACGGGGAGCACGTAGCGCCCCTCGCGGA
Source organism: Polyangiales bacterium (assembly GCA_046351215.1). Classification (GTDB taxonomy): domain Bacteria; phylum Myxococcota_A; class Polyangia; order Polyangiales; family Houyiibacteriaceae; genus JAXLYX01. The sequence goes on along the minus strand of JAXLYX010000024.1, from coordinate 47,561 downwards.
TCGTGAAGAAGCGGTCGGAGAGGAGCTCGCCCCGCTTGTGGATGATCTCCTCGAGCCGCCCGACGAGGCGTGCGCGGAGGTTCGCGGTCTCGGTCCGGAGCCTCCGCAGCTCGGGGCTCGCGTGGTCCGCGAGCGTGCCGTCCGCGTCGAGGTGCTCCGTGAGCTCCGTCTCGAGGGCGTCGAGCGTCGGATCGAGCGGACACGCGCGGACGAGCGCCGGAGCGACCAGCTTCCGCGCCGAGAGGAAGCGACGGAGCACGCGGGCCGAGCCGAGCGTGAGCATCACGTCGCGGAGGGCCGGCCCGTCGAGGGCTCCCATGCGGTCGACCCGCGCGAGATGCTCCCGGACGTCGCGGATCCCGTCGACCGGCAGGGGCTCCCCGTCCGAGAGCAGGCGCATCGCCTCGGAGGTCTCCTCGAGGCCGATCGCCGTGCCCTCGCGGGTGGTAGCGAGCGGGAGCTCGATCCGCTTGCCCCGGGGGCCGCGGCAGCGGGAGACCACGGCCGCGGCGAGCCGCTCCCATTCGAGATCGTGGTTGGTCTTCTCTGCGAGCGAGCCCGCTCCGGTCTGCATGGCGCCGGATTAGCGGCCTGAGGGCCCGTCCGCAAGCCTTCGCCTCAGTACCAGAACGAGAAACCGAGGCCCCAGTTCAGGTACTGGTAGGCGACGTCGAGCATCGTGGAGATCTGGATCGAGAAGGGATCCATGACCCCGAAGAGATCCCACTCGAAGAGGCGCACGTCGAAGCCGAACGTGCCGTGGACGCGCGGCGACACCCCCTCGATGCGGTTCGACTCGGAGTAGATGCCGGCTCGCACCTTCATGCGGTTCGGCCAGGGCTCCATCTCCGTGCCGAAGCGGATCGCGAACGAGGTATGCGCGCCGCGGGGCCTCGACTCCTGGGTGAGGAAGGCATCGAGCCCCTGCCCGTTGGCGGTGGGCCCGTCGATCACCACGTCCATCGAGACGAGGTAGTAGCGCTCGCGGGTCGGCTCCTTGCGGCGCGGACGGGGTTGACCGGGCGCGCGGGGCGTCGGCGGCGGCTCGTTCACGCGCCCCGCTCGCCGCTCGGCCTCGACCCGCTGGCGCTCGACCCGCGGCCGCTCCATGTGCTGCCACTTCCGGTTCAGCGGACGAGCGCCGAACTGCCAGGCGAAACCGGCTTCGATCTCCCAGGGCAGCACGAGGAGCTCGGGGATCGCGAACCCGGGCACGCTCCCGGGCGCGATGTTGGGTGGGGAGTCGACGCGCGAGCGGAAGGCGAAGCCGAGCCTCCACGGCTGACCGAAGAGGCCGAGCGTGCCGCCGACCTCGATGCCCGGCTGTCGCAGCTTGAGCAGGATTCCCGACGGGCCCGGCGCCTCGAGATCGAAGAAGGGGACCCGCAGCCCCGCGGCGACGACGAGCTGCCCCTGCAGCAGCTCGACGCCCGAGCCGAGGTGCGCGGTTCGAGCGCGGAAGCGCACGGTATTCCCGTCCACCGTCGTCTGGAAGTTCGAGCTCTGGATCAGGAGCCCCGCGCCCACGGGGCCGAACTGCAGGCGCAGACCGGCGTCGAAGAAGCGGAAGCTGTCGAGCTTCGGGACCTGTCCCGGCGGGCTGTCGAAGTAGTTGGTGTTCGTCAGGATCGACGGGAAGAGGAAGCCGACGCTGTAGTCCCAGGCGAACCAGTCGACGTCCCCCGCGCCTCGCTGCGCGTAGGCCGCGGGATTGTAGGCGACCGTGTCGATGCCGAAGCCGACGGCCGAATACGCGCCGCCCATGCCGATCGCGTTGTTGCCCCCGAGCAGGGGCAGGCTCACGAGGTCGAGGTTGTAGCCCCCGTCGACGAGCGCCTGCGCGTCCGCCGTGGAGGCGAAGCCGAGGAGCAGGCACGCCGCGAGCAAGCCGACGCGGCGCATGGCTCAGCGGAAGAGGTCGGGGATCTTCAGATCGCTGCCCCGTCCGCTCCCCGTCCCCCCGCCACCGCCTCCCGAACCCGAAGGCCGGCCGGAGGCCCTCGCCGCGAGCGCGATCTGCACCGTCATGGCGGTGGTCGGCGTGACCTCGAGCGAGCCGACGCTGCGCCCGCGCTCGGCGTGCAGGACGGCGGCGCGCCCCGACTCGATGCGCACCGAGCAGGGCGTGGGCGAGCAGCGCGTCTCGGTTCCCTCGACGACGACGTCGGCACCGTCCGGGCGGGTCTCGACGCGCACGTCGACGAGCGTCGGCCCGGCGTCGACCGTCGTGGCGGCATCCGGCGTGGCGGCGGGTCCCGCCGCCGTCGCGGCATCGACGACCGCGGCCGGAGCCGCGTCGACGACGACCGCCGCACCCGCGTCGACGGGGACGGGCGTCGTCCTCGTGCCGAAATAGACGCCGACGCCCGCGAGCACGAGCGAGACGAGACCGACCGCGACGAGCAGCCCGCTGCGCGAGCCGGAAGGGGCCTCGGCAGTCCTCGCCTCGGCGCGCGCGACGTCGAGCTTCGGGGCGGCCGGACGCGGCGCGGCCTTCGCCTTGATGGGATCGCCGTAGCCGTGGAGCGTCGGCTCGGCGACCCGGCCGTGCTTGGCGTCGTCGAGAGCCGCCGCGAGCTCGTCCATCGTCTGGTACCGCTCGTCGGGATTCTTCGCGAGCGCCTTCCACACGACGGCCTCGAGAGGCACCGAGACCTGGACGTCCGGGTTGGTCTCGCGGAGCTTCGGGACCTCCTCGAACATGTGCTGCGTGAGGATGCCCATGAACGAGTCGCCGACGAAGGGGACGCGCCCGGTGAGCAGCTCGTACAGGATCACGCCGAGAGCGTAGATGTCGACGCGGTGATCGAGCGACTTCCCCGCCGCCTGCTCCGGCGACATGTACTCCGGCGTCCCGAAGATCATGCCGGTCTTCGTGAGCTTCCGCCCGGGCGCGCCGGCCGTCTCGATGTCGCTCATCTTCGCGATGCCGAAGTCGACGATCTTCACGAAATCGGGGTCCGACCCGCGCCTCGTGAGGAAGATGTTCTCGGGCTTCATGTCGCGATGGACGATGCCCTTCGAATGTGCGGCACCGAGGGCGCGGCAGCATTGCTCGAGGATGTGGATCGCCCGCTCCGGGGCGAGCACGTGCTCGCGCGCGAGGACGTTGGCGAGATCCTCGCCCTCGAGGAACTCCATCACGAAATAGCTCGCGCCCGAAGGCGTCTCGCCGAAGTCGCTGATGTCGACGATGTTCTCGTGACCGATGCGCGAGGCGCTCTTCGCCTCCTGGCGGAAGCGCTCGACGACGTCGGGACGGCTCGAGAAATCGTCGCGGAGCACCTTGATGGCGACGCGCTTCTCGATGACCGCGTGCAGGCCCTCGTAGACGAGCCCCATACCGCCCTCGCCGATGCGGCGGAGGACCTTGTAGCGGCCCGCGAGCAGGGTGCCGACGAGGGGATCGTTCGGCGACCGTTCCTCCGGTCCCGGGATCTGGGACGGCGTGACGAGCCTCGACGCGTCGACCGGGCAGAAGACCTCGCCGCCGGCGTACTCCGTCTTGCAGGTAGGGCAGATCTTCATGGGAAGGGGCGTCGGGCCTCGCGAAAAGCGTGGGCCACGGTATCAAGCCCCGCCCCGGGCGTCAACGTTCCACCGAGCCGGAACCCCGCGGATTCACGAGGGTTGTCCGGGGCTTACGCTCGTCCCCCCCGGGCCTTACGTTGTGGGCATGCGCCTCCTGCTCGCTTCCCTCGCCCTCTTCGTCGCTTCGTGCGCCCACGCCACGTCGTCCGGATTGCTCGCGCCGGGCCGCGCCGCCCCGGACGTGGCCCTCCGGGACCAGGCGGGCGTCGAGCGACGCCTCTCGGAGTTCCGAGGACGGCCGCTCGTCGTCTACTTCTATCCGAAGGACGGCACCCCCGGGTGCACGCGCGAGGCCTGCGCGTTCCGGGACGCGTGGCAGCGCTACACCGACGCGAACGTCGCCCTGGTCGGCGTCTCCACCCAGGACGTGGCCTCGCATGCGGAGTTCGCGCGCGAGCACGAGCTCCCTTTCCCGCTGCTCGCCGACACCGAAGGACGGATGGCGGACGCGTTCGGGGTCGCGCGCCACCTCGGCCTCTCCTCGCGCGTCACCTTCGTGCTCGACGGAGAGGGCGTCGTGCGCGAGGTCATCGAAGACGTCGACGTCGGGGTCCATGCGGACCAGGTCCTCGCGGCCGTCGCGCGCATGCAGGGCGAGCGGCCGTGATTGCAGGGGCTCCGCCGCTCTGGTAGGGCGGAGTGGCGATGAAAGGCCGCATAGAGCTCCTCGACGACGCGCTCGTCGATCAGATCGCCGCCGGCGAGGTGGTCGAGCGTCCGTCGAGCGTCGTGAAGGAGCTCGTCGAGAACGCGATCGACGCCCAGGCCGCCTCGATCACCGTCGACCTCGAGGACGGCGGACGGGCTCGCATCCGGGTGACGGACGACGGTGTCGGCATGATCCGCGCGGACGCCGAGCTCGCCGTGCGCAGGCATGCGACGAGCAAGATCCGCGCGTTCGAGGATCTGGTCCGCATCCGGACGCTCGGGTTCCGCGGCGAAGCCCTCCCCTCGATCGCCTCGGTGTCCCGCTTCTCGCTGACCACTCGGCCGCGCGAGCTCGTCGAGGGCACGCGCGTGGTGATCCACGGAGGCGAGCTCCTCGAAACCGCGGCGGCCGGCACCGCGCCGGGCACGATCGTCGACGTGCGCGAGCTCTTCTACAACGTACCGGCGCGCCTCAAGTTCCTGAAGTCGCGCTCGACGGAGGCCGGCGCGGTGTTCGACGTCTGCCTCCGCGCCGCGCTCGCGCATCCGGGCCTCCGCCTCCTCGTCACGCACGACGGGCGACGGGTCCGCGAGTACCTGCCCGTCTCCGATCTCCCGTCGCGCGCCGAGACGGCGCTCGCGGAGGAAGGCCTCCGGACGGTCCGCGGCCAGCGCGACGGGCTCGAGGTCGTCGCCTCGCTCGGGGCGCCCGAGCACGCACGGACGGGAGCACGAGGCCTCCACCTCTTCGTCAACGGACGCCCCGTCACCGACGTGAAGCTCGCGCGCGCGGTCGCCTTCGCGTACGGCAGCGTGCTCCCCCCGGGGAAATACCCGGCCGGCGTCGTGCACCTCTTCCTACCCGTCGAAGAGGTCGACGTGAACGCGCATCCGCAGAAGGCGGAGGTCCGCTTCGCGAAGGGCCGCGAGGTCCTCGACACCCTCACGCGGATCCTCGGAGCCGCGCTCGGGACGCAGGCCTTCTCGCGTCCCGTCGCCTCCGTGCCGCAGGGCGCGGGACCCGCCGGCCGCGGCACGGGCTACTGGGAGGAACGCCTCGGCCTCGCGGGTCCGACGCGCGACGTCGAGACCCGCGAGCCGAGGACCGAGACGAGGCCCTCGGCGTTCGCCGCAGCGCTCGCGGGCGCCGAGCCACACGTGCACTACTCCGCCGAGGCCGCGGTGCCCCTCGGCCTGCGCGAGGCGGAGCCGCGAGCCGAGCCTCGGACGAGCGCTCCGCTCCTCCCGTCCCGCGGCCCCTTCGGCGCGCTGCGCTTCCTCGGACAGGCGAGGAAGACCTTCCTCGTCTGCGAGGGCGACGAGGGCCTCGTGGTGCTCGACCAGCACGCCGTGGACGAGCGGATCCTCTACGACCGCCTCCGCCGCTCGCACGCGGAACGGGCGGTCCGCCTCCAGCGTCTGCTCTTCCCCGAGCGCGTCGAGGTGCGCCCCGAGGAAGCCGAGCTCGTCGAGGCCGCCCACGAAGAGCTCGCACGCGCGGGCCTCGAATGCACCCTCCTCGGGACGACCACGGTCGCCGTCCACACGGTTCCGTCGCTGCTCGGACGTGCGTCGCCAGCGCGCCTGCTCCGTGACCTGCTCGACGAGCTCGCGCGGGCGGGCGATCGCGGCTTCGGCGACGCGATCGACACGGCGCTCGCCACGATGGCCTGCCACGGCGCGATCCGCGCCGGCGACACGCTCGCGGCGGAGGAATGCGTCGCGCTCCTCCGGGCTCTCGACGAGATCGATGCGTTCGCGGGACACTGCCCGCACGGTCGGCCGGTCGTGGTCTCGCTCCCGTTCGCGGAGCTCGAACGGAAGCTCGGCCGATGAGCGGCGTCCCGATCCTGGTGCTCGCCGGTGCGACGGCCTCCGGGAAGACGGCGGCCGCGCTCGAGCTCGCGCGCCGTCTCGGAGGCGAGCTCGTCGGCGCCGACAGCGTGCAGGTGTACCGGGGGTTCGACATCGGCTCGGCGAAGCCGACGAAGGAGGAGCTCGGCGGCGTCGCGCACCACCTCCTCGACGTGCTCGAGCCGGACGAGGCGATCGACGCCATGGCCTACGCGCGGCTCGCGGACGCGGCGATCGCCGAGACGCGCGCCCGAGGCCACGTACCGATCGTGGTCGGGGGCACCGGCCTCTGGCTGCGTGCGCTCGTCCGCGGGCTCGTCGACCTGCCTCCGGTGGATCCGGCGATCCGCCGGGCGCTCGAGGAGGAAGCCGAGCAACGGGGCAGCGCCTCCCTCCATGCGCGGCTCGCGGAGGTCGATCCCCGCGCGGCCGCCGCCATCCATCCGAACGACGCACTGCGTATCGTGCGCGCGCTCGAGGTCTTCGAGCAGACGGGCACGCCCCTCGGCGAGCTCCGGGCGGCCCACGCGCTCGGAGCGCCTCGCTATCGTGCGCTCTTCCTCGTCCTCGACGTCCCTCTCGACGAGCTCACGACACGCATCGAGCGCCGCCTCGACGCGATGATCGCGTCCGGCTTCGTCGACGAGGTGAGGTCCCTCCGCGAGCGCCACGGAGACGAGGTCCGCGCCTTCGGCAGCGTCGGCTACCGTCAGATGCTCGAGCACCTGCGCGACGGGATCCCCTGGGAGGCGACGCGCGAGGCCCTCCGCGTGGCGACCCGTGCCTATGCACGGCGGCAGCGCAACTGGTTCCGCGCCGAGCCGGGGATCGATGCTCGCGTCGGCCCGGACGCGCTGCTCGACCGCACGTGGATGCACCGGCTCGAGGAGCACTTCGAGCGATGAACTTCTACGGCCACTCGGTCTTCGCCGCGGAGCGGGAGAACCGCGCCGGTTTCGTGCTCGGCAGCATGTTGCCCGACTTCGAGGGCATGATCGGCGCGCGGACGGCCGGATTCCGCGAGGAGTCGATCCGGCAGGGCGTCGCCTACCACCATCGCACGGACGAGGCCTTCCACTCGGCGCCCGTCTTCGTCGGTCTCTGCGCCCGCGGCGTGACGGAGCTCGTGGCCCGAGGGCTGCCGCGCGCCAGCGCCCGCGCCGTCGCCCACGTCGGGGTGGAGCTCCTCTTCGACGCCTACCTCCTCGCCACCCACGGCGGCGAGCCCGCGTACCTCGAGTCGCTCGAAGCGGCCGCGCCGGCGCGGCTGGGCGACGCGATCGTCTGGACGGGGTCGGGCGCCATCGCGTTCGAGGGCCTCCGGCGCCGCCTCGTCGCGTGGGGACTGCCGCACGACTACGGGGATCCCGGCTTCGTGGCGACGCGGCTCGAGCGCGCGCTCGCCCCCCGACCCCGCCTCGCGCTCGGACCCGAGGGCCGCGCGATCGTCGAGGCCTGGATCGCGGACGTGTCGCCGCGGGTGCGCGAGCAAGCCGCCGAGCTCGAACGGACCGTGCGGGAAGGACTCGCGCGCGTCCACGAGGCTCCGGGCGCTCCGTCGTCCCCCGCCCCCGCGCCTTGAGGCCCGGGCCGGTCGCGGTCACGCTCGCGCCCGATGTCCGATCCCGAAGAGAAGCCCTCCCGCCTCCGGGGCCTCGTCATCCGCCTCGGCCTGACGGCCCTCGCCCTCGGAGCGTGGGCCTACGTCGCGAGGGGCTCGCTCGGCACGATCGCGCGCTCGCTCGGGCGTCTCGAGCCGCTCGCGTTCGTCGTCGGAATCGGCCTCGTGATCTGCGGCTTCGCGCTCGGCACCTGGCGTTGGCGCCTCGTGCTCCGTGCGTACGGAGCAGGCCGCCTCCCCCCGTTCGGAGCGATGCTGCGCGTCCTCCTCGTCGGCCACTTCTACAACACCTTCCTCCCGGGCAACGTCGGCGGCGATGCGCTCCGGGGTCATGTGACCCGAGGCTCGCTCCCGTCCGCGGGGGCGTACGTCGCGGTGTTCATCGAACGCGGCTTCGGGCTCGCGGGGCTGCTCGTCCTGGCCTCCGCCACGGCCCTCTTCCGTCCGGTGCCCGGCATGGCGGCGCTGCCGGCGATCGCCGCGCTCGGGCTCGTGGCCGCGCTCGGCGCGGCGTTCGCGCCCGTGGTCGCGCGGCGGCTCGGACGCTTCTTCCCGGGGAAGCTCGGAGAGGTCCTCTCGACGATGCCGAGCGTCGTCCGCCCGGCGCTCCTCGTGCCCGTCCTCTTCCTCTCGGTCGGCGTCCAATTCCTCGCGGCCCTCGTCGGTCACGTCGCGCTCTCGTCGCTCGCTCCGGAGGTGACGCTGGCGGAGTCCGTCGTGCTCGTGCCGCTCGCCCTCGTCGCGCTCTACTTCCCGACCATCGCCGGCCTCGGGGCACGCGAGCTCGCCTTCGTCGTCCTCTTCCGTGGCATCGGCGTCTCGGAAGCCGACGCCACGGCCACCTCTTTCGCCTTCCTCGGGGTCCAGCTCGCGGTGGCGGGTCTCGGCGGGCTGCTCATGGCGCTTCGGGGGACGGACCTCGGGACGCCGGAATCGGACGGATGAGCGCCATCCACGGCAGCTCGACGTCCGAAGCCCCCTCGATCCGGAAACCGAGCCTCTCGTAGAAGCGCATCGCATCGCGGGTGCGGAGGCGCACGCAGCGCACCTCCCGCAGACGCGGATGATCGAGGAGCGCCTCCATCAACCGGAGACCGACGCCCCGCCCACGCCACGCGGGATCCGTCACGACGTCGAGCACGAGGGCGTGGCGCGCTCCGTCCGACAGGGCGCGGGCGGTCGCGATCACGCGACCGGACGCGTCCCGGGCGACGATCCAGACCGTCGAGCCGAGCTGCGCGGCGACGATCCGCTCGCGCGCCTCGCCCTGGTTCCAGTAGGTCGGCACGAGGAGGTCCGCCGCCTGCTCCGCCAGCGCGGCGGTGGGTGCGGAGTCGATGTGGACGACCGCGCGGCCGTCGGCTTCGAGGGTGCGTACGTCTTCGAGGAGGAGGTCCATGCACGGATCGTGGCCCCGCACCGGTCCAGTCGAATGGTCCGGCTTCGAGATTTCCGCTAGACCAGTCCGATGCCCCGGAAGAAGCTCCCCCTCGCCCTCGACGGCGATCCCGAGACGCCGGTCTTCCTCCAGATCGCGCGGGCGATCACCGCCGACGTTCGGCGAGGGAGGCTCACGGGCGGCGACGAGCTCCCGTCGAGCCGCTCGCTCGCGGCGGAGCTCGGCGTCCATCGCAACACCGTGCTCGCGGCGTACCGCGAGCTCGAGTCCGAGGGCTGGATCGTCACGCGCCGCGGACGCGGCACCTACGTCTCCTCGGCGCTGCCCGACGAGCGTCCACGCCGGCTCGTGAAGGACGCTCCGCGTTTCCCGGACGCCCCCGGCTTCCCGCTCCCTCCCCTGGCCGCGCCGACCGACCGTCCCGCACCGGTCGACGTGCCCTACGCGCTCCTCGGCGGATACGCGGATCTGAGGCACGTGCCGACGCAGGCGCTCGCCCGCGCCTACCGCCGTGCGCTCGACCCGCGCCGAACGCGCCGCATGCTCGGCTACGTCGATCCCCGCGGCGAGGACAGCCTCCGGAGCGCCCTCGCCGCGATGCTCGCGCGCACGCGCGGCATCCCCGTCCCGCCCGAGGCCCTGACGGTCGTCCGCGGCAGCCAGGAGGGCCTCTACCTCGCGGCACGCACCCTGCTCGCACCGGGGGACGTCGTGGCCTGCGAGGCCCTCGGCTATGCGCCCGCCTGGCAGGCGCTCCGGCTCGCGGGCGCCGAGCTCGCACCTCTCCCCGTCGATGCCGACGGCCTGCGGGTCGACGCGCTCGCCGAGCTCGTCGCACGGCGACCGGTCCGTGCCGTCTACCTCACGCCCCACCACCAATACCCGACGACCGCGACGCTCAAGGCCGACCGCCGACTCGCCCTGCTCGAGCTCGCGCGTCGGCATCGGCTCGCCATCCTCGAGGACGACTACGACCACGAATTCCACTACGAGGGCAGGCCCGTCCTGCCGCTGGCGGCCACCGACGCCCACGGCTCGGTGGTCTACGTCGGCACGCTCTCGAAGGTCCTCGCGCCCGGCCTCCGCATCGGCTACGTCGTCGCGCCACGCGCGATCGTGGACCGCATCGCGACCTACCGGACGTACGTGGATCGCCAGGGCGATCCGGCCGTCGAGCGAGCGGTCGCCACCCTGCTCGAGGACGGAGAGGTCGAGCGTCACGCGCACCGCATGCGGCGCCTCTACCGCGGCCGGCGCGACGCGCTCGCGCACGCGCTCGAGCGCACCTTCGGCGAGCGCCTGGAGTTCGCTCTGCCGCCGGGTGGCATGGCGCTCTGGGCGAAGGTGCAGGGCGTGGACCCCGATGCCTGGCTCTCGCGCTGCGAGGCCCGCGGCGTGACCTTCCAGACCGGCAAGCGCTTCGACTTCGGAGGCCGCGCGCGGCCCTTCGTGCGACTCGGCTTCGCCTGCTGCGACGAGACGGAGCTCGCGGAGGCGGTCGCCCGGATGGCGTCGGTATGGCCTCGCGGTGGCTCGGCTCAGCGCGTGCGCAGGTAGAAGAGCGCCATCGATCCGACGATCAGCACGATCCCGAGCGCGAGGACGACGAAGCCGAGGCCTCCCGCGTACGCGAAGAACGTGACGGGCCCTCGCTCTTCCTCGAGGAGCCGGTCGTGGAAGCGGAAGGGATTCCAGATCCAGCCGCGCTCGAGGTCGCCGCGAGGCGCGAGCGCTCGGTAGAGGAGCACGTGGTACCAGACCCCGGTCGGCACGCCGATCACGCTCCCCACGGAGAGGAGCACGGCACCGAGCTCCATCACGGACTCCCAGGGGAGCATCCAGGCGAAGCTCAGGAGGAAGAGGACGAGGAGGATGCCCACGACGATCGCGAGCTCGCGCATCCGCCGAGCATACGCGAGAGCGGGTCCGCCCTCACCTCTTGCGGTAGGCGCGTGGGCTCGAGCCGGTCCACGCACGGAAGGCCGCTCCGAAATTCGAGGGATCGGAGTAGCCGAGGCGCTCCGCGATCTCCCCGACGGGAAGCTCCGTGTCCTTCAGGTAGTGGATCGCGAGCTCCTTGCGCGTGGTCTGGACGATCTCGTGGAAGCTCGTGCCGAGCGCGGCGAGGTGACGACGAAGGGTCCGCTCCGTGGTGTGGAGATCGCGCGCGACGCGTTCGCAATCCGGCATGGCCCCCCGGTCCTTGAGCAGTCGCTCGCGCACGCGGTCGCGGAGATCCATGCGGCCCTCGAGCTCGCGGAGCTCGCCCTCGAGCTTCTCGATCGCGAGGCGGGCCGCGGTGCGGTCCGCGAGCAGGACGCCGAGATCGAGCTGGTGCGCATCGAAGCGGATCTCGGTCTGGGGCGCGTCGAAGACGACCTTCTTCACCACGAGGAAGCGCTCGTACGGGACGGCGAGCGGGGGCTCGGGCCAGGCGACGCGGATCTCGCTCGCCCGGAACCGATCGCCCGTCAGCGCGCGGAGGGCCGTGATCACGGTGCCGAGCACGAGCTCGTGCACGAGCCGCTGGACGTCGCCGAGCACGACGGCGTCGGACACGCGGACGTGCACGACGCCGTCGCGCGTGTGCGTCTCGACACGCACGAGGGGAGTGCGTGTCCGGATGTAGCGGACGAGCGTCGAGAGCGCCTCGCGGAGATCGGCCGAGGCGAGCACGGCGAGGCCGAGCGCACCGTGCGATGCGGGCGAGAGGGTGCAGCCGAGCTCGAGCGTGAACCAAGGCGACGCCGTCTCCGCCTCGGTCGCGAGCAGGAGCGAACGGAACTCGCCGGCGGTGACGAAGCCGGACGTTCGCGCACGCTCCCAGTCGATCCGCGCGCGGCGGAAGAGCCGCTCGCCGGAGCTCCCCCGACGCTCGGCGTAGTCCGCGAGGTTCTCGAAGTAGTGGATCGGGACGAGCGGCTCCTTCCGCCGTGATTTCCGCCTTCTGGGCGGATCGCCGGCTCGCTCGCCGCGGCCGGAATCCACCGATTGGCCGGAAGTCACCGATTTCTGTCTGCCGCCCACCTGCCCCCTCGTGCGTCCCGTACCGACATTTCGAGCATAGGCGAACGGGGCCGTGCGCGCAGCGAGCGCGAGGTCGTCCGTCGCGGAGGCCGCCCATGTTCGACTTCCTGTTCGGCAAGAAGAAGGCTCGCACGCTGACCATCGAGGGCGTGGACTCGCCCATCTCCCTCGACGGCAAGGAGACGATCCTCAAGGCCGCGCTCCGCGAGGGCATCCGCTTCCCGAACGATTGTCGCGTCGGTGGCTGCGGCACCTGCAAGTGCCGCCTCGTCGAGGGCAAGGTCGACGAGCTCACGGAGAGCGCCTACGTCCTCTCCGCCGAGGACCTCGAGAAGGGCTACGTCCTCGCCTGCCAGAGCGTGCCGAAGACGAGCGTGAAGATCGTCGTCGATCGGCTCGAGACCGGCGCCGCCTCCCATCCCGTGATCCAGGCGAAGGGGACGATCGCGCGCCGCCGTCCGCTCACGCACGACATCGCCGAGCTCGTCGTCTCGCTCGACCGCCCGATCACGTACACGGCGGGGCAGTACGCGCGGCTCTCCGTTCCGTCGATCGGAGAGGCGGACCGCTCCTACTCGTTCGCACGCGCCTGCCCCTCGGGCGGCACGTCGGAAGTCTCGTTCTTCGTGCGCGAGGTCCCGGGCGGGATGCTCTCGCCCTTCCTCGCGAAGGGCGCGTGCGAGGGCGCGTCGGTCGTGGTCGAGGGCCCCTTCGGCGACTTCCGCCTCCACACCTCGGCGCGTCCAATCCTCGCCATCGCCGGAGGCTCGGGGCTCGCTCCGATCCGTGCGCTCCTCGAGGACGCGGCGTCGACGAAGTGCGATCGCCCGGTGGTCTTCCTCTTCGGCGCGCGCACGCAGGCGGACCTCTACGAGGTCGACGCCATCGAGGCGATCCGGCGGAGCTGGAGCGGCCCCTTCGTCTTCGTCCCCGTGCTCTCCCACGAGCCCGCGGACAGCGCCTGGCAGGGCGCGCGGGGTCTCGTGACCTCGCAGATCGAGCCCCACGTCGACGCCGGGGCCGAAGCCTACCTCTGCGGTCCCCCGCCGATGATCGACGCGGCGATCGCGGAGCTCGAGCGGTTCGGCCTCCGGGCCGACCGGATCTTCTTCGACAAGTTCCTGGACCAGAGCCACCTCGCGAAGAAGGTGGCGTGAGGATTCACGGAGGACGCGATGTTCCACTACCTGAAGTACACGCTCTATCTCTTGCTCGCCGTCCCCGTTCTCGGTGCGACGACGCTCGGCGGTCACTGGATGTGGTATGGCCTCCTCGCGGCCATCTTCCTCATCGTGATCGGCGACATCTTCATGGGTGACGACGTCACCGAGCCGAAGTTCCACCATCCGGGCGTCCTGAACTTCCAGCTCTTCCTCTCGCTGCCCGTCACGGCCTTCTACTGCTTCGTGATGGTCTGGCACGCCTCGTCGGGAACGAGCGATCCGCTCGGCTACGGCGCGTTCGTACAGAGCGTCTCCGGCTTCGACGCGATCGCGGCGCGCAACGCGACCACGCCCTTCGACTACGTCGGCGGCTTCATCACGGCCGCGCTCTACGTCACGCTGATGTCGACGCTCGTCGCGCACGAGCTCACGCATCGCACCTGGGACAAGGCGGCGATGTTCGTCGGCCGCTGGCTCCTCGCCTTCAGCTGGGACGTCGGCTTCGCGACCGAGCACGTCTACGGTCACCACGTCTACGTCGGCACGACGAAGGATCCGGCGACCGCGCCGCGCGGCCGCAACGTGTACACGCAGATCGTGCTCGCGACGATCCGCACGAACGTCTCGGCGTGGAACCTCGAGAAGGAGCGCCTCGTGAAGAAGCGTCTCCCGGTCTTCTCGCACCACAACGCCTTCCTCCGCGGCCAGCTCATGAGCCTCTCGATCGCCGTCGCCTCGTTCCTCGTCTCGGGATGGAAGGGCGTGCTCTTCTTCCTCGGCATGGCCGCCGGCGCGAAGGTCATCCTCGAGATCGTGAACTACATGGAGCACTACGGCGTGGTGCGGCTCGAAGGGCAGCCTGTGCAGCCCCGCCACTCGTGGAACTCGAACAAGCGCATGAGCTCGTGGGCGACGTTCAACCTCACGCGCCACTCGCACCACCACGCCCAGGGCGAGGTCCCCTTCTGGGATCTCCGTCCCTACCAGGACGCGCCGATGATGGTGAGCGGCTACCTCTCGACGATCTTCCTCACGCTCGTGCCGCCCCTCTGGCACCGGCTGATGGTCCCGAAGCTTATCGAGTGGGATCAGCGCTACGCGTCGCCCGAGGAGAAGAAGCTCGCGGGAATCGCCAACGCCGAGAGCGGCCTCTCCGGGCTCGTCGAGCATACCTACGGCGCCCGCGGAGCGGGGAACGCCGCGCCGGGTGCGGCGCTTCCCGCCTGAGGGGACGGGCTCGAGCGAGCGCGGTCGCCTCGGGGCGGCCGCGCTCGTCCGCGTTCGGGTGACCGGCCGGCGCCCCCCTGGAAGGGCCGCTCCACCTCCGCTAGGGTCGGGGCATGTCGAGGCACCTCGAAGGGAAGCACCTGCTCTTCCTCTGCGTCGCGAACGCCGCGCGGAGCGCCATGGCCGAGGGCCTGGCCCCTCGCGTGCTCGGACCCGACGTCCGGGTCTCGAGCGCGGGCGCGCATCCCGCGAGCGCGCCGCATCCGTACGCGGTCGAGGTGATGCGCGAGATCGGCCTCGACATCTCCGGGCACGTCCCGCGCCCCGCCCTCGACGTGGAGAGCGAGGCGATCGACGTCGTGATCACGCTCTGCACCGAGGACGTGCGTCCGGAGCATCTGCGCACGAAGCCGTGGGTCGACGCGCCCGTTCCCGATCCGGCGCTGCATGCGATGGAATTCTCCCGCGCGATGGCGATCGAGACCTTCCGCGCGGCCCGCGAGGACGTCGAGGAGATCCTGCTCCGCCTCCGCGACCGCGGCCTGCCCGCGGGCTGAGCGGCGAGAGCGCCTCCGCGGCTCAGTGTGTCGAGTCGCCCTCGTCGCGTCCGACGACCGAGGCCGGGCCGGGCGCCGGCGAGGTGCGGACGCTTCCCGGGCGCGGCAGCTCGTGCGTGAGACCGAGCGCGATGGCGAGACCGACGATGGCGATCGCGAAGATCGCGCCCCCGAGCACGATGGGCAGGAAGCCCTGGCTCGAGTCGTCGGCCGGGGTCTGCTCGGGGGGCGTCGGGGCTTCGCTCATGTGCGATCCCCTACCACGGATCAGCCCCCGCGGCCCCGCTCGCGCAGCCAGCGGTTCGTGAACTCCGCCGCGTCGGCATAGCTCTTCTCGACGTCGGCGACGATGAAGCGCTCGACCACGCCCCCGACGCCGAAGAGACGGACCTCGACCTCGCCGTCGACGACGCGCTTCGTGCCCTCCGGCACCCGGACGAAGTCGACCGTGCCGTGCGAGGAGACCTTGTCCGTGAGCAGCGACGCGACCGTGCGCCAGGTGCCGTGGAACGATCCCCACGTGTAGGAGAGCTCCTCGGTGTAGGCGATCCGTGCTCCACCGAGGATCTTCGCGACCGGCGCCGGGATCTGGCGCCCCTCGGGCTCGCAGGTGACGTGCCGCACGACGCGCTTCTCGTCGCGCTCGAGCTTCTCGAGAGTGCGGAGGAGCCTCACCTCCTTGCAGAGCGCGATGCCGAACGGCTCGTCGAAGTAGAGCTTCTCGTAGTCCTCCGGCGCGATCCCCGGGATGACGTGCTCGACGTGGAACTTCATCGTCGGACCTCCTCCCGCATGGGTATCACGACCCCGTTCACCTCAGGGAGGTGGGACGTCGACGGGCGGGGTGACCGGAGGCGCCACGGCCGGGACCGGCGCCGGGGGCTCCACGGCCGGGGCCGGCGCCGCCTGCGCGGCCACCTCCACCTCGCTCCCGGGCCGGAAGCCGCGCTCGAGGCGCTCGATGCGCACGCGCACCGACGGGAGCCCGGCTCCGGCCGGATGGACGGCCAGCCATCCCTCGGGGATGTCAGGGGGCGACCACTCGAAGAGGAAGCGCGCGTCGGCGAACGCCAGGTTGATGCAGCCGTGCGAGAGCTGCTGACCGAACCGGTCGTGCCAGAACGCGCCGTGGAGGGCGACGCTCTGCGTGAGGTACTGGACCCACGGGACCTGATCGACGAAGTACGGATCCCCCGAGCCTCCGGCCCCGCGCATGCGCGTGTGCCAGATCTTCCGGCGCACGGAGAAGAAGCCCTCCGGCGTGGCGCGTCGCTTGCGGCCGGTCGACACCATCGTCGCGAAGATCAGCCGATCGCCCTCGTACGCGGTCAGCACCTGCTGATCGAGATCGATGTGGATCCAACGGAGATCGGTGGGCCATCGAGGATCGCGATCGCGACGGCGCCCGAGCCGGACGTCGAGGCGGGCGAGCGTCCCGCCGGGCACGCGCACGCGTCCGTCGGGTTCGATCCCGAGCACCTCGAAGCGCTCGTAGCGCTCGACGAGACGGCTCGTGCCGTCGTCGGCGACGAGCGGCGTCTGCCGTCGGACGAACGCGAAGGTCGGCGGAGGGTCGTGCCACCCCTCGAACGTGCTCGGGGTCTCGGGCTTCACGCGCTCGAGGGAGATGTACGTGCCGTCCGGCCGCCGCAGCCATCCCTCGGGCGCCTCGTCGCCGGTCCGGAACGCGAGGATGTCGTTCGTCCGATGGTGCTCGACGACGGGCGAGTCGGGATCCGGAGCGACGTGGGCGTCGGCGCCGCCGCGCTGCACGCGCGCATAGACGTAGGGATCGTGCGAGGCCTCCCAGACCGCCGCCTCCGGCCGCGGCATCGGAGCGAGGCGGAGCAGTCGGGCGGCCCCGAAGGGCTCGAGCTCCGCCCACGCGCGTGGCGCGTCGCAGGAGGGGACGCAGCGCGCGACGCGGACGACGTCGCCGCGTCGGAGCAGCCCGACCGAAGGCCACATGCGCGACGCGCTCGGCGGGAGGTAGACGTCGTCCGCGTTCACCCACGCGTCGAAGGGCGGCTCGGGCCAGGTGGCCTGCTCGGGGGCGACAGGGGGGCTCGGCTCCCCCTCCTGCCCGGCGACGGTCGAGACGAGGAGCAACCACGACGAGACGACGAAGACGGCACGCGACATCGGATTCCTGGATCATCCAGCACGCGAAGGGTTCCCGCCAGCGACGAGCGACGCGAGCGGCGGTCGGGCCCCCTCAGCGCGCCGCCCGGGCATCGACCGGGACGGGGCGACCGCTCGCATCGATGCGGATGCGCCGACGGACGCCGAGGGGCCAGCGCTCGAACTCGGCCTCGCTCGTCGGGGACAGGGAGTACTCGCGGCCGTCCTCGTCGCGCAGCACGACGGTGAACGTCTCGCTCCGCCGCTCGCGCTCGCGCTCTCCGTCGGCGAGACCGACGCCGAGGTGGATCCGGTCGTCGCTCGGCCAGGCGAGGTCGCGCGTCGCATGCCCCTCGGCGTGCAGCACGCGATCCTCGCCCCAATCCCACACGCGGTAGGCGAAGGCGGTCGCGTAGCGCGGCTCGTACCGGTACCGCGGCACCTGGCGTGTCCGGTACTCGGTCCGGTACCGAGGCGTCTGCCGCGTGCGGGTCTCGGTGCAGTAACGCGTCGTGCACGACTGGCCGCCGCCGCTGCAGACGTCGTGGCAGGAGGCGAAGCCGTTGTCGTCGCTCGAGCAGACCTCGTGGCAGCTCTGGGGCTCCGAGGTGCAGTCCTGACCGCACGACACCTGCTCGGTGTAGGTCTCGGTGTCGTAGCCGTCCTGCACCTCTTCCGTGTACGACTCGGTCTCGTAGTGATCGAGGATCTGCTCGTCGTGGTGGTGGCGCTGCCCGAGGTCGCGCACGTCGAACGCATCGCGCGGGAGCTGCTCGGCGAAGCCCTCGCGATCGAAGACGTGGTAGCGGTCGACGTGCACGTCACGCGTCCACGCCACGCGCGCGACGACGGCGTCCCGCGGACGATGCGCTCGCCAGTCGAGGTAGGCGCCGCCGGCGATGCAGCCCCAGAACACGATGGAGAGCGCGACCACCGCGAACGCGAACGGGTTGCGAGGCATCCATTTCCGGAGCGAGCGGGTCCCCTCGTAGGCGAGGCCGAACGCGGGCGCGGCTCCCGTGCTCCCCGGCCCCGCTCCCCCGCCGAAGGGTGGGAGCCCGAATCCTCCGAAGGCGGTCCGCCCCTCGACGACGGGTGGGAGCGGCCTCGCGGCCTCGCGCACGCTCACGCCCTCGCGGCTCGGGGCTCCGCAGCGGGCGCAGGAATCGTCGGAGCGCCGCTGGTCGCTGCCGCAATAGGCGCACCGCCAATCCGGTCCGGCGTTCGCCATCCGGAGCAACGTGGGATCCGTGACGGTCGGAGCGGCCGTGGTGTCGGACGGCATCTCGTACCGCTCGCTCGCGTCCTTGGGATCGCCGCATCCCTGACAGACCTTGAACCGACCGAGGTTCTGGCGTCCGCACGCCGAGCACCTCCACGTCATCTCGATCTTCCGCGCCATGCCCTACCCCGCCCGCGAGGATATCGCGGAGCCGCGGGCAACGGAGCCCGCTTGACCGTCTTCGGAATGACGTGTCATTCATGGCCTCCGATGCCCCCCCGGAGCCCCGAGAAGCGCAGCGAGCTCGCCGACGAGAAGCGGGCGCAGATCCTCGCCGCCGCCCTCGATGTCTTCGCCGAGAAGGGGTACCACGCCGCCGGCATCGCCGACATCGCCGCCAAGCTCGGGATGGGCCACGGCACGTTCTACCGGTACTTCGACAACAAGCTCGCGATCTTCGGCGCGGTGCTCGACGACATCACCGGGGACATCACCGCCGTCGTGCGCGACGAGCCCGCCGGGGCGGACACCCTCGACGCGTACCGCGCGCAGCTCGATCGCATCACGATGCGCCTCTTCCTCGTCCTCGCGAACGATCCGCGCCGCGCGAGGGTCGTCTTCTACGAGGCGTGGTCGGTCGATCCGACGATGCGGGCGAAGGTGCTGTCGATGTTCGAGGTCTTCGGCTCGTACACCGAGGGCTACCTGACGAACGGCATCGCGAAGGGCTACCTGCGCGAATCGATCGACGTGCCCGTCGTCGCGCGCATGCTGAACGCGCTCATCTTCGAGGGCCTCCGCGCCTGCATGCTCGCGGAGAATCCCGTCGACGTGGGCGTTCGCTACGCGCGCGCGGGGCTCGACTTCATGCTGGACGGAATCGCCCGGCCCGAGCCTCGCGCCTGATCGCCCGGGCGCGCCTCAGACGACGTCGGTCCGCGTGACGCCCGGGAAGCCGAGGACGAAGTCGGCGCCGAACGCCCTCGAAGGCGTCTGGAAGCCGGGCTTCGCCTCGCCCGCGGCCACGCGACGCGCGATCTCGAGGCTGGCCATCGCCGTCAGCGTGTAGCCCTCGGGCGTGTCGAGCGTGGCCTCGACGCGTGCCCCGGACGGATCCTTCGCCTCGCCCCAGAGCTCGCTCTTCGCCGCGGCGCGCTGCGCGTCGCTCGGACCGGCCGGACGCGCGTCGATCGCGCGCTTGAGGCGACGCTGCACCCAGCCCGCACCGAGGAGGCCGCTGAACGGTCGCGTGAGCCGGAGGAAGGTCACCGCGCCCTTCGGGAAGCCGGTGACGACCTCGATGTCCGGGATGCCCGTCGAGTGGAAGGCGGTCGACACGTCGCCCCAGGGAATCGTCGCGCACGACTGCTCGCCGCCCGAGAAGCGGATCGTCCGCGCGAGATGGGCCGTCGGCACGTCGACGAGCTTCCCGTCGCGACGCACCTGGCCGCCGCGGTGGAGGTTCTCGACCATCGTCGTGGCCGTCCCGTGGGAGACGCCGCCGCCGAGGCCCCGGAACGCGAGCGAGAGGCGCGTGGCCGTCGGGAGGCGCCGCGCGAGGTGGGCAGCGAGGCAGTCCGACGGGACGACGTCGAAGCCCGCGCCCGGGAGGAGCATCACGCCGGCCGCCTTCGCCCGCGCGTCGAGGGCCGCGAGCCCCTCGAAGACCGAGATCTCCCCCGTGATGTCGAGGTAGTGGACGCCCGCCGCGAAGCAGGCCTCCGCCATCGCGCGGTACGTGTGCTCGAACGGCCCGGCGCAGTGCAGGACGACGGCATGCCCCCGGAGCGCGTTCGCGAGCGCGGCGGGGTCGTCGAGACCGAACGCGGCGAAGGGATGGCCGGTCTCGCGCGAGAGCTCCTCGAGCTTCGCGGGGTCGCGCCCGGCGAGCCGGACGGGGATGCCCTTCTCCTTCGCGAGCCGGGCGACGAGCCGCCCGGTGTAGCCGTAGGCGCCGTAGAGCAGGATCG
This sequence comes from Polyangiales bacterium, assembly GCA_046351215.1. GTDB lineage: Bacteria > Myxococcota_A > Polyangia > Polyangiales > Houyiibacteriaceae > JAXLYX01. The sequence continues at coordinate 27,161 of JAXLYX010000024.1, read as the reverse complement.
TGGGATGCATCGCCCCGTTCTAGGGCTCGGCCCGGCGGGCGGGTAGGTGATCCCGGATCACGCCGAGCCAATAGGCGTCGCCGTGGAATTCGCTCATCCGGCCGAGCTTCTTCCCGTCGCGGAACAGATGGAAGGCCGGGATCCCGTAGATTCCGTGCCGCGTGGCCACCTGCGTGTGCTCGTACGCGTCCACCTTCACGAGGCGGGCGGGCACCTCCCCGAGCGCCGAGAGGAGCGAAGGCAACCGAGCCGCGAAGACCTCGCAATTGGGGCAATTCGGGCCCCAGAAGTAGACGACGACGAGCTCGTCCCGAGGCGCGAGGACGAGCGCGTCGAAGTCCACGTCGGTCGCGTGCAGGACGGGGATCGTGGCGGAGGGCTCGGCGGGCGCGGGCATGACCGATCGATCCTGGGGCCCGGATCCGTCGAGCGCATCCCCATCGCGCCCGAGCCCGGGCGGCCCCGGGCCAGTTCCCCCGTCGCCGCTCCGGAGAGGAGCGGGGACACGCGCCGTGCTACGTCTCGGCCGATGCGGCTCCCCGAGAAGAAGAAGATCCTCGAGGCGGTCCTCGAGCGGCTCTCCGCGACGATGGCGGCCGCCGCCGAGTCCGCGCAGCGCACGCGCGAGGGCGCGACGCATGCCGAGGCGAAGCCCGAGAACGACAAGGACACCCGAGCGCTCGAGCAGACGTACCTGGCGCGGGGCCAGGCCATGCGGGTCGAGGAGCTGGCCGAGCAGATCCAGAAGCTCCGGTTCCTCGCGGTGACGAGCTTCGGCGAGGATGACGCCATCGACCTCGGGGCCCTGGTCGAGCTCGAGTCGGACGAGACGAGCCGCGTCGTCTTCCTCTTGCCGCAGGGCGGGGGCACCGAGGTGAAGGTGGACGGGGTCGACGTGTTGGTCGTCACCGGCTCGTCGCCGCTCGGGGCCTCGCTCGTGGGCAAAGGCGAGGGGGACGACGTCGAGGTCGTCGTCAAGGGCGTGCGCCGCGAGTACGTCGTCGCGCAGGTCCGCTGAGCAGACCCGCCCTGGGCGGTGGCGACGATGCGGATTTCGACGTAGCGTCCCCGGGCGAGGCCGCCCCGGGCGACGAGGCCCGGTCCGGCCGACAGGAGCCCTCATGCCGATCGACCGCGCGCCCATCCTCGCCGGCAAGTTCTATCCGGAGGACGAGACCGCCCTCGACGAGCGCCTCACCACGCTGCTCGGCGTCGCCCAGCAGTCGGAGCCGGCCCTCGGATTGATCGTGCCGCACGGCTCGCTCGACGCCGCCGGTCCGGTGGCGGCGGCCGCCTACGCGCGCGTCCGGGTCCCCGACGTCGTGGTCATCCTGTCGAGCTCGCACACCGGGCAGACCAGCCGTGGCTCGATCCTGGCCCACGGGCTCTTCCGGATCCCGGGCGCCCGCGTCCCGGTCGACACCCGCTTCGCGGAGGACTTCCGTGGGCTCGGCCTGCTCCACGAGGACGAGGCCCCGCACGTGCTCGAGCACGCGATCGAAGCCCAGCTGCCCTTCCTCGTCCGCCGCAATCCCCGGCTGCGCATCGTACCGGTCGTCTTCGGTCCGATGCCCCATCCGTCGTGCGTCCGCATCGGCAACGCGCTCGCCGACTGCATCAACAACCACGGCCGCGACGTGCTCGTGATCGCGACGACGACGCTCTCGCACTACGTCGACGCGAAGTCGGCCGAGGCCCTCGACGGCCGGACCCTCGATCGCATCCTCGCGCTCGACGGCCCGGGGCTCTTCGAGCTGGTCGCGGAGCATCCGGAGGCGATGTGCAGCGCCGTGCCGGTCGCCGTCCTCCTGGCCTGCGCCCGCGCGCTCGGACGCAACCAGGCCACCCTCGTGCGCCGGGGCCACTCGGGCGAGACCACCGGCACGACGGACGAGGTCGCCGGCTTCGCGAGCGTGCTCGTCCCCTGAGGCGGCGCCCCGCCGTCCCAGCGCGGCGCGCTCATTCCTCCGGGCGCAGCCTGTCGCGCAAGGTGCTGCGAGCGATTCCGAGCGCCCGGGCCGCCGCCGTCACGTTGCCCCGATGACGCTCGACGGCCGCGGCGAGGCCCGCCCGATCCGTCGCCACGACCGCTCCGCCGGTCACGAGGGCGAGCGCCCGGGCCACGGCCTCCCCGTCCACCGTTCCCTCGGGGGATGCGACGGCCGCGGCGCAGAGGACGTTCCGCAGCTCCCGGGCGTTCCCCTCCCAGGAATGTTGCATCAGCAAGGTCTCCGCCCCGGCCGAGAGCGCGCGCGATCCCACGTCCGGCTCCATCCGTGCGAGGAAGGCTCGAGCGAGGGGCAGGATGTCCTCGCGCCGCTCGCGGAGCGGCGGCACCGAGACCACGAGCATCCCGAGGCGGTAGTAGAGATCGCGTCGGAAGGTCCCCTCGGCGACCATGCGCCGGAGGTCCCGGTGCGTCGCCGCGACGAGGCGGACGTCCACGCGGAAGGCGCTCTCGCCTCCCACGCGTCGGACCTCCCACGTCTCGAGGACCCGTAGGAGCCGGGCCTGGAGCTCGAGTGGCAGCTCGCCGATCTCGTCGAGGAAGAGCGTGCCTCCGTCGGCCTGCTCGAAGGCCCCGCGGTGCGTGCTCGCCGCGCCGGTGAACGCCCCCTTCTCGTGGCCGAAGAGCTCGCTCTCGGCGAGCTGGGCCGGAAAGGCGCCGGCGTTCAGCGCCACGAAGGGACCTCGCCCCCGCGGTCCCGACGTGTGGAGCGCCTGGGCGAGCCCCTCCTTGCCGACGCCGCTCTCGCCGACGAGCAGCACGGGGTACGGAAGACGCGCGGCCCGCTCGACCTCCGCGAGCACCGAGAGCATGGCGGTCGATTCCGCGACGAGCGCGGAGCCGGGTGCGGAGCCGGCTCGACGGACCAAGCGGAGATCCGTCCGGCCGACGCGGAGCACCGCCCCGGCCCGGAGCTCGGCGCGGTCGACGCGGTAGCCGTCGAGCCAGGTCCCGTTGCGGCTCCGGAGGTCCCGGACGAGGCAGCCGGTCGGGGTCGGATCGAGCCGACAGTGACGGGCGCTGACGGCCCGATCGAGGAGCACGACGTCGTTGTCCGGGCCCGAGCCGACGGCGAGCGGACGGCCTCTCAAGGGAACCCGACGGGCCTCGCGGCCGTGCCCGACGAGGAGGACGAGCCCCTCCGCCCCCGCCTCGTCGCGCAAGAGCCGCTCGGTCCGCTCGTGGCCGCCGCCGGGATCCCCCGACGCGTCGGCGCGCACGATCGCGTGATCGGTCCCCAGGGCGAGGGGCGTCTCGCGCGGGAGCACCCGCGGCTCTCGGCTGCGGCCGGAGGGGCGCAGGTCGTAGGTCACGACGGTGCCGCCGACCGCGTGGACCAGGAGCTCGCGGTCGGCGAGACCGGGGTCGGCGAGCACGATGTCGCAGTGCGGGGCGCCCCCGATCGCCACGGGACGGGGGCCGAGCGCGAGCTCGCGGACCGGGCGGCCGCGGTAGTAGAGGACCAGCGATTCCATGACGATGCGGGTCCTCGGACGCCGCTCTCCGCGGTTGCGTCCGAGGGTCTCGTACGACCGGCGTCATAGTTGTGTCGGTGACGTACGGTCTGCCTTGAAGCAGGGTGCCTCGGCCGCTACCCTCGGCCGCACCGTGGAAGCCCCCCTCCGCTCGACCGCGCTCCTCGAGGAGCACAAGGCGCTCGGCGCCCGCCTCGTCCCCTTCGCCGGCTGGAACATGCCCGTCCAGTACAAGGGCGTGGTCGAGGAGCACAAGGCCGTGCGCGAGCGCGCCGGCCTCTTCGACGTCTCGCACATGGGCGAGCTCGAGCTCGAGGGCCCCGAGGCGCTGCCGCTCGTGGAGTCGCTGGTCTCGAACCACATCTCCACGCTCGCGGACGGCCAGGCCGCCTACTGCCTCTGCTGCCATGCGAAGGGGGGCGTCCTCGACGACCTGATCGTCTACAAGCGCTCGTCCGATCGCATCCTGATCGTCTGCAACGCGGGCAACCTCCCGAAGATCTCCGACTACGTCGCGCGCGCCGCCGAAGGCCGCTGCGGCTTCGCGGACGTCTCGGACGCCACCTCGCTGATCGCGCTGCAGGGCCCGAAGGCGATCGAGGTCCTCACGGCCGCGGGCGGCGGCGCCTTCGCCTCGCTCAAGCCCTTCCACCTCGCGCACGGCGAGGTCGCCGGCCTCGCCGTCGAGGTGGCTCGGACCGGCTACACGGGCGAGGACGGCGTCGAGATCTTCGTGAGGAACGAGGACGCTCCCGCGCTCTGGCGCGCGCTCGTCGCCGCCGGCGCGGAGCCCTGCGGGCTCGGCGCGCGCGACACGCTCCGCCTCGAAGCGAAGCTGCCTCTCTACGGCAACGAGCTCGACGAGGAGACCACGCCGCTCGAGGCGGGCCTCGATCGATGGGTGAAGCTCGACAAGGACTTCGTCGGCCGCGACGCGCTCGCGGCGCAGAAGGCCGCCGGCCTCGCGAAGAAGCTCGTCGGCTTCGAGATGACGGGCAAGGGCATCGGCCGCCACGGCTACCCCGTCGTGATCGATGGCCAGCATCGCGGCATCGTCACGAGCGGCTCGCCCTCGCCGACGACCGGCAAGAACATCGGGCTCGCCTACGTGCCCGTCTCCCATTCCGAGATCGGCTCGACGTTCGGCGTCGAGATCCGCGGCAAGGTCATCGAGGCGGTCGTCGTGAAGACGCCGTTCTACAAGCGTTCGAGGTGAGAGAGCCATGTCCGACTACCCCAACGACGTCCGGTACACGAAGGAACACGAGTGGGCCCGCAAGGAGGGCGACCTCGTCCGCGTGGGCGTCACCGCGTTCGCCGTCGATCAGCTCGGCGACGTCACGCTCGTCGACCTCCCGGCCATCGGCGCCAAGGTCGAGGCGGGCAAGCGCTTCGGCGACATCGAGTCGGTGAAGACGGTCAGCGAGCTCTTCTCGCCGATCAGCGGCGAGGTCGTCGAGATCAACGGCGGCATCGACGCGGCGCCCGAGAAGGTGAACGAGACGCCCTACGGGGACGGCTGGCTCGTGGTCATCCGCCCGTCGGACGCGGCGGAGATCGACACGCTGATGGACGCGGCGGGCTACGAGGCCTACCTGAAGTCCCTCGACCACTGAGGTCCGGAGAGCCATGCGGTACCTGCCCCATACCGAAGACGAGATCCGCGAGATGCTGGCCGCGATCGGCGTGCCGTCGATCGAGGCCCTGTTCACGCCGATTCCCGCGGAGCGTCGCTTCCAGGGTCCGCTCGCGCTCGAGCCCGCGCTCGACGAAGCGAGCCTGATGGGGCACCTGACCGCCCTCGCGCAGAAGAACACCGCCGCCACGGCCCTCTCCTTCCTCGGAGCGGGCATCTACGATCACCACGTCCCCCCGGCGGTCGATCAGCTCCTTCTCCGCAGCGAGTTCTACACGGCCTACACGCCGTACCAGCCCGAGCTCTCGCAGGGCACGCTGCAGGCGATCTTCGAGTTCCAGACGATCGTCTGTCAGCTCTTCGCCATGGAGGTCGCGAACGCCTCCATGTACGACGGCGCCAGCGCGACGGCGGAGGCCGTGCTCATGGCGCGTCGCCTCCAGAACAAGCCGCACTCGGTCGTCAGCGGCGGCCTGCACCCGCACTACATCGAGACGATCCGCGGCTACCTCAAGGGCACGGACGGCGAGCCGAACATCACGGTGGTGCCGGTCGGCGCGGACGGCCGTACCGACATGGCCGCGATCCGTGCGGCCATGCGCGACGACACCGCCGCCATCGTGCTCGGCTACCCGAATTTCTACGGCGTCGTCGAGGATCTCGCCTCGGCGCGCGCGCTCGCCGACGAGAAGGGCACCCTGCTCGTCACCGCGACGGCGGAGCCCTACGCGCTCTCGCTCATCACCCCGCCGGGCGCCCACGGCGTGGACATCGCCGTCGGCGAGGGCCAGGCGCTCGCCGTGCCGCCCCAGTTCGGCGGCCCGGGCGTCGGTCTCTTCTCCTGCCGTCAGCAGCACATCCGTCAGATGCCCGGCCGCCTCTGCGGCGAGACGGTCGACGCCGAGGGCAAGCGGGGCTTCGTGCTCACGCTCTCGACGCGCGAGCAGCACATCCGCCGCGAGCGCGCGACGTCGAACATCTGCACGAACCACGGGCTCATCGCCCTCTCGATGACGATCCGCACCGCCCTGCTCGGGCGGTCGGGTTTCGAGCAGGTCGGCAAGGCCTGCCTCTCGAAGACCGAGTACCTGAAGAAGGCGCTCGTCGCGACTGGCAAGGTCACGCTGCCGTACTCGGCGCCGACCTTCGACGAGTTCGTCGTGCGCCGCACGAAGGGCACGGCGAAGGAGCTCCTCGACGCGCTCGCGGCCGAGGGCATCCTCGGCGGCCTCGACCTCGCCTCCGTCGGCGCGGGCGAAGCCACCGACATCCTCGTCGCCGTCACCGAGAAGCGCAGCCGCGAGGAGCTCGATCGCCTGGTCGACGCCGTCGCGCGGCTCGGCTGATCAGCGCGCGAGCAGCGGGGCCGTGAGCAGGCCGTGCGCGGGATCGATCGGGTCGGAGGGCCCGCCGAGCCCGCCCGAGAGCCGCACGACCCAGACCCCGACGAGCACGAGGACGAGAGCCGCCCAGGCTCTCGTCCCGGGCGCTCGCGCGGGCTCGCGCGGCGAAGCACGGTCCCAGGCGGCCGTCGCCAACGCGTAGAGCAAGAAGCCGAGCACGAGCGGGGCCAGGGGATGGTGACGCGCCATGGCCGCGAAGTCGCCCTTCGCGATCGCGATCATGGCCCGCGTGAGACCGCACCCCGGACACGGAACGCCGAAGAGGAGCTTCGTGGGGCAGATCGGGAGCCCGACGATCGCGGCGGCGAGCAGCGCGGCGCCCGCGAGCGCGACGACCGACACGAGCCGAAGGGCCGCTCTCGTGCCTTCCTTCATGGCGTACCCGACCGCGAAGCGCCGTCGATTGGAACTTTCCAAGCTCGCGGGTAGACTCCGGGTCCCAGAGGAAGGGGAGCCCCCCGGCCGCACCGACGCGTGGCCGACCCATCATCGATGACCCGCGTCTGCCAGCGCTGCCAGCACCAGAACACGCCCGAAGCCAAATTCTGCCTGCAGTGCGGAGCGATGCTGGAGGTGGAGGTCGAGAACGCGGCGGATCCCCTCATCGGGAAGATCCTCCTCGGACGGTACCGTGTGAGCCGTGTCCTCGGCGAAGGGGGCATGGGCAAGGTCTACCTCGCCGAGCAGAAGATGGGCACGGCGGTCCGCAAGGTCGCGATCAAGACCTTGCATCCGGAGCTCAGCAACGACCCGCAGATCGTCGCCCGCTTCCACCGGGAGTGCGAGACGGTGATCGAGCTGCACCACCCGAACACGGTGCAGTTCTACGATTTCGGCGAGCTAGAGGACAAGACGCTCTTCATCGTCATGGAGTTCATCGAGGGCGAGGATCTGGCGCACACGCTGCGCCGGGGCACCCTCGAGCCGGCTCGCTGCGATCGCGTCCTGATCCAGGTCTGCGGGTCGCTGCACGAGGCGCATCAGCGGGGCATCGTCCACCGCGACCTCAAGCCCGAGAACATCTACCTCACGCAGCGCGGCGGTCAGCAGGACTTCGTGAAGGTGCTCGATTTCGGCATCGCGAAGCGCAACGAGGCCGAGGACGAGTCGAAGGGCAAGCTCACCAAGCAGGGCATGGTCCTCGGAACGCCCCCCTACATGAGCCCGGAGCAGTTCAGCGGTCAGGCGCTCGACGCCCGCTCGGACATCTATTCGCTCGGCGTGATGACCTACGAGATGATCACGGGTCACCTGCCCTTCGATGCCCGCACGCCGTGGGAATGGGCGACCAAGCACCTCACGCAGGCGCCGACCCCGCTCGAGTCCTATCCGCAGGGCGCCGCCCTCGCGCCGCACAAGAAGTCCGCGATCATGCGGGCGCTCGCGAAGAACCGCGACGAGCGTCATGCCGACGTCCTCGCGTTCATGCAGGAGTTCACGGGCCTCGCGGATCCGCAGTCCGCGTGGACCCTCGCGACCAGCGCCGGCATCAAGTCGAGCAACATGGGGGCGCCCCAGGCGCAGGCCTTCGCGGGGGCGCCCGGCATGTCGCCTCCTTCGCAGCCGGGATTCTCGGCGCCGCCGAGCTATCCGTCGCAGCCGGGGCTCGGAGCCCCGGTCGCCTCGCCGCCCTACGGTCAGGCCGCGGCCGGAGCCGCCTATGGCGCCGGGCCGACGTCTCCGCCCTACGGGCAGCCCCAGAATTCCCCGCCCTACGGGCAGCCCCAGAATTCCCCGCCCTACGGTCAGCCGACGCCGGGCTTCGGACAGCCCGCCGCGCCCCCCTACGGCCAGCCGCAGACCGGCGGCTACGCGCAGGCGGCTCCCTACGGGACCGACCCGTCGATGAACGCCACGGGTGGCGTCGGCGGCGGCACGACTTCCCCGGGCGTGGGCAAGATCCTCGGGATCGTGTTCGGGGGCATCGTCCTCCTCGGCGCGATCGGCGGCGGCGCGTTCGTCCTCCTCCGCAAGGAGACGGTCACGTCGGTGGACGCGGGGGCGGGCGCGGGAGGCCCCGGTCCGGAGCCCATCGCGCGCGAGGCCGCCGATGCCGCGACCGAGCCCGCGACGGTCGACGCCGCCACGGTGGTCGCTGCCGCGGAGCCGGATGCGTCCGCCGGCACCACGACGACCGAGACTCCGCAGAACCCGCCGGACGCCGGCGAGACGGCGATGCAGGAGCCTCCCGGCGAAACCTCGTCGATGAACGAGCACGCGTCCGCGTCCAACGCGCCGAGCTCGGCCGAGCTCGATCGGGCGAAACAGGACGCCGAGGACGCCGTCCGCCGCGCGGCCTCGCGCGACGTGGACGGGGCGATCCTCTCGCTGGCCTCGGCCCAGCGGCACGTCGGCTCGAGCCATCCGATCCTGCGTCCGGCGAGGGCCGCGGTCGCCGCGCTCGGGAGCGCCACCATCGCGAACTACATGTTCTCCGACCAATGCGGTCGCGCGCAGGCGCTCTATCGCAAGCTCTCGTCGGTCGGAGCCTCGGGAGCCTCGCGCCAGCACTTCAGCGATTGGTGCCCGCGCCCCTGAACCCCCGCTCCCCGCCCGACCGAACGTCCAGGCGAGGGCAAGCGTGTGTGAGCCAGGTGACGAAGACGTAAAATTCGCTTGCGCCCGGGGCCTCCCACGAGGAGATTAGCGGCGTTCTACGGGTCGGCCCTCGAAGACGGCCCCCGACTGTGAGCTCCTTGAGGCCCCCCTCCTCCCCCGGCGACGCCGACCCCAATGTCGGCCACTGTCCCGGGTCTGCAGAAAAGTGAGGCGGATTCGGGGACCGTGTCAGAGTCGAGCGTGACCGGACCCCGACCGGGTCGGTGCGGACGTACGTCCGGACCGCGGTCCTGGTTCCTCGGGAGCGAGTGGGAGTAGTCCATGCAGCACCGAATGACCTGGGATGAGATCTGCCGCCGCGACGAATGTCGCGGGCGGTGGGTGGCGCTTCACGGATGCCGGTACGACGAATCCACGGGTCAGGCCGCCGAGGGCGACCTGGTCGACTTCGACGACGACCTCGCGGAGCTCTGCCACCGCGTCCGGGCGTCGCACTGGAAGAACTGCTCGATCCTCTTCTGCTCGGAGCCGATCTCGAAGGCCTGAGCCCCCGCACCGGAGACGCCGGGCTCAGCCGAGCAGGCGCTCCCGACGAACGCGGACCTCGATGACGAAGGCGTAGGCCTCGAGCGCGTCCCGCTCGGTCAGCGGACCGAGCCCCCGGGCCCGCCGGATCAGGCGGCGGAACGAGAACCAGCGCGCCCCCTCCACGCCGAGCAGGGGCAGGACCAGCGCGGGCTGGGTGTCCTCGGCCAGACCGGCCTGCTGGGCGACGTGCGCGAGGAGCCTCTGGGCGATCACGTCGCAGCGGACGATGGCGTCCGCGAGGTGGCCGTCCGCCATCTCGCGTTCGAGCGCCGACACGTCTTCCTCGTCCCCCGGGAAGAGCGCGACGAAGCTCGGGCCGGGGCGGGCCAGACCGCGTCCCTCGCCCGGCAGGGGAGCGATGGTGGGCCGGAGCGTGTCCCGGCTCGGGACGTGCGGATCCATGGGGAGCGGGGGCGGCGGCGGGACGGGCGAGGGATCGCGTAGGTCGGGCGGCGGGGCCACGTGGACGCGGGTCGACTCCGAGCCGGCGCGGGCGATCTGCTCGCTGGCCTTGCCGATCTGCTCCTCGAGAGCCGCCTCGGCCCGCGCGAAGCGGGGCTCCGGGAGCGGCACGGGAGGCGCCCCGAGCGCGTTCTTGGCCTCGAGATCGTCGAGCACGGCGCGCACGAGCGCGTCGAGCGCGTCGAGCACGCCTTCGCCCGTCGCGGCATTCGTTCCGAAGGACGGGACGCCGAGCGCGTTCAGGCTCTCGTCCATCTCCGCCTGGCTCATGGCCGTGGGCAGGTCCTTCTTGTTGTACTGGAAGACGAGCGGCACCTCGGCGAGCGAGCGTCCCTGGTCCTCGAGGTTCGAGGCGAGGTTCTCGAGGCTCTCGAGATTCGCGTCGTGGCGCTCGCGCTGCGAGTCGGCGACGAAGACGATGCCGTCCGCGCCCGTGAGCACGAGCTTCCGCGTGGCGTTGAAATACACCTGCCCCGGCACCGTGAAGAGCTGGAGCCTCACGTGGTGCCCACGCATCGACTGCGCGCGGAGCGGGAGGAAATCGAAGTAGAGCGTGCGGTCGACCGGCGTCGCGAGCGACACGATCTGACCGCGCGTCTCGGGCGGAGACGATTGGTGGATCCGCTGGAGCGAGGTCGTCTTTCCGCCCAGGCCCGGCCCGTAGTACACGAGCTTGACCAGCAGCTCACGGGTGAGCGGATTGACCTGCGCCAAGGGCTCAGTTCCCGGTGGCGGGCGCGGGGGCGGTCGGATCCGTCGGCGTCGCCTCGGGCGCGGCGTCAGGCGAGGTCTCGGCCTCGTCGGAGAAGCGGATGTCGTCGTCGGCGCCGCCGGAGGTCGGACGCTGACCGCCATGCTGGCGGACGTGCGCGTAGCACTCGGTCGGACGCTCGCGGCCGAGCTTCACGGCGTTCCACTCGCCGCCGCCCACCTCGTCGTCGTCGAGGCCCCACTCACCCCGCAGGTACTGGTTCCCGTCCTCGCCGAGGGTGAGGCGGAAGTAGCCGTGACCTCGGGTCGTCGTCGGGCGACCGACCACGAGCTCGCGCTCCTCGCTCCACTCGAAGCGGAGGACGTCGCCCGTGACCCGCCCCTGGATCATGCCGAGCCGCTCGTCCTGCGTGTACTCGCCGACGACCGTGTTGTTGCTCATGCAGAGGTGCATGCGCCCGTACTGGGGCGAAGCCCACACGCCGTGGAAGGTGCCGCCCTCGGGCATCCGGCCGATGTCGATGTGGGCGGTCTTCGGACCGCAACCGGCCAGGGCGAGCGCGCCGACGAAGAGGAGGGACGAGAGGCGTCGAAGTTGCATGGGACCAGGGCTCCGGAGACGCACGATACCCGAAGGCTCGGCCCCCTTGGAAGCGCGTAGTTCCCGCCCCGGGCCGAGCCCACACGGGCCGCCCGGGGATCTCAGCGCACCTCGGGAACCTCCGGCTCGAAGTAGAGCACCCGATCCCCGGCCAGGGCGACGCGCGCGAGGTCCGTGAGCGCCTCCGGGGCACCGAGCGCCGCGAGCGCGCGGGGCACGCTCGGCTCCGGCGGCGGCGGCAGGCCGGGACGCCCGGGCACGGAGAGGGGCTCGAGGGAGATCGCCTTCCCCGTGCGCTCGCGGACGAGCCGCTCCACCTCGCCGAGCGCGACGTCGAATCCCCCGAGCCGATCGACGAGCCCGACGGCCTGCGCCTCCGAGGCGACGTACACGCGACCGCGCGCGAGAGGCTCGATCACGTCGGGGCTCCGGTTCCGGCCGGCCGCGACGATCTCGACGAAGCCTCGGTAGAACGAGTCGATCTCGCGCTCGAGGATCTCGCGCTCCCCGTCGGCGAGGGGACGCCCGGGCGCGAGCAGATCCGCGTGCGGGGCCGCCACGATCGCCTCCCGTCGCACGCCGAGCTTCTCGAGCAGGGTGGCGATGGTGGGGCGCGCCATCACGACGCCGATCGAGCCGGTGATCGCGAGCGGTCGAGCGACGATCGACGCAGCGGGCGCGGCCACGTAGTAGCCGCCGCTCGCGGCGACCTCGTCGAAGAACGCGACGACCGGCTTCTTCCGCGCGAGCGCCTCCACCTCGCGATGGATGAGGTCGCTGGCGAGGGCCGATCCGCCGGGCGAACGGACGTGGAGGACCACGCCCGCCGCGCGACGGTCCCTCGACGCACGTCGGATCGCGCCGATGATCGCCGCCGCATCGCGGCCCGGCGCGCCCTGGTCGACGATCGCGCCGTGCACCTCGACGACGGCGGTGTACGGTCGCCGCCGCATCGGTCGGAAGAGCTTCCGCTCGTGATACGCGAGATAGGTGCCGCCGCCGAGCGTCCGCTCCTTCGGGAGGTGGAGACCGAGGTACGAGGGGAGCTCGTCCTCGTAGAGCTTCGCGTCGACGAGCCCGAGCTCCATCGCGCGTTCGGGCGTCACCATCGCCTCGTCGAAGAGCGCGCGCACCCTGGCCTCGTCGCCGACCTTGCGGAGCAGGGCGGCGCGGAGCTCGCGGTCGACCGCCTCGACGATCGCCCCGAGCTGCGCCCGCTGGGGCTCGCTCATCGCCTCGCGCTCCGCCGTCTCGTAGGCGGTCTTGAACTCGCTCCGCCGGAACCTCTCGACCTCGATGCCGAGCTTCTCGAGCAAGGGCTTCACGTAGAGGCTCGCGACGCCCACGCCCGGGAGGAAGAGGGTCGCGCGTGGCGACACGACCACGCGCTCGGCCGCCGACGCCACGAAGAGCTCGCGATGGCCGCCGCCTCGGGGGAGGTGGACGACCGTCCGCTTCCCGGCCTTGCCGAGGGCCTCGACGATCTCCCGCAGGCCCTGGCTGGCCGCCCAACCCGCCGCGAGCGGAGGAATCACGAAGAGCACCCCCTCGACGCGGGGATCGCGCCCGGCGTGCTCGGCGAGCCGCCGAAGCCGGTGGAGCGAGGTCCCGCGCGGATGGAAGGCATCCCCGAGGAGACGGGCGAGCAGCGTGCGGCGGGGCTCGATCTCGTGGACGCTCGGCCGGATCCAGACCTCGAGCCAGCGAGCCTTCGGCCTCTGCAACACGCGCGAAACCAAGACGAGGGGCAGCGTCAGGAGGGTGACGAAGTTGCCCACCAGGGCGCGGAGGATGCGTATCACGCGCCGAACGTACGGCCGAGTGCCATCGCTCGCCAAGCGCCGGCGGCGCGGGGGCGGACTTCCGTCTTTACCGCGTCCGGGGGCTCTGATAGTACCGGTGGTCGTCGCGGCACGGAGGCCACCTCGCGGGGGCCGAAGGACGTCCGGAGGAGTTCATGGCGAATCCGCAGATGGTGATGTACGAGGAGGAGTTCAACCAGATCCAGGCGATCGTGGATCGCTTGGTGAAGGAGGCGAACGCTCAGGTCGTCTTCATCATCGACAAGAACGGTCAGCTGATCGCGGCGGCCGGCGAGACGGAGCAGATCGACACGACGTCGCTCGCCTCGCTGACGGCCGGCAACATCGCGGCCACCGGTGGCATCGCGAAGCTCCTTCGCGAGAACGAGTTCTCGACCCAGTTCCACGAGGGCGAGAAGTCGAACATCCACATCCAGCTCGTCGGCAACCGGGTGATCCTCGTGGTCATCTTCGACAACAAGACGAGCCTCGGCCTCGTGCGTCTCCGGGTGAAGAAGGCATCCGAGAGCCTCAACCAGATCTTCGAAGCCCTCCTCGCGAAGGTCCAGGACCCGAACCACGAGACGCCGTTCGCGGAGATCACGGACGACGACATCGACAACCTGTTCAACGACTGAGGAGGCCCACGATGTCGTTCATCAACTACCTCTCCCGCGAGATCAACTGCAAGATCGTCTACTACGGGCCTGGCCTCTGCGGTAAGACCACGAATCTGCAGTGGATTTACCAGAAGACGAATCCCGAGGCGAAGGGCAAGATGATCTCGCTCGCCACGGAGACCGAGCGAACGCTGTTCTTCGACTTCCTGCCGCTCGCGCTCGGTGAGATCCGCGGCTTCAAGACGCGCTTCCACCTCTACACGGTTCCCGGCCAGGTCTTCTACGACGCGAGCCGCAAGCTGATCCTGAAGGGCGTCGACGGAGTCGTCTTCGTCGCCGACTCGCAGATCGCGCGCATGGAGGCGAACATCGAGTCGCTCGAGAACCTGCGCACGAACCTCGCCGAGCAGGGCTACAGCCTCGACAAGATCCCGTACGTCATCCAGTACAACAAGCGCGACATGCCCAGCGTCGCTTCGGTGGAAGAGCTCGAGCAGCTCATGAACCCGAACAAGGTGCCGAGCTTCCCGGCGGTCGCGGCGACCGGCGAGGGCGTGTTCGAGACGCTGAAGGCGGTGGCGAAGCTCGTCCTCACGGAGCTCAAGAAGGGCGGCGCGTAGGGTCCTCGTGCTCTCGCCTCATCGCGAGGCATGCCTCGTCCGATGGACGAGGTAGGCAGCGGCGAAAGTGAGTGCGAGCGCGGCGTACTGGCCGAACGTGAGCCCCGCATACGTGCGGTCGCCGACGCGGAGGAAGTCCGCGACGAAGCGGATGGGCGCGTAGAGCAGCAGGAACGCGGCGAGGAAGAAGCCGGGGGTCCTCGGCTTGCGGCCGAGCAAGAGCATCGCCGGGACGATCACGCCCACGGTGTAGAGGAGCTCGTAGAAGCCGAGGTTGTGGAAACCGAGGCGAGCGAGCGTTTCGTCGCCGGGGAGATCGGCGAGGCGGCCGGCTTCGGCGTAGACGGAGCGCAGGAACGCCCGCGCGGAAGCGGTCGCGAGGCTCGTCCCGAGCGGGAAGCTCGTGAGGGCCCCGGGATGATCGAGCGCGAAGGTGCAGCCGAGGCGACCGAAGATCCACGCGAACGGGAAGCCGTAAGCGATCGTGTCGACGTAGGCGAGGCGCTCGCGGAGGTCGAGGTGGCCTCCGTGCCGCGCGAAGAAGAACGCCATGCCGAGGAGGCCGCCGAGCATGCCGGCGAACGAGCTCTGACTGCCCCAGACGCGCAGGAGCACGAGAGGGTCCTCGAGCACCTGCTCCGGATGGTAGGCGAGCACGTCGAGCACGTGGGAGAGCACGAAGCCGATCCCGATCGCGTGCCACATGAGGCGCTCGCCGAAGATCGGATCGAGGCCGGTCGTCACGCAGCGCCTTCGTGCGACGACGACGCCGACGAGCACGCCGATCACGACGAGCGTGCTGAAGGGATCGACCGCGATCGGGCCGAGGCGCAGGGTTGGGAGCTCGACGAAGGGGACCATCGGATTCGGTGGGCTCAGCGCGCGAGGCGGAGGAATCGCACGCGCGGCCCCATCGTCACACGAAGGGTGGGTCCCGGGTGCTCGTACACGTCGCCGTCGAGCATGTAGGCGATGCGAGAGCCCGCGACGTCGAGCGAGAAGCCGCGCGTCGGATGATCGGTTCCGCCCGACGGCGACATGGGCCGGCCGAGGCGGATGCGCGGGAGCTCGGCCGCGAAGCCAGCCCCGCCCGCCTTCACCCGGACGAGGTGCATCGCGTCCTCCGTCTCGAATGCGCGGTGGAAGGGCCGGAACCCGAGACCGATCTGATCGATCGTCCCGGCCGCGATCGCGAGCACACGCTCCCTCGGGTACGACGCTCCTTCGTCGAGCGTGAGGCCCGCCTCGACGCCCCCCGTCAGCGAACGCCACAGCGGTCCCTCGGAGCGCTTCTGCGCCAGCGCGGCGGCGAGCACCTTCGCCGCGTGGATCGGCGAGGGGTTTCCCGTCGCGTAGTAGGCCTCGAGGAAGGCCGGCACGACGCCGACGCCGAAGAGGGTGGCGAGCTTGCCCTCGCAACGCATCGTGGGGCGCACGACGAAGCCCGAAGGCTCCCCCGCATGGGTAGCGAGGGCGCGTCGCAGCAGGGTCGCCATCCCACGGCGAGGCACGCCGAGCGCGTTGGCGACGGTGTTCATGGTCCCACCGCGGAGGAGCGCGATCGCCGGCAGGGGGTCGTCGCCGTAGGTCTCGTGGAGCGCCGTGAGCACGCGATGGAGGGTCCCGTCGCCTCCGACGATCGCGATCGTCGAGGAGCGACGCGCGCGAATCTCCCGGCACGACTCCGAGAGGGCATCCCCCGTACGAGGCACGTGGAGGCGAACCGTGGCCGGCAGCCTCCCGCGGAGCGCGGCCGCAGCGCGTTCGGCGGCCCCGCGTCGCGCGTGCGGATTGACGATGATTTCAAGGTCGCCCCGCGGCATGGGGCCGACGATGCCACGGGACGGGCCGACGTCGAGCGCGATTCCATCCGCCTCGGCGCCGCTCGGCGGACTCGTGGCGCGGCACGCGCGATGCGTGTGCGACGCATGGAGCCCAAGAACCACACTTGTGGGAAGGGGAGCCGACGGGCAGGTTCCGTCGATGCGCCATCTCGCGGTCGTCGTCTCGAGCGTCTTCGTCGTCTTGCTGGGAGCGGCCTCCGTGGCCGAAGCGAGACCACCCACCTGCACCACCTGCCCGGTGGGCGAGTACTGCGACCTCGCCTCCACGGGCCTCTGCCAGCCCTGCAGCACCTGCAGCCCCGGAACGTTCGAGGCCGTGGCGTGCGACGTGAACACCGACACGGTCTGCTCGTCCTGCCCGGCGAACTGTACGGACTGCACGGATGGTTCGACGTGCAACCAATGCGACGTGGGCTACTGGTTCTTCCCCGACCCCATCGGCGGGAGCCCGGCGTGCATGGCGTGCACGGTATGCCAGCCGGGCGAGGTCGAGGTCCAGACGTGCGACTTCGGGCATGACCGCCAGTGCGCGGCGACGTGCCCGGCGGGGACGTACGACAACAACGGCGTATGCGATGCCTGCACGGCGGCGAACTGCGCGCAGTGCTCGGCGGCGAGCAGCTGCGATGTCTGCGCCGACGGGTACTACCTCGACGTGACGAACGGCAGCTGCGTCGCGTGCACCACGTGCACCGCGGGCCAGCGCATCGACGTCGCCTGCGGCGCGGATCACGACGCCACCTGCGTCGACTGCACCGCCGGCACGTATTCGGACGCGGACGATTCCGCGGCGTGCACGATGTGCGCGGCCGGGACGTTCCAGTCGCAGGCCGGACAGTCCTCCTGTACGCCGTGCGCGAACGGCGAGACGTCCGGCGCGGGCCAGACCCACTGCGATTGCGCCGCCGGCTCGGCCGGCACGTCGGGCATGTGCTCCTCGTGCCCCGCGGGCACGTTCGCGATGAGCGCGGGATCGGTGTGGTGCATGCCCTGCAGCGCCGGCACCTACTCCACTGCGGGCGCGGTCTCGTGCACGGCGTGCGCGGCCGGCTCGTACTCGGGGGCGGGTGGCAACGGCTGCACGCCGTGCGCCGCGGGCACGTACGCGGGGAGCCCGGGATCGGCTGCGTGCACCCCGTGCGGAGTCGGCTACGTCTCGGCGGCGGGAGCCACGTCTTGCATGCCGTGCGCCGAGGGCCAGACGTCCAGCGTGGACTTCTCTACGTGTGTGCCTGCGGAGGCCGTTTGCGGCAACGGTGTGCGCGAGGCAGGCGAGGAATGCGACCTGGGCGCGGGGAACGGTAGCGCTGAGTGCACGAGCCGTTGCTATTTTAGCACTGCGAACGGCGGCGGCTGCCGAGCCGCGGGCGACACCCTGCCCCCGTGGCCCGTGGCCGCCCTCCCGCTCGCGTTCGCCCTCTTCGCCTGGCGCCGCCGCCGTCGCGACGACTGAGACCACGGCGCACGCGCCTCGCGCGCACTCGCGAGCCACCCTTCCGGGCGAAGGGTGGCTCTTCGCCTTTCCGGACGCCGCGGAACGCTATTGACTCACCCTCAATACGCCTCCACAGTCCGTCCGAGCCCACGCCCCGCACCGCGGTCCGTCGGCCCATGCATCGAGGAGCACGCATGAAGACGCTGAAGGATAAGGTCGTCGCGATCACGGGAGCGGGCTCGGGCATCGGGAGGTCGCTCGCCGTCCTCTGCGCCGAGCACGGCGCGAAGGTGGCGATCTCCGACGTGAACGAGGCGGGCCTCGCCGAGACCGAGGCGATGGTCCGGGCGAAGGGCGCGAAGGTGCACGCGCAGAAGCTCGACGTGGCGAGCCGCGAAGGCGTCTTCGCCTGGGCCGAGACCGTGAAGTCCGCGCTGGGCCCGGCGAACGTGATCGTGAACAACGCGGGCGTGTCGCTCTCCGAGACCGTCGAGCTCATGACGCTCGAGGACTTCGAGTGGCTCATGAACATCAACTTCTGGGGCGTGGTCTACGGGACGAAGGCGTTCCTCCCGCAGCTGCTCTCGCAGCCCGACGGCCACGTCGTGAACATCTCGAGCGTCTTCGGCATCATCGGCGTGCCGACGCAGTCCGCCTACAACGCCGCGAAGTTCGCGGTGCGCGGCTTCACGGAGTCGCTCCGGCAGGAGCTCGCACAGACCAAGGTCCGGGTCACGTCGGTGCACCCCGGAGGCATCAAGACCGGCATCGTGCGCAACGGCCGTCACTACCACTCGGCGTCCGGCGCGACCGACACGAAGACGCTCGCGAAGGACTTCGAGAAGATGGCCCGCACGACGCCCGACGAGGCCGCGCGCCAGATCGTGGGCGCGATCCTGAAGGAGAAGCCGCGCCTCCTCATCGGCCCCGACGCCTACCTCATCGATCGGATGCAGCGCCTGATGCCCGAGACGTACGACAAGCTCCTCGGGAAGGCGCTGGCCCTCCAGCCCAAGAGCGGGAGCTGATCTCGGCCCGAATCCGGGTAGACTGCGCGCATGCGTCGGTTCCTCCTCGCGTGCGCGCTCTTCGCTTCCGTCGGTTGCCAGGAATCCGCCGGGCTCTCGGACTACCGGGTCTCGGGCTACGTGCGCGATCCCCTGACGGGGCATGCCCTCTCGGGCGCACGCGTGACGTTCACGTCGGACACGCTGCGGTCGAAGAGCACGACGACCTCGGGCGACGGGAGCTACGACCTGCGCGTGCAGAGCGACACGCTCCTCGGCCAGGTGAAGGCCGAGAAGAGCGGCTACGAGTCGGCGCAGGCGACCGTCTACTTCGACTCGAGCGAGCGCCGCATCGATCTGGCGATCCGTCCCCTGCCCTCCGACGCCGGGCCCTGAGACGGCCCCCGGGCCCACAGGCGCGTCGGGAGCCGACGCGCGAGCCCCGGAGCACGCGCGGCGCTACTTGACACCGTGTATCGGAATAGTAAGCATGCCGTCTACACCACGCCCCTCGGGGGCGAGGGTGGACGGAGGCCATTCGTGCGTACACCCATCTGCGAGAAGCTCGGCATCGAGTTCCCGATCTTCGCATTCAGCCACTGCCGCGACGTCGTCGCAGCCGTGACCAACGCCGGAGGATTCGGCGTCCTCGGGGCGCTGACGTTCTCTCCCGAGCAGCTCGAGCGCGAGCTCGCCTGGATCGACAAGCACGTCGGCGGGAAGCCCTACGGCGTCGACATCGTCATCCCGGCGAATTACGTCGGCCGCAACCAGGGCGACATGTCGAAGGTCGATCTCTCGAAGATGGTCGGCCCCGAGATCCCGAAGTTCCTGAACGACCTGCTCGCGGCGCACCAGGTGCCCGAGCTGCCCGAGGGCGCCGAGGGCTTCGACTCGCTGCTCGGCTGGTCCGCGTCGAGCGGACGCGCGCACATCGACGTGGCGCTCGAGCATCCCGTCCGCCTCGTCGTGAACGCGCTCGGTCCCCCGCCCGAGGACGTCATCGCCCGCTGCCATGCGAAGGGCGTGCTCGTCGGCGCGCTCGTCGGAAGCCCGGAGCACGCGCTCGAGCAGAAGAAGGCCGGCGTGGACATCATCATCGCCTCGGGCACCGAGGCAGGCGGCCACACCGGCGAGATCACCTCGATGGTGCTCACGCCGCAGGTCGTCGACGCCGTCGCCCCGACGCCCGTGCTCACGGCCGGCGGCGTCGGCAGCGGTCGTCAGATGGCGGCGGCCCTCTGCCTCGGCGCGCAGGGCGTGTGGACCGGCTCGATCTGGCTCACGGTCAACGAGTCCGAGGAGCCCGACGCGCTCGTGAACAAGCTGCTCGCGGCGACGTCCCGCGACACCATCCGCTCGCGCTGCCTCACGGGCAAGCCCGCGCGCCAGCTCCTCACGACCTACACCAAGGCGTGGGAGTCGCCGGGGGCTCCGAAGCCGCTCCCGATGCCGCTCCAGTTCATGGCGGTCGCGGACGCGAACAACCGCATCTACCGGCACTCGAAGACGACCCATCCGACGGCGGGCGACCTCTGCGGCATCGCCGTCGGTCAGGTCGTCGGCATGATGAACAAGCGGAGGCCGGCGCGCGAGGTCGTGCTCTCGATGGTCGAGGAGTGCGCGGAGACGCTCGAGAAGCGTGCGAGCGAGCTCCACTCCGCCCTCGGCGAGTGAGCTCCACGACGGATGCGCGGAGGCCCCGGTTCCCTCGGTGGAATCGGGGCCTTCGTGCGTTCCGTCGCTCGAGCGGCGGCTAGGAAGCGAGCCAGTTCATCACGGCGCCGCCGAGCCAGACGTCGAGCGCCACGCCCGGTGCGAGGCCGAGCGCGGTCGCGCCCACCATCGGTAGGAAGCGCAGCCGCGAGACACCGAGGAGCATCGAGACGAGCGGCCAGGTGAAGAGGAAGATGCGGAGGAGCAGCACGGTCCGGAACGGACGCTCGACGAGCTTCTGCTCGTACGCGAGCAGTCGATCGGGCAGATGACGTCGTGCGAAGTCGGCGGCCACGTAGCGGTAGAAGAGGAAGCTCGAGACCTGCGAGAGCACGGCGCCGACGAGGCCGAGCAGGAAGGCGACGGGCGGCTCCCAGACCATGCTCGCCGCGATCGTGAAGATGTGTCCCGAGGGACCGAGCGGCTGGAGGATGGCGAAGGCGAGGAGGTAGACGATCGGCCCGAACGGGCCGAGGCCGAGGATGTGACCGTGGACCCTGCGCGCATCGAGGTGCTCGTAGGCGCCGGACGCGAAGAACGCGACCACGCCCACGGCCGCGAGGAGACCGAGGACGATCTTGAGGGGATGGGCGCGAGTCGAGTTCGCGGTGTCCGACATGCGTGCGTGGATCCCCCTGCCCTCGCGAGCCTCAGGCCGTCTCGACGGCCTCGCCCGCGAGGATCGCGTCGAGCTTGCCCTGGCGGTCGAGCGCCGCGATGTCGTCGTAGCCGCCATAAGGCCGACCGTCGACGAAGATCTGCGGCACGGTCGTGCGTCCGCCCGAGGCCCCGACGAGCCACTGCCGTGTCTTCGGGTCGCCGGCGACGTTCACGTTCTCGAAGTGGACGCCCTTCTTCCGCAGGAGCCCGAGGGCGGCGATGCAGTAGGGGCAGGTGGGCGTGGTGTAGATCGTCACGCGGGCCATGATTCCTTGGTCTCCCGTGAGGCAGGGAACGTTACGCGTTCCTTCGCGCTTCGGCCAACCGGAGCGTGGGTGGGAGCCGCTCGGGGCGCCGACGGATTCGGGTAGACTCCTCGCGTGATCCCCGGTCGCGTCGTTCTGGAACGCTCGCTCGGAGAGCGGCTGAAGCAGCGGTACCGCCTCGTCGCCCTGGTCGGCAGCGGAGGCCAGGGAGCCGTGTACCGAGCGGTCGACGAGCGCGACGGGGACGTGGTCGCCGTGAAGATCCTCCACGAGCGGATCAACGACGACCCGATCGCACGCGAGCGCCTCGTCCGGGAAGCGCGTGCGCTCGTGGCGCTCTCGGACACGGCCGCCGTACGCGTGCTCGACCAGGGGTTCACCTCGGACGGACGCCTCGGGCTCGTCATCGAGATGCTCGAGGGACAGGATCTCGAGAGCGCGCTCGAGCGGCTCGAATTCGAGGGTCGCGAGCCCTCCGCCGCGGAGGTGCCCTTCGTCTTCGCGCCGATCGTCGACACGCTCGAGCGAGCGCACGCGCTCGACATCGTGCATCGCGATCTGAAGCCGGCGAACGTCTTCCTCGAGCGGAAGGAGGGCCTCGTGCGCGTGAGGCTCCTCGACTTCGGCTTCGCGAAGCTCTCGCGGATGCCGCGCCTCACACAGCAGGGCACGATCGCCGGCTCGCCTTCGTACATCGCCCCGGAGTCGTGGTTCGATCACCCGGTCACGCCGCTCGTCGACGTGTACGCGCTCGGTGCCACCATCTTCCGCTTCCTCGCCGGAGAGCCGCCGTTCACCGGAGAAGGCCCGATGGCGATCATGCGGAAGGTCACGCTCGGCCCCCGCCCGAGCCTCCACGCCTTCCGTCCCGACCTCCCCCCGGAGATCGACGATTGGGCGGCCATGGCCCTGGCCGTGAGGCCGGAGGAGCGGTTCCAGTCCGCCCGCGCCCTGTACCGGGCGCTCGAGAGCGTGCTCGCACGGCTCCGGCGGACGTGAGGGGCGGGCCGGGTGACTTCCCGTCGGGTCGCGCTATGGTCGCGCCCCGATGGGCCGCCGTCCCCTTCCATCGACCGTCTGGGCGCTCCTCCTCGCCCTCCTCAGCCTCCCCGCGGGCGAACGCCGGGCCGAGGCGTGGCACCGCCTGCCGCCCGGTCGCGAGGCGTTCCGCGACGCCTTCCCCGGAGGCATCCGAGGCGTGACCATCGGCCCGATCGAGTCGTCGCAGCAACCGGGTCGCGGCTACGGCACGCGGTACACCGAGGAGCTCCTCGACCACCTCGCGGGCATGGGGGTCACCTGGATCAGCCTGACGCCCTTCGGCCGCATCTGGGCGCTCGACAGCACCTCGATCCTGATGGACTTCGAGGCGCCCTACCCCGAGAACCGCGCGGCCGTGAAGCGGATGATCGAGCAGGCGCACGCGCGCGGCATGCGCGTGCTGATCATCCCGCATCTCTGGGTCGAGACGACGGGTTGGCGAGGCGAGATCGAGCCGGCGGGTCCGAACGGCTGGGCGAAGTACCAGGCGTCCTACCGGAGCTTCGTCCTCGCCTGGGCGCGCGACGCCGCGGAGGTCGGCGCCGATGCATTCTCCCTCGGCGTCGAATGCAAGAGCTGGTCGGGGAGGTTCGGCGGCTACTGGACGAGGCTGATAAACGACGTGCGCGGCGTCTTCCCGGGCCTGCTCACCTACAGCTCGAACTGGGACGAGGCCGAGAACGTCCTCTTCTGGGATCAGCTCGACCTCGTGGGGATCAACGCCTTCTACCCGCTCGCGGATCACGACGACGCGACGTACGCGGAGTACGTGGACCGTTCGCGGCGCAACATGGAGAGCGTTCGCGAGCTCTCGGAGCGCCTCGACATGCCCGTGATCTTCGTCGAGGTCGGGTACACGACGCGGAAGAACGCGGCCGTGCAGCCCTGGCTCTGGCCCGACGACATGGAGGGCGTCGTCGTCGACGACCACGAGCAGGCGCGCGCGCTCGCCGCGACCTTCGAGACCTTCCTCCCCGAGGAGTGGTTCGCCGGCTTCTTCGTCTGGCGGTACTACGCGAACCTCGACGACGTCTCGCAGGAGGCGCTCTGGGGCTTCAGCCCCCACGCGAAGGAGGCCGAGGGGCTCCTCGAGTGGACGTTCGCGAAGCCGTGGGGGGTGGATCGACCGGACTTCCCGTGGCTCCACGACCCGGGCGACGGACCGGCGGGACGAACGGTGCCGCGGTCCGCGTCCTACGTCCCCTGAGCACGACGACTGACGCAGATCATGGGCGGACCGCCCGGCCGGCTTCACGTTCTCGTCGAGCCCCGGAGGTTTCGATGAGCACCGCTCCCGTGTCCGTGAACGCCGACGATCGCCTCGGCGATGTCGCCCTCCGCTCGCCCTCCGCGGCGCGCGTCCTCGAGAAGCTCGGCTTCGACTACTGCTGCGGAGGCAAGAAGTCGCTCGCGGCCGCGTGCGCCGACCGTGGGCTCGACGTCCCGGTCGTCCTCGAGGCGCTGTCCGCCGTCGAGGAGACGGCGCCGCCGGTCGACCCGGGCGCGATGGAGCTCGACCGCCTCATCTACCACGTCCTCGACACGCACCACGTCTACACCCGCGAGGCCTTCGAGCGCCTGCTGCCCCTCGCGCACAAGGTCCGGAACCGCCACGGCTCCACCCACGCGGTCGTCCTGCGCATCGCCGACCTGGTCGAGGATCTCCACGCGGACCTGATGCCGCATCTCATGAAGGAAGAGCAGGTGCTCTTCCCCTACGCCCTCGCCCGCATCGCCGGCAGGGAGACCCGGATGCCGCTCGGGGCTTCGGCGGGGCCGATCGCCTGCATGCAGCACGAGCACACCGCGGCGGGCGAGATCCTCTTCGCGATCCGGGAAGCGACGAACAACTTCGTGCCCCCGGCCGAGGCCTGCGCGAGCTGGCGCGCTCTCTACCAGGGCCTCGACGAGCTCGTCCACGACGTGATGCAGCACATCGCGGTCGAGAACGAGGTCCTCTTCCCCCGCATCCTCGCGATGGACTCCGTCGGCAGGCCCGCCTGAGGCGGCGGGCCCGCCCGGGCCGTCACCGCACGATGAGGTTCAGGATCTTGCCGGGCACGTAGACGACCTTCTGGATCGTCTTGCCCTCGAGGTTCGAGGCGACGCCGGGCTCCGCCTTCGCGGCGGCGAGCGCGTCCGCCTCGGGGGCGTCCTTCGGGATCGTGATCCGGCCGCGGACCTTGCCGAGGACCTGTACGGCGATCTCGACGACGGAGTCCTCGACGAGCTTCGGATCGAAGGCGGGCCACGCCGCGTTCTGGACGCTCGGAGCGTTCCCGATCCGCTCCCACATCTCCTCGCCGAGGTGCGGAGCGAAGGGGTGGACGAGCTGCGCGAGGATCGCGACTCCTTCCTTCGGCGCCTTCTCGAGCTTCGCGAGGTCGTTCGAGAGGACCATCATCGCCGAGATCGCGGTGTTGTACCGCATCGACTCGATGTCCTCCGAGACCTTCTTGATCGTCTTGTGGACGTGGCGGAGGAGCTCGCCCTCGAGCGGCGTCGCGGCATCGCTCTTCGTCGCGATCGTGAAGCAACGATCGAGGAAGCGACGGATGCCGACGATGCTCGCCGTGCTCCACGGCTTCACGGCCTCGAGCGGGCCCATGAACATCTCGTAGACGCGGAGCGAATCCGCACCGAACTGCTTCACGATGTCGTCCGGGTTCACGACGTTGCCGCGCGACTTCGACATCTTGTGCGCACGGTCGTCGACGACGACGTCGGGGTTCGACTTCAGGACCTGGCGCCCCGAGGCGTCCTTCGTCACGTCGTCCGCCGAGACCTTCACGACCACGAGGTCCTCGCCCGTGACCTTGTGCTTCCCGTCCTTCGCGTCGAGGAAGCCGACGGGCGCGCCGTTCGCGTCGCGGTAGTGCGTGTACTCGACCTCGCCGAGGATCATCCCCTGGTGGACGAGCTTCTTGAACGGCTCGGGACAGGGCACGAGGCCGGCGTCGAAGAGCACCTTGTGCCAGAAGCGCGAGTAGAGGAGGTGGAGCACGGCGTGCTCGGCGCCGCCGACGTAGAGGTCGACGGGGAGCCAACGCTTGGCCGACTCCTCGCTCCACCCTTCCGCGTCGTTCCGCGGGTCCATGAAGCGGAGGTAGTACCAGCACGAGCCCGCCCACTGCGGCATCGTGTTGGTCTCGCGGGCGAACCACTTCCCGTCCTTCTGGAAGAAGCGCCAATCCGTCGCCCGCGCGAGCACGCCCGCGGGATCCTCGCCCGGCTTGAAGTCCTCGAGCTCGGGCAGGCGGAGCGGGAGCTCGGACTCGTCGACGGCGTGGGGCTGGTCGTAGCGGATCGTGAACTCCTCGGTGGTGCGGGGATCGCCCGCGCACTCGACCGGGAAGTAGATGGGGATCGGCTCGCCCCAATAGCGCTGGCGGGAGAAGATCCAGTCGCGGAGCTTGTACTCGACGCGGCGCTTGCCCTTGCCCGAGGCCTCGAGGTCCGCGATGACCTTCGCCTTGAACTCGGCCGTGGGAAGGCCCGAATAGGCACCCGAATTCACGGCGATGCCCTCCGACGCGAAGGCCTCGGCGAGCGGCGTCGCCGACGGCTCGCCCGTCTTGCTCACGACCTCGATCACGGGGATGCCGTGCTTCGTCGCGAACTCGAAGTCGCGCTCGTCGTGCGCCGGGACGGCCATGATCGCGCCGGTGCCGTAGCCCCAGAGGACGTAGTCGGCGACGTAGACCGGGACCTTCGCGCCGTTCATCGGGTTCGTGCAGTGGCCGCCGGTGAAGACGCCGGTCTTCTCCTTCGCGGCCTGACGATCGCGATCGCTGCGGTTCTTCGCACCCGCGACGTAGGCGTTCACGGCGTCACGGCGGTCGTCGGTCGTGAGCACCTCGACGAGCGGATGCTCGGGCGCGAGGACCATGAAGGTCACGCCGAAGAGGGTGTCGGGCCGGGTCGTGTAGACCTCGACGGCATCGGACGTTCCCTCGATCGGGAACTTCACCTCGGCGCCCTCGCTGCGGCCGATCCACTCGACCTGCATCGTGCGCGTGCTCTCGGGCCAGTCGGTGAGCGAGAGGCCCTCGAGGAGCTTGTCGGCGTACGCCGTGATGCGGAGCACCCACTGGCGGAGCGGGACGCGGTGCACGGGATGGCCGCCGCGCTCCGACACGCCGTCGATGACCTCCTCGTTCGCGAGGACGGTGCCGAGCGCGGGACACCAGTTCACCGGCACCTCGCTCTGGTAGGCGAGGCCACGCTCGAAGAGGCGGAGGAAGATCCACTGCGTCCACTTCACGTACGCCGGATCGGTCGTGTCGATCTCGCGCGACCAGTCGTAGCTGAAGCCGAGCATCTTCAGCTGGCGCTTGAAGGTCTCGATGTTCTTCGCCGTGGTCACGGCCGGATGCGTGCCGGTCTGGATCGCGTACTGCTCGGCCGGCAGGCCGAACGCGTCCCAGCCCATCGGATGGAGGACGTCCCAGCCCTTCGCGCGGAGGTACCGCGCGCGGATGTCGGTCGCGGTGTAGCCCTCGGGATGCCCGACGTGCAGGCCCGCACCGCTCGGGTACGGGAACATGTCGAGGATGTAGGTACGGGGGCCGTCTCCCGAGTCCTTCGTCCTGAAGGTCTCGTTCTCGTCCCAGTACTGCTGCCACTTGGGCTCGATCGATGCGGGCTCGTAGCGGTCCATGGAGGGTGCGAGGTGTAGCACGGAGGGGCCCTCCCGGGGACCCGGGC
>JAXLYX010000023.1:0-81448 GCA_046351215.1 Polyangiales bacterium | reverse complement strand
GTCTTCGTCTGGTGGAAGAGCGAGCTCTTCGAGGGCGAGCTCGAGGTCGAGGGCTTCGGCAAGGTGAACCTCCACCTCGACACGAGCCTCGTGCTCGAGTGCAAGAAGGACGAGCTCGAGAAGAGCACGATGCGCGGCCCCTCGCCCTCGGCGACGAAGGAGGCGAAGGAAGCGCTCCGCGCCGGGAAGATGCCGTCGCGCGCGCACATCCACGTCGTGCACGAGGAGCAGGAGTTCGCGTTCACGTTCAACGCGGACACGATGGCCACGGCCGGCGTGAAGATCCCCGCCCTCCTCACCGAGGAGGACGACGAGAAGTTCTTCGAGCGCATGCACCTCGTCGAGAAGCTCGAGGCGCTGCTCGGCTCGCTCTACGAGGAATTCCTCCGCATCCGTCTGAGCCCCGAGTGGTCGAGCGCGATCGCGCCGGGGCTGCGCGCGTGGGTGAAGGAAGAAGAGCGCCTCGACGCGGCGCGGTACGAGGCGATCCGGAAGAAGGTGGTGGGGAGGAAGTAGGGGCGGGCGGGCGTCGGCACCCCACGCGAGGTTGGGTCACGGTCGTCGCGATTGGCGACTTCCCTCCTCGACGATACAGTCGGCGCCGTGACCCATACGACTCCGGAGCTCGTCGTCAGGATCGCACCGCAAGCGGCCTGGTTCTGGACCGACCTCTACGAGGACACGGGCGTCGATTGGTCGCTCGTGGATCCGTGGGGCAAGGAGCCCAGCGAGGTCTGCGTGCCCTTCCTGCTCACCGAAGGGACTCGCGACGCGAACATCGCCACCGTGCGGCGCGTATTGGATTTCCTTCGACGCCATCGGGCGAGCCACGCGCTCGAATTGCGGGATCGAGGGACGCCGTCGCGCCTGATCCTCGAGGACGAATTCGAACGACTCGTGCAGGTTCTGCGTCCCGACCCTCGAGTCCCCGATGCAGTGCCACGCTCCACACGGCACGACGGAGAGCTGCCGCTCCTCAGCGCGGTGGTCAACTCCATGCACGAGCCCGCCGGTCGCGCAGCGTACGCAGACTGGCTCGCATCCCGTGGCGACGTGACGCGGGCCGGGTTCCTGCGCGCGATCCAAAGGGCGATCGCGACAGGCGCCGAGGGGGACCTGCCCGAGCCCTTGGAAGGTCACGACGAGTGGAGTTGGCTCATGGGAGGCGACTTGGTCCGCGCGCTCCTTGACTCCGGATGGGTCGACCATCGCCACGAGATTCTTCGGCTGGTTCGACCGGCTCTCACCGTTCGCGAAGCCTCCCCCCTCGTCCACGACAGCGAGCTCGCCATAGGTCGCTCGAAATTGTGGGGACACCCGGATCTGCCGTCCGGAGCTTCCTGGCCGCGTCATCGGGACTGCAGCGCGCATGCCATGGGCGAGCAGTTGCTCCTCGACGAGCACTGTGGATTCGTGGGGCAGATCCGTCTGGAGGACGTCAGCCAGACCGTATGCCGGGGGATTCTTCCGGAATCGGGCCTGCTCTCCATCTTCGCTTTCTGCGACTTGGAGGAGACCGAAGTCGTGGGCATCGCGCTCTCGCTGCAACGCGGCGTCTCCGATCTGCGGAGAGTGCCGCCTCCAGGGCGCCTCTTGGAG
The DNA here is from genome assembly GCA_046351215.1 of Polyangiales bacterium. GTDB lineage: Bacteria > Myxococcota_A > Polyangia > Polyangiales > Houyiibacteriaceae > JAXLYX01. Next base: position 79,849 of record JAXLYX010000023.1, on the reverse strand, counting down.
CTCAACGAAGTGCGAGCCCCGATCGCCGTTCAATTCCAGGAGGCGCTTCGACTCCCGGAGCTCGACGGTCCGCACGGCACGGCGCTCCGTGATCGAGGGATCGATCTACGAGCCTACGACGAGCTGCGGAAGCGGGGGTATCGGGGCCGCGCACGCGAGCTCCTCGGATACGGTACGGCGACCACGGGCGGCGATCCGACCCAGTCCTGCGACTGGCGCCAGCTCGCATGGTTGGAGAGCCCCGGCGGCATGGGCCTGCACCTCCAGATCCTGGAGAGCGATTTGCGCAACGCCACCCTGGAAGCGACGAGCCTCGCCTGGGTGGACTTCGACTAGCTGCGATCCGCCCACGAAGACGCGCTGTCGATCGACCGGCCCGGAAGGTGCTCCCGAGCATTCCTCCTGCGCAGAGTCTTGTCGGCGAGGGGAGGGGCGATCATGGTTGCCAGCACCACGGCGCATTCGTGCGAAAGGATCCTCGGCTTCCCATGACGAAGGGCAATCTCGAACGGGACTCGGAACGAGAGGCGGTGCTCCGGAGGATCGCGCATCGCTGGTCGAGCGTCGAAACGCTGCGTGCCTGGGCGAAGGTCGAACCCGACCTTCGCCGCCGAGTCCTCGCCGAGCTCGACGAGAGCCTGCGGCAACGAGACGTCGAGGGGGCAGAGCGTGCTGCCTTCGTGGCGGCCGCCGACGCGCTCGACGCCATCCCCCTCGTCCTCGACCTGTTCGGGATCCATGCGGCAGCCGACGACGTCGGAGCCCTGCTCGAGATGGCGAAGCGCTGAGGCGCCGAGCCGCCGCGAACGCCTCCCGTCTTGGCTCCCGCGCACGAACGCCGGACCCACGGAGACCGTACGGACATGACGAGCCTCGAAATCCCGAGAACCCCTCCTGCATCGGATTCCCTTCGGACCTCGAGGACGAGCTCTCGGTTCGGTGCGGGCACGCGAGCCCTGTTCGCCGCGGCCCTGGTCGTCGTCGGAGGACTGGCCCTTCCCTCGGCGAGCCGCGCCCAGCCGACGGATCAGGCTCCAGGACGGGTCGTCGCAGCGGAGGACCTCGAGGAAACGAGTCGCCTCTTGGGAGCCGGGTGGACCTCGATCTCGGACGCCCGGCTGTGTCAGCGATTGACGGTCGTTGGAGGAGCCGGCTGTCTCGTTCGCCGGCAGCCGGGCTCGGTTCCGCCCATCCTCGAAGTGCGCAAGCAACGGCAGGACTGGCCTGGGTACCCCGACGACCTCTTCTTGGTCGATTCGACCTCGCGAGTCTCCATCGGAGTCGAAGGACGGCTCGTGGGCATGGCCGACGGGTTCCGATCGTTCGTACAAGAGGACCTCCTCGGCACGCGTCGCTTCTCCTTCGATCGCAGGCGCTGGGAGTACCTCGAGACGTGTTGGGCGGCCTCCGTGGTGCCGTCGATGAACGCCGTGGTCTGTGTCGACCCGCAGCTCGGCGTGCGCTTCGTCGGTCTCGGCGAGCGACGTAGCTCGACCTCGATCGGAGAGACTTCCGCCGAGCTCGTGCTCGCGGTCGGGGGAGGCGCGACGTTCTCGAACCTCGAGCAGTCCCGAGCCCTGAGGGTGGGAGTCAGGCGTGGGGAGCTGCGCGTGTCCGGCACGGTGAGGGCGACCCCTCGGCGGTGCCTCGGGCGTGTCGAGGGGAGCCCCCGTGAGCGCTGCGAGGTGTCGGTGCGTCTCGACCGGCGTGTCTCGATCGCGAGCCTGGAGGCGCAATCCGAGGCTTCCTCTCCTGGGACGGTGCGATGCTTGCCGCCCGTGGATCCGCCCAGCGCCGAAGCATTCGAGACCTACGGTCTCACGCAGGATCGCCAAGCGTTCGGACCGACCGCATGCGACGCGCTGCGGGGCACCGTGGGTGGTGAGGATTGCTTCGCTCGCCTCACTCCGGACGGCCTCCTGGTGCTCGTCGAGACGTGCGGGACGTCGCTTCCGGGGGGAGGAACGCCAGCGTGCAATCGGCACGGACGTGCAGACCCTACGGTGCTCGTGCGGCTGTCGGACGGTGCTCGGCGCACTCTCGACCTACGGGGAGTTCGGTACGCCATTCGCGGCTATCTCGAGACCGCTCATCGCCTGATCGTGGAGCGCGACGAGGGCACCTACCTGGTCGATTGGGCGACCGACGAACGGACCTACGTGGGCCCCTGCTACTCCGCGCGGCAGAACGCTCCGGGCACCTTCGCGTGTGTGGACATCTCGGGAGGGATCATGGTCCACGAGGACGGCGTCGCTCGCCTGATGGCTCGTCCGATGGAGTACGCCGGGGGCATCAGTCCGTCCGAGCCGGGCGCAGGGAGAACGTCCCTCGTTCGAACAGCAGCGGGTTCCGTCCTGAGATTCGAGGCTTTCCCGTATCGTGGGCGACTGAGCGCATCCGCCGGGAATCCAGGCGCCCCAAGGCCCGAAGTGCCTGTCGACATCCCCTGTGAGTGAGACTCGGGGTGTGGTGAGCGTTCCCGGAACCCTGGCATCCCAGCAAGATGAGCCCCGATGTCGAAGAAGAAGCTCGCCTCCAGCCTTTGTGCCTTCGATGTGGTGATCTACGGCGTCCTCGGCGCCTTCCTTCTCGCCACCGCTGCGTACGAGGTGGGCAAGGCCGCCTTCGCTTCGAGGTCCGTCCTCGCGATCGGCACCTTCGTCGTCGCCGCGGCAGCCACCGTCGTCGCCGTGCTGGCGGACGTGCGACGCCGGAAGCTCGGCGTCGTGTCACGGCTGTTGGTCGGAGCGTGCGTCGGCGTCGTGATCGCGATCGAGCTTTCGAGCGCGTTCCCGTAGACGAACGTCCACGCCTTTTCCCGCGAGCGAACGAGAGAGGCCGCCTACTTCGCGCTCGAGCCGTGCGACTTCACGACCATGACCATCATCCGCAGGTTCACCCAGAGGAAGCGCCACAGCTGGTAGAGCGGGAAGGTCCGCAGGAACAGCACCCACCGACCGGGCTTCATCGTGAAATGAGCGAGCTCGTCTCGGTTCGTCATGGGCATCACTCCGGGATGAGCCACCAGAGGGGTCTGGCGCGCGCCTTGTAGAGGAACATCGTGTGGAGCAGCGACTTGATCCAATGGCCGGCCGAGCCGATCTCGCCGGTCGTGTAGCGGAGGTCGCGGCCGGTGCCGGGGTACTTCCGGTAGTCGGGGACGACCGGGAACATCGTCATCGAAGCGGCCGTTCCCGAGAGGACGCTCGCGCCGGCCGAGGCGACGCAGGCCGCGCCCATCTGCGCGAGCGAGGCGGAGTGCGTCGGCTTCGCGGCGCCCTCGATCATGTCGACGATGCTCAGCGCGACCGTGCGCCCCATGATGCCCGAGGGCATGCCGGTGCGCGGCGGAGCGGGCGCGATGAGCGTGCCGTTCTTCGACTTCCGCGGGCGCGAGATCGCGTGCGGCGGCGCGAAGGCGATGCCCGCGGCGAAGACGTTCGCGTAGCGAGGCGATTGGTAGGTGCTCGGCCAGTCCTCGGGGCGCCACTCCTCGTAGGGCTTCGCCGTGTAGTCGGCGTCGACCTTCATGAAGCCGCTCGGCGCGAAGAGCTCGCTCGAGATGTCGGCGCCCGAGCGATCGAAGGCGCGGAGGAGGGCCCCCTTGAAGGGAGGGAGCAGCATCGCGAAGTCGAAGGGGAGCGTGTGCTCCTCTCCGTCGAGGGTCTCGTAGCGGACGAGCCCCTGCTCGACCGCCTTCACGGCCGCGCCCGTGATCCACTCGATGCCGCGCTCCGCGAAGAGGGACTCCGCGAAGAGCTTGCCGGGCACGACGTAGCCGCCCGTCTCGAGCTGCATCCCGTCGACGCCGAAGTCGCCGAGATCGGCTTCGTTCGTGAGGAAGACGAGGCGGGCGCGATCGCGCACACCCGCGCGTCGTAGCTCGAACTCGACGTTGAAGACGTACTCGAACGCGGCGCCCTGGCAGGTGCAGGTGCCGTGGCCCGTGCCGACCACGAGCGTGAGCTCCTCGCCGCGCTTCATCCGCTCGATGGCCTGCGCGAGGCGGTGGCTCGCCTCGACCGCGTGGTCCGCGGTGCAGACCGAGAGGCTGTGGCCTTCGGGGCCGAGACCCGGGGTCGCGGCGAAGTCGAGGCGAGGGCCGGTCGCGTTGACGAGGTAGTCGTAGCGGAGCGTCTCACGCTCTCCGCGTCGGGCCTCGTCCGTGCGCTCCACGACGACGAAGGGCCCGTCGATCGCCGAGGAGCCCTCCGGATGGATCTCCACGGCCTTCGCCTGCTCGTAGCGGATGCCCTGCTTCGCGTAGATCGGCGCGAGCTCGAAGGTGACGTCTTCCTTCGCCATCACACCGACGCCGACCCAGATGTTCGAGGGAATCCAGTTCCACAGGCGATTCGGCGTCACGACCGTCACCTCGTGCGAGCGGCCGAGCTTGCGCCGCAGCACGAGCGCGGCCGTGTGGCCCGCTACGCCCGCTCCGAGAACGACGACGTGCGCCATGTGCGCCTCCCGAGCGCCTCGAGGCGCCCTGACTCGAGTAGGAGCCAGGCCGGGGAGAAAGGGTTCGCGAGGAACGATCTTCGCGACTCCCGACCGGTGCTCTCCATCGGGGGACGAGGGCTCCTGTCTCCTAGAGCTCGACCGAAGCGAGCAGGCTCCTGGGATGCTCCTCGACCGCCCGCGCGGCCGCCTCGCGGATCGCGATCCGGGTCGCCTCGGGAAGCTCCCGATCGAGATCGAACGCCCACTGGACGATTCCCGCCCGACGGTTCGTCGTCCCCGCGTCGAAGAGGTAGCCGCTGTCGGCGTTGCAGAGCCAGAGCTGGAACTCGTCCCCGACGTCCCACCATTCGACGGGCACCTCGGCGATCGACGGCACGTTCTCGAGATAGAAGTCCGCCGTGCCTGCGAGCATTTCCGCTTCGGTGAGCTCCGGCTGGAACCACTGGAGAACCGCGAGCAGCTGGGCGCGATCGAGATGGCCGAGCTCGACGCCGTCGAGCCACGGGCGGTCGCTCCCGGATTGCGCCGGAGGGATCGTCCGCCGCCGAGTGAAGCGTAGAGCCATGCGAGGGATGCTAGCGGATCGGCGGGGGAGCGGGTCGGCGTCCGCGTCAGGCGAAGAGCTCCATATGCTGGGATCGGTCGGTGTATTGTTGGCGTCACAGAACGGTGGCCGGGCGAGCGGTGCGCATTCTCGTTCCGACGTCCAATCGTCTCCGTGGAGCGAGGCTCGTTCTTGACTGCCATGGTCACTTGGAACCGCAACCGTAGGCTCATCGTCCTCCTGTCGACGGCGTCCGTCGCCACTCCGCTCTTGCTCAACCTATGGCTGGGTCGAGGTGGCGGTATCGTGTCTCGCCCGGTCGTCCCTCTGATTCCTCTCCATCCGGCGAGCTCGTTCTACTGGCTGATTCCCTTTCTGGTCCGGATGCCGGGACAGCCTCGAATTCGTATGCACCGAGCCGTGATCGCACTCTTCTTGGTGCTCGCCGGTGCTGGAATCGCCGCGTATCTCCTGGTGCTGGTCGGCATGGGATGGACCATCTCCTGGGCTGCATTCACGATTCTCGCTTCGACGGTGTCGGCGTTCTTCGAGCTGTGCGTCGTGCGCGTTCGCGAGGGACGACTTCCGGGGGCGGGAATGTTCCTCTCGGCCTGGCTTCTCCAGACGATCACCATGAGCTTCGGACGCGGGTGGATTCCAGCGATCGTCGCGCTCGGCGGAGCTGCCTTGCTGGTCTTCGGCTCGTCGTGGAACCAACCCTCGGGCTCACTATCGGCCGAAGGACCGGGCCGATGAGCCGACGCTCCTGCCGTCGGCTCTCCTCCTGGTTCCGGACCGACGTTCCCTCCGATCGACCGCCGCCACATCGAAGGACCAGCTTTCGAGGGCTCCCTCGGCGGATGTCATTTCTGCGGCAGGGAGGTCGGTTCGAGTGTCGAGCGACGGGATGCCACCGAGGGTGACAGTCATGCGCGTCGTCGTATTCGTCGCTGGTGCAGCCATCGTGCTCTCGTGCGCTGCCCCGCCACGGTGTCCCGCCGTCACCACGCCCCCAAGGACCACCGAGGCTTCCGGCGGGGACTCGCGACGCGGGCGGCCAGACGCACCCGATCCCGGCGAGCCCGCGTGTCCGGTCACACTCTCCGCGACGCTGATGCGCGACGACGGAGTCGATCCGATCACGAAGGTCGTAGTACCTGGATCGCGAGAGTCCCTGGCACTGCGGAATGAGATCGAGTGTCTCGTGGTGTACGAGGAGCCGTCGGTGTCCGCGGAGTGTCACCTCGTCGGCGGATCGAGCTTCGAGGTGGCGGCGTTCTGTTCTCGAAGCAATCCTCCCAGCGACCCGCGCGGTGCGGGCATACAAATGCTCCGAATCGTCCCGCCCGGGATGTCGCAGGGCTTCATGTTCAGCCTGGACTGCGAGCGCGAGCAATGGTGTGAAGGGCGACCTCGACGACGATGACGAACCCCGCGAACAACACCCCTGACGACATGACGACCTCGAACGAAAACCTCGCACGATGGCCCGAGGCCCGGATCTACGTGATCGGCGTGGTCCTCCTGTCCCGCATCGTCCCGCTGGCCAACCAGACTCCTGCTGCTGCCATGGCGGTGCTCCTGTTCCCGTTCTTGGGCGTCCTTCCGGCTCTGCTCCTTCCCGGGAGGGTGGCGCGCGTCGCACGGACCGTGGGAGTTGCTTCCGCGGGGGCTGCGTTCGCGATGTCGAGTCTCTACTTCGGCCTCTTCGACGGTCCGCGCTGGTGGCTGCGGCTCGTCGATTTCAGCTGTGCCCTGGTCGGCGCGGTCCTCGTCGCCTCCGTGGTGCTTCGCAGTCGGCTCGAGTCGGATGCAGCGGGCTGAGCGACCCATGGGACGTATCGACGGACTCGACGTGGCATGGTCGCGCCTTCGAAGGCTCGCCATGCTCGTCGCGACGTGTTGGGCATGGCCATCCGCCGCATGCTCGCCCGAGCCCGAGGAGGTCACTTCGTGTGACGTCCGCACGTACGTGCGGGAAGTCTCGGTGGAGAGCAGCAGTGCCCCAGATGGCAGCGAAACCCTGATCACGGGGCGCATGCGGGACGCGGATCGCGCCCGCCTGCTCGGCTCGTGTGGCGGCACCTGGGTGGAGCTCGAAGGCCGCGATTACTACTCGCGGCCTCCCGCACGATTCGCTTCGATGCGCTATCCCGACGATTTCCACCCGAAGTGGTGCACGCGGAACGATACGGATCCGGTCCTGCACGGAAGCTTGCTCTTCTGCGTCGGACAGACCCTCCGGCCATCGACGTACGTCGACATCGTCCTGATGGCCGTGACCTATTGAGGGAGCGAAGCGAAGGCGCGGCACGGACCCGCTGCCTTTGCCATCCGTTGGCGAGCGACTCGGCCCCGCCGACCCCCTAGGCCGCTACAACCCGCCCCGCTCCCCCTCCGAACGCGTCACGCAGCGGCCTTGCACGCACGCCGCGTACGACGGCTCGAACATGCAGGCCATGGCAGGACAGTGCCTGGGACGGACCGCCTCGCAGGCGCGGCCGAGCCGCTCGGCGTCGACCCGCGGCACGGCGTCGCCGCCGGTGCACGGATTCCCGCAGCAGTCGGGCGGCGAGCGCGGGATCATCACGCAATCAGAGTTGGAGCTGCATTGCGCCCCCGGATGCCGCGGAGGGGTCGGCACGACCTCGCTCGACGCAGCACCGCACCCGGACTCCGTCACGCCGTGGAAGTAGGCGCGCTGGTTCGCGGGGAGCGCACGCTCGATCGTCGCGCGCGCGCCTTCCCCCACGGTCATGCCGCAGAGGAGCAGCGCGGCCTCCATCGTCCTCTCGCGGAAGCGGCGAAGGTAGAGCGGCGCGGCCGAGGCCGGCACCGCTCGGCCGTTCTCGATCTCGGAGGAGAGCATCGAGAGACGCTGTGCGTCGTCCGCCCCCTCCGCGAGGCTGCGATCCATGGACACGACGTCATCACGCGACGCCACGATGGGAGCCGCCGGCGCGCGGCTCGGCTGCGGCAGGGCGGAGAACGGCCGAAGCTCGACCTCGACCGGCCCGACGGGACGGGGCCGCATGCGCGACACGACGCCGGAGACGCCCCGCGAGAGACACGAGCGCAGCGACCGCGACGCCGACGGCGTCTCGCGGATCTCGGTCGCCGCGCGACCGCGCGCGTCGACGCGCACGACCAACGTCAGGGAGGCGAGCTCCGGCGACGGTGCGCCGAGCGCGTAGGCACAGGGCGCGAAGCGGGAGCGCGACGCCTCGAGCACCGTGAGCACCTCGCCCGCAGGGTCCGTCCCGGGTTCGTCCCCATCCCCCGCGAGGGCCACTCCGGACCGCAGGACGACGACCGTGACGACGAGAGCGAGAACGACGAGAGCGGAGCGCATCGCGCCCACTTACCACGGCGCGCGCCCCGCACGAAAGACGGCCAGGGCTCGAGGGCTGCGACGACGGCAGGCGCCGTTCGCGTCCCGAGAGCGCCTCTCGACCTTCACTTCATCGCCGCGAGGAACTCCCGCTCGAAGACCGCACGGTCCGTGTGGCTGTGGAAGGTCACGCCCATCGGCATCGTCGCGAGGTTGGCCGTCGCGATGCCCATGGAGAGGAGCTTCGACTTCACGAGCACCGAGACCGAGCCGATGACGCTCCGTCGCTCGATCGTCCAGCGCGTCAGCGTCGCCCGCGCGTCGCTGTCGTAGCCCGTGATCCCGCTCCAGTCGTGGAAGAGCGTCGTCGTGCGGCCCCGATCGAACGTGCGGTTCACGAAGGCCATGAAGGCCTCCGCGCAGCCATGGTCCATGTGCCCCACCGCCTGCGTGTACACGACGTACGGCGCGACCTGGTAGAGGTAGAAGGTCCCGCGCGGGCCCTTGTACGTCGACGTCGGCAGGGTCGAGGCGAAAGCGCCTGGCAACGGAATGCGGTCTGAGGTCACGGTCTCGAACGTACCTCCAATCGGGCCCGGAAAGCGCACGATTCGCAACCACACCAACCCTGCACGCGAACCGTGCACGCGAACCGTGCACGCGACTCGTTCACGTCCCCGTGCACGCGAACCGTGCACCTGCACGTGCACGCCGCCCCGTGCACGTGAACGCCACCGTCGACGTCCACGTGCACGTCTCTTCAGCGCATCCGGACGCGGATCGCCCTTCCCTCGGCCTGATCCGCCTGCCGCGCGAACCGCGCGAGCTCCGGATAGTGGTCCGCCGGCACCCTCTGCATCGGCACGTGCACCGTGCGACGAAGGACGAGGATGCCGCCCTCGAGACGCGTCTCGAAGACGAAGCGGGCGCCTCCCGGTCCCTCGAGCGCGACGCGCTCCGGGATCGCGGGGAAGCTCGCGCCCTCGGGGACGCGGAGGTGGATCGTCGTGACGACGTCGGCGGGGGAGACGAGCTCCGGCGTGGTGCGCGAGGCGACCTGCGCGTAGCCCGGCGCGAGGAGGGTCGGGAAGACCGCCGGCAGGATCTGGTCGGCGCCTTCGCGATGGCCGAGCTCGGCCAGGTGGACGACGTAGCGCATCACGAGGGGAGCCTCGGGATCCTCGCGCCCGTCGATGTGGAGCGAACGGAGCTCGCTGCCCGGGACCACGCGCGACGCGTAGGCGTCCTCGAAGCGCTGGTCGAGCACCGCCGCCGGGACCTCCTCGAGGTCGTTGCGCCAGGAGATCGCGCCGAGGCCCGTGTGGGTCTCGACGATCTCCACGTCGGCCGAGCCGTCGTGCTGGAGCGTGACGTCGATCGCGATCTCGCGGCGATCCGGGATGCGCGGCTCGGCGGGGATCCGGATGCGCGGAGAACCGCGCCGGAGCACGAGCGCGTCCTGGCCGCGCAATACGGCCGGCACGTAGCCGAACGGGGTTCCGCGTTGGTTCGTCGCGACGAAGACCGGATGCTGCGGCGGACCGAGCCGCAGGAGCAGGCTCGCGTACGTCTCCTCGTCCGGGAGCTCGCTCGGCGTCTGGTCGTTGCCGAAGCCACGGACGATCACGAGATCGCTCTCGATGCCGACGAGGTCGAGGAGGTAGTGGAGCACGCGGGCCCGGCTGCCGGCGCGCGCCGCGATCATGTGGGCGGCGTCGTCGAGCAGGGAGTCCGTCGACTCGATGTTCTCGAGGACCCAGGCGTAGATCTTCCGCGCCTTGGTCTCGTCGTTCGCTTCGAGGTCGTCCCCGAGGATCTCGAGGAGCAGACGCACCGCCGCGGGATCGCGCGTGTCGCGATCCGCGAGCCCGTCGAGGATCGCGTCGCGGAACGCATCCCAGGTCGCGCCGACGCCGTAGTTCACCGAGGGGAGGTACTCGCGCGGATTCGACGACATCGGCTCCTGCGCCCGCGGATGGCTCTGCGTGACGAGCCACCGGCGGATCGCGAGGCCGTCGCGACGCTCCACCGTCGCCTCCGCGAGGTTCCCGCGCGGATCGAGCTGCGGCTCCATGCCCTCGGGCATGACGAGCAGGAACTCGCTCCGGTCGAAGGGCGTCTCGAAGCTCTGGAAGAAGAAGCGGTCTCCGAGCACCGCGCCGAGCAGATCGTCGGAGGGCTCGAGGGCGCGGACGTACTCGTACTCGATGTAGTCGCCGACCTCGAGGTTCGGCATCGAGATCGTCTCCTTGCCCTCGATGAGGTCCGGCTCGAGCCGCGTCCCGTCCGCCTTGATCGTGTGCAGCTGCAGCATCGCCGCGTCGCCGGGCGGCGCGAACTCGCCCTGCGAGTCGACCGCCTCCTCGCTCTGCAGCTTGATGATCTGGTGCACGAGGTGCAGCGAGGAGCCGTCCTCGAAGACGCGCGTGACCGCGTAGTCGAGCACGTAGACCTCGGGCTGCTCGTAGTCGTGCGATGCCGCCTGATAAGCACGCAGGACCTCGGAGCCGTCGACGCGGAAGCCCTGGAAGGGGTCCACGCCACCGAGCGTCGCACGCAGCAGGCGCAGGTGCGCCATCGTGATCGGCTCGAGGTGGATCGCCCGGTCCAGCATCGCCATGCCGGCTTCCTGCTGGCCGCTCGCGACGAGATGGTCGACCGCCTCGACGACCGAGGCGTCGGCCCGGGGGCGGAGCTCGGTGTAGCGCGCGAGGAGCCGCCGCGCGGTCTCGCCGTCGCCCTTGCCTTCCGCGATCCGGATGCGCGTGCCGAGCCAGCGGACGTCGCTGCCGGCCGGCTCGAGGCCCACGAGGCGATCGAGCTCGGTCGAGGCCTCGTCCCAGCGACGCGCCGAGACCAGGAAGTCGAGCCGCGCGGTCGAACGCGCGTCGCAGACGAGGAGCGCCTCGACGCGCTCGCGGAGCACGTCGATGCGATCGCGTCGCGCCGCCGCGGAGCGCTGGGCGTCGATCACGAGGCAGGAGTCGGGAAGGCGGCGCACCGCTTCCTCGACCCAGCGATCGGCCTCGGCGTCCCAGCCGCGACCGAGGAGGAGCGAGGAGAGCGTGAGCGGGAAGCCGACCAGCTCGGGCCAGCGCTCGGCGGCCTCGCGGAGCTCGCGGATCGCCTCCTGGTCGCGTCCCTCGGCGGCCGCGAGCCGCGAGAGCTCGATCGCAGGGAACCAGGCGTCGGGATCGTGCTCCGCCATCGTGCGGAGGAAAGCCCGCGCGTCGTCGCGCGCGATGTCCTCGGGACGCAGCGGATCCGCGAGGGCCACGGAGGCGCGGAGCGAGAGCAGCGGCCCGCCGCCCCGCCCGTTCGGGAGGACGGCGTCGAGCGTCTCGCGCGACGAGACGAGGTCTCCGCGCGTGAGCTCGACGGCGGCCCGCAGGTGGGCGGTCGACGAGTCGACCACGTCGATGGCGAGGGGACCGAAGCCGGTCGAGGGCGCCCGCGCGGAGCCGATCGCGAGCCCGTCGTCGCCCGTCAGCGAGACGAGGAGGATCGGGTTCGGATGGCGCGTGGTCACCTTCACCGAGAGCTCGTGGCGGCCGGCCGTGAGGCGGATCCGCTCGTACACGATGCGAGCGCCGGTGGCGGCGCGGCGATCGACGCGGACGGCGGAGCGCCCGTCGACCGAGAGGTCGAAGCTGTTCGGGGTCTCGACCCGGAGCCAGTACGTGCCCTCGGCAGGGACGTCGACGAAGGCCTCGGCGTAGGTCGTTCCACCACCGAGCACGGGTCCGTCGCCGAGGTGGACGGCGCAGCCGCGGGCCTCGACGTCGCGCGTGGGACGCGTGCCGCGCGTCGGTCCGAGATCGTAGGAGTCGGCCATCGGTCCGACGGCGCCCGCGGGGAAGTCCTGGTCGAAGCCGAGGAGCTCGCGCGGGCCGAAGGGGCCGGCGACGCGCATCCGCGTCACGCAGCCGACGCGGGCGGCGGTCGAGGTGACCGTCGCGACGTCGCCGCGCGCGTACGCGTCGTCGATGACGATCTCGGCGATCTCGCGGAGCGCCGCGGGACCGAGCTTGCCGGGATCGGCGAGCACCGCCCGGAGGCGATCGGCGATCGCCCGCCGTCCGCCGACGTCGGAGAGCACGGAGGCGAGATCGTTCGCCGCGACCTCGGCGATCGCCTGGGCCTCGGCGCCGCCCTGCCGACGTCCGATGTCGACCGCCGCGAGGAGCGACTCCACCGCCTGGCTCGGATGGCCGTGGAGCACACGCTCGGCCGAGCGCGCGAAGTGGAGCATCGGATCGTTCGGCGCGAGCGCGAGCGCGCGATCGAGCGCCGGCAGCGCCCGGGCGGGATCGCCGTCGGCCTCGTAGAGCTCGGCGAGCGCGACGCGGCGCTGACGGGACGCGTCGTTCGGATGCGCCTCGGCATCGCGCCGGAGGGCGGCCACGTCGGGGGCGATCGGGGTGGTGGGACGAGCGCCGTGGCAGCCCGCGAGCGCGAGCAGGACGACGATGGAGAGCGCGGAGCGGAGCCGGATCACTGGTCACCCCCGAAGGTGATGCGCTGACGAAGGAGCCGATCGGCCTCCTCGACCCACGCGCGGAACGCGGGGTAGTCGGAGGGAGAGACGCGGTCGGTTCGGAGCTCGAACTCGGTCTTCACGCGGATCGAGTCGGCCTCGCGCTCCACCGTGAGGCGGAGCAGACCGAAGGGGCTCTCGGCGACGCCGGACTCGGGAGCCTGGACGACGTGCAGCCCCTGCGGCGCGCGGATGCGACGATCCTCCGAGTAGCTCGCCTGCGTCCCGAGCTCGAGCGGGTACTGCCGGGACGCGGTGGGAGCGATCGCGCGCAGCAGGTCGCCGAGCGTCGTCATCGCGACGCGGAGACGGTCCCCGTCGCGCTGCGCCATCTGCGGCACCTCCGCGCGGTACTGGTAGCGGACCGGGACCTCGAGGTCCGCGAGGTCCTCGAATTCCTGGCTCACGAGGTGCAGGCCCGGGAAGAGACCGCGGAGCTGACGCTCGAAGCGCTCGGTCCGGGTGCCCTCCGCCTGGTAGGTGCTGCGGATGCCCGCGGCGTCCGTGCCCGTCACCTGCTCGCGCACGGAGATCTGGGCGCTGCCGTCGGAGGCGAGGTCGGCCTCGAGCACGCGCTCGCGGCGGTTCGCCGAGGCCGGCTGCACGGGCGTGCGGCGGAGCTCCGCGCCCTCGGGCCAGACGTGGAGGACGGTCACGCCCTGGTCCATCGCCGGCAGCTCGGTCGTGCCGGAGTGCTCGGCCGTGCCGTCGAGGTAGAGGTTCATGCTCGGCACGTAGGCGATCGCGTGATCGAAGACGGCGAGCGAGGCCGGCGAGTCGCCGAGGCCGCCGTTGCGGCGCGTGCGGAGGAGCACGATGTGCGCCGGCACGCCCGCCTCGGTGAGCATGGCGTAGAGCAGCGAGGCCTTGTCCTTGCAGTCGCCGAAGCCGCGGTGGACGATATCCGTCACGCGGTACGGCTTGAAGCCGTGGATGCCGAATTCGAGCCCGACGTAGCGCGTGTGGTCGACGACCCAGTCGTGGATGCGACGGACCTTCGTCGCCTCGTCCGGCGCGCCGCGCACGAGGTCGCGGACGGTGCGCCGGAGCTCCTCGTCCGGCCGGAGCTGATCCTGGATCAGGCCCCAGTACCAGCGTCCGACGTCGCGCCAGTCGCGGTACGTCGAGACGTGGAGGTAGGGGAAGACCTCCGTCGGACCCGGCATGTTCGACTCGGTGCGCACCGCCGGGACGGCGTCGGCGACGAAGCGGTCGACACGGCTGCCGTTCGCCTCGGTGCGCGTGTGCGAAAGCCCCGCGAGGCCGGGCTCGTTGAAGAAGAACTCGCGCGAGGGCGGCGTGATCAGCACGTATTCGAGGTGCTGCACCGGATGCGACTCGGCGAGCACGCGCAGGTCGCCGTAGTAGTCGGCGAAGAGGTTGCGGTGCGAGACGTCGTCGACGCGCCAACGCAGCTCGACGGTGTCGCCGGGCTCGAGCGCCGGGAACTCCACGACGAGGGCGCGGGTGTCGTAGTAGATGCGGTACCAGGGCTCGCCGAGCGGCTGTTCGAAGGTCTGGAGCGCCTCGAGGACCTCGCCGTTCGCGCGGGTGACGCGCGCGAGGCGGATCTCGACGCGCTGCGAGCCCGGGTCGAACTGCACGGCGTACGTGCGGAACTGACGCGCGCCCTCGTCGTCGTGCACCTGGGCCGCGATCTGGCGGAAGCTCGAGCCGAGCCCGTTCGCATAGACGGTGTTGACCGTGAGGTCCTGGAGCGTCGTGTACGGATAGCCGCCGTCGCTCGTGCGGCGCGAGAGCAGCGTCTCGGCGCTCGCGGCGTAGGCCTCGTCGGCCCGCACGGACGGCGCGATCTGCTCGAGGAGCTCGCGGGTGTCCGCGTCCTGCGGACGCAGGTCGAGGGCGGCGCGGAGCGAGAGCCGGGCCTCGTCGTTGCGACCGAGGCGCAGCAGGAGCCGGCCCTCGGCGACGAGCGACTCGGGGTCGTGCGGCGCGAGCGCCTTCGCCTCGGCGAGGGCGGCGAGCGCGTCGTCGGCGCGACCGATCGCCTCGTAGACGTTGGCGAGGTAGCGGAGCGTCGGTCCGTCGTCGGCGCCGATGCGGTGGAGCGCCTCGGCCTGGGCGACGACGGCGTCGGTCTCCTGGCGCCGGAGCGCGTCGCCGAGCAGCACGCGGCGGCTCTCGCCGTCGTTCCACTGGAGCGCGACGGCGCGGGTGAAGAGCGCGACGGCCGCGTCGTCGTGACCGAGGTCGTCCTCGAGCGTCGCCTGCGCGCGCACCAGGTCGTGCGCGTTCGGCTGCTCCGTGACGTTCGCCGCGAGGAGCGCGAGGGCCGTGTGCGGGAGATCGATCTGCTCGTAGACGCGCGCTCGCAGGGAACGCGCGCGCAGGGCGTACATCCCTTCGAAGGTCCGACCCTCGAGGATCGGGAGGGCGTCCTGCGGATGCAGGCTCGTCACGCGCAGGCTCGCCTGCAGGAGGACCACCTCGGGATCGGTCGGCGCGAGCT
Source organism: Polyangiales bacterium (assembly GCA_046351215.1). GTDB lineage: Bacteria > Myxococcota_A > Polyangia > Polyangiales > Houyiibacteriaceae > JAXLYX01. The sequence continues at coordinate 64,503 of JAXLYX010000023.1, read as the reverse complement.
CGACGGCGCGCGCGACGAAGCGCATCGCCTCGCCGCGCTGCGTGGCGAGCTGCGAGGCGAGCTCGAGGCGCTTCACGGTCGGCTCGAGGTCGGCGGCCCGGGCGGCGAGCTGACGCGCGCGACGCTCGGCCGGATCGTCGGCGCCGGTGTAGGCCAGGAAGCGCGCGAGATCCTCGAGCGCGGCGGCGGGCGCGTCCTCGGCGGCGGCGAGCGCCTCGAGCTCGTCGAACGTCGTGCGGAGGGTCGGCCGACGGGCCGGACGGGCCGCAGCGGCGGGGAGCGGCATCTCGGCCGAGCGGACGGTCACGCCACGCGCGATGCCGCCGCGGGCGTCGGCCACGCGCAGGTAGAAGCCCCAGGTCGAGTCCGTCGCGCAGACCTTCACGAGCAGGCGGTTCGCGCCGCGCTGCGCCTGCACGACGGCGGCGCCGCGCTCGGGATCGGGCTGGCGGTAGGCCGCGTCGGCGTACACGGGCTCGCCGTTCCACCACACGCGGATGGCGCCGCCCGCCCCGACGAGGAGCGCGAGGCTCTGCGCGCGCGCGCTCGTCACCGTCGTCTGCGCGTAGCCGCAGACGTTCTCGCGCGGCCGGAAGATCGCGTCGAAGTCGACGTAGCCGAGATCGCTCGTCTCGCCGGGGTAGGACCTCCAGGCGACCTCGCGCTCCTTGCCGTCGAAGGCCATGCCGGGCTGGAATTCCTGGCTGCGCTGCTCCTCGGGACCGTAGACCTCGTCGAAGCCCGTCTTGCCTTCGTTGTCGAAGGGCCCGACCACGGCGAAGTCCGTCACGAAGCCGAGCTCGCTCACGGAGCGACGTGCGCCGTCGCGATCCCCGCGCCGGAGCGCCACGCGGGCGGCGAGCCAGCGCAGGTAGCTACGGCGGGTCTCGGCGAGGCCGCGCGCGGCGACGAGGCGCTGGAGCTCGCCCGCCGTCACCTCCGGGGACGCGAGGCCGTAGGCCCTGACCATCTCGATCGCCGGGAGGAGGCCGTGGGGGCTCCCGATCGCGACATCGACTTCGTGACCGAGGCGTCGCTGCTCGGCGTCGTACGGATTCGTCTGGGCGTGGGCGGCGGTCACGGAGACGCCGGTCGACACGACCAGGAGCAGCCACAGGGAAAGCTGTCGTTTCACGAGCGATTCCTCGCGTTGGGTGCCGCCCGGAGGACGGCGAACGTGGCCCTACCACGGGTCACGGCACGTTACTTGGGTGGTCCCCACCGGACAAGCACGACAGCCTTTTGTTCCGGCCTTCGTCTCGGGGACGGACGAATCCCGGTCGCCCGGCCCGAGGGCTGGACGAGCGGGGGCGCGACGGGGGCATGGAGACGACGGGCGCTCAGCCCCCGCCCATCTGCAGCAGGCCCTCGAGCATGGTCGCGAGCTGGCGGACGCGGGCGTCCGGCAGGGAGATGCTCGCCACCGTGTCGTTCCCCTGGGCCTCGACCACGACCGCGTCGAGCACGTCGCGGAGCCCGAACGCCAGCATCATGGGGTTCCGACGGGCGGCGTCGATCGGCTCGCGCACCCGCGCGGCCCCGTCGGCCGCCGCCTCGGGCGAGGTCGTGCGCACGCGCGCCTTCAGCGTGAGGCCGCCCTGGAACGACGCCGTCGCGGCGCCGGCCCGCATCGTCTCCACGAGGCCGGCCGGGAGCTCCGACGAAAGCGCGCGGATCACGGCGGGGTGCGCGATCGCCCCCGCGACGACGTCGGACGAGCCGGCCTGCGTGGCGTCGAGGAGGGGGGCGAGGTCGCGATCGCGCGTGAGGGCGCCGCCGCCGCCCTGGAGCTGGCGATCGAGCGTCGCGACGAGCAGCGCCTGGCGTCCGACGACGAGCGTGTGGCCTCCGAGGAAGGTGAAGCAGGCGTCGGCGTCGCAGCTCAGCTGGTAGGGGCCGTGCGCGACATGCGTCACGGCGGCGTCCATCGTCGCTTCGAGGCGGGTCGTGTCGTCCGCCGTGTACTGCCCGCGCGCCACGACCACGCCGAGATCGAGGTCGTTGCCGGTGGCCGCGTCGGTGAAGCCGACGTAGGCGTCCGAGGTGCGATCGAGCAGCGACAGGAAGATCTCGTCGCCCGGCTGCTGATCCGTGACCACCTCGGAGCGCACGCGGGCGAGGAACGAGTCGAGGTAGCCGGAGGCGCGCACGGCGTCGAGGTCGGCGAGCACGAAGATCGGCAGGCTCGGATCCGCCAGCTCCGGCAGCGGCAGGACCGCGAGGGGGTCGTGCGCGTGGCGCCCGGTGCCCGTCGACGGGCCCCCCTTGTGGCAGGCGACGAGGAAGACGGCGGCGAGGACGAGACCGGCGGTGCGGAGGCGAGCGTGCATGGTGCGACTTTCGTACCATGCCGATCCGCTACGGGTCGACCGGCCGTGGCATCGTCCGCCCCCCGAGGAGCCGGATCGCCTCATCCGCCCCGAGCTCGAGGTCGAGCCTCAGCATCTCCCCCTCGAGGCCGGGCCGTGCGCGGCCGGCGAGCGCGTCGAGGCCCCGCGCCCGCACGCGGTCGTCCTCGGAGGCGCGGGCGAGCTCCGCCTCGAGGAGGCCGTTCACGACGAGGCGCGTCGCCGTGTCCGCGAAGAGCACGGCGCGGAGCCGCACGGGCTCGCCGACCTCCGCGGCGAGGCCGTAGCCCCGGACCCCGTCGAGGGCGCCGGACGGCAGCCGGAAGGCCTCCCGCTCGAGCGAACGCAGGAGGCTCGGGTCGGGGAGGATCGCGAAGCGGACTCCGGCGCTCGCCCATCCGAGGGCCGCCGCGAGCGACGCGAAGCGGGGATCCGAGGGCTCGGCGCCGTCGCCGCCCGCGGCCTGGCGTTCGAGCGCCGCGTCGACGAGCGCCCGCTCGCCGACGATCAACGTATGGTCGGCGACCAGCGCCGCATCCGAGCGCTCGCCGCGCGCGACGACGGAATCCGGGAGGAAGGGCACGACGCTCGCGCCGGACGCGCCCGCGAGGCGCGCCGCGTCCCCTGGCGCGAACCGACCGCGGAGGATCGCGACGCCCACGTACGAATCGGAGGTCGCGGTGCGGATCGAGAGCAGCGCGCGTTCGGTGCGCTCCACCACGTCGAGGACGTCGATGGCTTCGTCCGGCGCGAGGACGCGAGCGAGCGCCTCGTCGGCGGCCTCCCCGTACGGCGAAGCGCGCAGCGCCCCGAGCTCGACCACGCCGATCCCGAGCGCCGCGGGATCCGCGAGGCGCTCGAGCGGGAACGCGGGAGGCGACGGCGCCTCGGCTTCGACCCGTGCCTCGGGCACGCGGGGAGGAGGAGGAAGGGCCTCGGCACATCCGACGAGGGCCGCGGCGAACGCGAGGGCGAGCGAGCCCCCCCGTCTCACCTCGGGGCCCCTTCGTGGACCCGGCGCTCGAGCGCGCCGAGGTCGTCGGCGAGGTCCTCGAGCGCGAGCAGCGAGCGCGCGGGATCGGCTTCGCGCCGCGCGGCCGTGGCCCGCTCCGAGAACGCCGAGAGCACGGACTCGTCCACGCCGAGACGCCGCAGATCGGCGATCCGACCCGGAATCGAGGCGAGGATCGCGTTCCTCGCGGTCCTCCGGGTGGCCTCGCGCTCGCGCTCGACCCGGGCGTAGCGACGATTCTCGTCGACCGTCGCCTCCTCGAACGTCTCGTTCGCCGTCGCCTCCGCGAGGCGGGCCGCGAGCACGCTCGAGGGCTCGCCCACGGCGCGGACGTCCCCCGGAGCGAGCCCCGCCTCGAGCGCGATCGCCTGCCGCTCCACGAGGGCGGAGAGCTCGTGGAGCCGCGCGAGCGTCTCGCAATCGCCGGGACAGAGCGAGGCGCTCGAGGCCTCGGGTGCGGGCTCGCCGTCGTCGTGGACCTGCGTCGTGGGAGGTGCGCCGCCGGTCGGCGTGCGCGCGCCGAAGCGTGCGACGGATGCTCGTGCCCGCGCCAGCCGGCTCCGTGCCTCCGCGAGCTCGACGGCGGCCACCGCGATCGCGCACGCCCCCTCGCGGGCGCAGGCCTCGCCGGTCGTCGCGACGCAGGCCTCGAGCGCCGCGCGTGCGTGGACGAGGGCCGGATCGGTCGTGCCCTCGAGCATCGCGAGACGCGCACGCACGAGCTCCGCGGAGGCGGGTGGAGCTTCGCGCGTGTCCTCGGCCCGCGAGGCGAGCGGCCCGGCCCCGGCGCTCGCGAGGAGCACGGCCAACGTCGCCTGGCATGCGGAACGGAGCCTCATCGGATTCCGACCCTAACAGGGACCCGCGGTGTTCGTCCCAGCGTTCCGGAGACCGAGGGCGACAGCGAGTCGCTCGATCCGCCCCTCCGCGAGGCGGTGGCCGTGCTGCCGCGCGGTCGCGGCGGCCGACGCGAGCCGTTCTCGCGCGGTCGCGGCATCGCCGACCGAAGCCGCGAGGCGCGCCCCGAGGAGCGCGGCCTCGATCGCCATCCACGCGTGTCCGAGCAACGCCGCTTCGCGCTCGGCCCGCGCGATCGAGGTCGAGGCCCGGGCGCGACGCCCGGTCGCGAGCGCGAGGCCCGCGTCGAGGACCGCGAGGTGGACGCGGTGCGTCGGATCCCGCGCCACGCGCGCGTAGTCACGCCGGGCGGCCCGGAGCCGCTCGAGCTCGGGGCGACCGCCGCGCTCGAGCGCGCGATCGAGGCGCACGTACGTCGCGACGCAGCGCGAGAGGAGCTCCTCGTCCGGGACGAAGAACCCACCGAGCGCGTGCGCCTCGTGGAGCTCGAGCAGGGCGTCGACCTCGGCGTCGGCGTCGCCTTCCTCTCGCGCGAGGAGGAGGAGATTCCCGATCGCCATGCGTCCACGCGTGGTCCCGAAGTCGTGCCTCGCGATCGCCGCCGTGGCTCGTTTCCGCGCCTCGTTGGAGCGCCCCGCGAGCGCGCGCTGCGTCTCGTAGACGTCCTGGCAGAGCCCGAGGTAGGGGTCGTCGCGGTCGGCCGGGACGCGGTCGAAGGCGCGCTCGTACCATTCGATCGACTCGAGCGGCCGGCCCCTCGCCGCCTGGACGTAGCCGACGCGCGCGCAGATCGAGAGATACTCGAAGGTGTGGGTCGAGGCGCGGATCGCCCTCGCCTCCTCGGCGAGCCGCAGCATCGGCTCGACGAGCCCGGCCTTGGAATAGGCGACCGTGCCGACGAAGCAGTGGGCGCCGAGGCCGCGGGGGTCGTCCATGGCCTCGGCGTCGCGGCGGGAGGCCCGGAGCCATCGCTCGCGCGGCCGCACGAGCCCGGCCACGGCCGCCGCCATGGCGAGCACGCCGAGGCTGACGACGCGCTCGTACGATGGCCCGATGAAGAGGCCCGCGTTCACGACGCCGAGCGCCGCGTGGAGCGTCGCGAGGGTGTCGTCGGCGAGGTAGGCGCCGGTCGAGAGCGCATAGAAGATGCGATGACGGATGCGATGCTTCGTCGCGCGCTCGGGCGAGCGCTCGTGCACGACGCGGCGCCACGGGACCGCGACGAGGATGCCGACGAAGAGACGGACGATCGCGCGCACGAAGCCGGCGCGCGTCGTCGGCACCGTGTCGCCGAGGGCCTCGAGCGCTCCCTTCGCCGCGCGACGCAGGGTCTCGAGATCGAGCGCCGAGGACGCAGCCCGCGCTGCGAGCGAGAGCAGGCGCGCGCGCTCGATCGGCTCGTCGACCGCCGCGGCCACCTCCTCGAAGAGCGCCGAGGCGGCTCGGAGGTCGCCGGCGTTCTCGAGGCATTGCGCGGCGAGCGTGCGCATGGAGCGACCGCGGTCGGCCTCGAACGCGCGGGTCTCGAGGGCCTCGAGGAGGAGCTCGGCGGCCCGATCGAAGGCGAGGTGCCGATAGGCGTGCTCGGCCGACGCGACGAGCAGCTCGGCGAGCGGCTCGGGATCGCCGGCGAGCCGTGCGAGAGCGATCGGAAGGCTGGGATCGCGTGGGTCGGGATCCGCCTCGCGGAGGGCGCGGAAGAGCGAGCGCGCGAGCGCCTGCTTCTCGCCCTCGGGCAGGCCGTCGCGGACGATGCGTGCGAGCGGGCCCGGACGGCCCTCCGCGACGAGGGCCCCCTCGACGCGCTCGAGGGTCACGAAGCGTTCGGTGGCGAGACGCTCGAGCGCGCGACGGGCCTCGGCGAGCGCGAGCCCGAGCGCGGCGGCGATCGCCGATTCGGCGAGCGGACGCGGCACGAGCGAGAGCGCGGCGAGCACCGTGCGCTCGGTGGGGCCGAGGGAATCGAGACGGGCCGCGAGGACCTCGCCGAGGCTCGCGGGCGCGGTCTCCCCGACGTCGCGCGCGTGGCGACCGAGCTCGACGAGGTGCAGGGGATGCCCGGACGATGCCGCGACGAGCTCCTTCCACGGCCCCGGGTCGGCGCGATCGGCGACGCGATCGAAGAGCGTGCAGGCAGCCTCGTCCGAGAGCCGGTCGAGCACGAGGACCTGCGCGTCCGGAGGGAGGATCGCCGCGAGCCGCTCGGGCAGCGGGGCCGTGTCGGCGAGCCGCGCCGTGGCGAGGAAGAGGACGGGCGGAGCGTCCGCGGCGCGCAAGAACGCGGCGAGCTCCTTCAAGCTGTCGCGATCCGCGAGCTGGAGATCGTCCACGACGATCACGAGCGGCGCGGACGTCGCGAGCCCACGCAAGAGCGCGCGGAACGCCTCGAAGGCGCGCACGCGGCGCTCCTCGGACGGGAGCCTCGCGCTCGTCCGCGCGACACGTGCGACGGCCGGGACGCGCTCGAGGACCGGGAAGAGATCGACGAGCAGCGCGGAGTCCGCGGGAAGCACGGCGCGCGCCACGCGTGGCTCGAGGAGCTTGAGCGCATGGCTCGCGCCGTCGACGAGCCCGTCGATCGCGTTGAAGGGCAAGGTCTCGTCGACCCGGCAGCGGCTGCGGAGCGCGATCACGTCCGGCCGGGTGCGTGCGAGCTCCGCGACGAATGCGTCGGCGAGCGCCGACTTCCCGATGCCCGTCTCGCCGCGGACGAGCACGCTCCGGGCACGACCGCCGCACACGTCCGCGAAGGCGGCGCGAAGGGTCCCGAGCTCGGCTTCGCGGTCGACGAAGGGGATCCGGAGATCGCGGAGGCCCGAGCTCCGCGAGACGGGGACCGCCGCGCCGACGATGGCACGGATGGCCTCGTGTCCGGCCCTTCGCGCCGGATCGCGGGCGAGGAGGGACGTGCAGAGCTCGGCGAGATCGGCCGGGACGTCCGGCTCGAGGAGGCGCGGATCGGGCGGATCCTTCGATTGCTTCGCGAGCAGGATCTGGAGAGCCCCTCCCTCGAAGGGCATCCGGCCCGTCAGGGCTTCGTAGACCATGACGCCGACGGCGTACCAATCGGCCTCGGCGCCGACGGGGCGCCCCGCGGCCTGCTCCGGCGCCATGTACGGCACCGTGCCGACGACGTAGTCCTCGGTCCGCCGTGCCTGTCCCGCCTCGGCGGCCGCCGCGACGAGACCGAAGTCGAGCACGACGACGCGCCCCGAGCGCTCGACGAGGACGTTCGAGGGTTTGAGATCGCGATGGACCTGCCCGTGATCGTGGAGCGCCAGGAGCGCATCGCCGAGCTGACCGAGCGCCGCCCGCAGGCGGCCCACGTCCACGCTCCCCGGCCGCGTCGGCAGCGGGAGGGGCGCGTCCTCGTCGAGGTCCTTCAGGGTGGGCGGCCCCTCGACGTCCTGGACCGTCCGCTGCAGCTCCCGCGTCTTCGCGTCGTCCGAGGTGCGGCGGGGCGCCTCGCGATCGCGGGGCCGCACGTACTCGAGGAAGTCGACCCCGTCGACGAGCTCCATCGTGATGAACCACGTGTCGTCGCGACCGACGAGCTCGCCGAGGCGGACGAGGTTCGGATGCCGGAGATCGCGCAGGTGCCGGAACTCGTTCTTGAGGCGGTAGAGCGCCTGCCCCTCGAGCGTCTGGAGCGTCTTGCGGGCGAGGTGCTCACCGGTCTCGCAGTCGACGACCTCGTGGACGACGCCCATCGCGCCCGCGCCGATCGAGCGGACGACGTCGAAGCGTTCCGGTGCACGCCGTCGAGGATGCATCGAGCCCGAGGTGCGGCTCGCGCCGCGCCACCCTCCCCTGGGCGATGATACGCGCCGCACGTGCGGGTTTCGATACGGTGATCGGCCGAGAGGCCCCTTGGTCCGCGGCGCGGCATCGGGCACCCTCGAATCATGCCCACCTACACCGACCTCCTCGCACGCCTCCGGAACGCGACCAGCGTCCTCGGTGACACGGAGCGAGTGGACGTGCGCCGCGTGCTCGAGCTCGCCGAGGCCCACGTCGAACGGCCCCACGCTGCGAACGATCCATCCACGGTGCCCCTGCGCATCGAGCTCCGCGGGCTCGCCGAGCGGCTCGGACGAAGGGGCTCGGAAGGGATCCCTGCCGCCTCGCTCGCGAGGGCGCTCCTCGCCGACCTTTCCGGGTACGCGAAGGATGCGGAGGCGATCCGCGGGGAGTGCGACGGGCAGCTCGTGGCGCTCGGGCACTGAGCGACGAGACCGGGCACGGGCGGTTCGCCCGGGTGGGTGAGGGGTGTCGGAATTGGGCCCCCCTCCGCTTGCCGGGGTCATCGGGGTCGCCCCACAACCCCATCCTTCGTTCACGGAGGAGTAGGGAAGATGAAGCTCGAGAACAGCGTCGCGCTCGTCACGGGGGGTGCCTCGGGGCTCGGTCGGGCCACGGCGGAGCGTTTCCTCGCCGGCGGTGCCAAGGTCGTCATCCTCGATCGCGAGCAGTCGAACGGGGCCGAGGTCGCGAAGCTGCTCGGCGAGCGCTGCGCGTTCGCACCGGCCGACGTGACCTCGGCGGAGCTCGTGCAGAAGGCCGTGAGCCTCGCGGTCGAGCGCTTCGGCGCCCTGCACGTCGCCGTGAACTGCGCGGGCACCGGCATCGGCGAGAAGACCTTCTCCCCGAAGACGGGCCCCGCGAACCTCGACAACTTCAAGCGCATCATCGAGATCAACCTGGTGGGCACCTTCAACGTCATCCGGCTCTCGGCCGAGGCGATGGCGAAGAACACGCCCAACGAGGCGGGCGAGCGTGGCGTGCTGATCAACACCGCGTCCGTCGCGGCGTTCGACGGCCAGATCGGTCAGGCCGCCTACTCGGCGAGCAAGGGCGGCGTCGTCGGCATGACGCTGCCGATCGCGCGCGACCTCGCGCCGGTGGGCATCCGCATCTGCACCATCGCTCCGGGCCTCTTCGACACCCCGCTGCTCGGCTCGCTGCCCGAGAACATCCGCCAGGCGCTCGGCGCGCAGGTCCCGTTCCCCTCGCGTCTCGGCCGCCCGACCGAGTACGCGCAGCTCGCGCAGCAGATCGTCGAGAACGAGATGCTGAACGGCGAGACGATCCGCCTCGACGGCGCGATCCGCATGGCGCCGAAGTGAAGACAGGTTCGGCCATCGGGGACGGGTAGCCTCCCGTCCCCGGGCCGTCCGTGTATGCTCGGCGCATGACCGAACCGACCGTCACGCTCGAGACCCGCGGCCACGTCCTGCTCGCCGGTCTGAACCGCGCGAAGAAGCGCAACGCCTTCAACCTGGCGATGCTCGCGGAGCTCGCGCAGGCCTACACGAAGCTCGAGGAGGAGGCCGATCTGCGCTGCCTCGTCGTCTTCGCGCACGGCGATCACTTCACGGCGGGCCTCGACCTCGCCGAGGTCGGCCCGCACGTGGAGGGCGGCGGCAGCCTGCTGCTCGAGGGCGACGTCGATCCGCTCGATCTCTTCGGCCGCCGTCGGCGCAAGCCCGTGATCCTCGCGATGCAGGGCTATTGCTACACGATCGCGATCGAGCTCGCGCTCGCGGCCGACATCGTGATCGCCGCGAGCGACGCGAAGTTCACGCAGTTCGAGGTCCGCCGCGGCATCATGCCCTTCGGCGGCGCGACGCTCCGCTTCGCGAAGGTCGCCGGCTGGCAGAACGCGATGCGCTACGTGCTCACCGGCGATTTCTTCGACGCCGCGGAGGCCCAGCGCCTCGGCCTCGTCCAGGAGGTCGTCGAGCCCGGCAAGCAGCTCGAGAAGGCCTTCGAGATCGCCGACACGATCGCGAAGCAGGCCCCGCTCGCGGTCCAGGCCTGCCTGGTGAATTCCCGCATGGCCCTCGAGAAGGGCCACGACGTCGCGCTCGGCGAGATGATGGGCGTGGCCCGATCGCTGATGAAGTCCGAGGACGCGGCCGAGGGCGTGAAGTCCTTCGTGGAGCGGCGCGAGGCGCGGTTCACGGGGCGGTGAGGGGGCGACCCCCGAGCGAGACCACGCACGGACCGCGTCGCGCCGTCACTCGCCCAGATTGTCGTTGGCGTAGAACCCGACCAGCGGCTCGTACCGAAGCGAATCGAGCGACAGGATCCCGAGCCGGTGGAACGTGGAACCCTCGCTGTCGAGGGAGACGAGGGTTCCGTCGTCCAGGGCGAAGACGACACCGGGGTCCCACGATCCGTCCGGTGCTTCGCGGATCGAGGTGCCCTCGCGGAGGTACAGCGCCGACCCGATCACCACGGTGTCGTCGTCCGCGTTGCCGTAGGACTCGTACGTGTGCGTCACGAAGGCGAGCTCGCGTCCTCCGCCGACGTCCAGGCGCATGACCCAGAGCTCCGACGACGCGACTCCGTCCGCACGAGGCTCCAACCGCTCGCGCGCGTATCCGGGACGGGCACGATAGAGCGCTCGGTACTGGCGATCCCGCGCCGAACGTCGGAGCGGGCTCAGCCTACGTGCGGATCCGTCGACGGCGCGCGTCGCGAACACTCCGTCGGGACACCGCGACGGAACCGTCACGGCGAGCACGGTATTGCTTTCCCCGATCGCTTCGACCGTACGGATCAGCTCGGCGTCTCCACCCCGCAGCGGCTCCTCGTGCTCGGCCCGGGCTCGGTCGACGGACACGATCGACACGACGTAGGCGGGCCCCGCGTCCACGTCGCACGCCGTGCCGTGCTGGTCGAAGACTCGAACCCGCACGCCCTCGAGCGCTCGAAACGACGGCGGCGCCGTCGCCGAGAGTCTCCGCCCGACGATGTTCCACGGTCCACGGGAGAGGAGAGTCGGCTCGCCCGTCGCGAAGCTCGCCGAGACGCTGCCGAGGACGACCAGCGACTGCCCCTCGCTGTGGAGGTAGCCGAAGAGTCCGACATCCACGGCGCGAGCGATCCGCTGCTCGTCCGTGGGTGGCACGTGCGGACGGGCGTCGACGACGGCACCGTCAGGCGGAGGGGGAGTGTCCGGTAGCACGTCTTCGAGCCTCGTCGGCGTCGGCCCGCGCAACTCCGCCTGGACGAGGACCGCCAGGTTGTACCAATGGCCCGCCCTGGGAACGTAGGTTCGCTCCGCCACGATCGGCCGCTCGTCCAGCAGGACTTCGTAGGCGCCCTCCACGCGTCGGAACCGCGCCCTGTCGAAGCGAACGAGCTCCGAGGTCCGATCTCCGCAGGCTGCGCAGTGGATCCGAGCCACGTTCCCACCGAGGGCGAGCCACGCCACCGCGCGGTCGGCCGTCGCGCGGTCGACCAATCCCCATTGGGCCGACGCGGGTTCCGGGCCCAGCCACACCCACGTGATGAATAGGCCGCCGAGTAACGCTGTGCGCATGCAGTCCGGCATCGGACGCGCATCCTAGCCGCGTGAAGCGCAGGTCGGTCAACCCTCGGGCGATGCGGGCGCCCCCCGTGGGAGCCCGTCCGATGGGTACGAAGATCGACCTGAGAGAACGTACGGCGAGCCCTCGACCGTTGGGGCGATCTCTCCTCGTACGGGGTCGGTCCCCGACGTGCCCCGCAACTCCCGTCCACTCGGACCGAGCATCCGGCATGCTCGAGCTCCGCTTCGACCGCGGCACCCTCGTCGCGACTTCCGACGACTCCCTCGATCCTTCGACGTGGCCCCTGCTCGTCCGTGACCCACGCGACGAGACCTACCGGGCGCCCGCCGCCTGCCTCCTCGAGCTCGAGCGCGAGGCACGCGCCCGAGGTCACGACGCCGCCTTCGTGGGCGCACGGACCGAGGCGCTCGAATGGTGCGCGCCGCCCCCGCTCCGCCCGTACCAGGAGGCCGCGCTCGCCGCATGGGAGGCCGCGGATCGGAACGGCGTCGTCGTGCTCCCGACGGGGGCCGGGAAGACACGGCTCGCGATCGCGGCGATCGCGCGGATGGGGCGCTCCACCCTCGTCCTCGTCCCGACGCGGGTCCTCCTGCAGCAATGGGTCTCGGCCCTCCACTCGGCCGGGTTCGACGAGGTCGGACGCCTCGGCGACGGGGAGCGCGACATCCGCCCCCTCACGGTCGCGACCTTCGAGAGCGCCTTCCGCTCGATGGCGCGGATCGGCGATCGCTTCGAGCTCCTCGTCGTCGACGAGGTCCACCACTTCGGCCTCGGCGCGCGCGACGAGGTCCTCGCCATGTGCGCCGCACGCGCTCGTCTCGGCTTGACCGCGACACCGAGGGTGCAGGCGGAGCCCGGCGCCTCGGGCATGCCGCTCGTCGGGCCCGTCGTCTTCGAGGTCGGCCTCTCGGAGCTCGTCGGAACCCACCTCGCGCCCTACGAGCGCCTCGTGATCCCGGTCGGCCTCGACGAGGCCGAGGCGAGGGCCTACGCGAGCGCGGCCTCGCGGTTCGACGCCGCACGCCGCAGCGTGGCCGGCGCGCTCCACGAGGGCACGTACGCCGAGCTCGTCGCCGTGCTGAGGCGGAGCGAGTCCGGGCGGAAGGCCCTCCTCGCGCAGGCGCGTGCGAGACGCATCGTCGAATCCGCGGCGGAGAAGACGCGGGTGCTCGAGCGCCTTCTCGCGCGCCACCGCGACGATCGCGTGCTCGTCTTCACCGCGACGGCGGACGGAGCCTACGAGGTCGCGCGACACTTCCTCGTCGCGCCCCTCACGTCGGAGATCGGCCGCTCGGAGCGGAGCGCGATGCTCGCGCGCTTCGAGGCGGGCTCCGTGCGGGTGCTCGTCTCGCCGCAGGTCTTGAACGAAGGGCTCGACGTCCCCGAGGCCGACGTCGCGATCGTCCTCGCCTCGTCGCGTGGCGTGCGCGAGCACCTCCAGCGCGTGGGGCGCGTCCTCCGCGCGCGTCCGGGCAAGCGGGCGATGGTCTACGAGATCGTGTGTCGCGGCACCCACGAGATCGCGCAGGCGACCCGACGGGGACACGCCCTTGCTGCCTGAGGCGATGGTGGCGCAGGCGGTCGACCTCCGCACCGGGAGGCTCCGCTACCTCGACGCCCGCGACTGGCCGTGGCTCGAGGCGCTGCTCGGGCTCTACCGGGCGCACGAGGGGGCGCGCCGGATCGAGCTCGACGAGGCGCTCGCGGCGTTCCTCGCCCCGCGCGCGCGGACCGAGCGTGCGCCGCTCGCCATCGCCGTCCTCGACCGCCTCGTCGTCACGCGTGTCCGCACGCGGGTCGATCCCCGCTCGATCCGCGCCCTCCTCTTCGCGGCGCGGCCGGCCGGCGAGTCGCGCGAGGGCACGGTGGCGCGTGTGGCGGCGGCGCTCGAGCTCTCGCCCGAGGAGGTGGAGAGCTGGCTCTTCGCGGACACGGAACGCGAGCGACGGATCGAGCCCCTACCCCCGGACCTCGGCCCGTCGGAGCTCGCCGTGCGCGTGAACACGGCCCTCGTGCAGGGCTTCGTCGGTCGCGCCGAGCGCGTCCGGATCCGCGCGACGAGCGGCCTCCGCGACGTCGTCCGGCACACGAAGCTCGTCGGCCTCATGTGCACGGTCACGAGCCCCCCGGGCGGTAGCGCCGTGCTCGACGTGTCGGGGCCGCTCTCGCTCTTCCGCTCCACGCGGCTCTACGCCGGCGCGCTCGCGTCGATCGTCCCACGCGTGGCCTGGTGTGACGGCTACTCGCTCGAGGCGCACGGGAACCTCTGCGCGAGCCACCTCGAGCTCCGCGTGCTCGAGGGCGATCCGATCCGTCCGTCGAAGCGTCCCGAGCCCTACGACTCGAAGGTCGAGTCGCGCTTCGCACGCGACTTCGCCCGAGCCGCGAAGGACTTCGATCTCCACCGCGAGCCCGAGCCGATCGAGGTCGCGGGACAGTTGATCTTCCCGGACTTCGCCCTCGTGCACCGCTACGATCCGTCGCGCCGTTTCCTGCTCGAGATCGTCGGCTTCTACACGCCGACCTACGTCACCCGGAAGCTCGAGCTCCTGCGCGCCGCCGCGCTCGAGCGCCTCGTGGTCTGCATCGACGAATCCCTCGGCGTCGGGCTCGAATCGCTGCCGCCGCACGCTCGCATCGTCCGGTATCGGCGACGCGTGCCGGTGCGCGAGGTGCTGGCGGCGGTGGGGGAGGGCTCCGCGGACGCCCTCGGCGGGATGTAAAACATTGTCACGGCACGCGTTGCGGGGGCCCCGCGGCCTTGCGAGCGCCGAAGGGGGGGTGACACATTCCAGGCGACTTCCCCGTGTGACCACCGCATGGATCTCGACCTCCCCTCGTTCCTCTCCGCCGCCGCGCTGCTCTCGAGCGGCCTGTGCGTGATCGCGACGTTCTGTGCATGGCTCACGGTGCGCCGCCGCAGCACCCTCGAGGTGCGCACGGGCCTCCCGCCGATCTCGCTGCTGAAGCCGGTGAAGGGCCTCGAGGAGGACCTCGAGCGCTGCCTGCGCAGCTTCTACGACCAGGACTACGACGGTCCGCGCGAGGTCGTCTTCGCCTCGACGGAGCGTGACGATCCGGCGCTCGCCGTCGCCCGCCGCGTGGCCGAGGACTTCCCCGGGGTCGTGACGCGCTACGTCCTCACGGATCCGGACTACGGCTACAACCCCAAGGTCTCGAACATGGCCGGCGCGCTCGCGGCCGCCACGCACGACCTGGTGCTGCAGTCCGACGCGAACGTCTGGGTGCCGCGCGACTACCTCTCCCGCATCGTCAGCGAGCTCGAGAACGAGAAGGCCTCCGTGCTGAGCAGCCTGGTCTCGGGCACGGGGGAAGAGTCCCACGGTGCGGCCCTCGAGAACCTGCAGCTCAGCGCCTTCGTGGCGCCGGCGTGCTGCTTCGCCCTCGAGACCGCGGGCATCCCCTGCGTCATCGGCAAGTCGATCCTCTTCCGCAAGAGCGAGCTCGCGGCGCACGGCGGGCTCGAGCCCTACAAGGACGTCCTCGCCGAGGACTTCCTGCTCGGTCGCACGTTCGCGGAAGCCGGCAAGAAGGTCGTGCTCAGCGCGACGCCCGTCTACAACCTGAACGTGAAGGCGACGTTCCAGCGCTTCTTCGAGCGTCACTCGCGCTGGCTGAAGATGCGGGCCGTGATCCACACGCCGGCGTTCCTCGCGGACCTGCTCGAGTCACCGACGCCGCTGCTCGTGCTCGCCTTCGTCGCCTCGGGCTTCGAGCTGCGCATGGCCGAGTGGCTCGCGGTGGCTGTGCTCGCGAAGGCGGGGCTCGACGCGATCAGCATCCGGCTCGTGCGCGGGCACGCGATGGAGCTTCGTCACCTCGTCGTGTCGCCGCTGCGCGACCTCTTCATCTTCGGCATCTGGTTCTACGCCGCGTTCGCGCGCACCGTGACCTGGCGCGGCGTGCGTCTGCGCATGGGCCACGATTCGACGCTCTCGCCCTGGGAGCCGAACGGGGCGGAGAAGCTGTTGCGGCGGTTGGTCGGGGCCTGAGGGAGTCGGCGGAGACCGCCTGACGAGGGGCGGATCCCTATCGCCGTCGACTCTCCCGCCACAGGAAGTACCTGGCGCCCGCGATCCAGAACGGCAGCCCCACCCCGAGCCACCAGGCGGCCGCATCTGGCACGGGAGCCCCCATCACGGGGAAGACGAAGGCGGCGAACAGGTAGGGTCCGGCGAAATCCCCGCCGCCCCGCGTCGCGAACACCGGGGTCAGGGCGACCGCGGCTGCGCTGCCCCATACGATCGCTCTCCATGCGTGCGACGCGGACACATGACGCAGGAGGAGAGCGAAGAACCAGAGGGTGAGCAGGCCGATCCCGTAGAGCCATACAATCGCGAAGAAGAACGCCACGGAGACACCTCACCTCGGGGACCCACCACCCCCGAGTGCGATCGGGAGCCGGATCGACAGCGGCGCACGCGAGCGCGGCCACCGTATCTCGAGCACGACCCGTTCGACACACGCCTTCGGCTCGGCCCCGAGCGAGCTCGCCTCGACCGACGCTCGGGCGGCACGATTCGTCTCGGGAGGCACCTCGATCTCGAGCACGAGCTCCCCCTCCCCTGACGTGCCGCCGATGCAGGTGCGGACCGCGGACCCGCTCCAGGCGAGCGTCGCTCGGATCAACGCGGCCATCGAAGCGGGGTTGGGCTCGTAGACGCCCGGTCGGAGGCTCGAGAGCGGAAGAGGCTCGAACTCGAAGCGCTCCGGAGTCGGCGCGTACGCATCGACGACACCGGGAGGATCGAGCGGCTCCACGGCACGCGCGGAGTCCGGAGCCGGCGTGAACGACGCATCGAGCACTTGGATGGGACGTTGGACCTCGCGATGCCAGGGATCCCCGACCGCACCGCTTTCGTTGTCCCCGGAGCAGAGGACCGAGCCGCGATCGGAGACGAAGCAGGAGTGGGTGCGCGTCGGAACGATCGACGTGGCCCCCGGGAAGTCGGCGACGATCGGGTTCGGTACGTAGCCGCCGGCATGGAGGATCGCGCGCCGCCGCCGGCCGTGCACGAAGAGGGGCGTGGGCCTCGGAGGCCTCGGCGGCGCGACGCATCGGAGAACTCCGTCGATCACGCCGCAGACGGTGTCGTCGCGGGCGGTGAGCGTTCGGGCGCCGGCGAGCGCGGGCAGCGGAATCCGCGCGAGCGCGTGGGCCGCGGCGTCTCCGTCGGGGTCGTCCGGATAGAGGCGATTGCCCCAGCAGACGACGTCGCCTCGATCGCGTGCGGCGCATGCGAAGCCCATCCCGACCGCGATCGCGATCGCGCCCTCGACGCCGGCGACCGGGCGGGCGACTCCATCCTCGCGCGCGTCGAGGGAGCCGAGCGCGAGGCCCGCGTTGCGCCCCCAACAGAGCACCCGACGGGCTCCGTCGATCGCGCAGGCGAGCTCGGTCCCGGCCGCGATCGCGGTGGCGCCCGACACGCCTTCGACGGGCTGCATGCCGTGCGTGCAAGGCACGTCGCTCGTGTAGGCGCGACAGGTCGATCCCGTGGGGCTCGGAAGGAAGCCGCCGCACGCGACCCTTCCGTCGACGAGACGCGCGCAGACGAAGTCGAGACCGACCGCCAGCTCGAGCGCGGGAGCCGGGAGCGGGAGCGGAGCCTCGAGCCCGCCGGCGAATTCGGGGACCACCGACGACCCGTCGCCTTCGGTCGCAGCACAGCGGAGCGAGCCATCCGCCGTGAGGGCACAGACGCCTACGGCCCCTCCGTCGATCCGCACGAACGGCACGGTCGAACGGATCTCCCTCGGACGTGGGGCCGAAGCGCCGCCTCCGAGCGGGCCGAGGCTTCCCCAGCACATCAAGCGAGAGTCCGTCGCGAGCGCACACGTCGCGCGGTCCGTGAGGGCGAGCCGAGGCGCCGCCGACCGGGCGATCCTCGGTGCGCCCGGGGCCGGCGCCTGCGCCGACGCGGAGAACGCCTGCGCGAAGGCCACGAAGGCCACGAAGGCCATCGCAGGCAGGACGACTCGCTCGGAGCGCTTCATCCCGCTAGGGAACCGCAAAGCGCCGGGTCTGGCCAGGGGCTCGTCCTCCGACTCGTGCACCGCCTCCTCGGCACGGTCCGGTGCAACGTAGCCCGAGCACGCGTGCGGCGCGCTCGACGAGCGAGGCGCGCCGTGCTTGCGTAGCGACGGACGGAAGGGGCGCCACGAAGTGGATCGAGCTCCGCAGCTCACCGCCCGATCGGGTGAGACAGGACCATGGCCAACATCGCCTCGCGCACGCGTCCCACGGCGCGACTCTCCCTCGCGGTCGCCGCGGCGATCGTCGTGTCGTCGCTCGTGTGCGGCCCGGCTCGGGCGGACGGGCCCGTCGTCGCGCTCGCCTTGGACGTCGGGGCTCCCTCCACCGTCCGGACGTCCACCTACGTCACGCGTGACTATCCGAGCTCCAAGGAGGTGCAGAGCAACTCGGCTCATAGCGCGGGCGGTGCTCTCCGACTCTTCCTCGGCCGCCCGGTGAGACCCCACCTGTCGGTCGGGGCGACGTTCCGGGTGGGCTTCCTGCAGGCCACGGTCGATCCGTTCGTCGACACGCGCACGACGTTCTGGACGTTCGACGCCGGGCCGGGGCTACGGGTTGGACCGCAGGCGGATCGTCGCGGCTTCTACGGCGATGCCCACGGCGGTTTCGCGATGGGAGTCGATGCGAACATCGGCTTCGCAGCGGGGCTCGACGTCGGCTACCAGTTCCCCGTGGGTCGGGCGGGCGTCCTCGCCCTCGCGGTCGGCTTCCTCTTCCAGAAGACGTACTCCAATTCGGAAGGCGACTTCGGCGACTACCACTTCGAGAATCGGATCCTCACGCCGTCGTTCTCGATCGAGTTCCTCCCGATGCCGACGCAGGCGCGCGCCTCGCGCGGGGGCGCTGCTCCCTCCCCTACCCCCGCGAGCCCAGGGCCCTAGGGAATCGCACCGGCGCCGTGAACGTCGGGTCATGCCTTTGCGAGGGTCCCATCCGACGGAGGATTTCGAGCTCGGCGTGATCGACGGGTCCCTCGCCCCCGCTCGCCTCACCGCCCGAGCCGCACCCTCCCCCGCGAGCACGGCCGGGCGACGCATGCGCGCACTACACCACGAATCGGATGCCCCTCAGAACGGGACGTCGTCGTCGTCGAACGGATACGGACCCTCGGGCTCGCCGAAGTCCTCGCCGCCACCGCCGCCGCCACCGGCACCACCACCACCGCCGCCCTTCTGTCGCGCGAGCTCCGCCTCCATCGCGGCGAGGAGCACGCGCTCCTTCTCGTGGAAGCGCGCCTTCGAAGGATCGTCGAGCGAGCGACGGCTGCCCTGGATGTAGAACTCGAGGTCCGAGATCGACGCGCCCGCGATGGGGGCGCCTTTGCTTCGGCCGTAGGGCGGGAAGACCATGCCGTCGCCCCTCGACGGAGCGGCGGCCGCACGCGGCGCCGAAGGCGCGGAGGGCGCGGACCGTGCGGGGGCCGCGCGATCGGGCACGGTGCCGATCGAGAGCTCGCCGAGGCTCAGACGGAAGCCGTCGCCGACGCGGACGGCGGTGCCGACGCGGACGGCCTCTTTCGAGCCGTCGGGACGTTGGACGAGGATCGTCACGGGGAAGCTTTGGTCGTTCACCCCGGAGCCATGTCACTCGGAGGCCAGGTCCGCCAGGGGCCGCGCTCACGAGAGACGGCCCCGGGGGAGACCGAGGTCCCCCGAGGCCGAGACCCGCTCAGAGCGAGCAGCCCTGGACGATGCTGGCCGACACCCCGGACGCGCCGGCGCCGCCGTTCGGCAGGCCTCCGGATCCGGCCGCCCCGCCCGCGCCCGCCGTCGCGGTGGGCGAGCCGCTCATCGTCGAGCTGCAGAGCATCACGCCGACGCTCACGCCTCCCGCGCCACCCTGGCCTCCGCCGCCGCGGCCACCGGAGCTGCCGTTGCCGCCGCGGCCGCCGGCGCCCGCTCCGGACACACCCGCTCCGGATCCGCCGCCTGCTGCGCCCCCGGGGCCACCGAGACCGCCGGCGCCACCCATGCCACCCGCGCCACCCGCCCCGCCGGTGCCACCCGCACCGGCCGCGAACGAACAGTCTTCGGTCGTGACGTTGCTCGAGGACGTGGCGAGCAGCGCGATCGACGCGCCACCGCCGCCGCCAGCCCCACCACCGCCGCCGCCGCATCCGCCGGCACCACCGCCGCCGCCGCCGCCGCCGTTCCCTCCGCTGCCGAAGGCGACCGCGTCGCCGGCGCCGCCGCCGCCGCCGCCGCTCCCACCGACTCCCGGCCCTCCCGAGGAACCGCCCGACCCGCCCGCGGGGCTCCAGAGGTTGTTCCCGCCGATCGAGCCACGGTTCGTGGCGAGCGCTCCACCCGAGCCGGTCGCGCCCGAGCCGCACGATCCGCCGGACCCTCCGGGCGACCCACCGCTTCCGCACGACGGAGAAGAGCCGCCCGCGCCGCTGCTGCCGCAGACGCTCCCACCGGCTTGGCCCGGCCCGGTCCCGCCCGTGCCGCATGCCCAGCTCACGCCGTCGTATCCTCCGTCGCCGCCGGAGGATCCCGCGCTCGATCCGCCACAGCTCCCGGCCGCGCCCCCACCGCGATTGCGCCCGCTCGCGCCGCCGCCGGACGCGCCGCCGAGGCCCGGGGCTCCCGAGGCGCCCATCGAACCCGCGGAGCCGTTGCCGGCCGAGACCACGAGGTGTCGGAGCGTCACGCTCGATGCCACGATCCGCAGACCGTAGGCGGACGCGCCCGTACCCGATGCGGACGGCGTCGCGATCGTGAAGCGCTCGAGCGTCGCCGAGGCGAGGCCCTGCGCGTAGACGCTCTCCGGGCTCGCCGCGATCCGCGCGACGTACGACGCGTCACGCGCCCATGCGCGGCTACGGCTGTACCCACCATGGACGGCGATGCCGTTCACGAGCACCACGCGCTCGGCATACGTTCCGTCGGAGACCGCGACTTCGAAGCCCGACGCGGACGCGACGGAGATGCCGCGATTGATCGTCGCGCAGGGCGTCTCGCGCGTGCCACAGCCGGTCGCATCCGAGCCGTCGACCGCGACGAACACGAGCCGGGACGCATCGCCGTCGACGCCGTCGCAATTCGTGTCGGCGAACGAATCGTCGACGGGATCGGCGGCGCCTGCGACGCAGCCGGCGTCCGCGAGGCCGCCGTCTCCGCCGACGCCGGCGTCGGTCGCGCCGCCGTCGATGGGCGGCTCGACGTCGCTCGCCCAGCTCGTCCGATCCCAGACGAGCACGCCCGGCGTCGTCGCCGTGTCGCTCGACGAGGCCCAGACCGGCGTGCTCGCGAGCGGCTCGCGCCGTGAAGCGGTCACGTCCTGCGGGTCCGAGCCACAACCGAGCATGGCCGAGCTCAGCACGAGGCCGAGCGCACGAACCTTTCCCTGGCCGATCTTGCGAGGGTCCATCTCATTCTCCGAGGTGTCGACGAAAGCCGTGGATGACGGACGAGACGCTCAGAGCGAGCAGCAACGCACGCGCGTGACTTCGTCGTACCAGGACCATCCGCAGCCGTGCCAGAAGTCGATCCCGCACACGTACTGACCGTTCGGGCAGGAGTACGACTGGATGTTGTTGCAGGCGTTGCGGCCTCGGGCCCAACCGTCGCCGGTCGGCTCCGAGCCGTACGAGTACGCGTTCCCGCCCGTGTAGGAGGCGCTGTCCCAGGAGTTGCTGGGGACGCTCATGTTGCCGCTGACGGTGACGTCGTCCCAGAGCCCGACGCGGCGCCGCCCGCTGCCCGCGGAGTCGTTGCCGACGACCATCAGCGTGCGGAAGCTCGACGTGTCGTTGTAGATGGCGGCGCCGTTCGTACCGGTGCCTTGCGATGCCCAACCAGCGGCCGGGGGCGTGTAGCCACCGGCGGCGACCCTCGTCGCCGTGACCGTCGTCGCGTTCACGTTCGTCGCGGTCACCGTCGGCGTCGACACACCCGCCGCGCTCACCGCGCCGACCTTCGCCTGGAGCCAGTCGACGATCTGCTGGAAGTTCCCGTTCACCTGCGCGGCGGATGCGGGATCGCCCGGACAGAACGTCGTGAGCGGCGCCGGCAGGGTCTGGTTGCACGTGCTCTGCGAGCGCGCGTAGTCGACCCAGCCGACCGTGGAGACGAGCACGCACGAGAGGCCGATCGCGACCGAGCGACCCACGCCGAACGCGCGGACGGGACGACGACGCGCGGCCGCCCCCGCGGCCCCGTCGAGGTAGAGCGCCTTCCACTGCGTGACCTCGTCCGTGGAGACGCCGAACTCGCGTGCGACCTCCTCGACCGTCGCCCGGTCCGCCAGCACGTCGATGATCGCCTGGGTGCGCTTCGCCTGATCCATGTGCCCGTCCCCTCCGCCGTCCGTTCGGAGGGAACCTAGCGATGCGAGGGATCCGGGGACAGTTGGACGGATGTCCTAAGCGCCTACGACATCCGTTCAGGCGCGGACGCGGGGCGCTCACGAGGGTCGGAACCGTCGAAGCATGGCGTCCGGCGGAGGTGGAGGGGCTCACGCAGCCGGACCCGCTTGGAACCCCCCGGTCACGACCTCGTCACACGCCCGTTTCCGTCGGGGCGCACATCGGGGGCGTGCATCTCCAGGCCATTCGTCGCAAGAAGCCGGTCTCGATGACCTCCCTCGAGATCGAAGCCAAGCGCCTCCTCGCCGAGCTCGCCTCGCTCCTGCAAGCGATCGACGGCGAGGCGCGCGCCCAGTCGAAGGCGCTCTCGGCGGTGCACGAGAGCCACCGTCGTGGCGCCGAGAACCTCGTCCACTACGTGGCCCTCCGGCACCACGACCTGCGCTCCCTCCAGGACGCGCTCGGCGAGCTCGGCCTCTCCTCCCTCGGCCGCTCCGAGGCCGCCGTCGTGGGCCGCCTCCGCTCCGTCATCGGCTGGCTCGAGCTCCTCGTCGCGGGCAAGGCGCCCACGGCCCCGAAGGGACGCTCGCACGACGCGGCGCGCAAGGAGCTCGACGTCCACGCCGAGAAGCTCTTCGGCCCGCCGCGGACCGGCCGGAGGACGCGGATCCTCGCGACGCTCGACGGCTCCCTCCTCGCGAATCCCGCCCAGATGAAGGACCTGCTCGCCGTCGGGGTCGACGCCGTTCGCATCAACGCGGCCCACGACGATCCGGAGACGTGGACGCGCATCGCGGATCTCGTCCGCGCCGTCGCGAAGGACGCGGGCAAGGACTGCCGCATCCTCGTCGACCTCCCGGGCCCCAAGATCCGCACGGGACCGATCGAGCCCGGACCGCGCGTGGTCCGCATCCATCCGACGCGCGACGAGCTCGGCAACGTCGTCGAGGCCGCCCGGGTGAGGCTCGTCCCCGAGACGAAGGAGCTCCCCGCGGGAGCCGAGGACCTCCCGGTCGATCCCTGGTTCCTCGCGCGCCTCGAGCCGGGCGAGCGGCTCGAGCTCGTCGACGCCCGCGGCAAGACGCGCTCGCTCGTCGTCGAGCAATGCGGGCCCATGTTCGCGATCGCGCGCACCGATCGCACGGCCTACGTCGTCCCGGGCTGCTCGCTGCGTCGCACGCGCAACGGCAAGACCGAGACGCGCGTCGGCGCGCTGCGTGCGCACGACGGGTTCATCCCGCTCTCCGTCGGCGATCATCTCCTCGTGACGCTCGACGGTCGCGTCGGCAAGAACGCGAAGCCGCGACGCGGCGGCGGCATCGAGCCGGCGCGCATCGCCTGCGCGGTGCCCGAGGCGCTCGCGGCCGTGGCGCGGGGCGAGCGGGTCGTCTTCGACGACGGTCACCTCGTCGGCATCGTGCGCGAGCGTCGGGAGGACTCGCTCCTCGTCGAGATCACGCACGCGGTGAAGGACGTGGTGAAGCTCCGCGCCGAGAAGGGGATGAACTTCCCCGACACCGCGCTCGCGCTGCCCGCGCTCACCGAAGACGATCGGACGATCCTCCCGTGGGTCGCGCGTCATGCGGACCTCGTCGGGATGTCGTTCACGCAGACGGCCGAGGACGTCGACAACCTCCTCGACGCGCTCGCGGCGCTCGGGGCCGAGCACGTCGCCGTCGTCCCGAAGATCGAGACCCGCCTCGGCTTCGAGCACCTCCCTTCCATCCTGCTCGCGGCGATGCGTCGCGAGGGCGTGGGCGTGATGATCGCGCGCGGCGACCTCGCGGTGGAGTGCGGCTACGAGCGCCTCGCCGAGGTGCAGGAGGAGATCCTCTGGCTCGCCGAGGCCGCGCACGTGCCCGTCATCTGGGCGACGGAGGTCCTCGCGACCCTCACGCGGACCGGCATACCCTCGCGCGCCGAGATCACGGACGCCGCCATGGGCGAGCGCGCCGAGTGCGTGATGCTGAACAAGGGCGAGCACCTCGTGCATGCCGTCCGCACGCTGGACGACATCCTCCGGCGGATGGAGGGCCATCAGCGGAAGAAGTCGCCGATGCTCCGCAAGCTCACCTCGTTCTGAGCGGGAGCGGGACTCGCGCGCAGGCGCGCACGCCGGCCGGTGACATGGTACGGTCGCTCCCGTGCTGAGCCGGGTCGCGCTGCACCAGAGCCGCCTCCGGATGCCCGGAGTGCTCCCCGACTCCCGAGGTGTTCTCCTCGGGCAGGAAGGCGTGCTCCTTTTCGCTTCCCTCGATCGGCTCGTGGCGTTCCTCCGCGCGGCCGGGGACGACGGGGTCCTCGCGGACCTCGTGCCCTCTCTCCAGTTGCGCGAGGTCATCACCGCCCGTCGCACGCGCGAGGTCCTCGTGCGCTTCGACGCCGAGTCCTCGCGGCGGATGGATCGCGTCGCCGGCTTCGCCCGTCTCGCGGGAGGCCTCGCCTTCACGGGCACCGACGTCCACTTCGTCCGGTACCGCGATGCCTCGGCCCCCTGCGGCTTCGACGTGGACGAGCTCGCCGAGGCGGCCTCGGGCGGGGTCGTGCTCTACGACCTCGCCTTCACCCAGTCGTACACGCTCGACCGGGAGGTCCGCCTCTACGACCTCGTCCGGCGTCTCACGCTCGAGAAGCGTCCGCGCGGCGCGGGCGCTCCGAAGTCCCTCTTCGTCGTCGCCGAGCTGGGCGTCGGCCGCGCCGTGCTCTCCTACCTGGCGCGCTACGGCGTGAAGGCGAAGGCCGCGCTCGCCGAGTGGATCGGCGAGAGCGTCTTCGACGACCGCCCGGTCGCGCGTCACGTCGTCGACGTGCAGGACGCCCCGGAGCGGATCGTCGCGCTGCTCGCCTCGATCCCCGGCGTCACGGTCCTCGCGCCGGTGGGTGGGCGCGCGGCCGTCGCGCTCGGCCATCGACATCCGCTCCCCCTCGACGTCCTCGAGGGCGTCTTCCCCGAGGGCTCGCTCGCGCTCTTCGTGCCCGGCGAGCCCGTGCGCCTGCTCGATCCGCTCCCGCCCTTCGCGAGCGTGAGCTCGCTCGTCCGTCTCCGCATCGGCACCGCGGACGCCCTCCACGAGGCGAAGGTGCGCCCCGTCGAAGCGACGGGCTCGCTCGACCTCGTGCTGAAGCTCGCCCCGGACGAGTCGCCTCCGGACGACGTCGTCGCGACCGTCGTCCCGATCGCGGAGCGCGAGCGGCTCGCGCGCTTGCTCGCGGTCCTCCCGCCCCGCGTGCTCTCCGGCCTCCGCGTCGCGGTCTCGAGCGATGCGATCTTCGTGCTCGATCCCTCCGGCCTCGAGGCCCTGCCGCTCGGCCAGGCCCATCGCGCGGTCGCCGAGAACCTCTACGTCCCGGTCGGGCGACGGCTCGTCCCCGAGGTCTCGAAGGACGTCCTCGTCTCGCTGGTACCCGAATGCGCCACCGGCAAGGTCTTCCTCGGCGCCGACGGACCGGCGCGCGTCGTGCCGGACTCGGCGTTCACCTCCGTCGACCGACGGCAGCTGCGCGCGATCGCGAGCGATCGGATCGAGGTCGTCTCCCTGCCGAAGGAAGAGGCGAGCACGCGGACGCTCGTCTACGACGAGGCCACGCGCTTCCCGCTCCGCGAGGCCGAAGCGGCCGAGAGGGAGGCGAAGGAGCCTTGAGCCCCGGCCGGCCCACCATCGCTCGGCAGCACGCGCGCTTCGCCGTCCGCTTCCTCGCTCCCCTGCTCGGCGGGGGCGACGTCGTCGTCTCGCATCCGATCCCTCCGGTCGTGCTCGACGACTTCGTCGCGATGGCCATCCCCGACGCGGAGGCCGAGGGCGCGATCGCGCGAGGCCTCGACGACGCGGCACGCGCGCTCCTCGGACATCCGAGCCCCCCCGTGGCCCTCGGCCGGGGCGCGATCGCCCTCGCGCTCGCCGCGCACGATCTCGCCGCCGCGACCGATCCGATGCTCGATCGGGCCCTCGCGCGCGCCGCGATCCCGAAGGCGCTCGGGTACGCGGCGGCCCTCGTCGAGGCGGCCGGCCCCGTGGCCTCGCGCGAGGACGCGCTGGCGCGCCACGCCGTCGTGCGGTCCCTCGGGGCGCTCGATCGCGAGGACCACACCGTGCGCCTCTGGTTCGGGGGGAGCTACGCGTTCCCCGGGCGCGACGTCCCTCCGCGCCTCCGCGCCCTCCCGAAGCTCCGTCGCGTGCGCGAAGAGGCGGAACGACGCCCCTTCCACGGCCTCTTCGAGGCGCTCGGTCCGGAGCTCGGCGGCGAAGCCGTGGCGACGTTCGAGAAGCTCTGCCTCGCCTCGCCGCTCACCGACCTCGTGTCGGGGGATCCCGCGAAGCCCTGCCACCTCGGCCTCGACGCGCTCACGGTGCTCGGCGATCCGGTGCTCGCACGCGCCGTGACGCAGGCCGTGGCCGCGGGAGGACTGCCGTCGGTCGGAAGGCTCGCCGGAGGCCTCGTCGATCGGCGCGATCCGGGCTCGGTCGCGGCCCTTCGCGTCGTGCTCGACGCGCTCGCCCTCCTCGCCCTCGACGGAGGTCGCGCGCCGCTCCACAGCGCGCTCGGGCCCTTCGAGTCCTTCGCGCTCGGCGCCTTCGCCGCGGCCCTCGAGGCCGACGCCGTGGCCTCGCTCCGCGAGCTCTCCCGCCGGGATCGCGCGCGCCTCGTCGCCTTCGCCACCCTCCTCGAGCCCCGCGGCCTGCGCGAGGGCATCGCCCGCGGACGCGCGCTCGTCCATCGGACCCTCGCGCCCGCCGCCGCCCACGCCTCGGAGAACCGGATCCCGTGACCACGACCGCCGACAAGCTGAAGTCCGTCGCACGCACCCTCGAGGGGGCTTTCCTCGGCAAGAGCGAGACCGTGAGGCTCATGCTCATCGCCGCCGTCGCGGGCGAGCACGTGGTGCTCGTCGGCGCTCCCGGCACCGCGAAGAGCGCGCTCGTCCGGCTCTTCTCGAAGCTCGTGCAGGCCCGCTACTTCGAGTACCTCCTCACACGCTTCACCGAGCCGAACGAGCTCTTCGGCCCGATCGACATCGCGGCCTTCCAGAAGGGCGAGTACACGCGGAGGACCGAGGGGATGCTCCCCGAGGCGGAGATCGTCTTCCTCGACGAGATCTTCAAGGCGAACAGCGCGATCCTCAACTCGCTGCTGTCCGTCCTCAACGAGCGCCGCTACACGGTGGGCGGCCAGGTGAAGAAGGTCCCGCTGCTCTCGGCCTTCGCCGCCTCGAACGAGGTCCCGAACGAGGAGGAGCTCATGGCCGTCTTCGACCGCTTCCTCCTGCGTGTCCGAAGCGACAACCTCGACAGCTACCACTTCCACGACCTGCTGCTCCGCGGCATCGAGCACGAGGTGAAGACGGTCGAGGGCCGCTTCGACGCGCTCGAGCCGATCCTGACGAGCGCCGATCTGCACGCGCTGCAGGCGGGTCTCGGCGCCCGTATGAAGTTCTCGGACGACTTCCTCGCGGCGTACAAGGGGCTCGTCTTCCAGATCCGCGCGGAGGGCATCAGCGTCTCCGACCGGCGCGCGATCAAGCTGCTCAAGCTCTTCTCGGCGAGCGCCTACCTCGACGGGCGCCAGCAGCCCGATGCGAGCGACTTCTTCGTGCTCCGGCACATCTGGAACTCGGTGGAGCAGCAAGAGATCCTCGACGGGCTCGTGGGTCCGGTGCTCGAGGCCCACCAGCGCGAGAACCCCACGGCCCGCAGGGTCGGCGCGGTGGACGTCGGCATCGACGCCCTCGTCGCCGAGGTCCAGCGCATCAAGGAGCTCCTGACCTCGGGCCGCGCGATGAGCGACGTGCAGCTCTTCAGCCACCTCCGGGCGCTGAACGACGTGAAGAGCGCGCTCGCCGGCATCGGCACCGCGCCCGCGAAGGACGCGATGGCCCGGATCGACCAGCTCCTCGGCCACGTCTTCGAGAGCGGACGCTTCGGAGAATGACGTGAGCACGGAGGTCACGGAGGCCGACCGGAAGGCGCTCTCGAGCCTCGCTCTCGCGGTGGCCCGGCCCTCGTCTTCCATGCTCCGTGTGCGCGCGGCCGAGTGGCAGCGGGCGCTGCTCCGCATCGGGGTGGAGGTGCCCCTCGCGTTCGTGCACGACCTCGGGCTGCTCGCCGTCGTCGGAGCGGACCGGCTCGGGCTCGCGGATCCTCCCCTCGCCTCGAAGCTCTCCCCCCGCTCGCCCGAGGCGCTCGCGCTCGCCGAGTGGACGTCGCTCGTCCGCGAGCTCGCGAAGGGCTCGGTCGTCGATCGACTCCGCGCGATGCGCCTCTCCGATCCGATGGTCGCCGCCGTCGTCGCGCGGATCCTCGGTCCGATCGCCGCCGAGGTCACGGACTCGCTGCGCTACGACGCGCCGATCCCGGCACCCCCTTCGAACCCCGCGACCTACGACGCCTTCGAGGCCTCGCTCGGCTCCGTGGAGCCCTCTTCCCTCTCGCCGCGCGAGCTCGCCTTCGCGGCGCGGATCGCCGCCGACCGGCTGCGCGTCGTGATCGCTTTCGAGCAGCTCGACCTCGACACGCTGCGCCTGCTCGGCATGCTCGGAGCGGACGCCGGGGAGGCGAGCTCGCTCTCGCTCCTCGACCTGCTCTCGGTCTTCGACAGCGCCGAGGCCAACGACGTCTTGAATTTCAGCCTCGACCTCCTGCCGAGCGTCCTCGAGACGAAGCGCGCGCGTTCCATGCAGCGCTACGAGGTCGACGGCTACGCGGGCCTCACGAGGCGCGGAGGGCTCGACTCGCTGGTCTCGAGCGAGCTCGCGCTGCCGGAGGCGATCTTCCTCCAGCGCTTCGCCGACCACGAGCTCTTCTACTACGCGCGCGAGAAACGCAACGAGCGCGACCAGCAGATCCACTACGTCGCGATCGACGCGTCGGCGTCGATGCGGGGGCAGCGCTCGGTGTTCGCCCGGGGGCTCGCGCTCGCGCTGCTGAAGAAGCTCCAGCTCGCGGAGGACGAGGCGGTCCTGCGCTTCTTCGACGCGAGGCTCTACGACGCCACCCACGTCACCCCCGGACGCTCGGGCGGGTCTTCGATCCCCGTCGCGCACCTCCTCACGTTCCGCGGCGAGCGGGGCCGGAACTACGCGAAGGTCCTCGCCCAGCTCGCGAAGGACGTCGAGCGCCTCCGCGATCGCTCGGGCCGCGACGTGGCCGTGTACCTCGTGACGCACGGCCAGTGCCACGCGACCGACGAGACGATCGACGCGCTCCGCGCCGTCGCCCGGGTCTCGGGCATCTTCCTCCTGCCGAGCGACGGCACGGGCGCACCCGCGTGGGCCTCGCGCCTCGACGAGACGCACGTCGTCGACGTCGCCGCCCTCGGCGGGCGTACGGAGCGGACCGAACGTGCGCTCTCGATCGTGCGGAAGGCGGGGGCGGCCCGATGACGATCGCCCAGTCACCGACGCTCGAGCGCGTCGCCGCCGCCGCGGAGCGTGGCTCCCTCGAAGAGGCCCTCTTCCTGCTCGGCGCGGTCCTCGACGCCCAGCGCGTGGACGACGCGCTCTTCGAGTCGACGGTGCGCCGTCTCGCCCAGGCCGCGACGTCGGCCGGCGCGAAGCGGACGGCGGTGCTCGCCTGGCTCTACGTCGGAGCGAAGGACGAGGCCGAGCGCGCCGCGGAGCTCGCGGGCGATCGCATGCGCGTCGCACGCGCGCGCGGCAACCTGGCGAAGGCGGCGTCCGAGGCCGAGGCGGCGGGCTGGCTCGGACACGCGGGGCTCCTGCTCGCGGGGCTCGGCCGGCACGACGAGGCCGCGACTCGCTTCGAGCGCTTGCTCGAGCGCCCCGCGATCGAGGCGGACGCCTACGTCCGAGGCCTCGTCGCCTACGACCTCTGCCTCGCGTGGCGCGGGACCAATCAGGGAGAGCGCGCCGCCGAGGCGATGATCGAGGCCCTGCGCGCCCTCGAGGCCGCCGCGGACGGCTACGAGACGCGTGGGCAGCGCGAGCGCGCCTTCGACTGCACGCAGGTCCTCATCGCGCTCGGTCGCGAGGGCGCGTTCGAGAACCTCGCCGAGGGCTACGTGAACGCGATCCGGATCCTCCGCGAGGACGGGCTCAAGCACCACGCGATCCGCTACCTCGACGACTTCGTGACGCTCTCCCGCGAGCGCGGCGAGCTGCACGCGGCCGCGAGCGCGGCCCGCGAGGCCGCCGACTACGCACGCCGGCTCGGGCTCCCGTACGAAGCCCGCTTCCGACGGCTCGCCGCGGACGCCTACGTCGCGGCGGCGGAGCGCGGCCTCGCGACCGGGCTGCCCGTGGAGCTCGCCGAGAACGCGTACGTGGCGGCGATCGATCAGTGGAACACGCTCGGCGCCTACGCCTCGATCCGTGCCACCGCCCTCGCGCTCGCGTCCCTGCCCCTCGAGCGGAGGAAGCAGGTCCGCTACACGGGCCTCGCCGAGCGTCTCCGCGACGCCGTCGATCGGCCGAATCCGTCGGTCGAGCTCCCGGACACGCTCCGCAGCCCGGCCGCGTACCCGGACGTCTGGCGCTCGGACGTGATCGAATTCGAGCAGGCGGGAGACGCCCGGGAGACGATGGCCGAGCTCGCGCTCGATACCTCCCTCGCGCGACCGCTCCGGCGCCGCGCACTGGTCGCCGGCGGCTACGCGCGCCTGCTCGGCCCGGTGGCCCCGGAAGGTCCGACGGCCAAGAGCCGCCTCGCGAGCCTCCTCGGCGGGGTCGAGGCCTACGAGACGCTCGGCCCGCTCGAACGGCTCGCGCGCGATGCCGATCCCCTCGTCCGGGCCGCCGCGGTGGGGGCCGTCCGCAAGCTCCGCTTCAAGCGCTCGCTCGGCGTGGTCTCGGACGCCCTCTCGGACTCCGACGGGTCGGTGGTCGCCGCGGCCGTCGAGGTGATGCCCTCCCTCGCCTTCCCCCACGCCTTCGACCCGCTGGTCCGGATCCACCGCCGGGCGCGGACCCCGGCCGTGAGGCGCGCCGCCCTCGCGGCCATCGCACGGATCCCGAGCCCGGAGGCCCTCGAGCACCTGCTCGGGGTGCTGGTCGCGGGCGAGCCCGACGACCGGGCCCTCGCCGCCCAGGCGCTCCGTCGGAGCGACCATCCCGACTGCGGCCCGATGCTGAAGAGGGCCCTCGAAACGGCCACGGGCGGCGGTCGGCAGCGGCTCTCGGAGGTCCTCTCCGGCCGGGGCCGCGCCTGAACATCCTTCCCGTGGCCAGCGGAGGATCCAGGAACGGGTACCGTCCGGCCCGGATCTGCGCTAATCCGGTCGTCCGATGATGCTCTGGGTCGGGTTCCTCCTCCTCGTCTTCGCGTGCCTCGCGATCGATCTCGGCGCGTTCCGTCGACGCCACCAGCACGGGGAGGACATGACCCTGCGCGAGGCGACCGTCTGGACGATGATCTGGATCTCGGTCGGCGTCGCGTTCTCCGGCGTCATCTACTACATCTACCAACACGGGATCGGCGGGGCCGTCCTCGACACGCGCACCGGGATCGTGCGCGGCGACGGAGGCCACGCGGCCACCCTCTACCTCACGGCCTTCGTCCTCGAGAAGTCCCTGAGCATCGACAACCTCTTCGTCATCGCGCTGGTCTTCCAGCAGTTCGGTGTGAAGCCCGTGCACCAGCACCGGGTGCTCCTCTGGGGCATCCTCGGTGCGATCATCATGCGCGGCATCATGATCGGCGGAGGCCTCTACCTCGTCGAGCGCTTCTCCTGGCTCTTCTACGTCTTCGGCCTCTACCTCGCCTACCAGGGCGTGAAGCTCGTGGTCGCGGGCGAGGACGACGAGGGCGGCGACGACGAGGAGAGCTGGTTCCACCGCGCGATCCGCAAGGTCCTGCCGATCTCCGAGGAGATCGAGGAGGACCACTTCGTCACGCGCATCGACGGGAAGTTCTTCTTCACGCCGCTCGTCCTCGCGCTGATCGTCGTCGAATTCACCGACGTGATGTTCGCCCTCGACTCGATCCCGGCCGTGCTCGCGGTCTCGACCGAGGACTTCATCTGCTACACGTCGAACATCTTCGCCGTGCTCGGCCTGCGCTCGCTCTACTTCGTGCTCGCGGAGATGATGGAGCGCTTCAAGTACCTGAAGCACTCGCTCGCCGTGATCCTCGTCTTCGTCGGCGTGAAGCTCATCTTCCACCACCAGATCACCGAGCACATCCCGCAGGCGGTCTCGATCTACGGCTCGCTCGCGATCATCACCCTCACGCTCGTCGTCGGCATCCTCTGGTCCTGGAAGAAGGGCGGCGAGGTCGAGACCGAGCGCTCCGAGGCGGAGCGCGGCGGCCCCGAGGGCTGAGACCTGACGTTCCGCCCCGGCGTGCGTAGCTCCCCTCCGTGTTCGCCGCCGCCTTTCGTCGCGTCCTCTTCGCCGGTCGGGACCGCATGCCCGCCTGCCGGCCGGATCGCGCCGTTCCGGGCCTCGTCGTCCTCGAACGGGAGACGACCGAGGGGCGGACGGAGGCCTGGCTCCTGCCGCGGACGCGGGGCGAGTCCCCGGGTCCCGCGCTGATCTTCGCGCACGGCAACGGCGAGCTCGTCGAGGACTGGGCGCTCCCGATGGGACCGATCCGCGACCTCGGGCTCCACGTGCTCCTGCTCGAGTACCGCGGCTACGGACGCTCGACGGGCGAGCCGAGCGAGGCGTCCGTGCGCGAGGACTTCGTCGCCTTCCACGACCAGCTCGTCGCCCGGCCGGACGTCGATCCCTCGCGCATCGTCTTCGTCGGCCGCTCGCTCGGCGGAGGCGCGATCGCGACCCTCGCACGCGAGCGGAAGCCGCGGGCCCTCGTGCTGCTCTCGACCTTCACGAGCGCGGCCGATCGCGCCCGCGAGCTCTTCCCGATTCCCCGCTTCCTGGTTCCCGATCCCTTCGAGGTCCGGGACGTGGTGCGGACGCTCGGCGTACCGACGTGGATCCTGCACGGCCGGAGCGACGAGGTGATCTCCGTCCGGCACGGCGAGGCGCTCGCCGAAGCGTGTGGGGGACGGCTCTCGCTCTACGACGCGGGGCACGACGACTGCCCGCCGGATTGGGCGGTGTTCGTCGAGGAGCTGCGGAGGTTCCTCGAGGGGGCGGGGGTGTTGGGGTAGGCGGGGCGGGGATGGCCGGGCGGAGCTCGTCAACCGCCTCTCCAGGCGTCGCCCGAGAGTCGCGCGACCAACCCGGTCCATACGCGGTCGAACGCGTCGTCGAAGTCCCATGCGTGACCGTGCGCGAGGAGCGGCGTCATGTCGGCCGTGAATATGGGGTCCTTCCTCTTGGCGACGAGGTTCTGCTCGAACATCGCACGCGTGACCTTCGTGCCTTCGGCCTCCATGTACTTCGCGAACACTTCCACGATGCGGTCGGGGGAAACGTCGCCTCGCTCCAGCGCGAGGGCCAGATCGAACAGGTCGCGACCCTTCTTGCGCTGATAGAGCGCGCGGAGCTTGGTTCCGAGCAGCTCGTCGAGCTCGTACGTATGGAGGTGCGCGACGCCGGTGAACCAACGCGACGTCACCTCGAAGCGACGCCGCTCGAGCCCGTAGACGGTGAAGTGCTCGCGCGAGTTGATCTCCACCTTGAGCTTCAGTCCGACCGGGGGAACGTCGTCGGACTCGAAGCGGTAGATCAGCGTCACGCGGCCCTCGGTCTGCTTCCACTTGGGTCTGCCGAGCCACGGATCGAGCGCGGCGTGGATGGCGTCGAGCACCCCACCGATTCCGGCGGGGCTCGTCTGCACCAGGTCGATGTCCTCCGAGTAGCGAGCGGCAGGTTTCATGTGGAGCTTGTAGAGCGCGGTGCCACCTCGGAACGCGAGTGACCGGGCGATCGGCTCTCGCGAGAACAGCTCGACGAGCGCGCGCGAGATGACGAGATCCTGCTCGACTTGCCGATCGAGCACCCATGGCGCGCGGTCGCGCCACTCGGTGATGAAGTCCCTGGGGATCACTGGTCGGGTTCGACCGTCGCGTTCACGGCGAGCTTCCAGCGCGCGGCGCGCGGCGCGCCGCTTCGACTCGCGGCGCGGACGAGCGGGGCGACGTCCTTGGCGCGCGCGACGACGGACGGTGCGACCTCGTCCGCGAGGTGGTGGTTCTCGGTCAGGTCGAGGAGGTAGCCGAGACGCTGCACCCACGCGATGGGGCTCCTCGCGCACTCCGACACCAGCCGGTCGGCGTCGATCGCCTCGACGAGCTCGGCGACGACCGACGCCACGTTGTCGAGGCCTCCGCTCTGATCCGCGTAGCCCACCAACTCGAGCGCGGTCGCCTCGGGCGAGGCGACGCGGAGGAACCCTCTCGCGGTCTTCTTCTCCACGACCGGGGTGCTCGCCATGTCCTTGCGGGCGATGAACTGCACCCGGACTTCCCGGCACACGATCGCGCGGCGGTTCGTCGTCACCATCACCTGGAACGCCTGCGGGCGTTGATGGGCGGCCCCATGGAGCTCGGCAGCGCTGAGCAATGCCACGTAGTAGGGCTCGCCCAGGTGCTCCATGAGCTGCGGCACGAACTGGTCCGCAGGGAGGCAACCGAGCCGTCGATACTCGGGCGGTACGATGACGTGGAAGCCCCGATAGGGGTGGGCGATCTCGCCCCTCGCCTCGAGACGCCGCAATGCCGCGCGCACCGCGGGAATCGAGCGACCGAGCGCAGCGGCGGCCTCCTCGGTGGTGAAGTGGTGCCTGCCGCGCGCGGCGAGGTCCACGATGTAGCGGGCTGCGGCGGACATGGTCGTTGCTTGCATAAAATAACGTTCTGCGTATTGTTTCGCAAGCATTGACCAGACTCCGAGGGTCGCTTCCGGTACAACACGACCTCTTGTCACTCCCTGGGGAGGCTGGGGTGTCGAGGCGAGCGGGGCAGGCGCTCGATGCGCGTGGGAGGCGCCAGCCGCCTCAGTGGTCTCGGGGAGGCTCGCCGGGCGGCCGCCGCCCGAAGACCCCGTCGAGCGTCGTCGCGAAGAGGATGCCGTCTTCGATGCGATCGAGCTCCTCGCTCGAGGCCGTCTCGAGTCGGCGGGTCAAGTCGACCGGAAGCGGGCCGAACCTGAGCGTGAGCAGGTGGCCGATCGTCTCGAGGCGACCTTCGGCGCTCGCGCTCTCGAGAGCCTCGCGAAAGTCGAGGAGGACGAGGCGTCGCCCCAGGCCGGTGCGCTCGACGACCTCCACCTCGGCGACGAGGTCTTCGAAGTGGCGGACGATATCCGATGCGGCCCCCATGCCCTTCAACTCATGCAACAAGCGTCGTGCGAAGCGGGCGACCGACACCGGGGCCTTCTCGTCGGCCGAGGCGACGCGCGAGAGCTCGTCGGCCGTGATGCCGAGGTTGCCCAGGGACCGCGCAACAGCCGAGTGGACGTCCCCGCGGCGCGCGAAGAGCTCCGCGAAGCGCTCGTGGGAGCCGAACGCTCGCTCGCTTCGGTGCAGCACGATCGGAACGATGGGAGGCAGGAAGGCCACGCGCGGCAGCCCGTCACGCAAACGGCGCGCCCAGATCGCGCGCATGGTGCCGACGACCCTCTGCGGAGTCTCCGGATCGCTCGAGCCCTGGTGCTCGAAGAGCAGGTAGATCCACGTCTCCTGTCCGCGGAGCCGAACGGAGTACACGAGGTCGCTCTCCGTCTGCCGGTGGGCATCGTCGACGTACGTGCCGGGGACGAGCTCGAGCGAGCCCCAGTCGACGTGTCGCGCCACCTCGGCTCCGAGGAGGAAGGCGAGCTCGTCCGCGGCATGTCTCGGTCGTCCGAACACATGCCGGAAGAGCTCGTCGTGCGGGGTGTCGGGGGAGAGGAAGTCCGCGACGGTGTCGTCGGGCTCGTCCTGCGAGTCGTTCGGTGGGCGCGTCATGGGGCGTCGCGGGAGTGCTCGGTCGATCGCGGGCCCGGTTGCTCGTACGGTGGGGAGGGATCGAGGGGCGGCGAGGAGCTGCAGAGGTTCCTCGAGGGGGCGGGGGTGTTGGGGTAGGCGGAGATGGGCCGTCCGTGTGGCCCTGCTCCGAGGTCGGTACCGTCGACTTCCGAGACGGGGGCGGAGTATCGTTCGCGCGCACGGAGGCTCACGCCGCGCGCCACCGGGCTCGACCTTCCGGTCGACGTCACCCGCGGGCGATTCTCCACCACTCCGCCGATGAACCACGACGAAGCCCACGCCGAGCTCACCCAGTTCTTCACCGCCCGATTCGAAACCCTCGGCGCTCGGGTCCGAAGTCCGCTGGAACGCGGGGATTCGTGCTTCGTCGTCGAACCGTTGCCCGAATGGCTCGGCCCCGGTCTGACGCTCCGCCTCGACGTGCTCCCCGTCGCGAGCCATCCCGACGAGTCGCCGCGGTTCCTCGTCGCCATGGTGGTCGATTTCGGCAAGTACCATCGGCGCATGGAGCTCACGTCGGGTGACCTCGCATCGATTCGCGCCTTCGCCGTCCCCGACGGAAAGTGCGGGGCACTCGCGGACGCCATCCTCGAGCTCATGCGGATGGAGCGGGCCGGCACCTGAGGGGGATTCCCTCGAGTCCCGCAGCCCACCCGACGAGCTCGGACAGAGGACCACCTCGTTCGTGCTCGGTCACACGCCGACGAGGACTCACGGTCGAGCGCGCTTCGCGAGCCGCAGTCGAACCGCACGATCCGGCCGGAGGCTACCCGGCAGCTTCGTGATGCCGATGTCCCCGTCGTCGAGCGCCACGTCGAAGCGCCGCGCCAAGGTGGAGAGCATCACGGCACCTTCGGCGAGGGCGAAGTGGTTGCCCATGCACAGCCGCGGGCCTGCACCGAAGGGCGCGTAGGCGCCGGGCTCGATCGCCTTCCGACGCTCGGGGAGGAATCGCTCCGGCTCGAAATCGAGCGGTGAGGGCCAGAGCTCCGGCCGGCGGTGGAGGGCGAAGATCGAACACACGAGGATCGTTCCTGCCGGGACGTGACGACCCTCGATCTCGTCGTCGGTCGTCGCGAGGCGAGGCACGAACGGCAGCGGCGGATAGAGGCGCATCGCCTCTTCGAACACCGCGCGTGCGTAGGGGAGCCGCGGCAGGTCCTCGGCT
This sequence comes from Polyangiales bacterium, assembly GCA_046351215.1. Classification (GTDB taxonomy): domain Bacteria; phylum Myxococcota_A; class Polyangia; order Polyangiales; family Houyiibacteriaceae; genus JAXLYX01. Next base: position 27,581 of record JAXLYX010000023.1, on the reverse strand, counting down.
CGCGGAATCCGGTCGCCGAGCACCGCGTCGGCCTCGGCCGTGAGCCGCGCGAGAGCGTGCGGATGGCGGCAGAGCTCGACCCACGCCCACGCGAGCGTCGTGGCGGTCGTCTCGTGCCCCGCGATGAAGAGCGTGACGATCTCGTCGCGAAGGTGCCTCGTCGTCATCGTCCGCCCGGTCTCCGGGTCCGGCGAGGTGAGCAACCTGTGGACCAGCCCCGACGTGCCCGGAGCGCGGTTGCGCTCGATCACCTCGGCGACGAACTCGTCGATCGTCGCGATGGTCGCACGCATCGGCGGCTCGAGCGCACGCCAGAGGGTGGCGGACAGCGGACCCGGCACGCTCAGTTGCAACTGCAAGAGGACGAGCAGGCGGTCGAGGGCTCGCCCGAGCCGCGCAGCCTCGTCCCCGAGATCCACGTTCAGGACCGTGTGACAGATCACGCGCATCGCCGCGTCGCGCATGCTCTCGGAAGCCTCCACGGTGCGACCCGCGCGAGCCGCCTCTTCCCATTCGTCCGCGACCGCGGCCGCCACGCTGCCCATCGCTTCGACGAGCGAGTCCACCCCCCGCGACGTGAACTCTGGCTGCAGGATCCGACGCTGCGAGCGCCAGAAGTCTCCCTCGCTGAGGAACACGCCGTTGCCCGCGAGGGGGCGGAGCAGCTCGAAGACGGGGTTGTCCTTGAGGTACGTGTCCTTGTGCGTGACGAGGACGTGCCGGATCAGGTCGGGGCGCGAGACGAAGACCGCCGGGAAGGGTCCGAGCGACGCGGCGGCGACCTCGCCCTTGCGACGGATCGCTTCCTCGATGTAGCCGTTGATGCCGTTTCGCAGCGCGCTCGGGAGAGACGCGAACGTATCGCGCCACGTCATCCCGGCGACGCGCGCGGAGCCGGGAGGGAACGCCGCCGAGGGACGCGTCGGATCGTCCCACGAGTCGGACGGGGGGCGCCGCGCGCGCGTGGCGAACGACGAGCGAGGCGAGGACGACGAGGGTCGAGTCGTGCCGAGGACCATGGTTCTCTCCATCCGGCGTCTTCTCCGACGCCTGCAGAGAATGCTAGAGTCGAACAATATTCGGATTCAAACAGGCGCCATGGCCAAGCGAATTCCCAAGCAATCAAGGTCCATCGAGAAATACGAGGCCATAGTCCGAGCATCGAGTCGGATTATCGAGAAGGGCGCCTTCGCCAGCGCCTCGACCCATGCGATCGCCAAACGCGCGGGCGTCGGCGTGGGCACCCTCTACGAGTACTTCGACGGCAAGGACGACATCCTCCGCGCGGTCGTGGAATTCGAGTCGAGGACGATCTGGCGACGGATCGAGCAGCGGATCCCCACCTGGACGACGATGGACGGGGCGACGGCGTTCGAGGAGCTCGTGCGCGAGCTCATGGACATCGCCGTCGAGCGTCGGGGTCTCGTGAAGGTGATGCTCGGCCAGGTCCCCGACGTGATGAGCCAGGAGCCGGTGGTGCGTCTGCTCGGCCAAGGGGAGGTGCTCGTCAAGCTCCTCCTGGTCCGCGAGGCGCGCACGCCGAACGCGCGGCGCACCGACACGAACGCGTTCATCCTCGTGAACTCGCTCGCGGGCCTGATGCTCGGCGTCGCGCGGGGCCTACCGCCGTCGGTCACCGCGGACGACGTGGCCGCCCAGATCGGCAGCCTCCTGCGCACGCTCGTCGAGCATCGGGGGAGTCTCTTCTAGAGCGTCGATCTCGGGTCGTCACGCGTCCCGCGTGGATGCACGGCCCTGGCCTGCCGTGGAGCAGCGACCCACCGTGGGTCGATCGGAGCGTCACGAAATGCTCGCGAGCTGATGGTGCGCAACCCTGATCGGAAGCACGGTCACTCCTCTGCGAGCCAGCCACGCTCGTTCAGTAGCTGCCGTACCCGTCGAAGCTGGAGCACCGCGTTCGTAGCGTCCGCTTCGTGCAGCACCACCAAATCCTCACGGTCCGCTCTAGAAGCCACCTGCCGGACTGCTGCACGGAGTGATAGCGGCATGGCTCGCCAGCATTCCGCCGGGTCCGGCGAGGCATCCAAGATGCGCACTGCCACGAACGGGAGTTCCATTGGTGTGTACAGACCATCTTCATAGAGATCGAGCATGCGGAGAATCTCCCGTTCGGTCATTGGCTTCCCCTCATCGCTCCCACAACGCGTACAGAAGAACCCCATCGTGGATCCTGCGCGTTCCCCGTGATTGCAGCCAAGACGAGCTTCCCCCGACAACTCGAGGAGCTTCGATATCGAGGCCCTCCTCGGGAGGACGATCCTGCTGACCCGTCGAAGCTCCGATGACGATACACGGATCGGAGCTACCACGGTCCTGGACCGATGCGAGTGACCCTCGCCGCCTACCGGGCCCTCACGGAAAAACCTTGTCGCCCGTCGGACGCCGTGTTGGGCTCGGATCCATTCCCCGACGATGGGCGCTGGCGTCGACGGCGCCCCACGCGTTCATCGACCGATCGACGGTCGGCACGCCCATGCGTTCGGTCGAGTCCGAACGCCCGGCAGGCGATGAGGAGGAGCAACGGACCATGAGTCGCGTCGAGAGCGTTCTACAGAGACTGCGAGCCGCCGGCGGGCTGGTGTCGGGAACGAAGTCCCTCCATCCATTGCGCGATGCCGTCTTCGGCCCGGGCTGCTGCGCGGGCGAGCTGACGGAGTTCGCGTCTTGGTGGCGGGGAGGTCTTCCAGGGGACTACGAGGAGCTCCTGTCGCTCTGCCGCTCCGTTTCGGCGCCGGACGTCCACAACGGATACTTCATCTACTCGCCGCTCGCCGTGGCTCGTCAGGACGCCAGCATTCCCAGGCGACTCCACGTCGTCATCGGCGAGGCCTTGGAGGAAGTAGGGGTCACCGCCTTCGCTGGAGACGGCGCAGGGAATCAGTTCCTGCTCGGCATGGGGGGGGTCGGCCGCGGAATGGTCTGGAAATGGTCGCACGAGCGTCCTGTTCGATTCGACGGTGTGGCCACCGAGGGCCTGACGCTCGAGGCGTCGTCCTTCGTGGAATTCCTCGAACGCATCGCCGAGGACTGGGAACACTTCGTTCGAGGCGACCACGACTGGGTCTACCTGTCCGGATGATCGACCGTGGCGGCAGGGATGGAGGCAATGCGAGCCTCGCCTGCCAAGCGAGGAGCTTCGACGCAGAAGGCGAGCCTCCCGCGGCTTCCTCGACACGCACGAGGACGACTCATGCGCGAGAGACGAAAGACGCACCCGTACACGGCGTCGGGCGGCTCTACAGCACCGACCCCCCGCGGACGCAGCGGGCGGCCCGCGAGGTGCGTCAGCGGAGGAAGAGCCCGATGTCCGCCGGCGTGTTCGTGCCCACGTTCCACGTCGAGTGCGTGGCGTCCACGAAGAGGCCGGTCGGGTTGCCGCACGCCTGGTAGACGATGGGCCAGGGCTGGGGGGTGCAGCTCGCATCGAACATCAGGGTCGGATCCGAAGCGTTCGGACCCGAGAACGTGGCGCTGCTGTACGGCTGCGCGCCGCTGAGGCTCTGCCCCATGCGGAGGTTCTGGAGCGGCGCGCTGTATCCGGCGCTGACGACGTAGCTCGACGGATCGTTGGCGGTCATCACGAGCACCTGCGCCGACATGCTCGAGAGGCCGAACACCCGCGGGATGGGGATGTACAGGCCCGAGCCGAACGTGATGATCGTCGTGCCGGGGATCGACTGCGTCATGGCGCTCGAGCCGAGGCCGTTCGAGTCGTAGATCAGCGTCCAGCCGCCACCCAGGGTCGTCATGTCGCAATAGACCTGGAAGCGCTGGAGGTTGCCGAGTCCGTCGGGGTCGATGTAGCGGAGACCCGTCGCGGTCGTCGGATACGCCTGGAGCGTCTCGTTGCAGTTGCGGGGATCGCTGCAGGCGGGGTCGTTGTTGACCACCGTGACCTTGTCGGTCGCGCAGGTGCCGCACGTCCGATCGGACGTCGCGCTGCCGGCGGCCGTCATGTACTGGTACGGCGCCGCGCACGTCCTCCAGCTCACGCACGGGCTCGCCGCGCTCTGGTCGTCGTCCCAGGTGCCGTTGCCGCAGTCCACGGCCGGGGTGGTGCCGCCCGCGCAGTACTGCCCCGCGCTGCAGGCCGCGCAGACCGCGTCCGACGTCGAGGTCGCGGGCGTCGTCTGGACGTAGCCCGGCTGGCACGTCGACGCGTTCGTGCACTGCGCCGAGTTCGGTTGCGAGCTGAACGTGCCGGACGAGCAGTCGGTGCACGCCCGATCGTTCGTCGGCGTGCCGGCGGTGGAGACGTAGGTGCCGGCGCTGCAGCTCGACCAGCTCGCGCAGCTCGCCGCGTTGTCGGTCGTGCTGTAGGTGCTTCCCGTGCAGGCCGCGCACAGGCGGTCCTGGGTCGCGCTCGGAGTCCGCGTGACCTCCTGACCGGGCACGCAGACCGTCCACGTCGCGCACGAGGACTGGTTGGCCGAGGCGGTGAAGGTGCCGCTGTCGCACGCGGTGCAGCCCCGGTCGGTCGTCGCCGTGCCGTCCGCGGAGACGTGCGAGCCCGCCTGACAGACGGTCCAGGCGACGCAGGCGCTCGCCGGGCTTCCATCGGCATCCCAGGTTCCATATGCGCACGGCACGGCCGGTGTCGTGCCACCGGCGCAGTACTCGCCCGCCGAGCACGCCTGGCAGACGACGTCCGAGGTGGACGTGGCCGCGGCGGTCTGCACGGTTCCGGCCGGACACGTTCCCGCGTCCGCGCAGCTCGGCGAGTTGGGCTGCGTGCTGTAGGTGCCGGTGGCGCACGCGGCGCAGGCGCGATCGTTCACCGTCGTCGCGCTCGTCGCGACGTACTGGCCCGCGGGACAGGTCGTGAGAGCCGAGCACTGCGCTGCGTTGGTCGTCGCGCTGAAGGTATTCGACGGGCAGGCCGCGCACGTCCGATCCTGGCTCGCGCTCGGCGACTGCGTGACGTAGGAGCCCGCGCTGCAATCCTGCCAATCCGCGCAGGTCGCGAGGTTCGCCACCGCGGTGAACGTCCCGCTCGTGCAGGCCGCGCAGACGCGATCGGTCGTCGCGGTTCCCTGGACGCTCACGTGGGTGCCCGCGACGCAGTCGGTGAGGGCGACGCACGGGCTCGCCGCGCTCCGATCGTCGTCCCAGGTGCCCGAGCCGCACGCGACCGGTGCCGTCGTGCCGCCCGGGCAGTACGTGCCCGCATCGCACGCGGTGCAGACGGCGTCGCTCGTGCCGGTCGCCGGGGTCGTCTCGTAGGTTCCCGCAGCGCAGGTGCCCACGGCGACGCAGGTGCCGGAATTGGGGGCGCTGCTGAACGTGCCGGACGCGCAGGCGGCGCAGACGCGATCGGCGGTCGCCGTGCCCTGCGACATCACGTACTCACCGGGCGCGCAATCGGTCCACGGGGTGCAGCTCGACGCATTCGCCGCCGACGAGAAGCTGCCGCTCGCGCAGCCGCCGCAGACGCGGTCGCTGCTCGCCGTGCCCGCGGTGACGACGTACTGACCCGGATCGCAGGTCGTGAGGGCCGTGCACTGGGCCGCGTTCGCGGCCGTGCTGAACGTCCCGCTCGCGCAGGCCGCGCAGGTGCGGTCCGTGGTGGCGCTGCCCGCCGCGGTCCAGTGCGTGCCCGCGGCGCACGTGCTCCAGTCGACGCAGGCGGTGGCCGCGTCCGCGTCGTCGTCCCAGGTCCCGGCGGCACAGGGCACGCCGGGCTCGGTTCCCCCGGCGCAGTACGTGCCGGCTTCGCACGGGACACAGGCCACGCCCGCGCTACCCGGGGCACACAGGCCCGTCGCGGAGTCGTCGCCGCAGCCGCCCAGGAAGAGGCCCAGGGCGAAGAGCGTCGCCGCGTACCCGCGAACGCACGAGGTCGGTCTCACCATCGGAAGGAAGCGCATCGGAATACCTCGGGCCCCCCGTGCTGCTCGTCGTGGCCTCGCGTGGGGGTCCGCGCGCCACTCAAGAGGCGGCCAGTGCGCCGCATGGGGGTTGGATACGCACGGTTGCTCACCTTGGCACCAGCCCAAGGGTGGAAATCCGACAGAATCTCGTCCCGAGCCTGGGAGAGCACGGGGCGGTCCTGCCTGCGTCGACCGGAGGAATGTGCCAAGAGGTCGCCCCCGGGACGGGAGGGCATCCGCATCCGCCCCCCCCGTGCTCCGAACGACCCCATGCAGACTCCAGCCTCTCTCGTGTCCCTGGTCGACGAAGGCATCGTCGAGCAAGTCCTCCGCCCGCTGATGAGCGGCAAGGAAGCCCAGGTGTATCTGGTCCGGTCGGAAGGGGAGCTCCGCGTCGCGAAGGTGTACAAGGAGGCCGGGCAGCGCAGCTTCCGCCAACGGGCCGAATACGCCGAGGGCCGCACCGTGCGGAACAGTCGCGACCAGCGCGCCATGGCCAAGCGCACGCGCCACGGCCGCGAGCAGGACGAGGCCGCCTGGCGCTCCGCCGAGGTGGAGACGATCTACCGATTGCGCGCGGCCGGAGTGCGGGTGCCGGTGCCCTACCACTTCGTCGACGGCGTCCTGATCATGGAGCTCGTGGTGGACGCCCACGGCAACCCCGCGCCGCGCCTCGGCGAGCTGTCCTTCGACCGCGCGAGCGCGACCGAGGTCTACGAGCGCGTGCTCGCGGAGGTGGTCGCGATGCTCGCGGCGGGCGTCGTGCACGGCGATCTCTCGGACTTCAACATCCTCATGGGAGTCGATGGCCCCGTCCTCATCGATTTCCCCCAGGCGGTGAACGCCTCGAGCAATCGCAACGCTCGCTCGCTCCTGCTTCGCGACGTGGACAACCTCCATCGCTTCCTCGGCCGATTCGTCCCGGGACGCAAGGCACCTCCCTACGCACAGGAGATGTGGCAGCTCTACGAGTGCGGAGAGCTCGCTCCCGACACCAAGCTCACGGGGCGCTTCCGGCCGAACAACGCGCTCGCGCTGACCGACGACGTGCTCGCGCTGATCGCGGAGGCCGAGCGCGACGAGCGCCGGCGGCGCCAGGCGACCGGCAAGCCGATGCCGGGCAGCGCGAAACCGGCCCCGAGCGGCCCGCGCGCACGGCCGCCGCAGGGCCACAAGGAGACTCCCGCCGGTCCCCAGCACGCGCCCTCCGGCAGAGGTCGTCCACCGGCGAAGACGGATGCGCCGCGGCCCGATGCGGCTCGCGCCGATGCGTCCCCGGGTGCGCAGCCCAGCCGGCGCAAGCCGCGGTGGCGGCGTCGGCGGTCGGCCGCCACGGTTCCTGGGGGCCGCTGACGCGGGGGACGACCGCCTCCGTCGGCTCGAGAATTAGCTACTGGCCGGCGTCGCCTCGCTGCTCGGTCTTGGGTGACGTGAGCGCCTCTCAGGCGGCCGGGATGGTTCGACGTGGAATCACTTCGGAGAGCTACGGCCGGGTCCGCCGATCGGAGCCGCACCGATCAAGACTGGCCCGCGTCGACGTCCTCGTATCTCTTCAGGAACGGCAAATAGATTTGCTCTGGATTCAGGCGTTTCGCTGATTCGTTCTCCATATCGAAGGCTTCATCGTCACAGGAAGAGGATATGAAAATCGTGACCTCTTCTCGCCGATTCGAAAAGAAGCCATTCTCGTCCATCCGCTCGAGCGCGGCGATCATGCATTCGTGAACCGAATTCTTGTAAGACGCGAAGTCCGCTTCGGACCCCGACAAGGTCTTCCGGTGCTTCTGCAGCTCTCGATAGATTCCCGCGAACAACTCTGAACGCCAGGCCTCGTAGGCCCACTCCGCCGTGGCCCATTTGTAGCTAGCCGCGTACGGATCGCCCGCATCGCGCAATTTCGCCTCGTACCGTTCCAGGCTGTTCGCGGACGGCGAGATCGTTTCGGCGTACTCGTCGGTATAGAGAGCAAACGCATAGAAGTGCTCTCCCGACTTTTCGGACATCAATGAATGGAACGCGGCGGTCGTTGCCGCGACCACGTCATCCGTCAGCTTTTCCCAATCCATTTGGACATCCAATGAAAAGAGCTCTCTAGGAGACTATTCGAACACTTTTCGCTGCCGCGGAAGGGACAGAACAGCATGGGCATCAGGCCAGCGTTCTCCCCGAGCGGCGGGCGGGTCAAGACCCGCACGCCCGCTCGGGGCGAGCATGAGGCGCTGCCCAGCGGACGTAGATCTCCGGAGCACCATGAGGGTCGGCCAGTTCATTCTCGACGACTCCGAGAACGTCGTCCTCGAACGGCAACGCGTCGCAATCGTTCCCATAGAACAGGGCGAATTCGTCCGCGAGGGCGGTGAGAGAGCGAAGGACTGCCGCCAGTCGCGTGGCCTCGAACGGAGCGCCGTGGCGGAAACCGATGTAGGCGTCATCGACCACGGAATCCATCTCGCCGCCCCTCGGTCGGACGACCCATACGTTGCGCTCCGCGCCGAAGATCCTTCGCGCTGCGTCCTCGAGAAACGTCACACCGCGAACGCTGTCCACAGAGAAGTCCTCGATGGTCGGTCGGTGCGTTGCGAGTGCGAGAAGGAACTGAGTCACGGTGCGCCTGACGTTCTCCCCGAGCGGCAGACGGGTCAAGACCCCGCGGTCCCGTGCCACGCAGCGCTCGTCGGTGTGAAGATGAAGCTGCCGTCGGAAGCGATGGCGAGCGTGCCTCGGCCGTGGTCGAGGGCCCCTGGTAGCTCGACGGAGCCCCGTCGGCGTCGCTGGCGCTGACCGTGCCCGTGACCACACCCGTCGATGGGTCGGGGCTGCCCACGCTCGCCGTGCCGAAGGGCGCGGCGCTCAGCACGGGCGAGCCCGCGCCCCTCGAAGCCGAGTCGGACGGCTCACGGCTGCTTGCAGATCGAATTCCCGATGGACGCCTGGCACTCGATGTCGCTGTCGCAGCCGAGGTACTGGCATCGATTCTGGACGCAGCGGTAGTTGTCCGCGTTCCACGCGGGCTTGGCGTCCGGAAGGACGCAATCCGCCTCCGTTTCGCAGTAGCCGACGCACTGGCGCGGGATCCCGGTCGCGAACTCCAGGCAGGCGGAGGCTCCGGGGACCCCGTTGTTGCACTCGTTGTCGTCATGACAGCCGATGTACAGGCAGGCGCCGCTCACGCATTCGAAGTTGTCGGCGTCGTAGGCGAGGGAGCCGAACGAACAGTCGTTCGACGTCGAGCAGCGCTTCGTGCAGGTCGGGTAGCCGAGGTACGGGGTGGGGGCACACACGCCGTCGCCACCCACCGACGAGCACTCCGTATCGCTCACACAGCCGAGGTAGTGACACACGCCCGAGACACACTCGAAGTTGTTCGCGTCGTGGCTCGCGTCTCCCCCGAATACGCAGTCCGCGGGCGTGACGCAGCGGTTGACGCATTCGGCGACTGCGCCCTGGCTCCACTTGGGCTCGCTCGTGGAGCAGGATGCGACGGTCGCGACGGTGACGAGAACGAAGAAGCGCGCAACGAACGACATGCAGACCTCCGGCGGCGGAATATCGCACGAGGTCTCGGATCCGGCAGTCGAAACCGAGACGGTCCCGACGCCCCCCACCCTCCCGTCCCGCGCCCCGTGCGTAGCTCGACCGCGTCGCCCCCGACAGCCCATGCCCATCCACGACGTCGACCGCATCGCCGATCTCCTCGCGCTGGCCGGCGAGAGCCCCTTCCGCGTGCGCGCCTACCGCAACGCCTCGCGCATGGTCTCGAGCCTCGGCAAGAACGTCCGCGGGGGCCTCGCGAAGGGAGAGGACCTCAGGGAGCTGCCCGGCATCGGCGACGATCTCGCGGGGAAGATCCCAGGAGCCGTCGAGGTCTTGGGCAACGTGAACGCCCCCCCACCCGACCAAGATGGTTTGACGTAGAACCACTTCGGCGTGCGACGCCCTGGTCCGCCGTCCGGGAACGCCCGACCGTACGCCGAATCGGACGTTCACGTCGAATCCGCTCGAGGTGGCCGGAAGGGTTCATGCTGCCTGCCTCCGCGCCCCTGTCGACCCCGTCTCCGAGGTCGCGTTCATGCGGGACTCGCGGCGAGACTTCGTGTGTAATGCGGTTCGTGCTCCACCGCCTGAAGCTGCTCTACCGATACACACCGCTCTTCGGGATCGCGTTCGCGATCGGGAGCGTGCTGTGGGCGAACCTGGTGTATTTCCGATCGGTCGGCGTGCACGGGGACGCGGCCGGCGCGGGCATGGCGCAGGGGCTCGCGTTCATCGCGTTCTACGCCCTCTTCGCCGTCTACCTCATGGTGCTGCTTCCGGCTCTCGTGCTGTTCCGGAACGGCACCGGATCGCCACGCCTCGTGGCGACGATGAACGCCCTGCTCCTCGCTCCCGCGGTGGTCGGGCTCGGGGCGTTGGCGTTCGACCTGCTCGAAGAGCTCGACCGGAAACGAGCAGCCCGCGCGTCCTACGAACGCTTTGCTTCGAGGGCGACGACGACGGAGTACCGGGCGCCCAGCGGCACGTTCTCCTTCCGGTATGCGTCGAGCCCCGACGGGCTCCAGCTCGTCGAGGACGGCGACGGTGTCCTGCTCTTCGTGCCGACCTCGATCCAGGAAGACCACCGTGAGCTCGTGGGTGGTGCTCGCATCCGACGTCTGTCGGACTCGAGCGGAGACATCGCCGAGCGCTTGAGCGCCGAATACTCCGCGCTCACCAGCAAGCGCTGCACGGTCACCCCCGCGCGCGAGCATCCGCTCGAGCAGTTCCCGCCGTCTCGCTACCAGGTCTTCACGCTGGCGAACGACGAGACGAACGACGAATGCCTGTATGCGTACGCGACGCTCCTCGGTGGAGATTCGCAGGGATTCAAGTCGTTCTACGTGATCGTTCCCGAGAACGCGCCCGGCATCGCGCTCGAAGTCATCCTCGACCTCGGAATGCGGGCGATCACGGGCCCGGTGGAAGACAACGCGCCCGGCGGCGAGAGGGTCGCGTGGTACGACACGCTCCGGCTCGGGCCGTGAACGGCGCCGGGTGGGCGAGGGCGGGCTCGGGCAAGTGACCTGCCCGGAGGATTCGGATCACGGATCACGTGGAGGCCCACGCCGACCCGGTCCCTTCGAGCAGACCCTCGAGCTCGATCGGCGTCCCGTACCCGGAGCTGCCGTGCGGGCGGACGCTGTCGAGCTCCTGCCCGTAGGCTTCGAGGACGGTCTCGGGCAACGTGAACGCCCCCAGCCCGCCCAAGATGGTTCGACGTAGAACCACTTCGGCGAGCCACGGCCGGATCCGCCGTCCGGGGACGCCCGACAGTACGCCGCTCGGAGCCATTCGTGCTCGAGCGGGAGCAGGTGTTCGTGCAGCGGGAGCAGGTGCGTCATGGCAACCCGGCCTGCGCGCGAAGCCATCACTCGGACGGTGGGTCGGAATCGTCGTGCCACGAAACGAAAGGCGCCGGTTTCGCTTCGCGCCAGAAGTGCTCCGCCGCGCGTGCCGCATCCTCGAACGCGACCGTCCACGCGGAAGGGAAGCAATCGACCTGTCCGTTCGAGAGCGTGAACTCGAGGTCGCCGTCGACATGGTCGCCTCGCGAGCGTGACGTCAGGCCTACCTCGCCTTCGCGCCGGAGGTACATGAGGAATGCTCGCGCACCGCTCTTCAGGACGCAGAGAGCCGGCCCGGCCGAGTCGTTCAACCAGACCTCGCTTCGGTCGGCCGATCGCACCGCGGCAATGCGCTCGCGGAGAACCTCGATCGGGACCTCGCCCAGCTCTCGGCCATCGATCGTCAGCGCCTTCGCCATCTCGGGTCCGAGCAACATTCCACGTGCCCGGCGGCCGGGGCAAGGTCTTCGGACAGCCGCTCCGCGGGAGGATCAGGTGTCTCCTCCCGTGAACTCGGTGAGCGCACGGCGCAGGGCAGCGTGGATGCGCCTTCGCTTCGACGTTCGCGTGAGCCCTGCGGGTAGGCGCTCGGACCACTTCTGCCAATAGTGCTCGAGGTGGACACCAGGAACACGGCGGGACGGATGGATGCCGGTGGAGAAGTAGTCGATGCAAGACCGAAGCTGATCGAGGCTGGCGAACTGGAACGTGAACGCGCACTCGCGGACGAAGTACACCCATCCGTCCGATCGCATCCGATCGATGGGCATTCCCCCGACGGCAAACGTCGACATGAACTCCAGGTGTCGCTCCTCGTCGAGCGGTTCTTTCCAGATGCGGGCCATCGGACGCCGTGCCCGACGTTGTGCCTGGGCGGCGTGCGGGTCAAGACCCGCACTTCCGCTCGGTGGAATGGCTCACCGTCGCGGCGGGCGCTCGGAACGTCTCGTCGCGAGAAGATTCGAATCGCGTACGTCGCAGCCGAACCCGTGTCTCGGCGCGCGAGCCCCAGCTCCCTCGCGAAGCGCTCGTGACCCCTTCGGCGCAGCTTGCGGATCCGTCCTCTCGTCCCCCTCCCCTGCGCAAGGAGTGCGTCGCTACCGCGTTCTAGGGACGAGGGTCGCGCTGCCCGCCCGCGCCTCGGGGGCGTGTGACGAGCGCGTTCCTCACCGCGTCACCAATCCCCCAGGGGCCCACCGTAGGCGCCGATGTCCACGGGGCTTCCGTCCGGGTCCAGCGTGCCGTCGACGTTGCAGCCGGAATCGATCGCTGGCGAGCCAGGGCCGAGGTGGAAGTCACCGGAGGCGACGTCGACGAAGAGCGGATCGGTCACGACGTTCCCGACCGTGCCGAGCGTCAGCCTTAGCGGCTCGCCCGCGATGCCCGGTGCGATGTCCGCGTCGTTCTGCCAGAAGACGTTGCACGCGAGCCGTCCCTGCTGGACGTAGTCTTGCCAGTATCCGGTCGACGATGCTCCGATGACGTTGTCGAGGACGTCGACGTACCCGGCCGAGATTCCCACCGCGATGCGCTCGTTGTTCCAGAACACGTTGTGGAGCAGCACGCCTCGGTCCTGGAGGGCGTTCGCCGCGAAAGCGAACGCGTTGTCGCGGAAGATGTTGTTCGAGACGCTCAGGCGCGTGTGGAAGTACGGCATCACGGCCACGAAATTGTTCTCGAAGACGTTCTGGGTGATGAGCGCGACGGCGCCCGAGCATGCCGGCCCGTCGACGGTCGGATCGAGCGCGGGCTGCACTGCCGTGGGATCGAGCTCCACGACCCAGTGCCCGTCGCCGTAGATCGCGGCCGCGTACCAGTTTCCGCCGCAGACGAAGGGGTCGTGGGGAGGCTGCAACCGATGTCCGCGCGGGGCACGCCGCGGAAGGTGAATCCGGAGATCACGACGCCCGGGGCCCTGGTGAGATCGATCAGGTTCCTCGGGTGCCCCATCGCGTCGAGCACCGTACGACCCGCACCGCTGCCTCGAAGCCGGACACCCGGACGCATGGAGAGGAATTCCGTGAACACGCCGGGACCCACGGCGACGGTGTCGCCCGGAGATGCGGCGTCGATCGCCGCCTGGATCGTCGCGAAGTCGTCCGGCACGCGGAGCACCACGCCGGTGGAGTACGCGGGATCACCGCAGCCGGGCTGCGCTACGTCCACGCTCCGCGCCACGTCGTTCGAGCTCTGCGTGACGGCGATCGACTCGGTGTTCGTGACCATCACCGCGAGCGATTCGGTGCCTGCGGCGACGACGTGGGTCTCCCTCGCCAGCGCACCTTCGTTGGGGAGGCGCAGGAGAGACACCTCGCCGCCCGCGGTCCGAAGCTCGGGGGAGATCGGAATCTCGAGCCTGTACGCGTGTGGCGTCGGCGTCTCGGAGGACACCGGAAGCCCGCCGTCCGACGGGGCGGTTGCGACGGGGGCGTCGCACGCCGTGAGGAGGAGCGCGCAGGAGAGAACGGTCGAGCGCAGAGTCACATCGGCCTCCGAAAGGAATTCCAGCAAGCGAAGCAACGGCGCGGACGGTCCCGGAACGGGCTCGCGTCGTGGGCGTGACACGACTCGATTCCCCCCTCGTCGTTGTCCATCCTTCTCACGAGACGAAGGGGAGTGGGCAAGCTGGATGCCGTTCGCGCTCCGCGACTCGAAGACGCAGCAGCCGCTCCGCCGTACGCGACCGTACACCGATAGGAGCATGCGCGTGCTCGGCGCCATGGGCTCCCACGCAGGGCGCGAGTCGTGCCGCGCTCCGCGCGTCGTGGCTCCCTCACGTCCACGTCCCGGCACCCTCGGACCCATGGCATTCGCATCGCGAGACGCGCGGGGGCTGATGGCTCACGGCACGGACACGATCCGGCTATCGAACCTCCAGGTGCAGACCAAGAGCGCTGCCTCGAGCGACGAGGTCCCGCGCGTCCGCCGCTTCGAACTTCCCCAGCAGCAGCTCCCCTTCCGCGAGAGATGCCCGGAGCGCCTGAGGCGGTGCGTCGGCGTAGCGAGGAACGAGGCGTCGAAGCGCGAACAGCTCCTCCATCGTCGGTCGCCGGGATCTCCAGACAACGTAGATCGCGTGCCGTTCGTACTCGTCCTCGGGCAGGACCGGAAGCGCGAGCACATACTCCTCGAGGGTCTCGTACCCACACTTATCGCATCGCATCCAATGAACAGCGACCCTGTCGCAGTCCTGCGGTCGACTCCACTCCGAAGCTCCGCACACACGACAGACCCAGGCGTCGTCTCCATGCGTCATGGGGCCATCTCGACGTGAGGATGGGGGGTCCGGGTGCAGGAAACGTGAACGCGCATCACTACGCCACGGCGAGCACACGCAGCCCCCCCCCGCGAACAACAGTCCGCTCCGCCGTCCAGGAACGGGCGACCGCACGCCGCTCGGGGCTTCGTCCTGCAGCTACCATCGAGCGAGAAGCCCCTCGCGAATCAGCTCGTCGGGAACCCCGCTCCGAATCTCACCGACGTAGGTTTCGCCCAGCTGGAGTTCGAAATCGACCGCCTGCTGCTTGGAGAACGTCGAGAGTGCGTCGACAAGTCGCGCAGGCTCGGAGACCGGGGTTTCCTCGGCCGCCCCTGGATCGCTCACGACGAGCACGACCCCGACGGTCCTCAAAGGTTCGTCCTCGGGTCGTGTAGCCGAATCCTCCTCCATCTGATCGACCAGATCAGGAGGCTCTCGAGACCAAGCTCCATTCGTCGCGAGGTTCTTTACGAGGCTCCGGAGATGCTCGATGACTTCGTCGGTGAAGTCGCTGCTGACGTAGGCGAGTAGATACCGAGCCATCCGCTGCTCCGATCTCGACGTCGGATTCTCTGGACCGCCTGGAGCTCATCGGCAAGATGACCCCCTCTCACCCCGCCGGAGGAGTGGACACGCGACCACTTCCGAAGACCACGGCCCCCGGCGATCCCCACCTCGTAGCCGCCTCCCCGTGGGCCGCTCTCTCCGCGCTCTCGAGTTCCGCGCGCACGAGCCGGATGACTCCGTCGGGCCATCGCTGTTTGACGACTCCGTTCGGCAGCTTCGAGAGCAGGGCCGAGATCCGGGCGCCGTCGGGGTCTTGGGCAACACGAACGCCCCACACCCGCCCAAGCTGGTTCGACGTAGAACCACTTCACCGAGCTACGGCCGGGTCCGCCGTCAAGGAACGCCCGACGTTGCGCCGATCGGAGCAAGTCGATGCAGGTGCTCGACGCGGAGCTGCAGAGCTGCCTCCCGAGCGCCTTCGACGGCCCGCAGCACGAGATGTTCCGCAGGGCGCACCTCGTCTTGCGGCCATCGCTGCACCGGTGCGGTGCTCTGGGAGCGGATCGCCGTCGAGAGGGTGTCGCACCGGGTGAACGAGCTCGAGCTCGAAGGCGCGCCGAAGGGCAAGCCCGTCCTGGGCCCGTCGGCCTCCCGGGACGGTCCGCCGGTACTTCGCGCCATCGTTCGCTGGTACGCTCCCTCGATGAATCCGCGCGTCGCGCGCACGCTCCTCGCCCTGGGCGGCCTCCTCGCCGTGACGGGCTGCCAGGACTGCACCTGGTTCGCGCCCGAGGCGACGCGCTCCGTCGAGGTGGGCGGCCGTCGGGTGCGCATCGACGCGCTCGCCACGCGCGACATCGGCGTCGACGGATTCGGCGCGCCCCATGCGGGCTTCGGCGTGCTCTGGCCCGTGCTCCACGGCTACGGCTACCGCCTCGAGCTCACGCTCGAAGGACGCCCCACCTTCCTCGCCGGCGCCGCGCCCTTCGGCCGGAACCGTGTCCCGAACGAGCGCGAGCTCGCAGGGATCGCATCGAAGGTGGAGGTCGCGCTCTCTCCGGACGGCGATCATCTCGCCTACCGTCGCGATGCCGACTCGGGATACCGCGTCGTGCACTTCCTACCGCGCGGCCCCTCGTTCGACTCGGCCGATTCCGATCGATTCGCGAACGCGCGCGTCGCCTCCGCCGACCTCGACTGGTCCGGCCTCCGACCCGCCTCCGCGATCGCGCTGCGCATGCTGCGGGACGAATCCGAGCGGCACGCGCATCCCTCTCTCTGGTACGCCCTGCAGGAGGCCCCGCCGGTCGCGCCCCTCGACGAGGCCGTGCTCGCGCTCTTCCCCAGAGAGGAGGGTTCCGTCGAAGTCCTGCGGCGGTACATCCGTCCCGACGCCCGAGCGCGCGAGCCGTTCCGGCGGGCGATCCTCGACACGATGCTCTCGGGTCTCGAGACGCCCGTCGCGACCGAGGCACGAGCGTCCATCGTGGTCGCTTCCGAGGACGCCGACGCGATGCGACGTCTCGACGAGCGCCTCCTCGCGCTCTTCCCCCGTCCCGACGTCGTCGAGCCCCTGTCGCGGCGCCTCGCCGAGACCCGCCGCGATCCCGGCCGCGCCGCCCTCCGCGCGCGTGCGCGAGCGCGGGGGCTCGAGCGGATCGAGCACGGCCCGACCTCCGCCGACGACACACTCTACGCGGCCCAGGCAATCCCGATCGTGGTCGCGGTCGAAGGCCGCGACGACCCACCCGTCCTCTTCGAGCCCCTCGCCGCCCGATGGCCCGAGAACCTCGACGCCCACCGCTTCCTCCTCGAGCACTTCGACGCGCTCCCCGACGACCTGCGTCGGCGACTCGAAGCGCGAGGGCGCACCCACCTCGTTCCGGGCGATCCCTACGAGCGCGAGGGAGCGGCCGTCGTCTGCCGACAGGCCATGAAGGCGAACCGCTGCGAGGAGATCGAACGCCTCGCACACCTCGCTTCGGAGTGGCGGTGCTACGTGCCGAGCAGCTGCCCGTGACCGGGTCTCCCAGGGGGGCCTTCGTCGTGCGTGCGACCCTCGTGGCAAGAGGGAGCTCCGGGCGCTCGGCTCGGGTGCAGGAGGAGGCCTGCTCGGAGCACCGCGCGTGCTCACGCTCGAACCGCAGCGGATCGCGACCGCCCGGATGGCGGTGCCACGCGCCGGGATCGTGAACGAGATGGGCGCGGGCAGGGCGGAGCTCTTCGCCGCCGCCGCTTCGCCGGGCGTCGCGACGATGGGGGCCGGTCGACCCGCCGATCGCCGCGATCGGACAGTTGTCGGCAACATGAACGCCCCGCACCCGCGCAAGATGCTTTGACGTAAAACCACTTCGGCGAGCTACGGCCGGGACCGCCCGACCGTACGCCGATCGGAGCGCTCACCCTCGGGTGCCGGGAGCGCCGTAGACGAGTCGGATGCTCGCATCGATCAGCGCTCGGTCCTCGTCGCGGCGCCAGTGCTCGAAGGTCGGAGAGAACCACCCGAGCAGCTCGCGTGCCGCAACGTTGCCGATGCCGGGTTCGCGGAACAGCCAGGCGCGGAACTCCTTCAGCTCGCCGTCTCGAGGCGGGCGATCGTCGGCCAGCAGGCTCTGCATGAGCTTCGCGACGGCGCGATAGAGTACGCGGTTCGTGCCGAGGTACGCGGTGGTGTAGAGGAGCCTGTCGGTCGGTCCGCTGCCGAACAGATGACGGTAGATGTCGTCGCAGACGGATTGGTGCTCCATCTCCTCGAGCGCATGCCACGCGAGAAGGCGGGTCACCTCCGGGTGCTGGACGAACGTGCTGCGATTGCAGGTGAGGAAGGCGCGACAGATCGCGTAGATCACGTGCTCGCCGGCCACGACGATGGCGAGGCGCTTGCGCAGGCTCATCTTCGCTTCGTTCCTCCTCGCGAGCGCATCGAGCTTCGCGGGCAGCGTCTCGACGTCGAAGCCGAGTGCCCCGAGGCGGCGATTCAGCTCCCGGTGCTCGCGCGTGTGCGTGGCCTCCTGACCGACGAACGCTTGGGCGTCGGCGACCAACGACGTGCCCTCGAGCAGCGGCTGCGCGTCGCGGATGGCGCGGATCAGCATGCCCTCCGTGATCGGGGCGACCAGCGACAGCGCGTTGAAGAAGTGGCTGACGTAGAGATTGTCCGCCGTGTGGATGGCGGGCACGTCGGTGAAGTCGAAGCGCGTCGTCTTTCGGACCTCGAGGGCGAAGGGCGTGGTGCGCGGCGGCGTGGCGGACAGGTGCATGGCGAGCTTCTCCAGTTCGGGCATGGCCATGCTGCGTCCCGTCTTGTCCCCCGACATTGCGATGATGCGCCATCCGTATGATAAAATGCGCCATGCCGTCGAGGCCTGCACGTCGCTCGCGCTTGCGAGTCTCCGCGACCTATCTCGCGGCCGTCGCCGACTGGCTCGAGCGGGCCGGGCACGGAGCCTCCGCCGCGTGCGGCCGAATCCGCCGTCTGCGCGTCGACGACGACCTCTCGCCGGAGGACGCCGAACGCCTGCTCGCGGAGGCAGCGACGCTCACCGGAGATCCACTCGCCGCCCTGCACGCCGGACGGGCGGTGGAGTGGACTCACCTCGGCGCGCTCGGCCACCTGCTCGCCGGCTCGCGCACTCTCGAGGACCTGCTGAACGGCTACGTGTACTACGAGGCGCAGTTCTACGGGCTCAACATCGCGAACCTGCAGCGCGAGCCGGGGCACGTGACGCTCTACTGGACCTCGGGCGCGGCCATGCCGCAGTTCTCGCTCTTCTCGGTCAGCAGCGTCGTGGCCATCATTCGCGCCAGCGGCATCCCGCCTGAGTGCATCGCGTCGGTCCTGCTGCCGGAGGATGCGACCCTCGAGGCTGCCGCCTGTTCGCGCGTCCTCGGCTGTGAGCACGTGACCTTCGGCCGCTCGATCGGCGTGACCGTGCCGCGGGCCGCGTTGGGCCGCGGGCTCGTGCTACGCACGCCCGCCGCGGATCGCGCCGCGCAGTTGGCCGCCCTCTTCCCCGAGCTCGACGACGTGGCGTTGCGTGCGGTCCTCTACGACGCCATCGCCGCCGCGCTGCCTCACCGCAAGGCCGACCTCGCGCACGTCGCCGGCCGGCTCGCGATGTCGCCTCGAACGTTGCAGCGCCGGCTCGCGGCGATTCCCGACGGACTGCGTGGCGCCATCGGGCGCGTGCGCATGCACCTCGCGGAGACCTACCTTCGAGACCCGACCCTCAAGCTGCTCGCGGTGTCGATGTTGCTCGGGTACTCGGAGCAGAGCGCCTTCCACTTGGCATTCAGGAAGTCTCACGGCTGCGCACCGGGGCAGTGGAGGAGGGAGAGGACGCCGTGACGTTCACGCCGCGCCCGCGGGAGCGCGCGCGGATCCGAGCACGTGGACGCCCACGGTCGAACGACCGCACGGTCAGAGGCGCCATGCGCGCCCCCAGCCCACCCAAGAGGGTTCGAGGTCCCACCCCTTCTGCGAGCCACGGCCTGGTCAGCCCTTCGGGAACGGGCGACCGTACGCCGCTCGGAGCCTCCGGGTCATGGTCCAGCCGGTTCGGTGCGAGGGGGACGAAGAGGGACCGCATCGCGGGGAGAGCCCGGCGCCTCACGCGGGAACGAACGTCCGGCGCACGATTCCCTGCAGGCGCGCGATCACCGTCGCCGCTTCCGGCCTGGGCTTCGCGAGAATCCAGTCCGTGAGACACGATTGGATGATCGCGAGCAGGAGCCGCGCCGACGCGTGCGGGTCGTCGTCGACCAGCGTGCCGTTCGACCGACCTTCCTCGAAGGCCGCTGCGAGCATGCCGACCGCGGCGTTCCACGTCTCGACATCGAGACCGCGCGCAAGCTCCGGATGCGCCCACGTGATTCCGTCACGGAGGTGCAGGCGCAGATACGCGGGATGCGCCTCGAAGAAACCGACCATCATGGTGATGCCTTCGAGCAGCACCTCGAGCGGTCCGCGCATCGGGACGATTTCGGCGGCCCGTTGGAGCAGCTCTTGGCCGCGGTCTTCGTGCACGGCGGCGAGCAGCGCGTCCTTGCCGGGGAAGACCTCGTAGAGCACGCCGACCGAGACCCCCGCCCGTGCGGCGACGTCCTGCATCTTCGTCTGTTCGAACCCGCGGTCGGCGAAGACCGACTCGGCGGTGTCCACCACGACGCGGCGATAGACTTCGTGACGAGCACGCTTGAGGGACGCGGCCACGGAACGGCGAGCCATGGGGTCTCTCTAGCACGGGGCGTCTGCAGACGGAACGGCAAATCGGAATCACCGTACTTGATTTCCGAACCGCCATTCGTGATACTGCAACGCAGGTTCGGGGTGGCGCACGCCAGCGTGGACGCCGCTTCCGAGCGAGGATGTTCCGATGACCGACCTGAAGATCCGAAAGATCCCGTTCCGTTTCGACGACACGACTCCGTTCCAGTGGAACCCGGAGAACCCGGAGTTCGGCCTCGTCGCCAACGCGATCGGAATGCTCGTCATCTCGATGGAGAAGATGATCGTCTCGGTCGTGCGGAAGGTCATGCCGCGGATCCACGACCCGGACGCCGCCGCCGAAGCCCAAGCCTTCCTTCGCCAGGAAGCCCTCCATTCACGCGCCCATCAGCAGCATCTCCAGTCTCTCCTCGGGCGCTATCCCGGGCTCGCGGAGACGATCCAGGAGGTGGACTCGAGCTTCCGGCGGATCGAGGAAGACAACACGCTCGAGTTCTGCGTGGCGTACATCGCGGCGCTCGAGGCGACGTTTCCGCCGCTCTTCAAGATGATCCTCGACAACCACGAAGCGCTCCTCGCACCAGGAGACGCGCGCGTCGCGTCGCTCTTCGCATGGCACTTCGTCGAAGAGATCGAGCACCGGAGCTCGGCGCTCGTCGTGTACGACGCGGTCGTCGGTGATCCGTTCTATCGTCTGCGGGTCGTGGTCCCGGCGTTCACGCACGCGGCGGGCTTGTTCGCGACGCTCATCGAAGGCTTCGAGCGTCACGTGCCCCTCGAGGATCGCCTCGTCGAGGCGTACCCCCTACTGCCGAGTCGATCGTGGAGCCGGGAGATCACGGCGAGGCTGCCGCTCGTGGGCTCGCGGTTCCGCGGTCGCTACCCGACGGCCTTCGGGGCGGTGCCCGGGGCCGAGCTCGCGATCACGGTCGCACGCCTGCTCCGCTCCCAACTGCCCTACCACAAGCCCGCCGACGAGCCCCTCCCGCGCTGGGCGGAGACGTGGTTCGACGCGTACGAACGCGGTGTGGACATGACCACGTTCGAAGGCGCGATCCCGGTGACCCCGCCCCGGCCCTGAAGCCCGACCGAGGAGGGGGTCGTGGAAAACATGAACGCCCCTCACCCGCCCAAGATGGTTTGATGTAAAATCACTTCGGCGAGCAGCGGCCTGATCAGTCGTTCGGGAATGCCCGATTGCACGCCGATCGGAGCAATGCCTGCGCTCCGACGAGCGCCGCAACCAGGGTCAGAAGGCGCCGTAGGTCGGCAGGCTGCTCGGGTGCGTCGCGATGGCGAGGTCCTTGAGGTAGATCCAGGAATCGCCCCACGGGGCGGTCGTGCTCCCCATCGTCGTCGGGATGCGGAGGAACTTCGCGCCCAGGTTGTCCAGCAGCCGATTGTAGTAGCTGAACTGGGGTGAGCCGGGGGCGGCCTGACCACCGATGTACTCCGCGTGCTTGACGAGCCCGCCGGCCTGCGCGCCCTTGGTACGCCACCAGGCCTCATAGACGCTCGTGTTCGAGTCGACGGCCCCGCTGATGTCGAAGTGGAACCGAACCAAGTACCATCGGTTCGGCAGGATGAAGCGATCGTCGTTGGTGGGGACGTTCATGTTCGGGTACAGGTAGTCCTCGAGGCCCGTGCCGGACAGATGCGGATGCGTGACGCGCGCGCCGGTCGTGCCGGAGTAGCGCCCGAACGTCTCGAAGCACACCGCGGCCGGCGAGGGCTGGTTGATCATCGTGCCGTTCGACAGGTCGTACGCCAGCGGGCGGAGGTGCATGAGCCACGCGGTGTCCTCGGTCGCCATGGGGTAGCCGGCGCGTGAACCGAGGAGCGGATAGATGAACTTGTTGCGACCCACGACGACCGAAGACTTGTTGCTGCCCGCGTCGTCCTGAATGTACATCCACAGCTGGACCCAGAGGTTGGCAGGGAACGCTCCCGGGCTGCCGTCGCCGAGTTGCACGTAGTAGTCAGGCTGCTGCTGGAGCGTGTTCGCGCGCGTCTCCATGCACAGCGCGTGGCCGCCGCCAGGGATTCCACTCCCATCACCTTCGATGGACGACACGGTGTACAGATAGCCGGCCGCCCCGCCCGGGTTGGTCTGTTCGTCCTTGATGCGCGTGTACCCGGCGGCGCTCGTGACCGCCTGCTTCGTCGCAGCACTGTCGAGGCGGTCGAGGGCGTAGTTGAAGGCGTCGAAGAAGAGCAGTTGCCCCTGCGCCGCCACGATGGAGATCTGAAAGGGGCTGCTCGCGCTCTGGCTCATGGATGTCTCCGCGTCGTGATGGGACTGGGTGCGCTCCGGGCTCGTGCCCGTAGCGGCCGAGGTTGGCCGAGGTGCGATAGGCCCCCCTGGAGCTCGCCGTTCGTGTCCGCGATGCCCTCGGCGAGCGCGCCCGTCAGGTTGTCGCTGGCCTCGACACGACCCGTGGCGCTGGTGGAGAGGTGCACGTGCTCCGCGTCGCCGGCGTCGTCGCCGAGGATGACGTTGTGGTCCAGACGCAGCGGACCATCGTCGGCGCCGATGTCGCGAACGAGCGCGCGGCCGACGAAGGTATTCCGCTGCACGTCGAACACGCCCACGTTTCCGTCGGAGCCGCCGTCGGCCGAGAGCGGATTCGCGCCGGGCCTTCCGCGCAGGTCGACGAGCTTGAAGCGAACCTCCCTACCCGAGCGATCCAGGGCGGCGCGAGCCGAGTCGCCGAAGATCCCAGACTGCGTTTTCGACTCGTTGGCTCGCACGACGCGGCGACGGTCCTCGAAGCTCGGGATCCCGCTCTCGACGTCCGACCCGCTCTCGCAGCTCTGGGTGATGAGGTCCTCGAGGACACAGTGCTTCTGCGAATCGAGCTCGAGCTCGGCGGACACCCGATACGCGCTCGAACAGCCGAGCTGGAACCGCTCGTCGAGGATGTCGAGGTGGCGCAGGCCGCGCACGTCCACCGGGTGCGTGGCGCTGCCGCCCACGCGCTGCAGCGCGCCCCTGTGGGTCGTGAAGGACGCAAAACCGTTGTCGAGGACGGGCTGCTCCCGGGCGTACGCGAGCCACTCTGCGCCGCCTTCGACGCAGCCTCGGTGCTTGTCGGGCACGCCCGGGCGCGCGTACAGCCTCGAATGTCCCCACGGGAAAATCGGCGCGCGCGTGATCCGCGAGGGCGCGCAGGCGGCGAGCCTCGGTGACTGGATCGCGAGCGGGCATACCGTCGGGAGGCCCGTGCCGGCCGCACGGGTCCAGATGTCGAAGGGGGTGCTGCTCGCGGCCATGCTGGTGTGCTCCCCCGCTACGCTCGCCCGTCGTCGGCAGTGACGGTGAACATCGTGGCGGCGGTCACCTCGGTGGGCGTCCCCTGGATGACGCTGCCCACGAGTGTGAGGCCGGGCGGCAGCGTGCCTACCAGGCTGAAGGTGACCGCGTCTCCATCCGCGTCACTGCAATAGTCCCGGAGATCGAAGAGGACCGGCGTGCCGACGACCCAGCTCTGGTCTGGAATGACCGTCCACGCCGGCGCCTGGTTGGCGCCCCCGTCGGAATGGGCTCCCCCGTCGGGGCCGTCGCCGCTGCACGCGGCGGCGACGAGCGCTGCGCCGCCGATCAGGATCTGCCGGCGGGTGAGTCCATGCGGCGCGGTTCTGGGCTGAGAGGTACGGGAGGTTGTCGACATGGAGCTCCTGCTTGGTTGGTAGAGCGAAGTTCGGTGGTGGCCGAGGCCAGGCGGCGCGGCGCTCGGCTGCTCCGTCGCGGTCGCCCGCGATGGGGTTGCCCCCCCATTCGAGCGACTTCGCGTGCGCTTCCGTCTTCGAGAAGCACGCTGCGCCGGGCTCCGCCCGCGCACGTGTGCTGCGACAACAGCCCGGCAGGAAGCTGCTCATCGTCTGGGACAACCTCCGCGTCCATCGCGCCGCGCAGACGACCTTCGCTCCCATGCACCGCTCGGTCGATTCCGAGCACCTCCCGCCGTACGCGCCGAAGGCGACCCCCGTCGACTTCCTCCGGGCCCACTCCAAGGGATACGAGCTCGCGAGCTACGTCGCACTGGGCAAGGCCGAGCTCGGCGATTGCGGCGTGGACACCCTCCGCGGGACGAGGCGCCTCAACGATGTGCTCGCTGGGTGCTGTCATGGCGCTGGGCTCGAGCAGTAGTCGGTGCTCTCGATCATCTGAAGCTCAACATCTTGGTCGGGCGATGGGCGTTCGTGTCTCTCAGTGCCGGCGGCGAGCACGGTCGCGCGCAAGGCTCCAACCGGAGCTCCACAGGCCGCCAGGTGATCGAGAAGATCCCGACGACCCCGCTGAGAACAACGGATGAAGGCACCACTTCTTGACAGGCAGCGTGCACGCGCACTCTTCACTCGGGTACCCGGGAGAATCCTGGCATCGTCGGGCGAGCGCCGCGTGAGCTTCGGGCGGCCACTGTCTTGACGCTCACCGTGCTGACCTCCAGCATCGATAGCTACGTGTTCGCATCCTGCCTGGGGAAAACGCCGCTATGACCGATAGTCGCTTCACGATCACCGTTCGCACGGCGGCTCCTACCGGGCTCGCGAGCACGACGCAGACATCATCGAGCATTTCGCTCTCATGGAATGCGGTGACCTATGCGACGGGCTACGTGATTCGACGTGGTGCCACTCAGGTGGGCACGCCAACGGGGACGACGTTCACCGATAGCGGCCTGACAGCGGGCCAGCAGTACACCTACACGGTCAGTGCGATGAGTGACGGTGGTGAGTCGGTGCAGTCCTCGAGCGTGAACGTCACGACGGCTCAGGCGAGCGGCGGGACGAGCACCTATACGGCGACGCACTACGTCACGGCCTCCGCAACCGGCAGCGGGAACGGCACGTTCGCGAGCCCCTGGACGCTGGCGCAGGCGATGGCGAATGCAGTCGCCGGAAACAGGGTCCAGGTCGCACCCGGAACGTATCTCAGATCCGTCGATCCCAACGAATCACGATACGCTCCTGTATGGCGACCGGCGAATAGCGGCACCAACGGAAATCCGATCGTATTCTTTGCTCAGTACCTGAGGGAGCCCCGAACCTTGGTCCGTCGAAGTGAGCGTCAGGCGATGCTTACCATGCTTTCGGTCTCTGCGTTCCGGGCGAGCTCCCACTGCCGCACGAACTCTCGAGGAGCGATGCCGCCGAGGCTCGTGTGAGGCCGGGTCTCGTTGTAGTCGCGGCGCCAGTCCGCGAGGATGCTGCGGGCATCTCCGAGGCTCAGGAACCAGTTCTCGTTGAGGCACTCGTCGCGCACCCGCCCGTTGAAGCTCTCCACGAAGGCGTTCTCTATGGGCTTGCCCGGGCGGATGAAGAGGAGCTTCACGCCGCGCCGGTGCGCCCAAGCGTCGAGAACGTTGCTGATGAACTCGGGGCCATTGTCGACGACGATTTCGCGAGGAAGCCCCACGGTGAGGGCGAGTCGATCGAGCACGCGCGCGACCCGCAGCGAGGGCAGCGACGTGTCTACCTCGATGGCCATGCACTCGCGGCTGAAGTCGTCGACGATGTTCAAGAGGCGGAAGACTCGGCCGTCGGCGAGCGTGTCCCGCATGAAGTCCATCGACCACCGCTCCGTCGGCGCACGCGGCGGCGCAGGGCGCGGAGCTCGTTCCACCGCAAGGCGTTTTCGCCGTCTGCGACGCACAGCGAGCCCTTCCTCGCGGTACACGCGGAAGAGGCGCTTGTGGTTCACCTCGTGGCCCTCGCGGCGCAACAGGACGCCGAGCCGGCGGTAGCCGAAGCGGCGCCGTACAGCAGCAAGCTCACGCAGACGCGCACGGAGGCGCGCGTCGTCCGGCCTCCGGCTGCGATACCGCATCGTCGAGCGATGCACTCCCAGAGCACGACACGCGCGTCGCTCGGACATTCCGAACATGCGGCGCGTCTGATGAACGGCCCGCCTCTGGTCTGCGGGCCTCAGAATTTTCCCCGGGCCACCATCTTCAGCGCCTGGTTGTCGAGCGCGAGGTCGGCCACCAGCTGCTTGAGCCGCCGGTTCTCCTCCTCGAGCTCCTTGAGCCGCTGGGCCTCGCCGACGTCCATGCCGCCGTACTTCGCCTTCCAGCGGTGGAACGTCGGCTGGCTGATGCCGTGGCGACGGCACACGTCGGCCACCGTCCCGCCCGCTTCGGCCTCCTTCAGGATGCCGATGATTTGGGCCTCGCTGAACCTGCTCTTCCTCATGCGTCCTCCTCATTTTGCCAGAGGACGCTCACTTATGCCGGACCGAAGGGGCGGGGCTGGGTCAGGATCGCTCTTCGTCCCGTCTGCCTTCCGGATCGCGTCCTTCGGCCGCGGCATCTTCTCGGTCTTCTTCCCGAGTAGACGCCTCTTCATGGCCTCGAGCTCGGCCTCACGGGCGGCGGCTCGTTCTTCGGCAGCCCGGAGCATCTGCCCGAGCTCGGCGATGCGCGCATTGAGCTCGACGATGGTGTCGGTGAGCTTCGCGATCAGGGCATCGGTGCTCGGGCTCTTCTTGGCCACGACGACGTTAGATCAGAACCGGATCGCGCTGTCGATCCCCCATCGACCGGCGAGACCTTCTTCGGCTCCCAGAGGTCGGGCCTTCGCACGCGCGACACGTCGATTCCGTCGAGCAGCATCGCGAGGTCGGTCGCGTCGATGCTCACGGGGCCCGATCCGTCGGCCTTCGTCGGAACGGAGAATCGGCCCTTCTCGAGGCGCTTGTAGTAGACGACGAAGCCTCCCCGATCCCAGACGAGGATCTTGCAGCGATCCCGGCGCTTGCCGAGGAAGACGAATAGATGCCCGCTGAACGGGTCGAGACCGAACACGCTGCGCACGATGCCGAGCAGGCCGTCGTGACCGAGGCGCATGTCGACCGGCTCGGTGGCGAGCCAGACCCGCACGCTGCGCGGCAGCATCAGCACGCGCGGCCGGCCTCGACGAGCGCGGCCGCGACGGCGGCGACGTAGCGGGGATCGGTTCCGACCTCGAATCGGAGGCCGATGGCGCCGAGCGTGAGCTCGAAGGACCTCCCGCTGCTCGTGTCCGCCGCCTGCACCACGAGCTCGCGCAGCGCGGGCACCGATGGTCCAGCCGACCCGATCTCGGCGCTCCACCAGCGCAACGTCGACACGTTCAAGTCGTGGCGCGCCGCGAACGCCTCCGCGGTTAGTCCGCTCGAGCGGTACTTCGCCACCACCTTCGTCCACTCCGCCCGGCTTCGCTTCGGTCGCGCCATGTCGGCCTCCTTCGTGAGCCGAGCAGACTGGCGCTGGGATCAAGCGGCGAGAACCACGTCGTTCGCCGGACGGTTACGAACGACTTGCGCATGTCGACCG
>JAXLYX010000022.1:0-83830 GCA_046351215.1 Polyangiales bacterium | reverse complement strand
TGCCTCGAAGATCGGATGGGCCTCCGTCTCGAACGTCACGAACGAGATCCGATCGCCCGCGCGCAGGTGCTCGAGCGATCGGAGGAGCCCGTCGCGTACGAAGTCGATCTTCTCCCCGGTCATCGAGCCGGAGACGTCGACGCAGTAGACGAGGTTCCACGGACGACGGCTCTCCGTCGGGACCGGCGCGGCCTCGAGGTGGAGGAGGAGCTCGGCCGTTCGGGGGGTCGCTCCCTCCGGTCCGAGCACGACCTCCATGCCGAGCTGCACGGTGGGCGCCGGAGTCGCCCGCAGCGGCCAGGCCTCGGCGTCGAAGAGACCGGCAGGCGGATCGTAGTAGTTCACGACCTCGTGGCGATGGAGGCCGAGCGGAGGGGTCTCCCCTGCCGTCAGCTTCGCGATCTGCGCCGAGGCCATGCTCGTCGAGTCGTCGCTCGAGAGCTGCAGCCAGTAGGTATCGGCGGTCGGCATCCCGCCGTCCGGTGTGGTGGAACCGGGGACCACCGCGGCGGGGACGACGTTTCCGGCGCTGGCCGGGACGCCGACGTACCCGCCGCCTCCACCTGCCCCAGCCCCGTAGGAGCCGTCCCCCGTACAGGCCGCGAGACCGAGCGCGATCACGAGGCCGAGAGGCCTCGGAAACGAAGCGAAGCGATTCATGTTCCCTCCAAGCAAGGCGCCGACGGGCCGAACGCCCGGGGCGAATGAACGGAGCATACACCCACCCCCAGGGGGAGCTCATCGACCAGGGAGCGTAGAATGGGCTCGGGTCGGACGGGCCAGGGGCCTTGGGCGCAGCGAATACGGCGTCGTGGCGAACGTCCGAGGGAACACGGAGACACCATGAAGAACCCGAAGGTCCTCTTTTCCGTCGTCCTGGCTTCGCTCCTCCTCTCGTCCGCCGCCCTCGGTCAGCCGCCGCCGAACCGACGTGGCGACCGCGCCGAGCACGGAGCCAACGTCGTCGAGCGGGCCGACGACGTCCACGACCGGGCCGACGATCGCCACGACCGCGCCGCGATCATTTCCATCGCGAACGAGTGGAAGTCCGCCGTCGCGAGACACGACCGCGCCGCCGAGCAGAGCGCCGACGGACGCCTCGCCGGCTGGCTCTCGCGCGAGCTCGCCGAGAGCCGGCGCGAGCTCGGGGAGGATTCGCGCGAGCAGGGACGCTCGCGCCGCGAGCGGAACCGGTCGCGGAACGAGGCCGCGCACAGCCCGCGAGGCGACGACACGCACGACCTGCGCGACGATCGTCGGGACCTGCGCGACGATCGCCGCGACACCCGGCGCTCGGCCGCGGACCTGAGCCAGACGATCGCGATCGCCGAGGAGCTCCAGCGCATGCAGCCGGCGTTCGCCGCGGGCACGGCCGACCTCGGCATGTACTCGCGGAAGAGCGGCCTGCTCGACCAGCTCGTCGCGATGGCGAACGCGGAGCTCGCTCGCGATCGCCAAGAGACGCGCGAGGATCGGCGCGAGACGCGCGAGGACCGGCACGAGCGCGCCGAGCCCCCGCGTCGCCGTCACTGAGCCTCAGTCCTTCTCGTGGTAGGGCAGCGCCGCCGACTTCGGGTCGGCGAGCACGTGCTCGCTCTCGAGGTGCGTGATCGTCTGGATGATGCGCGCGATGGTGCCGGTCCAGCCGGTCTGGTGGCTCGCGCCGAGGCCGGCGCCGAGGTCGCCGTGGAAGTACTCGTAGAAGAGCAGGTAGTCGCGGAAGTGCGGGTCCTCCTGGTACTTCCGCGCGCCGCCGAACACCGGACGGTTCCCGTCCGCGCCGCGGGTGAAGATCGAGACGAGGCGCTTCGAGAGCTCGGTGGTGACCTCGAAGAGCGTCATCATCTTCCCCGAGCCCGTGGGACACTCGATGCGGAAGTCGTCGCCGTAGTAGGCGTAGTAGTTCAGGAGGGCCCGTAGGATCATCAGGTTCACGGGCATCCAGATCGGGCCGCGCCAATTCGAATTGCCCCCGAACATGCCGGTGTTCGACTCGGCCGGGAGGTAGTCGACGCGGTACTCCTGGCCTCCGACGTGGAGCACGTACGGATGGTCCGCATGCACCCGCGAGAGGGAGCGGATGCCGTACGGCGAGAGGAATTCGTTCTCGTCGAGCATCCGCTCGAGCACCCGGCGGAGCTTCCGCTCGTCGAGCACCGAGAGCAGACCGTTGCCGGCGTGGCGCGGCTTGCCGAGCGTCGTCACCGTCTGCTTCAGGCCCGGCATGGAGTCGAGACGCTTCGTCAGGCGCTGCACGAGGTGCGGATAGCGATCCCGCATGCCCTCCGTGATGATCGCCGCCGAGCAGAGCGGGAGCAGACCGACCATCGACCGGACCTTGAGCCGCTGCGCGCTCCCGTCCGGGAGCCGGAGGACGTCGTAGAAGAAGCCGTCCTGCTCGTCCCACATCTCGTCGCGGTGGTCCCCGACGCGATCCATGGCGTTCACGATGAAGAGGAAGTGCTCGATGAACTTCACGACCATCGGCTCGTAGGCGGCGTCCTCGTCCGCGAGCTCGATCGCGATCTCGGCCATGCACTCGGCGAAGAAGCACATCCACGCCGTGCCATCGGCCTGCTCGAGGTGGCCGCCGGTCGGCAGCGGGCTCGACCGGTCGAAGATGCCGATGTTGTCGAGACCGAGGAAGCCTCCCTCGAAGACGTTGTTCCCGTTGCGATCCTTGCGGTTCACCCACCAGGTGAAGTTCAACGAGAGCTTCTGGAACGCCTGGGCGAGGAAGACGCGATCGCCCTTCCCGCGGAGCGATTTCTCGAACTGGTAGACGAAGAGAGTCGCCCAGGCGTGCACCGGCGGGTTCACGTCGCCGAAATTCCACTCGTACGCCGGGATCTGGCCCGTCGGATGCAGGTAGACCTCGCGGAGCATGAGGTCGAGCTGCTCCTTCGCGAAGTCCATGTCGACCATCGCGAGCGCACCGCAGTGGAAGGCGAGATCCCAGGCCGCGTACCAGGGGTACTCCCACTTGTCCGGCATCGAGATCACGTCGTCGTTCACCATGTGGAACCATTCCTTGTTCCGCACGGTGCTGCGCAGGTGGTCGACGTTGCCGGCGCCGTGCTCCGTCAACCATCGTTGCAGGTCGAAGTAGTAGTACTGCTTGCTCCACAGCATGCCGGCGAGCGCCTGCCGCATGACCCGCGCCTCGTCCGCGGGGCAGTTGTCGGGCGTGATGTCCTCGTAGAACTGGTCGCATTCCGCGAGGCGGGTACGGAAGAGCGCGTCGAAGCCCTCGAAGGGCGACGTTCCCGCGGCGGAGAAGACGGAGGGGGCACCCGTCGTGAGACGGAGGCGGACGACCTCCGAGCCGCCGGCCGGGATGCGCAGCGCGTGCCAGGACGCGCTCTTCGTACCGACCCGCTCCGGATTCACGGCCGCCGCCTGGCCCCGGACGACGCATTCGTCGATGCCGTCCTTCACGTAGGGGCTCCGGTTCGGCGTCCCGAAGAGCAGGGCCTCGTTCGTCTCGTTCTCGGTGAAGAGGAGGTCCTTCGCGCCCTCGACGTGCAGGTAGCGCTTGCCGAGGTCCACGTGCTCGGCCTCGATGCAATGGGTGCCGCGGTATCCGTCGATCGCACGGAGCACGGGCTTCGGCGTGCCCTCGGACCACGACCAGGTGTTCCGGAACCAGAGGCTCGGTAGCACGTGGAGCGTCGCCTCCTCGGGGCCTCGGTTGTGGACCTCGATGCGGATCGAGACGTCCTCGGGCGAGGTCTTCGCGTACTCGACGAAGACGTCGTGGTAGCGATCCTCCGAGAAGACGCCGGTGTCGATCAGCTCGTACTCGAGCTCGTTGCGGCCGCGACGCGCGTTCGTCTCGACGAGATCCGCGTACGGATAGGCCGCATGCGGATACTTGTAGAGGTACTTCATGTACGAATGCGTCGGCGTGCTGTCGAGGTAGTAGTAGATCTCCTTCACGTCCTCGCCGTGGTTGCCCTGCGAGTTCGTGAGACCGAAGAGGCGCTCCTTGAGGATCGGATCGGCCCCGTTCCACAGGGCGAGCGCGAAGCAGAGGCGCTGCTTCTCGTCGGAGAAGCCGGCGAGACCGTCCTCGCCCCAGCGATACGCGCGAGACCGCGACTGGTCGTGGCCGAAGTAGGCCCACGCGTTCCCGTCGGTGCTGTAGTCCTCGCGCACCGTGCCCCACTGACGCTCGCTGAGGTAGGGCCCCCACTTTCGCCATGGCACGCCCTGGGAACGTGCCGCATCGAGCCTCTCGACTTCGAGCTTCTTCACCGCCATACGTCCTCGTCCGACCCGCCCGGGTCCTCGCTCGGATCTTCGCACGGAGGGGGGGCGGCTTGGAACGCCGAAGCTCCGACCGGACGCCCGCGTCCATGTCATGCTGCCGGCCTTCATGAGGACCTCCGCCCGCCCCCCCTTCCTGCGCTCCGCGCTCGCCTTCGCGCTGCTCCTCGCGTGGGCGACAGGGATGGTCGGCTGCGCGCAGCGCGGGGCCCACGGCCCCGTCCGCGTGCTCGCCGCGGCCTCCTTCACCGACGTGCTCGGGACGATCGCGCGGAGGTTCGAGGCAGCGCATCCCGGCACCACGACCGAGCTCGCCTTCGGCGGAAGCCAGGAGCTCCGCCTCCAGCTCGCGAACGGCGCCGAGGCGGACGTCTTCGTCTCCGCGAATCGAGCCCACGTGGACTCGCTCGCTCGGGCGGGGCGGGTGAAGGACACGGCGGTGCTCGCCTGCAACGGCCTCGCGATCGTCACGACGTCGGGCAACCCCCACCACGTGACGGGCCTCGCCGATCTCGCCAACGCTCCTCGCCTCGTGCTCGGCATCGAGAGCTCGCCGATCGGCGGCTACACGACCGAGGCGCTCGGGAAGCTCGCCGCACGCGATGGTGCGGCGGCGCGCGACCGGATCCTCGCGCGCGTCGTCTCGCGGGAGCTCGACGTGAGGCAGGTCCTCGCCAAGGTCCGGCTCGGCGAGGCCGACGCGGCCATCGTGTACCGCACGGATGCGCTCGCCGCGGGGCCGAGCGTCACGGCCGTGCCGATCGAGCCCGGGCTCGACGTCGAGGCGCGCTCCTTCGTCGCGACCGTCGAGCCGCCGGCCCATGCCGAGACCGCGCGCGCCTTCCGTGCGTTCCTGCGCGGCGAAGAGGCGACGAAGGCCCTCCACGACGCCGGCTTCCGGGAGTGCGGGGCCCCGTGAGCGGAGGACGCGGCACGAGAGGGCTCGTCGGCATCGCGGCGCTCGCGATGCTGCTCTTCCTCGCGATGCCGGTGCTCGCCCTCGTCGTCTCGGACGGTCCCGGAGCGATCCTGCGCGGGCTCCGGAATCCGCTCGTCCTCCCGGCGCTCGCCCTCAGCCTCCGCACGACGGCGCTCACGACGCTCGTCACCGTGCTCCTCGGCACGCCGCTCGCGTTCGCCCTCGCGCGCGGCCCGCTCGGACCTCGCTCGCTCGTGGAGACGTTGGTGCAGCTCCCGACGGTGCTGCCGCCGGCCGTCGCCGGCCTCGGGCTCCTGCTCGCGTTCGGACGCCGCGGCCTCGTCGGCGCGCCGCTCTCGGAGCTCGGGATCGTGCTCTCGTTCCACACGAGCGCCGTGGTGCTCGCGCAGCTCTTCGTCGCCGCCCCGTACTACGTGCTCGCGGCGAGCGCGGCCCTCCGCGCGCTCGATCCCGATCTCTCGACGATCGCTCGCAGCCTCGGAGCGGGTCCCCGGGCCGTGGCCTTCCGCGTGCTCGCTCCGGCCGTCGCGCCCTCTCTCCTCGTGGGCCTCGCGATGACCTTCGCGCGCGCTCTCGGCGAATTCGGGGCGACGCTGATGTTCGCCGGCAACCTGCCCGGCGAGACGCAGACGATGCCGCTCGCGATCTACGTCGCGCTCGAGTCGGATCCGGCCGCGGCCCAGGCCCTCGCCCTCGTGCTCGCGGCCGTGGCGTTCCTCCTGCTCGGCGTCGTCTCGCACTTCCGCTCCCGCATCGAGGAGGCGAGCCGTGCTCCGCGCTGAGGTCCGCGTCTCGCTCGGGGCGCTCGACCTCGACGTCGCCTTCGAGACGCGCTCGACGACGGCCGTCGTCGGACCGAACGGCGCCGGCAAGACGACGCTCCTCCGCGCGCTCGTCGGTGCGCTGCCCGCGAGCGGGTCGATCGTCCTCGACGACCGCACGCTCCTCGACTCCGCGCGCGGCACGAGCGTGCCCATCGAGCGGAGGCGCATCGCCTTCGCGACCCAGCGGCCTCTGCTCTTCCCGCACCTCGACGTGCGCGGGAACGTCGAGTTCGCACGAAGGCACGGAGCGGGCAGGACGACGGACCTCGACCTGCTCGTCGAGACCTTCGAGGTCGGCTCGCTCCTCGGCCGACGGGTCGAGGCCCTCTCGGCCGGAGAAGCCCAGCGCGTCGCGCTCGTGCGGGCCCTCGCGAGCTCGCCGCGCGTCGTCCTCCTCGACGAGCCCTTCGCCGCGGCCGACGTGGACGTGGCCGCTCGCCTCCGGCCGCGGCTGCGCGCCCATCTCGCGACGACCGGCACGCTCGGCCTGCTCGTCACCCACACGCGGGCCGACCTCGAGACCCTCGCCGACGAGGGCATCCTCCTCGTGGACGGGCGGGTGCGCGGTCGTTTCGACCCCCGTGCGCCCGTGTCGGCGGATGCGCACCCCTTCCTCGCGGCCCTCCTCGGCGACGGCATCCGCAGCTGACGCGAGCGAGGGGCCTCGCGTATCCTGGGAGCTGCCCTTGCGAACGCCGCGAGGCCGACCGTGTCGACGCCGCCTCCCACCGATCTCGCCGAAGCCGTGCCAGCCGATCGCTTCGCGACCGGCGTCAGCCTCGATCCCGAGCGCGCGGTGGCCCTCCGGCGGACCCTCGAGGATCCCCCGCTCTTCCTCGCGATGCCGGCGGAGCTGGCCGGCGCGTTCCAGCGCCACCGCGTGCGCGACCTGCATCGCTACGTGCGGATCGCGGCGCCCTGGCTCGTCGCGCTGGCCGTGGGCCTCGCCCTCCTCCAGACGACGAATTTCGAGCGCGGCTTCCCCGATGCGGCGACGCGCTTCTGGTCTTTGACCACCACGATGGTCTGCGTGGTCGTGGCCGTCGGCAGCGCCCTCGTCCAGGTCCCCTACCTCCGCCGTCGCCACGAGCTCGTCGTCAGCCCGGCCGCGAGCTTCGTGCTGCTCAAGCTCGCGCTGGTGCCCCAGATCCTCGGCGACGTCGTCATCGCGCGCGTCGAGAGCTACTTCTGCATGCTCTCGATCTTCCTCATCTCGGTCGCGCTCCGGCTGCGCCTCGCGACCCTGGCCGCGATCCTCCTCGGCACCGGAGCGGTGGCGCTCCTCTTCGTGCTCACCGTCGCGCCGACGCCGGATCCCACGGGGTTCGCCTATTCGTTCGGACCGGCCACCGTCGTCGGCCTCTTCGTGGCCTGGCAGCTCGAGGAGAAGGAGAAGGTCGCGTTCCTCCAGGGCGTGCTGATCGATCACGACGCACACCTGCTCGAGGCGATGAACCACGAGCTTCTCCGGCTCGCGCGCCACGACGCCCTCACCGGGCTCGTCAACCGTCGCGAGCTCGGCCGTCGGCTCGAGGCGGAGTGGGAGCGCCTCCGTCGCGACGGCAAGCCGCTCGCGGTCGTCTTCACCGACATCGATCACTTCAAGGCCTACAACGACACCTTCGGCCACGCCGCGGGCGACGACTGCCTCTCGAGGGTCGCCGGCGCCCTCGGCTCCTGCCTACGCCGCCCCGCCGACTTCGCGGCGCGCTACGGCGGCGAGGAATTCGTGCTCGTGCTGCCGGACACGGACCTCGCAGGCGCCGTCGACGTCGCGCAGCGCGCGCTCGAGGCCGTCGACGCGCTCGCGATCGCCCATCCGGGCCGGGAGCCGCTTCCGCACGTGACGGCGAGCTTCGGCGTCGCCGCCGCGATCCCCGCCGACTCGCCCTCGGCCGAGGGGCTCCTCCGTCGCGCGGACGAGGCGCTCTACTCCGCGAAGTACGCGGGGAGGCACCAGATCTCGGTCGCCTGAGGCGCGGGGCGAGCCCGCATCCCCTCAGGCCACCGCCGCCACCACCGGCCCCGACGCCTGGCCCTGCGCCAACGAGAAGCCCGCCTTGTCGCCGAGCGTGATCAGCATCTCGAGCGAGCAGATCCGGGCGACGGGCCCGAGGAGCTGCGCCACCTCGAGGAGCCTGTCGACCGAGATGGCTCGCTCCTTCGAGGCGACGACGCGCAGTCGGAAGTGGTTCACGCATTCGGTGAAGATCGAGGCCGTCGGCCAGACCTGCGTGCCGCGGTTGCTGATCATCACGAGCCGTACGTCGGGCGGCAGGGCGAGCTGCACCTTCGCGGCGAGCTCGTTCGGCGGCACGTGGCTCTCCACGAAGACGTCCATGCCGACGACCGTCTCCTCCACCCGCTTCGGCGTCTCGAGCACGGGCTGCGTCCTCGGCCGCACGGGTGGCACGTAGAGCACGCGGTCGAGGGGGCCCGGGGCCGGCGCGTCGCGGCGCCGCATCCGGACGAGGATCGCGTCGACGAACTCCTCCGTCGAGAGCGGCGGCTTCCTGCCCGCCACGTCCGCCGTGCGGCATCCGTCCCAGAGAGCCTCGTGCAGGGCTCCTTCGATCCAGGCGGCATGGTCGAAGAAGCCGAGGTGACGGAGCAGGATGCAGCCCGAGAGCAGGAGCGCCGTCGGATTCGCGATGCCCTTGCCCGCGAGGTCCGGCGCGGTCCCGTGGACCGCCTCGAAGATCGCGACGTGCTCGCCGACGTTCGCCGAGGGGGCGAAGCCGAGCCCGCCGACGAGCCCCGCCGCGAGATCCGAGAGGATGTCCCCCTGGAGGTTCGGCAGGACGATCACCTCGAAGCGATCGGGGCGCGTGACGAGCTTCATCGCGAGGTCGTCGACGATCAGGTCCTCGGCCTCGAGCTCCGGATAGTCCGCAGCGACCTCGCGGAAGGCCTCGAGGAAGAGCCCGTCGGTCATCTTCATGATGTTCGCCTTGTGGGCGCAGGTGATCTTCCTCGCTCCCTTCCGCTTCGCGACCTCGAACGCGTAGCGATGCACCTGCAGGCTCCCCGGGCGGGAGATCATCCGGCGGCACTGCGCGACGTCGTGCGTCTGCATGTGCTCGATCCCCCCGTACGTGTCCTCGATGTTCTCGCGCACGAACGTGAGGTCGATCGGGATCCCGGCGCGGCTGAAGACCGTGTCGACGCCCGGGAGCGTCTTGAAGATCCGCTTGTTCGCGTAGGTGCTCCAGAGCTTTCGCGCCGTCACGTTGACGCTCTTCAGGCCTCCTCCCTTCGGCGTCTCCATCGGGCCCTTGAAGAGGATCCCGACGTCTTCGACGATCCGGCGCGCCTCCTCGGTCATGCCGGTCGAATGGCCGGCCTGGTAGGCGCGCATCCCCATCTCGACGGGCACGAGCTCGAGCGGCAGCCCCGCCTCGCGGAAGAGGCGAAGCACCGCCGCCATGATCTCGGGACCGATTCCGTCTCCCTCCGCCACTGCGATCCGCATGACTCCTCCGTTCCGCGGCCGAGCCGCCGTTCGAGCCCGTTCGTCCTCGTTCAGGGCGGGTCGCTCCCCACGATCCACATCGCGAAGAACTGGGACCCGCCTCCGTATGCATGCCCCATCGCGCGACGCGCGCCGGGAACCTGCCGATCGCCCGCGAGGCCGCGGACCTGGAGGGCCGACTCGGCGAAGCGGATCATCCCGCTCGCGCCGATCGGATTCGTGCAGAGCACGCCGCCGCTCGGGTTCACCGGGAGCTCCGAGCCGAGCTTCGTCTTGCCCTCGAGCACGAGCTTCCAACCCTGGTTCCGCTCGGCGAAGCCCAGGCTCTCGAGCCACATCGGCTCGTACCAGGAGAAGGGCACGTAGAGCTCGGCGACGTCGATCTCGCCGTAGGGGTTGGTGATGCCCGCCTGCGCGTAGACGTCCTTCGCGCACTCGCGGCTCGCGAGGGGATCGACCTGGTCCCGGCCCGCGTAGAAGGTCGGCTCGGTGCGCACGGCCATGCCGTGGATCCACGCGGGCCTCCGCGACGTGCGCTTCGCGTGCTTCTCGCTCGCGAGGACGAGCGCGGCGGCTCCGTCCGACGAGGGACACGTCTCGGCGTAACGGATCGGATCCCAGAGCATCGGGGACTTCCGGACGCTCTCCGTCGTCTCCTCGAGGTGGAGGTGCGCGTACGGATTCTTCCGGCCGTGCTCGCGATCCTTCACCGCGACGAGCGCTCCGACTTCTTCCGGCGCCCCGCTCCGGTGGATGTAGGAGCGGATGAGCGGCGCGAAGTACCCGCCCGCGCCCGCTACGAGCTGCGGCTGGAAGGGGATCGGCGGGGAGAGCGCCCACATCGCGTTGCTCTCCGATTGCTTCTCGAAGCAGACGGTCAGGACGCGCTCGTGGATGCCCGCGGCGACGAGGTGCGCCGCGACGATGGCCGTCGAGCCTCCGACGCTCCCCGCGGTGTGCACGCGGAGGATCGGCTTGCCCGAGGCACCGAGCGCGTCCGCGAGGAAGAGCTCGGGCATCATCAGCCCTTCGAAGAAGTCGGGCGCCGTGCCGAGCACGACGGCGTCGATGTCGGCGAAGCGGAGCTCCGCGTCCTCGAGCGCCCGCAGCACGGCCTCCCGGAGCAGGCCCGGGATGGACACGTCTTCACGACAAGCGGCGTGCTTGGTCTGACCCACGCCTACGATGGCGACTCGCTCGGCCATGTCATTCTCCTTCGAGGACTGCGACGAGGTTCTGCTGGAGGCAGGCGCCGGAGGTCGCGTGCGCGACTCCCCGATCGGCCTCGCCCCGATGGATGCGCGCGGCCGCTTCGCCGAGTCGGATCAAACCGGCGGCCATCATGGGATTCGCGGCGAGCGCGCCTCCAGAGGGGTTGATCGCGACGTCTTCCGAGAGACCGAGCGCCCTCGTCAGGATGGTCTCCTGATGCGCGAAGGGCGCGTGGAGCTCCGCGAAGTCGACCTTGCCGCGGTGCACTCCGGCCTTCTTGCCGGCGAGCTCGGTGGAGGGCGAGGTGACGAGCTCGCGCGCACCGAGCGAGTACGGCTCGACCCGATGATCGATGCCGCGGATCCACGCCGGACGCTTCGCGAGCGCCTTCGCCTTCGGACCTGCCGCGAGGACCACCGCGCACGAGGCATCCGAGAGCGGCGCGCAGAGGCTCTTGCGCAGCGGCGCCGCGAGGTAGGGCTCGGCGAGCACCGAGGCGACCGAGAAGTCGCCCTTCACCTGCGCGTTGGGATTCGACTTCGCCTGCTTCCGGTTGCGCACGGCGATCTCGGCCATCTGCCGCTCGGTCAGCAGGCCGCGGTCGACCATCGCCTGGGCCTGCAGCGCCGCGGCGGAGATGCTGTCGAACGCGAGCGGCTGCACGCAGTAGGGGTCGTTCTGGCAGTTCAGGACGTCGGGCAGCGGCCCGAGCGAGGACTTGCCGAACGCGTAGACGAGCGCGACGTCGACGTCTCCGTGGAGGAGCCGGACCCAGGCCTCGTAGAGGGCCCACGCGCCGTCCATCTCGACGTGCGACTCGCGGATCGGCGGATAGGCCTCGAGGCCGTCGACCGCGGCGAC
This sequence comes from Polyangiales bacterium, assembly GCA_046351215.1. Lineage (GTDB taxonomy): Bacteria > Myxococcota_A > Polyangia > Polyangiales > Houyiibacteriaceae > JAXLYX01. Next base: position 72,252 of record JAXLYX010000022.1, on the reverse strand, counting down.
GAACGAGAAGGGTCGGCCGACGAGGTAGTCGGAGCTGCCGGAGCAGACGAAGCCGACGTCGCTCTGCGTGAGCCCGACGGCCTCGAGCGCGCCGTTCACGACGGGCTCGACGAGCTCGGACTCGTCGTGGAGGTGGTCGCGCCGCACGGAGGGCAGCTGCGCGAAGGAGACGATGGCGATGTCACGCATCAGAGGAACTCCGCGTAGGACTCGAAGGGCGCGTCGGGCTCTCCGGTCGGTTCGAAATGGGCGATGCTCTCGAGGGTCGGTCCCCAGGCCTCGCGCGGCTTCCAGACGGCGCGCACGCGCATGCCCATGCGGATCTCCTCGAGGGGGCAGCCGCTCACGAGGTGGTAGATGGGGACGTGGGCGCCATCGAGGACGATCGCGCCGAAGACGTAGGGAGGCGTGAGGCGCTGGCCCTCGAAGGGGATGCGCACGATGCAGAAGGTGGTGAGGATGCCGACCTGCGCGACCTCGACGATCTCGTCGGTCGGACGGCCGCTCATCGGGCTCGCGCCGCGGGGCGGCACGTAGACGCGTCCGGTCGCGCTGCAGACACCGCCGACGATGCGCCCCTCGGAGAGCGCGCGGAGGTAGGTCTCGTAGTGGCGCCCGACCGTCGCCGTGTAGACGAGGTGCACGGGCGTGTGGAGCTTCGGGACGATCGGCTCGCTCATGGCGTCGCCTCCACGAGCTCGAAGCCCTCGATGTCGGTGATCGCGCCCTTGCGCTCCTCCGCCCAGCGGATCTTCACGCGCATGCCCGCGCGGACCGATTCCGGAGAGGGCGCGTCGAGGAGGTGGAGCATGGAGGTGTCGGCGCCGTCGAGGCGGACGAGGACCCAGGCGAAGGGCTTCTTCCGCAGATGCGCCCCGCGCGGCAGCGCGACCCACGTGTGCGCCGAGATCGTTCCGGTGTCGGCGACCGGGACGAGCTCCTTCGTCGGGTCGCCGGTATGCGGGTCGTACTCGGTCGGCGGCACGACGACGCTGCCATCGGACGTGCGTGCGCCGAGCACGCGTTTCTCGGTCAGCGCACCGAGGAACCGGCCGATCACGGGGCCGGTGGTGCGCGTGTACGTGTATTCGAGCACGTACGGAGCGGTGAGGGGTTCGAGCATGTCTCCTCCGGGAGATCGAAGTCGCGACCTCTGCGACACGATCAATGTGCGGAGCGAGCGACCGTTCGGTAGCCAGGAAGTCTCGGGCGGTTCGTTCGGGAAAACCGAATCGTTCGACGGACGTGCGAAGACCCCCTCCGTCCGCTCGAACGAAGGGGGTCCGGGAGGTGGCGCGTCCGCGCTACTCCTCGGGTGGCCGTTTGTTCTGGTTCCGCAGCCGCGCGGCCTCGGCGATCGCGACGGCGGCCGGGTGCTTGATCTTCCGTTCGACGGTGACGGCGTAGAACCGCTCGCGGATCACGTCGGTGCGACCGATCGGGACCACGCCGTACTGCTCGCCGATCTCCTTCTCGATCATCGTCGGGCCCGCGAAGAGGCCGGCGCCGTGCTCGCCGAAGACCTTGAGCAGCGCGGAGTCGTCGAACTCCGCGACGATCTGGGGACGCACGCCGCTCGCCTCGAAGAAGTGGTCGAGCGCGCGGCGCAGGGTGCTGGTCTCGGTCGGCAGGAGCACCGGCGCACGCTCGAGGCTCTTCGGGAAGCCGTTCCGGTAGCGCTTCGCCAGGTTCGGCGTGGCGAAGAACGTGATCCCCGTCTCCCCGAGTGGATGGTTGAAGGCCCGGACCCGCGCGGCCCCCGTGACGGGCGTGTCGGTGATCACCACGTCGAGCTCGTGGAGCGTGAGCTCGGCGAGGAGCTGGTCGGCTCGGGCCTCGCGCACGACGAGGTGCACGGGCTCCGGCATCGCGAGCGCGGGCTGGAGCAGCCGATGGGCGATGAGCTTCGGGATGACGTCGGCCACGCCGACGCGCAGCTTCACGGGCCGACCGGCGGGCCGACCCTTCAGCGTCTCGCGCAGCTCGCGCCCGAGCGAGAAGATGTCCTCCGCGTAGCGGTAGACGACCTGCCCCGTGTCCGTGAGGACGAGGCTGCGTCCCGTCCGCGAGAAGAGCTCCTGGTCGAGCGCTTCCTCGAGCATCCGGATCTGGCCGCTGATCGTCGCCGGCGCGAGACGGAGCGTCTTGCTCGCCTTCGCGATGGATCCTTCCTTCGCGACGGTCCAGAAGTACAAGAGGTGGTGGTAGTTCAGCCACTCCATGTCGGCGCTCCTCTCGGGTGTGTCCCCGGGGCATCGTTCGAACAACGGGAAGTATCGCCAAGTTCATTCGGAAAAACCGTCGCCCTGGCAAGCCCGGAAATTGACGAGGCCGATCTCCCCCCGTAGACCGGGCCGTCGATGGCGAATCCTCGCAGGGCACGCGTGCTGAAGGCGGTGAAGACGCTGGTCTCCGTCGGCTTGATCGTCGGGATCGTCGTCGCGATCGTGCGCCGCGAGGGCATGGACGAGCTCGTCGCCCGGGCCCGCATGCTCGATCCGGTGTTGCTCCTCGTCGCCGTGCTGGCCCAGCTCGGCGCCGTCGGCCTCGGGATCCGTCGATGGCAGGGCCTGCTCCGCTCGCAGGGAATCGACCTCCCCTACCGCTGGCTGGGACAGAGCTACCTCGTCGGCCGTTTCGTCGGAGCGTTCACCCCCTCGACGGCCGGCCTCGACGTGTACCGCGCGCTCGACGTCGGCACGCACACGGGCGAGCACGGGAAGAGCACGAGCACGATCCTCCTCGAGAAGGGGTTCGGCCTCGTCGGCCTCGCCTTCACCACCTTCGCCCTCGTCCCCTTCGGAGCGCGACGCTTCTTCGGTCCGTCCGCCTTCCTCGTGGCGTTCGCCGTCCTCGTCGGCGCGATCGCCGGCCTCGTCTTCCTTCGTCGACCCCGGCTCGCCGCGCCCGTGCTGCGCCTCCTGCCCGCGGGTCCCCGCACGAAGATTACGGGCCTGCTCGAGAAGGTGCAGGCGATGCCGATGCGGCCCTCGGAGGTGGCCCGGGCGATCCTCCTCGGGATCGGCTCGCACGCATTGACCTCCGCCTGCTACGCGGCCGCCGGGCTCGCCCTCCGCCTCGAGGTCTCGCCGATGGACCTGCTCGTGGTCGGGAACGCGATCGTCCTCGCGACCCTGCTCCCGATCAGCCTCGGCGGCGTGGGCGTCCGCGAGGGCACGGCCGTCGTCCTGCTCGGGGCGGTGAACGTCCCGGTCGGCGACGCCACCCTCGCGGCATTGCTCGGATACCTGGCCATGCAGCCCCCGGCGTTGCTCGGCGGCCTGGTGCAGCTACGGGGTCGTTCCCATCCCGAGGCTTCGGACCACGTCGCCGCCCCCTCCGCGAACGAGGATACCGAAGCCTATTGAAACCCACGGGCGAATCTCACTACGCTTCGCGATCAAGGATGGCCCCGTCTCCCTCGGAACCGCAGCCCGCCCACGGGCGAGTCCTGCTCGTCGACGACGACGATGCAGTGCGCGAGGCGTATTCGAAGCTGCTCGAGTACGAGGGTTTCGACGTGACTCCCGCCGCCTCCGGCGAGGAAGCGGCCGCGCTCTTCGAGCACCAACGATTCCACTGCGTCGTGAGCGACATCACGATGCCCGGGATGGACGGCATCGCGCTGCTCCGGAAGATCCGCAGCTACGACCTCGACGTGCCGGTGATCCTGGTCACCGGCATGCCGACGCTCGACACCGCGATCTCCGCGATGGACGAGGGCGCGGTCCGCTACCTCGTGAAGCCCGTCGACATCAAGACGCTGAGCGCCGTCGTCTCGCAGTGCGTGAAGCTCGCGCGCATGGCCGACCTCAAGCGCCAGGCGCTCGGCGAGCTCGGCGGCCTCGACAAGCTGATCGGCGACCGCGCCGGCCTCTCGGTGAAGTTCGAGTCGGCCCTCGACTCGCTCCACATGCACTACCAGCCGATCGTCCGGATCAGCACCCGGACGATCTACGGCTACGAGGCGCTCGTCCGGACGCGCGAGCCGACGATCCCGCACGCGGGTGCGCTCTTCGACGCGGCCGAGCGGCTCGGACGGATCCCCGACCTCTCGCGACGGATCCGCCATTTCGCGCCGATTCCGATCGCCGAGGCGAGGGATCGAGGGCAGCTCTTCCTGAACCTGCACGTGCTCGACCTCCTCGACGACTCGCTCTACGACCCGACCACGGCCCTCGCCGGCATCGCGGACCGCGTCACGCTCGAGATCACGGAGCGGGCGGCCCTCGACGACATCCGCGACGCCCGGAGCCGCATCGGTCGCCTCCGCGCGATGGGCTTCCGGATCGCCGTGGACGACCTCGGCGCCGGCTACGCCGGCCTGAACAGCTTCGCGCACCTCGAGCCGGACGTCGTGAAGCTCGACATGGGCCTCGTCCGCGACATCCACCTCTCGCCGACCAAGCAGAAGCTCGTGCGCTCGATGGTCTCGCTCTGCGCCGACATGGGCCTCGACGTCGTCGCGGAGGGCGTCGAGAACCTCGCCGAATACGAGACCGTCCTCACCCTCGGCTGCGACCTGATCCAGGGCTTCTTCCTGGGCCGTCCGGGCGCGCCCTTCGTCGAGCCCGTCCTCCCCTGACCGCCCCCCGGCGTTGACGCGACGTCCCCCCGTGCCTAGGGGAACGGACGGAGCGTCGTCATGCCCTATTACCTGCACCGCGGTCACAGCCTGTACTACGAGACCTACGGCACGGGCGACCGTCACGTCGTGCTCCTGCACGGCATCCTGATGGACGTGGACGTGAACCGCTTCCTCGCCGAGGCCCTCGCCGCGAGCGGCTACACGGTCCACCTCGTCGACCTCCTCGGCCACGGCAAGTCCGACAAGCCGAAGGATCTCTCCCTCCTGCGCATGGATCAGTACGCGCACCAGGCCGTCGGGCTCCTCGATCACCTGCACGTGGCCTCGGCCGTCTTCGGCGGCGTCTCGCTCGGCGCGATCGTCTCGCTCCAGGTGGCGGTGAAGCATCCGAAGCGCGTCGAGGCGCTGATCCTCGAGATGCCCGTGCTCGAGCACGCGGTCCCAGGGGTCGTCCTGCTGCTCGCCCCCGTCCTCCTCGTGAACCGCTTCGCGCCGATGCTCATGCGCCGCGTCGCCTCCGTCGCGAGGAAGCTCCCGGAAGGCAGGCACGTCGCCTATCGCTCGCTTCGGGTGATCCTCTCGAACTCCCCCCGCGCGACCGCGAACATCCTCTCGGGCGCGCTCGTCGGGCCGATCGCGCCGACCCACGACGAACGGCACGCGATCCACGCCCCGACGCTCGTGATCGGGCATCCGTACGACGCCCTGCATCCGTTCACGGACGCCGAGGTCCTCACGAAACAGCTCCCGAACGCACGCTTCGTCTCCGCGTCGTCGATCCTCGAGTTCCGCACCGAGCCGGAGCGTCTGCTCGGCCTCGTGAAGGACTTCCTCGCATCGCTCCCTTCGGGGTCGACGCGCGAGCCGCGCAACGTCACGAAGCATTAGCGCGTGAGCGCGTCACTTCGACACCCTCGAGGGTGACGATTTCGCGCGGACGCATTCCGGTTCCCCGGATGCGGGTTCCCCGGGTAAGGTCGGGGCATGCGGCATTCGTTGCGCACACGCGTCCCGGGCGTGCTCCTGCTCCTCGCCGGAGCCGGGGCCCTCGCTGCGTGCTCGCATCCGCCGGTGCGTCGGACGGTGGTGACCGAGCCCGAGCGCCCCGCCGATCCTTGCGGCACCGACGATCCGCCTCCGGAGCACCCGGGGTCCTTCGACGGGACCGCGTTCGTCGTGCAGTACGCGGAGGAGCACCTGCCGCTCCTCGCCCCGATCCCGGAGACCGCCGAGGTGCTGAGCCGACGCGTGCGCACGATGCGGCCCGGCAACGCGCGCCGCGAGACGCGCAAGAAGCTCGTGTATCGGAGGCTCGCGGACGCCCTCGCGGCCACCGATCCCGCCGAGCGCGAGCGGATCCACGCGGCGATGCGGCGTGACTCGAGGCTCGCCGTGCAGGGCAACCGGGAGGCCCTCCTCGCGACCGAGATCGCCTTCGCGGAAGTCTGGTTCCGGTTCCGCACGCAGGCCTCGGGGGCGGCGCTCACGGCCGACATGTTCTTCCAGCAGCACGTCGCGGACCGCGAGCTGCTCCGGATCGCGACGATGATCCGCGCCGAGCTCGCCCTCGCGCGGAACGAGAACGCCTTCGCCCGCGACGCGCTCGCCGTGCTGATGACCTCGGCGACCGATCCGCTCCACGTCTACGCGACGTACCGGACCGCGACGGCGTACTGCAACGAGCAGAAGACCGAGGAGTGCCGGCTCTGGCTCGACCGGGTCCGCTTCTTCGGCTGCGCCCCGGGGCCTCCCCACGAGACCGCGGAGTTCGCGCTCCGCGCGTTCTTCGATCTCGGCATGCAGCCGATCCCCCGCTGCCAGCGTGAGCCGGAGACGCCGGTCTACTGCACGCGCAGCGACACCGTGAGCTACCGGCAATCCGTGCTGCACCAATGAGCCGCGGAACGACCGCCGCCATCGCTCAGGGCGGCGTCACGTAGCCACAGTGGCCCTCGCCGTCCAGATGCGGCATGGTCGTCGCACTCGCCTCGACGTAGCTGGCGATGGAACGGCCTTCGTCCAGGAGGAAGGATCCCGGATCGTAGACGAGCGCCGACCCGTCGACGACGAGCGGCGTCCCGCTGCGGTCCGCGAGATCTGTGATCGGATGCTGGAGGTCGTCCAGGGTCAGCAGCGAGTCCGGGCCCGCGAGCGCGGCCAGCGGCTCGAAGCGCATCGAGGGCTCGGGCACGACGAGCGAGTCGAGGAAGAGGTGGTCGAGATGGAATGTGAGCTCCACCTCGTCGATCGCGTTCGAGCGCACGACCGCGCCGCGCGTGCCATCCGTGCCGCTCACGCAGTCGTAGGCGCGGACCCTCTCGTGGAAGCCGAACGAGAAGGGAATCGCTGCGCCTCCGTTGCGGGCGACGCCCTCGACGAGGAGCGCGAGGCCCTGCGTACGCATCCGGTCGACGTCCGCTGCGAGCACCCCGGGGAGCGCGCGCGTCCCCTCCGTCGGCGGCACGACGTCGAAGGAGAGGCGGTCCCACCTTCGCGCCGGAATTCCCGGGAGCTCCCAGGCCTGCGCGTCGCCGAGGTGGAGATCGGCGACGACGGGATCGACGTCCAGGGTCGCCTTCTCGCCCGTCGTCGTCGAGAGCGAGAACCGACCGACGGAGACCAGGACCTTCGTGTACTCGAGGGTCCAGCCGTCGACGAAGCCGACGACGTCGACTCCGTCGTCGAAGGGATAGCCGGTGAGCGCCGGCTGCTCTCCGGAGAGGTGGACGCGGAGCGTGCCCTGACCGCCGGCATCGCAGCTGGCGAGGAGGAGCGCGAGCGAGAGGAGGACGGTACGAACGGTCACGGTGCACCTCCAGCCGAAGCCTCGTAGGAGGCCTCGTAGGCGAGCGGATTGCGGATGCCGAGCCTCAGGGCTTCGTAGGGTTGGCTTCCGGCGACGAGTGCGGTGACGCCCGTCGAGGGATCGGGCGCGGGCAGGCGCTCGAGCTCCACACCGCGGAACCACGTGGCCGGGCGGAGACCGAGCGACACGACGCCGCCGGCCGCGAGCGTGGCCTCGAAGGCGATCGACTCGATGCGCCGCATCGTCCCCACGTCGGGCACGTCGATGCCGCCCTCGAAGTCGATCGTCGTCGAGCCTCGGGTGGCCGTCCCGGCGACATAGGCGACGTGTCCCTGCGTCTCCGGTGCGAGCTCGGCAGGCGGAGGAGCGAGCCGGAGCTCGAGCGCGTCCGTCGCCCCGAGCTCGGCGAGCTCGGGTCCGAGCTCCACCGGGGCGGCCGAGAGCGCGTCGAAGACGAGGGGGTCGAGCCATTGGGCCCGCACCTTCCGGTTGGCGAGAGGATCGACGCCTCCATGGGCTCGGGCGAGCCCGGGCGCGAGCAGGCCGGGCGCGAAGAGCGAGGCGAGCGCCGCCTGTTCGGCCGGATCGGGAGCGAAGGCGTAGACGCCTGCGAGGACGAGCTTCGCCTCGGTGAGGACCACGGACCAACCGGTGTCGGTCGTGAAGACGCCGAGGGGGGCGCTGCCCTCGGCGAGCGAGGATGCGGTCAGCGACACTTCGCCGAGTCGACCGGAGGTTCCGGAGTCGCAGGCGGCGGCCACGAAGAGGAGCCCCGCGGTGCAGGAGAGGAGTCTCGGGATCGGTTTCATGGAGTGTCCGTGAAGCGAGAGGGATCGAAGGTGAAGGAGAGGGTGACGAAGACGGTGCGGGGGGCGCCCGCCGCGAAGAGACGCTGCGGACGCATCGAGCCGCCGGTGCTGCCGTCGACCGGCGAGAAGTCGGCGACCGCGGAGAGATCGAAGGCGTGGTAGCGGGCGTCGAAGAGGTTCTCGACGAGCAGCTCGATCGCGACGAAGCGGTAGCGGAGCTCACCGCCGAGATCGAACACGGTGGTGCGCGGCGAGAGCTGGCCGTAGGGCAAGGGCTTCTTGCCGAGGAAGGTCCCGCCGAGCCCGGCGGAGACGCCGAGCGACTCGCCGTGGACGCGGAGCGTGTCGTGGTACGCGACGTCGATCCGGCCGACGAGGCGCGGCACGTAGGGGATCTGGGGGCCGCTCGCCAGGTCGAAGGCCGGCGCCCCGGAGGCTGTCTTGTGAGCCTGCGCGTAGGTGACGCTCGCCTGCGCGTCGACCTTCCGCGCGAGCGTCAGGAGGGCGGAGAGCATCCCGCCGTAGCGGCGCGTCGGGCCGATCGAGACGTTGCGTCCCGCGTTCGGATCGAAGACGAGGTCGTCGGCGATCCACGTCGCGAAGAGCGTGCCGCGGGATACGAGGGAGACCTCCCCGAGCGCGAGCCGATGCAGGATTCCGAGCTCCGTTCCGACGACCTTCGTGAAGGGCGCCGACTCCGCGTTCGAGAGGCCCTGGGCGTCGACGGGACGGGTCCCGATCCCACTCGAGAGGACGACGTCGAGCGTCTCGTGCGGATGCACGGTGAGCACGCCCCGCGGTGCGCCTACGAAGCCGAACGCGTCGACCGTGGCGTCCGCGAGACGCGGACCTTCGCGATCGCTCGTCGGGAGACCGTGGTGGGTGACGCTCGCGAGGAAGGCCTCGAGGCGGACGCCGCCCTGGAGGGAGACGTAGCGACCGAGCGCGAAGTCGGCGAGCGCGTAGGCCGCGAGCTCGGTCAGGCGGAGATCGGTGTCGAAGACGAGCGCGTAGGGGACTCCATCGGAGAAGCGCTGCCGGGCCATCGAGGACGAGCCTTCGTCGTGCCGTCCGAGCCAGCCCAGCTCGAGCGTCTGGGCCGAACCGAGGAAGCGCCCCTTCAGCCGATACGCGCCGCGCAGGGCCGCAGTGAGGGCGCGGTAGGCCTGATCGAGCCCGTCGCCCATGGGGTACTGCGCGATCCCCGTGAAGTCGTCCTGGAAGCGATCGTCGCGGAAGCCGAGCGAGAACGTCTGGTCGAGCGTCCAGCCGGGACGGTCGACGGCCACGCGGAAGGCGGAGAGATAGCGCTGCGCCGCGCCACCCTGATTCGGATCCACGAGGCAGAAGAATTGGGCATCGGCCGAGGGAGCGCACGGGAGCGTCCGCGCGTCGTACGCAGCGAGCGGAATCACGCCCGCCGAGTCGAAGCGCTGCGCGTGGGCCGCGCCGAAGAAGCTCCACTCGACGCCGTCCTCCCGATGCTCGTAGCGGCCGACGATGCGCATGCTCCGATGGGCGCGGTTCGGACCGAAGCCGTCGCCGCCGACGGCGTCGACGGCCACGAAGGTCCCGTCGGACTGCCCTTCGGGTGCGACGATCGCGAGCGCGCGCCAGGTCTGGAACGAGCCGTAGCGCCCGGCGAGGCGCACACCCCGCTCGGCGACGCCGAGCTCGTACCGTGCCGTGCCCGCGATCGAGAAGGTCGGCTGCCGCGGATCGAAGGGCCCCTCCTGCACCACGACGCGATGCACGATCTCGACCGGGAGGAAGCCCGGGTCGGCGTAGCCGTGCGCGTGCGGATTCGAGGGCTCGTTGAGCTCCACGCCCTCGACCTCCATGGCGAGATCCTGTCCCTCGCCCGCATCGAAGCCGCGCAGGTAGATCGAGGCTGCATGCCCGATGCCCGAGTGGTTCGCGAGCACGAGCCCGGGGGCGAGCGAGAGCAGGCGCTCTGCGGTGCGTCGCGGAACCGCGCGGAACGCATCGACGTCGTAGGCGAAGTCGCTCGTGGCCCGACGTGGGGCCTCGGGAGCGCCGACCACGAGCGTGGCGCGCGCGGCGTAGGGGGAAGCCTCGTCGTCTTCTCCGGACGACACGGCGGCGCCCTCGACGAACGCATCCTCCGTGCTCGGCTCGTCCACGCCGCCGGCCGGCGCTCCATCCGTCGCAGGCTCGACGAGCGAGGAGCCCGTCTCGGACGGAATGGCCCCGCCCTCCGTCCCTTCGGACGGAGCCTGGCCGCTCGCACCCGAGAGCACGACGACGGGAGACAGGAGCGCGACGAGCACGAGCGCTCGCACGCGCAGGAGCACGCGCATGGAAGTCGGATTCGCATGGGGTCGACACGACGCCGAGCGCCGGCCCCCGATCGACGATCAGGCTCCGAGCGGACTCGACGCGAAGGTGAGTCGGCCCGACGGAGGACCGCGGGCGCGGGCCGCGGTCGTGGCTTCGCGGGCTACCGCGGCCACGACACAGAGTGCCGCGAGCAGGTACGCGAAGAGCGCGGAGGGCACGGTCGGCATCGCGAACGGCGGCGCCGGGAAGAGCAGCGATCGGTGAGCGAGGCTTCCGTGGCCGTGGCTGCCGAACGAGGCCGCGGCCGCGAGGGTGAGCTCGCGCCCGGCCGTCGCTCGGCTCGCCGCCGTGGCATGCGCGTGGCGGGTCCCGTCCGAATGGACGTGGAAGCCCGCCTCGCCGTGGTCGTGCGCACCGAGCGCGGCGTGCAGCAGCTGATGACGGAGCGGCAGCGCCTCGACGCCCGCGAGCCAGACGAAGAGGAGCAGCACGGCGTGCAGCTCGCGCCCGTTCTCCCTCGGCGTCGGGGGTCTCGCTGCGGCGGGCCGCCTCATCGGATCCAGCGTACAGGCTCCGACACGCGCGCGGAAGGGGGCAAGGCTCCACCTTCCGCAGCGCGCCGCCGAGCGGTTACCCTGTGCGGGTCCCGCACGACGAGAGAGGCCCCGTGGAAGAAGTCGACGCCGCCGCGTACCCGCGAGTCTCGCGCTACCTGGCGAGCCTCCCGGACGGCATCCGCTCGTACCCCACGTGCGAGAGCAAGGCCTCGATGTACCGCGAGGCGCTGCAGAAGGCGCCGAAGCAGCTCGACCCGAAGGGCCTCCCGCTGCTCCTCCAGGACTACGTCCGCGATCCGGTCCCGATGACGACCTGGGTGCCCGAGGTGATCACGGCCTGCATCTACATGGCGATCGCCGACCAGATCTTCAAACAGGACGAGGCCTTCCTCGAGTGGGTGACGAAGGTCAGCGAGGCGACGTTCGCCTCGCCGACGTACCGGATCCTGATGACGGTCGCCTCGCCCGAGAAGCTCGCGGGCGGCGCGGAGCGGCGGTGGAGGAACTTCCACCAGGGCTCCTCCTACGACATCGAGATCCGCGAGAACGGCACGCTGACGCGCATCACCGCCCCGCCCTACCTCTTCGACAAGCTCTACATGCGCGCGAACGCGCGCGCGGTGCAGGCGGCCTACCGCGCGAGCGGTGCACGCAACGCGGTCGTCGAGATCATCGACTGGTCACCGACCGAGACGCGCATGCGCGCCGAGTGGTACCCGGAGCGCGCTCCGACTCAGTGACGCGCCTTCGCGAAGAAGCTCTTCACGAGATCGAGCACCGTCTCGTTCTTCCAATCGCGGAACTCGCCGGCGTCGAAGAACGTGCCGTGACAGACGGGACAGGTCTCGAGCCAGAGGTGAGGCTGCTTCGGATCGACGATGCGGACCATCGGGGTGGTGTCGCGGGGACACCGGATCCGATCGTTCGTGTTCTGCGCCTTGCCGACGGCCGCCTCGCCGACGTCGATCGACTCGGAGCCCTTCACCTTCCGGAGCTTCTCCGCCTCGTGGCCGTCGAAGAAGAGGCCCTTGCACGACGTGCACCGGTCGACCTCGACGGTCTCGAAGACGACGCTCTCCATCGATCCCTTGCACTTCGGACAATTCATGGGGCCCTCGCGACGTGGGCCAGTCATACGCGGGGCGCGGGGGCGGAGCAACGGGTGGGGTCCCGCCAGGCGATCCACGCGGAAGCCGCGCCGGCGACGCCCCAGCCGAAGAGGATCGAGGCCGCGCCGTGCGGAACGACCGCGAGCGAGGCGAGGACGCGCGCGAAGGCGAGGCAGGCCACCGTCTTGTAGACGACCATGTACTCGAAGAAGACGAGGTAACGGAGCGGCCTCCGTGCACAGAGCGCGAACATCGCCCCCTCGCCGACGATGCCGCCCGCGTAGAGCGACGCGACGAGCGGCGAGGTCTCGATGCCCATCGCGCTCCAGAAGGCCGAGGGATCGACGAGCATGAATCCGCCGAGCGCGAAGGAGGAGAGCGCGAAGCCGACGCAGATCGCGCGTAGCAGCGTCGGATGGGCGGGAGCGTTCGTCGCGGAGTCCATGGAGGGCATCGTCGTTCGCGGGGCTCCGCCACGACAAGTCGCACACGAACGAGCGCTCTTCGCCGAGCCGCGTCACGAAGCCGACCTCCGTATCGGCTGAAGCGGCCACGATCGGTCGATCCTCCCCAAGCGGGGATTGATCGATGCAAGCGCGGGTGTGAGGCTGTGCGAACGGATCCGACGTGGTGGTGGAGTGGGCGAAGCTCCCCCACCGTTTCGGGGCGTTCCGTGGGGCGGGGTGCCGGAGTCGTCCGGACCTCGGAAGGAGGGGCGTCATGATCTCGGTTCGAACGGATGGGTCTCCATCGACTTGGGTGGACGTGCGCGGTCCGGCCGCGAACCTGCTCGCCGCCGACTGGGTCATCGAGCCCCACGGAGAAGGTTGGACCAGCACGGAACGCTGGCGCCTGGCGATGGCCCGGGCGTGGGTCGGAGCCCGCGAGCTCGGCCACGAGGACGCGAACCTCGAGCTGATCGTGAACATGGCGCTCGCCGATCTCTACGGCGAGGCGCTGCCCGACGGCGACATCGACGACTTCGCGTCCGTCATGATGGTGATCGAGCGGAGCGCCTGAGGCCCACGAGCCGGGACCACGACCACGGCCGGCGGATCGATTCCGCCGGCCGTGTCATGTTCGGGCGATGGCACTCGTCCGCTGGAAGCGTCTCTCCACCGAGGTCCTCCACGAGAACCCCTTCTGGCGGTACCGCCGCGACGTCTTCGAGCGCGAGGGCGGCACGACGGGGCAGTACTTCTACGTGTCGACGCACGGCAGCGTGATGATCGTACCCGTGCTCGACGACGGTCGCTTCGTGCTGGTCGAGCAGTACCGGTATCTCTCCGATCGGTTCTCGCTCGAGTTCCCCGCGGGCGGCATGCACGCGGACGAGAAGCCCGCGGTGGCGGCCGTGCGCGAGCTCGCCGAGGAGACCGGCTACGAAGGGAGCCTCGAGCTCCTCGGGAGCCACAATCCCTGCAACGGCCTCGTCGACGAGATCTGCCACGTGTTCCGGGCGACGGGGCTCGTCGCGATGCCCGAGCCGCCGAAGGGCGACGACACGGAGAGCTTCACGATCCATCGGCTGACGGCGGACGAGGTGAAGCGGAAGATCCGGGACGGCACGATCTGGGATGGGATGACGTTGGCCGCGTGGGCCCTCGTCGGCGAGAAGTGAGGGAGAGGGCACGCCTTCGGCGACGGCCTTGTGGCCGGGAGGAGGGCCTCGCTATCGTCGCGGCGCACCGTCTCCCCCTCGCGTGAGACGGAAGACTCCCGCCCAGAGGATCGATCGCCATGAACCGAAGCCGTCTCTCGTCCCTCGTCCTGATCTCCCTGCTCGCCGCCTGCGGTGGCTCCTCCTCCGGCTCGACCGAGGCCACGACGACCTCCGCGTCGGCCGCGGCCTCCGTCGCTCCCACGAGCGGGGGCGAGGCGACCTCGCGGGTCTCCGCCGGGACGCTCACGATCGCAGGGGTGGGCCTCCCGCGCTCGATCGGTGGGGCCCTCTCGCCGGACTACGCCGACATGACGACCTGGGATCCCGACCAGGGCCGCCTCGTCGCCTACTTCGGCACGGGCGACCAGGCCTTCGGCGTGACCCTCAACCTCGGCGCCCCCTTCGTCGTCGGCGCCCGCGACGTGACGACCGGCCCCGTCGTCTTCGAGATGGGCGAGAGCTTCGGCCAGCGCGTCGACGTCCGCGACGCCCGCGTCGAGGTCCAGGCGATCGACCGTGCGCAGCGCACGATCCAGCTGAAGATCGAGGGACATACGACGGTCGACTCGGGCGGCCTCCCCGAGGCCTTCGCCTTCGAGGCGACGCTCGCGGTGCCGGCTCCCGCGCAGTGAGCCGCAGGCCGGCGCGAGGGGGCCCGAGCTCGGGCCCTCCCCGTCCACGGATAGGAAAAGGTCTCCAACTTAGAAAGTGACTTGTCACTTTCTTTGTCCCTCCCTATCCTGATCTCCGTGCCCGACTCGCTCTGCCCCGCTCCCCGCCGCACCCAGACCGAGCGCCGTGAATCCACGCGCCGCGCCCTCCTGGACGCCACCATCGCGAGCCTCGTCGAATGCGGCTACGCCCGCACGACGACGACCGAGGTGACGAAGCGGGCCGGGGTGTCGCAGGGGGCGCTCTTCAAGCACTTCCCGACGAAGTCGGCGCTCGTCTCGGCCGCGGCCGAGCAGCTCTTCGCCGACCTCTTCGTCGAGTTCGGCGAGGCCTTCGCGCACGCCTCCACCCAGGACGCGCCGCTCGTCGTCGCGATCCACAAGCTCTGGGACGTCTTCTGCCGCCCCGAGCTGCTCGCCGTCTACCGCCTCTACGCCGAGGCTCCGATGGATCCGGAGCTGCTCGCCTGCCTCGTGCCGGTCGTGAAGCAGCACCAGGAGAACATCCGCGCCTGCGCGTGCGAGCTCTTCCCGGACCTCGCGTCCTCGGAGCTCGGGCGCGCGCTCTTCGGCGCCGTCGTCTACGCCATGCAGGGCCTCTCCATGCAGCGGTCGGTCCACGTCGACCCGGCCGAGGAGGCGCTCGTGCTCGAGAAGATCGAGGAGCTCGCCCGTCTGCTCCTCGCCGGAGGGAAGCCGACATGACCGAGCTCGTGCACTACGCGATCCCCGTCTTCGTCCTGACGATGGCGATCGAGGCCTTCGTCCTCTTCCGCGGAGGCCATCCCTACGAGCCCGCCGACACGGCCGCGAGCCTCTCGGGAGGTCTCGGGAACCTCGCGGTGAAGGCGGTCACGCGGGGCTACCAGCTCGCCTTCTTCGGCTTCCTCTACGAGCACCGCATCCTCGAGCTCGCGGCCGGGCTCGGCGCCTTCGTCGCGCTCTTCTTCGCCGAGGACTTCTGTTACTACTGGTACCATCGGATCAGCCACGAAGTGCGCTTCTTCTGGGCCGGTCACGTCGCGCACCACTCGAGCCAGCGCTACACGCTCGCGACCGCGCTCCGCCAGTCGTGGACGGCGCCGATCCTCGGCCCGATCTTCTGGGCGCCGCTGCCGCTGCTCGGCTTCCGTCCCGAGTGGATCGTGGTGGCGAGCTCGATCAGCCTCCTCTACCAGTACTGGATCCACACCGAGACGATCCGCACGCTCGGCCCGATCGAGTGGGTGATGAACACGCCCTCGCACCATCGGGTGCACCACGGCTCGAACCCGCAGTACATCGACAGGAACCACGCGGGCATCCTGATCGTCTGGGACAGGCTCTTCGGCACGTTCGAGCCGGAAGGCGAGAAGGTCGTCTACGGCCTCACGAAGAACCTCACGACGCACAATCCCTTCGTGATCCAGGCGCACGAGTTCGTCGACATCGCGCGCGACGCGATCCGGGCGAAGGGCCTCCGCGCGAAGCTCCGCGCCGTCTTCGGAGCGCCGGGCGCGCCGATCGAGGGCGTCACGGGCTACGAGCCCGACGCGCACGCGCTCTCGGGCGTGAAGGCCTGAGACGAGAGCGCCGCGCGAGTCGACCCTGACGTCAGGCCCGGTGCACGACCAGCGCCTCGAAGGGAGCGAGCGTCTCGCGCGCGGAAACGGGCCGTGTCTCTCCTGTCCGGCTGCGGAACGCCGTTCGGCCCGCGACCTCCTCGATCGCGATCGTCCTCCGGCGGCTCGCGAAGTTGAGGAAGACGTCGACCGCGGCGCCTCGGTCGGACGTCGCTCGCCGATAGCCGAGCACGTCGTCGGGGAGCCGCGCGGCCTCGAAGAGCTCGAGGCGGCCGAGCCGTAGCGAAGGTTCCGACCGTCGCAGGCGGAAGAGCGCGCGGTACGTGTTCAGGATCGAGCCGGCCGAAGCGCGCTGCGCCTCGACGTTCGTCTCCCGAGACCGCGGGTCGACCGCGAGCCAGGGCTCGACGTCGGGGCGCGTGAAGCCCGCATGGCGGCTCGCATCCCACTGCATCGGCCGTCGACACTCGTCCCGAGCGAGCAGGATGCCGGCGTGCGCCAGGCGCCCGGCGAGCCAGTCGGGGACGAAACGGTAGCGCTCCGCGATCGGATCGAGCGCCTCGGCGAGGGGCATCGGATGATGACGCATCCCGATCTCCTCCCCGTAGTAGACGAAAGGGACGCCACGCGCCGTGAGCTGGAGGGTCGCGAGCAGCTTCGCCTTCTCCGGGTCTCCGTCGAGACGATGGCCGAGGCGCGGACGGTCGTGGTTCCCGAATACGTAGGTCGGGACGAAGGGCTCCGGGAACTGCGCCTCGTACTCCTCGATCAGGGCGCGGAAGTCCCGGCATCGGAAGCGCGTGCGCAGGGTCTTGAAGAGGAATACGAGGTTCAAGCCGTCCGCGTTCTCGCCGCAGTAGCGACGCAACGACTCGGGCGAGCCGAAGACCTCCCCCACGAGGAAGCGCGGCGGATCGCGGTGCTCGTCGACCACGGCCCGGAGCTCGCGGGCGAAGGCCAGCGTGTCCGGATGATCGATCGTGTGCAGCGGCCGCTGGAAGAAGCCCGAGGGGTCGTCCTCGGAGGGCAGGAGACGGAGCGCGAAGGGATTGTCCGCGAAGGAAGCGTCCTTGTAGATCGCGTTGAAGATGTCGAGTCGGAACCCGTCGACGCCACGGCCGAGCCAGTGGCGGACGACGTCGAGCATCGCCTGCTTCACCTCGGGATTCCGGTAGTTCAGGTCCGGCTGGAAGGGGAGGAAGCTCGACCAGTACCACTGCCCCGTCGCCTCGTCCCGGTTCCAGCCGCTGCCTCCGAGCATCGAATGCCAGTTGTTCGGAGGGGACGCGCCGCCTTCGCCCCGACCGTCACGCCAGAGGTACCAGTCGCGCTTCGCATTCGAGCGCGAGCTCCTCGACTCGAGGAACCACGGATGCCGATCCGACGTGTGGTTCAGCACGAGGTCGAAGACGATCTTCATGCCCCGGGCGTGCACGGCCTCGATCAATCGTCGGAGCACGTCGTCGTCTCCCATGACGGGATCGACGCGCGTGTGATCCTGGATGTCGTAGCCGAAGTCCGCCTGCGGGCTCGCGAAGAACGGCGAGAGCCAGAGCGTCTCCACGCCGAGATCGTGGAGGTGGTCGAGGCGCTCGAGGACGCCCCACAGATCCCCGATCCCGTCGCCGTTCGAATCGGCGAACGAGCGAGGATAGATCTGTTACACGGACGTCGACGTCCACCAGGGCTCGGGATCGCGTTCCATGCATGCCTCGTCGATCGAGGCATCCATCTTATCAAGATGCGCGCGGATCCCGAGCGCGGAAGAGTGACGCCTCCCAACGTGGACGTGCGCATCGAAGGATCGCGCGTCCACGCGCTCGCGACCCTTGCTCCTGCAAGATGCGTGGTTACCGTGATCGCGGCGATCGAGGCGACGATCGCCGGGGGGAACCGACCGATGGACGAGCTGTCATCCGCTCTCGAGCGTGTGCTGTTGGCTGCGCACTGCGTGCTCCTCACGGACTCGGTCGCGAGCCATCGCTGGCTGAGCGAGGAGCTCCGGAAGTCCTTCGAGCTGCGCGCCGAGAAGGCCCGTCGGGTCGACGTGCGGCTGACCGACGACGGTGGGATCCTCGTCGTCTCGAAGGGCGGTCGAGGGAGGAAGCTCTGCCGTCACGGATCGTACTGGGCGATCGCGGGCAGCGAGGCGCCGGCCGACGAGCCCGAGTGGAGGCCCACGCGCGTCGCCTCGATCCTCGCAGGGCTCTGAGCGCCCGCGACCGAGCTTCCGCTCAGCAGGGCGCTCCGCGCCGCTCGGGCCGCTCGCCGATCGGGAGGTGGGACCAGAGGTAGAGGTCCACGTCGATGACGCCGCGTCCACGGACGATCGCGTCGAGCTGCTCGCGCGCGGCGTCCGCCTCGACCCCGGTCCGCAGGCGCGCGAGGCCGAAGAGGGCGATCGCCTCGAGCGCCTCGTAGCCGAGCTCGCCGGCCTCGTGCGCCATGACGGCGAGCTGCCGCGCCGCTCCGTCGGAGTCGTCCGCGGAATACGCCGCGATCGCGTGGATCCAGCTCGAGAAACAGCGCTGCATCGGCGTGCGCGCGCGGCCGAAGCGCCGTGCCGCGTCCCGCGCGAGGTCGGGGCGACCGGCGACGTGCGCACAGGACGCGAGGATCCGGAGCGCCTCGCCGCGCGCCATCGTGCTGCGGACCATGTCCGACTCGACGAGGAGGTCCCAATGCGCGAGCGCCTCCTTCCACTCGACGTCGACGCGCCCCTCGCAGAGCGCGGCCCAGGCCGCGACGAAGCGGCAGTACCGGCGGATGCCCGTCTGACGGCTCGTCACCGCGCTCCACTCGGAATCGGCCGCCGCGGCGACCGCGAGATCCGACCGGCCGCATTGGAGGTGGAAGTAGGGGATCAAGAAGGCGGTCAGACGGACCTCGGAGGCCCTCTCTCCCGCCGCCCGACGCTCCTCGATCTCGCGGGCGACGCGCGCGAAGTGGTCCACGCGCATCGTCCCGCAGCAGGCCATGCTCTCGACGTAGCGGAGGAACGAGGCCTCCCAGTGCAGGACGACGGGAACGTCGGCGAAGCGCTGGAGGGATTCCTCGATGCGGGCCTCGGCCTGTCGCGACCTTCCCGTCATCGTCAGGTAGCTCGCCCATCCGAGCGCGTGCCAGGCCGCGACGCGAGGCGACGGGTCGCGGTCGGCGACGCGGTCGAGGCAGTGGAGCATCTTCTTGCAGGCGCCCTCGTCCTCCTGCACGCCGCGGAGCGTGATCTCCATCGCGAGGGCGACCGCGAGGTCCTCGGCGCTCCCCGCGTCCAGCGCGGCGAGCAGGTAGCGCCCCGTGAGCCCCATGCCGAGCACGGGCTCGATCGCGGCGTACTGCGAAGCGACGGCCGCGAGCGTCTTCAGCCGATCGACGTCCGAGGGCGAGAGCATGGCCGTGGGCTTGAGCTCGAAGTCGCAGCCGCGGAAGAAGAGACGGGCGCGCACCGACGCGATCTCGATCATCGCGCTGCGGCGCGTGCGCGGGATCTCGAAGCCGAGGTCGCCCGCGAGGCGCTCGAAGAGATCGAGGCCGAGATCGATCTTGCCGGCGAAGAGGCTGCTCTCGGCGGCGTGGCGCTGCAGGCCACGGGCCGCTTCCTTCGGCGCACGGCGAGCGGCGCGGAGGTAGACCTCGGCCGCGTGGCCGTAGCGACCGGCGCGTGCGAGCGCGTCCGCCCACGGGGGAAGGAGCTCGTCCGTGTCGCTCTCGGTGGAGCACTGGACGGCGAGCTCGTAGAGCTCGGACGCACGGAGGAACGCCAGCGTCTCCGTCGCCGCACGCGCGGCGAGGATGGCGTGGTGCCTCGCGGTCGGGAGATCGCCCGCGGCGGCGAAGTGGCGCGCCAGGCGATCGTGCGGGGGCGTCTCCGACGTCTCGAGCGCGAGCGCGAGCGCGCGATGGAGGGTCTTGCGATGCTCGACCGAGAGGCCGTCGGAGATCGACTCGCGCACGCGATCGTGGGCCGTGTCGACGAGGGTACCCGCCGTGCCCCGCACGCTCCGCACCCACTGACCCGCGCGGAGCTCGTCGAGGGGGTAACGCTCGTCCTCGGAGCCACCGGCCGCGCGCAGGGCCATCGCCGCCGGCGTGGGCTCGCCCGCGACGGCGACGACGTCGAGCAGCGCGCGCGCCTCGGCCGACAGACGCGCGGCACGGCGCAGCACCAGATCGTCGATCGTCAGGCTCTCCCCGTCGGCGACGAAGGTGGCGCCCTCGCGGGCCCACCTTATGAACTCGCCGGCCTCGAACGGGTTGCCTCCGGACTCGCGCACGATGAGGCGCGCGAGCTCTTCGCTGGCAGCCTCGCCGAGCTCGCGGCGCACGAGATCGAGCGTGGCCTCCTCCGAGAGGGGGCCGAGCTCCAGGATCGCGGTCGCGCTCTCCCGCGGCGTCGCCTCGCTCGCCGTCGCCTTCTCGGGGTCGGAGAAGAGCGCGTCGACGACCGGGTTGTTGCCCGTGGCCTTCGGACGCGACGCGAGGACGAGGAGCATCGGAGGCGCGGTGGCATCCCCGACGATCTCGCGGAGGGCGTGCGCGGTGTCCGCGTCCGCCCACTGGACGTCGTCCACGACGACGACGAGGGGCGAGCGGAGCGCGATGCGCGCGAGCAGCTCGCGGACCGCGGCGAACGCGGAGGCGCGCACGGTCGACGGCGGGCGATCGACGAGGCTGCGCCGAGCGTGGGCCGCCGCGATCGGCTTGTGACGCCGGAGCACGGGGAAGACGGTCCCGAGGTCCGAGAGGTTCGGCGGCAGGAGGGTCGCCAGGATCTTCGGGTCGATCGTGCCGAGGTGCCGGCTCAGGGCGTCGACGACTCCGTCGAGGCCCTTGAAGGGAACGGTCTCCCACTCGTAGCAGCGGCCCGCGAGGACGACCGCGCGATCGCGCTGCTGCACGAGACGCGCGAAGGCGGCGACGAGCGCGGACTTCCCGATGCCCGAGCGCCCCCGGAGCAGGAGCACCCGGGGATGACCGTGACGGATCGCGTCGTACGCGTGGAGCATCACGGCGAGCTCGCGATCACGGCCGAGCAGCGCGCGCGCCCCCGCGCGGTCGAGCGTGGTGGAATGCGTCGCCACGACCTTCGCGCCGAGCTCCGAGAGGATCGCCGTCGGCTTCGGGCGATCGTTCGGGTTCCGGGCGAGGAGACGGTGAGCGAGCTCGACGAGATCGGGAGGCGCGCCCGGCACCCAGCGCGTCGCGAGCGGCGCGTCCTCGAGATCCTTCTTCGCGAGGATCTGCACGGCCGTGCCCTCGAAGGGCAGATGACCCGTGAGGGCCTCGTAGAGCATCGCTCCGACCGAATACCAATCGGAGGCGAACGTGAGCTCGAGCTCGCCGCGCGCCTGCTCGGGCGACATGTAGCCGACGGTGCCGGCCACGCCGTGCGTCTGGAGCGCGGCGGCGTGGGCGTCGGTCGCGAGACCGAAGTCGAGGAGCACGACCCGCCCGTCGGCCGTGACCCGGACGTTCGAGGGCTTGAGATCGCGATGGAGCAGGCCGTGCGAGTGCAGCGCGGCCACGCCCGTGGCGAGCCCTCGGAGCGCCTCGCGGAGCCGCGCCTCGTCGTACGGGGGCGCCTCGTCGTGTCCCCCCGCGTCCTCGAGATCGGTGCCCTCGTCGATCCGGGAACAGAAGGTCAGGAAGTCCTGACCCTCGGCGAGCTCCATCGTGAAGAAGCAGGTCTCGCCGTCGACGAAGAGGTCGAGGAGACGCACGAGGTTCGGATGCTCGAGCTGGCAGAGCGAGCGGAACTCGCGCTTCAGCCGGTAGATCGCGTCGGGATCGGCGACCTGCACCGCTTTCAGCGCCACCCACTCGCCGCGGGTGCGATCGAAGACCTCGTACACCACGCCCGCCCCACCCCGGCCGAGGAAGCGTCCGAGCTCGAAGCGCTCCGGAAGGGCGGCGGGGGCCGAACGCACGTCAGCGCTTCGCGCGAACGGGGAAGTACTTGGGCTCCCACATCAGGCCGGCGAGGAGCTCGTCCAGCTTCTCGCCGTCCGCGTGGCGGGCCACGCCCTCGACCTGGGCGGCCGCCGCGACGGCGCGCGCGATCTTGCGCGACACCTCGCGGATCTGGCTCATCGGCGGGAGCAGCTCGTGGCCTTCGTCGAGCGCGAGCGGCGAGCACTTCGCGAGGGCCTCGGACGCCGCCATGAACATCGAATCCGTCACGCGCTTCGCGCCGACCGCCATGACGCCGACGGCGATCGACGGGAAGATGTAGGCGTTGTTGCAGTGCGCGATCGGGTAGGCGTGATCGTCCATCTGCACCGGCCGGAACGGGATCCCCGTCGCGACGATGCCTCGACCGTCCGTCCAGGCGATGAGGTCGGCCGGATGGCCCTCGAGCCGCGACGCCGGCGAGGAGAGCGGGAAGAGGATCGGCCTGCGCGCATGGCTCGCCACCGCACGCACGACCTCCTCGGTGAACGCGCCGGGCGAGCCGGACACGCCGACGAGGATCGTGGCCTTCACCTTCTGCACCGCCTCGAGCAGGTCGATGGTCCCGTCACCGTTGCGGTCGAAGCCCTCGACCGCCGCCGTCTTCTGGGCGACGCGACACTGCGCCTTCGTGAGGTCGGGGAGACCGTCGTGGAGCAGGCCCTCGCGATCGACGACGTAGACGTGACGCTTGGCGTCCTCCTCGTCGCAGCCGTCGCGGATCATCGCCTGCACGAGCTGGTAGGCGATGCCGCATCCGGCCGAGCCCGCGCCGAGGATCACGATGCGATGGTCGTGGAGCGGGAGGCCGCCGGCCTTCACCGCCGCGAGGATCGCGCCGGTGGTGACGGCGGCCGTGCCCTGGATGTCGTCGTTGAAGCTGCAGAGCCGATCGCGATAGCGGTCGAGGAACGTCGCCGCGTTCTGCTTCGAGAAGCTCTCCCACTGGAGGAGGGCGTTCGGGTAGCGGCGCTGGACCGCCTCGACGAAGGCCTCGACGAACTCCTCGTACTCCTCGCCGCGGATGCGGGGATGGCGCCAGCCGAGGTAGAGCGGGTCCTCGAGCAGCTGCTTGTTGTCCGTTCCCACGTCGAGGACGACCGGGAGGACCCTCGCCGAGAGGAGGCCGGCGCAGGCGGTGTAGAGCGAGGCCTTGCCGATCGAGAGCGCCATGGCGCCGACGCCCTGGTCTCCGAGCCCGAGCACGCGCTCCCCGTCCGTGACGATCACGGCCGACACGTCCGGGAGGCCCGCGTTGCGCAGGATCTCGTCGATCCGGTGGCGGTTCGGGTACGCGATGAAGAGGCCGCGCGGCCGGTGGAAGATCTCGCTGAAGTGCTGCGCCGCCGTCGCCACCGTCGGCGTGTAGAGGATCGGGATCATCTCCTCGAGGTGCTCGATCACGAGACGGTAGAAGAGGACGCTGTTCTCCTCCTGGAGCTGGCGGAGGTAGACGTGGCGGTCGAAGTCGCTCGCCTTGCGCTGGTACGCCGTGTAGGCGCGGGAGACCTGCTGCTCGAGCGTCTGCACCTCGGGCGAGACCAGCCCGTGCAGGTGGAGCTCCGTCCGCTCCTCGTCGCTGAACGCCGTGCCCTTGTTGAGGTAGGGGCGCTCGAGGAGCAGGTGGCCCGCGAGGGGGACCTCGACGACGTCGCCCTGCCAACTGACCGAAAGTGCAGCGGTCTTGTCCACGCGGAGTCTTCCTTGAAGGCGCCCGGGCTCCCGGAGTCGGAGGCTCGGACGAATCCCTAGCGTATAGCGCCGAACGGCCTCCCGTGTAGGCGCCGGGGTGGGTGGGTGCCGGCCGCGAATTTGACCCGGAGGGCCCGAGACGCTACCGGCTAGGCCCTCCCCCCCGGAGCTCCCGATGGAACAGAGCACGAAACGGCGCATCTTCCTCTTGGTGAAGCTGGTCGCGACCGTCGCGGTCGTGGCCCTCATCCTGCGCGCCGTCCTGAAGAAGGAGGACGCGGACGAGCTCCTCGGCCACCTGCGGACGATGGACTACCGTTGGTTCGGCCTCGCCGTCGGCGTGCAGCTCTTCCAGGTCTTCGTCGGCACGCTGCGCTTCACGCGCCTGCTCGACGGTCAGGGCATCAAGGCGCCGTTCCGCCACCTCTTCGGGACGATGATGATCGGCCGCTTCTTCGGGGCCGTGACCCCGGCCGGCCTCGGCATGCAGGGCTACAAGCTCTACGACATCGCGAGCCGCACCGGGAAGAACGCCCGCTCCGCCGCGACGATCGGCATCGAGCTCCTGACCGGACAGATGGGCTTCGCCGGCGTGATCGTGATCGGCGCGACCATCTTCGGGCGCCGCTACGTCGGCGACGCCGGCGTGCTCGTGATCGACGCCGCCTTCCTCGGGCTCATCGCCGTGGTCACGGCCCTCCTCGCCCGGCCGCTGCTCTTCCAGTCGCTCTCCCGCCGGATCCTCGGCGGCGTGCCGACCAAGCTCCAGACGCTGGTCGACGCCGTCTCCGCGTACCACGGCAAGGGCTTCCTGCTCTTCCAGGCGATCGCGCTCTCGACCGTCATCCACGTCTGCCACAACCTCGTCTACGTCTGCGCCGCGCACGCGTTCGGCCTGGATCTGCGGGTCGGCGAGGTCTTCTTCGTCACGTCGGTCCAGATCCTCGCGACGATGGTGCCGATCACCGTGAACGGCGTCGGCGTCCGCGAGGCGACCGGCGCGCGTCTCTACTCGATCGTCGGCGTGCCCGCGGGCATCGCGCTCCTCGTGCCCTTCGTCGGCTTCGTCGCCGAGATGGTCATCTCGCTCCTCGGCGGCCTCTTCCTGCTCGCGCGCCGCTCGAGCTACGCACCCGCCATCGTGGTCGAGGACGAGGGCCGCGAGGACGCGGTCCTCGCCGAGATCGAGAAGCTCGAGGTCGAGCTCCCGCGCAAGGGCCGCGGCTTCGTCGTGGGTCTGAACGCCGGGCTGCTCGCCGGCGCGATCGTGGGTCTCGCCGAGGGCGCGGTCGTGCTCCTCTCGGGCCGCGACGCGCCGGACTACGGCGTGCTCTGGTACGGAGTCGTGATCTACGGCGCGCTGCTCGCGGTGATCGGCTCGGGCATGGGCTTCTCGCTCGCCGGGCTCGGACGGCTCATCCACCGCCAGAAGACCGACGAGCCGCGGGCCTTCGGCGCGTTCGTCGGCACGCTCGTCGCCACCGTCGGCTTCGGGCTCGGGGCCTTCCGCATCCGTCGCGACGTCTTCCACGAGGAGCTCGTGTGGAAGAGCAAGCAGGGGCTCATCGTCCTCGCCTGCGTCGCGTTCATCGCCGTCGCGGCCGCGATGCTCCTCGCCGCCACGCTCCGCTTCCTCACGGAGCGTCGGCCGTTCAAGGCGCTCCTCCACGTCGTCGGGACGCCGCTCTTCGTCGTCGCGCTCGTCTCCGGCCTCGTCGCGTTCCACCGCACGCATCCGGTCCACGCGGCCGGTCCCTCGGAACGGCAGCTCCCGGCCGCCTCGGGTCGCGCCGGCAACGTCCTCTTCATCGTGGTGGACACGCTCCGAGCCGATCACCTCCCCGTCTACGGCTACGGCCGCGGCCGGACGCCGAACCTCGACGCGTTCGCGCGCGATTCCGTCCGGTTCGACCGGCACTTCGCCAACGCCTCGTGGACGCGCCCGAGCTTCGCCTCGATCCTCACGGGCCGCTACGCGGGGAGCCACGCCGTCATGTCGAAGGCCGACGCGCTCGCCGACCAGCTCGTGACGATGCCGGAGGCGTTCGCGGGGGCCGGCTACTACACGACCGGCTTCGTGACGAACTTCAACGTCGCGCCCTTCTTCAACTTCCAGCAGGGCTTCGACGAGTACGTCTACCTCGAGCCGGACTTCGTGCTCGGCGCGAACGACGCGCAGGCGAAGCTGCTCCTCGCGCAGACCCTCCGCCGCGTGGTCGAGCGCTTCCAGCCCGCGCGCCCCGGGAGCGCCTACCAGGACGCGGAGACGGTGAACCGCCACGTCCTCCGCTGGCTCGACCGCGCCCCCGAGAACGCGCCCTTCTTCCTCTTCGCCGCGTACATGGATCCGCACGATCCGTACTTCGAGCATCCGTACCGAGGTCCGGGCTACGCCCGCGCGACGCATCAGGAGCCGCGCCCCGACGAAGCCGATCACCTCCGTCGCCTCTACGACGGGGAGATCACCTACTGGGACGAGCAGTTCGGACGCCTCGTCGCCGAGCTGAAGCGGCGCGGCCTCTACGACCAGCTCACCATCGTCGTCACCGCCGACCACGGCGAGGAATTCATGGACCACGGCGGCTTCTGGCACGGGACCACGCTCTACGACGAGCAGGTCCGCGTCCCGCTGCTCGTGAAGCTCCCCTTCGCCTCGCGCGGCGGCGAGGTCGTCACGGAGTGGAGCCAGAGCATCGACCTCATGCCCTCGCTCCTGCGGGCGAACGACGTCCCGCCCGTGGAGGGCGTCCAGGGGCGGAACGATCTCCTCGACGTCGGCTTCCTCGGCGCGACCGACGTCTTCGCCGAGGAGAGCCACGAGGGCAACGTGCTGCGCTCGCTCCGTGCGCGTCGCGGCTCGAGCGAGGTCAAGGTCATCACCGCGAACGCCGGCAATCCGCGGGGCCTCGGAGAGGTCGAGATGTTCCGGGTGGATCAGGATCCGGGCGAGCTCGTGAACGTCGCCAGCGACGATCGCGACGTCGCGACCCTCGTCACGCGGAGGCTCCTCCACGCCGACGAGACGGCGCGGCAGGGTCGCGTCGTCGGTCGCCAGATCGAGCTCGCGACGAGTCGGGACGAATGCGAGCGCATGAAGGCCCTCGGCTACGTGCAGGACTGCTCCAATTCGGCCGATCCGGGGCACTGACGATGTACTTCGACGCCGACACGCTCCGCCGAATCCTCGCCGCCGTCCACGATCCCCGGAAGACGCACCCTGCGCGGACGCTCGTCATCGACGCGCTGCTCCCGCTCTACGGCGCGATCCACCTGGCGAATTTCGTCGGCGAGAAGGTGGATGCGTTCCGGCATCCCGAGATCGACGCCATCGACGTCGGCCAGCCGATCTACATCGTGGCGGCGCCCCGCTCGGGGACGACCTTCCTCCACCGCTTGATGTCGCTCGACCCCCGGTTCGCGACGTTCACGCTCTACCAGACGATCTTCCCGACCGTCGCCGCGAGCGAGCTCGCCGAGCGCGCGCGTTCGTCGCGCACCCCGGTCGCGAAGATCACGGAGGTCGTCGAGCACTCCCTCGACGAGAGCTTCGGCGGCTGGGAGGGCGTGCACGACACCGGGCTCGGCGCGGACGAAGAGGACGAGGCGATCTGGGCGATGAGCATGGCGACGCCCGCGATCTTCCTCCTCATCCCGCATCCGAAGGAGTTCCCGGATCAGTGGTACGTCGATCGGCTGCCGGAGGCGAAGAGGCGGCGGCTCGTCGAGACGTACGAGCGCGCCCTCAAGGCCCGCCGTTTCCGCCACCCCGACAAGACCCTCCTCCTCAAGAACGTCCTGCTCCCGAGCCGCTACGGCCTCGTGCTCGAGGCGGCTCCGCGCGCGCGCTTCGTCCACATCGTGCGTCACCCCTACGAGGTCATCCCCTCGGCGCTCAGCCTCTTCACGATGCCCTGGACGGTGGTCGCCCCGCACGATCACGGTCCGAGCCAGGCGACGACGGAATTCGCCGACCTCCTCATCGACTACTACCGCTTCTTCTACGACCGGGAGCGCGAGGCCGAGGCGAGCGGCGACGAGCGGTTCGTCTCGATGCGCTACCGGGATCTGATGGACGATCCGATCGCGCAGCTCCGGCGCGTGTACTCGCGCTTCGACCTGCCGCTCCGTCCCGAGGTGGAGGCGCGGTTCCGGTCCGAGCTCTCGCGGCAATCCGAGTTCAAGAGCGGCCACGCCTACTCGCTCGAGCAATTCGGCCTCACCCGCGAGTACATCGCTGACAGGCTCGGGGATGTGATGGAACACTACGGCTTCGAGAAGTGACGACCGTGCGCCGAGCCCTCCCCTACCTCCTCCTCGCTCTCGCCGGCTGCGACTCCGGCTCCACCGCCGAGCTCGCCGTCCGGGGCGAGCGGTATTGCGAGGTGCTCCTCGCGACATCCGACGGGACGAACCTCCACGTCGACGTCTACAACAGCGTGGGATTGAACGACTGCCCGGCCGACGCCTGGGCCGCGCTCGACGCGGGCACGATCGCGGCCGACCACGGCGCGACCTTCGCCGTGCTCAACGGACCGCGGTACTGGCTCATCGACTCGTTCGGCGACTCGCAGCTCCTCGACTCGAAGCAGGTCGACTTCGGCGGCATCGCGATGCGCAAGGCCGGGATGATCGACGTCCCCGTCTCGGAGGTGCCGATGCTGCGGGCGACCTACACGCAGCACACGATCGAGCGCTTCACCGGCTTCGTCTTCGCCGCCGGATCGACCGTCTACGAGCTCGTCGATCCCGCGGGGCACGTCTACACGATGCAGTCGTACAGCGCGCAGGTCGTTCCGCAGACGGAGGCCGATCTCGCCACGCTGGGAGCCACGCTGATGCTCCCCTCGGGTTGGTCGTACCGCTCGCGCGTCCTCGACGCGGACCTCGTCGTCCGCTCGACGAACGGCACGGCGACCGTGGTGCAGGACGAGCGCGAAGACACCTACCTCCTCACGATGTGAGCCGGGCGCCGCCGCGAGCGCGGCTCAACGACAGGTGACGGTCTCGGTGACCCGACGGAGCATCGCGGCCGACTCCTCCGTGCGTGCTCCGAGCGCCATGACCATGAGGTACCGGCGCTCTCCGTCGACGTCGAAGACGACCGTGCGCTGCAGCGCCTGGTGCACGCCCTGGAACATCTCGCTCTCCCAGGCGAAGACCGGCTTGCCCATCACCGTCGAGCTCTCGATCGTTCCCCGCGCGAACCCCGGCTGCCGCCGGATGATGCTCACGACCTGCTGGAATTCGGCCTCCAGGATCGGCCGCCGGTAGGTGCCGGGGAGGCGCTCGAGGCGGAAGTCGAGCTCGGCTCCCGGACGGTACCAGGGCAACCACGCGTTCTCGATGCGCTTGGTCCGCGCGTTCCAGCCCTCCGGCATGCTCACGACGCAACGGCGTCCGTCGGCCATCGTGCGGCCGCTGCGATCGACGTCGTCGTACCAATCGCGGATCGCGGTCACGCCGCGCATGCCGATCATGCCGAGGCAGAGGAGGGCGACGAACTTCCCGATGTCGACCAATTGGCTCGGCTTCTCCGGAGCGAGCGAGAGCGGCCGCACCGACGGGGGCGCGGACGAGATCCTCGGCGGCTCGGACCGGGGCGGGGGCGCGGACGAGCGGAGGGGGCCGGGCGGAGGCAGGGAGCGGTGGGGCGCCACCTCGCCGGGCGCATACGCCGAAGGAGGGATCGAGGCGGGGGCTCCCGGGGGCACGGAGCGAGACGCGGGCGGCATGGAGCTCGTCGCTCGGGGCGGAATCGACGAGGGATGGAAATCGCCTCCGACATCGCCCAGGGGACGCCCGCAACGTCGGCAGACCGTCGCCGTGCCCGCACGGTGAACGAAGCCGCAGGTGGAACACTCGTCGATCGAAGCTGCCCGGTCCACGGCCGTGATGTATGTTGGCCGGGTCACTCGCGTCAAACCGAATGGTGCGGCGCACGGAGCTGTCGACCCGTGTTTCTCTTCCTACCTCTCGGCCACGACCGAACGGTGTATTCGTACCCCTGGGTGACGTTCCTGCTCGTGGGGATCTGCACCCTGATCCACGCCGGCGGGTGGGTGGTCCAGAGGGACGCGGAGGAACGCCTCGAGGCCGCCGCGGCGCGCGCCGAGCGGGTCATCCAGCAGCACCCGGAGGCGCGCATCCACTGGCAGCCGGCCGACCTGCCGCAGGAGCTGGTCGGCGCGTTCTTCGGGCGCGTGTTCGAGCCGAACGCGGCGCGCTCCCATCCCGGCGACGCGGAGCTCGACGCCGCGATGCACGATTTCCTCGACGCGATCTGGGACATGCCCGCGCAGCGCTTCGGCTATCGGCCGGGACGGCCGCGCGGGTACACGGCCCTCACGTCGATGTTCTTGCACGGCGACTTCCTGCACCTCTTCGGCAACATGATCTTCCTGTTCCTCTCGGGATCGGTGATCGAGTACTTCTGGAGGCGCGGGCCGTACCTCGTCCTCTACCTGGGCGGCGGCTTCCTCGCGACGATCGCGCACCACATCTCCGCTCCGACCTCGATGGCTCCGCTCGTCGGCGCATCCGGTGCGATCTCCGCGCTGCTCGGCGCCTTCGTCGTGGGGCATCCGAAGACGTCGGTCCGCATCGGCTACTTCGTCTTCTACCTCGTCGGGGCCACGCGCGGGGTGCTCCAGCTCCCGGCCTGGTTCTGCATCCCCACCTGGGCCGCGTTCCAGTTCTTCGGCGCGAGCGCCGGTCAGAGCACGGGGACGGCGTACTGGTGCCACATCGGCGGCTTCGTCGTCGGCATCCTCGCCGCGCTCGTGATGAAGTACATGGGCTGGGTGCTGCCCGAAGAGGAAGAGACCGAGTGGGTCCCCGACCCGGCCTACGCCTCGACGCCCG
This sequence comes from Polyangiales bacterium, assembly GCA_046351215.1. Classification (GTDB taxonomy): domain Bacteria; phylum Myxococcota_A; class Polyangia; order Polyangiales; family Houyiibacteriaceae; genus JAXLYX01. The sequence goes on along the minus strand of JAXLYX010000022.1, from coordinate 41,684 downwards.
CTCCGGCGTTCGCCTCCGTGCCTCCACCCGCGACGACCCGCCGCTACGTCGAGCCCATCGATCTCACGACCTCGAGCGACGAGCTTCCCACTCTCTGACGCGACCGCGCGCGGCCTTGCCGTACGACCGCGCGGTGGCGATGTTGGGGCCTCGGATGTGGTCTGCGTTGCATTGGGTCGCGCTCGGGCTCCTGGCCCTGTCGGCGATCGTGGCGGCCGTCGTGATCTCGCTCCGGATGAGCGAGAGCATGGGCGACCTCTTCTGGATGGTCGGGCATTCGCCCGACAAGGGAGACCCGCAGCGCCGCGCCTTCCTCGCCCGCGTGCGCAAGCCCGATTGGGCCTTCTACGAAAGGCACCTCGGCCGCCCCGTGCCGAGCGCGCTGCGCGATCTCTACGCCCACGTCGACGACCTCTCGAGGGAAGGTCGGGTCCCCGGTGATCGGCCGATCTCCGAGCTCGAGCCGATCGACGAGGCCGCCCTCCTCGACGCTCGCTCGCTCGTCGGGTTCGCGATCGTCCCGTTCGCGAAGACGATCGGCGGCGATCCCGTCTACCTCCGCCCCGGCCCCGCGGAGCCGGACCTCGTCTTCGTCACGCGCCACGACGGAGCCGGCACGATCGTGCTCTCCCCTTCCGTCGACGCGCTGCTCGTCGAGATCCGGGCGTCGGTCGCCTTGGTGCGCGACGAGCCACGGTAGCCCCGCGTCCGGGTGGCACGGGCCTCCGTATTCGAGGGGACCCGGTCCCGAACCCAGGGATGACCGCTCACGGACTCCCCCGAAAAATCATGATGTGGGACACGTATTTCGGCCCGATGACAGGGCCGAAACGATGACCGATCCTTGCACATTTCGATTGCCACGGGCCTCCCGGAGGTCCATACGGAAAGCTCGGTTCTCCCGAGGACGACCCATGGCGAAGAAGGGCAAGCAGAAGGCGAAGCAGCGCAAGTCGATGGCTCCCGCGGCAGCCGCCACGGCGTCGATTCCGCCCGCGCCGGACGCTTCCGACGAGACCGAAGGCGCGAACGAAGCGTCCGGCGAGGTCGCGAAGGTCGCCGAGCTCGCGAAGCCGGGAGCGGCTCGGCCCGAGGCGAGCGCGACCGGCGCAGAGGCCGCCGAGGTCGAAGCCCCGAAGCGCACCGAAGAGCCCACGAAAGCCGAGGCTTCGAAGCGCACCTCCGAGCCGCCGAAGGCCGAGCGCGACAGCCTGACGGAGTCGGGCGAGCATCCCGCGATCGCCGAGGCCTTCTTCTCGCGCGATCCGCACCACGGGCACGGCCACGACGACTTCGAGGATCTCGTCCCCGAGGCGCACGATCACCACCCGCACCAGCACCGCGCCCGGCAGGCGACGATGATCCTCCTCGCCCTCGGCCTCCTGCTCGTCGGCGGATACTTCCTCTACACGCGCTTCGGCACGGTGCAGCCCGTCGAGGTCGGAGGCCACGGCCTCACGCTCCCCGAGCGCATCTCGCACTGAGGCGGTCGGCACGCGAGCGCGTCGCGGCTGCGATCTCCGATCGAGGCCATCCGCTAGGCGGAGCGGGCCATCGGGAACGTGGAGCCACGTACCTCTGGTACGCTCTCCTCCGCATGGCCAAGGCCTCGCGTTCCGACACCCACGCGCATTCCCGTCATCGCGTCCCGACCGGCGACGGCTGGCCGATCACGCTCCACGCGTACGGCGATCCGCACGACACGCGCGTGCCCGTGCTGCTCTGCCACGGCGCGTGCTCGAACCATCGCATCTACGATCTCGGAGGAGGATTCGGGCTCGCGCCGTACCTCTCGCGCGACGGGCGGCGCGTCTTCTGCGTCGACCTCCGCGGACGCGGCGAGTCCTTCCCGAGCGATCGGGCGAAGGCGCTCCTCGTGCGAGGCTGGACGATGGACGATCTGTTGGTCCACGACCTCCCCGCCGCGATCGCCCACGTGCTCCGGACGACCGGAGCCGAGCAGCTCGACTACGTCGGCCACTCGATGGGCGGCCTCCTGATCCTCGCGCACCTCGCGGCGACCGGCGACGAACGCGTGCGCCGCGTCGTCAGCGTCGGCTCGTCGGATTTCGGCTCGATGGAAGAGGCGCGCACCGATCCGAGCGTGCGTCAGGTCGATCTCTCGAAGGTCCTCGCGCCCGCCTTCCTGACGCTCCCGATCGTTCCCGTCGGCCCCTTCGCGCGCGGTCTCTCGCGCGTGCAATCGCTCGTGCCAGAGGGCCTCCCGAACCCGGGCTGGAACGCGGCGAACGTCGAGCCCGTGCACATGGCGCGCTACCTGCGCGAGGGGCTCGTCAGCGTCTCCTCGCGGAAGTTCCGCGTCTTCCGTGGGCTGCCCTCGCCCGACGCCCTCGCGCGCTACCGCCACCCGACGTTCTGGCTCGCCGGGAAGAAGGACGGGCTCATCGAGCCGCGCGTCGTGAAGCGTTGCCACGATCGCGCCGCCTCGAGCGAGAAGCGCTACCAGCTCTTCGCGAGGTCGACGGGCTACCGCGCCGACTACGGCCACTCCGATCTCCTCATCGGAAGACATGCGCCGATCGAGGTCTTCCCCGAGATCGAGGGCTTCCTCGAGCGCGCGTAGGCGGCTACGCGCGCCGGAAGCCGATCGCGGGGCTCATCTCCGAAGCCGGATCGTAGGCGACGAGGACGCGCACCCTCCCGTCCTTCCCCCGGCACGCGGCCGCGGCGCGCTCCGAGAGGAAGACGCGGATCCTCTTGTCGCCGAGCGGATGGTCGTGGAGCTCGGCGACGAGGTGGGAGCGCAGGATGCGATGCCGATCGCCGCCCACCTCGACGGTTCCCTCGACGAGCGTCGAGCCCCGGACGGTGCGCACGGCGATCCGCAACACCATCGGGTAGACGACGAGCACGAGGAGCGCGAGGGCGAGCCCGGACCGCGTGGCCTCGGGCGAGCCCGCGAGCTTCCCGAAGAGCGCGAGCGTCGGCCCGAGGAGCCAGACGAGCCAATACGTCGGAAGCCGCACGTGGGCGCGGAGCTGATCCACGTAGCCCCAATCCTTCGCACGCTCGGTGTAGAGCCGGAGCTGCTCGGGATCGTCCGTGGTCCAGCCGGCGATCACGTGGATGGGCTTGGCGGTGGCGCTCACGCACGGGAGCGTAGCGCGCTCGGACCACGGCGCCGAGCCGTGGCAGGATCCCCACGATGAGCGGTCAGGGCGTCGAGCGACAGGGTGGCGTGCGGAGCCTCGCGCTCCCCGACGGGCACGAAGAGCGTCGCATCGCCCTGCCCGACGGTCGTGGGCTCGGGTACCGGGAGTACGGCGATCCCCGCGGCTACCCCGTGATCCACTGCCACGGAGGCCTCGTCTGCGGCCTCGACGTCGCCACGGCGCACGAGGCCGCGAAGGCGCTCGGGCTCCGCCTGCTCGCGCCGGATCGCCCCGGCATCGGGCTCTCGACGCCCCGTCCGGGGCGGACCACCGCCGACTTCGCCGACGACGTCGCCGCCTTCGCCGACGCGCTCCATCTCCCGCGCTTCGGCACGCTCGGCTGGTCGCTCGGAGGCCAGTACGCGCTCGCGGTCGCCGCGCGGCTCCCGGAACGCACGAGCGCGGTCGTCGTCGTCGCGGGCTCCCTACCGCTCGACGCTCGGAAGATCGCCGAGCTGAGCCTCACCGACCGGCGTCTGCTCCGACTCGCGGAGCGGAGCCCGACGACCTGTCGTGTCGTCTTCGCGACGATGGGTGCGTTCGCGCGCGCCACGCCCGGGTTCTTCACCTCGCTCTCGGCGCGCGAGCTCTGCGAGTCGGATCGCGAGGTGCTCGCGGGCCTCCCCGAGGGCGCGTTCGCTCGCTGGTTCGCGCTCGCGCTGCGCCAGCCTCGCGGGATGGTCGAGGAGTACCGCGCGTGGATGCGCCCTTGGGGCTTCGAGCCCTCCGAGGTCGGCTGTCCCACCACGATCTGGCAGGGCACCGGCGACACGCTCGTGCCTCTGGAATGGGGACGATTGCTCACGGCCTCGATCGGTCACGCCACGCTGCGCCTCCTCCGCGACGAGGGGCATTTCCTCGCGTTCCCGAGGTGGACCGAGGTGTTGCGTCCGTTCTCCCCGGAGGCGCGCGGCGCGGGGGCCTGAGGTAGGGCCGCTCCCGCGAACGGACGCGAGAGGGCCTCACGCCCTCACGCGAGCCACGCGATCGTCGCGCCGTGCGGATGCACGCGCGCGAGGAGCGTCGCGTCGCGTCCCGCCGCGCCGAAGCGGAGGCGCGTGAGGTACGCGCTCCCGGCGTCGAGCTCCCCTTCGAAGCCGAGCGCCCTCGCCACGCCGGGAGGCTCGGCGCCGAGGAGCGTGAACGGACGCACCGCGGCCATCGCTTCGAGGGTCGCGAGGAAGCGGGCGCGCATCGGACGGTCGAGATACGTGAGCGCCCAGGTGTGCATCAGCACGAGCTCGCCGCCTTCGGGCAGCGCCTCGATCACCCCGGGAAGCGTCTCGCAGGCATCGCCGACGACGAAGCGGAGCGGCTCGTTCGCGCGGGCGATCGCGACGGCCGCGTCGAAGCGGGCGAGACGCTCGAGCTCGTCGGCGAAGAGGCAGGCCCGGAGCCAACGCGTCGCGCCTTCGTCCCGCACGTCGACGGGCTCGAGGTCGAGGCCGACGCGGCTCGCGATCTTCGGGAGCGTGCGCCCGGTCGAGGGCCGCGCGTCGGCGAGAAGGGTGGGCCGGAGCACGAGGCCCGAGGTCCGCTCGCCGACGATCCCCTCGCCGAAGTCGTAGCCGTAGCGATCGAGGAGGAGCAGCAGGCCCGCGCTCGGGCCGATCTCCACGAGGTGGATCGGCCCCTCGCCCACCGTCTCGAGCAACCCCGCGTAGAGGTAGGCGGCGCGTGCGACCTCGTTCGTCTGCACGGTGCGCGTGGCGATGCGCTCGCGCACGGCCTCGCGATGCACGCGACAGAAGTCGAGGAAGAGCGCGGGCGCGGCGTCGAGGTCGACGGCTCCGCCGACGGATGGATAGCTGCGCGCGAGGGGATGCGCGATCCCCGCGAGGAGGAGCTCGTGGACGGCGGCGAAGAGGAGGACGGGCCTGGCCTGGCCGGGCTTCGCGGCGGAGAGGAGCTCGAGCGTGGGTTCGTCTTCGGCGACGCGGGCGGCGATGGCGCCGTAGAGCGGAGACTGCACGCCGTGATCGCGGACGAAGGCCCGGAAGAGATCGCGGCGTGCGTCGAGCACGTTTCCTACTTCGAGGCCTCGGCCTTCGCCGCCTTGTCGGCAGCCTGCTTGGCGAGCTTCTTCGTGGCCTTCTTCTTCCGGATCTTGTTCTTGCGCGAGTCGATGGGCATGGGGTGCTCCTCGGGGATGGAGGCCGGAGGTTAGCCCCGACCGGGGAGCGAGGCTAATTCGATCGTTTCACGGAGGGTGCACGGACGCGCGCGTCGAGGTCGGCGCGCACCGCGAGCCCGATCCGCTCCGCGAGCCGGGTCGCGCGACAGTCGCGGGTCCCTTCGTTCGTGCTCAGCGTGAGGATCTCGCCGCTCCGAGCGATGCGGACGCTCTCGCCCGCGACCCGCGGCACGGTGCAGAGACCGAGCCCGACCTCGGAATCCGTCACGAGGATCGAGTGGGTCACGCCGCCGTCGCCGAAGAGGAGCAGCTCGGCCGCGCCCGACTCGACGAGGAAGTCGGCGCGCAGCCCGCGGAAGCGGAGCAAGGGCAGATCGAAGCGGGCCGCGTTCGCGAGGGCCTGGAACGAGAGGCTCGCGCCGACGGCCCATCGTCCCTGGGCGTCGAAGGCGAGCTCGCTCGCGACGAGGTTGCTCGGCGGGTTGTCGTAGGCGGTGACGAGCGTCGTTCGGAGCAGGCTCGGGCCGGCGGCGTCGAGGAGCAGGAGGCTCCCGTCGGAGAGGGCGAGGACCGACGCCGGCAGGGCCCGGAGCCCGATCGCGACGACCTCGCCGCTGCCGACGTCGACGACGAAACCCCGCGGAACGGAGCCGGAATCGAGGCCCGCGACGAAGAGCTTCCCGTCCGCGAGCGGCGCGGCGACGATCGACGTCAGGGCCGGCATGGCGGACCTCAGATCGACGTCGCTCGCCTCGAGGACGATCGCATCCGTGTCGGGCGGCACGCGCCGGAAGACCCGGAGGATCGGCGCCGGCGAGCCCGTAGGCGGCGTGCCGAGCACGACCGCGCGAGCGCCGACGAGGGGCACGGCGACGAGGCCCGAGAGCGGGGGCACCGAGAGGCTCGAACCCGTGAGGTCGAGGAACGTGGCCGTCGGCGCGTCGAAGGCGGCGACGGTCGGCGTGGAATACGGGCTGCCCCCGGCGCCGAGCCCCCCGAGCACGAGCACGGTCCCGTCGTCGAGGGCGACCACCCCCGGTCGCCGCACCGCATGGGGCAGCTTCCCGACGGCAACCGATCGTCCGGTCCCGGGATCGACGAGCTCGGCGGTGTCGAGCGGCGGCCCGGAGGCCGTCCCGCTGCCGCCGACGAGCAGCACGCGACCGTCCGGCAGGGCGGCGGCGCCGTGCTCGGTCCGCGCCTCGAGCAGGGTCCCGGCCCGATCGCGGAGGGTCTCGCCCGAACCCGCGTCGAGGACCTCGAACGAATCATCAGCGATACTAGCGGTCGCCGGTGTTCCGCCCGCCACCACGACGAAAGTCCCTGCCCACGTGGCGCTCGCGTCGATCCGGCGGAGCAGGAGCCCGTTCGTAGGTGTCACAAACGATTCCCCGAGCGGGAGCTCCATCACCTCGCGCGTCCCGGTCGTTCCCTCGGCCCCGCCGACGAAGAGCGCCGCTCCCGACGGGAGCGCCACGAGCGCCTGACCCGTCCTCGGGGTGACGCCGGCCCCGTCGAGCGCGCAGGGCAGGTCGTCGGGCAGGAGGCGGAGCGTGACCGACGCGCCGCGCGGCACGGGGACCACGCCCCCGAAGCGCCGTCCGGCCGAGGGCCCCTCCGCGCGGAAGAGGACGGTGTCGAAAGGGAAGAGATCGAGGGCGGTGGTCGGGGCGTCGAAGGAGACGATCGCGGACGTGGGCACGTCCGCGGGCGAGAAATCCCCGAGCGCCTCGAGCCGGGCCTCGGTCGGCGCGGGCGAGGGCCGGCAGCCGGGATCGGCCGCGTACGCGAGGAAGAGCTCGGCGCGCGTCGTCCGCACCTCGGGTCCGCAACCCGCGGCGAGGACGAGGACGATCGAAAGCGGGCGCCACCGGCTCATTCCGCTACCCTTTCGCACGGATGGTGGAACGCGTGCAATCGCCGGGGCAGGCGGAGCCCTTCGGGAGCTACCTGCTCGACGGCCTCCTGGCACGCGGGGGGATGGCGCGCGTGTACCGCGCCCGCCTCCGAGGCCTCGGCGGCTTCGAGAAGCCGCTCGTCGTGAAGCAGATCCTCCCGGAGCTCGCGGTCGATCCGCGCTTCGTCGAGCTCTTCGTGCGCGAGGCGAACACGCTCGTGCAGCTCGGTCATCCGCACATCGTGCCCGTGTACGAGCTCGGCGTCGTGGACGGCACGTACTTCCTCGCGATGGAGTACGTCGAGGGCGCGTCGATCGGCGAGCTGCTCGCGCAGGGCGCGCTCGACGCAGCGCAGGTCGCCCACGTCGGCGCCGAGGTCGCGGACGCCCTCTCCTACGCGCACGAGCGCTTCGGGCTCGTGCATCGGGACGTCTCGCCGCGGAACGTGCTCGTCGACACCACGGGTCACGTGCGGCTCCTCGACTTCGGCATCGCGGCGACCGTCGAGGGCGGCGTGGCGATCGGCATCGGCTCGCCCGGATACGCGGCGCCGGAGCAGCTCCGCGGCGAGCCGCCCACGCCCGCCTGCGACCTCTTCGCGCTCGGCGCCCTGCTCCACCTCCTCCTCACGGGAAGGCATGCGTTCCACGATCGGGATCCGGCGATCACGCGCCGTCGGGTCCTCGACGAGGAGGGACCGACGGAGGCCGACCTCTCGGCCCATCCGCCCGCGCTCGCGAGCCTCGTCGTCGCCTGCCTCGCGCGCGACGCCGCACGTCGTCCGACGAGCGCGCGCGACGTCGCCGAGCGCCTGCGCACGTACCTCGCGGCCGTGCGCCCTGGCGGCGTGGCGAACGATCTCGCGACCCGCGTGGCCACGTGCCGCGCGAACGCGAAGGACGCCCGGGACGAGGCCGTGCGCTCGCCCACGTCCGGCGGACGCGAGCGAACCCCGCCCGCCGGCGTGAAGACGCTCGCCACGAGCCCGGTGCTCGACGAGGCGCGCCGCAAGAGCGGCATGCATCCGATGCCGTCGACGGAGAGGCTCGAGCCGACGACGGAGCCCCTGCCCGCGACGCCCGTCCGCGAGGCCGACGTCACCCCCGTCACGCAGCCGCGGCCCGAGCTCGAGCTGCGGGCCACCGAGCCGGAGCCGACGCCGGAGAGCCCTTGGCCGACGCGGCTCGTGCTGGCGACCGTCGTCGCGATCGCGGCGCTCGGGATCGCGATCCTCTTCGCGAAGGGCCGCCCCGATGCGGAGGCGGCCATCGACGCGGGCGCTCGCCTCGACGCAGGGGCGCCGACCGCCGCTGCATCGGCCCCGGTGCGCGTCGAGCCCGAGCATGCCGACGCCTCGCTCCCGCCCGCGAGCCCCGAGGATGCGGGGGCCGAGCCACGCGACACGCGCGCTACCGCGAGGACGCGAGCGCCGGAGACGAACGAGGCGCCGACCGGTGGCTCGACCCTGACGGTGAACGCCACGCCCTGGGCGGAGATCCGCCTCGACGGCCGCCCGCTCGGGACGACCCCGAGGCGCGGGCTCGCCCTGCCCGCCGGCAGCCATTCCCTCGTCCTCTCGTGCCCGCCGCTCGGGCGCGAGGCGAGGACCACCGTCGTCGCGACGCCAGGCGCGGAGACGCGGGTGCTCGCCGATCTCGGGCAGGATCCGCCTCGGATCGTGGTGCGGACGGCGCCTCCGCGCTGAGCCGCTCAGAACGCGCGCGGCGGAGTCGGCCGATGCGGGTGGGGCAGCTCGCGCGGGCCGAGCGGGATCTCGGGGCCTCCGGCCGCGAGCTGACGCTCGTGGATCCGGACGAAGACGAAGGCGACGCCGACCTGCACGATCACGAGGGCGGGGATCGAGCCGAGCCCGCAGAGCAACATGCCGGCGAAGACGATCGGGATCGCCACGACGAAGGCGACGAGGTGGTAGCCCACGACCGCGAAGAAGGTGCGCTTCGTGTAGTCGAGGATCGCCCCGAATTCGAAGGCCTTTCCGAGGTCGCCCGAGACCTGCACGCGGAAGATCGCGACCATCCCGGGAACCATCAGGACGAGGCAGAGCAGGCCGCCGGCGACGAGCACGGAGAGCCCCAGGGCGATGGCGAGCCATGCCCGCTCGGGATCGGCGGCGGCGCCGGCGACCCCGACGATCATGGCGGTCATGCCCACCGCGACCATCAGGAAGTACACCGGCAGCTGCCAGACGAGCCGGACGAGGAGCGTGAAGGTGCCCAGGATGAGGAGCTTCACGAGGTAGTCGAAGTCCCAGTCGAGCGGGGGGAGCTCCTCGTCCTCGCCACGGACGGCCTCGCGCGTGACGAGCGCGACCCAACCGTCGACCGCGAGCTGGCCGACGAGCGGTACGCACATCCCCGTCAGGTAGAGCAGCGAGGCGGCGAGCAGCTTCGTGCCCCACGAGGGGTCGCCGAAGAACCGTCGGTAGCCCAGCAGCGGATCCACGCGCTCAGGGCCGCGGGTTGAGCTGGAACGGCGCGGAGATGACGGCGCAGGCGCCGCCGCGCGGATTCGGGAAATGCCACTGCCGCACGCGCTCGCGCACGCAGCCGAGGATCTCGGGATCGCGGATCGAGCCACCGACGGCGACGGACTGCACGTTGCCGGACTGCGAGACCTTCATGCGGACCTGGAGCGTGCCCGAGATCGTCGGATCGACGCGCAGGCGGCGCTCGTAGCACTGGCGGACCTCGCTCGACTTCGAGCCGATGGCGCTGCGCACCTCGGCGACCGAGATCTCGCCGGAGCAGCTCCACTCGCCGTTGCCGGCGGGGCGCGGTCCCGTGGGCGCCCGCGTGATGGTCACGCCCGCATCGGCTTCCTCCTCGGGGATCTCGAAGCCGTCGTCGAACTGCTGCTGCTGGGCCTCGGCGACCACCGCGGCGTCGCGCTGGGCGCCGGCCGCCGGCGGCGCCTCGGGCTCCTTCGGCTTGGTCGCGTACCAGATGCCACCGATCGCGAGCAGCATGAGGAGGCCGATCACCGCGTACTTGGCCCCGCCTCCGCCACCCGAAGAAGGAAGCTGATCGTGGATCTCATCCGTCAAGGCGACTCTCCGAGCGAAAGGGCTCCGAGCATAGCGAACGGAGCCATGCCGCGGTAGGCCCGCCGCTCAGCGGAGCGAGCCCGTGGCCTTGATGGTGAAGATCATCCGGACCGTGACCGAGCCCCCCGGGATCGGCTCGCCCGGCGCGAGGTCGAGCCGCGTGCGGTAGAAGAGCTTCACCTGCTTCGACGTTCCCGCGAGGTAGCTGGTGAGGGCGGCGTTGCCGGCGGAGTCGAGCGCGATGCTGCCCTGGCCGGTCTGCATCGCCGAGATCATCGGGACGGTGCCGAGCAGGTGCGTCCCCGCGGAGTTCCAGGCGGTGGCGCCGGCGGAGCCCCAGTAGATCTCGATGGGCTCCATAGCGAAATTCAGGGAGTTCTGCGTGATCTGGTAGTCGGCGGCCTTCAGCTCGACGTGCGAGAGGACCTTCACGTAGGTCGAGGACAGGGCGGAGAAGTCGACGCTCGCGGCCGTCCCGTCGACGTAGAAGGGCACGGGATCGCAGAGGCTCGCCTGGCACTGGAACTGGATCGTGTAGCCCCCGGCGGTGACGTCGGAGGGACAGCCGGGCGAGCTCGGACAGCTCGACGAGTTGCAGCAGATCGACTGGAGCTCGAGGCCGTTCGGGCCCGAGGTGGTCGGGAGGCTGCCGGCGAACCCGGAGGAGATCGACGAGACGTTCAGCGAGACGTCGCCGGTGTTCGACTGGAAGGTGACCGAGGGCTCGAGGCTCGAGCAGCCGGCGACGCCGAGGACCGTGACGAGGGCGAAGAAGAGCGAATTATGCAAGCGACGCATTTTTCCAGGATACCAGATAGGCTCGATCCGTGCGAAGGCGGCTCCTTCCCCTCTTCCTGCTCCCGTTCCTCGGCGTCGCGACGGCTCGCGCCGAGGGAAGGATCGGCCTCGTCGTCACGCACGGTGACGAGGCGCGGGAGGGCGCGTTCCGGGGGTTCGCCGAGGACGCGCTCCGGGCCCGAGGCGATCGCGTGTCCCCCGGCGCGACCGCGGCGGCCGAGGCGCGCCGCGCGCCGGACGTCGAGCCCGAGGACCTCGAAGCCCTGGGACGGCTCGAGTCCCTGCTCGTGCAGGCCCGCGAGGCCTCGGCCGAGCTCGACGAGGCCGCGGCCCTCCGGCTCCTGTCGGCGGCCGGGCGGGAGGCCCGCGCGCTGCTCCACGTCGAGGGCACGGCCGCCTGGCTCGCCGAGGTCGAGATGCGGACCGGCGCCGTGGCTGCCCAGGTGGGCATGACGGCCCTCGCGGAGGACGCGTTCCGTCGGGCGTACCGTCTCGATCCGACGCGCAGCCTCCGGCCGGGCGAGGCCTCGCCCGAGGTGGTTTCCCTGGCCGAGGCCGTGGCCCGTCGGGTCGATGCGGGACCCCGGGCGACGCTCGACGTGCGGTGCGCGGATGCGGATGCGAGGGTCGCGATCGACGATCGACCCGCCATGCCCTGCCCCGCGCGGCTCGAGCTCCCGATCGGGGCCCATGCCGTCCGGATCAGCGCTCCCGGGAGACGGCCGTACGGAGCCTTGATCGACCTCGCCCAGGGCGAGCGCGCGCCGGTCGAGGTGGCGCTGGCGCCGAACGCGCTCGTGCTCGCGGCCCGGGCCTTCGACACGGAATCCGCGGCCCGCCCCGTCGCCGACTGGCCGCGCGCCCTGGCCGCGCTCGCCGAGGCGGGGCTCGAGGCGGAGGTCGTGTGGGTCGAGGTCGGCGGGGGTCCGGAGCCCCGCGCGCTCGCGTTGCGCTGCGAGCCCGAGGGCTGCACCGAGCCCGCGAGGCTCGATTCCCGCTCGTCCCTGCCCACCGCGACGCTCGCCCGCCTCCCCGGACCGGCCGCCGCCGCCGCCCTCGAAGCGGGCTCGGCCTACCTGACGGCGGAGGCGACGGCCCCGACCGCGTCGGACGCCGAGCCCCGCCGGAAGCGGAGGATCGCCCTGATCACGACGGCCGCGGTCGTCGCCGTGGGGCTCGCGACGGGCCTCGGCCTCGCGCTCGCGCCCACGACCGAGAACCGGCTCGAGGTCGTCGTCCACCCGCCCTGAGGCGCGGGATTCCGCAAGGATTCCGTATACGTACACGTGCACGGGACTCGTCCACGTGCACGCGAGCCGTGCACGTGCACGTGCACGAAGGACCGTGCACGGGGACGGGAATCGTGCCCGTGCACGTCGACGCCCCCCCTCCGATAACCAATTGCCCTACCAGCCCCCCTCAATTATGGTTCCGCCCCACTCTCACGGGGGTCTCGTTTCCCGCCATGATGCTCGAGAAGCTGCAGAACCGTTTCCAGTACGTCCTCCTCGCCGTGCTGGTCGTCATGGTGGCAGGCGTGTTCGCCACCCAGTTCGGCGGACAGCAGGCTCAGGGCTTCACCGCGGGAGGAGCCGCCTACGCCGTCTCGGTCGACGGGGACGACGTCACCGACGGCGACTTCCGGGCCGTCTATCGCGTCGGCGGCTTCGAGCGCTACGACGTCGCGAGCCAGCGCGCCCAGAACCTCCGGCGCCTCGTGGCGAACGGCATCGCCGAGCGCCGCCTCCTCGCGGAGGAGGCCCGCCGCCTCGGCATCGTCGTGACGCCCGAGCAGGCGATGGAAGAGGTCATCCGCAAGGACCGCATCTGGATCTCGACCAGCGTCGAGGCGACCGGCTTCGTGCCGAACGGCGGGCTCCCCGCGCGGTTCCGCGACGACGAGGGCACCTTCCAGCGCGACAACTTCGAGGCCTACATCAAGAACGGTCTCCGCCGCAGCATCGGCGAGTTCGCCGAGTGGCAGGCCGAGGAGCTCATGGCCGAGCGCATGCGCGAGATCCTGCGCGCGAGCGTGCAGGTGAGCCCGGGCGAGCTCTGGGACCAGTTCACCCGCGAGCGCAACCGCGCCCGCATCCGCTACGTCCGCTACTCCGCCGCCTACTACCGCGACCGCATCCAGCCGACGGACGCCGAGCTCGACGCCTACATCGCCGCGAACGCGCAGGAGATCGCCCAGGCGTACACGCAGAACCGCTTCCGCTACACGGGCCTCGAGCTCCAGGTCCGGGCGCGGCACATCCTGATCAAGGTGGACGCCGGCGCCGACGAGGCCACGAAGCAGGCCGCCCGTCAGCGCGCGCAGCAGCTCCTCGCGCGTGCCCGCGCCGGCGAGGACTTCGCCGCGCTCGCTCGCCAGAACAGCCAGGACGAGGGCAGCGCCCGCCGCGGCGGCGACCTCGGCTGGAACCCGCGCGGCCGCATGGTCGCGCCCTTCGATCAGGCGCAGTTCGCCCTGCAGCCCGGCCAGATCTCGGACGTCGTCGAGTCGCAGTTCGGCTTCCACGTGATCAAGGTCGAGGGACGTCGCGAGGGCGACGTGCCGGAGGCCGAGGCCAAGCGCGAGATCGCGCGGGATCGCTACGTCGACTCGAAGGCCGGCGAGCAGGCCCGCCAGGCGGCCGAGCAGGCGCTCGCTTCGCTCCGCGCGGGCAAGACGTTGGACCAGCTGGCGGCGGAGCTCTCGCCGCCCGCGCCCGAGGGGCAGCCCGCGCCCGAGCGTGATCCGAACGCTCCGACGGTCGAGGAGTCGCAGGAGTTCGGCCCGAGCGAGTCGCCGATCCAGGGCGCCTCGAATTCGGCGGCGGTCGCGCAGGCGGCCTTCTCGATGTCGATGGATCAGCCGCTCGTGTCGGCACCGATCGCGCTCGGCAACGACTACGTCGTCTTCCGCCTGGAGTCGCGCACCGAGGCGACGCGCGCCGACTTCGACGAGGCGACCCGCGAGCGCCTCCGCGAGGGCCTCCTCGCCCGCAAGCGTCGCGAAGCCGTCGTCACCTACACCCTCGCGCTCCGCAAGAAGGCCGAGGACGAGGGCCGCATCCGCATCAACCCGGCGGTGCTATCGTACGGCGACGAGCAGACGGCCGAGGCGACGGAGGAGGACGAGTCGTCCTCGGGGATGTCCGAGATGTCGGAGATGTCGTCGATGTCCTCCGGGATGTCGGATTGAACCGTCTGCCGCTCGCCCGCGAGACGCTCGCCAACGGTCTCGAGCTCGTCCTCGTCCCGCTGCCGCACCTGCACACCGTCACCGTGATCTTCGCGGTGAAGGCGGGTGCGCGCTACGAGGCCCCGTCGAAGAACGGGATCAGCCACGTGCTCGAGCACATGATGTTCCGAGGCTCGCGGCGCTTCCCCTCGGCGCGTGCGCTGAACCTCGCGATCGAGGAGCTCGGCGGTCAGCTCGACGCGACGACGCACGTCGACTTCACGACCTACGAGCTGACCCTGCCCCCCGAGTCGCTCGAGGAGGGCCTCGATCGCTTCGCCGAGGTGCTCCTCGCGCCGCTCTTCCTCGACCTCGAGCTCGAGAAGAAGATCCTGAAGGAGGAGCTCCTCGAGGATCTCGACGAGGACGGGGTCGACGTGAACGTCGACAACCTCTCGCGTCGCCTGCTCTTCCGCGATCACGGGCTCGGTCAGACGATCACGGGCACGATCGACGGGATCCTGGCGCTGACCGAGAAGGATCTGCGCGAGTTCCTCGCCCACCACTACGTCGGCGCGAACTCGGTGATCGCCGTCGCCGGGCCCTTCGAGCCGGGCCGCCTCGCCCAGGTCCTCGCGCGCTGCTTCGGCGGCCTCCCGCGAGGCCACCGCACGGTGCCGAACACGCCCGTGCTCGACGGTCGGGGCGAGCGCTTCGGGCTCGTCCGCGACCCCGGCACGCAATGCCACGTGCGCATGAGCTTCCACGCGTACGGCGAGTCCCATCCCGACGGGCTCGCGCTCGATTTCCTCGCGCGCACGCTCGACGACGGCATGGGGAGCCGCCTGCACCATCGCCTGCGCGATCAGCTCGGCATGGCGTACGACAGCTTCGCCGGCATCGATCCCTACGAGGACTGCGGCGTGTTCGACCTCGGCGCCTCGGTGGAGCACGGCAAGCTGCCCGAGCTGCTGAAGGAGCTCCACACGCTGGCGCGCGGCCTCCGGGACGCCGACGTGAGCGCCGAGGAGCTCGAGCGCGTCCGCAAGCGCTACCTCTGGGACCTCGTCGCGACCCTCGACGACGCGCACAACACGGCGCTCTGGCACGCGACGCGGACCCTCTTCGGCGTGCGCGAGTCGTTCGACGTGGCCGAGGCGCGTGCGAAATCGGTCACGGCCGACGACGTGCGTCGTGTCGCGGCCGACGTGTTCCGCGACGAGAACGTCCACGTCGCGGTCGTCGGCGATCCGACGGGCCGCGTCGAGGACAAGGCCCGGGGCTTCGTGGAAGGCCTGGGCGGGCCGCGCGGACCGATCGTGGTCGCCTGAGGCGGAGCCTCGTCATCGGTGCGCGGCGAGCGCGACCAGGGTGACGAGCACGTTGTGGGTGAGGTGGGCGGCCGCGGGGACGAGGGACGAGCCCGTCACGCGCCGCAGCACCGCGAGCGCGAGCCCGAGGAAGGCGATCGAGGCCATCGGACCCCACGCGCCGAAGTCCTGCGGGACGTGAACGAGCGCGAAGAGCGCGGCGCTCGCGAGCATCGCGGCGTTCGGCCCGCTGGCCTCCTCGACGAGGCCGTAGAACAGACCCCGGAAGAAGAGCTCCTCCACCACGGGCGCGATCACGCCGACGAGGGAGACGACCACGAACCCGCTCGTGAAGGAGACGAAAGCCTCGACGGGAGCGACGCCCGTGCTCGGCACCATGGCGACGAAGACGCCTCCGATCCGGTGGAGCGCGAAACCGACGAGAGGGGCGGTGGCCCACGCGAGCCGGGAGGCACGCGGACGCTCGAAGCCGAGCCGCAGCCGCCTCCGCTCCGCGGGGATCGCGAGTCGCGCGAGACCGAGCGCGAGCAGCTCCGCCGTCACGATCACGGAGGCGCGGAGGAGACCTCCGAGGGAGCCCTGCACGGGGAAGAGGCTCGGCAGGCCGAAGCCGACGACGAGCGCGCTGACGGCGAGCGCGGCGGCCGCCCCCGGGCGGAGCGAAGGAGCCTTCCCGCCGCCGGACGGAGCGGGCGTGAAGCCGAGCGCGAGCCCCACGACGAGGGAGAGCGCCGAGAGCAGGCCGAGGAGGATCGGTAGGAGATCGGCGTCGCCCGGATGGTCGCGCGCGAGGATGCGGAAGACGACGGTCGCGCTCGCGACCTCGTTCGCCACGGAGGGCGCGGTGCGGATGCGGATGCCATAGGTGCTCGTGACCCCGAGGTGCTCGGCCCGGCCGAGCGTCACGCAGCCGACGGTCGGTCCGCGTCGGACGGTCTCGAGACGGGCGGCATCGAGGGGGGCCTCGAGAGCCTCGGCGCCGCCCTCGACGTCGACGACCTCGAAGGAGAGCGCGTCGCGGAACGAGGCCGGGAAGCGCGAGGTCGAGCAGGCCTCGAACGTCACGGACTGGCCCTCGAGGAGTCGGGCACGTCCCAGGATGCGGTCATGGGCGGTCCCGAGCGTCACGGGGTCGGTGACGAGGCCGAGCTCGCGGTCCTGGTGGAAGGCCACGCGCCGCACGCCGAGCGCCATCGAGCCTGCGAAGAGCAGGATCGCGAGTAGCACGAGTGCCCTGGCCATCGGTCCATCCTACACGGGAAGGGACGGAACGCGCGCGCCCTCACCGGGAACGCGGGCCCTGGCCGCCCAGGTCAGCGGATGGACGCTTCGGTGGATTGACCCCTCGCGGAAGCATTGTACTTTAACGGCTCATGGCATCGGACCCCGCAGCCGCGACCCCGCGCTCGACGCCGCCCCCTTCGGGCCGGACGCAGATCCTGCGGGCCGCGCTCGAGGAGTTCGCCTCGTTCGGCCTCGACGGCGCGTCCACCGTACGCATCGCGAAGAACGCGGGCGTCACGCAGCCGCTCATCCACCATCACTTCGGGACCAAGCTCGATCTGTGGAAGGCCTCCGTCGACGAGGCCTTCGGCGAGTTCGAGGCGGTCCACGGTCCGCTGCTCGACGCCCTCGCGGGTCTCGACGCGGCGACGCGCGTGCGCATCGTGATGAGGCATCTCGTCCTCTACACCACGCGGCGCCCGGAGCTGCTCCGCATCCTCGTGCGCGAGTCCTCGCGCGACGACGAGCCGATCCGGTACGCGATCGACAAGCACATCCGTCCGCTCGCCATGCGCGTGGGCCTGATGATCGACGAGGCCGTCACGGGCGGCGAGGTCCGCTCGCTCGACATGCGCCTCGTGGCGATGCTCGGCATGGGCGCGGCGAGCTACCTCGCCCTCGTGCCCGTGCAGGCCAAGCAGCTCTTCAAGATCGACGTCACCGATCCCACGATCGCGGAGCGCTACGCCGACCTCGTGGTCGACGTGCTCCTGAACGGCGTGAAGCGGCCGGAGACCAGCGCGTCCGAGGACAACATCTCCGGCGTGGTCCCGAAGGCGCGGCGCCGCTCGGCCTGAGCCGCGGCGCGGGGGCTCGCCCCGCAGGCCGATCAGCGATCGCGGGTGCTGCGCAGCGCCGGATGCGCTTCGGCATCCGGCCACGAGACGCGCCGTGGCGGTGCACCGCTCTCGAGGCGACGCTCGAGCCAACGCTCGAGCTCGGGGCCCGAGAGGGCGGGGCCGTGGAGCGAGCCGCTGACGTAGCGCGCGCCGAGCGCGATCGCCGCGTCCTCCTCCGCATCCGTCGCGACGCCCTCGGCCACGAGCTCGAGGTGGAGCGAGCTCGCGAGCCCGGAGAGGACGCGGGCATCGCCCCGCTCCTTCGCGTGCGAGGCCACGGCCGCGACGAGGCGACGGGGCAGGAGCAGCGCATCCGCGGGGAGCTGCGCGCACGAGAGGAACCACGCGAGGACGGGCTCGGGATCGCGGACGAGGATGCGCGCCCCGTCGGCGCGGAGGCCGGCGATGACGCGCGTGACCTCGGGCGTTCCCCGCGCGAGCGCCTGCGCGGGGATGCTGAGCTCGAGCCGCGAGAGCTCGAGCCCCATGGCGCGCAGCGTGTGTCGGAAGGTCACGTCGAAGCCCTCGCCCGCGAAGTCGTCGTAGCCGAGGCGCATCGAGACGCGCGGGCGCGGGCGGCCGGGCCAGCGGGTGGCGTACGCCGCCACGCCGAAGAGCCAGAACCGCGAGAAGCGGTTCATCAGCTCGAGCTCCCGGAGGAGCGGCACGAAGACGGTGTCCGCGATCGGCCCGTGCCGCGGATGCTCCCAGGTGACGAACGACTCGCAGACGTCGACGCGACCGTCGTCGAGCGCGATGCGGGGCACGAAGCGGAGCACGAGCTCGCCGCGGCTCTGGGCGCCGAAGACGTCTCGGAGGAGCTCCGCGCGCGGCGCGGGCAGGGCCTCGGGGATCGTGCTGTCGCGCCGGAGGAGCGTCATGGGAGGAAGTGACCAGCCTCGCACGGACGCGGGGGCGACGAAAGCGGGCTGACTCATTGTGACGAATTCGTACGCCCAAGGGACGGGAGTCCCCAGGTCCGGACGATCAGCCCTTGGGCTCGAGGTTCACCCAGCTCGCCTCGCCCCCCGGCTCCCACTCCTTCTTCCAGATGGGAACCGACTCCTTGATGCGGTCGATCGCGAGCCGGCAGGCCCGGAAGGCCTCGTCCCGATGGGGGGCGCTGGCGGCGACGACGACCGCGAGGTCGCCGACCGCGAGGGCGCCGACCCGATGGGTCGCGGCCAGCCGCACGCCCGGGAGCTCGGCGGCGACGCCCTCGAGCACGGCGAGCATGGCCTTCGGGGCGAGGGTCTCGTGGTGCTCGTAGTCGAGGCGCGCCACGGCCTTCCCGTCGGCGTGGTCGCGGACGACGCCGGTGAAGATCGCGATGCCGCCCGCGGAAGGGTGCGACACGGCGCGCACGCATTCGTCGAGGGAGAGGGGCGTGTCCCGGATGGCCGAGAGCGCGACGGGCGAGCCTCCGGCGAAGGGGGGGAGCAGATCGACGACGTCGCCGGCGGCGAGGCAAACGTCGGCAGGCGCGAATTCGCCGTTCACGGCGAGGCGCATGCGCGCGAGGTGGGGCGCGAGGCGCTCGTGACGCTCGGCGAGGCGCTCGCGGAGGGCGCTCGCCGCGAGGCCGTGCTCCGGAACGTCGAGAGGCTCCTCCGAGGCTCCTGCGAGCTCGCGGGCGGCGGCGTGGTAGCGGACGAGGAGCGTGGACATGCGGCGCTCCCGCCACTCTAGAGCGCGTGGCGTTCCCGGCAAGCGAAGGACAACTGGTGTAGGCTCGCCGCGCCGTGGAACGCCGTTCGCTGGTCCTCTTCGAGCTCTCCTTCGCGCTGCTCGCGCTGCAGGCGGCGCATCCGCTCTGGGCCGTGGCGCATCCGCCCCTGCAGGACCTGCCCCAGCACCTGGCCGCGGTCCGCATCCTCGCCGACCACGGCGACCCGGCGCTCCACTTCGACGCCTTCTACACGATCGAGCTCGGGCGGACGCAGTACCTCGCCTACTACCTCGTCGTGGCGGCGCTCGCGAAGCTCCTCGGCGTGGTGCGCGCCAACACGCTGGTCCTCTCGGCGGCGATCGTGGGCACGCCCTACGCCATGCGCGCGCTCCTCCGGGCGCTCGGACGCGACGAGCGCGCCGCCCTCTTCGTGCTGCCGCTCACCTGGAACGCGCACCTCGTCCTCGGGTTCTTCAACTTCGTCGCGGCGATCCCCCTCGCGCTCGGGGGGCTCGCGCTCGCGGTGCGGCTCCGGGCGGAGTGGACGCGGCCGAGGGCCGTCGGCCTCGCGATCGTCGCCTTCGTCGCCTTCTACACGCACGTGCTCCCCTTCGCCTTCCTCGGGCTCGGGGCGATGGCGATCCTCGTCGGAGGAACCCCGCGCGACACCGTGCGACGTCTCGCGCTCCTCGTGCCGGCCGGTCTCGCCGCGCTCGGTTGGATGGTCTCGAGCCCCGCGGGACGAGCCACGGTCAACGCGGCGTCCGGCACGAGCGGCACAGGTCCCTCGCCGACGTTCACGCCGGTCGGCGACGCGATCCGCAACGCCCCGGGCTGGCTGACCGACGTCCTGCACGGCCCGCGCGACGACGTGTACCTCGCGGCCTTCGCCGTGCTGGTGCTCCTCGCCGTCGGCCTCTCCGCCATCGAGCCCTCGGCGGGCGACCCGCTCGCGACGAGGGCGCGCCGGGTGGTCGCGTGGCTCGCGCCCCTCGCGCTCGCCGGCTACTTCCTCGCGCCCGAGTCGTACGATTGGATCTGGCCGATCGCGCCCCGATTCCCGCTCCTCGCCCTCGTCTTCCTCGTGCCCTCCCTCGAGGTGCCGAAGCGGGCCGAGGGCCTCGTGCTCGCCGTCGCCGTCGCCGTGCTCTCCGTCCTCTCGTCGAACGAGATCGCGCGTGCGTTCACGGTGTTCGACCAGCAGGAGGTGGGCCTCGTCGACGAGGTCTTCGGGACGATCCCGCGCGGCTCGAAGGTCGTCGGGCTGATCTTCGATCGCGGCTCCCGCGAGGTGAAGTTCTCGCCCTTCCTGCACTACGCGGCCTACGAGCAGGCGGTGCGCGGCGGCGCCGCGATGTTCAGCTTCGCCGACTTCCCGGCCTGCCCCTACCGGTTCCGCGAGGGCAACCGTCCCCCGCGCGTGCCGCCGCGTTGGGAGTGGACGCCGGAGCTCGTCGATCCGCGTCGGGATCTCGGCTGGTACGACTTCGCCCTCGTGCGCGGCGGCCCCGGTGCGATCGGCGCCGCTCCGGATCGGTGGGAGCTCCAACTGGAACGCGGCCCGTGGCGCGTCTACCGCCGGGTGGGGGCTCGGGCTTCCGACTGAAGGCGCCGCCGTGTCATGATGGGGGTCCACGGGAATGGGCGGCCGACGCGCCGCGAGCCCCCGCCACCCCTCGACAGATGAGCCGAGAGAAAGACAGCTTCGATCCGCTGCCCGAGGGGACGGTCGTGGCCGAGCGCTACGTCGTCGAGGGCCTGCTCGGAGCCGGCGGCATGGGCGCGGTGCACAGGGCGAGGCACGTCGGCACGGGCCGGCGCGTGGCCCTCAAGCAATTGCTGGCACCGTCGGAGGAGCTCTCGAAGCGGATGCTGCTCGAGGCCCGCGCGATGGGCGCGGTCGACCATCCGAACGTGGTGACGGTGCTCGACGTCGGGGAGCACGACGGCGTGCCCTTCCTCGTGATGGAGCTGCTCGCCGGACGGAACCTCCGCGACTACGCGGGCAAGCGCGCGCTCGATCCCGCCGAGGCCATCCGGCTCCTGCTCCCGGCGATGCAGGGCGTGGCCGCGGCGCACTACGCGGGCCTCCTGCATCGCGACCTGAAGCCCGAGAACCTCTTCGTGCTCTTCGATGCCGCGGGTCGGGTCGCGGGCGCGAAGGTGCTCGACTTCGGAGTCGCACGCCCGCTCGGTCCGAAGAAGGATCTCGGCCTCACGCGCTCCGGCATGGTGATCGGGACTCCGCGCTACATGGCGCCCGAGCAGCTGCGCGCGGGCTCGACGCTCGACGAGCGCGTCGACGTCTTCGCGCTCGGTCTGATCCTCTACGAGCTCCTCACGGGTCGCACGCCCTACGAGGCCGAGAGCTACGAGTCGCTCGTGATCGAGATCGCGACGCAGAACCCGCCTTCGCCGCGTGCGTTCGCCGCCAACCTGCCGGAGGGCCTCGCGCAGGTGGTCCTCTCGGCCCTCGCGCGCGATCCGGACGCGCGCCCGCCGAGCGTCGCGGCCTTCGCCGAGGCGCTCCTGCCCTTCGCGCCCGGCGCCGAGTACGTCGACCCGCCCCACCGCGGCTCGCGTCCCTCGCTCGATGTCGTCGCCCTCGCCGCGACCTACGCGAGCACGCTCGACGTGCCGACGAACGCCGTCGTCGGGGGCACCGCCGCGACCCGCGCGCATCGCCCTCCGCGGCCCGAGCCCTCGCCCGCCGCCGAGGCCCCGGCGCGAGCGCCCGCCGCCGAGGCCTCCGGCGATTCCCCCGTGCTGCCGATCGCGCGTCCCCGATGGGGCATGTGGATCGCGGCCGCGATCGGGGCCTGCGCGATCGTCGTCGCCGCGCTCGCCGTCACGGGCCGACGCGCGCCGCCGCCCGCGAACGCCGACGGCGCGCCGTCCCGCGCCACGCAGGCCACGACGGCCTCCACGTCCCCGGCCGCTCCACCGACCCCTCCCGTCGTGTCCGCCCCCGCGCCGCTCGCGCCGTCGACCGCGGCCGCTGCCACCCGCCCGACCACGCGTTCCGTCGCGGCTCCGGAGGCGACCCGTGCGCCGCGGCGCGCGACGCACGACGAGCCGGGCGCGAGCGCGCCGACGGCCGCTCCGGCGCCGAGCGGACGCACCACCCCCACCGAAGCCCGCGGCCGCGCGGGAGTCCTGCATGCCGAAGACTTCTGAGCGCCCGCGTCCTCGCCCCCTCGCCTCCGCGAGCACGAGAGGCGTCCTGCTCGTCGCGTGGCTCTGGCTCGTGCCGGCGCTCGCGGCCGCCGAAGCGGACGTCCCGCCTCCGCGCTACGGCGAGCTCGTCGAGCAGGCGTTGCACGAATCCTCGGAGGGACGCTGGGCCGAGGCGCGTGCGATCTTCCGGGAGGCGCATGCGCTCTATCCGAACGCGCGCACGTGGCGCGCGATCGGCATCGCCTCGTACGAGATCCGAGACTACGTGGAGGCGTACCGCGCGCTCACGGAAGCGCTCGTCGACACGCGCAAGCCGCTCACCGACGTGCAGCGCGCGGAAGCCGAGGACGTGCTCGGCCGGGTGCGCACGTTCGTGGGTCGTTACACCCTCGAGGCGTTCCCCGGCGAGGCGACGTTCGTCGTCGACGGAGTCGCGACGCAGCCGATGGGTGCACGCGAGCTCGTGCTTCCGATCGGACGCCATCGGGTCGCCGTGACCTCGGGCGAGCGCGTGCTCCGCGGCGAGTGGACGGTGCAGGGAGGCGAGAGCGAGCCCTTGCCCGTGCGCGAGGCGACGGCCGAGCCCCGCGCGCTCACGGTCGACGACTTCGGGCTCCCCGCCGCCCCGCCGCCCGAGGATGCGGCCGTGCGCGAGGCGCGAGAGCGTGCACGACGGCTGCGACGCACGGGCGCGGCGGTGGCGGCCACGGGGGGCGCGCTCGTCGTGATCGGCAGCGTCTTCCTCGGGCTCGGCGTGCACGACAACGACACCGTGACGAACGCTCCCGTGGGCACGCCGTGGTCGGAGCTCCAGGATGCGTACGACCGCGGACGGCGGCGCTCGATCGTCGGCATCACGATGCTCGGCGTCGGCGCCGCGGCGGCCGGCACCGGTCTCTACCTCGTGCTGCGCCGCGAGAGGACGAGCCCGACGTCGACGGTCCGCGTCGCCCCGAACGCCGTGGCGTGGGAGGCCCGATGGTGAGCCCGAGAATCCTGGCGATCGCGTCCGCGCTCTCGCTCGCGGCCTGCACGGCCGACCTCGCCGACGGTCGCTACGGCTGCGCGGACGGCCTGTGCCCGCCGGACTACACCTGCCGGTACGACCAGCGCTGCTACGCGCCTTCGTCGCCGAAGCAAGCCGACTACACGACCTGTGTCGCGGACGTCGACTGCGCGTGGGGTCGCTGCCTCGTCTCCTACGGGCTCGCGGGCGATCCCGGTCGATGCAGCCGCACGTGCACGGCGAGCACGGACTGCGGCGCGAACGCCGTCTGCCTCCCCGACGGGACGTGCTCGAGGAGCTGCTCGACCGACGCCGAGTGCGACACGGCCGCGGGCTTCGGCTGTCTCGTGGTGCCGGGCCCGACCTTCGCGTCGGCCTGTCAGCGGGTGACCGATCCGCGCTTCACGTCGGAGCAGGCCTGCGACGGCACGCGTGCGCCGTGCACGCTCCCGGCGTTCTGCGTGGCGCGGACCGATCTCGCGCCGCTCGGCATCTGCACGTGGCCGTGCAGCCTCTCGACCAGCTGTCCGTCGAACGGCGCCTGCATCGTCGTGCCGGGCACCACGCCGGGGACGATGACCCCGACGTGCCTGCATCCGTGTACCCAGGACACGGACTGCACGGGCTTGTCGTGCATCTCCCGCAAGAACGGCGACCGGTACTGCGGCCCGCTGCAGTGGAACGGCCTCTTCTGACGCGCTCCTCGGAGCCCGCTCCGCGCCTCGACGGCTCCGTGCGCGGGCTCCCGCTCAGGGCGCGGGCGGGAGCTTCTCGAGGGTCTTGAAGTACTGGTTCAGCGCCCACACGTCGAGCGCGCGGAGGCTGCCGAACTGCACGCCGATGCCCTCGGGCTTGTTCCAGCGCACGACGGCCGGACAGATCGTGTCCTCCTTCATCGAAGGAAGACGGAAGCGGAGCTTGACCTCGCTGCCGTAGGCGACCTTCTCGTCGGTGAGGAGGTACATGCCGCCGAGGCTGATGTTGTCCGTGCGCGTGGGGATCTCGCGCTCGTCGGAGAGCACCGTCACGGTGAGGTCGCAATGGTATCTTTCGTGGACACGACGACCAGTCACTGCGACTCTCCTGAGAGGAGCGAGGTTCTAACGTGGTGGACCCCGAAGTCAAGACCGGCGCGCGGATGACGCCCTCTGGCGCGCGATTGATTCTCGCTGCGACGGCGATGTCCTGCGCCGCCGTCGTGGTGGCGATGCCGCTGCCCGTCGAGCCTTCGGAGATGCCTGCGTTGCTCGTCTCCTCCGAGCTCGAGACGCGCTCGATCGAGGCGCTCCGCGCGTCGGCGCGGGCGGCCCCGACCGGACCCGAGGTCGCTCGTTTCGAGCGCGATCTCGCCGAGGCCAATCGCGCCGAGGTCGGAGAAGGTGAGACGGAGGCGGCGCGGAGCACACGGCGGTCCGAGCTGCTCATCGCGTTCCACGCGGTGCAGGCGCGCCACGGAACGCGGGGCGTCGCGGCGTTGCGGGCGAAGGCCGCCCTGCGCGCCGAGGACGCGTTCCGCGGCAGGCTCGATCGCGCGGCGACGGACTCGGTCCTCGGCGGGTTCGGCAGCGTGCTCGCGTTCTACGGCGGCGCCGACGAGCGCTCGCGCCGCGTCACGGCGCCGATGTTCGTCGTGCGCACACTCTACGCCGCGCGCTTCAACACGCAGGTCGGTCTCGCACCCCTGGAGGGGCTCGGCGTCGACGAACGACGCGTCTACTGGGGCTGGCTCGCCCTCGAGGCCGAGTCGGCTCCGGAGGCGCTCCGCGCCGATGCCCTCACCCAGTACGGACGACTCGGTGGCGAGGGGTATCCGGAGGCCCGCGCCGTCCTGCTCTATCGCGCCGGCCTCTTCGCCGAGGCGAGCCGTGCCTTCCGGGCGCTCTACTCCTCGACCGGGGAGCTCCGCTACCGGAACCACGCGCTGGCCGCCGCGATGATGCTGCAGTGAGGGCGAGGCCCCGCCGCGTTCGTCCTCCCGAACGGCCGTTCGGCCAGGCGGTGGACATCCCCGGCCGATTGGCCTACCTTTCCGGGATTCTGCGGCACGGACGGGGCCCGTCATGAGGAAGCTCAGCCTTCGGAAGACTCTCTTCATCCTTCCGAACCTGCTCACGCTCCTGAGCGTGCTCTGCGGGTACAACGCCGTGCTGCTCTGCGCCGGCCAGCCGACCGACGACGACTTCTACCGCGCCGCCCTGCTCATCGTCTTCGCGATGTTCTTCGACACGATCGACGGTCGGGTCGCGCGGCTCACGAAGACCCAGAGCGCCCTCGGCGTGCAGCTCGACTCGCTCGCGGACGTCCTCTCCTTCGGCATGGCCCCGGCCGTGCTCGTGCACCGCTGGTCCCTGCACGCCCTGGGGACGGCCGGTCTGCTCATCGCGTTCGGCTACCTCGCCTGCGGGACCATCCGGCTCGCCCGCTTCAACGTGATCTCGACGACGACCAGCGGGGCCCCGAAGAAGCCCGGCAAGTACATCCTCGGCCTGCCGATCCCGGCGGCCGCCGGCATCCTGATCTCGATCGTCGTGGCCCACACGCTCACCGGCCACCTCTCGAGCGCGCCGCCGTTCATCGCCCTCGTCGTGGTCGCCCTCTCGTTCTTCATGGTGAGCACGATCCGCTTCCGCTCCTTCAAGGATCTGAAGCTGAGCTGGCGGACGGGTGTGCTCGTCGCGCTCGCGATCGGTTCCACGGTCTTCGTCGCCGTGCGCTTCCATCCCTCGATGGCGCTCGTCTGGCTGGTGGCGAGCTACGTCACCATCGGACTCGTCGAGGCGATCCTCCGCATCGCGCGCCGCCTCAGCGGGCACGAAGAGCCGAAGGAATCCGAAGCGGACTGAGAGGGTCGCCGAGCGCGTCGACGGGACGCGCCCGGCCTCGCCGGCCTCAGGCGGCCCGCCGGATCTCGGCCTTCCCCGCCTGCGGGACGACGCGCTTCGCCTGCTCCTCGACGTAGCGCTTCCACTTCGTGACGAGCTCGCGGTTGTCGTGCTGCCAGGGATGGAAGTCGCGGCGGAAGTACTCGAGGTAGGCCGGCGCGAGCTTCGTGAAGACGCCCCTCGGACCCCAGTACTTCAGGAAGCCGCGGGCCTTGCTCTTCACGTTCCGGCTCTCGCCGTCGGCCTCCATCAGCTTCCGATGGAAGTGGATCTGGTTGAGGATGAACTCGCGGGTGACGAAGAGCATCGCCACGACGCGCGTGCGGTAGTCCCCACCGACGTGCTCGAAGACGTCGTAGGCGACCGATTTGTGCTCGGTCTCCTCGATGGCGTGCCAGATCCACATCGCGCGCACGCGCGGATCGAAGCCCTCGACGAGCTCCGGGCTCGTGAGGATCGCCTCCGCGAGGATCGCCGTGAAGTGCTCGAGCGCGCAGGTGACCGCGAGCCGGTCGATCGGGCGCGACTTCGCCTTCATCTCCGCCTGGCGCTTCTCGATGAAGTCCCAGATGTACTGCGCGGGGAGGCCGAGCGACGCGATCCACGCGTTGAACGCCTCGTGCTCCCGGCTGTGCTGCATCTCCTGCCCGATGAACGCGCGGACGTCGTCCTTCAGCTGCGGATCGGTGATGCGATCGGAGAACGCGCGCACGGAGTCGATGAACTCCTTCTCGCCGAACGGGAAGGTCAGCGAGAGCGCGTTGAAGAGGTGCGTCTCGAAGGGGTCGTTGCCGTACCAATGCCGGGGCAGGTCCTTCGGGAAGGAGAAACCCATGTGGCGGACGGGGATGTCGATCGGAGTGACGGCGGCGGGGTGGGCGTTCACGGAGTCCTCCTCGGTGCACTCGCCCCACGACCTCGGCCGCGGCGCTCGGGTGCCCTCCTAGGATGCGTTCCGGACGGCCGCCCGCATCTGGCACCTGGTGCCAAGGCATCGGTCATTTCGGGCCATACCCCTGGAGTTCCAGGGGTTTCGTGGGGGGTCTTCTCCCACACCGAGCCCGCTCTTCAGCTTCCCGGGCCCTCGCGCTTCGCCGCACGTCGGGGCTCGAGGACCTGGGTGGGCGCCTGGTCGTCGCCGTCCGGGGCCGGAGGCGGCGGCTGGGACGGGCGTCGCCTCCGCGGCGCGGTCGTCGTCTCGTCGGAGACGAGCGCACGCCCGTTCGCGGCGACGCCCGGTCCGTACGCGAGCTCGGCGATGCGCTCGCAGCGCGCGACGAGGGCCGGCGTGCCCGTCGAGCGGTAGTGCCGCTCCATGCCCGCGAGGCTCTCCTCGTAGATCGCACCGAGCCCGGCCACCGCGGCGATGCGTGCACGCGCCTCGTGGAGCGAGCCGAGGACGAGCGGATGCTCCGAGGGCGCGTACCGGGCGAGGAGCGCGTCGATGCGCGCGAGCGCGCCGGGGACGTTCCCGAGGGCGGCCTCGGCGTGGGCCATCTCGACGTCCACCGAGAGGTAGAGCACGGGGAAGTCGCGGTCGGCGTCCGTCATCTCCGCGAGCACACGCTCGGCCACGGCCTTCGCCTCCGCATGCCGCCCGGACGTGTTGAGGCGCATGGCGACGATGCCCTGGGCCATCGCCCAGCCGATGAAGCTCCGCGGCTCCCGCGCGAGGACGTCGCGCTCGAGGATGCCCGTCAGCGCCTCGATCGGCTCGTTCTTCACGATCGAGAGGGCGACCGTGGCGAGGCGGTGGTAGAGGCGGAGCGAGGGCACCGTGCGGCTCGCGACCTGGAGCCGGTCGTGGATGCGCGTCATGGCGACGACGTCGCCGAGCATGCAGGCGATGGGGATGGACGCGGGGGCCTCCCAGAGCTCGACCTGCCAGGCGCTGCCCACCTGCGCCGCGTGCACGTCGACCTGCTCGCGGTGCTCCGCCGCCTTCGCGACCTCGCCCCGGTTCATGTAGTAGAGCACCCGGAGCTGGCTCGCGATCATCGAGTAGAGCTTGAAGCCCGAGGCGTCGAGGATGTCCGCGCACTCGAGCGCGGGCCCCGAGTCGGCCCGGAACGTCGCGAAGACGCCGCGCGCGAAATTCGCACCGGCGCCGATGAGGAGTCGGGCGTCCTCGGGAAGCGCGAGATAGTACGTCCGTCTCGAGAGTCGCTCCGAGAGGCGCTTGATGTAGTGGTAGGCCGTCGCCTGGTGATCGCGGCCGATCTCCTGCACGGAGCGGCTGAACCGGTACATGGCGACCGCCGTGACGCGCTCCGGGAGCACGGAGTACGGCTCGAGCATGTCCGCCACGCGCCGGGCGCGATCCGCGTCGAGGACGAGCGAGGCCGTGCCCGTCATCGTGGTGATCGTGCCGAAGAGCTGGACGAGCATCTCGTAGTAGGAGTACGGACGCTGCTTGCGCGGCGTCAGCCACCAGCGGAGCAGCGAGGTGCCCATGCCGATCACGAGCCCGACGAACCGACCGACGAAGCGCGCCCAGCGTCGCGCGCGGTCGAGGCCCGAGATGTCGTCGAGCACGTCGAGCGCCTCGTCGCCGTAGCGATCGGCCCACTTCCGGTCCTCGTAGTAGCCCGCCTGCGCGAGGACCGCGAGCAGCGGCATGCGCTCGTAGATCGAACGCCGGTGGCGCTTGTAGACCTCGAGCGCCGCCTCGATCGGCCGCCCGGCGAGGTGGAGGTTCGCGATCATGCGACGCACGATCAGGCTCCGGTGCGTGACGGAGGCGATGAGGTCGGCGCCCCGCACGTCCTCGCCGCCGGCGATGAGGTGGAAGCCCGCCTCGATGCGCATGACGGGATCCTCGGTCGCGAGGCGGGCGAAGGCCTCGCCGAGGCGCCGGTGGTTCGCCTCGCGTCGCTCGTCGTCCATGCCGGCGAGGAGCGCGTCCCGGATCGCGCGGCTCGCGAAGCGATAGCCGTCCTCCTCGGGATAGAGGACGTCGTGGCGCCCGAGCTCGTCGAGCCACGCGACCACGGTCCGCTCGTCGGTCCCCTCGGAGAGCTGACGACAGAGCGCGAGCGTCGGCTCCTCGCGCTGGAGGCTGAGGCACTCGGCGAGGCTCCGCGCCTCCGTCCCGAGCGAGGCGAGCCGGGTGAGCAGCGCGTCCTCGAGCGCGGCCGGGAGCTCCGCGTCCGGACGGTCGAAGGGCAGGAGGAAGAGCCCGCCGACGTAGCGGATCACGTTGCGCGAGAGCAGCTGACGGGAGACCTCGACGACGTGGAGCGGGCTACCCGCGGTGCGGCCGTGGAGCCACTCGGCGAAGCGATCGACGTTCGGCGCGTCGCCGAAGAGCGAGCGCGCGAGGTCGAGCGTCTCGCGGAGCGAGAGCCCCGGGAGCGAGAGCGTGCGGGAGAGGTGGCGCAGCTGCAGGAGACCCGCGGACTCGCGCGGCTCCCGCCGGATCCGCTCCGCGACCACGAGGAGGAGTCGGTGATCCACGCAGCGACGCGCGAGCGCGACGAGCAGGGCCAGGCTCGCGTCGTCCGCCTCGTCGACGTCGTCGACCAGGATCACGAGGGGCTTGACGGCGGTCGTGTCGACGAACCAGGCGTCGAGCGTCGACGTCAGATCGAGGACCGACGACGGAGTGGGGATCGGCGCGGTCGTGCTGCCGCCGCGCACCCTCGAGATCACGTCGGGGCCGAGCGCGGCGAGCGCGGGCCGATAGGCCGCGGCGGAGCGACGAGCGACCTCGGGCATCGCGTCGAGCAGGCGGATGGCGAGCGCGCGCGCGAGGCCGAGGCCCTTCTGGTACATGCCGGCATCGACGCGCAGCACCGTGGCGCCCGAGAGCTGCGCGCGGACCGCGACCTCCTCGAGCAGGCGCGTGCGACCCATGCCGGCGACCGACTCGATCCGCAGCGCGCTGCCTCGTCCCTTGGCGGCCTCGGCGGTCGCCTGCTCGAGGACGGCGAGCTCGAGCGTGCGGCCGGTGAAGCGCGGATTGGCGAGGAAGCTGAGCGCGAGCCGCTCCGACTCGTCCGCGCCTTCGGGCGGGAGCTCGCCGATCACCTGCAGGCGCGCGATCACCTCGGCCGCGCTCGCGGGACGAGCGAGCGGCTCGTGCGAGAGCAAGGACATCACGAGGGTGTCGAGCTCCGGGGGCACGTCGCGCGCGATGGACGAGGGCGGCAGCGGGAGCTCCTCCCACACGCGACGCAGGTCCTGCACGAGCTGCGCGGGATAGGCGTGACGTCCCGTGAGCATCCAGTAGGCGAGCGCGCCGAGCGAATAGAGATCGGCGCGCTGGTCGAGGGGCCCGCCCTCGAGCGCCTCGGGCGGGATGGCCGGTGCGGTGCCGACGATCGTGTCGACCCGACCGAAGGGCGCGAGGGCGCCGAAGTCGAGGAGCTTGCAGTGGCCGTCCGGGGTCCGCCGCACGTTCGACGGGCTGAGATCCCGATGCACGAGCCGGCGCGCGTGGAGGAGCGCGAGCGAGGTGGCGACGTCCCGGAGGTAGCCGCAGACCTGCCGGTACGGGAGCGGCGCCGCGTGGCGCATGTCCTCGCCCTCGAGCAGCTCCATCGTGTAGTAGGGACCGACGGCGTCGACCCCGTAGTCGTAGACGCGGATGATGCGCGGATGGTCGAGCCCCGCGAGCACCTGGTACTCGCGCTCGAAGGCCTCCACGTCGCGGAGCGGCTCGTTGCCCCGACGTCGGATGCGCTTCTGCGCGCGCTCCTCGCCCGTGATGCGATCGTAGACGTGGTAGACGACGCCCATGCCGCCGGCGGCGATCTGCTTGCGTACAGCGTAGCGATCCCCGCCGTGCTCTCCGCTCGGCGGGGTGGGGGGAGCGCCGGAGCTTTCCGTGGCGGTACCTGGTCTCACGCTGCTCGATCCCGGCTCGTCGTACGGTGCCTCGTCGCCGGAGGCATCATCCTAACACGCCCCACGCGGTCGGAACCGGGCGGTTTCAGCGCGGCACGTGGCGCGCACGACGTGTCGGGTTCTCGTACACGGTGATGATCGGTACGCCTTCGTGCGTGAGCACGTACGCGGGCCGCACGCTGTCGAAGACCACCCACGCCTGGCCCTCCACCTCGGCGAAGTGGTGCTCGTGGTGGACGATGACGTAGTCGGCCTCGGCCATGGTCGAGGCGATCGTGACGTTGACGGGCAGGTGCCCGTCCCGTTTCAGCATCTCGAACGAATGCGGGAGCGTGTCGCAGATCCAGATCCGGCCCCCGTCGGGGAGGTGCCGACGGAAGAACGGGGCGAGGCTCCGCGTCGTGAAGCCCCAGAACTGCCGGTTCATCCCCTTGTCGGCCGACCCCGGGACGCCGCCCGCCGCGTAGACGTAGTGCGAGAGCCCGAACGGATGCGAGCGCATCGTCTCCGCCAGGCTCGGCAGGAGGAGGACGCCCGCAGCGCCGAGACGCACGACGAGACGCGCGTCGGGGAGCGCGGTGCGGAGGGCATCGCGCAGCGTCCTCACCGTGCGCTGCGCGCCGTAGCCCGCGTAGAGGCAGAGGAAGGGATAGGAGGGGAACCAATGCTTGGTTCCCCCGAAGATCGGCGTGCTGGGCAGCGCGATGACGACGATCGGCGCGAGCATGCAGCCGACGAGGAGGACGTCGGTCGCGCGCGAGTCGCGCCGGACCTGGAGCGAGACCGGGAAGAGGCGCGTCAGCGGATACGGGACGATCGCGTAGGCGCGCGACGCGAGCGCGAGCAGCCCGAGCGCGAGGACCGTCGTCGGCACCGTGAAGAGCGTCATGACGAACGGATACGAGATCGGGAACGGCGGCCGGAAGTAGTTCACCCCGAAGTACGCCATGTTGTAGTACTCGTGGTGCAGGTGGAACGCGGCGTATTCCCGCAGGCGCGGCACGGTGTCGTGCCAGAGCCAGGGCCAGCTCCCGACGAAGACCACGGGACCGAGCACGGCCATCGCGAGGAGACCGTAGGGGACGAGCTCGATCCGCTCGCGCCCCGTCGCGCGTCGCTCCGCACGCTCGGCGATCGCCATCCAGGCGAAGTGGATCGCGAAGACGATCGGCAGGAGCCACGCGTTGTGCTTGGTCGCGAGCGCGAGACCGAAGGCGAGGCCGGTCGGGACGGCCCACGACCTCCGGGAGAGCGAGCGCCAGTAGCAATACGTCGTCAGCGTCGTGAAGAAGACGATCGGGACGTCGAAGCAGTCGAGGTGCGCGTGGTAGAAGACGCGCGGCAGGAGCGCGAACGCGACGGCCGCGAAGACGCCGGGCTGACGGCCGAAGGTGCGAGCGCCGAAGATGTAGACGAGCCAGAGCAGGAGCCCGGCGATCACCATCGCGGGGAAGCGGTAGGCGAGCGAGGGCCGAGGGAAGATCGACCACGCCGCCTGCGCGTTCGCCGAGAGGGCGAAGAGGGACTTCATCAGCGCGGGATGCTCGTGGTTGAACGCCCAGTGCGCGTCGATCGCCTCCTTCGTCATCGCGACCGAGGGCTCGGTCGCGAGGAGCCGGAACCAGGCGCCGTATTGATCCGCCGCGATCGCGTAGATGCCCTCGTCGCGCGAGAGACCGATCGCGGGCGCGGTGACGAGCAGGAGCGCCACGTAGGCGAGCGCGAGGGAGGCCCCGATCGCCTGGTCCTTCGCGCCGATCTCGCGTCGCGCGGCGGGCCTCGGGCTCACGGCACGACCTCCCGCGAGGGACCGGCCTCGACGACCGCGCTCCAGCAGACGGTGCGCAGACCCGGGTCCGCCGCCGTCGTCTCGATCGCGATCGTGCCTCGCCGATGCGGATCGCCGCCCGGCGTCGTGGTGGAAGCCACGATGCGCTTCCTCCCCTCGCCGTCCCGATGGACGAGCAGGCCGGCGGTGCGCCCGTCGACGAGGACCCGGACCTCGAAGGGTCCACGGAGCTCGTCGCGCTCGTGCTCCGCGTAGATGTCGGCGTCGAGCACGACGCGGTCGCCGAGCGGGACGTCGTGGAACGTGGCCCGCATGGGCTCCCGCCCGTTCGGATGCTGCCAGACGCAACGACGGAGTCGGAGGTCGAGGTCCTCGTTGACGGTCGGCGCGACCCAGAGCCACGGCCGTGCGGCATCGCAGACGTGGCGACGCGAAGGCCAGATCGGCCCGGTGCCGAGCCCGCCCTGCTGCACCGGGGCGTCGACCACGGGACACGGTCGCTCGGCGCCGTGCTCGACCAGCACGACCTCCGCCGAGAGCACGTTCTCGCCGAGGTCGTAGAGGACCGGGCTCGGACCGAGGTCCCAGCGCTCGACGCGGACGTGGCCGAAGGATCGCGCGAGCTCCGGCGGCCGCGAGGGGACGCCCGCCGCACGACGGCCGCGCGCCGACACGACCCAGACGCGCGTGTAGCGATCGAGGTCGATCGCACCGGCCATCGAGAGCGAGATCCTGTCCCCGAGCGCGAGACGAACGCGCGGCTCGATCCAGCCGGGCGCGGAGAGGATCTGATCGCCGTCGCGGAAGCGGGCGCGGACGAACTCGGCCGCCTGCCGGAGCTCTCCGTCCTCGGGGATGCGCGAGTGGACCGTGGCCGAGCCGAGCACCTCGACCATGGCGACGACGAGCGGCACGAGCCAGACGTAGCGGCGCACGAAGGCGCCGGCGTGAGGCTCGGTCTCGGGGGTGGAGGGCGCCGCGTTCACGAGCCGGGAATCGTAGTCGAATGGCCGCGAGGGTAAAGCGGAGCCGGCGGGGGGCCGGGACCTCGCCTCAGGGACAGCCGAGCAGCGCGCCCCGGACCCTGTAGCCGGGGATCGCGCCGGTGGCGTTCACGCTCTTCTCGGCGAAGACGACGAGGGCGCGATCGCTGCCGATCGAGGCGATCTCGACCTGACCCTGGCCGGCGATGCCGGTCGCGACGACCTGATCCGAGACCGCGCGACCGGAGGCGTCCACCACGGAGGCGCGCAGGACGTAGGTGCTCCCGTCGACCGTGCCGCGGTAGACGACGAGGCGCTGGGTTCCGAGCATCGTCACCGCCCCGTCCGTCGCGGAGATCGGGGCCGCGTTGACGTCGACGGCCGAGCCGGCGGGTGTGCCCGTCGGACCGAGCGGGAGGAAGCGCACGACCGGCCGGCCGAGCGTCGACGCGTCGAAGACGAGCGCCCCTCCCGTGTCGTCTCCCGCGAGATCGAGATCCTGACCGGAGGTCGCGACGGCGACGGGCATGGGAATGCAGTCGGTCGCGTGCTGCAGCTCGACGAGCTCGACGGCGCCCGTCGTCCGTCGGAACGCGGCGAAGACGGAGCCTCCCACGTTCGCGACCGAAGGCGGCGCCGCGACGTTCGTCGTGTCCGCGATCTCCGCGGGTCCGTAGGCGAAGAGGCCGTCGACGTCGAGGTCGCCGAAGGCGAGGGACGTCGTCGCCGAGGAGGTCGCCGCGTCGACGGTGGTGGAGAGCATCGCGACGGTCGCCAGCTGATCCGTCCGCGTCACTCCGTCGAGGAACGTCTCGTCGGCGAGCGTGGTCGCGGCCCGCTCGGCGTTCGCGTCCGCGGAGAGGTTCACGTCGAGGTGCTGCGTGACCACGTCGATCTGGAGCGCGCCGACCTCGGTGAACGTCTGCGAGAAGGCGAGGAGCACGCCCGAGGTCCGCGGGAGGATCGCCGGGCCCCCGACGATCGCGTCGGAGAGGAGGTAGCCGTTGGTCGTACCGAGCGAGCCGAGGACCGCGCCCACCGAGCGGAGATAGACGTTCGAGGGCGGGTTGACGCTGGGATCGCGCGAGGCCCAGGAGACGAGGAAATCGGCAGCCCGCGGGGCGACGGCCAGGCCGAGGCCGACCGCGCTCGAGGAGTCGTAGAGGTCGAGCGGCAGGACCGTGCAGCGCCCCGTTCCCCCATCCTGGGTGGAGCCGTCGGCCCCCGCATCGCCCGTGCCGGAGCCCGGGATGACGGGGGGGAATTCGCCCCAGCCACCGTCGTAAGCGGGGGGGCGCTTCGACTCGGTGCAACCCGACACGGCGAGGAGCAGACCGAGCCCGAGGGTGGGCGAGAGACGCATGCGCCTCCACGATAACCCGCCGCGGGCGCGCGCGCAGGATCGCGGAGGCGGATCACGGGTCGAGGAGCACGCCCGGGTTCAGGAGGCCCTCCGGATCGAGCGTGCGCTTGGCGGCCCTCAGCACTTCGGCGAAGAGCGGCGGACGCTCGCGATCGTAGTGCGCGCGGTGCATGCGACCGACGGCATGGTGGTGAGTGATGGTGCCCCCGTGGTGCGCGAGGGCGTCGCTCGCCGCGGTCTTCACCTCGGCCCAGGCCTCGAGCTCGGCTCCCCGCGGGACCTTGCCGAGGAAGGTGAAGTAGGGGGCCGGCCCGTCCGGATAGACGTGCGTGAAGCGGCACGTGACGATCCCGCTGCCGGCGACCCGGACGAGGGCCTCGGTGACGGCCTCGGTGACGCCCCGGTAGAGCGCCGGGAACGCCGCCCAGGTGCAGGCCGTCTCGAAGGTATCCGCCAGCACCCCGTGCTCGATCATCGCGTCCTGGAGGTAGGGGCCCGCCAGGAACGACGCCCGCCAGTCGTCGGCGGCGTCGCCCGAGCGCGCCTTCTCGCCCTCGGAGCGCACGATCTTGCCGCGCGGGCAGCGGCCTCCGTGCTCGGTCGCGAGGGCGATCGCGCGATCGATCCACGCGTCGAGCGCGTGGTCGTCGGACTCGAAGCCGAGCACGAGCACGGACGAGCCGTCCATCGCGACCGCGTTCAAGAAGGCCTCCTTCGCGTCGAGGAGCCGGCAGTTCGCGGGGTGGAGACCCGACTGCGCGATCGCGCGCGTCGCCGCCACCGCCTGATCGAATTCGCGGAAGAGCACGCTCGCCGAGGCCCGGAACGTCGGGCGCTTCCGCACGCGCATCCAGGCCTCGGTGACGACGCCGAGGATGCCCTCGCTCCCCGTGACGAGGCGGTTCGGATCGGGGCCCGCGCCCGACGCCGGGAGGCGCCGCGTCTCGTAGGGCCCGCGGGGCGTGAGCATGCGCACGCTCTCGACGAGCTCGTCGACGTGCGTGTAGACGGTCGCGAAATGACCGCCCGCGCGCGTCACGATCCAGCCGCCGAGCGTCGAGCGCTCGAACGACTGGGGGAAGTGACGCAGCGTGCGTCCGTGCCCGGCGAGCTGGGCCTCGAGGACGGGACCGAGCGCGCCGGCCTCGATGCGCGCGACCTCGGAGACGTCGTCCACCTCGACGACGCGCGAGAGCGCGCCGAGATCGAGGCTGATCGCGCCGCGATGTCCGGGCCCGAGCCTCGGCTCGACGCCGCCGGTCACGCTGCTGCCCCCGCCGAACGGGATGACGGCGAGCCTCTCGCGCGAGGCCACCTCGAGGACGTGCTCGATCTCGCGCTCGCTGCGCGGGCGGGCGACGAGATCGGGCGCGGCCGAGTAGTCGCCGCGGTAGCCGCGCACGCGGTCGACGTAGCTCTTGCCCCACGTGTGCTCGGCGCGCGTCGTGGGCTCGCCGGTCGCGAAGTCCGCGAGCTCGGCGGGCACGGGCACGCGCGGTGCGGGCACGACGATCGCGTCGGCCGCAACCGCCTCCTGCCGCTCGAGGCCTCCGAAGACCATCGACGCCCGCTTCACCGCGTCGCCGAGATCCGGACGTGTCGACGCATCCCCCCAACCCCAGATCGGTCGTCTCATGGGGCGATGGTACAGGACGCCGGGCCTCCCACGAACGGGTCCCTCGCCCCTTGCGCCCGGCGGGAGGCGATGCACGCTGGCGAGGGTGAGCCTCGACCTCGCCCTCCTCGACATCGAGCGCGCCTGCGGGAGCGGGAGCGTGATCCGCGATCCGGACGTGCTCGCGACCTACGCGCACGACGAGAGCGAGACCCCCGAGCACCTCCCGGACGCCGTGGTCCGCGCCTCGTCGACGAAGGACGTCGCGGCCGTGCTGCGGGCGGCGAACGCGCACGGGATCCCCGTGACGCCGCGCGCCGGGGGAACGGGCCGGGTCGGCGGCGCCGTACCCGTGAAGGGAGGCATCGTCCTCGCCTTCGAGCGCATGAACGACCTCAAGGGCATCGAGCGCGACGACCTCTACGCCGTCGTGCAGCCGGGCCTCGTCACGGGGAGGCTCCACGCGAGCGTCGAGGAGGAGCGGCTCTTCTACCCGCCCGACCCGAATTCGCTCGCGAGCTGCGCGCTCGGGGGCAACATCGCGGCGAACGCCGGCGGCCCCCGGGCCTTCAAGTACGGCGTGACGCGCGAGTACGTGCTCGGCATGGAGGTCGTGATGGCCGACGGGACCATCCTCCACGTCGGCAAGCGCACGGTGAAGGGCGTGACGGGCTTCGACCTCACGGCGCTGCTCGTCGGCAGCGAGGGCACGCTCGGCATCGTCACGGAGGCGACGCTCCGCCTCGTGCCGCTCCCCGAATCCGTCGCCACCCTGCTCGTCTTCCTCCCGGACGACGCGAGCGTGGGAGCCGCGGTCACGCGCATCCTCGGCCAGGGCGTCGTGCCCCGCTGCGTCGAGCTACTCGACTCGATCGCCCTCGACCTCGTGCGTCCCGACGCGGGGCTCGACGTGCCGGCGGCGGCGCGCGCGATGCTCCTCGTCGAGATCGACGGCCACGAGAGCGTGCTCGGCGCGCAGGTCGAGCGCATCGGCCAGGCCCTCGTCGACGCCGGCGCGCTCGACGTGCTCGTGGCGCAGAACGCGAGCGAGCGCGAGCGGCTCTGGGCGGCGCGCCGCGAGCTCTCGCGCACGCTCCGCAAGACCTCGAAGTGGAAGCTCAGCGAGGACGTCGTCGTGCCCCGCACGCGCATCGCCGACCTCCTCGCGCACTGCCGACGCCTCGCCGAGACCCACGGCATCGTGATGCCGACCTACGGCCACGCGGGCGACGGCAACCTCCACGTGAACTTCCTCTGGAACGATCCCTCGCAACGCCCCGCGGTCGATGCGGCGATCGAGAGCCTCTTCCGCGAGGTCGTCGCGATGCAGGGCACCCTCTCCGGAGAGCACGGCATCGGCGTGTTGAAGGCGCCCTACCTCCCGCTCGAGCAGAGCGACGCGCTCATCGCGCTGCAGGAGCGCGTGAAGGCGGTCTTCGATCCGAAGGGGATCCTGAACCCCGGCAAGATCTTCCCGGGCCCCGAGCGGAAGCTGCACGGGAGCTGTTGAGCGCGGGGCCTAGCCCGGCAGCGCGCGATTCGGCAACCCGAGGTGCTCGGCGACCGCGGCCGCCACGAACTCGGCCTGGGTGGAGTCCTCGAGCTCGAGCAGGGACACCTCGGCCGCGGCGTCGGTGTCGGCCACGACCGCCTGCTTCACCGTGGCTCG
This sequence comes from Polyangiales bacterium, assembly GCA_046351215.1. Lineage (GTDB taxonomy): Bacteria > Myxococcota_A > Polyangia > Polyangiales > Houyiibacteriaceae > JAXLYX01. The sequence continues at coordinate 2,993 of JAXLYX010000022.1, read as the reverse complement.
GCCCTGCGAGCTCGTCGTCGTCTTCGACGTCACGTAGACCGAGCGCAGCCCCGCGACCTCGAGGCTCGTGTTCCCGACCCAGGGCAAGGGACCGTGACGCACCTCGAGGCGACCTTCCTCGATGCGCACCGTCGTGCGGTTGAGGAAGCCCGCGAGCACCGAGTAGGTCAGGCCGACGCCGACGGCGACGTGCGCGATCGGGAAGACCTTCATGATCCAGGGCGCGTCCGTGGAGAAGGCGATCCCGTACCAGAACACGAGGAACGAATCCCAGGCGATGCAGAAGAAGAGCAGGCCGAAGTGCATCGGCGAGAGCCAGCGCCGGCGCAGGACGAAGCGTCCGGGGTCGCGCGCCCGCGCGAGCTCGCGGAACGCGGTCGGGCGATCGTCTTCCTTCGGGACGTCACGCTCGAACGTGATGCCCCTCGGCGGAACGCGCGGCAGCCGGGGCCCCGTGGCGAGCGGCACGGGGGGCGCACCGAGCTGGGCGTCGATCGAGAAGACCTCGTCGCATGCGACGCATTTCGCGAGCTTCGTCGAGAGGTCGACGTCCTCGGCCGGGATGCGGGCTCCGCACGAAGGACAGGCGATGGGCACGCGCGGACGATACCACGCGCGCGGAGCGACCTAGCGGACGGCCGTGCGCATGCGATCGACGTCCATGGCGAGCAGACGCGGATCGACGTGCGTCGACGCCTCGTGGCTCATCAACCACGCGAGGGCCTCGTCGACCGTCGCGAAGGTCTTCTGCGGGCACGGCGGCCGGACGACGAGCGTGAGCGCGGTGAGCGTCGAACGCACCGCGCTCGCCCAGAAGCCGTCGCCGAGGATCACGGTCGCCGCGGCCTTGTTGCGCGCCGCCATGCGACGGAACGTGTCGGCGACCATCGCCCGCGCGTCCTCGGTGGGCAGCGGGACGTTCCCGTCGACGAGCGTGAGCAAGAGCGTGCCGCCGGGATGCTGGCGGAGCAGACGCTCCTGGGCCATCTCCGACGCGCGCAGGGTCTCGGGGCTGATGTTGTCGCGGTACTGCACCACGAGCACCGGGCCGGACGTCCCGATGCGGACGGCCGGGGTGTCGAGGACCACGTCGAGGTTCTTCAGCATCGTGCAGTTTTCTAGCATGCCTGGAACGCGGATCGAAAGGCTGCCAGCACACGATCCCGAGTGTTTCGAGCGTGCTCCGTCCGTCGAGCGATGTGGTTCCGTGACCTACTCGGGATCATCGGCCGAGCGGTGGATGCCTTTGCCCCTGCAACCAACGTAGACTCGTGACATGACTCCCCACGCCGCGACGGGTCCCGCGACCGCGCAGTCCCTTCGTGTCTTCGGCGGCCTCGTGATGGTGCAGGGAGCTTCCGTCTTCCTCGCCCCCTCCCTCTTGATGGGCCTCGTGAACGTCCCGATCGGCTCGACCGAGGGCGAGGGCTACCTCCGCCTGCTCGGCGTGGCGATGGTCGTCATCGGCTACTTCTACCGCGTGTGCAGCGACTCCGAGCGCTTCGCGCGGGCGACGGTGCTCGACCGTCCCCTCGCGTTCCTCGCGATCGTCGGCCTCGCGGCCGCCGGGAAGATCGACCCGCGCCTCTCGGCCTTCGCGCTCCAGGACCTCGTCTTCGCCGGCATCACCTACGCGGCGATGCGCCGCGACGCGCGCTCGGTGGACGACGCCCCGCTCGCCGTCACTGCGTCGTGAACGTGAAGTCGATCGTGACGGGGCCGCCCGCGTTCGATCCCTCGACGTGCACGCGGTAGGTCGTCGCGGCGGCGAGCGGCGCGTTCGCATACATCACGAAGTCGCGGTCGAGCAGCGATTGGGTCGCGGGGTCGAGCCATTGATGGGCGATGTCGGTCGTCGTCCCGTCGACGCGGAGGGTGTGCGTCGTGACGGTGCCGTTCAGGTAGATCGTGATCGGGTAGCCGCTCGGCCAGCCGGTGGGCGGCGCCGGGGGCATCGGTCCCTCGTAGTTGCCGTTGAAGCTCTTCGGCACGCCGGTCTGGCCCGCGTAGGGATAGGTGAAGACCGCCGTGTTCGGGGTGGCGGCGCCGGCGCCGAAGTCCATCGTGTCGCAGCCCGTCGCGTGGCCGTAGCCGAAGTCGCGGGTCCAGGGGCTGAGCACGGGCGTGCGATGCCAGACCGAGTCGATCCACTGCTGGACGGAGGACGTGCCGTTGTTCGAGAAGGCCATGCACTCGAAGACGGGCGAGCCGGTGTAGCCGGCGTAGGTCATGCGCGTGGAGAACGAAGCCCCCGTGAACATCGAGCAGCCCGAGACCTCCGCGTGGGGATTCGTCGTCGACTTGCAGCTACCGGCGGACGAGGTGTTCGCGGCGTAATAGCCGCAGTGGTTCGTCGCGCCGGTGTTGATCGTCGCGACCATCGTCGCGCAGGGCAGGCCCATCGCGTTCCGCGTGGCCATGACCTTCGTGTAGGCCGCCATCGTCGTCGCGTCGATCCCGGCGGGCGCGGCCGGGCACGCGCCGGAGCCTCCGTCGGAGGTCGAGGCATCGGAGCCCGCGCCCGCGTCCATCGACATCGAGGCGTCGCTCGCGCTCGAGCCGTCGGACATGGAGCCGTCGCTCGACGTGGAGCCCGAATCGCTGCCACCGCCGTCTCCCGAGCCGCCTCCACCGCCCGCGTCCGAGTTGGAGGAATCGGAGCCTCCCCCACAGGCGGCGAGGAAGAGGGCCAAGGCGAACGTGGAGGACTTCCGCATGGCGACATCCTACGGAAGGTCGGCCGATCGGTGGAGCGGCCCACGTGATTTCGGTGGGGCGAGGTGAGGAGCGCTCTCCGAGCGTCGCCCATCGCCCTTCCTCGGAGCTCCCCGCGCGTCGATCGCTCGACCCGGGCGATCCTTCGTGGTAGCTGCCGGGGCCCTTCGCGAGGAAGCCATGGGACTCTTCAAGGGAGCGATCTCCTACTCGAAATTCCACGTCCGCGGTGCGCTCCCCGAGCGCTTCGCCGATCGCTACGTGGAATCGATCCGCCT
>JAXLYX010000021.1:0-103332 GCA_046351215.1 Polyangiales bacterium | reverse complement strand
ACGGAGCCCGGATCTCGGCCTTGCTCTCGAAGGTGCCGAACGGAGTCGGAAGACAGCGTTGGCCCGATGGGGTCATCCGGCTCGTGCTCGCGGAGCTCGAGAGCGGGGATTGAGCCTCCTCCCTAGTAGCCGAGCTTCAGGGCGGTGACCATCGCCGCCACGAGGACCGCGCCGATCGCGAGGATGGGCAGGGCACCGTCGACGAAGTAGGGGAAGATCAGGAGGAGGAGACCCGCGACGAACTGCGGGGCGCGCCGCTGACGCTTCCCGTAGACGAAGGCCACGAAGCCGACGCTGCTCACGAGGAGCGTGGCGAACATCGGTCCTGCGTCGAAGCTCATCGTGGCTCCCAGCCTACCGGGCGGAGGGTCGAACGCCAAACCGCGCATGCGTCGGCCTCGGGTCCGGAACCGCCCGCGCCGATCCTCGTCGTCGCGTGGAACCGCCGCGAGGCTCGGGACGCCCGGCCGACCGAGCACGACTCAGAGATCGTAGACGACGACCGAGTCCCCCTGGATGACGTAGACGAGGCCCGTGCTGTCGATGTCGACGCCGAGCGATTGCACGGGACCGCCTGCGATGGGCGGGAAACGCATCTCTTCGAGGAACGCGCCGCTGGCGTCGAAGCGCATCAGCCGGCTCACGTTCCCTGCCTCGTTGTGGGGTTGCGCGTTGTCGGTGACGACGACGGTTCCATCGGGCGCGACGGCGATGCCAGAGGGGTAGAGGAACAGCCCTGGTCCGCTGCCCGCCGAGCCCCACTGACCGAGGTAGGTGCCGTTCGGCGCGAACCGCTGGACGCGATGGTTCCAGTTGTCGACGACGAGCAGGTTGCCGGCCGCGTCGAGGGCCACGTCGCCCTCGGGGCCCTGATTGCCGCCGCCCTCGAGGTCGAGGAACCGGAACTGACCGTCGCCCGTGCCGCGGCTGCCCCATTGCGCGAGGTAGTGTCCGTCGAGATCGAAGGTCTCGATGCGATCGTGGCCCGAGTCGACCACGTAGACGACGCCTCGCGCGACGTCCACCTCGATGCCGGTCGGAGCTTCGAACTGACCGTCGCCCGTACCGTACGAGCCCCACTGCGTGAGGTACGCACCGGTGGAGGAGAACTTCTGGATCCGATGGTTGCCGGGATCGGCCACGTACACGTTGCCCGAGCCATCGGTGTCGACGTACTTGGGTCCGTCGAACTCTCCGTTGCCCGTGCCGTGGCTGCCCCAGCTCGTCACCGGGGTGCCGGTCGCGGTGTACACGTCGACCGCGTGTCCGAACATCTCGGAGACCAGGACGCGGCCCGTGGCGTCGATCGCGACGCCCCATGGCGCATCGGTCGAATTCGTGCCGGGCGAGACGCGCCACGACCGGAGCCCGGGTCCCGAGGATCCATCGTCGCAGCCGCCGAGCGCGACGAGTCCGAGCCAAGCCACCGACGCGAACACACGAGGCACGTTTCGAGTGCGCATTGCTCGGTTCTCCTTACGGAACTTCCGTGCGCGCGGCGCACCGCGCAAGCGGGCCGCGCTCGTCACAGCATGCGGCCGCAGCGGAGGGCCGTGCAAGCGGAAGCGCGGAGGCACGACATCTCGTGCTCGGCCCGCGCGCGGTGCCGCCGCGTCGAAGCGGAGGCGCATCCACGCGGCCCTGAGCCGCGCGCTCACCGAGTTCACGCGAGGAGAGACCGGATCCCTCCTCGGAGCGGCTGTCCGAGGACGTTGCCCCGGCCGCAGGTCATGTGGAATGTTGCTCGGAACCGAGATGGCGAAGGCCCTGACGATCGATGGCCGAGAGCTGGGCGACCTCCCGATCGAGCTTCTCCGCGAGCGCATTGCCGACGTGCGACCGGTCGATCGAAGCGAGGTCTGGTTGAACGACTCCGCCGGGCCGGCCCTCTGCATCCTGAAGAGCGGTACGCGTGCACTCCTCATGTACCTCCGGTGCGAAGGCGACGTAGGCCTGACGTCACGCTCGCGTGGCGACCATGACGACGGCGACCTGGAATTCACGCTCGCCAATGGACAGGTCGATCTCTGCCCGTCCGAGTGGACGGTCGCGTTCGAGGATGCGGCACGCGCGGCGGAGCACTTCTGGCTCGAAGCGAAACCGGCGCCCTTCGTTTCGTGGCACGACGATTCCGACCCACCGTCCGAGTGACGGCGGCCGCGCCGAACGCCCTCAGCTCGGCTCGCCGAGCATGCGCTCCGTCCGGGTCTCCACATCGTTGGGCCAGGACTTCGCGCGAACGCGGAGGCGCTCCCGGTCGCCGGCGAGCGGCGCACCGCCAACGTGACACGCGTCACGTTCGCGACGGATTCCGGAGATCGCGTGGATGGAGCCAGTGCCTCCGATGGCAGCCTCCCCGCCGAGGGAAGCATGAGGAGCGAATCGTTCGAGCCCGTCTTCGAGACGGGAGGTGCGCCTGACCTGGGATCGGCCGAGGCCCTGTTCGGTCTCGACGCGCGCGCACGGAAGACGGGCCCTCCGCGACCGACGAGCCTCTCGGGCTCCTCGTCGCGTTGACGGCATCCCCAGTCGATTTCGGGCCGCAGTCGCGATGTCTGCAGGCCCCGGGAACGAGCCCACGCGAGCGGTGCACGCTCGGTCGGGCTCGATGAAGGAGTGATCATGTCCGACCGCAGTCCAGTGGAATTCATCACGCTTCGCGACCAGTACAACCTCGAGCTCGTCACGGAATACTACGACGCCTACTACTGGCGTCCTCGGCTCGAGGAGGGCGAAGTCCGAATCGGGTACGTCTGCACCGAGGGCAGCAGCGAGCCGCCGCGCAAGGACGACCTCAAGCGCCTGTCGGCGGCCCCGATCGTCGTGCGCGACACGAAGAGGGTGACGGCGCAGAGCGAGGTGCTCGTGAAGCCGAGCCGATGGGAGCGCCTCTTCCCGACGGCCAATCCGTCCAAGGGGCAGCTGACGCTCTATCGACCGATCCCGCCGAGCGCGGACTACGTCGCCCTGAGCGACATCGCCGTGCTCCACGACCCTGACACGTCGGGCGACCCGGATCCGCAGTTCCGCTGCGTCCACAAGGCCCTGGTGAAGCATTCCGAGCTGCTCTCGCCGTGCATCTGGAAGGACCGCGAGAGCACGTGGAACATCCAGGGGAGCGGATTCTTCGTCTGGGCCGGCTCCGAGTCGTATCCGAACGACCAGCATCCCTACGTGCTGAACGCCGGATCGATCATGAGCAATCTCCGACCCAAGATCACGGCCACGACGAACGGGCCCATCGAGTGGATCCCCGAGAGCGTGAAGCGCACGAACTACAACAACACCTCCGATCGCGACACGCACTACGTGTTCGACGTCACCAAGGTGCGGAGTCGGACCGTGACGGGAACGTGGACGAGTGGGAGCTCGACGGAGTTCGGCTTCAAGCTCGGCGTCTCGGCCGAGGTCGCGACCGAAGTCAGCGTCGGGATCGTGAAGACGGGCGTCAAGATGACGACGAGCTTCGAGAGCGCGGTCACGCATTCGGAGTTCGCCCAGATCGGAGGCGGGACGACCGATCTCGAGTCGACCACGTTCCGTCAGGCGTGCACCGTGGACGTCCCCGCCCACACGAACGTCGAGGTCGAGGCGCTCTTCTACCGAGCGAACTACGACGTGACATACGACGGCGAGCTCGTGCTCGACTCGGGAGCGCCCGGCTCGGTGCCGATCGTCGTCGCCGTGAAGGGGACGTTCTCGTACTCCGTTCCGACCGAGGAGACCTGGTGGAACGTGACGAACGGCACGTTCGTCGAGAAGCACGCGCTGCCGACGAACGGCTGACGGACGCGACGAGGGGGCGCTCCCTCGACCCGCGTGCCATCGCGTGGTCGGGGGCCCGCATGACTTCCGAGACGCCAACGAGCTCGGTCTCGTCGGTCGACGCTCGTGGAATGGCATCGCTTCACGGTCCCCGAGCCGATCTGGACGCACGCCGAGCTCGATGGGCTGTCGCGTGACGTCCGCGAACGCCAGCTCACGAAGGCCGTCGAGCGACTGCGGGCTTCCGCACGACCGCGGCTCGAGTCCGACGTCTACGTGCTCGGGCGACTGCTCGACGAGGAGCCCCCCGAGGGATCCGCCGATCCGCGGCTCGCGGCCCGATGGCTCGAGGGCGCTCGCTTCGGCGCGGAGGCCGCGGACGCGCGCGAGCGTTGGAGCGTCGCGGCGCGGCTCTGGGGTCGCGCGGGTCTCGTCGAGCTCCACGACTGCATGCGCGCGACGATCGGCTGATCAGAACCTCGCCACCGTGCTTCGCGGGCTCCACGAGCAGTGACGTCCTCGCGCAGAGACACTCTTCCGAATTCGCGGGACGAGCCGACGCCGACGCTACCGACCTGGCCCGGCGGGGATGATGATGTGGGCGGAAGCGGGCAGCGCGTCGTCGCTGCATTGCTGGGGGACCTACGTTGTCCGCATCGAACACGGGGGTGGACGATGAACCACAAGACGACCATGCGAAGCGCCTACGAGCGCATCAACGCGCGGGATCTCCCTGGCTTCGGAGCGCTGCTCGCGGAGGACTTCGTCGAGCACGAAGAGCTGCCCGGGATTCCGCCGACGAAGGAGGGCGTGCTCGCCTACTTCCAGATGCTCCTCGCCGCCTTTCCCGACATGAAGATGCACGTCGAGGACGTGATCGACGGCGGCGACGAGGCCGTCGCGCGCGTGAAGATCTCCGCGACGCACAAGGGGGATTTCATGGGCGTGCCTGCGACGGGGAAGAAGGTGGCGATGACCCTCATCGACATCATGAAGTTCGACGCATCCGGTCGCGTGACCGAGCATTGGGGCGTCGCCGACATGCTCACCTTGCTCCAGCAGATCGGCGCGGTGCCTTCCGGGCCTCCGAGCGCCGCGAGCTGAGCTCGACTCCTCACCGCCGCCGCAGCACCACGAGATCCTCCGCCACGCGCCCCATCGCCTCGACGACGGGGCGCAGCGGACGCGCATCGACGTAGAGGCCGAGGCCCCGCGCCTCCGCGAACGCAGCGAGGAAGGGGAGGACGCGCTCGGGGACCTCGGTCTCGACGGTTCCGGCGGCGGTGCCATAGCGGGGCTCGAGGTTCGCGTTCCCGTCCGGACCGAGCTCGGCGCGGAGCTCGGCGTTCGTTCGCGCGGCGTCGATGGGAGCCTCTCCGCGAGGACGCGAGAAGGCGACCTCGAGCGCGATGCGTCCGCCCGGGAGGACCGTCGCCGTGTCGGCCCGACGGAGCGCGTACGAGCCCGCACGGCTCGAGACGAGTTCGCGTTCGACGAACACCCGGCTCGCGCCTGCCACCCCGCCGAGATCTCGGGCGAGCTCTTCGGCGACCTCGCGCGTCGTGCATCGGAGGAAGAGACGCTCGCGCCCTTCCGCGCTGGGTCGCGCCGCGAGCAGCTCCGCGAGGCGCGGTGCGCCGTGGGCGGAGACGAGCTCGCCCGCGAGCACGCCTTCGTGCCGCCCTGCGTCCGCTTCCGACTCGAAGCGACCGACGAGCACGCAGTCTCCGCTGTTGTTGCTGGAGAAAGCATTCCAGGCCTGGATCCCGGTTCGCCGAGGCTGGGGCGTCGTGGCCCGGCGACCGCAGCCGGCGCGCGGAGCCGGGGCGCGGAAGCGTTCCTCGCGGCGGCCGAGCGCGACGATCACGTCCTCGGCGGAGCGCACGGGCAAGGCCTCCGAGTGGAAGGAGCAGGGCAGGAGCCGGCGATCGGGGGTGAGCGTGAAGAACTCGTCGCCCGCCGCACACTCCGTCGTGAGGGGCTCGAAGAGCCTCGGCACCCCGGCGAGTCGGTCCGCGAAACATGCGGAGAGGCGGACGCGGAGCGGCGTGCGCGCGACGAGCTCGGCGAGCCTCGCCTCGTCTTCGGCGGAGTATTCGCGCGACGCGACGTCCCCGATCGGGCGGAGCAAAGCTACGTCCTTGCAGCCGAGCGACTCGAGCTGGTCGAGGAGGAACGAGAGGGTCGACAGTCGCTTCGGAAAGGCGAGGACGTTCGCGCCGAAGCGGATGCCGGAGTCGACGAGCGTCCGAACCGCCTCGGGCCACGATCCGTCGTCGTGGATCGAGAGCCGGAGCTCGCCGAGGAAGGGACGGAGCCTCGCGAGGCGCTCGGGCGTGAGCCGCGTCCCGTTCGTGGTCGCGTGGAGGGCGAGGCGAGTCGTCGTTCCGAGTCGCTCGACGAGCTCGTCGAAGCCGCGGAAGGCGAAGGGCTCGCCTCCTCCGAACGCGACCTCGAGCAGGCCGTGGGCCTCGAGCCCCTCGAGCAACGAGGCCGCGCTCTCCACCGTCCACTCGCTCGCGGCCTCGACGTCGCGGGAGCAGTAGCCGCATGCGAGGTTGCAGTGATTCGTGATCCCGAACATCGCCACCCTCGGCAGGCGACGGCGCAGCGGCGCGGTCTCGGGCGACGTCCAGCGCACGTTCGCTCCCGTGATGGGATCGAAGAAGAGCAGCGCACCGTCCTCCGTGACCGCGCGGAAGCGCCCCGGTTCCCTCTTCGGGCGCGGGGTCGCCAGCACGGGGGGGAAAGGGTGGGTCGTCGACATGAGGCGCCTCCGAGCGGTCTCGGGCGATCATGCCCCGGCGGGCGCCGCCAACGAAGCTTCGAACGGCGTGGCAGGCGCTCCGCGAAGGGCTGGGCGGGCCGTCGCTCGTGTCCCCCGGACCCCCCCGCCGGGACGTCGTCCGGCCGCCGGATCCGTGGTAACTCCGTCGGGCCATGGGACGTATTTTCGAGACACGCAAGACCACCATGTTTGCCCGCTGGGATCGAATGGCCAAGGCGTTCACGCGCTGCGGCAAGGAGATCGCCATGGCCGTCAAGGCGGCGGGTCCGCTTCCGGAGAACAACCCGGCGCTACGCCGCGCGCTCCAGAACGCCCGCTCGGTCAACATGCCGAAGGACAAGATCGAAGCGGCGATCAAGAAGGCGAGCGGCCAGCAGCAGGTCGACTACGAGGTCATCCTCTACGAAGGCTACGCTCCCCACGGGATCGCCGTGCTGGTGGAGACCGCGACCGACAATCCGACGCGCACCGTCGCCAACGTCCGCCTCGCGTTCAAGGACTACGACGGGAACCTCGGCACGACGGGTTCCGTCGGCTTCCTCTTCAAGCGCATGGGCGAGTTCCGCGTCTCGCCGGCGGGCCTCGACCTCGAAGCGCTCGAGCTCGACCTCATCGATCACGGGCTCGAGGAGATGGGCGAGGTCGAGGGCGAGAAGGGCGAGCCGCTGCTCCTGATGCGCTGCGCGTTCACCGACTTCGGCTCGCTCCAGTCCGCTCTCGAGGCGAAGAAGATCCCGATCGTCTCGAGCGGACTGGCCTACATCCCGCAGACGCTCACGACCCTGTCGGAAGAGCAGGCGAAGGAAGTGCTCGAGCTCGTGGACGCGCTGCAGCAGGACGACGACGTCCAGCACGTCTTCCACAACCTCGCCTGAGCGAGCGCGGCCTCCTCGGGGAGCCGTGACCGGCGTACGCGCGCAGGACCCTGCGATCCTCACGCGTGTCGGTACGGCTCCTCGCCCTCGGCCATGCGGCGCACGTTCTCGAGCACCCGGCGCATGTAGACGGGCCAGAACATGCGCGCGAAGAGCCATTGGAGCGGCGCGAGCCACGGGGCGCTGGCGTGCAGCGTGTACGTGTAGTCGATGCGGGTCTCGTTCGGCCCGAGCGGCGTCGTGTCCCATTCGCCGACGAAGCGCGTGAAGCCGAGCATCCACGCCTTGAAGTCGCCGACCTCGATCTTCCAATGCGTGTTCTCCACCCGCTCGAGCACGGCGTCGGTCGAGGCCTCGCCGCCGGGCTGCGTGAGCGAGGGCGCGACGAACACGCGCTTGCGGCTGCCCACGCGGCCCCAGTCCTCGTCCTCGGTGCAGTGCGTGACGCGCGGCATCACGAGGAAGCCCGTGTGCACCTTGGAGACGTCGCAGAGCATCGGCGTCTTGAATGCGCGCTCGAGGGAGCAGCGGTACACGGTGGAGAGCTTCACGACGTACTGCATGGCGGGAGTGTGGGTTCGCGCGTGGGGCGAGGCCATCCGTCTCGCGCCCGACCATGCCTTGCCATTTTTTGCCATACCGCCCAGACTGGTCGGATGAGCACCATGAACATCTCGCTCCCCGAGGCGCTCAAGGCGTTCGTGGACGAGCAGGTGGCGAGCGGCGGCTACGGGACGAGCAGCGAGTACATCCGCGAGCTGATCCGCCGGGACCAGGATCGCCAGCAGCTGCGGCGGCTCCTCATCGCGGGTGCCTCCTCGGAGCCCGCGGCACCGGCAGATGCTGTCTACTTCGACGCCCTGCGCAGCCGGGTCCGAGCGGGCACGAAGAAGACGCGTCGGTGAAGAGGAAGCCCGTCGTACCGCGCACGGCGGCGAACCATGACGTCGATCTCGCGGTGTCGTGGTATCTGCAAGAGGGCGGCGAGGCGCTCGCGCTCCGCTTCATCGACGCGCTCGAGCGCGCGTACGGACACGTGAGCCGCAACCCGGCGACCGGCGCGACCCGCTATGCCCACGCGCTCGACCTACCGGAGCTGCGCACCTGGCCGCTCGATGGATTCCCCTACCTCGTCTTCTACGTCGAGCGCGACGACCACGTCGACGTGTGGCGCGTGCTGCACGCTGAACGCGACATTCCGGCGCGGATCCTGGAGAGATGAGGTCCGAGATGCGCGGAGTCGCGATCGCCTGCCTCTTCTTGCTCGCGTGCGATGCGCGGACGACGCGAGCAGACATCGCGTGTGGTTCGAGCGACCCGTCTTCAATCACCCGGATAGCGTACGAAGAGTGGGGGCGATTCCTTCGTCCGCCACGCACTGCGACATGGACGGATACGTCCTTCCCGTCACCGACCTTCCGCGACCCACGTACTTCGTGCCCGTCTACCTCTCCTGCGGCGGAGACGGCGCTCCTCCCTGAGGCGAGGGCGGGCGCTCCTGCCGCTCACCGCTCCCGCACCACGTGTCTTGCGGCCTCGATCCCGTTGCCCCGCATCACGATCGGATCGAGTCCGTCGAGAGTCAGTCCGCCGATGGCATACCGGGCGAAGACTGGCGAGGGACTGGAAAGTTGCACCCTCGCCGAACTCCGCCCCTCGAAGCCGACGAGTCGAGCGCGGAGCCTGGACGGAAACGCGGATCGACCGTGGCGCTCGCGCAACGTTCGTGCGACGTACGGCGCATGAATCGCATGCGTTCGACGCTCCGCTCGCATCCCGTTCTCGTCCTCTCGAGCGTCCTGCTGGGGCTCGCCGCGGGTTGTGACGACTCCGTCTCGTTCCCGAGCGATCCCCCGGCGACGTATGCCGAGTTCCTCGACCGCTATCCAGCGGCCTACTGCGATGGTCTCTACGCCTGCCCAGGGTCCGGCGATCAGGGCGGCAACCCGAACGAGTGGAATTCCTATCGCAGCACCTCGGAGTGCCGATCGGTCGTTCGAGGCGAGCTCGAGCATCGTCTCACGCCTTCGCTCGCGCAGGCGCTCGAGGAAGGCTCCGTGAGGTTCCGTCCCGACGAGGCGCTCGCCTGTCTCGATGCGGTGCGCGGGCTCGGCCCGAGTGGATGCAGCGCCAGGGACCTGATCGATCCTCCGCATTGCGCGTGGGTGCTCGAGGGGACCAAGAATGCCGGCGAGGCGGCGCGGCTCCCGGAGGAGTGCGCACCGGGTACGTACCTCGCGCGTCAGCCGTCGGGCTGCAGCCTCTGCGCGGCCGACCGCAGCGCGGCCGGCTTCCGTCCAGGCGATGCCTGCGACACCTCGGCGGTCGATCGCGGCTGCGGCACCTTCCTGACGTGCGTCGCCGACGCTCCGAGCGCCACGGCGGGGCACTGCGAGGAGCCGACGAATCCGATCGCAGGACGCGGTCAGGCCTGCGGCTTCGTGGGGGCCGGCCCCCGGACCGTCTGCGCTCGCGGTCTCGCTTGCCTCTTCGACGCCGCTCACGCCGAGGTGGGGCGTTGTGGAGAGCCCATGGCGCCGGGGAAGAGCTGCCAATCACCGTACGGGCCCACGAACTCCTGCGCGATCGGTGCGATGTGCATCCACACCTCGGCGGACTCGGCGACGTGTCTCGTCGTTCGACCGCGTGGGCGCGGAGAGGCGTGCAATCCCAACGTGTTCTCCGCCGGCTCCTGCGCGTTCGCCGACAACCTGATCTGCGACGAGACCACGTACCGGTGTGTCGAGGTCGGGGATGGCTCGGAGGGCTCGGCGTGCATCGACGACGCGCACTGCGGCGCGGGCGCGAAATGTCTCGCGCACGTCTGTCGGACGGGCGCCGACGGCTCGAGCTGCGCATCCAACGAGGAATGCCTCGGAGGCTATTGCGCAGGCCGTACGAGCGATGCCGCGACGGTGGGCACGTGCGCTTCGTACGGCCCGTGGAACTCCTGCCCCTGATCCCGGCGGCTTCCGGGCCGGTCGCCCCACCGTCCCCTCAACGCTCCAGCCGATCGAGCGCCGCGATCCGCAGTAGCTCCGCACCCTCGAAATGACGCGCCCGCAGCGCCGCGATCGCCTCGTCGCCCGGCCCGTCCGGGCTCCGCGCGCCCAGCGCGGCGAGCTCCCTCCGATACGCATCGACGCGCGCGCGGAAGGCCTCGCGGGCGGCATCGAGCGCCTCGAGGCGATCGGCCGCCGCGACGCCGACGGAGGCGACGCGGAGCTCCCGGATCGCCTCCTCGTCCGCGCCAGCCTGGCGGAGCTCCGAGGTCCGCTCGCGGAGCCGCGCGGTCGTTCGCATCGCTCGCAACGCCGACGCCTCCGCTTCCGGCATGTCGGCCTCGATCGCCTCGAGCCGACGCTCCCGCTCGTCCGCGGAGAGCGAGGTCTCGGAGAGCACGCGGGCCCGCGCGAAGAGCCCGCTCGCGATCCGCTCGCTCTCGCCGAATGCGCGCGCGGCATCCTCCTCGCCGAAGGCCGAGACGCGGATCGCGTGGAGGAGCGCGAGCGCGCCCTCGGGATCGCCCTCCCTCCGCTCCGAGGGGAGCCGATCGGCCGCCTCGTCGAGCATCGCGACGTAGCGATCGTAGAGGAAGAGCACTCGGTCGACGTCCTCCGCATCCGCGAGGCGTGCGCGCGCGAGCCGCTCGAGGAAGGACCGCACCTCGTCCTCGCTCGCCTCGCCGATCGTCGAGCGGAGGTAGTCGAAGAGTCGGACCATCGCCGGGCCGAAGACGACGCGCCCGTCCGCGCCCCGATCGAAGTCCCCGTCGATCGAGGTGCCGCGGAGCGAGGCGGCGAGCGAGCCCGGCGAGGGCTCTTCGACGCCTTGGGGCATGACCGCGTCGTGTGCGGCCGCGCGCGATGGCGTCGCCTCGGGCTCGAGCGGAGCGTCCGCGACGGGCAGCGGCGGGACGGCCGGGCGCTCCTCGGAGCGAGGGGACATGCGGAAGCCGACGAAGAGCACGCCCGCGACGAAGACGAGCGCGACTCCTCGGCGCACGGAGCGGGCGCGAGCGCTGCCCACGTCAGAGCCCCGCGTTCTTGAGGCGGTTCGCGTGCATCCGGAACACGGCTTCCGGGCGCACGTGCCAGACGTCGACGAGGCCGAGGATGTGGTTGACCTCGTCGAGGTGATTCATCGCGTAGTCGTCGCGGATCACCATGCCGAGGTGGGAGCTGCACCGGCCGACGAGGCCGTCGTCCTCGTGGCCCGGATAGAAGAGCGACGTGACGGCGAAACCCACGTCGAGGACGTCGAGCGTGTTCGTGTGGATCGCCGTGCCGCTCCACGAGAAGTAGCGGATGCCGTTCGCGATCGACGCGCCCTGACCGCAGCGGGCGAGTGGAACGCCCGCCGGGTACCGCCGATTGAAGGTGCCGGTGATGTAGCTCGTCGTGAGCTGGTGGATGGCCGCTTGCTCGTTCAGCTGGAAGTGCGAACCGGCCGCGAGCGTGATGATCTTCCCGAGGGAGGCGATCAGCTTGTCGTCGAGCGTTCCGAAGGTGTTCGTCTCGACCACGTCCGCGAGATCGGCTCCGAGGTGCGGGCCTCCGACGCTCGTGACGGAGGCGACGAGATCGGGGCGGACGGCCGCGATGTAGCGCACGTCGAGAGCCCCCTGGCTGTGGCCGACGAGGTTCACCTTCGGAGCTCCCGTCAGCGCGAGGATCTCCTCGATCTGCGGGATCAGGGCCTCGCCCCGCGCCTCGCTCGATTCGAGCGGGATCGTCTCCGTGACGAAGACCTTCGCCCCGCCGTCCGAGAGCGCGCCCGGGATCCCGTACCAGTAGTCGACGAGCCCGAAGAGATCGCGGAATCCGAGCAGCCCATGGCAGAGCACGATCGGATACTGGGTCTTCGTGTAGTCGCGCTGACCCGCTCCCACGAGCTCCTGACTCGAGTCGTCCACCGTGCTCCCGGTGTCGTGGCAACCTGTGCCGAGCGCGAGCACGAGCCCGAGAGCGACCGCCCGCGTGCCGGAACGTCCGTAGATCATGCCGATTCCCTCCCCGCCGGCTCGAGCGAGCCGGACGCCGGAGAGAGAAACGCGCCGCAGGCACGGGATCCATCGAAACGGGAGCCCTGGTCGACGCGGCACATCGATTGGCGCGATCGGAAGGCGGCTCGGGCCGCGGGGGGGGCCTCGCAGATCGCGGAACGGCGCCGTCCGTCCTCGCGATCGAAGCGCGTGCCCTTCGGCTATCCTCCGTCCATGGAGACGACGCGCCGCATCGGTCTGCTCTACGTGCTTCGCGACGGAGTGCCCGTTCGGCACGAGACGCCGCTCGCGACCTGGGAGCTCACGTGCTCGTCCGACGGGGAACGCTGGTTCGTCCGTGCGCCGGGACGATGGCTGCCTCCCGGGGACGTGTACGAGCCGGAGCCCGCGTTCGTCGATGCATGGCTCGGGTCGGTGGTGGCGCCCTTCGGAACCAAGGTGGAGGAAGGCATCTACCGCATCGACAACCGTCCGTCGTGGCTCGCCTTCGAGGCGGCGATCGCGCCGCATCGCTCCTCGGTCGATCCCGACTCGTCGGACGAGGAGCGCAACGCGGCCAAGGACCGCGACGCCGACCATCTCGTCGAGGTCCTTCCGGACGACGCCCTGCTCCGCCTCGAGCGCGCGCGCCTCGCCGTGAGCGGAGCGCGGCGGACGGTCTCCCCGGAGGCCGAGATCGCGCGCGCGCTCGCGACCCTTCGCGACCCCGAGACCCTGCTCGCGGCGAGCTACGTGCGCTCGTACGCCGGAGACCGTGAGGGCGCGCGCGCCCTGCTGCGCGAAGCGCTCGACCTCGATCCGACCCACGAGCGCGTCGGGTGGCAGCTGCATGCGCTCCTCCAGAGCGACCACCTCGCGGCGGACGCGCTCGCCCTCGACGAGCGCCTCGCGGTCCATCGTCCGCGCTCGGCGTACGCGTGGGAGCGCCGGGCGCGCCTGCTCGAGGGGTTCGGGCGTGCGGCCGAGGCGGTGTCGGCGTACGACGAGGCGCTCGCCCTCGATCGCGATCGGCGGACCCGCGTTCGATTGCGCGCCCACCGCGGTCTGCTCCTCGCGATGCTCGGGCGCGACGCCGAGGCGCTCGAGGATCTCGAGAGCTCGCTGCCCTCGTACAGGCTCTTCGAGGGTTACCTCGCCAAGGGCGAGGTGCTCGCGCGGCTGGGACGACGCGAGGAGGCCGAGCAGACCCTCCGCTGGGTCGCTTTCTCACCCGCGAATCGCGCAGCGGCCGAGGCGCTGCTCGCGCGCCTGGGGTTCGCGGTCTCGAAGGGATGAGGGGTGTGGGCCGAAGGACGCCCCGCTCAGTGGAGCGTCACGCCGGTGGCCCCAGCGAGCGCTTCGAGCAACCTCGTCTGGAACGCGACGTCGTAAACGGCGGGATGAGGCGCCTCGCGTCGTTGGTGGTGCCAGTAGCCTCCGCTCGTCTTCGTCTCCGCAGCGTCGGTCGTGGCGAGCCACTCCTGGGTGAGATGCCCGAGCCGGAGGTCGTCGGGCGCGTGCGGGCCGCCCATCTTGGTGGGCACCCAGCCCGGATCCACGGAGTGCGTCGACACCTCGGGCCAGAGGCGCGCGACGGCCGCGGCGAGCGCGGTGACGAAGAGCTTGCTGTCCGAGTAGGAGCCCGTGACGCGCCGTCCGGTCCAGTCCATCCCGTCGAGCACGGGGCGACCTCCGCGATGCATGCCGCTGCTCACGTAGACGAGACGAGCGGGCCGCGGGAGGAGCGCGGTCAACACGTAGGGGGCGACGACGTTCACCGGGAGCACCGCGGCGCCCGAGTACACGCCCGCGTTGTGGATCACGACGTCCATGGCGCCGAGCGCGTTCACCTGCTCAGCGACGTCGCGCGTCCGCTCGAGGTCGGCGAGGTCCCCGACGACCAGCTCGGCGCCGCGCGCGACCAGGTCTTCGACGGCCGCTCGCCGTCGCTCGCTCCGAACGTGGACGACCACGCGATGCCCTTCGGCGAGGAGCGCCTGCGCGTTCGCACGACCGAGGCCATCCGCGGAGCCGGTGACGAAGATGCGCGCCATGGCTATGCGGGGGCCTCCGTGCTCGGGTCGACCGTCGGCTTCGTCGCGCGGTTCATTCCGCGGAAGGATACTCTCGCGCGGCGCGTCGACGCACTCCCGACCTCAGCGTTCTTCCCGGACCGTGCGGGCGACCTTCATGCAGAGGTCGGCCATCGCATCGGCCGCCTCGAACGAATCGCTGCACTCGATCAGGTACGCTCGATCGGGCGTGCGAACGGCGAGCACGAGCATGTTGCGATGGACCTCTTCGAGGATCGCCTGGCCGACGGCCATGGTCGTGGTCCCTTGTTCGAACACGCCGTCGTAGTGCACGCGGGCCCCGTATTCCACGAGCCGATCGAGCGCCGCCATCGCCTCCGCCTCGATGTCCATGTTCGGCGAATCGGCGACCAGGGTGATCGTGAGGTTCGCGTCGCCCCGCGAGTGGTGCACGTAGCCGTCCCCGTCGCGCTCCACGAGGAGGGTGTCCGGGATGTCGTACGCGAATCCTTCCGCATGCACCGTCTGCCAGCCCGCCGCGGCCGCCGGCGCGGCTTCGCGCGTGGTCCGAGCGCGGCCCGCCGAGGGAGCGCGGCTCGCCGACGGAGTCTGGGTGCTCGCCGGGTGGGCACATCCCGCGCCTCCGAGAGCCAGCATGAAGGTGAGGACGGGGATCCAGGAACGAAGGCGAATCATGGCGCGCACCCTACGAAGGCGGACCGATGCCGGCAAGTCACGGAGGAGCGGGCGACGTCCGTCTGCGTGCGACGGACGTGCGTGGGCCATCGACCGAGCTCGCCCTCACGCCTTCCGGCCGCCCGTCGAGCCGCCGAGCGGGCTCGAAGCCGACTCCCGGAACGCGCTCGGCGTCACCCCATGACGCTCCTTGAAGAGCGCCGTGAACGTCGACGGGTCGCCGTATCCGACGCGATGGGCGATCTGCGAGACGGGCTCGTGGGTCGAGAGCAGGAGGGCGCGCGCATGCGCGAGGCGGACCTCCGCGAGGTAGGTCGAGAGGGTGCGACCGGTCGCGTCGAGGAAGCGGCGTCGGAGGTGGCGCGGGCTCATGTGGACCAAGCGCGCCGCGTCCTCGGCCGCGACGGGCTCGGCGTAGCGCCCCTCGAGCCATTCCTGCACCGCGAGGACCTGGGCGTCCCCGTGATCGCGGAGCGAGAGGGTGTGGAGCAGGGGCAAGCCATCGGCCCCCGGCTCGTTGATGAGCGCGTACTGGTACGTGCGCTCGGCGACCTGGGCGCTCAGCACGCGTCCGATCAGATGGCAGAGCGCCGTCGCCGACGCGCTCATGTCGCGCGCCGTCACGAGCCGACCGTGGACCGCGAGGCGAGCCTGACCGGTCCAGCCGACCGACGGATACTGCGCGCGGCAGCGATCGACGGAGGCCCAATGCGTCGTCGCCGTGTGGCCGTCGAGCAGGCCCGTCTCCGCGAGCAGGAAGCTCCCCGTGGTGATCGCCAGCACCAGGCCTCCCCGTGCGTGCTGGCGGACGATCCACTCGGCCAGCCCCTCGGGCCTTCGCGCACGATCGAGGAACGGAATCGCCACGGAGGGCAGCACGATCACGTCGACGTCCGCGCCCTCCCACGGCTCCGCGGCGTGCATCGACGTTCCGCTCGCGGTCGCGACCTCGCCGGCTCGTGCGCCGAGGAATCGGGCGTCGATGTCGCCGCCGCCCGGTCTCGCCCGTGCGACCACCGAGGCGATGTGGACCAGGTCCTTCGCGAGGCTCGCGCTCGAGCCCCACACGCCCGGATGGAGGCAGATCCCGACCCGTGCGGTCTTCGTCCCGGATGTCCGTTTCGCCATAGCCTTCGTCCGTTCCGCCCCTGGGGCCCGGGCGCCGCCGATGCCATGCTCGGAGCATGACCGAAATCGCAGCAGGACAGTCCTATTTCGCGAACGATCCCTTCGCCCACGAGCTCGGCGTCGAGCTCGTCGAGGCGGGGGAGGGGATGGCCTGTGTCCGTCTTCCCGCATCCGCGCGCCGCTCGAACGGGCTCGGTACGATCCACGGCGCGATGATCTTCGCGCTCGCGGACTTCGCCTTCGCGACCGCGTGCAACTCCCGCGGCCAGATGGCGATCGGCGTCCAGGCCAGCATCGGGTACCTGGGCGCCGCGGGCGACGGGCCCATCGAGGCCCGGGCCACCGAGCTCTCGCGCGGGCGGAAGCTGGCCACGTACGAGGTCCGCGTCGTGGACGCCGCGGAGCGCCTGATCGCGACCTTCCAGGGCACGGCGTACCTGAAGTGACGCGTCCGCGGGGCCGTGGTCCCGCGCGGGGGTCTTTACGAGGAGGCCGCGATGCTGGTTTCCTCGACGCATGACGAAGGACTGCGTCGAACCCGCCGTTCGTCTCCCGGCGTCCGTCTGTGATCTCGAGCGTCATCTCGTGCGACGGCGTGCGGGCCTGCGCGGGCTGCTCGCGCTCGATGCCGAAGACCGGTGGGGACGTCCGGACGCGGAGCGCACGGCGGCGATGGACCGGGAGGCGCGCGAGCTCCGAGCCGCGATCACGGAGGCGGAGGCAGAGGTGGCTCGAAGAGTCGCCGAGCTGCGCACGACGGATCCCGAGCTGCTCGAAGCATGGATCGCGGCCCAGGAGGCCCTGCTCGAGGCCTTCGAGGCGGAGCTCGACCGTGCGCCCGACCCCGACCGAGTGCGGACGGAACGCCACGTCGCGCGGCAGGAGCGCGAAGACTGGGGCAAGGTGCGGGCGGGGCGTCTCGCGTTCGTCGATCAGAACGACTTCTACGTACGAGTCCCCCGAGCGCTCTACCACGCGCTCTTCGGGTTCGAGCCCTGACTCGCGGGAGGGGTGCGATGCGAGACGACTCGAAGCTGCGCGCCATCAAGCTCCTTCACACGGCCGTCTGGGCCGTGTTCGCGGGCTCCATCGTGGCGATCCCGGCGTTCACGTACCGCGGGGCGCATACGGTGGCGTGGGGCCTCATCGCCTTCGTCTTCCTCGAGGTGCTGGTCCTCGTCGTGAACGGCATGCGCTGTCCCCTGACGGATGTCGCCGCCCGCTACACGGACGACCGCCGCGACGACTTCGACATCTACCTTCCGCTCTTCGTCGCCCGCTACAACAAGCAGATCTTCGGGGGGCTCTACGTGGCGGGGATCGTGTACGCGGCCTGGGCTTCGTCCTAGTCGGGTCAGAGCCGCCAGGTCGCGACGATCCGCTCGATCTTCCCGTCGTACCCGACCATGACGTCCATCCCGCTGTAGCGGAAGATCGGCGCTCCACGCCGATCGGCGTCGAAGCGATCTTCGACCTCCCTCCGGTTCGGAGGCCGTCGGCGGAGCCCGGCGTCGAGCTCGTGGACCGGATCCCAGAAGAGCACGAGCTCGCTCTCGCCGATCCGCTGCTCGAGCTCGGGGTAGGGCCGACCGACCCACTGCTGGTAGTCCCGGGCCTCGTGGTACCGAGCCTCGTGGAGCGACGAACGGAGCCCGAGGAGGGCGCTCAGCACGAGCGGGATCCCGACGAGCCAAGGCGTTCGCCGATCGCGCTGCGAAAGGGCGAGTAAGGCGCCGAAGAGGAGGATCGCGAAGGCCGCGCACGCGAGGGTCATCGCGGCGATGCCGCTGCCGGCGTCGCGCGCCGGCAGTCCCATCTCGTACACGCCGAGCACCAGGAGCCCTCCGCCGACGATCTCGAAGATCCGGCCGAAGACGGTGAGCACGGTGAGTTCATCCGGGTCGGTCATCGGGGCTCGGCAGGGGAGCATGGCACGAACCCCGGTGTCGTCGGCCAAGCGTGACGACCGTAGCTTGTCGGGCCGCACCCTCGATTCCCCTGGCGCGACCACGGGTCTTCGTGCTTCCGATAGGGCATGGCGAAGCGGAAGTCGAAGGCGAAGAGCGCGCGGATCTACTTCACGCAGGTGGTGTCGACGCCGAGCGGCAAGGCGTTCCTCGCGGGTCACATGCAGGATCAGGGGAGCGAGCCGACGTTCACGCGCTTCGTCCGAGCCGACGATTCGGGCTTCGTCCACCTCGGCGATCTCGGAGCGGTCGCCTGCGCGGCGACCGCGATCCCGATCGAAGGCGCACCGGCCCCGGGGATCGCTGTGATCGGTCGCCAGGGGCCGCTCCGAATCTACGCCCCCGGAAAGCCTCCCACCGACGTCGACGTTCCGCTCCGCGACCGAACGGCGGACTTCCTCGGGCTCTGCGCCTCCTCGGACGGGCTCCTCGTCTGTGGCGATCAGCGACAGGTCCTGAGGTACGCCGACGATCGATGGTCGCCCATCGACGAGGGGCTCTTCGAGGCCTTCGACGGGGCGAATCCGAGCACGCTCCACGCCATCGCCGAGGTGGCGGGTGGAATGCTCGTCGTCGTCGGCAGCAAGGGCTTCGCCGCGCGGCGCGGGAGCGACGGTGCGTGGCAGCGCATCGACGTGGGTGTGGCCGTCGACCTCCGATGCGTGATCGCCCCGGGAGACGGAAGCGCATGGATCGGCGGTGACGACGGAACACTGCTCCGGCTCGACGTGGAACGAGGCGTCGTCACGGAACGGGCCGAGAAGACGACGAGCCGCTCCTTCGAGAGCCTCGCCCTGCGCGAACGGACGCTCTTCGTGGCGGCCTCCGAGGCGTTGTGGGCGCGGAGCGAGGGAGGCCGCCTCGAGAAGGTCGAGGGACCGTTCCTCGAGGGCTCGGAATTCCACGCGGTCAGCGCCGCGGGCCCGTATCTCTGGGCGACGGGCGACGAGCACGCGTATCGCCTCGGGCCGGACGGGTGGAAGCATTTCCTGTGTCCGGACAATGCGTAGAAGCGGGCGTCCCTCGATCGCACTGCGCCGAGGGACGGAGGCGTTCCAATGCTTCCCGCGTCATCGTGGAAGCACGCCGGCTGGACCCACGCCCTGGGATCCTTCGCCCTCGCGACGGGCACCCAGGTCACACCACCAATGGACGCAGCCGAGCGGAGCGCCGTGTTCCGTGCGGATGGCGATGGACCGGAGGAGACCCTCGATCGTCTCGCATCCGTGACCCTCGACATGGCTGTCTCCGAGGTCGACGAGAAGCACGCGAACCCGACCGAGGTTGGGGATGCGCTCCGTCAGGGCGAGCATCCAATCCCACGTTCCGGCCCTGATCTCCTCGGCCAAGCGATACACACGGTCGAGGTCCACACCGTAGGTCGTCGACGCCGCCCACCATCGAGCCTCCGGATCGATCGCGTCCGCGACACCGAAGACACGATCGGCCTGAGGATCGTCGAATGCGGCGTCCTTCCAGAGGGAAGCGCCACGCATCGAATCGTCCGTTTCCCGAGGCACGTCGGGTGCCGTCAATCCGACGAGGATGGCCGAGCTCATGGGTCTGGTTTTCTCTTCCGTCGTTCTTGGAGCGGACGGTGAGTGGGAAGGTACGCTCCAACCGAGGGTGAGGTCATCCGGGACGTGGGGCTTCGCGCGTGGCATGGTCGGGCTGACACTCCGAAACTGCCGTCCTTGCCGAAGACAGTCCCGGAGAACACTCGAGATACGATGCTGCTCCAAGGTTCCGCTCGGACATTCGTGCTCGCGACGGCGGTGCTGCTCGCACTCGCGTCGCATGCTCCGGAAGCGAGAGCCCAGCCGACCCGCGTTCCGGGCCCCGTGGTCGACGCGAGCCGGGTCGCGGCCGAGCGAGGCGGCGCGCGCCTCGAACGGGCGCAGTGCGAGAGGACGTACCGAGTGAATCCGCCCTCGCATTGCTACGTGCAGGCGTTCGGTCGGGATGGCGGCGCCGTCGAGATCCTGAGCGACGAGCCCGATTCGCGCCGGGGAGAACGACTCGTCCTCGAGCTCCAGTCCGGCATCTCGGTGCCGGCTCAGAACGCGCTGCTGTACGAACCGCGAACGCGTCGGCTCTTCGTCGGTGACGGGATGTCCATCCGCGTCTTCGACTTCGAACGGCTCGAGTGGAGGTTCGTGGTGGCGTGTCGAGCACCCGTGGTGGCGCCCGACCAGACGTCGATCGCCTGCCTCGGGATGCGCGGGGAGCTCGTTCGCGTTCCGGCGAGCTCCGACGAGGGCCCATGGACGGTCTTCGCACCCGAAGAGCCGGTGCGGATCCTTGCTCGCCATAGAGACTGGCTCGAGGGCCATCCCCTGCGGTTCTCCGTGCGACGCGGTGTGACCGTCGTCACCGTGAGCCTGCCCAGGGATGCCCGCGAGTGCATCGGTCCCGTGTCGCGCCGCGGGTCGGTTTCGTGCGAGCGAGTCCGCGGGCCGGCCCTGCGCTACACGGTCGCTTGGGACGGTCGGCCGACCCCTAGTCCGCAGACCCCGCTCGTCTCGATGGTAGAGGCTGCGCGCGGGGCGTTCGCTCGAGGTCGGACGGTGAATGTGACCCGGCGTCTCGAGCCGAACGACTGTCGAGACTTGATCGGGATGGATACCGACAGTCCCTGCGACGTGACTCGCGGCAACGACGCCGAGGCGCTCGTCGTCGAGCTGTGTCCGCACGATGGGGGCTGGTCGCCGATGTGTTCGTCCGGCAGACGACGCGGCTGGGTCGTCCGGGACGATCGCGGGACGACGCATCACGTCGACGTCACCCCGGACGTGGACCTCGTCGCGTTGGCAGACGATGGGCACAAGGCGCTCGTGTCCTCGTTCGACGGCTCGTGGGTCTACGATCTCGACACGCAGACCTTCGAGCTCGTCGGGCCCTGCTGGAATCCGACCCTCAGCGCCGACGGAGCGTGGCTCGCATGCCGCGACCTCGGCGGCGGCGTACGGCTCGCGACCCTGCGCGACCCGGACACGCAGCTCACGGTCGGTGAAGCGTCCCTACCGTCCGGGCAGGCGCTGGGGATCGCCCCGACGAAGGCCCCCATGGATGTGGAGATCCGTGACGGACGTCCGGTGTTCCTGGTTCCCTCGACGCCGTACGCGGGGGCGAGTGGCGAGCGGATGGGAGCGGACTACGCGGACCGCTGGTTCCGCGTGCGTGAAGCGGAGCTCCGACCCGTGGTGTTGGAAAGCCCTCCGTGAGTCATCGCTCTCGCGCGAGTACGACCTCGGCCCGAGGACCCTCGCCCATGGATTCCGCTACCGTCCCCCACCTTCGTCGTGCCGCCTCGGGTCCGGGGCTCCGAGGCGCCTTCTGACGCCGCCTACGGCTTCCGATCGAGCCCCGAGGAAGCCTCCAGCTGCACCGCGAGCGCCTCGAGCAGCCGCGTCGACTCCCACGAACGAACGGTGACCGCGAGGCCCGCGCACGAGGCGCGAGGGGGATCGCAGAGCGGGGCGAGCCGATCGAGGAATCGGATCGGGTCCACGCCCGCCTCGGGTGCGAACACGCCGCATCGCTCGATCTCGCCGCGCAGCATCATGCCGGCGGCGACCGCCAGCGGAACGCCGGTCGTGCCACCGAGCCCGCCGGCCGGTGCGGAGGCGAGCGTCACGAGCACCGAAGCCGGCTGCCCAGCGCGGACTCCGTGGGCCAACGCGAAGATCGGCGGCAGCGACATCGTGCCGCGTCGACGGGCGTCGGCGAGGAGATCGGCGAGGCGAGGGGTCTTGCCGCCGGGGCCTTCGAAGCGCTCCGCCCACCGCGCGGCGGTGCGCGCGCCGAGGATCCCGCGGTCGACGAAGAACCGGAGCGCACGCAGCGCGACGACGGTGTCGAGTGGGGCGGTGAAGACGTTCCGGCACGCGCGGAGGCCCGGGAACGTGCGCGGAAGCGTGACCGGCTCGGGATGACCGATGGTGTAGGCTTGGCGTCGACCGAGGCCCGGGACGTCGAGGACGCGCTTGTCGATGGGCGGCTCGTCGACGAACTCTCCCTCGCGGAACACGCGGATGTGTCCGGAGAGCTGCTCGACACCGTGCAGCGTCGCCGCGCTCGGCTCGGGGCCGATGGTCTCGGGGAGCGCGGCGGCCAGGTCCCAGCCGGTGACGAGCTCGAGCGTCTCGTCGAGCTCGCGCGCCGCGAGGACGGCGAGGAGGTTCGAGACACCGGGTGTGATGCCCATGCCGACGAGCGCCGAGATGCCGCGCTCGCGGGCGCGCGCGTCGAGCTCGAGCATCGCCAGGGTCGGCTCGGGATCGTCGCAGATGTCGACGTAGGAGCGCCCGGCCTCGATGGCCGCGCTCAGCACCGCGACGCCGAAGCGGAAGAACGGGCCGACGCAGCTCATCACGAGGTCCGTGTCGTGCATCGCCGCGACGAGCGCCGAGGGATCCGAGACGTCGAGCGCGAGGGGCACGACCTTGGGGCCCTGCTCGCGACAGAACGCCGTGCAAAGCTCGAGATCGCGGTCGGCGACGACGATGCGGTCGACGACCGGATCGTCGCGGAGGACTCGGACGGCGTAGCGGCCGACGCCTCCGGCGCCGCCGAGCACGAGGACGCTCTTCATGGTTCACCTCCGCGCGGGGAGAGGGAGGAGTTTGCCAGGTTCGGAGCGCGCGGAGCATGCGAACTCGATGAGCGAATACCGGGCCGATCCCCACCCGACGCGCTCCGAAGTCGCTCGATCGCTCCACGACCCCGAGACGGCGATGCGAGGGCCCGCCACGCGAGGCCGACGAAGCTCCCCGCTCAGCGCCGCGTTCGCGCGTACTCGTGCAGGGGGCCGAGCGGAAGGCCCGCGACGCGTGCGTGCTCCTCGAGGAACTTCATGCCCTCGGCGACGGTGGCGCAGACGATCGTCGGCATCGGCGGCGGATGGATCCAGTGGATCGCGGTGAGCACTCCGCGCGCCATGGCCGAAGGAACGACCAGCGCGTTCGCGACCTGGTACCTGCGCGTCGGCGCGTCGATGGTCTTCGACCACTCGCCGAGGGCCTTGCGCGCGTTCGCATCCGGCAACGCCTCGAGCTTCGAGGCATCGACCAGGGACACGAACCGCATCTGCCGAGCGAAGACGCGCTTCATCGAGGCGTCGAGCACTCCCACGAATCCGGTCGAGAGCTTGGGCGGGAGCTCGAAGACGACCAGAGGCCAGTGAGGCACGAGGTCCGTTCCCGCGTGGGGTCTCTCGGAGGTCGTCGACGGCACCTAATCATCCTGTCGGCGTAGGACGTCGACCACAAGATGTCCTGGACGGAATTCGCGGCGCTCCTGTGATCGATCGGCGCACATGTCGCAGACGCGTCGCACGGACGATCGCAGCGCGCTCGCGCGCGGAACGAGGAACGCTCGGACCCACAAGGGGCCCTTCGTTGACCCGGGCGGTCAACTCGCGTCGCCGTTCGCGGAGGTTTGGTGACGTCGCGCTGGGACACGCGGAGAAGCGCGTAATTGGCCGAAAAAACGCTACATGCGCGCGAGTGGAACATGTTCTCGTCCCCGCCCATGTCCGCGCTCTCGAGCCCTTCGCGCGTCGCGTTCGTCGCCCTCGCAGTCTCGCTCGTCGTGCCTTCCATGGCGCGCGCCAACCCCGAGCCCTCGCTGATGTACGGCGCACGCGGGATGGCGATGGGAGGGACGGGCACCGCCTACCTCGACACACCTGCGGGCATGCTCAAGAACCCTGCGAACCTCGCGTTCGCGCCGTCGAGGACCCAGCTCGAGCTCTCGATCACGAACATGCTCGTCAGCCTCACGGCCTCGTTCTCCGGACCCGGGCGCGAGCAGACCCAGCACATCTTCGTCCCGCTGCCCTTCTTCGGCGCGACCTTCGGTCTGAGCCGGCGGCTGACGGTCGGCGCGGCCTTCTACGTCTCGATGGGCTTCGGCGGCTCGTTCGACGGAGTGGAGCGTTTCGGCACGGGCACTCCCTGCCTCTCGTCGCTCTCGGACGCGATCACGACAGGCAACGTCTTCCAGGGGCAGCCGGCGATCTCCATCGACGAGCAAGCACGCAACGCCGACTACTGTCCCTCGACGCCGCACGACGAGAGCGTGACGCTGGCGATCTTCGAGCTCGCGATCCCCTTCTCGATCCGGATCCTCGACAACCTCTCGCTCGGCCTCTCGCTCCGCCTGCCGTACGGCATCCTCAAGCAGTCGACGACCCAGGAGGCGCTCGGTGCGCTCTATCCCCCGGACAACCCCCAGGGGACGTTCGGGCTCGGCTATGCCGTCGCGCAATCGAACATGAGCGGCTTCGGCCTGCCGGGCGTCTTGTTCGGCGTCAACTACCGGCCGCACCGCAACGTCGCGCTCGGCTTCTCCTACCGCTCGAAGACCCGCGTGGATTTCAGCGGGACGACGAACCTCGATCTGAATTCGAACGAGCTCATCGGAGGTCTCGTCCAGCGATTCGGGAGCCTGCCCATCGGCTGGCTCGGGCAGACGGGCCTGCTCGACGGAATCGAGGGCCTCTCCATCCCGCAGGGCGCGACCGTCGCGTCGCTCGTCCACGACATCACGCACGACATCCCGTCGAAGGCGACCTGGTACATCCCGCATGCTTTCGACTTCGGCGTCGCTTGGTGGCTCCTCGAGCGACGCCTCATGCTCACGGCCGGAGCCCGCGTCCAGCTCCACAAGGAGGCGAACAAGGGCCTCACGATCCACCTCGACGATCCCCTGATCCAGTCGATGGGCCTCGGCGCGATGACGCAGCCCTTCGATTGGAAGAACGTCTTCGGCTGGCAGCTCGGCGCCGAATACCAGGTGAGCCGTCCCGTCTCGCTCCGCCTCGGCATGAGCGGCTCGAACAGCGCGACGCCCTCGTACACCGCGACGCAGTTCGGCGTCGCCCCCGGCTACCAGCTCGGATACTACGCAGGCGCCGGGCTGCGACTCGGGCACTTCCTCCTCGATCTCGTCGTGGCCTATGGGGCCGGAACGCATCCGTACACCATTCCCCAGCAGACCGATGCGAACGGGAGCTTGGTGTACCAACCGACGTGTCGCCCGGGGCAGCCCATCAAGACCGGCTGCCCGGGAACCTACGGCTCCGGGACCTGGTTCTTCGGGCTGAGCTTCACGTACCGCGCCCCCGTGCGGCAGGCGTCGGCTCCCGCGCGGAGCGCAACGGCGTCGCCTTCTTCCGGGCCCGAGAGCCCGACCCCGGCTTCGCGTCGGAGCTCGCGCTCGCGCGGCTGAGGCCGGCGGAGCGACGCGCCCTCAGCTCGCGGTGCAGGCCGCGACCACGGGTTTCCCACACACGCCCTGGGACGAGCCTGCCGGGATCTCGCAGTAACCCGATCGGCATTGGGCGGGCCCCAGGCACTCGCGACCGTCCTCCCGCTCGGCCTCGCAGACGCCACGCGTCTGGCCCGAGGGGACCGCGCAGAAGAGACCGTCGTCGCAGTGTGTCGTGAAGGCGCACGCGGCGCCGACCTTGCCGTCCCCGATGCGCTGGCACGTCTGATTCTCGTCACACACGAGCCGGGCGGCGTCGTCGCAGAGGTACATCGTCGTGGCGTCGGCGACGGAACACGACTCGCCGACGTTCGTCCGCCGGGTGAGGCCACGGCAACGCGCTTCGTTGCCGAACGAGATGCACGCCGCGCCGATCACGCAGGCGTCGGTGCCGGGCACACAGGTCTCGCCGGGAGACAGCACGCGCCGGCAGTGTCGCGATCCGTCGCAGAAGAGGCCGTCTCCGCAGACGTATTGGTTTCCATTGGCGTCCGCGGGGGCGCCGCAGCTCGCGCCCTCGGCGCCGTGCACGAAGACGAGGGGCTTCGGGAGCTGGCAGGTCCCGTGGTACGTCGAGTCGACCAGGCATTGCACCTCGCCCTGCGCGGAGGGAGCGCACTGGCCGTCGATCGAGCAGCTCCCGCCGAGCGGGACGGTGCCGGCACGACAGGTGCCGCACGTCTGCCCCGCAGGGACGTCGCAGATCCCATCCGCACACTCCGCCATCAGCGTGCAGGCGCCCCCGAGCGGCACCGTGCCCCGCAGGTAGTACGAACAGGCGTGCGGCAGCAGCGCGACACCGACGGGCGGGCAGGATTCGCCGAGCTCGGCCATGCACTCCGCCATGGCGTCCTCGTCCACGACGACCGTCCCGCGGTCGAACGCGGCCTCGAGGGCGGGCGAGACCGGGGTGCGGTAGCCCTCCACGCAGTCTTCCTCCGTGGGGAAGGTGACGGAGAACCCCGCGAGGATGGAGCTGGCGGAGGGACAAGCGAAGGCCATGTGGCAGACGAGCTCCGCGGACGCGCGCCTCACCGCGCTCTGTGGCGCGTCCCCCCCGCCCGCCCCGGCGCAGCCGAGACCGATCGAGGTCATCACCGAGAGCGCCCACAGTCGTCCGTATCCACGCATCGTCTCCGCCTCCTACGGCCCCCGAGCGGGCTCGAGGCGAGAGAAGCAGGGGGCGTGCCAAGCCCGATTCCCGCGTGGTTCCGCGCCTCGCACGTGCGCGAAGCGCCTCCGCGCCCGTGCGCGCACGGGCGGTGTTCGTGCGCACACGCGTTGGTACCGCGTCCCCCGCGCGGAGCGCCCCCAAGATCCTAGCGGTCGTCCGCGAGGGCGAGGCGATGGCGCTCCTCGAGCAACGCGCGCAGCTCGGTGCAGTCGAGCGCCCAGCCCGCGCCGAGCGTCGCATCGAAGTCCGCGGCCGCGTCCGCGGACTTCTGCGGATGGCCCGGCCGCAAGCGAAGGGCGACCATCCACGTGTTGCGGCCCGCCGGTGCGATGCCGAATCGCTCGATGTCGACCCAGCGGTACGCGGAGAGCGTTCGTCCCCGCTTCACGGAGACGCCGTCGTCGTCGATCCGCAGGAGCACCCAACCGGGAACGAGCGTGGCGACGGCCGCGAAGACCATGAGCGCGCAGACCGCTCCGAGGACGACGGCGACGACGAGGAGCGCGCCGCCCCGCGCGACGAAGCCGGCGGCGAGCCCGAGCCCGACGAGCCCGAAGCCGCCGAGCACCGCGCTCACCACGCGTGACGGGCGAACGACCACGGGCTCCATGCGAGGGCGAGCGTCGCATGCAGGCAAGCGGCTTGTCACGCGGCGGGGCGCCGACGGGGACGAGCGTCGCCCACCCCGAGATATTCGTCTTGGCCGCTCGCACTTCGAGGGCGGAGGGGCGAGGCTTCGAGGTATCGGAACATGCAGAAGGCCCCCGCACCCCGCCCTCCTTCGAGGCCCTGGCATCCGCTCGCGCTCGGCTGCGCTCTGCTCTTCGCCGCGCCGCCGTTGATCGCAGGCGCGCTCGGGGTCTGGGGGCTCCTCCGCGGGCTCTTCACGCCGATGGAGCATTATTGGACCTCGGGCTGCGTGACCCGGGACGAGACCACGTTGGCCGTCACGGGAGACGAGGCCGTGCTCGTCGACCTCCGCGACGGAACGATCCGCTCTCGCTTCTCGGGATACTTCGACCACGTGGTCTGCCTTCCCGGGGGCGACATCTTCGGCCTCACGCCGAACGAGTCGGTCTCGCTCACGACGCGCACCCGGGCCGGGCGGAACGGGAGCGGCTCGCCCGCTGCCAGCATCGACGAGCGGACCGTGCTCCTGCTCGAGCGACCCTCCCGCTCCTCGGGGCAGAGGGGGCTCTACTCCGAATGGTCGGGGCCTCTCGAGCTGCGCACCGAGTCCTTCGGTCCAGCGCCGAGGCGCTCCCTGGGTGTGCCCGTCTCGCCGGAGCGTCTGCCCGGAGTCGGAGCCGGTCCGATCGCCCGGTTCGCGACCCTCTTCGTACGTCGGCTCGATTCGGGCGAGGTCCTCGTGGCCGCGGGCTTCCTGCCCTCGTCGACGCCGAGCGACCCGACCCACTGGGCCGACGGGCGAACGCGAGGGCTCCATCGCGTCGACCTGACCACCGGCGCATTCCTCCCGCACGGCGCCTCGCTCGGTGCCGCGGAGGCCGCCTGCTTGCTGATGTCGGCGACGACCTCCCGAGCGACCGCGAGCGCGGACGGGAGCGTCGTCCATGCGGTCTGCGCGGACGGCGAAGACCGGCTGGAGCTCCTGCGGCTCGTGCCGAAGACCGGGACCGGGACCGTCCTCGCTCGCTTCGACGAAGCCCGCGAGTCGAGCGCCCTCGCGCTCACGAGCGCAGGCGATCGGATCGCCATCGCCACGGTGGCCCCCGATGGCTCCTCGGGGCGCGTGACCGTCGTCGACACGGCGACCGGACTCGTCCTCTTCCGCACGGAACGCTTCCGCGGATGGGTCCAAGCGCTCGAATGGCTACGCGACGGCTCGCTCGTCGTCGCCACGAGCAAGCGTGAGTACCAGCGGTGCGATGGCACGACGGGCGCCGTCGTGTGGTCGGCGACCGCGCCTCCATGAGGGGGCCGGCTTCCTCCCTCCCGCGGCTCGCCTTGCAACACTGATACAGGAATTGTATCAGCGTACCATCCGAGGCTCGGCCCGCGAGCGGGCCTGCGGGGGGGATGGCGATGCGAAAGGTGTTGGTGACCGGCGGAGCGGGCTTCCTCGGGAGCTCGATCGTCCGCGAGCTCGGCTCGAAGAGCCTTTCGGTTCGAGTCCTGGCGAGGCCCGAGGAATCGCTCGAGAACCTGAAGGGGCTCGACGGGGTCGAGGTGGTCCGTGGCGACGTGATGTCGGTCGACGATTGTCGCCGCGCCACGACGGGCATCGACACGGTCTTCCACTGCGCCGCGATCTACAAGGACTACGTCCGCGACCCGACCGCGATGTACCACGTCAACCAGCGCGGTACGTTCAACGTGCTCGAGGCGGCCCGGCGTTCGGACGTGGAGCGAGTCGTGTACACGGCGAGCGTCGTGGGCCTCGGTCGCCCCGCACGCGGCCGCGTTGCCGACGAGACGACGCCCTACGACGCGTGGGACCTGAACTTCCACTACAGCCGCTCGAAGCATCTCTCGATGCTCACGGCGTTCGACTTCGCGAATTGGGGGCTCGACGTGCGCATCGTCTCTCCCGCCGTCGTCTTCGGACCGGGTGACGTCGGGCCGACTCCGTCGGGCAAGATCATCCTCGCGGTCTGCGCCGGGAAGGCTCCCGCGTACTCGTCCGGGGGGCTCTCCTACGTCGACGTGCGTGACGCCGCGCGCGTGCACGTCCTCGCGGCCGAGCGTGGTCAGCGCGGGAGGATGTACATCGCGAGCGGTCATCGTCTCGACAATCGGACGTTCCTCGACACCATCGCGCGGGTCCATCACCGTCGCCTCCCGCGTCCGATCCGCGTCCCTCCCTCGGTGACGCTCGCGGTGATCCGGGCGATCGCGGCCGGATCGATGGCGCTCGGCCGCGAGCCGGAGATGACGCCGGAGCTCGTCGCCTACAACGGGCGCGCTGGCTACTACAGCAACCGTCGAGCCGTCGAGGAGCTCGGCGCGACCTTCCGTCCCATCGAGGAGACGATCCGGGACGCGATCGAGTACTTCCGGGGCCGGGGCCTCGTCGCCTGAGGGCGCTCGCAGCAGGAGAACGCCGTGAACGTCTTCGTCACCGGTGCGACCGGTTTCATCGGTCACCACCTCCTCGAGAAGCTCCTCGCGCGTCCGGAGCTCGAGATCTGCGTCCTCGTGCGCGAGGGCTCGCGAGCGCGCTTCGTCGCGTCGCTCGCCCGCCACGGCACGGCGGCCTCGCGCATCCACGTCGTCACCGGGGATCTCACCCGGCCCGGCCTCCTCGATCGTCCTCGCCACGAGGTGCTCCCGTCGCGGATCGATCACCTCTTCCATCTCGCCGCCGTCTACGACATGGGCATGACCGACGAGGAGGCGAATCGGATCAACCTCGACGGAACGCGGGAGGTCGTGGCGTTCGCGAACGCCCTCGGCCCCGACGTGCATCTCCACCACGTCTCGAGCATCGCGGTCTCGGGCGATCGCTTCGAGGGCACCTTCCTCGAGAGCGATTTCGACGTCGGCCAGCCTCTCGAGCATCCCTATTACCGGAGCAAGTTCGAGTCCGAGCGGATCGTCCGCGAGGAATGCCGCGTGCCGTGGCGCATCTATCGCCCCGGGATCGTCGTCGGCCACTCCCGCTCCGGCGCGATCGCGAAGGCGGACGGACCCTACTACTTCTTCGACAAGGTCCGCCTCGTGAGCGCGATCCTCCCGCGATGGCTGCCTCTGCCCTTCGTCGAAGGAGGGCGGATGCCGCTCGTGCCCGTCGACTACGTGGGCTCGGCACTCGATGCGATCGCCTTCCAGGAAGGCCTCGACGGCCGCGTCTTCGCGCTGGTGCCGCCCGATCCGCCGAGCGTCGGAGAGCTCGTCTCCGTGCTCTTCGACGTCGCCGGCGGACCACGCGTCCATCGCCTCCGCTCCCCGTTCGCCGCCCGCCTCGCGCACGCATTCGTGGGGCGCGCGAGGCGCTTCGTGCCCGCGTGGCTGTCCCGCCTCGTGTCGCGCTTCCTCGCGGCTCCGACCTCGGTGCTCGGACAGCTCTTCTCGCAGGCGACCTACGACGACCGGAACACGCGGCGCGCGCTGGCCGGAACGGAGGTCGTCTGCCCGAGCTTCCGCGACATCGCTCCCACCCTCTGGGAAGGGTGGCGCGCGTTCGCGGGTGCGTCCTCGCCTGCGCTTCCCGCGCCTCGGGGGCTGCCCTCGCCCGAGGGCGATGCGCTCGTCAGCGAACGCAGCGGACCGGCGCGGGCGTCGAGCTCGTGACGCCGAGCACTGGGCCTTCGTACGTCAGCGGAAATAGAGCTCGAGCTGATCGTTCCCGCCGAAGGTCCAGCCGTTGGAGGTTCCGATCCAGGTCAGGCCGCCAGAGAAGTTGCAGGAGTGGAAGACACCGTCGGGGTAGGCTCCCACCAGCGGGCAGCACGAGTAGCGCATGTACTGGAGGCGCGTCGACGAGCCCGTCCAGTCGGCGATCGGGTAGTAGTCGCAGCCCGTGACGTTGGCGTCGTACATCTGCTTGCCGGCCCGCATCCCCAGGATGGGCTGCGAGTCGACCAGGCTGGTGATCGAGTCGGACGCGTTGCCGGACGTACGGATGTGCACCTGATGCGAGAGCGCTGCGAGGGCGATCATACGCGCCGGCGAGAGATGGAGATTCGTCGCCGGCGTCGGGAGGCCTTCGACGCTCGCGTTCGTTCCACCCGAGATCGAGCTCCGGATCAGCGTCCATCCTCCGCCGCCGTTGGTCTGATCGCAGTACACCGTGAACGGAGCCAGGGGGCCCGATCCGTCGGGATCGATCGTGTACGTGCCGCTCGTGGTGTGCCCCAGGTCGAGATGGGCCTTGCACGACGTGGGCTCGAAGCAGCCCGTCTCGCCCGTGCCGACCGTGCCACCAGGACACGCGCTGCAGGTACGGCTGCCGGCCGTGTTCGTGCAGGTCGTCAGCGGATCGCAGCCTCCGTTCGCGGTCGCGCACTCGTCGACGTCGACGCATCCGGTCGCCCCGTCGCCGGTGTACCCGGAAGGACACGCGCCGCAGGTCCGACCGCCGGCCGTGTTCGTGCAGGTCGTCAGCGGATCGCAGCCTCCGTTCGCGGTCGCGCACTCGTCGACGTCGACACAGGCCCCCCCGTCGAGCGCGTAGTAGCCGCCTCCGCACGTGCCTGCGTCCGCGCCGTAGGTCGGGAGCGTGGCAGGATCCACCGAAGCGTCGACGCAGACGTGCGCTCGGCAGGTGAGACCCGCATCGCTGCAGACGACGCCACGACAGGCTTCGGTGAACACGAGATCGAGCACGAGCACGCGATGGCTCATGTAGCCGCTGATCGCCTTCGCCGTCGCGATGAGGCCTCCGCCCGCGTCGCGCGCTTCCACCTCGATCCGGTAGAGGCGGGTCACGTCGCCGCCGAGCGGCTGGACGCCCACGGTGTACGGCAACGAGTAGCTCGAACCGAGCTGGATCGTGCGCTCGTCGCGCAGCACGTCGCCGCCATTCGCGGAGACACCGTCGGAGCCGTAGACCCGCACGACGAGCGAGTGGGCGTCCTGCGCGATCGAGGCCTCGGCGTCGATCCGCACCACGGCGCCCGTGGACTCGACCGACTTGGAGCAAGAAGCGAGCAGGAGGAGGGAAGCGAGGAGGAGGAGAGACGTTCGCATGGGGGAATGAAGGGCGGTCTCAGTACCGGCTCGTGAGCGCGAAGACCACGTTGCCGTGATCCGTCGAGGGGAAGCTCGACGTGGTCGTATGCGTGCTGGCGACCGCGACGGGGATCGCCACGGCGCCGGCGACTCCGACGCCGATGAGCGTCCAGAACCACCACTTGTTCACGAGGCGCGAGCTCCGATGCGCACGATCCGCATCGGCGCGCGCTCGGTCGGCCTCGGCACGCGCGCGCTGGGCCTCGACCTCGGCCTGCTCGGCGCGCTCGCGC
The DNA here is from genome assembly GCA_046351215.1 of Polyangiales bacterium. GTDB lineage: Bacteria > Myxococcota_A > Polyangia > Polyangiales > Houyiibacteriaceae > JAXLYX01. The sequence continues at coordinate 70,723 of JAXLYX010000021.1, read as the reverse complement.
TCGATCGCCGCCTGGGCAGCCTCCGCCTCCGCGCGTTGGCGCTCGAGCTCGGCCTGGCGGGACTGCTCCTCGGCCGCCTGCTGCTGGGCGACGGTCTGCTCGAGGACGTCGATGCGGGCGAGCGCGCGCACGCGGATGTCGTGCACCTGGGGAGAGTCCGGCACCTCGTCGAGGAAGCGGCGGTACGTCGTGAGCGCGAGCTCGTCGCGCCGCGCGCGATCGGCCGCGAGCGCGATGTTCCAGAGGATCAGGGAGCGGTGCGTGAGCTCGTACGCCTCCTAGAACCGCGACAGCGCCGACTCGTACCGACCCGCGTCGTACGCGACCGTCCCGGCATCGAAGAGGGCACGCGCCTCGCTCTCGTCGACGTCTTGAGCCCAGGCCCGAGTGGGCGAGAGGACGAACGTGAGTGCGACGATGACGAAGGCGATGCGGGCGTTCATGAGGCGGGCGGCTCCTCGACGGGCGCGGGCGAACGTCTCTTGCGACCGTCCATTCCCGCGCGGCCGCGCGAGTATGCCGGACGGGCCAGGCCGGCTGCAACCGAGGCCCCCGAACGTCTGGCGATCGAGGCCGATGGACCTCGGGATACAACGCTCCTCAGAGCTCCCGGGCGGCCCTCTCCAGCGCCGAGCGAAGCGCCTTCCGGTCTTCCTCGGTGACGTCCATCTTGGCCATCTTGTCGACCGAGCGGCCCAAGGCGTCGAGGAGGAGGCCGATGGCCTGCTTCGGGCTGGCCGCGAGGAACGTGGAGTGATCGGTGCGCAGGCGGAACTCGAGGGACATGTCCTTCTTGCTCCTCCGGGCGACCTCTTTGTACATGTCCGCGTCGCTCAGGATCATGTGGATGAAGTCCCAGGACTTCCACGGGCTCGTGAAGGTGTGCTCGGCCAGGAGCGCGTTCATCTTCTTCTCGACGAGCTTCCGAGCCACGCTGAACTTCTCGTCCACGTCGGCGTCGATCTCGGCTGACATCCAGAGTTCCATCGTTCGCGTCATACTCGGCCGATGCCGGGAACGGCAAGTCGGAGCTCGCCCGTCCGTGGAGCGTGTCTCGCCGTGATCGAGGCCGACTCGGCCACGAGGGTCATCGCGCAGGCGAGCCGGAGGACGGCATCGGTGGGCGCACCTCGAAGACGCTCGCGAACGCGTCCTGGTACACCGGACGGTAGCGGTCGCGGCGCGCGACGAGGTACGCGTGGAACGGACGGCCGTTCGTCGTGTTCTCGACGTAGACGTAGCGGGCCCCGAGGGTGCGGGCGACGAGAGGGTAGGGATCGCGTTCGAGGCGCACCGCCTCGAGGTAGCGACGGTACAGCTCGGGATCGAGGGCGCGCAGGAAGGCCGGATCGAGGCCGAGCGTGTAGACGTTGCGACGGTCCGAGTAGAAGAGCCTCGGGAACGCGCCGTAGTCCGGGAGGAAGACCTCGTCGCCGGGACGGCTGTTGCGCTCGAGCCAGGTGGCCGCGGCGCGAGCGTCGATCGCCTCGAACGAGCGGCTCGTCGACCAGGCCTCGCGGAGGTGGAAGAGCCCGCCTCCGATCGCGACGACGGCGGCGAGCGCGATCGGGCCACGTCCGGGGGGAAACTCGCGGGGGGCGAGGCGCGACGCCACGGCGAGGAGCGCGAGGACCGCGGGCACGAACGTGTCGACGCCCCGCGTGTTCCGCAGCAGCAGGAGGAAGGCGAGGGCCGCGAGGAGCGCGTACGCGAGGAGCTCCTCGCGCGCTCCGGGCACGCTCCGCCACGCGCGCGCCGCGTACGCCCCGGCCACGGAGAGGAGGGCGAGGACGAGCCACTCCTCGCGCAGGATCGCGGCGAGGCCCGGAGGCTCGTACTCGAGGTTGAGGCCCGAGCGATCGAGGCTGACGTCGAAGAGCTGCACCGCGAGGACGTCGAGGTGCTCGAGCGGATGCGGATGGAGGAGGAGCCCCACGGCGACGCCCGCGAGCACGCTGGCCGTGGGCTTCCAGGGGATGGAACGACGCGTCACGGCGTGCGCGACGCAGTGCGCGGCGAGCGGCAGCGCGAGCAGCGGGAACGCCGCGTATCCGAACGCGAAGAGCGCTCCGACGAGGGCGAGCAGGCGGTGCCGTCCGCCGAGCGCGAGCGGGAGGGTCGCCAGGATCGCGGCCGCGCCCCATGCGAGCGGGCGCATCCCCATCGCGCGCAGGAGGAAGACTCCGCTCGAGGCGACGAGCAGCGCGGGCAGCACCGCGCGGAGGGGCGAGGCGCGACCCGCGCTCCGGACCACGACGAGCAGCAGCGCCGCCATGCCGACGACCGTCCCGGCGCGTCCCCCTGCGTCGGCCCCGAGGAGCGCCACGAGGGGGGCGAGCGTGACGTGGAAGCCGAAATGGAGATCGGAGAAGCGGGTCGCGAGGACCGTGTGCTTCGCCCATGGGAGCGCGGCCGGCACCTCGCCGCGGAGCATCAGCTCGACGAGCGCGAGATGGTACGGATCGTCCTGCTGCCAGCCCGACTGCGTGAAGAGCACGCCGCCGAAGAGCAGGAGCGCCGCGGCCCATCCCGCGATCGCGAGCCGATCGGGCAGGATGGACCTCAGCGGTAGGTTCTCGACGTCGCGGAGAACCGGCTGTCGGTCGCGTTCCACGTGGTCCAGACGACGGTGGCCCGGCGGCGTGCGTCGAGAACGGCGGCGAGGGAGCCGTAGCCGATGCTGGAGCCGGCCGGAAGGAGCTCCGTGCCCGAGGACCACGTCCCGCTCGCGAGCGTGTAGCGGCGCGCGAGGATGCCGGTGCTGTCGACCGTCACGATCAGCGCGTCCCCGGCTGCGTCGCCCGTGAGCGCGAGCTCCTGGGGGCTCGAGGCGGTGTAGACCGGCGAGGCGGTCGACCACGTCGCGCCCGAGCCGGCGAGACGGCTCGCCACGAGCTGCGGGCCCGCGAACCACACGGCATGCGCGTCCGTGCCCGCGGCGGCGAGGGCGATCGTGTTGAAGCTCAGGGTGTCGCTCGACGCGAGCGTGCTCGACGTCGCGGACCACGCGGCTCCCTCGAGCGTCCGCGCGAGCACGTACGACGTGGAGGTGGCCGAATCGAATTCCGTCCACATGACCACGATGCGGCCGGCCGTCGTGCGGGCCGTCTCGACGCGGTATTGGTACGACGCCGTGCCGAGCGAGGCCGAGGGGCCGGCCCAGGCCGTGGCGGACGCGTCGTAGCGCCGGGCCTGCAGCGTGTTGGCCGTGCCGGCCTGTCCCCAGAGGACGACGTGGTCGCCGCCCGGATCGCAGGCGACCTCGAGCGTGTTGATGTCGAGCCCGTCCGAGGCCGTCGCGTCGAACACCGAGCCCCAGGTCCCGCCCGAACGCACGCGGGCGCGCACCGCGCTCGAGGCCGTCCCGAGCCCCTCCATCCACACGACCATCACATCCCCGTTCGAGGCGACGCAGAAGCGGGTGGAATGGATCGCGTAGGTCGCGAAGCCGGTCGCGACCGTCTCCGTGACGAGCGAGCCCGTCCCGGGGTCGCGCTGGAGCAGGAGGTCGTCGGTCGACGTGCCGTGATGGATCGTCACGCCCATCAGGTGGTCCGTGGGGTCGTACGCGATCGAAGAGGTGGTGTTGCCCGCGGGGGCCCACTCGGCCACCGCGCCGAACGCCGTCGCGTCCGCCGTGCGGACGGCGTAGTGCGCCTCCCACGTCGGCGAGTAGTCCCAGCGCACGGCGACGGCGCCCGTCGAAGCAGCGCTGAGCTTCGAGTAGTAGGCCGAGCCGCCCGTGTAGTTGCCGAGCGGTTCCAGCGCCTGCCACGTGCCGGCGAGCGTGAGCCCGCTCGCACCGCCGTAGACCGCGACGTTCCCGGCCCCGTCCCGCACGAGGACGTTGACGTGGTAGCTCGTCTCGAGCGAGAGGCTCGACACCGCGAGGTGGTCGATGCCCGCCTGCCAATCGCCTGCCGCGGTGCCGTTGGCGAGCACGTTCGCGACCGAATCGAGATTGTTCGAGAGCGAGTAGTAGACGCGGTACTCGAGCTGCGCCGGCGCGCTCGTCTCGTCGGTCGCAGCCGTCCAGGCGACGTCGAACGAGCTCGATGTCGGATTCGAGACCGTGAGCGTTCCCGAGGCGCCAGGCACGGGCGCGGCGGAGTCGCCCGCGTCGCCCCCCGCGTCGGTTCCGCCGTCGGTGGTCGAGTGGCCGCTCGAATCGTCGCATCCGGTCGAGAGGACGACGAGGAGCGAGAAGAGGAGGAGGGTGGGGCGGTACTGCATGGAGCCCGAATCTAGCAGAACGCGGCCACCCTCTGGAACCCGGAGGCCGCCCCGCGGCCTGGGCGGAGTGTCCGACACGTGGCGCGCCCGCCGCGTCCACGCCATCGTGAGCCCGGGACTCCCGGTCGGGAGGCGGCTACGGGCGTGAGGGAACGTTCGCTCGGCGCGGTGACGGCGCGCGGGGCGGGCGACGCGTGGGAGGACGAGGATGACCGAGACAGCCGAGGATCGAGCGCAGGCCCTTCTCGATGCCCACGTGGCGTACGTGCTGCGACGCCTCGAGGGCGGAGAGCTGCCGTCGTTCCTCGAGCAGGAGCTCGAGCTCTTGCTCGACGAGGCCTCGAAGATCCCGTTCGAGCACGCCGTGTCCCGCGAGATGATCAAGGCGACGGCCCATGCCTACGCGATCGAGCTCGAGCCCTCGGGGGCCATCCCCGAGCTCGTCGGCGACGTGGCCCGCACGATCTATGCGCACGAGGCCCAGACGACGACGACCTTCGGGGACCTGATCTCGGACCGGTCCTTCGACGAGCTCACCGAGAAGTTCCTCGAGCTCCGCCGGCTGCGCGAGTGGCTCGTCCACGAGCTCTTCACGCAGCCCGCCTACGCGGAGCTCGTGACCCACATGATCGTCGAAGGCGTGAGCGGGTTCCTCCGCTCGAGGGCGACGGGGACGGCGTCGGAGCTCGGTCGCATGGTCGCCGCGCGCGTCGATCGCCTCGTAGGGCACGAGAAGCTGGTCGACCTCGAGGAAGCTCTGGAGCGCGCGATCCACGAGCACGTGCGCGCCCGCCTCGAGGGGATCCTCGCGCTCGGCGAGCGCATCCTGCTCGAGGGCTTCGACGAGGAGCGCACGCGCGAGGTGCTCCGGAGCGCCTGGGACGAGATCAAGGAGCAGCCCCTCGCGAGCGCGCTCCGCACGGTCGACTCGCTCGACGTCGAGGAGCTCTTCGTGCTCGCGTACGAGACCTGGCGCGAGCTCCGGCGGACCGACTACTACCGCACGATGATCGACATCGGCGTCGACGGTCTCTTCGACAAGTACGGCGAGCTCACGCTCCGCGAGCTGCTCGACGAGCTCGGCATCACGACCGAGATCATGCGCAGGGAGGCCCTGCGGTTCGGTCCCCCGGTGCTCGCCATGTTCCGGGAGGAAGGAATCCTCGAGCCCTTCGTGCGCCGGCACCTCGAAGGCTTCTACCGCTCCGAAGAGGCGCTCGCGATCCTCGCGCGATCCTGAGGGGACGAGCCCGCTCAGCGCCGACGCACGCGCACCTCGAGCCCGCCCGGGTTGAGGGAGAGCCGCAGGTTCGCCTTCGGCGGCCCCTTCGGCAGCTCGAAGCGCAGCGCGCCCGCGAGCCGCGCCGTGACGAGGGGCACCTCGAGGTCCGCGAGACGGAGACCGAGGCAGGTATGGCCGCCGTGGAGGTAGGGGAGGTACGTGCCCTTCGCCGGCTTCGCGTGGAAGCGCGAGGGATCGAAGCGCAGCGGATCGGGCCAGTGGGACGGCAGGCGGTGGAGCACGTACGAGAGGAAATCGATGCGCGTTCCCCGCGGCACGCGGAAGCGGCCGAGCTCGGTGTCCCGTGCCGCCTGGCTCACGCTGATCGGTACGGGCGGATAGAGACGCATCGTCTCCTTCGCCCAACGATTCGAGGCTTCGAGACCGGCGACGTCGTTCAGCGTGGTCGCCGACGCGGCCCTGTCGGCTTCGGCCGCGACCTCCTCCGCGAGCTCCGGATGCATCGCGAGCATCGCGGTGCTCCACGCGACGGCCGTCGCGCTCGTCTCGTGCCCGGCGATGAGCAACGAGCGCAGGTTGTCGATCGCCGTCGCACGATCGATCTCGCCGCTGCCGAGCGCCGAGCGGAGCGAGTGGAGCAGGGGAACGTCGTCGCCTCGGTCGAGGATCTCGTCGCAGAGCGCGTCGAGCCATCGGAGCGCCTCCCGGACGTCGCGGCCGTTCTTCGCGGCGACGAGCTCGTTCGGGAGGTAGTGGCGCATCACCGAGTCGGTGGACAGCGTGACCAGCGCATGGTGCAGCGGCTTGCCCCCGTGCTTCGCGGGATCGAAGCGGAAGCCGAAGACGACCTCGCCGAGCACGCGGAGCATCAAGAACGAGAGCTCGCGCGTCGGCCTCACCTCGCCGAGCTCGAGCCATCGAGCGACGAGCTCGTCCACGAGCCGCTGCACCACCGGTACGGCGCTCGCGAGCGCGTCGGGACGGAACGCGGGAGTGAAGAGCCGCCTCGTCGAGGCCCAGGCGTCGCCTTCTTGCCTCAGGATTCCGCGGCCGAAGAGATGACGCGTCGGATGCGCGTTGCGGACGAAGTCGTCGTCGGGCCCGAAGAGCCGGAGGACCGACTCGGGCTCGATCACGACGAGGTGGGGGACCGCGCCCGCCCAGACCACGAAGTCGCGTCCCTCCTCGAGGGCCCAGGCGTAGTAGGCCTCGAGGGGGCCGTATTCGAGGATCGGGCGCAGATGGCCCAGGTCCCGCAGCCTGGCGCGCGGGCCGGAGCCGCCTTCGAGGGCGATCGGCCGGCGCAGCGTGAGCCGCCGCGGTGCGGGCGGAATTCCGTGGGTATCCAGCATGGGGGTCCGGGGTGGAGGTGCGACCCTCTACCACGTAGTCCTACCTGGGACGACCGGTATTCTTGGCCGATGATCCGCGCTTCCCCCGCGTCGGCGACACGTCGTGGGTTCCGCTCCCTGCGGGACGGATCGGTCAGCTCGCGTTCGACCGCCCCGCCGCCACGCGTCGCATCGCGAGCACACCGAACACCACGCCTACGAGGTCGAGCGCGCCGTAGCCGAGGTGGGCCGCCGGAGTCCCGGAGACCAGCGCGAAGCCCGCGAAGCGCGAGAGCGCCGCGACGCCGCCGACGGCGATCGCGAGCACGGCTCCGGCTTCGTAGGAGCTCGGGCGGAAGGCCGCGTAGAGGAAGAAGGCGCCGAGGCCCGCCTCGAGCCCTCCGTAGATCGCCCGCACGTCGTTGATCGCGTCCGCGCTCGGCGTTCCCGCTTCCCGGACCGCCACCACGAGGCCGGGCGAGACGAGGAAGACGAGCCCCGTCGCGACGAAGACGAGCCCCGCGACGAAGAGGAAATTGCGGACGAAGGGGATGGGCGTGGCGGGCGTCATGATCTCGTGTCCGACGATCGATCCACGGTAGGCTCGCAGAATGTCGTTGCGCCGCAAACTACTCGCCGCGCTCGCGCTCGTGGCATCGCTCGCCGTCCTCGGTTTTGCGTTCCTCTACTTCCGGATCTCCCATCCGCCCGTCGAGCGTCGGCTCCTCCCGGCCGGGCTCGTCTCGCTCGACTCGGAGGAAGGCCACGCCCTGCTCGCCTCCGCGACGGCGCACGCCGATCACGACGTGCTCGCTCCCTGGGCGCAGACGCAGCAGAAGGCCTCGTGGTGCGGCGTCGCTTCGTCGGCGACGGTGCTCTCGGGCCTCGAAGGGCGTCGTGTCGCGCAGGAAGAGGTGATCGAGCGCGGAAGCGGCGTGCGCTCGTTCCTGCGCATCACCTTCGGCGGCATGCCGCTCGACGATCTGGGACGCATCCTCCGCGCGAACGGAGCCGAGGCGACCGTCGTCCACGCGGATGCGTCGAGCGTCGAACGCCTCCGTGCGACGCTCCGCGAGAACCTCGCGCGACCGGACGACTTCCTCCTCGTGAACTACGCGCGCGCCTCGCTCGGGCAGGGCGACACCGGACACATCTCGCCCGTCTCCGCTTACGACGAGGCGACGGACCGCGTGCTCGTGCTCGACACCGCGCGCTACAAATGGCCGGCCACGTGGATCCGCGTTCCCGCGCTCTTCCGGGCGATGGACACCGTCGATTCCGACGGTGGGAAGCGGCGGGGCTGGGTCGTCGTGCGGCGATGAGCGCCTCCCTGGGGGGCCGAGCGCGTGGCGAGGAGGCTCTCGGCCTGGGCGGTGGTGCGGATGCACCATCGCCGCCGGTGCCGCCGCACCTCAGAGTGGTCCTTCGAGGGAAAGGGCCAGCGACCATGCGACGCGCGCGACACCAAGAGGCCTCCGGGTTCCACCGTTCCGAGGAAGGCGCACGCGCGGGAAGGGCTCCGCGTCTCGGTCTCGTCCTCGGCGTGATCGTCGCCGGTTGCTCGTCGGATCCGGGCGGTGCGCACGAGCCACCGGGCGTGGATGCGAGCGTCGCGACGGATGCGGCCCTCGACGCATCGGGGCCCGATGGCGGGAACGATTCCGCGCCCTGTCGGCAGTCGCTCGGATTCGACCTCCTCCAGTTCGGCTCGCCGGACGACGACCTCGCCGTGGCCGTGGGGCTCTCCGACGACTGCGGCGTGTACGTGGCGGGAACGACGCGCGGCAAGCTCGAGGAGGGACCCGGCTCCGGGGCCGCAGGAGACAACGACCTCTTCCTCCGGAGGATCGGCCGCGGAGCGAGCGACTCGTTCCTCGTGCAGCTCGGCTCGCACGCGTCCGAGATCGTGAGCGGGCTCGCCGTGTCGGCGGAGGGAGATGCCGTGGTCGTGGGGAGCACGCAAGGGGAGCTCCCGGGCGGTGGAGGCGCGATCGGCCTCGACGATGCCTTCGCCGTTCGCTTCACGGCGACGGGCGAGCGGAGGTGGTCGACGCAGTACGGCACGCTCGCGTCCGACTTCGCGCTCGACGTCCTCTTCCTCCCGGACGGCGACCTGCTCGTGGGGGGCACCAGCGGCGAATCTCCGCTCTCGGGCTACGACATCGCTCTCGATCAGCTCGCCGGTTCCGACGGCCGCCGGCTCGTGGGGCAGCGCCGCGGGACCGAGGAGGTCGATCGCGCCGAGGGGCTCGCGCTCGCTCCCGACGGGACGCTCGTCGTGGTCGGCGCCACGCAGGGATCGCTCGCCGCTCCTCACCAGGGGTCGTTCGATGCCTTCGTGTCGGGTTTCGAGTGGCTCGGGGCTTCGCCGGGGTTCGCGCTCCAGCGCGGCACCGACGACATCGACGCCGCGCTCGACGTGGCGGTGGACGCCGACGGGGCCGTGTACGTGGCGCTCGCGTCGTTCGCCGATCTCGCGCACGGGACTTCCGAGAACGACGGGCTCCAGAGCCCGTTCGTGGCGAAGCTCGATCGCCGGGGGAGCCTCGTGTGGATCCGGCGCATCGCCCCGGCCGAGCTCTCCGCGCGCGCCATGGCGCTCGCGCTCGATCCGAGCGGCGGCGTGTTCGTCGCGGGGTCGATCGTGGGCTCGTTCCACGGAGACTCGGCGGGCGGTCGCGATGCCCTCGTGTGGCGGCTCGACGGGACGGGCGAGGTGACGAACGTGACGAGGCTGGGCTCCCTCGGAGACGACGAAGCGCGCGACGTGGTCGTCACCGCCGCGCGAGAGGTCGTGGTGGTGGGCTCCACCGCCGGCGCGCTCGTGGACGGTCAGCGGTCGGGTGGTGGGCTCGACGCCTTCGTGGCACGGCTCGGCGTGTCGGCTTTCCCCTGAGCGGGGACCGAGGCAGCCGAACAGGCCATGGATACGAGTGTCGTCCTCCGCATCGAGAACCGCGAGCTGATCGTCGGCCTGCGCCCGCTGATGAGCTGGGCCTGCGTGGCCGTGCGCCTCTTCGAGGATTCCTCCCTCGAGGAGGAAGGCGACGGGGCCTTCGTCGCGGCTCGGATCGACGACGCGTGGCGCCCCTTGTGTGTCTTCGTCGACCCGGGGTCCGCGAGGCGCGTGTACGACGTCTCCGAGCTCGCGAGCTCACCACGATCGCTCGTCGCGCTCGCCGCCAGTGTCTCGTGTGCCCTCGACAACGCCGCTCGAGCGGGCGTTGCCAGCGTGGACTTCGAAGCCGTCTTCGGATGCGGCCTCGACGAGGTCCTCGCGCTCGCGCGTCTTCTCGCGACTCATCTCCAGGGAGGGGGGGCCGCCGATGAGCCGTGAGATCCCCGTCGAGGTCTACGGAGTCGCCGTCTCGTGTGATCGGGCGGTGCTCGCCGAGTGGCTCGAGCAATTCGTGCGGGAGTCGGCGCGCAGCGGCGTCGACGCGGAGGGACCCGCCCGATTGTGCCGCGAGTGGCTCCCGCGGATGGTCCATGCGGGCGAGGCCTCGTGGGGCTTCCGTTTCCCGGCGTCCATTCTCGACTGCGGGTACTCCGAGGCTCGGCTTTCGACGGTGTGCGAGACGGTCGAGCAGACGTGGCGTCGGCTGTTCGAAGGTGGAGGCGGGGATCTCCTGCTGGAGGCCAACCTCCTCCGTGTCGATCCGGAGCAGGTGGCCGACCTCGCACGCGCTCTCCGGGAGAGCGTCGCCCTCGGGGCTCCCTCGTCGCGATTCGAGCGCGACTAGGAGCTCCTGGCGACCCCGCCCAACCGGCCGCCGACCACCCCGCGTTGGCCGGTCCGGCCGACCAAATTGGGAATGACCGATACAGCTATTGTATCGTTGTTTCACTCCTGCATCCTGGATCCTCGGTCGGAGACCGCGCACGAGCGCGCACAGGGAGGCGGGACATGGGGCGAGTCGATCGAGAGCGAGCGGTGCGTTCGACGGCGATCGCGTCCTCGAGCCGAATGCGCGCGGCGCTCGTGCTCACGGGGCTCGTCGTCTTCGCCGGATGCGCGTCGGGAAGTCCTCTCGTCGCCTCGGGCTCGGGCGGCGACGGGGGCGCGGGAGCGACCGCCGACGGAGGCTCGCCCGTCGGGAGCTCGCAGGCCACCGATCCCTTCGCCCGTTGGCGCGCGGAGCGGGCGCTCCGACAGCGCGATCTCGACGCCTACCTCGCGGCGAACGAGAGCGGGCTCCGCGCCCTCCTGTACGCGCCGCTCGGGACGTTCGGGATCCCGCGGACCACGTTCGATGCGTTCACCACGGTGATGCCCGATCGGTGGGGCCCGCCCGAGGAGAAGCTCGCGGCCGTGGGCCTCGGCCCGGACCTCCACGACCCGTCGAATCCGCTCCCGCTCGGGATCGCGACCTTCGAGGCCGGCGGATCGGAGCTCGTGATCTTCTCGTGCGCCGCCTGCCACGTGGGTCGCGTGATCGGCCCGGACGGCAACGAGCAGCTGCTCTTCGGTGCACCGAACACCCGCTTCGACGCGGTGTTCACGGCCTTCGAGGACGCGGCGGCGGATCCGCGCTACGCGCAGCTCGGCGGCGGCCTCGTCGCGCAGACCGTGAAGGAGGCGCTCCTCCTGCGTCGCCAGGTCGAGGAGCGGACGATCGGTGGGCTCACCTACGATCGCGGGACCACGCCCAACGCCCCGGATCCGTTCGCGACCGACCGTCGCGGCTTCTTCGATTCGTATGCGGTGATCTTCGCGATGCGCACGCTCCCGGAGTCGCTCCTCCCGGGCACCAACGCGACACTCGCGGCGATCATGCCTCCCGTGCCGGGCGAGGCCGACATCATGAGCCTCTGGCGTCAGCGGGCGCGACCCGTGGCCGAGTGGGACGGAAGCCTGCCGGATCCGGTGTATCGCAACCTGGCCGCCTCGATCGGAGCGGTGGGCCTCAGCGGAGCCGTGAGCTTCGACACCGCGTACGAGGTCGCGCAGCTCGCGCGCGACCTCCCTTCGCCTCCGTATCCCTTCGACGTCGACGGAGAGCGCGCGGCCCGCGGCGCCGATCTCTTCCAACGCTACTGCGCGAGCTGCCACCACGACGGCACGAGCGAGATCTTCCCGACCAGCCTGACGGGGACGGATCCGAATCGAGCCCGCGCGGTCACGCAACAGGGACGCGATCGCCTCCTCACGGCTCTCCGCAACGCCTGCACGGATTCCGCGGTCTGCGACGTGCCCGACGAGCGTGTCGTCGCCGACCCCTCGAGCGGCTTCGTGCGGGGATACATGGCGTTGCCGCTGCACGGCATCTGGGCGCGAGCTCCCTACCTGCACAACGGCTCGGTCCCGACGCTGCGTCACCTCCTCGTACCGTCGAGCCGCCCGACCGGCTTCTTCCGCGGTGCGATCCACTACGACGAAGACGATGTCGGTTTCGTCTGGGACTCCGCGGCGACCCGGGAGAAGTACGTCGATTGGTTCGACACGCGCCTCGCGGGGCGCTCGAACGCGGGCCACTCGAGCGCGGTCTTCCTCGGCATCGACTGGGGCTCGCATCCCGAGGAGCTCGCGGATCTGCTCGAGTACCTGAAGACGCTCTGAGGGGGCGGGAGGGGAGCCGACGCGCACCGGGCACGCGTGCGCCCCTCGGCCGCTCAATGCTCCTTCCCGTCGACGCGCGGCGCCCAGAGGAAGGGAAGGTAGCGGTACGCGAGGATCGAGAAGCACGCGAACCAGCACGCCGCGGCGACCTGGATGCAGCCGAGGTAGTGCTCCGTCGCGAGCTGGGGCGCGACCACGCGGGCCACGAGGCCGACCATCATGATCCACAGCACGGCGCGATCCCCGGCGTCGAAAACCACCTTGCGGCCCGTATGGCCCTTCGAGATGCGGACGAACATCGCGGGGATGATCAGGCCCATCGCGCCGAACGTGAAGAGATGCACCGAGACGGTGCCGACCCACACGGGTTGGTTCGAGGGGCCGAGCGCGACGAGCGCCATCTGCGCGGTGATCGCGAGGTACCCGAGGTACATGATGCCGATGTCGAGCCTCCGCAGGGCGAGCCACGGCTTCCAGACGAGGAAACGACCCACGAGCAGCACGACGAGCGATCCGCCGCAGACGGCTCTCGACCAGGGCGGCAGGAGCTGCTCGAAGACCATGAGCGCCGCGAGCAGCTTGATGGCCCCGTCCCATCGGACGTCGCGCAGGATGTCGACCTGGAACGCTCCCTTCATGAACGGAGTCAGCGTCCGCTCGAGCATGACGAGGAAGGCCATTCGGAAGAGGCCGAGCGTCATGCTCGTGCCGAGAGCCATGTGCCCCGGGCTGAGCAGGAGGTTCTTGGCGACGAGGAAGGCGGGCAGGACCAAGAGGAAGACGAAGTTGTCGGGGTAGCTGTCGCGGCGCCGGTGGACGACCAGCGTCGCGACGATCATGACGATGATCGACGCGAGGAAGAGGTTGTTCGAGAGGCGGAAAAGGGGCTCGGGCCAGCGGCCCCCGAACCACATGCCGACGCGCTCGAACGACCAGGCGCCGACGAGCGCCATCAGCGAGGGACCGTGGTAGCCGCGGACGCTCACCCAGTTCTTGGTGGCCGTGAGCAGGAAACCGCCGAGCACGGCCCAGCCGAAGCCGTAGAACATCTCGTGGGCGTGCCACTGGACCCTCGTGAAATACCCCGGGGCGGGCGGCGCGCAGCTGCCGCCGTAGACGCAGGCCCAGAGCACGGGGAGCCAAGCTCCAGCGAGCATCGCCAGGCCGAAGAAGGGCCGGAAACCGACCAACCACAGGGGGTGTTGGGCGAAGCGCATGATGCACCTCGAGCATGCGTACGCGCGCGGCCCCTCGCCATGAGCTTTGTCAGGACGGCGGAGGCGTGACCGTCCGCGACGCTCAGGGCCCTGCGACCGAGGGCTTCGTGGCCGCGCCGACGAGGCATTCGCCGTGCACCTCGAATCCGTCCTCGGATTCGAAGCCGCGCATCGCGCTCTCGACCTCGTTCCACGCGGACTCGCGCTCTCGGAGGGGGAGGTGGGCCATCATGGCGTTGAAGGCGCCGAAGGCCTCGCGTGCGAGGCGGACGTACTCGGATGCATCGCGCATCCGGAGCGGCACCGGCACGGCGTGGACCTCGGGGCTCTCGTAGCCGGCTTGCCGGAAGAGGTCCTCGAGGGCTCCGCGTGCGCCGAGGGCGAACGGCCCGGGTTGCCCCGAGAGAGGAGGCTCGAGCCCGGCGCGCCCACGGATGATCGAAGCCGGGATCGCCCCCCAGTCGTTCCGCGCGGGCGTCGAGAAGACGACGACCGAGACCCGACCGCCCGGCCGGAGCACCCGGCGCCACTCGCCGAGCGCGGTCAGGGGATGCGGCATGTACATCAGCCCGAGACGGCAGAGCACGGCATCGAAGGAAGCGTCCGGGAGCTCCAGCTTCTCCCCGTCCATCGCGCGCGTCTCGACCTGCTCGAGCCCGCGTTCGCGCGCGACCTCGGCCGCGAGGGCCACGATGCCTTCGGAGAGATCCGTCGCGAGGACGTGACCGGAAGGCCCCACGCGCTCGGCGGCGCTGACCGCGGGCTCGCCTGCGCCGGCGGCGACGTCGAGGACGTGGTGACCGGGCTCGAGCCGCGCGAGATCGAGCATCTTCCACGTCGCTCCGCCATACCAACGATCGAGCGTGGGGCTCCACCGTCGCCATGCGGCACCGTCCTTGTTCCATTGCTCGCGCTGCGCCTGCTTGTACTGCGCAGCGTCGAACGAGGGTTGCTGTCCGGGCATGCGATCCCTCCTCTCCTTTCGGCCTCCGTGCGGCGCCGCGACGGGAGGGCGAGCGGGGGACGACGGCGCTCGGTTCCGGGCGGAGCTCCTCCAAGGTGACGCGGCACGGAATCGAAGAGGTAGTCCCGATCCGGCTATGCGGACAGGACTACCTCCTAACGGATCCGAGGCTCGCGAAGGACAGGCTCAGGAGCCCCGATGGGGGCGCCGCCGGAGGACGAGCCAGGCCGCGACGAACGAGAGCGCGAGAGGGGCTCCGATCGCCGACGCCGACGGCGACGGCCGAGCGGCAGCGGCCGCGTCGCAGTGGCCCTGCGACGACGACACGACGCCGCAGTACATCTGGCGACTGCAGGTCGCGCCCGAAGCACACGTCCCGTCCGACGCGCAGCTGCCGACGTACTCGAGCGCCTCCGGCGTCGAGGCGGATCGCGGCGTCAGGCAGAACGCGCGTTCTTCGCAGCCCGATCCCGTCGGACAGTCGTCGTCGCTGCTGCAGACGATGGGCGCACAGTAGCGTCCGTACGCGTAGGCCGATACGAGCCCTGTCGGGCAGGAAGGTGCCGGGCCGACGTCGGCGTTCGCGGAAGAGACGACGAGCAGACCCGCGATGAGGAGGGAGAAGAAGGAGGACGAAGCCCAAGGATGCATGATGCCGTCAGCCTAGTACGGGCACCCGCGCCCGGGAAGTCGGTGGCACGCGCCGTTCCGCAGGTGAATCCACGCGCCTACGTCACGCCTCGTGACCGCGCCTATCCGATCAGCCAAGCCGCCGGTTTCGGCAGCTTGGCCATCGCGGCCCGCATCTCGCGCGCGTCGGCGAACCGCCGGCCCTGGGTCTTGTCCATCGCACGCGCGATGATCGCGTCGAGCTCCGGCACGACCCGGAGCGCAGGACGCGCGCTCGAGACCGGGGGCACGGGGTCGAGGGCATGGGCACGGAAGAGATCGGAGACCTCTTCGGCCATGAAGGGCCACGAGCCGGTCAAGAGCTCGAAGAGGACCACTCCGGCCGCGTACACGTCGGTCCGTGCGTCGACCGTCTGTCCGAAGATCTGCTCGGGGGACATGTACGGGGGCGAGCCGAGGATCGCGCCCTGCGCGGTGAGCGTGGAGGAGTCCGACCACGCTTCGCGGTCCACGAATTTCACGAGACCGAAGTCGAGGAGCTTGAGGACCCGAGCGCCACCCGGGAGCTCGACCACGAACATGTTGTCGGGCTTCACGTCGCGGTGGAGCACTCCGTGGGCGTGCGCGAAGGCGAGACCCGCGAGCATCTGGTCCGCGATCGCCAGGGCGATGTCGGGCGTGATGTCGGTGTCCTCGATGTAGCTGGCGAGGCTCCGACCGCGCAGTCGCTCCATCACCAGGAAGACCGTGTCCCCGAGCACGCCGAACTCGAGCACGCCGATGATGTGGGGATGCGAGAGCGTGGACAGGGCGGTCGCTTCTCGGAGGAAGCGTCTGCGCATCTCGGGATGCGCGGCGATCTCCGGCAGCATCACCTTGATCGCGACCTCGAGGCCGTCCGCGATCCGTCGCGCCGCATACACGACGCCCATCCCGCCCTCGCCGAGGGTGTCTTCCACGACGTAACGCTCGGCGATGACGGTGCCGCGCTCGATCATCCAGGACCTCCGAGACGAGTGTATCGCGTGGCGGCCCCGGAGCGGCAGACGATCCGCGGCCGAGGACGCGTCGAGGCGCCTCTCATGGCGACTGCCGCAATTGCGAGGCGAGCGCTTCGAGCCGCTCGCGACTCGCGGCGTCGGTCTGTGCGGCGGCGGCCGCTTCGACTTCGGTGACGGCCGATCGACCGAGGCACGTCGCCACCACCCGCCCGGCCGCGTCTCCGAATCGTGGGCCGGCCGAGATGCGGATCAGGTCGGCGCGGAGCCGCGGATCGCTCGCGGAGGCTCGATCCCGACGGCATGCCTCGGCATAGGCGGTGGTGGCATCGGAGAACCATCGACGATCGGTGTAGGTGCGGCCGAGGAGGAGCTCGCCGCGCGCGTCTTCCGGGTGCGCGGCGTTGTAGCGATAGAGCGGCTGCAGCCCGTCGCGGGAGGGACGACCTCCGTTCAGGATGGTCCGCTGCAGCGAAGCGATCTCGGCCGGCGGCTCCCCGGAGAGAGGACTCGGTCCCGGTGGGGGCGCGCTCGCCGTCGGCGCGATCGGCGCCTGCACGGCGCGCGGTGCGGGCGCAGGCGCCGCCTCCGGTTCGCTGC
The DNA here is from genome assembly GCA_046351215.1 of Polyangiales bacterium. Lineage (GTDB taxonomy): Bacteria > Myxococcota_A > Polyangia > Polyangiales > Houyiibacteriaceae > JAXLYX01. The sequence continues at coordinate 53,947 of JAXLYX010000021.1, read as the reverse complement.
GGAGGAAGAGCATCACTGCGAGGCCGAGCACGAGCGCCGCGGTCACTCCGACGGCCAAGAGGATCACGAGCAGACGGCCTCCGGGCATTCCCGCGACGGACGGCGGTCGCTCCACGGCGACGGGCATGGCGGGCGGCGGAGCGACGGCGACGACCCCGGGCGACGAAGGCGTCATCGCGAGCGGAGGCGCGATCCGCTCGAAGGCCTCGAGCATCTGGATGCCGTCGGCGAATCGATTGGCAGGCTTCTTCTCGAGCGCCTTGAGCAGGAACGCGTCGAGCCCCGGGATCGTCGCGAGCTCCGGACGGAGGCTGGAGGGAAGCGGCGGCGCGACCATCAGGTGCGCGCGCAGGAGCTCCGCACGATCCGTCTCCGGGAAGGGGCGCCGTCCGACGAGGAGCTCGAAGGCGACGAGCCCTGCCGCGTAGACGTCGAGCATCGGACGCGCGACGCCTCCGGTCGCCTGCTCCGGCGCCATGTAGGCCGGCGTGCCGAGGATGGCTCCCTGCTTCGTGAGCGACGAGGGCCCTCCTTCGTCGTCGAGGAACTTCGCGATGCCGAAGTCCAGCACCACGAGGTGGGGCGAGCCGTCCGGCAGACGACGCACGAGGATGTTCGCGGGTTTCAGGTCGCGATGGATGATGCGCAGTCCATGCGCGTACGCGAGGGCACGGAGGAGCTGACGCACGAGCTCGAGGGCGATGACGGTCGGGACGCCGCCCTCCGCGAGGACGTCGCCGAGGGGACGACCCTCGAAGAGCTCCATGACGAGGAAGCTCGTGCCTTCGTCCGAGCCCACGTCGAGGATGCCGATGACGTTCGGATGACGAAGCTGAGCGAGCGCCTTCGCCTCGCGCTCGAAGCGCTGTCGGTGCTCGGGGCTGTCCGCGATCGCGTCGTGGAGGACCTTGACGGCCACGTCGCGTCCGACGGCGAGCTGCCGCGCGACGTAGACCGTGCCGAGCCCACCGGCGCCGAGCCTCCTCAGCACCTGATAGCGGCCCGCCAGGGTTCGGCCGAGGAGCCGATCCTGCGTCGCCATCGGGGAGCCTGCGTCTGGGGGAAAGGCCATCGTCGAACGGCGGAGCGGCTTCGACCGCCGGCCGCGAAGGTACTCATCCGCGGCCGGAGGGGTCAATCGCGACCGACTCGACGCGTGCCTACATGGTGGCAGAGGTCGCCCCGCTTCCCAGCTCGCTCCACTTCCGGTACTGCATGCGGATGCAACAGAGCTCGATCTACGTCCGATGCCCCGGCTGCTCGGATACCACGCTCGTCGTGCACCGCGGACCGACGTACGTCTGCGCAGGCTGCGGCTTCGACTACGGGGCGCTCGCGAAGGACGAGCCCGCGTTCGAGCGCTACCTCGTCGAGCGGATGCGCGAAGGACCGATGGGTCAGCTCGGCGCGATCGCGCTGCACCAATGGGTCTCGGGGATGGGCGCTGCGGCGAGCGTCGACGCGATCCGGTCGATGGCGGCCCGGAACGGCATCGAGCTCCCCGATCCGGCGAAGGGCGATCCGATCCTGCGCGGTGCGCTGATCTTCGTCGTCTTGCTCGTCGTCCTGATCGCGGGCTCGATCGCGTACGTGGTGCTCACGGGCGGGTCCTGAGGCGGCCCGAGGCTCTCGTCGGCGTGTGCATTCGCATCGTCGATCCGGAAGGAAGTGGGCAGTCTTCATCCGACGGCCTTCCTCGCGTGACACACGCTGCAACGAAGGAGAGCAGGATGAAGCTTCGTCTCTTGGCCCTGGTCGTCGGTCTCGGGCTCGTCGGCTGCGATGACGCGACCGATGCCGATCGCATCGGGGTCGCTGCCGAGTGCGCCTCGACGGCCGACTGCCCTACGTACACGCCCGCCGACGGGGGCACGCGGAGCCTCACCTGCCTCACGCAGTTCAAGGGAGGCTATTGCGGCATCCAGGGCTGTCAGAGCTCGTACGACTGCCCGAACGGCGCGCTCTGCGTCCACCACCCGGACGGCAACAACTACTGCTTCCGCGCGTGCGTCGACAAGTCGCAGTGCAACGCGAACCGGACCGCGGGCAACGCCGCGAATTGCTCGTCCAGCTTCGACTGGGCCGTGCCGGCGGAGGACGACGGCTCCAAGGCCTGCATCCCGCCCTCCGGAACCTGACGCCGGCCGGGGGACCTCGCCCTCGGCCGCCCGACCCCGCCGACTTCGCTCCCGTCCATGACAGGGACGTAATGTCATCGGCAACGGCCGTGTGACAGGAAATCCGCGGTTCTGAAACAGTCGGAGGCCCCCCCCTCCCGCCTCCGCTCGTCCGCCAAAGGTTACGGCCGCGTAACCAAGGTGACGGGCCCATGTCGAACGCGAATCGAAGCCTCCGGGCACTCCGAGCAGTTCTCTTCTCTTCTTTCGTCCTCTTCGCGGCCACGCGGGTCTCCGCGCAGGCCCCTGCTCCCACGCCTCCGGAGACCCCGGCACCGACCCCGGTGACGGCGTCGATCCCGCCGCCTCCCGCGCCGCCTCCCGCGGCCCCTCCGACCGACGAGGACGGCCCCGTCGTGAGCGCCGGCCTCGGTCGCGGCGTCACGGTCCGGACGGCCGACGGGCGCTTCTCGTTGACCACGCGCCTGCGTGCCCAGATCCGCGCGACCTACCTCTCCGAGACCGTCGGCGTCTCGGAGGCCGATCAGGATCCAGCCGCGATCTCGGCCGAGGTCCGACGTCTGCGTCTGCTCTTCCAGGGCAACTTCTTCGGTCCCGACTGGCAGTACTACGTGCAGCTCGGCTTCTCGCGCGGCGACACCGAGACGGATCTCCGCCTGCCGCTCCGCGATGCGTACGTGACGTGGAGCCACGTCCGCGACCTCAACATCCGCTTCGGTCAGGGGAAGGTCCCCTTCAACCGTCAGCGCGTCGTCTCGTCGAGCGCGCTGAACATGGTCGATCGTTCGGTCGCGAACGCGGAGTTCAACCTCGATCGCGACGTCGGCATCCAGCTCCTCTCGACCGACCTCGGAGGTCTCGACAAGCGGCTCGCCTACAACGTCGGCATCTTCAGCGGCGACGGACGCAACCGGATCGGCACCAACGCCGGTCTCCTCTACGTGGCTCGTTTCCAGTACGCGCCGTTCGGCGGATTCGACGACATGGTCGAAGGCGACGTGATGCGCGAGCGCCGTCTGCGGATGGCGATCGAGGTCGCGGGCGCCTACAACATGCAGACCCTCCGCTACCGGAGCACGTGGGACGGAACGTACCTCTTCGGCCCCTACGACTACGTGCACGCGACGGGGGACGTGGTCCTCAAGTACGCCGGCTGGTCGTTCAGCGCCGAGGCGATCTACCGAGGCGTGGTCGGCACGCAGTCGCGAACCCAGACCGTCGACGGCGCCGACGTGACGGAGCGCTCGCGGGCCGGCTGGGGCTACAACGTCCAGACGGGATACTTCTTCGACGAGCACCTCGAGGCGGTCGCGCGCTACTCGCACGTCTTCCCGATCGGCGACGACACCGGCGTGCGAGAGATCGGCGAGCTCGGCGGAGGCCTGAACTGGTACTTCCATCGCCACGACTTCAAGATCCAGGCGGACTACCTCTGGCTCTTCGAAGACCGCTTCGACGTCGGCCGTCACATGGCCCGCGTGCAGGCGCAGTTCTACCTCTGAGGCCTCGAGACCGGGGCGGCGGAATCCCGCGCCGGGTTGGGTGGCTCCCACTTCCCGAGGTACGGTGATCGCCGTACCCACCGAGGAACAGAGGAGCTCATCCCATGCATGCCCCCGATCTCGACGTCGTGCTCGCGACCTCCTACGACGATGCCGTGCAGCGGACGAAGGCCGCGCTCGCCACGCAGGGCTTCGGCATCATCAGCGAGATCGACATGGCCGGCACGCTGAAGACCAAGATCGGCGTCGACTTCCCGGCGTATCGGATCCTCGGCGCCTGCAATCCGAAGCTCGCGCATCGAGCCCTCTCGGCCGATCCCGCCGTCGGCCTCGCGCTCCCCTGCAACGTCGTCGTCTACGTCGAAGGCGACAAGACGTGGGTACGCGCGTTCGATCCGCGCGCCATGGCGGACGGCCATGCCTCGGCGGAGCTGCGTGCGGTCGCGGAAGAAGTGCGAGCGAAGCTGGTGTCGGCGATCGCGGAGCTCCGGTGAGCTGGGGAAGGCGGAGCGTCGAGGCGATCGCGTTCGCGGGGATGCTCTTCGCATCCGCGTGCACGTCGGGGGACAGATCTCCCGCGGCTTCGCCCCCTCGCGCGCCAGCGCAGACTCCACCCGCGAGCCCAGCGCCGGCCCCCTCGACGGACGCGGACTCGCTCGCGCTCGAGCATGCGCGGGAAGCTGCGAGTACCCTCGGCCGGACGCTCAAGACACGGCTCCTCGCCGCGATGGCCGAGTCGGGGCCGATCGGCGCTCTCGAGGTCTGTTCCACCGAAGCCCAGCTCCGGACACGCGAGGTCGGGGAGGGCACCCGCGCCAGGGTGGGCCGCTCGTCGCTCCGGCTGCGGAACGAAGCGAATACCGGGCCCGACTGGGTGCGCGACGCGCTCTCGCGCCTCGGGGAGCGGCCCGCGGCCGGCGTGCAGCCGATTCGCGTGGTCGTCGAGGCGGACGGAAGGCGCGTCGCGCGATTCGCGGCGCCGATCGCCGTCGAGGGGCCGTGTCTCACGTGCCACGGTCCCCGCGACTCGCTCGCGCCGGACCTCCGCGAAGCGCTCGGGCGGCGCTATCCGAACGATCGCGCGATCGGCTATGCGGTCGGCGATCTGCGTGGGCTCGTCTGGGCCGAGGTCGACGTGCGTTGAGGATGCGGGCGGGTTCGCTCCGCCGCGCCGCGCCGCGAGCCGCCGTCCCGAGCCCCGGCTCAGGCCGGGAAGAGCGCGTCGTGCCCCCGGCGGCCGCGTACGATCAGCACGAAGACGACGGCGAGGACGATCAGGGGGTTCACGTGGTACGGCGGTCCGTCCTGGGCGAGCCGCCAGAGATCCCACGCCAGGACCGCGCCGCACGTCGCGAGGCCGAGCGTGTAGCCACGTCGATCGTCGCGGCGGGCGAGGAGGAATCCGGCGCCGAAGAGCAGCGCGACGATCAGCTGCAGCGTCGATCGAACGAGCTCTTCCGATCGTACGGCGGTGTCCGCGGCTCCGAACGCGAGCGCCAGCATGCCGATTCCCGAGAACGCGCCGAGGGCGGCGTTCAGCGCCATCACGCCGCGGGCCCACGACGCGTCTCGCTCGGGATTGCCGTCCGCCGGGACGAGGGGAGTCTCGCCCAGGGTCACGACCCACGTGGGCGCGAGCCACGCCGACGACAGGCGGATCGTCAGCGCACCTCCGTCGGCGAGCGCGAACGTCCGACCTCGCTCGAGCTCGGCCTTGGTCTTCACCACGCCGAGCTCTCGCCCTTCGAGCTGCACGCGCGCGTCCGAGTATCCGTAGTCCCAGGTGAGAACGACGTAGGGAGCCTGTCCCACCGCGAATGCGAAACCCTTCTGCCGAGCCATGCGCCGTGGATAGCATGGCTCGGGCGATCGGCCGGCACGGATCCCGTGGATCGGGAGGTGGGTCAGCCCGACCCTCCTCGGCTCGTCCGCCGCACGAGCTCGCTCACGGCCTCCACCACGGCGGCACGATCGCAGGCGTAGAGGTCCGCGCCGCTCCAGGGATTGAGCTCCACGAGGCGGAGCTCCCCGCCCGACTCTCCGATGTCCATGACGTAGACGTCCTCCGGCGGGCTCAGCTCGGAAGCGATGCGCTGTGCATGGCGGCGTGCCTCGCCCTCGGGATCGTCGGGGAGCGCGCTCCGCGTGTCGGCGTCGTAGGCCGAGCCTGCCACCACGCGTCCTTCGACGATCACGAAGCGCCACTCACGGCCCACCTCGCAGACCGATGCGACGAGGATCGGAAGGTCGAGGTCGTCGTAGTAGAACCGGTGATCGAGCGCCTTCGGCGAGATCGCCTCGCGTGCGACGACGCGCCCGCTGAAGGGCTTGAGCGGACTGTCGGGCCGCACGAAGACGCGGGATGGTGAGCCCAGCGCGGCGAGCACCTCGTCCGTTCGGTTCGAGAGCTCGGCGACCGTGCTCGAGACCCAGGTGCGATTCAGGAGCCACGGCGCCGCTCGTGGGTACCACGACGAACAGCGGAACGCCTCGACGTCGCAGAACGCCCCCGGTCGCCAGCCCGTGCGTCCGTTGACGACCGCCGCGTTCCCAAGGCTTCCGTGGAAGACCACGGGTCGCCCACGGAGCGCCGGCCACGAATCGTCGACGAGCCAGTCGTCCCGGAAGCGCACGACCTCCCCTCCCGACGCACGAACCGCCTCCGCCAGGCGCTCGTGCCCGTCGGAGAAGATCTCGGTCTCGAGGACCCACACACACGCCCGGCTCTCCGTGGAAGTCATGCCGTGGATTGTCCCCGCGTAGGCGCTCGGGTAAAGGCCCGCGCTCACGGGCCTTCCCCCGACGCAAGCCCTGCGCCACGCGCAGGACGTGCGCCGCGAACGCGGCCCGAATGGCCTCCGGATCACGCGATTCGCGACCGAATCCTCCCCTCGGATCGGTGGCACGCCGGTTGCCTCCTCGAAGACGGGATTCGGTGCGTCCGAGGAGGCTCGTGGGGCTTCGCGGAGCGAGGGGTGGTCTATGCGTCCGTGGACGGTTGTGCGGCATCTGGCGATCGCGGTGACGTGTGCGACGTGCTTCGGTGCGTGCGGCGACAGCGGCGGCGGAGGTGGCGGCGGAGGGCTCACGTCCGTGCACCTCACGGGCTCGATCCCGGCATCGGCGACCCTGAAGCACGCCCGTCGTTCGGGCCTCCGCCTCGGGGGCCTGGGGGCAGGCGGCATCGATCGCGTCGTGGCGATCCCGCACGATCACGGTGGCGTCTCGGCCTTCGAGCTCTCCCGCGCGGTCGTGGCTCCGATCGCCTCCGACGGCACCTTCGACCTCGTCCTCCCCGTCGGCAGTCAGGACTACGTCCTCCTCCTCGAGGACAGCACGGCGAGCTCGCGCACCGAGCGCGTGCGCGCGTACGTGACCCTCGATCAGGTCGGCGACACCCTCGTCTCCCTGCCCGTGTCGACCGCGACCGGCGACATCCCGCTCGGCGCGCTCGCCGAGGTCGCCGACGAGGCGGTCGCCGACGTCGCCCCGATGGTCACGGAGGATCGCTTCGCCCTCACGACCGAGGTCCTCGCCCAGCGCGCCCAGACCGACGACGCGTTCCGCAGCGTCGTGAACGCCTGGATCAACTACGACCCTTCGACCGGTCGGTACTTCCAGGTCAACCCGACGGTGCGTTGGTTCACCCGCTTCGAACCGTTCGCCGCCGGTCAAGCCGACCCGGCTCGCTACACGTACTACGGATATACGTTCAGCATCCGCACGACCGATCCGCGGGTCGACTTCGACAAGCTCTGCGCCGGGACGCAGAGCCTCGTGCTCCGTCCTCCCGCCACCGTCCGCTTCACCGACCTAGACGTGTACTCGCCTGCGCGGCCGATCTCGAGCCTCGAGACCCCGATCACCTCGCAGCATCCGGGAGCCTCCTGTGGCGGCGGGAAGATCGGGCTCGAGCACGGGGCGAACGACCAGGGTGAGGTCGCGACGACGATCCTGATCGGCGGCGGTTCGTTCTGGCAGCCCGACTACCTCATCGACATCCTCGAGGGGTTCTGGACGCTCGAGATCGACGGACAGGCCGTCGCCGACTTCGACATCTCGATCGGTGCGCCCGTCGACGCGCAGCTGCATCCGACCGTGGCGATGCCCGTGCTCACGCCGCGTCTCGACGCCTCGCAGAACCTCACGGGGATCGATGTCGCCTGGAAGCATTACGAGTCGGACGCGCAGGCCTACGTCGCCGTCCAGGCCTCGGCCATCGAAGGCGTCTTCCAGAAGAGCGGGGTCGAGCTGGGCGGCATCCTGAGCGACACGACGCCGAAGACCATGTTGATCGTCCCGCCGGACCAGCGGGCGATCACGACGGCGTCGATGCCCGCTGGAGTCTCGTGGCACACGGGGACGACGACGACACGCCCCGCCGGGTCCAATTTCCTCGGCATCCTCAACTTCGATTGGTTCATCGGCGGCGTCACCTACGAGCTCGCCACGTACCGACACTGCATCGACTACGACGGAGACCATCTCTCCACCTGCGACGGAGACCCGGACGACCTCGCGTCGTTCGCGAGCGCCTGCCGCGTGGCATGGCCCGCCGAGGCCCCCATCGACGTCGGCGGGGTCCCGCACCACGCGGTGCAGGCCGGCTACTACGGCGACTTCCTCCTCGGCGTGCTCTGCCGATTCGCCGACGGTCCCGTGCCCTACCTTCGCGCGGTCCACGAGCTCAGGGATTCGGCGGGGACGCTCGTGGGGACGTTCGAGACTCCGCTGACCACGAACATCGGCCGCCTCGACGCCATGCGCACGGGCCCGGGCGATTACACGCTGACCTCGACGGCGTACGATGCGACGGCGGTCGCCCATGACGTGGTCACGACGCACATCCGAGTGCTCCCCTTCTCGCATCGCTGGAGCCCGCCGACGGTGACCGCCGCACTCTCGGGCGGCGTGCTCGACGTGACCTTCAATCTCGAGTTCGCGAGCCCGCTCGACTACGTTCCCGCGCTCGTCTGCGATCACCTCCTCGCCGCGGCGACCGCGAGCCAGGCCCGCTACGACGGCTGCGAGGCTTCGCTAGGCGCCGACACGAGCTGCCGCTTCTGCGGCAACGCTTGCACGGCGAGCCAGAGCTGCGTGTTCCAGGGCTGCGTCGAGGACGTGAGTCCCACGTGTGCAGTGGGATTCGCCGACTGCGACTCGAACGGCTCGACGGGCACGAACGGCTGCGAGACCGACGTGACGACCAGCGTGACGAGCTGCGGCGCGTGCGGCCACGCCTGCGGTGCAGGTCGGGTCTGTCAGAACGCCCTCTGCGTCGCAGTCTGTCCCGCGAACCTCGGTGACTGCGACTCGAACGGAGCGACGGGCACGAACGGCTGCGAGACCGACCTCACGACGAGCAGCACGAGCTGCGGTCTCTGTGGTCGCGCCTGCCCGGCGCTCACGAGCTGCACCGATGGCGTCTGCGTCCCGTCGGGCTCCTCGTGCGCGGTGGGCCTCGCCGACTGCGACACGAATCCCTCGACGGGAGCGCGCGGTTGCGAGACCGATCTCTACACCAGCGACGCCCACTGCGGCGCCTGCGGATCGCCCTGTCCGGCAGGGCAAGCCTGTCGCGGAGGCGCCTGCGCTCCGCGCTGCATCGGCGGCTACGCCGACTGCGACTCCTCGGTCGCCACGTCCCCGTCGGCTCCGGTCGTCACGTGCGACTACGTCGCCATCTCCCACTACCAGCTCGTCTGGTCGGGAGGCACGGCTCCCTTCCGAGTGGGCGACCGCTTCGTGACCCAGGCGGGCACGCTCCGATGGGATTGCTCCACGGTCCCGGGCCTCGCGCAGTACAGCTACGGTCCGGTGCCCTGCCCCGAGGTGCTGCCCTCGATCTCGACCCGCATCGTCGCGGGACCCTGATTCCGTCGGACGTCATCTCCCCTGGACGATGTCGTCGTCGGTCGCCGCCTGCCCGTCCGGGCCGGTCGACGACGCGATGACGCCCTGGTCGTCGCACTCGAGCACGAAGTCGTGATCCCACGCATCCGTCGTGCGCGTCCCGCGGGAGAGGATGCCCGCATGGGTCAGATCCTCCACCGAGGGACAATCGCTCGGGTGGTCCATGCGGAACATGTCGGCGGCCGAGGCGACCGATTGGAGGTCGGTTCGGGTCTGCTGGATGCGGGCGTCCCGGAGCCGTGGAACGACCGCGACACCGACCGCGGTGGCGATCATCGCCATGATGATGACGACGATCATGATCTCGACGAGCGTCATCGCTTCGCGGCGACGACGCGTGGACCGGCGCATCGGCCGGCGTTGCCCGTGGAACATGCGCGTTCAACGGAGCGGGGGCGCGCTCCCATTCCCGGTCGGCTCCGTGTCCCGGACGCGGTCGTGACCGGATCGGGTCGACCTGCGACATGTGCGTCGCCGTGGCATCCTGGAGCTCGCGCACGCGCCTCGCCGCCCATTGCGTTCCTCGAGGGGATTCGTTACCCACGAAGGGTGCCCCTCTCGAAGCCGCCTGCAGCTCGGTCGTATCGCTTCGGCTCCCTCGACGGCATCTCGGTCGTCCAATGGATCGGGACACCGCAGGCCGCGGAGGTGGACCGCGTGATCGACGAGCTCGCGAGGGAGTCCAGCCTCCGTGGTCGGGTCCGCTCGTTCGTCGTCATCGTCGCGAAGACCGCATCGATGCCGGACCACGCGGGGCGGCTCGCGTACCTACGGAACGTCGATCGGACGATGCAGCTCTGCGAGCGGATGCACATCGTCCTCGACGGGATGCCCTTCATCAACGCATTCGCCCGAGGTCTCGTCACGACGGCGAACGTCGTGCCCCGCTTCCGGGGTCGGACGTTCGTGCACGACACGCTCGGCGCCTGTCTCGCCGACGTCTCGAGCGAGCTCGGACGGACCCCGGCCGACCTCGAGCGTTCGATCGCGGCCGCCCTGGTGTGAATCCGTGGATGCGCTTCGGCGGAGCGTGCCCTGAGAGGTGAAGTCATGCCCGAAGTCGCCACGTTCCACGACTACTGGCCCCTCGTCGTCATCGAGGCCCCGGTCCACAGCTCGGTGGAGGCCATGGAGTTCTTCTGTGCGCGGCACGACGAGCTCTTCAAGAGGCGAGAGCGCTTCGCGACGATCAACGACATGCGGCGGATGCGCGGCATGGTCGACCCGAAGGCACGGAAGATCGTCGGCGATTGGACGAAGGCTCGCGAGATCGAGATCGGACGCTGGCTCGTCGCCACCGCCAACGTCGTCGACAACCCCCTCATCCGCGGCGTCATCACGGCGGTGCATTGGTTCGTGAAGCCACCGAGCCCGCTCCTCGTCACCGGCCACATGCGCGAGGGCGTGGACTTCTGCGTCGGGCATCTCCGCCGCGAGAAGATCCCGCTCAGCGCGAAGCTGCACGACGCGCTCGGACAGCCCTACCTCGGCGCCTAGCGTCGACGCGGGGGCGGGGCGGCCGGAACGGGAGATCGATCGTCCACGCATGCAGATCCCAGGCGTCGTCGCCCAACGGCGTCGTGTAGGACGTCGTCACGACGAGCTCGGAGTCGTCGGCGTGGAAGCGGAGCTCGTCGGGGCCGCCGGGGTAGGGCGAAGTCCAGCGATAGGGGCCCGAGACGAAGCCGTCGGCGACGCGGAAGACCCAGGCACGGAGGCCCAGGGAGACGGTGGCCACGAGCTCGCCGCGCTCCGAGGCCGCGATGCGCTCGGGGGCCATCGGCAGCTCGCCGAGCGCGTCGAGGGCGTCCGCGTCCGTCCGGAAACGGGCCAACGTTTCGTCGGCGACGAAGAAGACGTCCCCCGTGCCCGACACGGCCGTTCGGAGCTGGTTGCCGAGCGCCGACAGCGAGGGATCCCAGCCCGGGAACCGAGGCTCGAATCGCCACGCGCGGACGAGCCCTCCGGAGGCGTCGTGCAGCGAGCCGCCGTCGCGACCGAGGACGAGGACTTCGCCGTGGCCGAGCGCTCGTTGCACGAGGCGCTGTTCGGGAGGCACGTCGACGGGCTCGGAGAGCCGCGTGACGGTGCACGCCGGGAGCTTCTTCTCGGGGTCGTCTGTTCCCACGACGGATGCCTCGTGCGGTCGGACGTCGACCGATCGACCCATGCTCGGCCGAACGAGCCAAGGGAGCAACGTGCTTCGGAAAGCGCTCTCGAGGCGCTCGGGCTCCGCGCACGGGGCCGGAACGAACCGTGTTCTGGCCACGTCGGTCAATGCGCCGCGTCCCAGGAAATGACGTCGCGAGTCAACTCGTGTCGATGGATGAAACGATCCGGGACGTGCGATGTCTCGCTGCACGTTCGGCGCTCTCTCGGGGGACGTGACGCGACGTCGCTTCCCCGAGCAGCGCACCGACGAGACAGAGACGACGGACGACCGACTCCCTCGGGAGACGGTCGTGCGAAGGGCGTCTTGCGCCCTCCGAACCGAAGGGATGAGTCCGATGAAGAAGCAGTCGATCCTACTCGCAATGGTGATGTCGCTCGTTCTCGCGGCCTGTGACACGGGGGGACAGACCGTCTCGGGGGGCGGGGGCTCCTCTTCGGCAGACGAGCTGACGAACGAAGAGAAGGCCGGCTACGCGCTCGGTGCCCTCGGCTCGTCGGTGACGAAGATCGACTGGAGCCAGCTGAGCGGGAGTCTCGACAACGTCTCGCTCCAGGGCACGAGCCTCGACCTCGGCCGGATCGTCGACAACGACACGATGACCGTCGACGCGTCGGTCGACGTCCTCCGGACGCGCGTCCTCCTCGTGATCAGCCTGGACGAGTACGTGCTCGCCGAGGGGCAGACGGTCTCCGGCACCCTCGAGCTCGGGCTCGCGTACAAGAAGAGCCTCTTCTCGCAGAGCATCGTCGTCACGGCCAACACGCCGGCGGAGGACCCCCTCGTCTTCCACGGAGGGAAGATGGACGGACACACCATGGGCTTCCGCGACCTCGAGCTGACGTACAGGCAGGCGCAGATCCAGCTCGGCGAGCCGGCCTCCGTGAAGGGCACGGTCCTCGTCGACGGCCTCCCCGTGCCCGTCAATTCCGAGATCATCGCGCTCATCGTGAAGTTCCTCTGACGCTCCACGCGCGGACGTCCGACGGCTGCTCGCTCGGACCGCGCGTGATCGAGGCCTACTCGATCGCGACGCCGAGAGTGCAGCTCCCCTGACGGCAGACGTAGGGGCTGCAACAATCGGCATCGGTCGCGCAGCTCCCGCACGCTCCCGCGTGGCAGGCCTGACCGCCGCAGTCGAGGCAGCTCGTGCAGCCCTGGGGCGGCTCGCACTCCGACGCCGAGGCGGTCACGCCGCGATCGTAGTGGATCTCGAGATCCCCGTTGGGGTTCACGCTCCCGACGAAGAGCGAGCCGTGGAGCACGAGACCGCTGCCGCCGGTCGTGAGGTTCGCGTGGGGTGCGTAGACGTTCCCCGCGGCGACGCTCGCGCCCTGGAGGTTCAGCGTCGTGCCGCCGACGTAGAGTCGGACCTTCCGCGGGGCGTCCGAGCTCCCGAGCATCAGCGTCGAGATCGCCGTGACGCTCCCCTCGACGAAGAGGTCGAGCTCCGCGCCCGGATCGAGGACGACGGAGAGGCTCCCGACGTTCACCGAGCCCTCGACGAAGAGCGCGGCACGGCCGTGGACGCGGATCGTGAACGCACCCGTGCCCGCGAGCCCCTCGAGATGGAAGCGGCCGCAGGGCACGTCGAGCGAGTCTCCGTCCGAGAAATTCGTCGCGACGCCCGGATTCCACCCCGTCACGGATGCATCGTCGTTGTGCTCCGCGTACGTGCGGACGAGCGCGGCCACGTCGAGGAAGGTCGAGGCGCCGCACTCGCACGGATCGGCGACGGGGGTGGCATCGTAGACCGGCGTCGGTGCACCCGCCGCGCTGACGACGGCGCCCGGCGGCACGTGCAGCGCGCCCGTCGTCGAGAGCGAGCCTCCCTGCACCTTCCCGTTGGCGACGACGTCGCCGTCGACCACGAGCGCCTTGCCGGCGAACGAGATCTCCCCGTCGACCGCGAGCTTCCCGTGCACCGAGGTGTCGCCGTTCAACACCGCCTGCGAGCCGCCGATCTCGAGCGAGCCCCCGAGATCGACCGCGCCGTTCGGGTTGAAGAGGCCGTTCACGCCGACGGAGGCGCCGCCCGCGAGATCCATCGACATCCCCACCGCGCTGTCGAACGAACGCGTGCGCAGGCCGCCGTTCGCCGAGAAGGGACCGCAGGTGCAGATCGCCCGGCGGAAGACCGTGCCCGCGAGCTGGCCCGTGCACAGCGTGCGCCCGTCTCCTTCGACGAGCACGGGTGGCCCGGAGCCCTCGCAGTACTCGGTGCGCGTGCCACCGTCACCCATCGGGACCACGGCCCCGCTGCCGTTCGAGGCCGCGTCGCCTCCGTCGAGTGTCCCGATCGACGCGTCGGTGGAGGTGCCGCTCGAGCCGCCGCCTCCGCTCGGTGTGGGCGAGGAGCCGCAATCGCAGGCGGAGAGCAGGAGCGCGAAGAGGGCGAGGCGGGCGGACGGACGAGCGAAGCGAGACGACATACGGACCTCCACTGTCCCCTCCGTGGGGGCGCCCCGAGAGGTCCGTCCGGAATTCGACCGGTGCCGTCGATTTTCGAGATGGACCGGGACCCCGGGGCCCACGGAGCGGGTCGGAGGTACCGACATGCGAAGCCCTCGTCCTCGATCCACCGGCCTCACGAGGGGCCCCGCCGAAGTCTCGATCGTCCGACGCCACCGTCTCGTCGTCGCACTCTGTGCGCTCGGTCTCGCGGCCTGCGTGGGGGGACCCGGCTCGGAGCCCGGGGACTCCGGAGACGCCTTCGATCTCGGGCAGCAGGAGCTCCCGCTCGCTCCCGCGGGCTGGGAGCTCGTCTGGGCCGACGAGTTCAACGGCCCCGCGGGCTCGGGCCCCGATGCGTCGAAGTGGCAGCTCGAGGTCGGTGGCTCGGGCTTCGGCAACAACGAGCGCGAGTACTACTCGTCGCGGCCGGAGAACGTCTCCATGGACGGCCGCGGCTCGCTCGCGATCACGGCGCGGCGCGAGACCGTGCCCGGGAGCTCGTGCTGGTACGGGACCTGTCAGTACAGCTCGGGCCGCATGAACACGGCGGGCCGCTTCACGCTCCAGTACGGGCGCGTGGAAGCGCGCATCAAGGTGCCCGGCGGGGCCGGCATCTGGCCCGCGTTCTGGATGCTCGGGGCCGACATCGGCAGCGTCGGTTGGCCGACCTGCGGCGAGATCGACGTGATGGAGGTCGTCGGTCAGACGCCCTCCACCGCCTACGGCACGCTGCACGGCCCCGGCTACTCCGGCGGCAACGGCGTGAGCGCGGGCTACACGCTCCCGAACGGAGCGCGCTTCGCCGACGGATTCCACGAATTCGCCCTCGAATGGCAGACGAACGTCGTGCGCTTCTACGTGGACGGACAGCTCTACGCGACGCGGACGCCGAGCGACACGCGCGGCGGGCGCTGGGTCTACGACCATCCGTTCTTCCTGATCCTGAACCTCGCCGTCGGCGGGAACTGGCCGGGCGATCCGAACGGCTCGACTCCGTTCCCGGCGCAGATGCTCGTCGACTACGTCCGCGTCTACCGTCCCGGGACGCCGCCTCCGCCCGGCCAGGGGCAGGGCTCGATCGTCGCCGAGTACTGGGACGGGCTCGACGAGACGACGACCCTCGCCACCTTCTCGTCGAATCCGCGCTTCCCCGGCCAGCCCTCGTCGCGCGAATCGCTGTCGCGCTTCGCGACGCCCGTGGACCGCGCCGATCGCTTCGGCACGCGCATCCGCGGCTACGTGGTACCCCCCCTCACGGGCGACTACGTCTTCTTCCTCGCGAGCGACGACTCCTCGGAGCTCCATCTCGGAACGAAC
This sequence comes from Polyangiales bacterium, assembly GCA_046351215.1. Taxonomy (GTDB): domain Bacteria; phylum Myxococcota_A; class Polyangia; order Polyangiales; family Houyiibacteriaceae; genus JAXLYX01. Next base: position 38,453 of record JAXLYX010000021.1, on the reverse strand, counting down.
GAGGACGCGTCGACCAAGCGCCGCATCGCGAGCGTCGACGGATGGACGAGCGTCGGTGAGTTCGAGAAGCAGGCGAGCCAGCGCTCGTCGTCGATCCGCCTCGAGGCCGGTCGGCGCTACTACATCGAGGCGCTCGCCAAGGACGGTCTGCAGGGCGATCACCTCGAGGTCGCATGGACGATGCCGGGGCAGCCGCGCGCGATCCTCGACGGCGCCTACCTCTCGCCCTACGCGGGCGCGACGCAGCGCGACGCCTACGCGACCCTCGAGGCCGAGAACCGGGACACCGAGAGCGGCGTGCTCTTCCAGACCACGACGGACACCGGAGGCGGGTTCAACGCCGGCTGGATCGCGAACGGCGACTGGCTCGCCTTCCGGAACGTCGCGTTCGGAACGAACGGCGCCGGCTCGGTCGACGTCCGCGTAGCCTCCGGGGCGAACGCCGCCACGGGGACGATCGAGCTGCGCCTCGACTCCACGACGGGCCCTCGCGTCGGGACCGTCGGGGTCGGACCGACCGGGGGTTGGCAGACCTGGACCACGAAGCACGCCGACGTGGCGGGAGCGGCGGGAACGCACGACCTCTATCTCGTCTTCACGAGCGGTCAGCCTTCGGACTTCCTGAACGTGAACTGGCTCCGCTTCGTGCCTGCGTCCGTGCGCGACGCCTTCACGCGCATCGAGGCGGAGAGCCGCGACGGAGCGAGCGGCGTGCTCTTCGAGGACTGCACCGACGTCGGCGCCGGATTCGACGCCGGCTGGATCGCGAACGGGGACTCGCTCGTCTATCGCGGCGTGGCCTTCGGGCAGGGAGGCGCGACGCGCATCGACGCGCGCGTCGCGTCGGGCGCCGCGAGCGGGGTCTCGGGCCTCGTCGAATTCCACGTCGACTCGAAGGACGGTCCGCTCCTCGGCTCGTTCGCGATCGCCGACACCGGCGGCTGGCAGACCTGGCGGACGGTGCCGGCGGCCGTCGCCTCCTCGCCCTCCGGCGTCCACGACGTGCACGTCGTCTTCAAGAGCGCGCAGCCCGCGGACTTCGCGAACCTCAACTGGTTCCAGTTCGTCCGCGGTGGCAGCAGCGGCGGCACGAGCTCGGGCGGCGGCACGAGCACCGGCGGGACGAGCGGCGGCACGACCTCCGCGAGCTGCGGCGCTTCGCCCACGTCGCGGCTGCGCGTCCGCAACAACTGCGGCGAGACCCTCTGGCTCGATCAATCGACGAACGTTCCGGGGACGCGCGGGCGCCGCATCGATCCGGGGGAGTGCTACGACGTGCCCGTGCCGGACACGGCGCTCGCCTCCACGCGCTTCTGGCCGCGCACCGGCTGCGATGCGAACGGCGACAACTGCACGACCGGACAGAGCTCGGGACCGTGCCCGGCCTCCGGCTGCCAGCCGCCGATCGAGTCGAAGTTCGAGGTGACCTGGGCCGATCCGCGCACGTGCGCGCCGCAGGGTGCGCCTGCCAGCTGCGTCACCTGGTACAACACGAGCCAGGTCGACGGGTACACGCTCCCCTTCCGCGTCACGCCGCGCGGCCCTGGCGCGAACGAGCCCGGCTGCGTGCCCTCGGACTGCGGCGGGCTCGAGCTCTCGCAATGCCCGAGCGCCGAGGACCTGAGCGAAGGCGGGCGCTTCCCGCAGTACGCGGCCGTCGACCTCCGGGTGATGGATCCGCGCAATCCCGGCCGCGTCATCGGCTGCATGTCGCCGTGCAAGAAGCTGAACTACCCGGCGCCGTGGGGCTACGGCCAGTCGGAGCAGTCGTCGCCCACGGTGGACTACTGTTGCCCGACGCCTCCGATCAGCCCGCAGCAGTGCTCGTCGGGACCTGTCGTGCAGAGCGGCTACGTGAACCGCCTGCAGACGATGTGCCCGAGCGTCTACTCCTATGCCTACGACGACGCGGACGGGCTCCACACCTGCCCGGCGCAGACGGGCTTCGACGTCGTCTTCTGCCCGAACCGATGAGACCGTCCCTCGCCTCCCGAGCGGAAGCGCTCAGCGTCGATCGCGCGGGAGGCGGATCGCGGGCACCGGCTGGCCGCGCCGCTCGGCCTCCATGCGCATGCGACGGTGCAGCTCCTTGCCGCGTCCGAGCACGTTGCGCGCCGTGTCGAAGAGGGAGCGTCCCAGGCTGAAGGAGCCGATCTGCCGCTCGATGCGCACGCGTGCGCCCTCGGGCGTCTCGCGGGCTTCTCCGACGAACACCAGGTTCTCCTGCGACGTGAACCTCTCGGGATGCATGTGGAAGGTCACGCAGGCCTTGCCCGCGAGGGGCGCGAGCCGATGCCGGGGCGACGTCAGCACGAGCTCGTCGCCCTCGAGGCGGGCGTCCAGCATGCGCGTCGGCACGGGGAAGCCCTGCGCGTCGACGACCGTGAGGACGGGCTTGCCGAGATGGGCGAGGGAGTAGCGCAGCCCTTCACGGAAGTCGGGAGGCGCTTCGAAGGCGTTCCCGCCCTGCGCGCGCGACTTCGCGGGCTTGGGGTCGGACGGGGCCGCATGCGTGCCCGGCGCGGCCTTCCACACCTCGGGCGCCTGGTTCGTGTCGCCGTCGGGGAAGACGAAGATCTCGAGCGGCGTCACGTGGATCCAGATGCGCGCGTAGTACCAGGTCCCGGTCCGGTGCAGGGAGGTCGGGAGCAGGCGACCGATCGTCGAGAACTTCGCCATCGAGAGCGCGACGTAGCGATCGGTGTTGGCCTGCAGATCGGCGTCGCGGACGGTGGCCTCGCCCTTCACGAAGACGACGGGTGCGCGGCGCATGCCCGTGCCCGTCGGATCGGAGAAGAGGATCCCCACCTTCGGGTGGTTCCGCGCGCGCTCGGCCTTGAGCGGATACGCGAGGCCCGTGGCGAGATCGACCGTGCGGCCGTCGACCGACGCGTGGGGCGTGATGGGATGGGTGAGCGGCTGCCCGGCCGAGGTCACGGTCGCGAACTCGCAGGTGAAGGAGCGCTCGATCCACTCGAGGAGCGCAGGCGGAAATCCGTTGGGATTCGACATCTTCGACATCCGATGCAGGGGATCCCGCAATCTACACCGGGTCCGCCGGACGAGCCCGCCCGACGCCCCGTGCGGAGGGCGCCGTCGGGGCCTACGTTTTCGGGAATGGGCGCACGACCTCCTGCGTCCCACGTCGAGGCCGAATGCTCCCACCGCTCCCCTCCCTCCGAGTCGTCCTGCTCGCCCTCGGCGTGCTCGGGATCTTCGCCGCCGCGCCCGAGAGCGCGTCGGCCCTCCAGTGCAAGCGCCGCGTCATCGACACGGGCGAGTCGCAAGCGTACGTTCGGGCCCTCTGCGGCGAGCCGACGTCCGTCACGTCGCGTGCGGTCACGCGCACCGTGTTCGGCTACGTCCGCGGCGCCGCGGCGGGAACGGGCTCGACCACGACCGTCACCGTCCAGGTCGACGTCTGGGTCTACGATTTCGGTCCGAACCGCTTCATGGTCGAGCTCACGTTCGAGGACGGCATCCTCGTGAACGAGCGGACGCTCCACTACGGGACCACGGCCGGCCGCCCGCCGCGGTGACGATCGCTCTCAGGGCCTGAACGTCGTCGCCGCGACGTAGCCGGAGCCGAGGTAGAGGCCGACGGAGAGCGCGTTCGGACGGCTCGTCGTCGTCGTGCCGCAGGCTTCGAGGGAGCGCCCTCCCGTGGTCTCGGGACCGGTGCGCGCGTCGAGCCGGGATGCGAAGGCCTCGCAGAGCGCGATGGCTCCGGCGGCGTCGAGGCCGAGCGCCGGCGCCGCGCGCTCGAGCTCGTAGGCGAGGGTCCCCGCTTCGTTCGCGAGCCCGTCGTCGCAGCGCCGCGGGCTGGCGAGGCCGTCCTGGTCCCAGAACCGGACGGCGCCGGCGAGCATGGAGGGATACGTGACGGTCGCCGCGGACGGATTCCGCGGCCGATTCGTCACGAGCGTCCACGTGTCGCCCGCGGGCTCGACGTGGAGGCGGAGCCTCGGCGCCTCGAGCGAGATCGCGATCTCGGCTTCGCACGTGATGCCCGCGGTCGCGTCCGGGGTGCAGCCGTTCCGCACGAGGTGGAGCGACAAGGGAACCGCTCGTCCGGGCGAGAACGGAGGGGTCGTTCCACCCGAGAGTGCCATGAGGGTCGCCGTGCGGAGACCCGTCCGTTGCTCCGCCTCGTAGACGGTGACGCATTCGTCGCTCGCGGTACCGCGCCAGTTCCCGAGGCGGAACGAGAGGTCGACGGGGGGCGAGGCCGTCGTGCTCCGGTCGACCGCGCTCGCGAACGCCTGGGCGAGGTCGAGGCCGAGGGGGACGAGCGCGGTCGCGACGCTCGCCATCGCGTTGTCCACGCTCGCGAGGGTCGCGGTCGGACTCGCCTTCGAGTCCATGACGAAGCAGCCCGCGGGATCGCTCGCACTCGACGTGCTCTGCCCGTCGAGGTTCAGCCCGTCGGTCACGTTCCCGTTCGCTGGCACGGGGAGCTCGAGGGTGTCGATCGGCAGGTCGAGCGTGCCCACTTCGCAGGGATTGTGATCGTAGCCGACAGTGCAGTCGACGATCCCAGCCGTCCGGGGCGGCGTGCAGAGCGTCGAGCCGGCGTCCCCGCCGGTCGTCGGGCCTCCGCTGGACGGGGCCTCCGAGTCACAAGCGGTGCCGGCCAGACCGAGCGCACCCACCGTTGCAAACGCCGCCCATGCAGCGCGGATACGCCGAGGGGGCGAGAGGAGATCGACCATGGTTCCTCGCAGAAGAAAGGAAAAGGCGCCGGTGAGACCGGCGTGATGGGCTCACCGTAGACGAACGCCGTCGAGGGTGGCAAAGGGATCCGACCGAGCCCTCGTCCTCCACGCCGACCGTGCGATAATCAGTCGCGATGGTGGGGCGGTCGATGCCGGAAGCCCAGGCTCGCGGTGAGGGCGGGCGCGTCTCGCGCGCGCCGCTCGATGCGCGCGCACTCGACGGGGAGAGCGAGGCCGCGATCGCGCTCGAGGAGAGGGCGGCGGACGTCGAGCGCCTCCGGCCGGTGCTCACGCTCGGCTTCGTGCTCTGGTGCGGCACCGGGCTCCTGCTCGCCGCCTTCGCGCGCTTCTCCGAACGGTCCCCGCTCGGTCCGTTGGCGGCGGGAGGGTTGCTCGGCGCCGTCGCGCTCGGCGCGGCGCTCGCGAGGGTGCGCCGCGGCCCGATCCCGGGCGAGCTCGGCATCCGCGCGATCCTCGCGCTCGGGTACGCGGTCCCGATCGTCGCCGTCTCGCTCATCGCCCCTTCGTACCGAGGCATCACGAGCCCGCTCGGTCATGCCGTCCTGACCATCGTCACGGCCTACGGGATCACCGTGCCCCGACCCGTGTGGCGGAGCGGGCCGTTCCTCGCGATCCTCGTCGCGATCTATCCGCTCGGGATGGCGATCGTCGCAGCGTTCCAGCCCGGGCTCGCGGCCCAATTCGACGATCCGAGGCTCGCCGCCGACTTCCGCGAGATGGGGATGTCGCAGGCCGTCGGCGCGCTGCTCGCCTGCACCGCCTCGCATGCGCAATGGAAGCTCCGGCGCGGCCTCCTCGAGGGGCGCGAGCGCAAGCGCTACCGGATCGACTCCCTGCTCGCGCGTGGCGGCATGGCGGACATCTACCGCGCCTTCCATCCCGGGCTCGGCCGCGAGGTCGCGCTGAAGGTGCTGAGCGTCGCCTCGGAGCCCACGGCGATGGCGCGCTTCGTCCGCGAGGTGCGAGCGACGGCCGCGCTCCGCCATCCGCACACCGTGCGCATCCTCGACTGTGGAACGACCGCCGAAGGCCATCCGTACTACGCGATGGAGCTGCTCGAGGGCGTGCATCTCGGGCGCCTCGTCGAGCTCGCCGGACCTCTTCCCCCGTCGAGGGCCACGTACCTCGTGCTCGCGGCCGCGCGCGCGATCGCCGAGGCGCATCGACGTGGGCTCGTGCATCGCGATCTCAAGCCGGAGAACGTCTTCGTCTGCGTGCGCGGCGCCGAGCACGATTTCGTGAAGGTGCTCGACTTCGGCATCGCGCGCAGCGTCGTGGAGGCCGCGGGTCTGACCGCGGAGGGCACGCTCGTCGGGACGCCTTCCTACATGCCGATCGAACAGGCGCTCGGCGAGAAGGTCGACGCGAGGGCCGACGTCTTCGCCCTCGGCGCGGTCCTCTACTTCGCCCTCACGGGCTCGCCTCCCTTTCCGGGGCGGACGCTGGGCGAGGCGCTCTCGGCCCTCGCGTCGGGACCTGCGGTGCCCCCGTCCGCCCGTGGCTTCGACGTGCCGCGCGACCTCGAGTCCGTGGTCCTCCGCTGTCTCGCGCGCGCTCCCGCCGAGCGCTTCGCCGACGCCTCCGAGCTCGCTCAGGCCCTCGAGTCGCTCGCGCTCGCGGAGCGACACCGGCCCTCGCGCGCTTCGTACGATGCGGAGCGTCTCTCGCGCGAGCGGGATGCGAGCCCGGTGCCTCAGCCCGATCCCGAGGAGCCCACGCGGAGGTTCGGCCGTGTCGAGTGATGATCGGGCATCCCTCGACGGTCGCGGCCGGACGGCACCGTCGCCCCTGCCGCGCAGCGTCGCGACCTCGTCGATCGCCCTCGACGCGGCCGGGGACGCGGCGGTGCGCGGCGAGGTCGAGGCGAAGGAGCTCGCGTCGGAGCTCTCGCGGATGCGCTTCGTCCTGGGAATCGGGATCGTGCTCTGGTCGATCGTGGGCATCCCGAACGACGTCGTGGTCACGCGGACCTTCGGGCTCCCCTACACGCAGTTCCTCGTCGCTCGCATCCTCTCGTCGCTCGGGCTGATGGTGCCCTACGCCTTCATGTTCCGACCCCTCGGGCCGCGTCAGCTCGAGCTCGCCGAGCGCATCGCGTTCGCCTCCGCGGCGATGGGGCTCGCAGGGTTGAACCACGGGCTCCAGGGACCCACCACGAGCTTCCTCTCGTGCATCCTGCTCACGCAGGGGATCTCGCGCCCCCGTCCGTTCCGTTCGGGGCTCGTCGCGCTCGGCACCACGTACCTCTGCCATCCGCTCGGCTTCGTGCTCACCGAGGTGCTCACGCATCGGAACGCGGACCAGCTGCGCGATCCGCGCCTCGTGCTGGGGCAGCTCGTGTCGCTCCTGCTCGGCGCGTCGACGCTCGCGCTCCTCGTCGTCGGCGGCGACGCCTACTCGCGTCTGCGCCGCAGCGCCTTCGAGCAGCGGACGATCGGTCGCTATCGGCTCGAGCGTCGGCTCGCCGTCGGCCCCGGCTCCGAGGTCTGGCGTGCCCACCACGACGGGCTCGGCATCGACGTCGCCCTGAAGCTCGCTCGACCGTCCCGTGGAGCCGTGGAGCGCGTCGAGCGCGAGACGCGGATGCTCGCGGGGCTCTCGCATCCGGCGAGCGTCCAGCTGGTCGATCGCGGGACCACGGAGGAGGGCATCCCGTACTACGTCATGGAGCTCGTCGAGGGGGAGACGCTCGCGAGCCTCGTCGCTCGCGAAGGACGTCTCTCGTCGCGGCGGGTCCTCGCGATCGGCAAGCAGCTCGCCGGCGCGCTCGCCGAGATCCACCTCCGGGGCATCGTGCACCGCGACGTGAAGCCGGAGAACGTGCTGCTCGTCCCCGTCGACGACGAGCTCGCCGACGTCGTGAAGCTCGTCGACTTCGGGCTCGCGTCGGTGATCGGCGATCCCGTCTCGGCGACCGGCGAGGGGACGCCGCGCTACGCGGCGCCCGAGCAGCGCTCCGGGGCGCTCCCGGATCCTCGCACCGACGTCTTCGCGCTCGGCGCGCTGCTCCACCTCGCCCTCTCGGGGCCGGGGCCGGTCGAGGGCGCGGGGAGCTACGCGGCCCTCGCGCGCGGGGGCGAGCTCTCCCTCCCGGCCGACGTCGACGCCGGACTCGCCGCCCTCGTCGCGCGATGCCTCGCGACCGACCCCGACGTGCGCTATGTCGACGCCGGCGCGGTCGCGGACGCACTGCACGCGCCGGAGGACCGGAGCACGTGACGGACGAGGCCGAGGGGACGGAGCGCGATCGCGGCTCGACCTGGTTCTCCTGGCTCTTCGGAATCGCCGTGCTGGCCACGCTGGTGGCGGTGGTCGAGCGGCGCTCGGAGGGCGAGGAGTTCGCCCGCCAGCTCGAGCAGGCGGAGCCCGGGTTCGTGTGGCTGGCGCTGGCGCTCCAGCTGGGGACCTACGTCGCCGACGCCGCCATCTTCCAGGGCGTGCTCTCCCGCGCCGGACATCGCGAGCGACTCTCCTCCTTCGTGCCGCTCGGTCTCGCGAAGCTCTTCATGGATCAGGCCATCCCGTCGGGAGGGATCAGCGGCACGATGCTGGTGATCCGCGCGCTCGACCGCCGCGGCGTGCCCCACGCGGTCGTCAGCGCCGCGGTGCTCGTCGACCTCCTCGCGCACTACGTGGCCCACGTGATCGTCACCGCCTCCGCTCTCGTCGTGCTCGCCTCGCTCGGGCGGCTGCTCCCCGTCGTGCTCGTGCCCTCGGCGATGTTCGGTGCGCTCGCGATCTTCGTTCCGTCGCTGCTCGTCTACCTCCATCGGCGCGGAGCCGCGCCCCTCCCTCGCCTCGTCGCGCGACTGCCGATCCAGGGCTTCCTCCGCGCGATCGCGGGCGCGCGTCCCGATCTCGTCGCCTCGCTCCCCCTGCTCGCTCGCTCGACCGGGCTCCACCTCGCGATCCTCGCGCTCGACGGGCTCACCCTCTGGGCGATGCTCGAGGCGGTCGGCGAGCATCCGACCGTCGCGCCGGTCGTCGCGTCCTACGTCCTCGCCCAGATCACCCGCATCGTCGGTTTCGTGCCGGGAGGGCTCGGTCCCTTCGAGGCGGCGAGCGTCGCCCTCCTCCGACTGGTCGGGACGCCGCTCGCCTCCGCGCTGACGGCGACCTTGCTCTACCGAGGCCTCAGCTTCTTCCTCCCCCTCGTCCCCGGCCTGCTCTTCGCCCACCGCGAGGGGGGGCGCCGCCCCGGCTGAGCGGGCCAGGAGCCCTCCCTCCCCTGTCACGTGTGCGTGCCTGTCCGTCACACTGCCTGGACAGGAGTGTGGCGAATTCGCCACGGTCCCTGACCGACATGTCGTGGCGAGCGGAGTCGGTCGGCCGAAAACCGAGCAATTTCGGGTGCGGGCTCGTTCTGGCATGCGACGTGCTCTCCGCGGAGCCATGAAGCCGAGGCGCCTCGCCGCCGACGGCCCGAGCGAGTCGGGCATCCAGTTCCCGGGCCTTCCCTACGTCGGCCCCGAGACGCGTCATACGTTCCGCACGGGCGCCTCGCGGGTGACGGAAGTGGCGGTCCGCCGGGGGCTCCTCCGCCATCCGACGTGGATCGACCGCATCGCGCTCGATCCCGGCTCCCGCCACTACCTGATCACCGATCCCGTCGTCGACGCCCTGCACGGGCGGCGGCTCCACATGCGGCTGCGCGAGGTCGTGCCGCAGATCGAGTACCTCGTGGTCCCCGGAGGCGAGGAGACGAAGTCGCTCGAGGGCTATGCCGCGCTGGCCCGCGAGGTCCTCGCCCGCGGCCCCGACGAGGGCAGCACCCTGATCGCCCTCGGGGGCAGCGTGATCGCGAACCTCGTCGGCATGGTCGCCGCGACGCTCTATCGCGGCGTCCGTCTGGTCCACCTGCCGACGACCCTCCTGGCGCAGTGCGACGCCTCGATCGGCCACAAGCAGTCGATCGACGCGGACGAGGGCAAGAACCTCCTCGGGGCCTACTACGCGCCGGACGCGGTCCTCGTGGACCCGGACTTCCTGAAGACGCTCCCGCGCGAGCGGCGGATCGACGGCTTCGCCGAGGTCCTGAAGCACGCGCTCGCCGAGGACGACGGCTACCTCGACTTCGTCCTCGATCCGTCGGCGTCGATCGACGACCTCGACTTCGTCACCGCCTGCATCGAGCGGAACGTCGCGCGGAAGTGTGCGCTCCTCGAGCGCGATCCGACGGAGCGCGAGGAAGGGCTCGTGCTGCAGTACGGCCACACCATCGGCCACGCGATCGAGCACCTCTCCGGCTACACCTACGGGCACGGCGAGTCGGTCGCGGTCGGCATGGTCTTCGCCGCCGAGCTCTCGCGCTCGCTCGGCCACGGCTCGGACGAGCTCGTCGAGCTGCACCGCGCTCTCTTCGAGCGCTACGAGCTGCCGACGGATCCTCCCGAGGACCTGGCCACCGCCGCGCTCCTCCGCACCGTCCGCGCAGGCAAGCGCTGCACGGGCGAGGTCGCGACGATGGCGCTCCTCTCGGAGCCCGGGAGGCTCGTCCGCGAAGGGGACCACTTCGGCTGCGACATCGAGGTCGAGACGATCGGCCGTGTCTTCGACGCCCTCCGCTCGGGCCGCTTCGCCGGCGAGCGCATCCCGCTGCCGGAAGACCGGCGCGCGGCTTCCTGAGAACGCTCGCGGCCCGGGGCACTCCCGGACCGCGAGGGCCGGCCGCTCAGGAGTTGTAGGCTTCCTCGCCGTGCTGCGAGACGTCGAGGCCCTGGTCCTCTTCGTCCTCGTCGACGCGCAGGCCGCCCGTGACGACGCTCGCGACCTTGAGGATCACCACGGTCCCGAGGGCCGCGTAGACCGCGGTGAAGACCGTGCCGATGGCCTGGTTGCCGAGCTGCGCGAGACCCCCTTCGAGCGAGACGGGCTGGCCGCCTCGCGTGAAGGTCGCGGCGATCGCCGGGTTCGCCTCGGAGCTCGCCAGGAGGCCGAGCATCAACATGCCGATCGTGCTGCCGATGCCGTGCACGCCGAAGGCGTCGAGCGTGTCGTCGTAGCGGAAGCGGGCCTTCAGCTTCGAGACCGCGAGGTAGCAGATCGCGCCGCCGGCGAGACCGATGAGGATCGCGGCGCCGGGCGTGACGAAGCCGGAAGCCGGCGTGATCGTCGCGAGACCCGCGACCATGCCGGAGGCCGTGCCGAGCACGGAGGGCTTCTTCTGGATCGACCACTCGACGAGGGTCCACGACACGCCGCCGGCCGCGCCGGCGAAGTGGGTCGCGGCGATCGCCGTCGTCGCGAGGCCGCCGGCGTTGAGCGCGCTGCCTCCGTTGAAGCCGAACCAGCCGAACCAGAGCAGGCCGGTGCCGATCAGCGAGAGCACGACGTTGTGCGGGATCATCGGCTTGCCCGGCCAACCCTGACGCTTGCCGAGGACGATCGCGGCGACCAGGGCCGAGACGCCCGAGCTGATGTGGACGACGGTGCCGCCGGCGAAGTCGAGCACGGGCACGCGGCCGCCGAGCGCCCAGTTGAAGTAGCCGCCCTGGCCCCAGACCATGTGCGCGAGCGGGAAGTACACCACCGTCGCCCAGAGCGTGGTGAAGAGCAGGTACGAGGTGAACTTCATGCGCTCGGCCACGGCGCCGCTGATCAGCGCCGGGGTGATGATCGCGAACATCATCTGGTAGAGCGCGAACGTGAGGTGCGGGATCGTCGCCGCGTACGTCGCGTTCGGTTCGGCGCCGACGCCGCGGAGGAGCAGGAAGGCGGAGGGGCTCCCGACGAGCGCGTTGCCCTCTCCGAACGCCATGCCGTAGCCGTAGAGCGCCCAGAGGATCGAGACGAGCGACATCATCACGAAGCTCTGCATCATCGTGGCGAGCACGTTCTTCGAACGCACGAGACCGCCGTAGAAGAGCGCGAGGCCGGGGCCCGTCATCATCAGCACGAGGCCGGTGGAGACGAGCAGGAAGGCGTTGTCGCCCGAGTCGACGGCCGAGCCGTCGTCCGCGAGCGCGACGAGGGGTGAGAAGAAGACGAGCGCAGCCGTGGCTGCACCCTTCGCGCGAAGACGCATCGAGGGACCTCCGGTTCCGCTCGACCGAATCGCATCGGATCGTTTCCGGCATGTTTCGTCCTGGTAAAATCCGGATGGCCGGCGGATTTCCGGCTCGTCGCGGGGGAGTCGGGGTGGCGGGTCCGGAGCGGCATTCCACCCGCCCTCGTGGGCCGGTAGAGTGGCGGGAACCGCGAACGGAGGAGGGCCACGTGGCGGACGACATCGAAGACCAGCCCGTCGACGAGCTCGAGCTCGGCCCGAAGGCCCTCGCCTTCGTCAGCGCCCTCGAGGTCGAGACCCTCGGGGAGCTGCTCGCCCTGCCGGAGATCCGCGGGCCGCGGCGGGTGATCGAGGAGCTCGAGTCCCTCTTCGGGGACCTCGGCGTCGACTACGCGGGGGAGCTCGTCCCGACGGACCAGCGAACCCATCGTTCGGAGGCCGCCCCCGACGTCGCCGAGCGATGGCATGCGATCGCGGCCTGGCTCGAGGCGAACGAGCCGTCCGCGCTCGACGATTTCCTCCCGCCCGCGTCGCCCCGGGCGATGGCGGACGCCGAGCGCGTGCTCGGCCACGAGCTGCCGCGCGACTACAAGCGCTTCCTCGCCATCCACGACGGTCAGTCGGTGGGCGCGCCGATGGTGGAGGGCTGCTCGCTCCTGCCGATCGACCGCGTGGCCTCGGAGCACGCGCGCCTCGTGCGAAGGCTCGTCGACGGGAAGTCCGTCGACGAAGACGACGTCGACGAGGGCATCCGAGCGGTGCGCTTCTCGAAGGCGTGGATCCCCGTCGGCCGCTCCGCCGGCGGCAGGGACTACGTCTGCCTCGACCTCGATCCCGCGCCGGGTGGAACACCGGGCCAGGCGATCCTGCTCCACGTCGACGACGACGCACGCGGTCTGCTCGCGAAGAGCTTCTCGGATCTGCTCGCGCTCTACCTCGAGCAGCTCGAGGAGGGCGAGATCGACTTCGAGGAAGAGGCCCGGGACGAAGAGGACGAAGAGGACGACGAAGACGAGGGCTGATCGCTCGGATCGCGCTCGGCGAAGGCGTGCGGAGCCTCGGGGGAATCCGCGCAGGACGGGAGGAATCGCAGCACCTGCGGTGCCCGTGTGGGTTCGCTTCCACCCTTGCGCGATCGCTCGCAGGGTTGCGATGCTACCCAACGGTATGGGATTCGAGCCGACGCGATCCGATTTCGCGGCGGCGCTTCTCTCCTTTCAAAGGTTCTTTGCATGAAGCCTTCCCTTCTTCGCCTCACGGCGATCAGTGTGCTCTTGCTCGCGGGTTGCAACTCCAACTCGACGATCAAGCTGAGCAATCTCGATCAGGCCTATGCCGACTCCATCTGCCACATGCTCGCGACCTGCGTGCAGGTGAACGGTCAGGGCGGTGGTGGCGTGGACTCCACGATCATGCGCCTGCTCGCCCAGAACCCGGGCACGGCGACCTGCTCCGATCTCATCCTGCAGAACGGAGTGGACCTCGGCGCCTACCAGGCCTCGGTCGACGCCGGCCGCATCAAGTACGACGGCTCGGCGGCGAAGACCTGCCTGAACGCACTCACCTCGAGCTGCATGGCGATGGACTCGTCGCGTGCGGGCGCCATCAGCTCCTCCTGCGATCGCGTCTGGCAGGGCCAGGTCGCGACCGGCGGCGTCTGCACGATGGACGCGGACTGCGCGAACTCGGGCCAGTGCGAGAAGAACGGCAACTGCACCGGCACCTGCGTCGCGGTGACGCTCAAGCCCGTCGGGGCCTCGTGCAACTCGAGCGACGAGTGCGACCAGAACGTGCCGAACGGCTACGCGGTCTGCCGTCCGACCACGAACAACCCGCAGGACCATTGCGTGGCCGTCACGCTCACCAAGGGCGCGGCGGGCGGCGAGGGCTGCGGCATGGTCATCGCGACGGGGGACAGCTGGGAGTACGCGACCTGCTCGAAGAACCTCTACTGCCGTTATTCGAGCGGCGGCGGCGGCGGCACGGCCGTCGGCGTCTGCGCTGCGCCGATCGCCCTGGGTGGCGCTTGCGTGCCGCAGGTCGACATCTGCGCGAACGACCTCGCCTGCGCGCGCAATCCCGGCGGAGCGAGCGGCTATTCCTGCCAGGCGATCACGCTCGTCTCGACGGCGGGCCAGGCCTGCAACTCCGACACGCTCACCTTCTGCAATCCGCTCGATCGCCTCGAGTGCCAGAACAACGTCTGCGTGCTCGTGGGCACGGGCGTCCTCGGCCAGCCCTGCCGGACCGATTGGGCGTCGGACTGCAATGCCGGCCTCTACTGCGACCCCACGCTCGGCGGCAACTACGACGGCCTCTGCGCGACGAAGCTCGTGGACGGCTCGCCCTGCGATCCCGGTATGGCCGAGGCCTGCCAGAGCGGCTACTGCGACGATCGCACGAATCCGAACGCGCCCGTCTGCTCGCCCGTGATGTGCGGCGGCTGATGCCCTGAAGCGCTCGGTCGGAGGCGGCTCGCGCTGGCTCCGACCGGGCGTTCGCATTCCGTCGACGTCCGGCGGGCTAAGGCTCGTCGCGGAAGAGCTGGTCGTCGAGCGCCTCGAGCAGGCGCCCTTCGCGATCGTCCCGCAAGCGCACGGGCTCCTTCAGCGACGCGCGCAGCGCCGCGATCGTCGCGCCGAACCGGCCTCCGAAGCGGGTGCAGCCGTCGCAGCCCGCCACGTGCGCCTCGAGGCGAGCGCGCTCGTCCGCCGAGAGCTCTCCGTCGAGGTAGCTCGAGAGGCGGGCGAGGACCTCGCTGCACGCGAGCCCCGCGACGACACGCTCACCCTTCATCGCGCACCTCCCGGCGAAACGCAGCCTGGAAGCGGAGCCGGGCTCGATGGAGCCGGCTCTTCGTGGCATCGAGACCGAGGCCGAGGACCTCGGCGGCTTCTTCGCCCCGCAGGCCTTCGAGCTCGCGGAGCACGAGGATCTCGCGATCCTCGGACGAGAGGGATTCGAGCGCGCGCTCGAGCAGGGCCCGCTCCTCGAGACGCGCGGCCTCCGCTTCCGGCGTCCCGGCTTCGTCGGCGAAGCCGGCTTCCTCGCCGAGGGCGTCGATCGAGTCGTGACGGGACGGCTCGCCGGCGCGGAGCCGGCCGTGGCGGATGGCGGCATGCCGCCCGATGGTGAAGAGCCACGCGCGGGCGGTCTTCTCGACGCGGGCCTCCGCGGCCCCGCGGAAGGCCGCGAGGAAGGTCTGCTGGAGCACGTCCTCGGCGTCCGCCTCGTTGCGCACGAGCGCCCTCAGGTAGCGGAAGACGGCTGCCTGGTGACGCCGCACGAAGCGATGGAACGCGGCCTTCTCGCCGCCCGCGACGCGCGCGAGCAGCTCGGAGTCGCTCAACTCCCCTGGGGCTGATCCTTCGTCGGGCACGTGCTGAACCCGAACACAGTGTACAGCGGGCAGCTCCCGAGTGCGCCGGTCAAGATCGGCACGATGCCGAGGAGGCCCCACATCGTCTTCGGGCCGACGAAGACCAGGGAGAGCAGGCCGAGCCCCGCCACGACTCGGACGACGCGCTCGACGGGATGTTCGTTCTTCGGGAGCAGGCTGGAAGACATGGGATCCTCGTTTCTCGGGTTCTGAGCGGAAGAGACAGGCCTCCCCGGATCGGATTCCGGAATTCGACCCGGCGCGCCGCGGTCTCCTCGAAGGGGCGTTCGAAGCTCAACGATTCCCGTGGGTTGGCCTCCTCTTGACTGCCCGCGGGCGATGGCCATCTTCCCCCCCGCCATGACGACCCCGACCCCCCAGACCCATTCGTTCCAGGCCGCCGTCTCCGAGGTCCTCCGTCTCGTCATCCACTCGCTCTATTCGAACAAGGAGATCTTCCTCCGCGAGCTGGTGTCGAACGCCTCGGACGCGATCGACAAGCTGAAGTTCCGCGCGATCGCGGAGCCCGGCCTCCTCGCGGCGGACGAGGTGCCGACGATCCGGCTCTCGGCCGACCCCGAGAAGCGCACCCTGACCCTCTCCGACGACGGCGTCGGCATGACCGAGGCCGAGCTGGTGAAGAACCTCGGCACGGTCGCCCACTCGGGCTCGAGCGAGTTCCTGAAGCAGCTCGAGGCCGCGAAGAAGGGCGACGTCTCGCTGATCGGTCAGTTCGGCGTCGGCTTCTACAGCGCCTACCTCGTCGCCGATCGCGTCGACGTGCGGAGCCGCGCCGCCGGCTCGGACGAGGCCTTCCTCTGGAGCTCGTCGGGACAGGACACGTTCACCGTCGAGCCGACGACCCGCGCCTCGCGCGGCACGGACGTCATCCTCCACCTGAAGGAGGAGCACGGGGAGTTCCTGACCGAGCACCGCTTGCGCGAGCTCGTGCGACGCTACTCCGACTTCGTCGCCCATCCGATCGAGCTCGAGGTGACGCGGACCGAGGGCTCGGGCGACGAGGCGAAGACCGAGAAGCGCTGGGAGCGCGTCAACACGAGCAACGCGCTCTGGCGTCGCACCACCTCGGAGATCACCGAGGAGCAGTTCCAGGAATTCTACCGCCACCTCACCCACGATTGGGAGGCGCCGCTCGCGCATCGCCACTTCAAGGTCGAGGGCACCCAGGAATTCTCGGGCATCCTCTATCTCCCGAAGCATCCGCCCTTCGACCTCTTCTCTCCCGAGGTGCACCACGGCGTCCGCCTCCACGTGAAGCGCGTCTTCATCATGGACGACTGCGAGGAGCTCCTTCCGCGATGGCTCCGCTTCGTCCGAGGCGTCGTCGACTCGGAGGACCTCCCGCTCAACGTCTCCCGCGAGATCCTCCAGGACTCGCGCATCGTCCGCACGATGCAGAAGCAGATCGTGAAGCGCTCGCTCGACATGATCGAGGACCTCGCGAAGGGCGAGGGCTACGCGTCGTTCTGGAAGAGCTTCGGCGCCGTCCTCAAGGAAGGGCTCCATTTCGACCGCGAGCACAAGGAGCGGCTCTCGAAGCTCGTCCGTTTCGAGAGCACGAACGGCGCGGAGCTGGTCTCGCTCGACGACTACGTCGGCCGCATGAAGCCCGAGCAGAAGGTCATCTACTACGTCGTCGGTGCCTCCCGCGCCCTCGTCGAGCGCGCCCCGCACCTCGAGGCGCTGAAGAAGCGCGGCTACGAGGTGCTCCTGCTCGTCGACCCCGTCGATCCCTTCGCCATCGAAGGCCTCGAGGAGTACCAGGGCAAGAAGCTCGTCTCCGCGATGGAGGCGAACCTCGAGCTCGAGGACGAGAAGGGCGAGGCGACGAAGCAGGCCGAGCGCGAGGAGCTCGAGCCGCTCCGCGCGAAGGCGAAGGAGGTCCTCGCCGACAAGGTCTCGGACGTCCGCTTCACCGATCGCCTGACCGATTCGGCCGCCTGTCTCGTGCTTCCCGAGAGCGGGCTCCCGCCCTACCTCGAGCGCATCCTGCGCGCGCAGCAGGGCGACCTGCCGGCGGGCCGTCGGGCCCTCGAGCTGAACCCGGAGCATCCCCTCGTGCGCTCGCTCGGGCGGATGGCGACGAAGGAGGGCGCGTCGGACGAGGTGCGCGAGATCGTCGAGCTGCTCTACGACCAGGCGCTCCTCGCCGAGGGAAGCCCGGTCGACGACCCGAGCCGCCTCGTGAAGAAGCTCACCTCGCTTTTGGTCGAGGCCACGGCGCGCTCCTAGTCACCAAGAAGGGGCGCCCTCGGGGATTCCTGGTGTACCCTGGGAATTCCCCATGGGCGTCCCCGTCCGTCTCGGAGCCTTCGAGCTCGTCGAGCCTCTCGGTCAGGGAGGGATGGGGACCGTCTATCGCGCGGTCCACGGCAAGGAGCGCGTCCCGGTCGCCGTGAAGGTCATGTCGGCCGAGTACGCACGCGAGCCGAAGGCGCTCGCCGCGTTCCGCCGCGAGGTGCGCGCCGTCGCCGCGCTCTCCCATCCGAACATCGTCTCCGTCCTCGATCACGAGGTCATCCCTCCGGACGTCACCGTCGCCGAGGGCTTCACGCTGGTCCCGGGCAGCCCCTACCTCGTGATGGAGCTCGCCGAGGCGACGCTCGGGAGCCGGCCTCCGCCCTACGAGTGGCAGGCGGTGCGGGACGTGCTGCTCGCCCTGCTCGACGCGCTCGCCCACGCGCATTCGCACGGCATCATCCACCGGGACATCAAGCCGGCGAACGTGCTCTGGGTGCGCAACCCCGACGGGCGCGGGCTCCGCCCGAAGCTCTCGGACTTCGGCCTCGCCCACGCGATGGCCGGCGAGAGCGAGTTCGCGCGCGCCGCCGGGACGCCGGCCTACATGGCGCCGGAACAGTTCCGCGCCCAGACGCGCGATTTCGGTCCATGGACCGATCTCTACTCGTTCGGCGTGCTCGCCTACTCCCTCGCCGCAGGTCGGAAGCCCTTCGAGGACAAGGAGGATGCGGTCCTCGCCGAGCGCCACCTCAAGGATCCGCCGCCTCCCCTCGTCGCTCGCTTCGCGGTGCCGGACGGCTTCGAGCGTTTCCTCGGCCGTCTGCTCGAGAAGAGCCCCTTGCGTCGCTATCGGTTCGCCGCCGACGCGGCGTACGCGCTCCGCGAGCTCGGCGAGCCCGTCGACGACTTCGAGGTCACGAGCCGGGTCACGCTCCGCTCCGACCTCTTCCCGGAGCTCAGCGCGATCGAGCTCGGCGATCCGATGGATCGTCTGCGCAGCGTGGAGTCGATCGAGTCGCTCGACGGGCCCACGGAGACGACACCGACGATCGGCGCGCGCCCCGCCGCCGAGTCGGTGCACGACACGATGCGCAACGTCGACGGGCTCGACTCGAGCAGCTTCGCCACGAGCTCGCTGACCGCGAAGCCGCGCAAGGCGCAGGCCCCCGCGCGTCCGACCTTCGATCCCGAGCTCCACCGTCCGCCGCCGATCCCCGAGACGTGGCGGAGGGCCACGGAGCCCATGCCGCGCCACCTCCTCGGCGCCGGTCTCGGGCTCTTCGGTCTGCGGGCGATGCCGCTCGTCGGCCGCACGCGCGAGCGCGACATGCTCTGGCACACGCTCGGGCGCGTCGCGGGCGAGCACCGACCCGAGGCGATCGTCCTCGTCGGACCGGCGGGCTACGGCAAGACGGGCCTCGCCGAATGGTTCCAGCGGAGGGCGCACGAGGTCGGGGCGGCCCACACGCTCTCCGCCGTGCACGACCGCGGCGCGCGTCGTCGTCGCACCCTCGTCGAGCTCGCACGCCAGCACCTCGCGGTGCGCGGCCTCGACTGGGCCGGCGCGAGCCAGCGCGTGCGTCAGTACCTGGCGGCGCACGGCGTGACCGACGAGCTCGAGCGGCGTGCGCTCACGGACCTCGTCGCCAGCTCGGCGGCGGACGGACGCGCGACCCGCGCGATGCCGATGACGGCCGAGCACGCGCTCCTCCTCCGGCTGCTCGAGCGGGCTGCCGTCGACCGTCCGGTCGTCGTCCGCCTCGAGGACGTGCAGTGGGGAAGCGACACGCTCTCGTTCGTCGAGTACGTGCTCGACGACGCCAACGCGCCCGTGCTCTTCGTGCTGACGGCGCAGGACGAGGCCATCGCCTCCGATCCCGCGATGAAGCAGAAGCTCGCGGCCTTCTCGCGGAGGCTCGACGTCACCTACCTCCCGATCGGTCCGCTCTCGCCGCAGGATCACGGACAGCTCGTCCGCCACATGCTGCACCTCGGCGGCTCGCTGGCGGACGCCGTCGTCGAGCGCACCGCCGGCAACCCGCTCTTCGCCCGCGAGCTCGTCGGGGACTGGGTGCAGCGCGGCGTGCTCGTCCTCGGCGAAGAGGGCTTCGTCCTCCGGGAGGGCGAGCAGGCGAACCTTCCCGACGATCTCTACGACGTCTGGCTCGCGCACGTGGAGGCGACCCTCCGCGACCCCGAGTCCGAGCGTCCCGCGCTCGAGCTCGCCGCGCTGCTCGGTCTCCGCGTCGACGCCGCCGAGTGGCGCCTCGCCTGCGAGCTCGCCGGCTTCGCCCTCCCGAACGGCCTCGTCGATCGCATGCTCGCGAGCCGCCTCGTCTTCCTCGACGAGGAGCCCGGCTACGAAGGCGCTCCGAGCTTCCGTTTCGCGCACGGCATGCTGCGCGAATGCCTCGAGCGCTCGGCCGTCGAGCGGGGCATCGCCGAGACGCTCGAGGCGGCCATCGCCGACTCGCTGCTCCCTCGCTTCGAGACGGGCGAGGTCGACGTCGCGGAGCGCCTCGCCCACCACCTGCGTCGCGCGGGGCGGCTCGCCGAGGCGCTCGAGCCCCTCCGGGCCTGCGCCGAGCTCCTCGTCGTGCGCGGCGAGTACGATCGCGCGCTCGACGTGCTCGACCTACGCGACGCCACCATCGCCGAGCTCGGGCTCCCGGCAGGGCACCATGCGGTGGACGAGAGCCTGCTCGGCCGTGCGGAGGTGAAGGCCGCACGCGGTGCCTTCGACGAGGCCGCGGAGCTCTGCGAGCGCGCGCTCGCCCACGCCGAGAAGCACGGCCACGACGACGTGATCCCCCGCGCGCTCTCGCTCGGAGGGACGGTCGCCTGGCATCGGGGCGACGCGAAGACCGCCGAGGACCGGCTGACGGAGGCGCTCCAGCGTTTCGACAAGCTCGGGCTGCCGTCCGAGGCCGCGCGCTGCCTCCGAGGGCTCGCGGTCATCGCGGCGCAGGAGGGCAGGGCGGAGGTCGCCTTCAACGCGTTCCTCGCCTCGCTCGAGCTCTGTCGCCATCTCGACGATCCGTATGGCGTCGCGGCCTCTCTCATCGGCATGGGCCTCTCCGATCCGACGACCCCGAACGGCAATCCGCGCCCGGTGGAGGAGGCGCTCGATGTCTGCGAGGGACGGGGCTACGTCTACGGCGTCGCGCAGGCGATGAACGCGCTCGGCGAGATCGCCCGCCGCGAGGGCCGGCTCGCGGACGCGGGGACGCTGCTACGGCGCGCCCTCGAGGTGAGCCGCGGCCTCGGCGCGCGCTACCAGGAGACGGTCTTCGGCTTGAACCTCGCGCTCTCCCTCGTCGCGGGCGGCCGGCTCCGCGAGGCCCGAACCGAGCTCGGCGAGTGCCAGCGCCGGGCCGAGCGCTACGCGCATCGGGACGTGCTCTTCACGATCCACGCGGCCACGCTCCGCTGCCTGGTCGGTGCCCCCGATCCGAAGGCTTTCCGGTATCACGTCTGGGCCGCCCGTCGCCTCCTCGACGACGGATCGAACGTCGAGCGCGACGCGGTCCAGCTCCTCGAGGCAGCTGTGGGTGCGGCGACCACCTTGGACGCCCTCGACGTCGGCGAGCTGCAGAAGCTGCTGTCGGAAGCGAGGGCCCGCGGGGGATCTGCGATTCCCGGCGCGCGTAATCTCCTCACGCGCGGATGAATGTGTACCATCCGCTAAGCGTCCAAGAGGGACGCCCGGCGTGTAGGTGGAGTGGCTCCGGGCCCAAATGCGGCCACGGAGCCGTTTCGGAGGGAACATGAGCGACGAGTCGCAGAAGAAGGACCAGGGGATCAAGACGCTCACCGATGGGGACATCGTCTCCACTTCGCGCGTGGGCCGTCGTGCGGCCGTCGCCAAGCTCGGTGCGGCCGTGGTGGGTGTGGCGGCGGTCGCCGTCTCCCTTCAGCCGGGCACCGCGTCGGCCGTCACCGACAGCGACTCGGGCCCGAACGCCGATGGCGCGGGTCATGGCCGGGGCTCCCGCACGGGCGTCACGGACAGCGACTCGGGTCCGAACGCGGACGGCGCCGGTCGTGGCCGTGGCAGCCGCTCGGGCGTCACGGACAGCGACTCGGGCCCGAACGCGGACGGCGCGGGTCATGGTCGCGGCAGCCGCCGCGGCAGCGCGACCGACAGCGACTCGGGGCCGAACGCCGATCGCGCCGGTCACGGCCGCACGGGCACCTCGGACAGCGACTCGGGTCCGAACGCGGACCGCGCGGGTCACGGTCACGGCAGTGGCGGCGGCGGCGGCAGCCGCTCGGACAGCGACTCGGGTCCGAACGCGGACGCGGCGGGGCATGGACGCACCGGCCGCAGCGACAGCGATTCGGGGCCGAACGCGGACCGCGCCGGCCACGGCCGCCGCTGAGCGGCCGACGCGATACGGGGCCATCCAGCGGCTTACGTCCTCGCGGTCGACCTCGCCGTACGTCAGTACGGCTTCGGCCGACCGCTGTGGGCGCGCTCGCTGGCTGACCCCGTCTCGCGACGGCCTTGCCGGCTCTCCGTTTCCGGGGCCATCCAGCGGCTTACGCGCTCGCTGGCTGACCCCGTCTCGCGACGGCCTTGCCGGTTCTCAGGATTCGGGGTCGTCCGGGGGCTTTCGGGCTCGCGGTCGACCCCGTCTCGCGTTCAACCGGGGAAGCCGGCGTGGACGGCTGCGTCCCTCACGAGGTGCTCGACGTCTTGGCCCCAGCGGAGGACGCGGCCTCGATGGGCTGGGCATTCGTACTCGACGAGCCAGCGGCGCGAGAGGGTGTTCCACGTCATGAGGCCGGTGCCGTGCATCGGCACCTGGCAGTCGGGGCATTCGTGGACGAGGGCTTCGAGGCGTGCGTCGAGGACGCGGGTGCCGTCGGGGGGTGTCGAGAGCGTCATGCGGCTCCTCGCGCGCTTTCGGCGCGGGCGACGATCCTACGCCATCCGAGGCCCGTGCAGACCTTGCTCGCCGCTTCGTTTTCGTGATGGATCCGCCCCCACCGCCACGACCAAGGGACATGAGCACACGCGCGATCGTCGCCGTCAGCGAGGGCCTCGCAGCGGTTCCCGCCCCAGACGCCGAGCCCACGGGATTCCTCGGGCGCCTGTTCCGGATCCGGCCGAAGCCGAAGTTCCGAGGGGTGTACCTGCACAACGCCGGGGGCCCGTCGGACGTCGGCCCTCTGATCTTCAACGTGGTGAACGCGCGGCATCGAGGGGACGTCGCGACCGCCGCGAAGGAGCTCGTCCTCGACAATCCGGCGGGCTGGTCGAGCCTCCATTTCTTCGCCGACGAGGCCCGCGCACGCGGCTGGAACGGGACGAAGCTCACGCTCGAGCAACACCAGGGCTACTTCGACCGGGACGAGGAAGCGCCCGGGCCGGCCACGTACCAGGGCGACCCGCAGCGCGACCTCGGCTTCCGCGCCCCACCCATCGGCGCGAACACCGACAAGATGGGGGCGGATTTCGTCTACGTGCTCTCGACGCCCGCGCTCGTCGTCTACGTCGTCGGTGAGGACGGAGTGGCAATCGAGGAGGCCGCGCGTCTGCCGTGGTCCGAGGAGCCGGATTGGGAGAAGGCCGACGCGAGCGTGGAGGCGCTCTTCGGGTACGAGGGCAGCGACGACGAGTGAGCGCGTCGCAGTTCGGTCCTCAGCACGCCACGCGCGAGGAGCTGCGGCGGCTCGACGAGGCCCTCGAGCAGGCGTCGTCCGAGATCCGATACCGGTATGCGTTCGACATCGGTCGGCCCTGGATGCTCTGCCGCTTCCCGCGGATGCTCGGTCGCTGCGGCCCCGAGCGCGTGATCGAGGATTCGTTCGTCCTCGGCACGCGCCCGACGTTCCGGTGAAGCCGTCCGCGCGACTCGCTCCGCGATCCTCCTTTCCCGTCGTCCTCGCTGCTATCCTCTCGACCCCGCCGCATCACCCCCAGCGGCGACGAGGAGGCTCGAATGGCCCGACGGAAATCCCCTCCTCCCGCCGCCGAAGAAGCGGTCGCCGCGTACATCGACGCGGCCGCGGAGCCGGCGCGCACGCGGCTCCGGACGCTGCGCGCGATCGTCCGCGAGGAGGCTCCCGACGCCATCGAGCGCATGGCGTACGGATTGCCCACCTGGCATCAGGGCGAGAACCTCGTGCACCTCGGCGCGTTCGCGCACCACGTGGGCGTCTACCCGGGGTCCGAGGCGATCGAGGTGTTCGCGGAGGAGCTCGCTCCGTTCCGCACCTCGAAGGGTGCGATCCAATTGCCGCACGATCGCGACCTCCCCTTGGATCTCGTTCGGCGCATCGTGCGCTTCCGCGTGGAGCGCGCGACACACGGACGTTCGTGAGGCTCAGACGGCGTCGAATTCGGGGCGGTAGCGGACGGTGCCCGTGACACCGACGAGCCCCCCGGGCACGAGCTCCTGCACGAAGAAGACCTCGTCCGGGACCGGCTTCTCCCAGCGGATTCCGTGGAGGCTCGCGCGCACGAACCCGTGGCGCGGGTAGTAGTCGGCGTGACCGAGGACGACACAGAGCGCGTGACCGTCGGCGCGCAGACGGCGCCGGCCCTCTTCGACGAGCTTCCCGCCGATGCCCCGACCTCGGAGCTCCGCCGTGACCGCCATCGGACCGAGCCCGATGCCGGGCCACGATTCGATCGCCGATTCGACGACGACCGGCGAGAAGGCGATGTGCCCCACGACCTCTCCGTCCACGACAGCGACGAGCGAGAGCGTCAGGGCCCCGCTCGCCCTCAGCGCGTCCACGAGCCGGGCTTCGGCGTCGCTCTCGAACGCGGAGGCGTGCAGCCGATGGATGGCCGACAGGTCGGCCGGCGTCTCGTCACGGATCACGACCTGCATCCGGCCCACGTACCACGGCGCGGACGCGCGCTCCATGGCGCGCGTGCGGTGCCCAACGCTGAAGCCTCACTGCAAGATTCCACCTCCACGTCGAGCCCCCGCGAAAGCGGATGCCGCGCTCGGATCTCCGCGTATCTTTGCCGCGGTTCCGGCCTCGATCCCGGAGTGGCGCGTTCGTGGATTCCCTGCTCTTCCTCGCGACCTTCTGTCTGCCCCTCCTCGTGATGGTGGGGCTCTCCCTCGCTCGCCTCGACGAGATCTTCGTGGTGCGGATCGAGGGTGGAAAGGTCGAGCTCGTCCGGGGCCGGATCTCGCCGGCCCTCTACGACGAGCTCCGCGACATCGTGCGTCGCTTCCCGGCGGCGCGCGGGACGCTTCGGGGGCTGCGCCGTCAGCCACACCCCGAGCTCGCGGCCGAGGGTCTTCCGGAAGCGCTCGCACAGCGCGCGAGGAACGTCTTCGCGCTGCACGCCCCGACGCTCCTCGCGCGCGCCACGCTCGGCGCTCCTCGAAGGCGCTTCGGCGCGCGTCGCTAGTCTCCCCGCGCTGCCTCTCCACGGACGAGCGCGTCCCTCTTCCCCCAGGACTCCGACATGGCCAACTACGCCTGGCTCCATTCCGCGAACGCGAAGACCCCCGACGAGGCTCTCGACGACGAGCGTCCCGAGGGCATGACCTTCGGGATCGCGTGCGCGAAGCATCGGCTGCCCCTGCTCTGGTTCGCGCCGTTCCGCGCGGCCGACGTGAGGACGCGGACGATCGATCCGAACGAAGGCGTCGAGGACCCCGATCCGGAGGACGCTCCGTACGAGTGCGCCGTGGCCTGGGTCGAGAAGGCGCGCGGGCTCGCGCAGCTCGAGAAGGCACGCGCCTGGTACGCGGAGGCGTTCGCGGACTTCGGCTCGATCGACGAGCACTTCGCGCTCTTCGCGGAGGCGCTACGGAAGTCGCCCGGTCGCCATCTGCTCTTCGATCCGAGCGAGGTCGGCATGATGACGCGCGAGCCCGAGGAGCTCGCGCCGATGCTGCGCGCCCTGCTCGGAGCGCTCGACGGAGAGCCCGATCCGGACGTGGCCTGGGAGCTCCTCGAGCACGCGGGCTACGACATGGATCGGCCGTTCCCGCCGGCTCGCTTGCATCGCACGCCGGGCCCGCACGATCCGAGGGACGCGGGCAACCTCGACGCTCTCCTCGGCGGCAGCGTTGGCCTCGCCGTCCCCGGCGGGCCGCATCCCTGGGAAGAGGACGCTGGGCCGAGCCGCGATCGTCGCGGCTGAAGCCCCCCGCCTCACATCGGCCGACAAGCCTTCACGGACGTGTGCGCGATGCTCGCGGGATGGGTGTTCACCACCGTGCTGCCGACCGAGGTGAGGTGGTTGACCGTGCCGTCCGTGCTCAAGCTGTTCGCCGAGCCGTAGGGGTTGTACCAATCCCACCAGAGCCAGCCGATGCCGTTCGACTGCGCGGCCGTCATCGCCGCCGAGTAGTCCATGTGCTCGCTCGGGAGGTCCGCGATGTCGTCGATGCCGGCCTGGATCGGGAAGCCGGCGGCACCCGCCGCCGCGAAGCCCTCGGAGAGCGTCATGTGGTACTGGCTCTGGTACCAGCCGCTCGAGCCCCAATAGGCCTGCCAGCCGAGGATCACGCGATGCTGCGGGTCGTGCGCGACGACGTCCGCGCCCTTCGAGAGGAGCACCGGGAGGTCACGACCGTATTGGTTCGCGAGCACGGTGATCGGCACCGTGTAGCCGTAGCCGCGCACCTGATCGATCGCCGCCTCGACGTCGGAGAGCCAGCGCGTCCGGTCGTCGTAGTTCGGCTCCTGGAACGCGTCGAGGACGAGGTTGCCCTTGTACGTGTCGAGCAGCGTCTTCACGCCGCTCTGGCCGAACCAGCTGCGATTGCCCGGGCTCACGTAGACCACGAGATCGTTCGCCACGACCCGCTTGAACACGGCGTCGAGGTCCGTGAGGCTCAGCTGCGCCACGTCCGGGAGGACACGGATCGCGTTCGCGCCGGTCGCCGCCATCTTGTCGACGAAGCCTCCCCAGTCGTTGCCCGGGGGTAGCTGCTCTCCGAGCGCGTTCTCGAGCCCGCGGGGCACGAAGGCGTTGCCGCAGCGGTCGACGATGTGCCGGCCGCTCGTCGTGAGCGTGTCGGTCATGCCCGTCGTCGAGCCGTCGAGGACCATGCCTCCGTCGCCCGGGGGCATGCCGTTCGAGGACGCGCCTCCGCAGGCCGAGACGGCGAGCGCGAGGCTGCCCGCGGCGAGGATGCGTGCGGCGCCGCCGAGGCCCGGACGCCCCCCGCGGAGGCTCGAAAGGAGTTCGGTCGCAAGCGTCATGATCGGCTTCTCCCCCAAAGAAAACGCGATCCCACTCTACGCACCGGGGCCTCGAGCGGCTACGGCAGGGGTGATTTCGTACGATCGGTGCGCTGCATACCCCTCTCAGACGGAGGAGGGCTTCGCAGGGGCCGAGTCGCGCGCGGTCCGGACCCAGCTCTTCTGCTCGCGCCCCTGGAAGAAGCGCGTGTAGAGCGGGAGCTTCCACCAGATGTAGCGGGGCACGGCGGCGAGATCGCGGAGCGTCACGAGGTCGCTCGCGTGGGTGCTGCGGGCGGCGAGCACGGCGATGCCGACGACGCCGAGCGAGAGCCCGGTGATCGCCGTCGTGACGGGGGCGAGCAGGAAGAGGCCGGAGCCGACGAGGACGACGAAGACGCCGCCCAACGTGCCGACGAGGAACGCGAGCGGGGGAACGGCCAGATCGAGGGCGAGGCCGAGCGCCGCGAGGTCGCGCTTGCCGATCGCGTGCGCGAGCAGCTCGGGGACCTGCTCGCGGATCAGGCTGAGGTGCCCGTGCTCCCAGCGCATCCGCTGGCCCTTCGCGGCTTCGTCCCCGACCGGTAGCGTGCCGACGACGTGGGCCTCCGGGACGAAGATCGGGGGACGGCCCTCGGAGGCCGCGCTCACCGCGAGCAGGATGTCCTCGGTGATGTGACCGCCGCCGAAGCCGATGCGCTTCACGAGGTCGTAGGGGAACGCCATCCCCGTGCCGAAGAGGGGACACGGCATCGACATGCGCGAGGCGCCGAGGGGACGGACGCGGTTGCGCACCCGCACGGCGAACGCGGAGAGCTTGCTCTTCAGGCCGTCGTCGGCCGGCTCGAAGACGTAGTCGCCCTGGGCCGGACGGCCGGTGCCGCCCGCGACCTCGACGAGGAGATCGAGCGCATGGGGCTCCACGGCGCAGTCGGCGTCGACGACGACGATCACCTCGGGGGGATCGTCCGCGACCGCCTCGACGCCCGCCATCAGCGCATGGCCCTTGCCCCGGCGGACCGTGTCCGTGCGTTCGAGGACGCGGACCCCCGCGCGGCGGGCGATCGCCGCGGTGTCGTCGCTGCAGTTGTCCGCGATGACCAGCACCTGGCCGCTCGGTCCGACCGCCTTCGCGAGGCCGGCGAGCGTGTCCGCGATCACGGCCGACTCGTCGTGGGCCGGCACGAGCACCACGTAGCGCCGGCTCGTGCGCGGGACCGTCCGCTCCTCGATCGTCGCGGCGGCGCCGAGCAGGCATTCGGCCGCGAACGTCATCGCGGGCGTGGCGAGGACGCCGGCGAGTGGAACTCCAATCAAGTCGAGCAGCACGGACCCTCGGCTCTTCCCCTGCCCACCCCCGGGCAGGTCGTGTCGTCGCGAACGAGCCAATCTAGCATGCGGTCGTTCGGCCGCTCCCTCGGAGGACCGTTTCGACGTACCTTCGCGCTCCGAGGCTCGAACCCATGACCGAACTGACCCTTCACTACTTCCCGATCGCCGGCCGCGCCGGCGCCATCCGCGACGCCCTCCGCATCGGGCGGATCCCGTTCGAGGACAAGCACGTCGGCCGCGAGGAGTTCCGCCGTCTCAAGGCGGAGCGCGAGCTGCCCTTCGGCTCGCTCCCCGTCCTCGACGTCGGCGGGGAGACGCCGTGCCGCGTCGCCCAGAGCAACGCGATCCTCCGCTACGTCGGCAAGCTCGCCGGCCTCTACCCGAGCGACCCGCTCGAGGCCCTCCGAGTCGACGAGCTCGTCGACTTCGGCGAGGACATCAACCATGCCCTCGGGCCGAGCATGCAGGAGCCCGACGTCGAGAAGAAGCTCGCGATGCGCAAGGTGATCGTCCAGGAGAAGATCCCGCATTGGTGCCGCTGCGTCGAAGCGAGGCTCGAGGCGAACGGCGATCCGGCGCACCTCGTCGGCCGGTCGCTCACGATCGCGGATCTCAAGCTCGTCCACGTCTTCGACGGCTTCGCGAGCGGCCACCTCGACGGGGTCCCGAAGGACGTGCTCGAGCCCCATGCGAAGCTCGAGGCCTGGCGGGCGGCGGTGCGCGCCGAGCGCGACGCACGCGTGGCGTGATACCCTGACGCGCGCCGGCGGCCCAGGTCGCCGGCGGCCACGGAAGCGGAGTCGACGAGGGACATGGCGAAGAAGGGGATCGAGAGGCCGCTGGGTCCGACGGAGGAGATGTTCTGGCGCTTCGACGCCCTGTCTCCCCTGAACTTCTCCTTCGCCGCGCGCATCGCGGGCGACCTCGACCTCGGCGAGCTCCGGCAGGCCATCGACGCCGTCCAGATGCGCCATCCGCTCCTCCGGGTCCGCGTGGAGTGCGACTCGAAGGACGTCCCCTGGTTCCGCCTCGGCGCGGGCCGGATCCCCCTGCACGTCCGCGACGTGGGGGTCGAGGAGACGTGGTCGGCGGTCGAGGCGAGCCTCAACACCTCGCTCGACTCCGTGCACGGTCCGATGGCCTATTTCGTGTTGCTCCGGCACGGGCCGGGGGATGCGACCCTGCAGCTCGTCTTCCACCACGCGATCAGCGACGGGCGGAGCGCCGTGTTCATGCTCCGCGATCTCCTGCTCTCGCTCGCGCGGCAGCGTCGCTACGAGATGGCGGATCTGGTCGAGCTCCCGCCGGCCGGCTACTACGGCGATCGCATCCCCACGATCGAGCACTACGAAGGCCTCGACGGGCTGCGCACCGCCTGGAAGACGCTGAAGGCCTCCGTGCGCTTCCTCGAGGGGGCGGGTCTCCCCGTCGGCCTCAAGACCGAAGGCGCCGAGCAGGCCCCGCCGGTCGAGCCGAAGATCTTCGTCGAGCCGCGCTTCCTCTCCGGCCACGCCCTGAAGCGGCTGCTCGATCGCGCGAAGAAGGAGCGCACGACGATGCAGTGCGTGCTCAACGCCGCGCTCTCGATGAGCGTCGCGGAGGACTCGCCGCCAGGGCCGCTGCAGCGGACGAGCTGCACCCAGGTCGTCGACATCCGCTCGCGTCTCGTCCCGCCCGTCGAGGACGACGTCGGATGCTTCGCGTCCGGCGTCACGAGCCTGCACTCGATCGACGCCTCGACCCGCTTCTGGCCCTTCGCGCGCGAGATCCGCGCGCACATGGACCATTCGATGGCGACGCCGCTGCCCTTCTTCCACCAGGCGATGCACACCGTCTACACGAACCTGGGACGCGGCCTCGGGTTCTCCGAGCCCCGCGTGTTCAGCGAGGTGATGAGCAGCATCCACCCCGAGGGTCTCGCGGTCTCGAACCTCGGGCGCGTCGAGCTGCACGTCGAAGGCAGCCCGATCCGCATCACGGAGCTCGCCTTCGCGACGAACACGAGCGTGCTCAACGACCTCAGCACCTCGGCCGTGACCTACGGCGGCCGGATGACGTGGGCGTTCAACGGGAGCTCGAAGCTCGGCCGCGAGCGCGTCGCCCGCATCGCCGATCGCTCCATGCAGAAGATCGCCGAGGCCGTCGAGAGCGAGTGAGGCTCAGCGGGCGTCGAGGTCGCAGAGCGTCGAGAACAACGTCGCCTGCTCGCTGCGGCAGACGCGCGCGCTCCAGATGTCGCTCGTCCCCCAGAGCGTGAGGAAGAGGGTCGAGCCGATGGCCAACGCGATGGCGAGGCTCGATCGACGGGCGGCCTGCTGCTCGAGCAGCTCGCGTCGGCGTCGCGCCGCGTCGCGCTGGGCGGTCTCGGTCACCCATTCACGCACCGTGTGCTCGGTCGTCGAGAGCTTCCGTGCCGCGTCGGCGGTCGTGAGCCCTCCCGCGAGGACGGTCTTCAGGATCTCGTAGCGTTCGCTCCCGGACATGGCTTCCTCCCTGTGCTCGACGCGAGCCGCCGCGGGGCCTCGGCGGGGGCGTCGTTCCGATGCAGCGTCTGTTCTTCAAGGTACGCCGAAACGGACACTTGGCTTCCTCGTACCACATAGGCTCATCCGGCCATCCTGGCTACCGGGGCTGATTTGTAGGCCAGACCGCCAAGTCGATGTCGATCGGCAAAGACGCTCGCCATGGCGAGCCGTCGCCGTCGGTTGCAGTCGGGCGGGTGGGGCGGGTCCGGGGGGTCAGGCGTCGGCGCGGACGGTCGCGCGTCGCTTCGTGAGCACGTATCCGCGGAAGGCCGCCAGGGCGATCATGTGGAGCACGGTCAGCTCGATCGCCCACGAGAGGAAGTACGTCGTGCCGAACGTCTGGCGGAAGCCGTGGAAGATCGGCGAGACGTCACGCATGCGCTCCCATCCCGAGAAGAGCAGGTATCCGAAGGCCCCCGTCAGCAGCATGAAGCCGACGCCCACCGTGTGGTGGAAGTGGTGCTCCTGATCCAGGTAGTACACGAGCGGCACGCAGAGGATCAGGAAGTAGTAGTAGTCGGGCGAGACGAGGAAGAAGAGGTAGACGAAGCCGAAGGCGAAGGCCTGGTGCGGCTTCAGGAACGTCGCGAAGTAGGTCGCGGGCACGAGCGCCGCGAGCCGGACCGACCAGAGGATCGAGCTGCGCATCGCCTGGAGCTCCGGCTCCTCCTCGAGCACGTGCGACGCGAAGACCTGCTGGGGCAGCCCGTCGACGAAGCGCACGTCGACGAGGGGGCGCAGGCCGATGTTCCAATCCGATCCCTCGAGGGTGTGCACCTCGATCTTCGAGAGCCAGGCCGTGAACACCTCGAGGCCGCCGTAGCGGTACGCGGCGAGGGCGCAGGCCGCGGCGACGACGGCGCCCATCGCCGCGAAGAAGCGGAGGAGGTCGCGGTCGAGACGACGCTCGCGTACGAGCGTCGCGAGCAGCACGAGCCCGGGACCGAAGGCGAAGACCACGGGGAAGGCTCGCGCGACCACGGACCATCCGAGCATCGCTCCGGCCGCTCCGAAGCGCTCCTTGCGCAGTAGGCAGGCCGCGATCACGGCGCAGGCGGCGAAGTCGGTGCGGAGGATGCAGCCCTTGAGGTGGCCCCAGGAGAGCAGGTAGTGCGTGCCCACGAGGATCACGACCACCGCCGCCGCGTTGCGGCCGAAGGCCCAGCCCACGGCCACCACCATGAGGCCGAGCAGCAGCGGATCGAGGAGCACGATCGCCCAGCGTTCGATCGCGCTCCGGAACGAGAGCCCGTTCGTGACGAGGCCGACCGTCGCGGACCACGGGGGAGAGCCGTTGTAGCCGTGGTCCTCGAGGAGGATCGCGAGCCGGTCGCTCGGGAGGCGCCGCTCGAACCAGGCGACGTCGGCGACGAACTCGCGCCAGCGCTCGGGCGTGAACCTCGCGCGCAGGCGTCGTGCGCTCTCGAGCGCGACCTGCGTGGGAACGAGCTCGTAGGTGCGGAGGTCGCGGACGTTCTCGCCGCGGAAGAGGTGGACGGACTCGTGGTCGGCGAGCACCGTCGCTTCGTAGAGCCCGTCGTAGCCGAGCTCGGCGAGGTACTTCGTCCCGAGGTAGTAGTGGTACGTATCCCACTCGTTGACGTACGTGCCGTAGCGGAAACGCCCGAAGTCCACGTACGTCGCCACGGAGAGCGCGGCGGCCAGGAGGAGGCCGACCGTCACGCCGCGCTCGAGCCTCGCGCGCGCGGAGGCGTCCATGCGACCCGCCTCGTTCGCGCGATGCGCGAAGTACCGCAGCGCGAGGAGCGCGGCAGCGAGGCACGGGAGCACCCACGAGGTCATCCATCCGTGGGTCGCGGACCAGGAAGTCGGCAGATCCATCGCACCTCCAGGATGCCACGCCGGGAGAGGTCGGGCGTGCTCCTCGGGCCTCGTCGGCCGGAGGTCCGTGCAAGTCGGTGCGATGCGTCCCCACGCGAGGCGCGGACGTCTTCCCCGGGACGGAGAGGTGGGAGCCGGTCGGAACGTCGCGCCGATCGGCCGCGCCCGGCTCCGCTCATCCCCGCGCGGGGAGCACCGTCTCGAGGAGGGCGCGCGCGATCTCGCGGACCCCGGGCTCGACCAGGATGCCGAGGTGGCTCCCCTCGACGTCGATGCGACGGATCGGGCCCCGGATCACCTCCCGGAAGCCGCTCGTGGGATCGAGGGGACGATGCTGGAACTCGCTCCGATCGAGCGCTCCGACGACGAGGACCCGGCCGTCGAAGACCGGGAGCCGTCGCTTGAACGCCGCGGCGGCCTGGTCGTAGGCGAAGTCGCGGAGGCAGACGATCTCCGCCTCGTCGAACGAGCGCGGCGGCCGCCCCAGTCGACCGAGCACGAGCTTGCGGAAGGCCTCGCGCTGGGCGCGCAGCCGGACGAAGGGCATGAGGCGCTCCGCGGCCCAGCGGTCCGGATGCCGGAGCAGGTCCGACGGGAGCAAGGCGTCGAGGAGGGCGACGGTCGGGACCTCGTGCCCCTCCTTCCGGAGCTGCGCCGCGACGGCGTACGCGATGACGCCCCCGAACGAGACGCCGGCGATGTGGTACGGCCCCGAAGGCTTCACGGCGCGGATCGCGGAGACGTACTGGGCCGCGAGCTCCTCGACGGAGGGGAAGACGAGGCGCCCGCGGTCGAGGTTCGCGTGATCGACGAGCGCCGCTTCGGCGGGGACGAAGCAGCCGTAGACCGAGACCTCGTCGGGCATGGCGTCGGCGAGCGCTTGGTAGAGCGCCACGCCGACGACGCAGAAGAGGGCCGTGTCGCCCTTGCCGAGCCGCAGCGGGATGACGCGCGGCTTCTCCGCGGCCGAGGCATCCGCCGGCGAGAAGCGGGCCAGCGCCGCGACGCTCGGCGCGTCGAAGAGCGTGGCGAGCGGCACCGGCCGACCGAGGGTCTGCGAGAGACGACGGACCAGCGTGGCGGCGAGCAGCGAATTGCCGCCGAGGTCGAAGAAGCTCGCGTCGACGTCGACCTCGTGGGTCCCGAGGACCTCGCGGAAGACCGCGGCGATCGCCGCCTCCGCGTCATCGGCCGGCGGCCTTCCGGCGCGACGATCCGCGCGGGGCGCATCGGTCGGCGCCGGCAGCGCCTTGCGGTCGATCTTGCCCGAGGGATTGAGGGGCAGCGCGTCGAGCACGACGAACGCGGCCGGCACCATGTACGCGGGGAGCTTCGCGCGGAGGACCTCGCGGACGCGGTCGAGCGCGCCTTCCTCCGACGATTCGAGCACGAGGTAGGCCACGAGCCGACGATCGCCGGGCGTGTCCTCGCGGGCGACGACGACCGCCTGGCGGACCTCGGGCTCGTCGACGAGCGCCGACTCGATGTCGCCGGGCTCGATGCGGAAGCCACGGATCTTCACCTGGAAGTCCACGCGGCCCAGGCAGACGAGCGAGCCGTCGGGCAGGAAGCGGCCGAGGTCGCCCGTGCCGTACATGCGGGCGCCGGGCGTCCCGGCCCAAGGGTCGGGACGGAAGCGATCCGCCGTGAGCTCGGGCCGTTCGCGGTAGCCCCGCGCGACTCCGTCGCCTCCGATCCAGATCTCGCCGACGCATCCCCAGGGGGCGAGAGCGCCGCCCTTCGAGAGCAGGACGAGGGAGGTGTTGTCGATCGGGCCGCCGATCGAGATCGGCGTCGAGTCGTCGACGAGCCGTCGGGCCGTGGACCAGACGGTGGTCTCCGTCGGTCCGTAGACGTTCCAGACCTCGCCCGTGCGCGGCAGGAGCGCCCGCAGGAGATCGAGCGGGAAGGCCTCGCCGCCGCAGAGGACGCGGAGCCTCGGGCTCCCGTGCCAGCCCGACTCGACGAGGAGCCGGAACGTGGCGGGCGTCGCCTGCAGCATCGTGATCGTCGGATCGGCGAGGCGCGCCGCGAGCTTCGTGGCATCGAGCGTGGTCTCGCGATCGACGATCTCGACCGACGCGCCGACGAAGAGCGGGAGCTGCAGCTCGAGGCCGGCGATGTCGAACGAGAGGGTGGTGACGGAGAGGATCCGATCGTCCTCGCGCATCCCCGGTTCCTTCGCCATCGAGGCGAGGAAGTTCGTGAACGCGCGATGCGTGACCTCGACGCCCTTCGGTCGACCGGTCGAGCCCGAGGTGAAGATGACGTACGCGAGCTGGTCCGGATCGATCGGCCGCTCGAGCGGCGCGTCCGACTCGCCGTCGACGCCCGGATCGTCCACGTCGAGCCGCAGGCAGCCCGGGACCTCCGGGCAGCGCTCGTGGATCGCCCGCTGCGTGAGGACGATGCGCGGCGCGGCATCCTCGAGGATCGTCTGGATGCGTGACGAGGGATGCGCCGGATCGAGGGGGACGTACGCTCCACCCGCCATCTCGACCGCGATCACGGCGACGAGCATGTCGAGCGAGCGCTCGCAGTAGATGCCGACGAGCGTCTCGGCGCCGACGCCCTCGCGGACGAGCCGGCGGGCGAGCTTGCGGCAGCGCCGGGCGAGACCGTCGTACGTGAGGCTCTCCGTCCCGAAGACGGCGGCGACGCGCTCGGGCGTCCGGGCCGCGTTCTCCTCGAAACGGACGAAGCTCGGCCGCATCGCGTCGTAGGGCACGATGTTCCGCACCGACGTGGCGCGCGCGCGCTCGGCCTCGGTGAGCACCTCGAGCGTCGCGAACGGAGCGTCGAGCGCGTCCGCGAGCCCGTCGAGCGCGACGACGCAGCCGTCGAGCATGCGGCGCGCGTTCGCCTCCTCGAAGAGATCGGTCGCGTATTCGAGCGCGAGCTCGAGCCCTTCGCCGCGCTCGCGCACGTGGAGCGTGAGATCCGTGCCCGCGCCCGTGCGTGCGACGTCGACGCGCTCGAAGCGGAGCCCGTCGATCGCGAACCCCTCGCCGCGGGGCGGCTCGAGCTCGATCGAGGCCTGAACGAGCGGCGCGCGCGAGGGATCGCGCGGCGGGGCGAGCCGGTCGACGAGCTCCTGGAACGAGAGCACGTCCTCGCCGCGCGCGGTCGCGATCGCCGAGGCGAGGTGACGAGCCATCGCGCGGACCGTCGTGGTCGGCTCGATCTCGGCGCGGAGCACCGAGAGCGGCGCGCCCGGCGTGATCCGACCCGCCTCGACGTCGGGAGCCGACGCGTGTCCGAAGACGAGCTCCGAGGCGTTGCCGTAGCGCGCGAGGACGGCCGCGAAGGCGGTCGTGAGGACCGCGTCGACGTCGACTCCGAGGCCTTCGGCCACGGCGCGGAGCGAGGCGACGCGCGCGGGCTCGAGGACGCGATGGAGCGTCCGTCCTCGCCCGCTGAAGAGCGCGGGGCGGTGGTGATCGAGCGGGAGATCGAGGGAAGGGAGCTCGCCCGCGAGTCGAGCGGCGGCGGCCTCCGTGACGGCCGCGAGCGAGCTCGCGCGTCGCGCCTCGGAGTCCGCGAGGAACGCCGAGAGGCCCGGGGTGGCCTCGCCCTCGTCGGTTCCGCGGAGGGCGGCTTCGAGCGAGCGATGGAGCGTCTCGACGGAGGCCGCGCAGGCGATGGCGCGGTGCAGGATCCAGACGAGACCGTGGTGGTCCTCGGCGAAGCGCCGGAGGATCGCCGTGTGGAAACCGTGCACGAGGCCGATGCGACGAGCGGTCACCTCGTCGCGCCAGCTCGAAGGGTCGGCGGCTCCCTCTTCGACCGTCAGGGCGAAGGGGACGTCCGCTTCGAGGACGACGTGGGCTTCGTCCGCGTCGACGGGCCTCGCGCGGAGCGCTTCGTGGCGCGCGACCACGCGGCGACACGCGTCCTCGAGCCGCTTCGCGTCGAGCGGGCCGCGGATGTCGTAGGCCAGCACCACGTGCTGGGCCGCGGGCTCGGCGAGCACGTCGTACGCGACCCACGCGCGCCGCTGATCGGGGAGGAGGAGCAGCGATCCCACGGGGCGATGTCTTACGACGAAAGCGATGCCCTGGCGACGCCCGTTTCGGCCCGGCGGCTACAATTCGGTGACCCACGGCGCCCACCGCCTGCCGGGCCGTCGTCGGTGCGCTATGACGGGAACCGGGTGAGGGCGCTCCGGGCGGAGCCGCTGCCGGTCCTTTGTACGAGAGCCGATCCATGTGGACCTTCGAGCCCATCACGAACGCCCTGCGTTCCCGTGTCCTCTACCATCCGCCTCGCGGCCTCGAACGCGAGGCGGTCCGCACGCGCGTGCTCTTCCCGCCGACGGTGGGGAAGCGCCCGCCCGCCCTCGCCCTCGACGGTCAGCTCGAGCGCGTCACCGGCTGGGTCTTCGCCGAGGAGGCCGAGCAGCGGGCCTGCCTCGCCGGCGCGGACGTGGAGCACGCCCCGACCCTCGCGCACGACCTCGAGGGGGTCGTCCTGCTCGACGGCGTGCTCTACAAGAACGGCGCCCAGCGGCCCCTCCACTGGCGCACGCGGAAGATCCCCGTGCTCCATGCGGAGGTGGAGGTGGAGCACGCGTCCATCTACAGCACGTGGAACGGGCATCGGTGGTTCGGCATGTGGCTGGCCGACGACTGTGCCGTCTATCCGCTCGCCGAGCAGGAAGGCGATCCGTTCACCACGACCTTCGTGGGCACGCCCGCCCCCCACGAGGGGGAGTACGAAGCGAAGCTCGGGATGAAGCCGAGGCGCGAGTCCGCGGCGATCCTCCACCGCG
Organism: Polyangiales bacterium; assembly: GCA_046351215.1. Taxonomy (GTDB): domain Bacteria; phylum Myxococcota_A; class Polyangia; order Polyangiales; family Houyiibacteriaceae; genus JAXLYX01. The sequence continues at coordinate 1,432 of JAXLYX010000021.1, read as the reverse complement.
TGACGATCTTCGACGACCACGGCCACAACGCCGACAAGCATCGGCGCATGCGCGAGGTGCGTCGGCGTCTGCTCGACGGCGTGACGTACGAGAAGCATCCGGGTGTCTTCCTCGTCCGCGGGTCGACGGGGGACAAGCGCCTCTGTCGCAACGAGCTCGAGATCGCGGAGCTCGTCGCGAAGGAGCGTGGGCTGCGCATCCTCGACTGCGTCGGAAAGAGCGTGGACGAGATCGTCGCGACGTGCGCCGGCTCGGAGCTGGTGATGGGCGTCGAGGGCAGCCAGCTGATCCACGGCCAGGTGCTGCTCGACGAGGGCGCCAGCGTCTTCGTCCTCGAGCCGCCGGACCGCTTCTGCTCCATCTTCAAGGACTACGCGGACCGCGATCACCAGCGCTTCGCGTACGTCGTGGGACGGCCCGAGGAAGACGGCTTCCACGTCGATCCGGACGAGGTGCTGCGCACGCTCGAGCTCGTGCCTCCCGTCGCCTGAGCCGAGGATGGCCGAGCTCCGCCCCCTTCCCGTCGCGAAGCGTCCGTGGCATGCCGGCCCGATGAACCCGGCGCGCCTCGCTGCCGTCCTCGTCGCCGCGGCCGCGTTGTCGGCCTGCGGGGAGCCACCGCTCCCGAGCGCGCCGACGCGCTTGCCGACGCCGACGCCCGAACGGCTCGCGCTCCTCCACGCCCCCCTCCGCATCGTGGCGATCGGGGATTCGATCACCCAAGGGCGGAGGGGGCGCACGCCGCCCGGGACGGCCGACGGTCCGGTGACGAGCTACCGCCATCCCTTCTTCCGCGAGGTGGTGCGGAGCGGTCGCCGCGTCGACATGGTCGGGACGCAGGCCCACGGATTCGAGGGCGATCCGCCCTGGCCGCCCGTCGACGGAGTGCCCTTCGATCCCGACCACGAGGCGCGATGGGGGATCACCCTGCACGAGGCGATCGATCGCGTCGACGTCGCGATGCGGACGCTCGAGCCGGATGTCGCCTTCGTGCACCTCGGCGACACGGACGTCGGCGACGGAGTGCCGCTCGAGCGCGTCTTCGAGGATTGGGCGCGCTTCCTCGCCATGCTCCGTCGGCACCGCCCCGACATCGGCGTGGTGCTGGCGACGGACTGCAACGACTTCGGCGAGTTCCCCGCGTACCGGCGGCGGCTCCTCGGCTCGATCCGCTACTTCACCACGGCACGCTCGCCCGTCGTCGTCGCCGACGCCTGCGAGGGCTGGGTCTCCGACCCCGACTCGCCGCGCGCGTCGACGCTCGACTGGGTGCATCCGAGCACGCGCGGGGACGAGGCGCTCGCGAGGGCGTTCTTCCGAGCGGTCGAGCCGTGGCTCGTGGGCTCGGCCGCGCTCGATCGTGGAGGTGATCGATGAGCACGAAGACCGACGAGATCTACGTCTCCACGGACGTCGAGACGGACGGTCCGAT
>JAXLYX010000020.1:0-106696 GCA_046351215.1 Polyangiales bacterium | reverse complement strand
AGCGGCTTGCCCGGCTCCTGGTTCTGGCGGCCCCCGACGAGGAAGCTCTCGAGCATCACGCCGAAGACGTGGTAGCTGCCGTGCGCGAGCTGCTCGGCGATGTTCTCGGCGACGTGCGGCTGCTTCTCGTGGTCCTTGCCGCTGTTCGCGTGGCTGCAGTCGATCATCACGCGCGGCGCGAGGCCGCCCTTCACGAGGAGGCCCACGGCCTGCTCCACGTGCTCGGCGCTGTAGTTGGGCTGATTGGCCCCGCCGCGCAGGATGATGTGGCAGTCCGGGTTGCCCTTCGTCGCGACGATGCCGGCGAGGCCCTGCTTCGTCACCGAGAGGAAGTGGTGCGGATGGATCGCCGCGCCGACGGCGTCGACGGCGATCTGGATCGTGCCCTTCGTGCCGTTCTTGAAGCCGACGGGCATCGAGAGGCCGGAGGAGAGCTCGCGGTGCACCTGGCTCTCCGTGGTGCGTGCGCCGATCGCGCCCCACGACACGAGGTCGGCCACGAACTGCGGCGAGATCGGGTCGAGGAACTCCGTGCCGGTCGGGACGCCGAGCTCGAGCACGTCGCGGAGGAACGTACGCGCCTTCCGGAGCCCGTTGTTGATGTCGAAGCTCCCGTCGAGGTGCGGGTCGTTGATGAGACCCTTCCACCCGATCGTCGTGCGCGGCTTCTCGAAGTAGGTACGCATCACGACGAGGAGGTCCCCGGCGTGCTTTTCCGCCAGCGCCTTCAGACGCTCGGCGTACTCGAGCCCGGCCTTCGGATCGTGGATCGAGCAGGGCCCGGTCACGACGACGAGGCGGTCGTCGCGACCGTGGAGCACGTCCGCGACCGCCGCGCGCGTGTTCGCCACCAGGTCGATGGCGCGGGCGCTGGACGGGATCTCCTCCATGAGGATCGCGGGGGGGATCAACGGACGGATGTTGGCGATGCGGACGTCGTCGGTCGAGATGGGCATGGGCGGGGTCCTCGGTGTAGCACGGGATGCCGTGGGAGGCCGAAAAGCGGGCGATCGCCCTCGCCGCGCGTCCGGGCTCTGTCATGCTGTCCTCCATGGAGCGCATGAGGGGTGGGGGGCTCGTGGCCGCCCGGACGATGGTGGGGGCCGCCTTCCTCTCGGCCGCCGTGCTCGGGGCTTCGTGCGATTCGGGCGGGAAGTCGGACGCGGGCGCCTGCGAGAATCCGACGACGCCGGCCGACAACGGCTGCGCGATCCTCGTCTGTCCCGTGGTCCCCGTCGGAGGCGACACCGCGGGCGATACCTACGCGACCTTCGCCCAGCCCTTCTTCACGACCTACTGCGTCCGTTGTCATTCGACGACGCGGACGAACCCCTCGTTCTCCTGCGCGGACACGGATCCCGACTGCCGGCACGGCGCGCCCCTCGGACACGACTGGGACGATCCGGCTTCGATCCGGATGTACCTCGACCACATCCGCTACATGGTCGGCAACGGGAACGCGATGCCGCCGAGCGGCCTGCAGCCGACCTGCGACGAGCGCTTCCGCCTCGTCCGATGGATCGACGCCGGCGCGCCCGGGCTGCCCTGAGCCCGAGCTTCAGGGCACGAGCAGCGTCTTGCCCGTCGTGCCGCGGCTCTCGAGCGCCCGATGCGCGTCGGCCGCCTCGGCGAGGGGCCTGCGTTCGGTGATCGCGAGCCGGAGGCTGCCGTTCGCGATGCGCCCGAAGACCTCGCCGGAGCTCTCGAGGAGCTCTTCGCGCGTGGCGATGTAGTCGAAGAGCGTCGGGCGCGTGAGGTAGAGCGAGCCCTTGCGGGAGAGCTCGAGCACGTCGAACGGATCGGGAGCGCCCGAGGCGTTGCCGAAGCTGACGAGCATGCCGCGACGCGCGAGACAGGCGAGCGAGCCCGTGAACGTCGACCGACCCACGGCGTCGTAGACGACGTGCACGCCGGCGCCGCCCGTGAGCTCCCGGACCTTCGCCACGAAGTCGTCCCGCGTGTAGACGATGGGATGATGGCAGCCGTTCTCGGCCGCGAGCCCGGCCTTCGCCTCCGTGCCGACCGTGCCGAGCACCGTGGCGCCGAGGCTCGAGAGCCATTGGCAGAGCAGGAGCCCGACGCCGCCCGCGGCCGCGTGGACGAGGACCCGCATGCCGGCCTCGACGCGGAAGGTCCGGCGCACGAGGTATTCGGCGGTCATGCCCTGGAGCATGGCGGCGGCCGCCACGTCGTCGGGTACCGCGTCGGGGACGGGCACGAGGCGCTCGGCGGCGACGTTGCGGCGCTCGGCGTACGAGCCGGGCGCTCCGCCGGCATACGCGACCCGCTCGCCGATCCGCAGGCCCGTGACCCCGGGACCGATCGCCTCGACGACGCCGGCCGCCTCGACGCCGATGCCATGGGGCAGGGTGGGCAGGGGGTAGAGCCCGGAGCGATGGTAGGTGTCGATGAAGTTCACGCCGATCGCGGTCTGGCGGAGCGTGACCTCGCCTGCCGCTGGCGCGGGCACCTCGACGTCCATCGCGACGAGCGCCTCGGGACCCCCGGGCGCGAGGATTCGGATCGCCTTCGTCACCTCGACCTCCTCCGCGTCCTCAGGGACGCGAGGCGCGTGCGCGCCGCTCGAGATAGCGCTTCATCGTGGACGGGATGCGCAGCAGCCATTGATGGATGCGCGGCTTGGCGGCGTCCGCGAGGAGGCCGTCGCCGAGATCGATCATCGCGCCGAAGCTGAGGAGGCTGCGACCGCCCTGGAAGGGACGGACCTTGAGATAGCCCCAGCCGGCCCGGACGTCGTTCGGCATGCCGGGGGCGAGCTGGAAGGTGACGGTCGTGCTCTGGGGCTGGTAGCGCGCGCGGAGGTAGTAGGACGCGCTGACGGGGCCGAGGGCGTGCCTCACGTAGAGGACGGGGTTCGGCCCCCCACGCGCGATCCGACTCTCCCGCGCCGACGGGAGCATCCGCCAGAGGTGGTTCGGATCCTGGAGGGCCCGGAACACGCGGTCCGGGGGCAGGTTGACGACCTGGAAGCTCGTGCCGCCGAGGAGGCGCAGATCGCCCCGCCGCTCCGTCCGGGGGCGGACGATCAGCCGTCCGGCGACGAGCGCCGAGCGCTCCTGGGCCGACAGGGCCTCCGACGAGTCCGACCGCGCGGCCGAGCTCGCCGAGCCCGCCGAGGCCACGACCCCTGCCGCGGTCCCCCCGACGAGCAGGAGCGCCATCACGAGTGCCCGGAGCATCCCCATTCCAGGGACGCATAGCAGACCTCTCGCGAAATTGCATGTCTTCTACGTCACGAAACGGCGCCGCGGGCCCGATCATGCCCTGGACGCCGCGCTCCGGAGACGGCCCGCGAGGCTTCCGAGCAGGGCCCTCGTCGCTTCCGGGCTCCGCGCGAGGAGGTCGTCGAGGGCAGGAGCCGGGACCACCAACACCCGGCCGGGGTCCGCCGAGGCGAGGTCCGCCCCGAGGGTTCCCTTCGCGAGGACCTCGAGCTCGGCCTGCACCGCCGCCCCCGTCGGTTCCGTGCCCACGAGCGCACGCCCCTCGAGGAAGACGAAGAAGGCGCCCGGCGGCTCCTCCCGGCCGGCGAGGCGCTCGCCGGCCGCCACCTGCCGGACCTCGCTCGCCGCCGCGAGGTGGAAGAGATCCTCGGCCGGCAGGTCGTGGAGGGACGGGACTTGCCGGAGCGCGCGCGCGAGGGGCGCGAGCCGCGCCGCCGCCTCGTCCTCCGCCCGTACGATGCCTCCGGTCGTCGTGAACCGGGACCGATCGATGGCGAGCGCGATGCCGCGGAGCGACGCGTCGTCGATCGCCGCGATGGATCGGAACGCGTCGCGGAGCTCGGCCGGGAGCAGGCCGGCCTCCCGCCCCCGTTCGACGCGGCTCGCGAGCGAGATGCGATCGAAGAGCGGGACGACGAGAGGGGCGAGCTCCGTCGGGAGCGCATGCTCGAGGAGCTCGGCGATCTGCGCGTCGCGGCTCGCGTCGGGCAGCCGGCGTCCGGCCTCGATCGCCCGCACGAGCCCGGTCGTGCCGAGCAGACCGAGGGCGCGCAGCACGTCGCGTTGGCTCCGCGCGTAGGCGAGCTCGAGCTCGTGGGCGAGGAAGGCGCCGTCGTCGTCCGGGCCGAGCGAGACGCGCGCGCCCTCCGTCTCGAGCGCGAGCCTGGCCGCGGCGAGTCGATGGGCCGTGCCCGCTTCCCGTGCGAGCTGCTCGCGGACCTCGCTCGCGGTGAACGGCGGACGGAGGCCGTGGGAGATCGCCTCGGTCAGGGCCTTCACCGCCTGACGCCGGATCCCGCGGTCCGGATGCGCGATCAGGCTGCGCACCATCGCGTCGATGGCAGGGGCGCCCCCGCCCTTCGCGATGCGGCTCGCGAGCCGGGTGAGGCTCGAGGGCATCGGCGAGAGGGGCTCGCTCCGGGAGGGGCCGGGCGACGGCGGAGAGAGGAAGGCGAGGACGCGCGCGACCTCCGGGGCCACGCGTGGGTCGCGCAGGAGCAGGACGACGTCCGGGATCAGCGGGAGCATGGCCGCGCGCACGACCGCCTCGGCGGCGGCGATGCGGAGCGCGGGGGCGGCGTCGGCGAGCCGCATCGCCACGGCGCTCGCGACGCCAGGGGCGCACGCGCTCTCCTCGTCGAGGGCATCGAGCGCGCGGAGCGCCACGTGGGGATCGGGGCTCGCGATCGCGGGGGCGAGCGCTCGTCCACGCGCCTCTCCGTGCAGCGCCGCGCGCGCGATCACCACCGCGATCTCCGCGCTCAGGGGATCGCCCGCGGGGCAGGCCGCGAGCCGATCGAGCACGTCCGAAGGGACCTCCGAGCGCGCCTCGAGGCGGTCGAGCGCCGCGCGGCGCACGTCGGACGCGGGGTCCGAGGTGGCCGTGCGCGCGAGGGCGTTCGCCGACGCCTCGCGATCCAGGCGGTCGAGCCCCTCCACCGCCGCCGTGCGGACGTGCGGCGAGGGATGATCGAGCGCGGCGAGCAATCCGGACCAGGCGCCCGGGCTCGCGCTCGCGCCGAGCACCGTCGCCGCGGTCGTCGCCCTCTCCTCGTCGCCCGAGACCACGATGCGCTCGAGCAACGCGCAGGCGTCCGCATCGAGCGTCGAGGACGCACGGACGCGTCCGGCGCCGAGCAGGAGCCGGCGCTGGTCGATCGCCGCGGTGAGGGCCGCGAGGTAGGGCGGACCGACGCGCCGCACGACGACGAAGGTCGTGAGCGCCGCCACGGCGGAGGTCGCGAGCGGGAGGAAGGCGAGCCCCGCGTGCTCGGGCACCGCGGCGAGCGCGAGCGCCGCGAGCCCGTAGCCGAGCGGGGCGATCACGCCGCGGGTCGCCTGCCGCGCCTGCGTCCGTCGGACGGGCGGGAGGGGGCTCTGGAGCTGCTCGACCGACGAGGACCAGACCGATTGTTTGAGCACGCGTGCGACGCCGCGGAAGAGCGTGATGCTCGCGAGGCCCGGGAGGAGCGCGGCGGCCAGCGACAGCACGGTGACCGAGGCCGGGAGGAGCGCCAGGGAGCGCGTCGCCCCGAGCCTGCCGAGCAGGCGGGCGGCCGCCGTCCCGAGCATCGCCATCCCGACCACGCTCGTCGCGCCGTAGTAGGCCGCGAAGAAGCTCGCGATCGACTCCGCGTCGCCGAGCGTCTCGCGGGCCGCGACGAGGAGCGCGTAGTCCATGAGCTGCTCGAGCACGAGGCCGAGCACGGCGAGCGCGGCGAGCAGACGCAGCAGGGGATCCGTCGCCACGAAGACGAAGCCCTCGCGGAAGCTCGCGCCGAGGCCCTGCGTCGCCCGTACCGCCCGAGGCGGCTCGTTTCGAGCGGCCTCGCCCGCGAGCCACGCCGCGCCCCCGAGGAGGAGCGCCGCGAGCACGACGAGGGCCTCGGCCGAGGTCGCGCGTGCGAGGGGAGGAAGGAGCGCGCCCATCGCGGACCAACCGAGCCCCGACGCGAGGCCGGCGAGCGGCAGGAGGCGCTTGCCCGTGCGGACGTCGGCCGCCGCACCGACCACCGCCCAGACCTGCACCACGAGGACCCCCGAGAGCGCTTCGATCGCCACGTAGAGCACGAAGGCGGCGTAGGGAACGTGCGCTTCGACCGCGCCGAAGAGCGCGAGCAGGACGAGGGAGGAGACCTCGAGGCATCGCCTCGTGAGGCGTGCCCCGGGCATTCGGGGGGCGAGCGCGACGACGGCGGAGCTCGCGAGGGCGAGCGTCGCCGCCGAGGCGGCGAAGGCCCACGGGATGAGCCCGCGATCGCAGGAGGCGAGGAACACGCCGCTCTGGGCCGCCTTCATCGTCGCGAGCGCGAGCGAAGCCGCGAACACGACTCCGAGCGCGACGACCGCGCGACGCGCTTCCTCCGGCGCGAGCTCGGCGCGTCGGGCGACGAGCCCCGCGAGCCACCCTCCGCCCGATCCGGCGGGGACGCGCTCCTTCGTCTCAGTGCCCGCCATCGCGCGGCGCCGTTTCGCGCGCCCAGGGTGGAGGAGGCGCCGTCGACCACGCGGGACGCTCTTCGGACGGATCGCGTCGACCGCAGCCGTGGTTCACGCCGATGGGCCCGTCCGGCACGAGGTATCCGTCCGTGATGCCCGGCATCCCCGTCACGCGCGTCGGACCCGGGCAGCCCTGCTCGATCCACGCACGGAGGATCCCCATCTCCTCGTCCGTCATCGCCGGCAGGCCCATCGGCATGCCCGGCTCGCCCTCGAGATACGCGGGGCGGACGTGGTCGGCGAAGGGCGCGATCCGATCGCGCAGGTGCTCGCGCCGCCGCCACATCATCTGCTCGAGGATCCGCGGCGTCTTCGAGCCCGGGCGCGGCTCGAGCACGCTGAAGGCATGCTCTCCGTGGCCTGCGCCCGCGACGAGCATCTCGTACGTGCGCATGCGCAGGTGCTCGCCGGGGAAGCCGAAGCCGCCGATGTTGCCGGGCCCACGATCGCGCTCGTGGTCGTTCATGTGGCAGTGCACGCAGACCTTCCCGAGGACGCGCTCCTTCACCTCCTCCCAGGAGACCGGCCGATCGACCGCGGGAGGCGGATCGAGCGGAGGCTCGGGAGGCGTCGGCGAGAGACGAGGCTCCGCGAAGAGGACGAAGTCGGCGATCCGCTCGGCGTCGCCCGGCGAGAGGCCGAGATCCGGCATGTGCGTCGTGGGCAGGAACGCTTGCGGCGCACGGATGAAGGCCACGAGCACGTCGCGGTGCATGCGCTCGCGCGAGAAGCGGAGGTTCGGTGCGAGCCGTGCGGGCGTGCCGCTCGCGCGCAGTGCGTCCGCGGTGCGTCCGGTCGGCACGTTCCCGAGCGTGTGGCAGGTGGGACATCCGTGGCGGCGGAAGAGACGCTCGCCCTCGGCGATGCGCGCAGGGGAGGGACGAGGGCCGAGCTCCGGCGGATCCGGATCCACCGCGGGATCCGGCATGCGCGCGACCGCCGCGAAGTAGCGGGCGATCGCCATCCGCTCCTTCGGACCGGCCGCGATCCGCACCATCGACTCGTCCATCGCGGGACGGAGGTCCTCCGGATCGGTGGCGAAGCGTGCGAGCCACTCGGGGCGCAGGCGCTCGCCGATGCGCGTGAGGTCGGGGACCTCGAGGTAGTGCTCGATGTTCCTCTGGTAGCGCTCGATCACGGCCTGGCCGTAGCGCTCCGAGAGCTGCCGGAAGTGGCGGCCGCCCGGCACGAGATGCGTGAGGAAGTGGTGGCAGCTCGTGCAGTGGTTCGGACGCGACGCCGGCTCGACGTCGTCGATCGCATGGCAGCGGTTGCAGTCGAGCGAGACGAGGACGGCCTTCCCCTCGTCGATCGCCTCGCGACGCGCGGTCTCGTCCCAGGCGACACGATGCCGCGAGAGCACGGCCTGGACGTCCGGTCGAGGGGGAGGGGCGGCAGGACGAGGCCCGCTGCGCTCCGCTCCGCATGCCCGTGCACAGCCGGCCACGAGGACGAAGAGGCAGGCGACGGCCATCCGGCTCCGCGTCATGTCGACGACGGTATCACGCCGCGCTGGTCGCCTCGGTCACGGTTTCGAGGGCCCGACATCACCCGGATGGGGGGGATTGGGAGATTGGAACGGATGTGGTAGTGTGCAGCTTATGTACGCCGTCCGTCGGGCCCTCCTCCTCCCGATCCTTTCCCTGATGACCGCCTGCCATGGCAACGACGCCAGGACGCCCAGCGGCGTCGGCGATGCCGGCCAGCCCCTCTCCCAGTGCTCGACCGACACGGCCGTCCAGGCACCCGCCTTCGACGTGGGCGGCGCCGGCCACGCGGATCCCCTCGGCGTGCAGCCCGGGCAGGCGCGCGCCGGGCGGGTCATGGCGAGCCAGCTCCCCGCGTTCACCTCGAACCTCCAGGTCTGGGAGGGCGGTGACTTCGTCCTCGCGAACGAGAAGGTCGCGATCGTGATCGAGGACGTCGACGACTCGGACCTCTACGATCCCTGGGGCGGTCGGCCGGTCGGCATCGCGCACGTGAGGAACGGTCAGCTCGTCGACGTCGGCGACTTCGGCGAGCTCCTGCTCACACCCGCGGGCGAGTACGCCGTGGTGACCGAGCACGTCGGCGTCCTCGCCGACGGCTCGGACGGAGGCCCCGCGATCGTGCGTGCCGAGGGAAGGCTCGCGCCGCTGCCGTTCTTCTACGGCCTCGTGAACATCATCTTCAACAGCGACTACCGCGACGGAACGCGCGGCGCGATCGACTACATCCTCGCGCCCGGCTCCTCGCACGTCGACATCCGCGTCCGCTTCCGGAACGTGCGCCCCGATCCCGTCAGCGACACGAAGAGCCTCCATGCCTTCATGTTCGACTACCGCCTCAAGGCCTTCCAACCGGATGGCACGGGCTTCGGCGACGATCAGCAGAATCCCCTCGATTTCTGGGCGTTCGTCGACGACTCGAACAACGTCGGCTACGCGTACTCGATCCCGACCGGCGAGCAGCTCACGACGCTGATCTCGGCGTCCGGCTTCGTCGGCTCGTTCGGCCCGCCGAGCGAGATCAAGGGCTGCGAGCAGGGCGAGACCGTGCGCGAGCACGGACGCATCACCATCGGCGGACCCGATCTCGACGGCCTCCTCGCGGCCGTCGCCGCGGAGCGTGGCGACGCCCAGCGTGCGATCACGGGCGTCGTGCGCGACGCCGGCGGCACGCCGCAGCCCGGCGTCCGGGTGCATGCGGTCCGCGCGGACGATCACTCCCACTACCTCACGCGCGTCCGCACGGACGCCGACGGCCGGTACACGATCCACGTCCCCGACGGCGTCGCGGTCGACGTCTACGCCTACCGGCGCGGCGAGGCGCTCGTCGGACCGGTGAACGTCCCGGCGACGACCGCGACGCAGGACCTCGGGCTCGCGGCCCGCGGCGTGCTCCACGTGGCCGCGCCGAAGGATTCGGGCGGCAATCCGATCCCGGCGAAGATCCAGATCTTCCCGCGCAACGCGACCTCGGTGCCGGGCGTGCCGGGCCGCTGGGGCGAGGAAGGGGTCGCGCCGGGCCGCCTCGACGTCCGCTACCTGCTCCCGGGCGAGAGCGTGGACATCCCCGTCCCGCAGGGCGATTGGAGGGTCGTCGCCTCCCGCGGCTTCCGCTACGAGGTCGCCTCGCAAGACTTCACGCTCGACGGGACCACGACGAGCGCGAATTTCGCGCCCTCGCTGACGCAGGTCGTGAGCACGCCCGACGTCTACTGCGCCGACTACCACATCCACTCGCGTCGCTCGAACGACGCGCCGGACGACACCGAGAAGAAGCTCCGCGCGGCCATCGCCGAGGGCCTCGAGCTCCCCGTCCGCTCCGAGCACGAGTTCGTGGATCCGTGGGATCACGTGATCGCGGACGACCTCGGCGCCGGCGACCTCGCGGTCGGCATCTCGTCGACGGAGCTCTCGACGATGGAGCGCTACGGCCACTTCGGCGTGTTCCCGCTCGACTACGACCCGACGCGTCCGAACGGCGGCACGCCGCTCTGGCAGGAGTATCCGACGGCGACGAATCCGGGCATCGAGGTGCGGGAGCTCACGCCCGCCGAGCTCTTCGCCAGCATCCGCGCGCGGCCCGAAGACCCGATGCTGATCGTGAACCACCCGCGCGGCGGCACGAACTTCTTCACGTTCGCGGGATACGACCCCGTGACCGGCATGGTCGCGTACCCGAGCCGTTGGTCGTCCGACTTCGACGGGATCGAGGTCTTCAACGGGAGCGGCTGGACGGCGAACCGCAACGGCACCGTCCGCGATTTCCTCTCGTTCCTGAACCACGGCACGCGCATGGTCGCGGTCGGCTCGTCGGACACGCACGCGATCGCGTGGGATCCGATCGGCTACCCGCGTACCTGCCTCGACTTCACGGGCATGGGCGCCACGCCCTTCCCGGCGGGCGCCGGGCCGCGCCGTGCGTACCAGGACCTGGTCCGCGACGTGACGATGGCGGGACGCGCCGCGGTGAACGGCGGCATCTGGGTCGAGTCGACCGTCAGCGGCCAGGGGCCGGGCAGCACCGTGACGGGCCTCTCGGCCGGCGGCACCCTGCACCTCGTCCTCCGGGCGCCGAGCTGGGTCGACGTGGACCGCATCGAGATCGTCCTCGACGGGCAGTCCTACAATCCGCTCGATCCGCCCGGCATGTCGGGCACGCCTCCCTCGACCCTCGCGGTGGCGGACCACTGTACGGCCGTGGGCGCGGTCCGCTGCACGCTCGACGTGCCGCTGCCGGCCGCCGGTCCGAACAGCTACGTCGTCGTCGCCGCCTACGGCGACGCGGACGACAGCCTCGCGCCGGTGATGCGCAGCGGCATCAAGTCGTTCGGCGTGTCGAACCCGATCTATCTCCGGCCCTGACGCTGGACTAGAGTGCCCACCTGCCCGCGAGGTGCCGGTGAGCGAGAAATACATGCTGGTGTCGTGGCGTCCTTCCGACGTCACGATCGAGTCGTTCCGAGACACGCTGCTCGGCGAGCCGACGAAGGCCGCGCTCGCGTGCGGGCCGGAGTCGCTCGTGCTGAACGTCGTCGACGGACCGAGGTCGCCGATCTCGCGCGTCCGTGTCGACCGCTCGCGGATCGGGGCGCTCGTCTCGATGCGCGTCGCGTCGCGCTCCGCGGCGGATCGCGTGCGCGCCGCCTTCGATCCCTCGGGGCGTGCCTCGGCGCTCTACCGCGTGCAGGAGGCGATCCCCCTCGACTACGAGCGCACGTGGAAGCCGGGCGAGCCCTCGCCGGGCCTCAAGCAGGTCACCTTCTTCTCGCGCCGGAAGGGCATGACGTACGAGGAGTTCGTCTCGTACTGGCACGGGACGCACACGCCCCTCGCGCTCGAGGTGCATCCGCTCTTCCGCTACGTGCGCAACGTCGTCACCGATCCGTTGACGGAGGGGGCGCCGAGCTACGAGGGCATCGTCGAGCTCTCCTTCCGTACGCTCGAGGACGTGACCGACACGCAGCGCTTCTACGGAGGCAAGCCCGAGAACGTGCAGCGCATCGCGACCGACGTCCGCAACTTCATCGACTTCGACACGATCGACATCGCGCACATGCGCGAGATCGTGCTCGTGCCCTGAGACGGCGCCGGACGCGCGTCAGCGGAAGAGCAGGTACGCCGCCGCCGCCAACCCGGCGACGAGGAGCAGGACGAAGGGTACGACGAACCGCTCGGGGCCCCGACTGCTCGCCGAGCGCAGCGGGCGCTCCTCGAGGTCCTGGTGCGAGATCCGCAGCTTCTTCGACTCGGTCGACTCGCGTCGCACGCCGGTCGGCTGCGCGGTGAAGGTCGCGGGGCCCGAGCCCAGCGGATGCGAGGCGGACGGGGGCGCGAACACGGCCGCCTGCGACCCGGGCGGCTGGGACGCGGGGCCCGGTCGGTGCGAGCCGGGACCGGGGGCCGTCGACGGCGTGTGCGGCACGCGCTCGAAGCCGGAGACGGGAGCCTGCTGGAGCACCGGTCCGACGGCCGAGCGCAGGGCCTCTCCGAAGATCTCCATCGAAGGAGGTCGGTACGAGGGGTCCTTCGACATGGCGGAGAGGACGACGCTCTCGAGCAGCTCAGGCACCGCCACGCGCGGGTTCTTCGCGCGCATCGGGGGGACGGGCTCGTTCGTGTGCATGTGGAGCACGCCGAGGAAGGTGTCGGCATCGAAGGGAGGCACCCCGACGAGCATCTCGTAGGCGATCACGCCGAGCGCGTACACGTCGGAGCGGGCGTCGGCCGGCTTCCCCTGGCACTGCTCGGGCGACATGTACTTCGGCGTGCCGAAGATCATGCCGGTGCGCGTGAGCTTCTGGCCGGGTCCGCGCGTGCGCTCGAGATCGCTCATCTTGGCGAGCCCGAAGTCGACGATCTTCAAGAGCTCGTATCCGTGCTCGTCCAGGGTCAGGAAGAGGTTCTCGGGCTTGAGGTCGCGGTGGACGATGCCCGCTCGGTGGGCCGCCTCGAGCGCGTCCGTCGCTTGGAGCAGCAAGGAGACGGCGCGCTGGGGCGCCATCGGTCCCTGCTCCTTCAGCACGACCGAGAGGTCCCGGCCCGTGAGGAGCTCCATCACCATGTAGTTGGCGCCCGCCTCGGTGACGCCGAAGTCGTGGACCGTGACGATGCCCGGATGCCCGATGCGCGAGGCGCTCTCGGCCTCCTGTCGGAAGCGCTGGACCATCTCGGGGTTCGCCGCCTCGGAGTCGCGCAGGATCTTGATGGCGCAGGGCTTCCGGAGCGTGACGTGCTCCGCCTCGTAGATCTTGCCCATGCCGCCCGAGCCGATCTCGGAGAGGATGCGGTAGCGGCCGGCGATGATCGCCCCGATCAGGGGATCGGGCGGCGCGAGCGTCGCGGCGAGGACGTCCTCGAGACGCGACGCGTCGAAGGGACAGAACTGCTCCCCCTCCTGGTACTCCGTTCCGCACGACGGGCAGACCCGCATCGGCGGCATCCTACGGGATGCGGCCGGATTCGGGTACCCGGTTCCCCGGCGGCCTGCGGACGGGGGTATCGTCGGGCGATGGCCAGCCGACGAGCCCGTGCCCGTGCCGAGCCGGTGGGGGAGACCGCCTCGGGGCTCCGTACGTCCAAGGAGGCGAGGCCCACCGTGCTCCCTCGTCTCGCGCCGCCCTTCGTCTTCGTCGCGCTCGTCGCGCTCGGCGTGCTCGCGCCGCTCGGCCGCCTCGGGGCCGAGCCCGCCGCCTCTCGCGCCCCCGCGATCCCTGCCACGGACGCGGTGCCGCGCATCGACGACGCCCCGACCTGGGCCCGGCTCGCGTCGCGTCCGGACTACTGGACCGCGGCGCGCACCGAGACCGTGAAGGTCATCCTCGAGCGGACCACGGGGACCCTCTACTTCCTCGAGTCGAACCGGTGGGACCTACACTTCACGTTCGTGCGGCGTTTCCTCGATCCGAACGCGGACCACGCGACGTTCAACGTCTCCGAGTACAGGCGGCCGGATCGGCGCTTCGTGCTGATCAGCCTGGTGCACTACCTCGACGGCGATCACTTCACGTTCGAGCTCGTCGCGGGCGACACCCTCGAGGCGGAGCCGCTCGTCCGAGCGTTCGAGCAGGTGCGACGGGCCGTCTATTTCGGCGACCGCCTGCGGTTCCGACCGACGGGCCCCCAGCACGAGGAGCTCGTCGTGCGTCTCGGGGCCCGCCTGCCCTCGATCGCACCGGACGCGGTCATGGCGGACGTGCGCTACCAGCCGGTCGTGGTCGGAGAGGCCTACGGCTACCTCCGCCGCGTGCGCGGACCGATCGTCGTCGAGGCGCTCCGTCCCACGGACATCGTCGTGACGGAGGACGTACCCGAGGAGCTGCCGCCCGTCGCCGCGCTCGTCACCTCGCGGCTGCAGGCGCCGCTCGCCCACGTCGCCGTCCTCTGCCGCAACCGGGGCACGCCGGACATGTCCCTGCGGGGCGCGATCGAGGAGGCCCGCTTCACCGCGCTCGAGGGGCACCTCGTGCGCCTGCGCGTCGGACCGCAGGACGTGACGATCGAGCCCGCCGAGCGCTCCGTCGCCGAGGCGTCGTGGGCCTCCCGCCGGCCGAGCCGACCCCTCGTCCCCGCCCTCGATCTCCGCACCCGTCGCATCCGCTCGCTCGGCGACCTCGATCTGCGCGACGCGTCCGCGTACGGCGCGAAGGCCGCCCAGCTCGGCGAGGTGCAGTCCATCGGCGGCCCCGTCCGCACGCCCGGCGGCTTCGCCGTGCCCTTCCGCGCGTACGCCTCGCACCTCCGGCGTCACGGCCTCGACGTCGGGCTCGGCCGCATGCTCGACGACCGGGCGTTCCAGTCCGATCCGTCCGTGCGCGCGGCCCGCCTCGCCGAGACGCGGGCGATCCTCGAGCGCCTGCCGATCGATCCCTCGCTGGTACGTGACGTGCGTCGGCGCATCCTCGCCTGGCCGACCCGCAAGACGATCGTCCGATCGAGCACGAACGCCGAGGACCTCCCCGGGTTCAACGGCGCGGGCCTCTACGAGAGCGTCGTGCTGCCCGCGTCGCCCGACGAGGCGACGGTCGAGCGCGCGATGAGGCGCGTCTACGCCAGCGTCTGGCTCGACCGCGCCTTCGAGGAGCGCGAATGGTACCGCGTCGACCACGCGCGCGTCGCGATGGGCCTCCTCGTGCAGCCCTTCGTCGAAGACGTCGTCGCGAACGGCGTCGCCGTGACGGTGAACCCCTTCGACGAAGCGAGGCCCGGCGTCTTCGTCAACCTCCAGACCGCGGGCGGGAGCGTGACCGCCGCGCGCGGCGACGAGGTGCCCGAGCAATACGTCGTCTACACGTGGAGCGAGCGCCCCGAGCCCGAGATCCTCTCGCGCTCGAGCCTCAACGGAGGTCGTCCGATCCTCACGACGCCCGAATTGCTCGGGCTCGTCGAGATCCTCCAGGCGATCCACGCGCGGATGCTGCCCGGCTTCGGCGGCGCCGCGAACGGAGTCGACGTCGAGCTCCTTCTCACGCGCGACCGCCGCTTCGTCGTGGTCCAGGCGCGACCCTACCGGGTCGTCTACGAGCCCGGCCAGAGCTGGCGCTGATCAGACCTCGAAGGAATCGCCGCAGCCACAGGCCGACTTCGCGTTGGGGTTCACCCACTTGAAGCCGTAGCCCATCAGCTTGGTCTCCCAGTCGAGGGTGGCGCCCCGGAGGAGCTCGACGCTCTTGTCGTCGACCACCACGGTCAGACCCCCGAAGTCGATCGCGCGATCCTTGCCGGGGCGGACCTTGGTCGCGAAGTCGAAGACGTAGGAGTAGCCGGAGCAGCCGCCGCCCTTCACGCCGACGCGGAGCCCGAGGACGGGCTCGTCGGCCTCGGCGAGCTTCTTCTTCGCGTTCTCGACCGCGAGGGGCGTCATCGCGAAGGGGGGCGTGGGGTCGTTCGGCGTCGTTTCCATGGTGCGTAGGCCCCAGGGATAAGGCCGGCCGGGCCCTTCCACAAGGCGGGGGTCACCACCCGAGGTCGCGGGGCGACTTGCCCTCCGCCCGGAGCTGCCAGAGGGGCGAGCGGCTCCGGAGCTCCTCGACCGTGGCGCGGAACCGCGCGATCACCGCGTCGACCTGGGCCTCGGTGGTGAACCGGCCGACGCCGAAGCGGACCGCCGAGCGGGCCTCCTCCTCGGAGAGGCCGAGCGAGAGGAGCACGTGGCTCGGGCGCGGCGAGGCCGTCGCGCAGGCGGAGCCGCTCGAGAAGGCGATCGTGTCTCCGAGCGCGAGCAGCAGGGCCTCGGAGGTCACGCACTCGAAGCGGAGGTGGAGGTTCCCCGGATGCCGCTGCGACGACGAGCCGTGGACGTGCGTTCCAGGGAGGCCGAGGAGCCCGTCGCGGAGCCGATCCCGCAGCCGCGCGAGGCGGACGGCCTCGCCCTCGCCTTCGGCGCGGAGGATGCGCGCGGCCTCCCCGAACCCGACGATCCCGGTCACGTTCTTGGTCCCCGAGCGGAGGCCGCGCTCCTGGCCGCCACCCGGCACGAGCGGCGCGAGCGCCGGGCCGTACTTGCGCACGAAGAGCGCACCGACGCCCTTCGGCCCGTAGATCTTGTGGGACGAGAGGCTCGCGAGATCGATCGCGGAGCGGCGGACGTCGAGGGGGAGGTAGCCGAGGCCCTGCGAGGCGTCCGTGTGGAAGACGATCCCCCGGGCCCGGCAGATCGCGCCGATCGCGGCGACGTCCTGCGCCGTGCCGATTTCGTTGTTCGCGAGCATCACGCTCACGAGGACGGTGTTCGGCCGGAGGGCCGCTTCGACGGCCGCCGGATCGAGCCGGCCCTCGGGGTCGACGTCGAGGAGGCTGACCTCCGCGTGGTGGAGCTCGAGGCTGCGCACCGCGTCGAGCACGGCCCGATGCTCCGTGCGCTGGGTGATGACGTGGGGCCTGTCCACGGAGCTCGCCCGGACGACCCCGAGGATCGCGAGCTGATCGCTCTCGGTCGCGCCGGAGGTGAAGACGATTTCGTCCGGGGCCGCTCCGATCAGCGCTGCGACGTCGGCCCGGGCCGCCTCGACGAGGGCATGGGCCGCCCGGCCGAACGCGTGGGCCCGGCTGTCCGGGTTGCCGAAGACCCGGTCGAGGGTCGGGATCATGGCCTCGACGACGCGAGGGTCGCAGGGCGTCGTGGCGTGGCAATCGAGGTAGATGGGCGCGTCCATCGGCCGTGCGTACGTCCTCCTCCGGTCACGTATACTCGATGCGCGCTGCCGTGGGCAGCCGAGTCGTCCCGATGAAGATCGCCATCCTCTCCCGCGAGTCGGACAGTTACAGCACCTCGCGGCTCCGCGACGCCGCCGTCGCACGAGGACACGAGGTCGTCGTCTTCGACACGCTCCGTTTCTCGATCGTCGTCTCGACGACGGGCTCCACGCTGCTCTACGACGCCCGGCCCGTCGACGACCTCGACGCCGTGATCCCCCGCATCGGCGCCTCCGTGACCTACGTCGGAACCGCGGTCGTGAGGCAGCTCGAGCCGATGGGCGTGGTCTCGCTGAACGGGGCGGAGGCCATCTCCGCCTCGCGCGACAAGCTGCGCGCGCTCCAGGTGCTCGCGCGCCACGGCCTCCCCGTTCCTCCGACGGTCTTCGTGCGCGATCGCAAGGGCATCGCTCCCGCGCTCGAGCGGCTCGGAGGCGCGCCGGTCGTGGTGAAGCTGCTCGAGGGGACGCAGGGCGTCGGCGTCATGCTCGCCGAGACCGTCGAGATGGCCCAGGCGATCGTCGAGACGCTCCAGTTCGCGAAGCAGAACGTGATGGTGCAGCGCTTCGTGCGCGAGAGCCGCGGCCGCGACGTCCGCGTGATCGTGGTCGGAGGCAAGGTCGTGGCCGCGATGCGGCGGATGTCCCGCGGCCGGGAGTTCCGCTCGAACCTGCATCGAGGAGGCACGGCCGAGCCCGTCGCGCTCCCGCCCGCCTACGCGGAGGTCGCGGTCCGCGCGGCTTCGGTCCTCGGCCTCGCGGTCGCGGGCGTCGACATGCTCGAGGGCGAGGGCGGTCCCGTCGTGCTCGAGGTCAATTCGTCCCCCGGCCTCGAGGGGATCGAGACGACGACGGGCATCGACGTGGCGGGGGCGATGGTCGTCGCGCTCGAGGACGCCCATCGCACGCCGCTCGTCGACGCGCGGGACCGCCTCGCGATCGAGCCGGGCCACGGGCTCGTGGCCATTCCCGTCGCCGCGGGGAGCCCGCTCGCGGGGCATACGATCGCCCACGGTCCGCTCGCCGAACGCGACGTGCGGATCCTCCGCCTCGAGCGGGGAGGGCGGGCGACCGCGAACCCGCGCCTCGACGTCGTCCTCGAGGCGGGAGACGTGCTGATCGCCCACGGACGCCTCGACACGCTGCGCCCCTTGGTGGGCCCGGCCGGCCGCGCGCGCGCGAAGGGTCCGTGAGCCGGCCGGCTGCGACACGGGCGGAATCCTCGCGTATGCTCGGCGCCACGATGCACGCGGGATCGGAGCCCCGGACTCGGCCGACGAGGTGGCCCAAGGTCGGCCTGCTCGCCGTGTTGGCGCTCTCGTTCCCGTCCGCCGTCGCGAGGGCCGAGGAGGGCGCGATAGCGCCCGAAGACGCGAGCGCGGACGCGACGGTGACGGTCGCCGGGGACGCGCCCGTCGCCGTCGACGATCCCGTGCCCGTCGACGAGGCCGTGGTCGGGCACGTGGTCTCGGTCGGTCGCTTCCGAGCCGACGTGGACCTGCCGACGCCGGTCGCCGTGGGCGATCGCCTCGCCATCCGGGTTCACGTCGACGACTTCTGTCCGTACCGGGTCGACGTGGCGACGGAGGACTGCCGGGTCGTCGCGCGGGTGATCGCGGTGGAAGGCAGCCGTGCCACCGTCTCCCTCGGCCTGCACGAGGTCGTCGCGGTCGGCGAAGAGGCCTGGCGCGTCGACGAGCGGAGGACCGCGAGCCGCGTCGCTCCGCCGCGTCGCTCGGGCTATTTCGAGCTCGGCGCGAGCGTCACCGTGGGCTCGGCCTTCGATCCTCCCGGCGGCTACGCCTACGGACAGCTCGCCTTCGGCTATCGCGGTCGGCGTCCGGTCTTCGTGCAGGTGCGGCTCGAGCCGACGGGCGGCAGCTTCACGCAGGCGAACGACACCTGGATCGGTGGCGCGCTCGTGATCGCCGGGCTCGACAGTCGTCTCTTCGCCCTCGGCATGGGCGTCGGCGCCGTCCGCGGGTTCTCGTACCGCGACGACGCCACCGCGGCGGCTCCCGCCCTAGCAGCGCCCGTCGTGATGCGCTTCGGCGCGCTCGATGGGCTCCACATCGGCGCGCGCCTCGATTTCTACGCGCGCGACGGGAAGATGGAGACGGGCGGCGGTTACCTCTCCCTCCAGGTCCCGACGCGTCTCGGGGCGTGGATCATCGCCCAGGGAGGCGGGAACCTCGGAGGAACCTTCGGAGTCGACGTCGGCTACCGACGGCTCCTCGTCGGGGACGGCGGCCCGGGCTCGTACTTCCTCCGCCTCTCGGCCGGCCTGCTCGGAGTGTTCCGTACGGTCGGCGGAAGCGGCTCGGACACGCAGCCCGAGTGGGTCTACGGCCTCGGTGGAACGGCCGGCTTCGAGGCGCGCTTCGGGCCCCGGGGACGCTGAGCCGGACGGACGTCCTCGTGCGGGAACCCCGTTTCCGGAAGGGGAATCCTTGACGGTCCCCGGCCCTCGCCTCATATACCGGACCACTCCGGTACTGATTGCCGAGGGCCCATGCTCCGTATCTCCCGACTGACCGACTATGCCGTGGTCCTCTCGACCCGCCTCGCGGAGGCGGGCGAGCCGGAGGCCGTGAGCGATCTCTCGCGTCGCACGGAGATCCCGGCGCCGACCGTGAGCAAGGTCCTGAAGCTGCTCGGCAAGGCCGGCGTGGTGGTCTCGGCGCGCGGCGCGAATGGTGGCTACCGCCTCTCGCGTCCGGCGGAGGCGATTCCCATCCTCGAGATCATCTCGGCGATCGAGGGGCCGATCGCGGTCACCGAATGCGCCGAGGAGACGTCCGGCTGCGAGCACGAGACCCACTGCGGGGTCCGGGCGAACTGGCAGCGGATCAACCACGCGGTGCAGGCGGCGCTCGCGGGCATCTCCCTCGCCGACATGGCGCAGGGCGGGAGCCCGGGGCTCGTCGCGCTGCACCGCTCGGCGGACGCCGCCGAAGAGCACCGCCGGGCCCTCCGGGGCGTCGGCGCGGAGCGCGCCGGAGCGAGCGCGCTCCCCACGAGGTCGCCATGAGCACCGAGCAGATCGAAGAGGCCCTGTCGAAGGGCTACGAGGCCGGCTTCGTCACGGACGTCGAGCAGGACTTCGCGCCTCCCGGGCTCGACGAGTCGATCGTCCGCTTCATCTCCGCGAAGAAGAACGAGCCCGAGTGGCTGCTCGAGTGGCGCCTCAAGGCCTACCGGCTCTGGACGCGCATGAAGGAGCCGCGCTGGGCGAAGGTCAGCTATCCGCCGATCGACTACCAGGGCGTGAGCTACTACGCCGCGCCGAAGTCGATGGCGAACGCGCCGAAGTCGCTCGACGAGGTCGATCCGAAGCTGCTCGAGACCTACGAGAAGCTCGGCATCCCGCTCGCGGAGCGCGCCGCGCTCGCCGGCGTCGCCGTCGACGCGGTCTTCGACAGCGTCTCGGTCGCGACGACCTTCCGCGAGAAGCTCGCCGAGGTCGGCGTGATCTTCTGCTCCATCTCGGAGGCCGTGCGCGAGCATCCCGAGCTCGTGCGGAAGTACCTCGGCAGCGTCGTGCCCGTCGCCGACAATTTCTTCGCCGCGCTGAACTGCGCCGTCTTCAGCGACGGCTCCTTCGTCTACATCCCGAAGGGCGTGCGCTGCCCGATGGAGCTCTCGACCTATTTCCGCATCAACGCGGAGAAGACGGGGCAGTTCGAGCGCACGCTGATCATCGCGGACGAGGGGGCCTACGTCAGCTACCTCGAGGGCTGCACCGCGCCGAAGCGCGACGAGAACCAGCTCCACGCGGCCGTCGTCGAGCTGGTCGCGCTCGACGGAGCCGAGATCAAGTACTCCACCGTCCAGAACTGGTATCCCGGCGACGAGGACGGGAAGGGCGGCATCTACAACTTCGTCACGAAGCGCGGCGCCTGCCGGGGCCGGAAGTCGAAGATCAGCTGGACCCAGGTCGAGACCGGCTCGGCGATCACCTGGAAGTACCCGAGCTGCGTGCTCGAAGGCGACGAGTCGGTCGGCGAGTTCTACAGCGTCGCGCTCTCGAACCACCGCCAGCAGGCCGACACCGGGACGAAGATGATCCACGTCGGGAAGAACACCCGCTCGACGATCGTCTCGAAGGGCATCAGCGCGGGGTACGGTCAGCAGACCTACCGCGGCGGCGTGCACATCGCGAAGAGCGCCGCGGGCGCGCGCAATTTCACCCAATGCGACTCGCTGCTCATCGGCGACAAGTGCGGCGCCCACACGGTGCCCTACGTCGAGGTGCACAACCCCACGGCCAAGCTCGAGCACGAGGCGACGACCTCGCGCATCGGCGAGGACCAGCTCTTCTACTGCCTCTCCCGCGGCCTCTCCGAGGAGGACGCGGTCAGCCTGATCGTCAACGGCTTCGCGAAGGACGTCCTCAAGGAGCTGCCGATGGAGTTCGCCGTCGAGGCGCAGAAGCTCCTCGGCGTGAGCCTCGAGGGCGCCGTCGGCTGAGCCGAGCGCGAGCCCGAACCCTTCCACGTACCCAGAAGACCGAGCGGGGGGCGCCGTACGCCCCGATTCCGGAGAGTCTCATGCTGAAGATCGAGAACCTGCACGTCGAAGTCGACGGGAAGCCCATCCTGAAGGGCATCGACCTCGAGGTGGAAGCCGGGAAGGTCCACGCCATCATGGGCCCGAACGGCTCGGGCAAGAGCACGCTCTCGTACGTGCTCTCGGGGCGCGAGGGCTACACCGTCACCGAGGGCAGGATCACCTTCCAGGGCAAGGACCTGCTCGCGATGCCCGCCGAGGAGCGGGCGCGCGAGGGCGTCTTCCTGGCCTTCCAGTACCCGGTCGCGATCCCGGGCGTGAACAACCTCCACTTCCTCCGCGCGGCGCTGAACGCGAAGCGGAAGCACTTCGGCGAGCCGCCGCTCGACGCCGTGGCCTTCATGAAGCTCGCCCGCGAGAAGGCGAAGCTCGTCGAGCTCGACCCTGCCTTCTTCAAGCGTGCCGTGAACGAGGGCTTCAGCGGCGGCGAGAAGAAGCGCAACGAGATCTTCCAGATGGCGCTCCTCGAGCCGAGCCTCGCCGTGCTCGACGAGACGGACTCCGGTCTCGACATCGACGCGCTCCGCATCGTGTCGGAGGGCGTGAACAAGCTCCGCAGCCCCGAGCGCGCGATGATCGTGATCACGCACTACCAGCGGCTGCTCGACCACATCGTGCCCGACGTCGTGCACGTGCTCTACAACGGGCGGATCGTTCAGACGGGCGACAAGAGCCTCGCCTCGAAGCTCGAGGCCGAGGGCTACGCGGACATCAAGAGCGCGGTGGCGCCATGAGCAGGGCGACTCCGGGCGAAGGACGTCCCCTCCTCGGCTCCCTCGAGGACGTGCCGAGCGGCGGGCCCGTCTGGCTCCACGAGCGGCGGAAGGCCGCCGCGGAGCGCGTGCGCGGCACGGGCCTGCCGACGAAGAAGACCGAGTCGTTCCGTTTCACGTCGGTGAAGTCGCTCGCCGACGGCTCGTTCGCCACGCCGAGCGGCGCGGTGGACGCGGCCGCCGTCGCGGCCCGACTCGGCGACGACGGGACGCATCGCCTGCTCGTCGTCGACGGTGTGCCTCGTCTCGAGGGCGCGGCCCCCGAAGGCGTCGAGATCCGCTCGCTCGCGGAGGTGCTCGAGCGCGAGCCGGCCCGCATCGAGCCCTTCCTCGGTCGCCTCGCGGAGCCCGAGTTCTTCGCGGGCCTCAACGCCGCGCTCTTCACCGACGGCGTCGTCGTCTTCGTCCGGAGGAACACCGCCGTCGCGCAGCCGATCCATCTCGTCCACGTCGCCGCTTCGGGCGAGACCCCGGCCGTCGCGTACCCGCGCGTGCTCGTGGTCGCGGAGCCCGGCAGCGAGGTCGTGCTGGTCGAGACCGTCCTCGGCCGCTCGGGCGCGTCCCACCTGTCGAACGAGGTCGTCGAGGTCGCGGTCCAGGCGAACGCGAAGGTGGTCCACGTCGTCGTGCACGAGGCGCCCGGCTACCATCTCGTCCGCCAGGCCGTCCGCGTCGATCGGGACGCGCGCTACGAGGCGAAGAGCGTCACGCTCGGCGGGGGCCTCCTCCGCGTCGATCTCCACGTGATGATCGAGGGCGAGGGCGCCGCGATCTCGCTCGACGGCGTCTACCACGTGGCGGGCCACGACCACGTCGATCACCACGTGCTCGTCGAGCATCGGGTGCCGCGCGGCACGAGCCACCAGCGCTACCGCGGCGTCGTCGACGGCTCGGGCACCGCGGTCTTCGACGGCATCGTCATCGTGCGTCCCGGCGCGGGCAAGACCGAGGCCCACCAGGAGAACAAGAACCTCCTGCTCACGGACACGGGCACGGTCCACACGAAGCCCCACCTCGAGATCGAGACCGACGACGTCGTCTGCAGCCATGGCGCGACCGTCGGCTCGCTCGACGCCGATCAGCTCTTCTACCTGCGCGCACGCGGCATCGGAGAGGACATGGCGCGGGCGATGCTCACCCACGCCTTCGTGCGCGAGATCCTCGAGGGCATCCCGCACGAGCCGATCCGCCTGCGCCTCGAGGAGGCGTTCCTGCGCCGCCTCCCGGGCGGCGAGGACGTGAGGGGGCTCTCGTGAGCGGCCATCGTCGGTTCGACGTGGACGTGGTGCGCGCCGAGTTCCCGGCGCTGCACCAGGAAGTCCACAAGAAGAAGCTCGTGTACCTCGACAGCGCGGCGACCGCGCTGAAGCCCCGCCACGTCATCGACACCGTCGTCGACGTCTACGCCCGGGACTGCGCCAACATCCACCGCGCCGTGCACACGCTCTCGCAGCGGGCGACCGCCCGCTACGAAGGGGCGCGCGAGATCGTGCGGGCCTTCCTGAACGCCTCCTCCACGAAGGAGGTCGTCTACACGCGCGGAACGACGGAGAGCATCAACCTCGTGGCGTCGAGCTGGGGACGGGTGAACCTCCGGGAGGGAGACGAGATCCTCGTCACCGGCCTCGAGCACCACTCGAACATCGTCCCGTGGCAGCTCGTCGCGAAGGAGACGGGCGCCCGCCTCGTGGTCGTGCCCGTCACGGACGCGGGCGACGTACGCCTCGAGGACGTCGAGGCCCGACTCTCGCCCAAGACCAAGCTCGTCTCCGTCGCGCACGTCTCGAACGCGCTCGGTACCGTCCTCCCGATCCGCGCGATCGTCGAACGGGCCCACGCGGTCGGCGCGCTCGTGCTCGTCGACGGAGCGCAGGGCATCGTCCACCAGCGCGTCGACGTGCGCGAGCTCGGCTGCGACTTCTACGCGTTCAGCGGGCACAAGCTCTACGGTCCGACGGGCATCGGGATCCTCTGGGCGCGCGCCGAGCTGCTCGAGGCGATGCCTCCCTACCAGGGCGGCGGCGACATGATCGACCAGGTCCGCTGGGAAGGCACGACCTGGAACGAGCTCCCCTACAAGTTCGAGGCCGGTACGCCCGACATCGCCGGGGTGATCGGCCTCGGCGCCGCCATCGAGTGGTACGCGTCGTACGATCGGGACCAGGTCGAGGCGCACGAGGCGGACGTGCTCCGCTACGGCATGGAGCGCCTCGCCGAGCTCCCCTACGTGAAGCTCGTCGGCACGGCGCCCGGCAAGACCGGCGTGATCTCGTTCCTCGTCGACGGGGCGCATCCCTCGGACGTCGGCACGATCCTCGACACGCAGGGCGTCGCCGTGCGTACCGGTCACCACTGCACCCAGCCGCTCATGGATCGGCTCGGGATCCCGGCGACGGCCCGGGCATCGTTCGGCATCTACTCCACCCGCGCGGACGTCGACGCGCTCGTCCGTGGCCTCCACGAGGTCCACGCGCTCTTCGGATGAGGTCATGACGGACGACATCGAGCATCTGAAGGTCAACCGGCTCGAGCCCGAGAAGCCTCGCAAGCACCTCCACGTGCTCGGCGTGCCGGAGGTTCCCCCGAACGACGTCACGGAGGCGACGTTCGCGAAGGAGCCCGAGGCCGCGCCGGCGGGCCCGGTGGACGTCGAGGCGGTGCGCGAGCGCATCGTCGCCGCGCTCAAGACGGTCTTCGACCCCGAGATCCCGGTGAACATCTACGAGCTCGGGCTCATCTACGCCGTGGACGTGCAGCCGGACGGAAAGGTGCAGGTCGACATGACGCTGACGGCCCCGGCCTGCCCGGTCGCCGGAAGCCTCGTGACCGAGGTCGCCCGGAAGGTCGGCGAGGTCGAGGGCGTGGCCTCGTCGCACGTCGAGCTCGTCTGGGATCCCCCCTGGTCGCAGGATCGGATGAGCGAGGAAGCGAAGCTCGAGCTCGGCCTCTTCTGATAGCCTCTCCGCCGGGCCGGCCGCCGGAGGGCGCCGGACGCGGGAGGGGTCATGGAACGCATGCGGAAGCTCGGGGTCGCGGCCGTCGTCGCGCTGTCGGTCGGAGTCGTGTTCGGAGCGGCGCTCCGCGCGGAGGCCGGACCGGGCCAGGGCACGCTCGACGTCGCCGGCACCTGGCAGACGAGCTGGGGCTCGAACCGCTCGACCGTCGTGCTCCAGCAGAGCGGTCCCTGGGTGAACGGCACCTTCACCAGCACGGCGAGCCCTCCCGGGGCGCTCGCGGGCCGGCTCGACGGGAACGTGCTCACCGGGCGCTGGACCGACGCGACCTCGTCGGGCGGCTTCCGGCTCGTCTTCACCGCGGGCGGTCGCTCGTTCACGGGTACGTGGGGGGCGAGCCTCGACTCGGTCGACTCGGGCGGCGATTGGAGCGGGAGCCGCTGAGCCATCGGACGAGGGCGCGTGCGAGGGGAATCGCGGCGACGAGGAAGAGCACCCAGCCGCACGCGACCTGCCCGTCGATCTCCGAGCCGGTGAGCACGGCGACGACGAACGGCAGGATGCCGAGGACCATGTAGAAGAGCAGCTCGAGCAGGTCGCCGCGGGTCCGTGCCTTCTTCGTGTCTTCGTCGTGTTCCACGGTGGCCTCCCTCGATCGCGTCCGGGTCGGCGCATCTCCGCCGGGGGGCCTCGATGCGCATCCTCAGGATGCCCCGCCGCGCATCAGGGAGGCGTCAAGACGCATGCCCGGGGCCCCGGCGCGCCTTGATGCAATCTTGACGAGCCGGTCCCCCCATTTGACGCGTCGTTGACCGCGCGAGGCCTACGTTGCGTCACGGAGCATCGTGCCGCGCGGGAGAAGACCGTCGCGAGCCGCGCTCCACCACCGTCGCGAAAGGCAAGGCCATGGATCTCGTGTTCCTCGGCGTGAGCGCCCTGTTCTTCCTCGCCACCTGGGGCTTCGTACGCCTCTGCGAGACGCTCTGAGGAGGTCTCCATGACGAGCTGGATCGCCATCGGAGGCGGGCTCGCGACGGCCCTCCTCGTCTACCTCCTCGTCGCGCTCCTGCATCCGGAGAGGTTCTCGTGAACGCTTCGATCCAATGCGGCGTCTACCTCGTCGTGCTCACGGCGCTCGCCGTGCCGCTCGGGGTCTTCATGGGCCGCGTCTACTCCGGCGAGCCGACCTGGGCAGGCCGCCTGTTCGGGCCCCTCGAGCGGTGGCTCTACCGCCTCGCGGGCGTGGACCCCGACGAGGACATGGGCTGGAAGCGCTACGCGGCCGCCGTCCTCGTCTTCAACTTCGCGGGCCTCTTCGTCGTCTACGCGCTCCAGCGTCTCCAGGCGTCCCTCCCGCTGAATCCGCAGCGCCTCGCCGCCGTGAGCCCGGAGGTCGCGTTCAACACCGCCGCGAGCTTCGCCACGAACACCAACTGGCAGGCCTACGGCGGTGAGACGACGATGAGCTACCTCGTCCAGATGCTCGCCCTCACGGTGCAGAGCTTCGTGTCCGCGGCGACGGGCATGGCCGTCCTCGTGGCGCTCGTCCGCGGCTTCGTGCGCAAGGGCGCGAACGGGCTCGGCAACTTCTGGGTCGACCTGACGCGGAGCACCCTCCACATCCTGCTCCCGCTGTCGATCGTGCTCGCGCTCCTCCTGGTGTCGCAGGGCGTCGTCCAGACCTTCTCGCCCTCCGTGCACGCGAGCCTCCTCGACCCCACGACGACAGGCGACGGTCGAGCCGTGAGCGAGCAAGTGATCGCCGTGGGACCGGCCGCCTCGCAGATCGCGATCAAGCAGCTCGGAACGAACGGCGGCGGCTTCTTCAACGCGAACTCCGCCCATCCGTTCGAGAACCCGAACGCCATCACGAACTTCCTCGAGCTGCTCGCCATCCTCCTGATCCCGGCCGCGCTCTGCTTCACCTTCGGAACCCTGGTCCGCGACCGTCGGCAGGGGTGGGCCGTCTACGCAGCCATGATCCTGCTCTTCGTGCCCCTCCTCGCGCTCTGCGTCGTGGCCGAGCAGCACGGCAACCCCAGGCTCGAGGCGCTCGGGGTGGACACCCACGTCTCGGCGCTCTCGTCGGGCGGCAACATGGAGGGCAAGGAGGTCCGCTTCGGCATCGTCAACAGCGCGCTCTGGGCCACGGCGACGTCTGCGGCCTCGAACGGCTCGGTGAACGCGATGCACGACAGCTTCCTCCCGCTCGGTGGCCTCGTCCCCATGTGGCTCATCCAGTTCGGGGAGGTCGTGTTCGGGGGCGTCGGCTCGGGCCTCTACGGCATGCTCGTGTACGCCGTCCTCGCCGTCTTCATCGCCGGGCTCATGGTCGGCCGGACGCCCGAGTACCTGGGCAAGAAGATCGAGGCCTTCGAGATGAAGATGGCCTCCCTCGTCATCCTGATCCCGGCCGCGGCGATCCTCGTCGGCGTGGCGATCGCCGTCTCCACGGACGTCGGGACCTCGACGCTCGGCAACCCCGGCATCCACGGGTTCAGCGAGATCCTCTACGCCTTCACGTCCGGTGTCGGGAACAACGGCTCGGCCTTCGGAGGGATCACGGTCAGTGGCACGTTCTACGCGACGGCGATCGGCGTGTGCATGCTCGTCGGGCGCTACTGGATCATCGTCCCCGTGCTCGCGATGGCCGGCTCCCTCGCGCGGAAGAAGTCGATTCCCCCGGGGGCGGGAACCCTCCCGACCCACACCCCGCTCTTCGTCGGGCTGCTCGCAGGTACGGTGTGGCTCGTCGGAGCCCTGACCTTCGTCCCCGCTCTCGCGCTCGGCCCGATCGTCGAGCATCTCGTCCTCTTCTCCGCGAATGCCGGAGGTACGCCGTGACGCATTCCTCGGAGCTCCGCTCGCTCTTCGAGCCCGCCATCGTTCGTCGTGCGGCGATCGACGCGATCGTCAAGCTCGACCCCCGGCGCATGGCGAAGAACCCCGTCATGTTCGTCGTCGAGATCGGTAGTGCGTTCACCACGCTGCTCTTCGTCGACGCGCTCGTCCGAGGGCACGGCGACGCCCCTCCGGCCTTCATCCTCGCCGTCGCGCTCTGGCTGTGGGTCACCGTGCTCTTCGCGAACTTCGCGGAAGCGATGGCCGAGGGACGGGGCAAGGCCCAGGCAGACACCCTCCGCAAGGCGCGCAAGGACGTCCTCGCGAAGCGCCTCTCGGAGCCGCGCCTCGACGCCCCCTTCGAGGAGGTCGTGTCCGCTCGACTGCGCCTCGGAGACGTGGTCCGCGTCGACGCAGGCGACATCCTCCCGAGCGACGGAGAGGTCGTCGAAGGCGTGGCTTCCGTCGACGAGAGCGCGATCACGGGAGAGAGCGCGCCCGTGATCCGCGAGAGTGGCGGCGACCGAAGCGCCGTCACGGGCGGTACGCGAGTGCTCTCCGACTGGCTCCTGGTGCGCATCACGGCACAGCCCGGCGAGACCTTCCTCGACCGGATGATCTCGATGGTCGAGGGAGCGAAGCGGCAGAAGACCCCCAACGAGATCGCGCTCGACATCCTCCTCGCAGGCCTGACGATCGTCTTCCTGCTCGTCACGGTCACGCTGCTGCCGTACTCGCGCTACGCGGTCGCGAGCTCGGGGCAGGGCGCTCCGGTCGGCCTCACGGTCCTCGTCTCCCTGCTCGTCTGCCTCATCCCGACGACGATCGGAGGCCTGCTCTCCGCGATCGGTATCGCCGGCATGGACCGGATGATCCAGGCCAACGTGCTGGCGACGTCCGGACGCGCCGTCGAGGCGGCGGGCGACGTCGACGTCCTGCTCCTCGACAAGACCGGCACGATCACGCTCGGGAACCGGCAGGCCACGGAGTTCCTCCCCGCACCCGGGGTGACGGAGGCCGAGCTCGCGGACGCGGCCCAGCTCGCCTCGCTCGCGGACGAGACCCCGGAGGGCCGGAGCATCGTCGTGCTGGCGAAGGAGCGATTCGAGATCCGTGGGCGGGACGTCCATGCCCTCGGGGCGACGTTCGTGCCGTTCACCGCGCAGACACGGATGAGCGGCGTCGACGTCCACGGGCGTGAGATCCGCAAGGGGGCGGTCGATGCGATCGAGCGTCTCGTGAAGGAGAAGGGCGCGGCCTTCCCGCCCGACGTCCGCCGGGTGGTCGAGGACGTGGCCAAGCAGGGAGCGACTCCGCTCGTCGTCGTCGACGGCTCCCGGGTTCTCGGCGTCGTCCAGCTCAAGGACATCGTCAAGGGAGGGATCAAGGAACGCTTCGCCGAGATGCGGAGGATCGGCATCCGCACCGTCATGATCACGGGCGACAATCCGCTCACGGCGGCGGCCATCGCGGCGGAGGCGGGCGTCGACGACTTCCTCGCCGAGGCCACGCCCGAGGCGAAGCTCGCCATGATTCGCGACTACCAGCACAAGGGGCACCTCGTCGCGATGACGGGCGACGGCACGAACGACGCGCCGGCGCTCGCGCAGGCGGACGTCGCCGTCGCGATGAACACCGGCACCCAGGCGGCGAAGGAGGCCGGCAACATGGTCGATCTCGACTCGAACCCGACGAAGCTGCTGCAGATCGTCGAGATCGGGAAGCAGATGCTGATGACGCGAGGCGCGCTCACGACCTTCAGCATCGCGAACGACATCTCGAAGTACTTCGCGATCATCCCCGCCGCGTTCTTGGGGACGTACCCAGCGCTCGGCGCCCTGAACGTGATGGGTCTCCACTCCCCGACCACCGCCATCCTCTCGGCGGTGATCTTCAACGCCCTCGTCATCTTCGCCCTGATCCCGCTCGCGCTCCGGGGCATCGCGTACCGGCCGGCGCCGGCCTCGGCGCTCCTGCGTCGGAACCTCCTCGTCTACGGTGTGGGCGGAGTGCTCATGCCATTCCCCTTCATCAAGCTCATCGACCTCGCCCTCGTGGCGATGGGCGTGGGCTGAGCCCCCGAGGGAAGGATCGCGTCATGAAGACCCTCGTTCGCCCCGCCCTCGTGCTGCTCGGTCTGTTCACCGTGCTCACGGGCCTGCTGTATCCCGTGCTCGTCACGGGCCTCGCTGCGGCGCTCTTCCCGCGCGAGGCCCGAGGGAGCCTGATCGAGCGGGAGGGTCGCGTGGTCGGTTCCTTCCTCGTGGGACAGCCCTTCGACGATCCCGCCTACTTCTGGGGGAGGCCGTCCGCGACGAGCCCCCATCCGTACGACGCCGCCGCGTCCAGCGGCTCGAACCTCGGACCGACGAATCCTGCGTTGGTGGAGTCCGTGGCGACGCGCATCGCGGCGTTGCGGGCGGCCGACCCCTCGCAACGCGCCCCGGTTCCGGTCGACCTCGTCACGGCCTCCGGCAGCGGCCTCGATCCCCACATCTCGCCGGCGGCCGCGTACCATCAGGTCGGGCGGGTCGCACGTGCTCGTGGAGTCCCCGAGGCCGCGGTGAAGAGCCTCGTGGACGACGCGGTCGAAGGCCGTACCCTGGGCATCCTCGGCGAGCCCCGGGTCAACGTCCTCGAGCTCAACCTGAGGCTCGACACCGTCCTAGGATCCCACGGTTGAGCATGCCGCCGAACGACTCGGAGAAGCGCCCCGATCCCGACGCCCTCCTCCGCCGCGTGACGGCGGAGGAGGAGCGGAAGCGGCGTGCGAAGCTGAAGATCTTCTTCGGCTTCGCCCCGGGGGTCGGCAAGACCTTCTCGATGCTCGAGTCGGCGAGGCGGCTCTCCGAACAGGGGGTCGACGTCGTCGTCGGCTGCGTGGAGACGCACGGCCGGAGGGAGACGGAGGCCCTCGTCGAGGGCCTCGAGGTCCTGCCCCGGCGTCTCGTGTCCTACCGGGGCGCGAGGCTCGAGGAATTCGACCTCGAGCGCGCCCTCGAGCGCAAGCCTCGGGTGCTGCTGGTCGACGAGCTCGCGCACACGAACGCGCCCGGCGTCCGCCACGCGAAGCGCCACCAGGACGTGCTCGATCTCCTCGATGCGGGCATCGAGGTACACACCACGCTGAACGTGCAGCACGTCGAGAGCCTGAACGACGTCGTCGCCCAGGTGACGCAGGTGCGCGTCCGGGAGACGGTCCCGGACGCGATCCTCGATCGAGCGGACGAGATCGAGCTGGTCGACCTGCCTCCCGAGGAGCTGCTCGAGCGCCTCCGGGAGGGCAAGGTCTACGTGCCGGAGCAGGCCTCGCGCGCGGCTCGGCACTTCTTCCAGCGAGGGAACCTCCTCGCGCTCCGCGAGCTCGCGCTGCGTCGTACCGCCGATCGGGTCGACGCGGACGTCCAGGCCTATCGGGAAGAGCATGCGATCGAGCGCACGTGGGCGGCGGCCGAGCGCATCCTCGTGTGCGTCGGGCCTTCGCCGGCTTCCGCGAGGGTGATCCGCGGCGCGCGTCGCATGGCGGCGGGGCTTCGCGCGCCATGGATCGCCGCCTACGTCGAGCCGACGCTCTCGGCTCCACTCTCGCCGGAGGACGCCGAGCGGCTCGACGCGCATCTCCGGCTCGCCGAGTCCCTCGGTGGCGAGGTCGTCCGGCTGAGCGGGGACCGGATCAGCGAGGCGATCCTGTCGCATGCGCTGAAGCACGACGTCACGCGCATCGTCGTCGGGAAGCCGACGCATCCGCGTCTCCGCGATCGGATCCGCGGCTCGCTCCTCGACGAGATCGTGCGCGGCAGCGGCGAGATCGACGTCCACGTGATCTCGGGGGACAGCGCGGAGGGCGCGGTCGCGGCCCGTCCTCCCAGGATCGAACCCCTGGTACCCACGCTCGACTACGCGTGGGCGAGCCTCCTCGTCGCGGGCGCCACCGGCATCGCGGCGCTCTTGCGCACGGCGCTCGCCCTCCCGGACCTCGTCGTCCTGTACTTGGCCGTGATCATCCTCGTCGCCGGTCGCTTCGGACGCGGACCATCCCTGCTCGCCGCGGTCCTCTCCGTCGCAAGCTACGACTTCTTCTTCGTGCCGCCGTTCTACACGTTCGCCGTGTCCGACGGACGTCATGCCCTCACGTTCCTCATCATGTTCGCGACGGGCCTCTTCATCGGAGGGCAGACGCGACGCATCCGCCAGCAGGAGCAGCACGCTCGCGATCGCGAGGCGCGGACGGCGGCGCTCTACGCGCTGAGCCGCGAGCTCGGCTCGGCGCTCGACGAGCATCGCGCGGCGCGGATCCTCGCGGACCACATGCGGGACGTCTTCGGAAGCGGCGTGGCCGTGCTCGTCCCCGGCGCGGAGCCGGGAAGCCTCCGGGAGCTCGCGTCGGCGGGAGCCGTGGCCGTGGGGCCGGCGGAAGAGGGCGTCGCGAAGTGGGTCCTCGAGCACGGCCGATCCGCGGGCCGCGGCACCGACACGCTGCCCGGCGCGAGGGTGGTCTGCCTGCCGCTGCGTGCGAGGGCGGACGTATTGGGAGTCGTCTCGCTCGCGCAGCCGGAGGGCAGGACGCTCGACCTCGGCGAGCGCGATCTCCTCGATGCCTTCATCCGCCAGGCGGCCCTCGCGCTCGAGCGCGCCCGGCTGGCGGAGGAGGCGAAGGCCGCTGCTCTCAAGGCGCGCTCCGAGGAGATGCGGAGCTCGCTCCTCAGCGCGGTCTCCCACGATCTCCGCACGCCTCTCGCGGTGATCACCGGGGCGGCCACGACGCTCCGCGACGACTCGACGACGCTCGTGAAGCCCCACGAGCGCGAGCTCCTCGAGACGCTCTGCGAAGAGGCGGAGCGGCTCGAGCACCTCGTCTCGAACCTGCTCGACATGACCCGCATGGAATCGGGAGGATTCCGGGTCCAGCGCGAATGGGTTCCGCTCGACGAGATCGTCGGCTCGGCCCTCGCGCGCACCGAGCCACGGCTCGGTGGACGCCCCATCGAGACCCAGCTCGACGACGCGCTCCCGCTCCTCTCGGTCGACCCCGTGCTCTGCGAGCAGGTCTTCGTGAATCTCCTCGAGAACGTCGCGAAGTACACGCCGCCCGGCTCTCCTGTCGAGATCGTGGCGCGGCCCGTGGGCGTCCACGCGCTCGTCGAGGTCCGGGATCGCGGGCCGGGAATCCCGCCCGGCACCGAGGAGCGGATCTTCGAGAAGTTCTTCCGCGGGGCCCACGTCGGTATCGGGGGCGTGGGCCTCGGCCTGCCGATCTGCCGCAGCATCGTGGAAGCGCACGGGGGAACGATCGCCGCCGAGAACCGGCCGGATGGAGGTGCGACCTTCCGGATCCTCCTCCCGCTCCTCGAAGGAGCGCCGAGCGTCCCCTCCGATCCTCCGATATCCTCGACGTCGGAGGACGCGGGATGACGGATGCGGGTCCGTGGGTGCTCCTCGTCGAGGACGAGCCGCAGATGCGGCGCTTCCTCCGTACGACGTTGACGTCGCAGGGCTACGGGATCCGCGAGGCCGCCACCGCGGCGGAAGGTCTCGCGATCCTCACCACCCACCCGGTCGACCTCGTGCTCCTCGACCTCGGACTCCCGGACGCGGACGGAATCGAGGTGACGCGCCGCATCCGCGAATGGAGCCAAGTGCCCATCGTCGTGGTCTCGGCGCGCGGACGCGAGGAGGACAAGGTCGAGGCCCTCGATGCCGGGGCAGACGACTATCTGACGAAGCCATTCGGCACACGCGAGCTCACGGCGCGGATGCGGGTGGCGATGCGCCGAGCGGCGCGGCGCGGGGCGGCGGACGACGAGCCCGTGAAGGTGGTCGGCGACCTCCGGATCGATCGTGCCCAGAGGCGGGTCTCCGTCCGGGGCGAGCTCGTCCACCTCACGCCGACCGAGTATCGCCTGCTCGGCCTGCTCGTGGACAACGCAGGCCGAGTGCTCACGCATCGCCAGATCCTCAAGGAGGTGTGGGGACCTCGCTACGCGACCCAATCCCACTACGTCCGCGTGTACATGGCCGAGCTCCGCAAGAAGCTCGAGCTCGATCCGACCCGGCCGAGGCTGCTCTTCACCGAGCCCGGGGTCGGGTACGTCCTCCGGGAGCCGGAAGGTCCCCCCGAGGGGTGAGGTCGCCGGGCGGGCTTCCGTTCCGCCCTCGAGCCGAGTGGCCGGTTTCCCGCGAGACCGTGTTAGCCTCCTCGCCCGGAAGGAGCCCATGTCGAAGGAGCCCTGCATCTCGGGCGCGGTCGCCGGCCGATCGCGCGACCACATCGCGAACATCGTCGGGCGCGAGGTCTTCGATCGCGCGATGGCCAGGGCCCGTGCGGAGGATCGGGACGCCTACCTCCTCGCGACGCCGGTCGGCTGGCTCCCCGTGAGCCTCGTCGAACGGATGACGGAGCTCGTCGCGAGCGAGTCGGGGATCCCCGCCGAGCGACTCATCGGCGAGGCCTCGCGGCTCACGCAGGAGCACCTGCTCAACACCGTCTACCGCGTGCTCATGCGCCTCACGACCGACGAGTGGCTGATCTCGCGGACCCAGGCCCTCTACGGCCGCACGTACGACACCGGCAAGCTCGTGAGCACGTTCCCGGCGCCGGGGCAGGCGATCGCGACCCTCTCGGAATGGCCCTCGATCTCCCAGCTGCAGATCACGGGGCTCGGCGTCGGCATCGAGACGACGCTCCGCTGCGCCGGCCGGGCTGACGCACGCGTCGTGGGCAAGCGATCGTCGACGGGCGCGATCTACACCTGCACCTGGAGGAAGTGAGGGGCGCGTCGCGCTCCTCGCCTCAGCGCGCCTGCTCGGGCCGGAGCGGCGGCGCCCATCGCTCGCACCGACGCATCGCCTCGTAGCGAGCGAAGGCGGAGGGATCGCTACGGCGCATCGCCGCGGCGCGCGCGCGATGGTGGTACGCGGCGACGAGGCGCTCGGCCCGTGCGAGCCTGATCCGAACGGCATCGACCTCGGCGCCGAGCTCCGTGACCCGCCGTTCCGCCTCGGCGTAGGCCACGGCGTTCGGGGAGCGCGCGAGGATCGTCTCGATCGCCCGGCGGTTCGCCGCGAGCGTCGCCTGGAACTCCGGATGCCACGGGTCGTCGAGGATCGGGAAGCGCTCGAGCAGCTCGATGCGGATGCCGTAGAACGACTCGTCGCGCAGGGCTTCGACCTCGGCGAGCGCTCCGTCGGCGTCGGCGGCCTCGTCGCGGAGTCGGTCCCTCACCGCCTCGGCGATGCGGACGTCGTGGGCGTCGAGCTCTTCGCCGAGGACCGCCACGACCGCGTCCTCGTGCGGGTCGGCGAGGCCGGTCTCGCCGTGATCGTCGATATCGTTCTCCTCCGCCCAGAAGCGGAGATAGTTCTCGGACGTGGTGATGGGGAGATCGAACGAGCGGCTCGCGATGCGCGCGTGCGTGTGCGCGTCGAGCAGGCCGATCGATCCGTCCCCGTCGAGGTCCAGGGAGCTGCGCGGCAGCACCCGGCCTTCGCGGTCGCGCCCGCGGAGGGCGGCCAGGGCGTGCAGGGCGTAGCCTTCCTGCCGGCTCCGCACGGGGTCGGTGTCACAGCCCGAGGCGACGTGATCCCAATCGGTCGCGAAGAGCCCGCAATGGTCTCCGGCGACCGGAGTCCCCTCGACGGCGCGCGGGTCGAAGACGGCGTCCGCGAAGCCTCCCCCGAAGCAGGAGGTCATGACGAGCCGGGAAGGCCGCACGGTGGCCGGATCGACGAGGATCGTCGCCAGGTCCTCCGGGCCGAGCACCGTGCTTCCCCAGAGCACGAGGGTGTTCTGGTTCGGGCTCTCGCCCTGCTCGCCGTGCGCGGCCACGTACACGAGCAGGGGCGCTCCGGGCCTGCCGAGCAGCCGCGCGAAGGCCTCGCGCACGAGCTCGGCCGTCGCCGGCGCGTCGGGGGCGAGCGTCGTCGGCCGGTACCGCGCGCCGCGGGGCCGGGGATCGAAGACCTCGGCGAGCCGACCGAAGAGCGCGTCCCCTGCCTCCGGCTCGGGCGCCGACTCCCGCACCGAGAGCACGGAGGGGCCCCCGCCGAAGAGCACGAGCGTGGGCCCACCGAACGTGGCCCGCGCATGCGCGATGTCCTGCTCGAGCTGCACCCCGGCCGACTCGGGCTCGGCGCCGCCGCCCACCAGCAGCACCTCGAGGTCGTCCGCGAGGGGCGGGAGGCGCTGCTCCACCGACGAAGGCCCGGCGAGCGTCGCGAGCGCGGGCTCGGCTTCGGACCGCGCCCCGGGTCGCGAGGGGGTGGACCTCGGACGCAGGGCGACGAGGGCCGCCCCGAGGCCGAGGGCGACCAGGGCGAAGAGGACGAATCGGCGGGCGGGGGCGCGGGGTGGACGTTCCATCGGGGTGTCGAAGTGCGGTACGATCGGAATCCGTGACCTCCCGCTACTTCGCGTACGGCTCGAATCTGAACGTCGACGACTTCCGGCGCTACTGCACCGAGAACGGCCTCGACGCCAGCGTGCTCCGTCCGCTCGGACGCGCCTTCCTGCCGGACCACGAGCCGGTCTTCCACTACCGCTCGAGCGAGCGCGGAGGCGGAGTGCTCGACGTCCGCCCGCGCAGGGGCATCGCCACCCCGGGGGCGCTCTTCGAGGTCATGGACGGCTTCGAGGTGCTCGACCGCAAGGAGGGCGTCTCGACCGGGGCCTACCGGCGCGTTCGCGTGACGGCGCTGACGGACGACGGTCGCAGCCACGAGGTGGAGACCTACGTCGTCGATCCGTCGCGGCACGGACCGCACGTGCCCCCGAGCGACGAGTACCTGAAGATCGTCTCGACCGGTCTCGCTCGGCATCGCCACGACACCGCCATGCTCCGTGCGGCGGCGGCCGGTCGGCGTCCCGCCTGCGATCCGTCCTCGGTCTTCGTCTACGGGACGCTGCGTCGAGGCGAGTCGCGGGGGAGCTCCCTCGAGCACCACGATCCGCTCGAGGAGGGCAAGGGCGTCGTCCACGGCACCGTGCGCGGCAAGCTCCTCGACCTCGGCGAATACCCCGGGCTGCTCCCGACGGACGATCCCCACGCCCGCGTCCACGGCGAGCTCTACACCTTCTTCGAGCTCGAGAAGGTCTTCGGCGAGCTCGACGCGATCGAGGACTTCCTCGGGTACGGAGTCGACGGCTCGCTCTACCACCGCGTGCTCGTGCGCGTGGACCTCGACGGGCGCGAGCGTCTCGCCTGGACGTACGTCTACGTCGGGCCCCTCGCCGGCACGTGCCCCATCGAGAGCGGCGATTGGGTCGGCTACCGCGTGGCGCGCGACGCCGCCGCGCCGAGCCCGGCGCTCTAGCTCCCGCCCCGCGCATGCGATCCGCCGCGCTCCTCCTCTCCGTCCTGCCGGCCACGTGGGTCTCCACGTGTCTCCCGCGGCGCCCCCCGTATGCCGAGGTCGATCCCTCGGACTTCACGAGCCTCGTCGTCGTGAACGAGTCCTCGGATCGCATCTGCTCGGTCCACATCGCGGTCGCCGACGCGCGTCGCTGGGGCCCCGATCTGCTCGGGGATCGCGAGTTCGTCGATCCCCGGCGCGAGCGCGTCTTCGAGATCCCCGCCGGTTCGTACGACGTGCGGCTCGAGGACTGCGGTCACGATCCGATGATGGAGCGGCGCCACCTCACCGTTCCCGCCGAAGGCCTGCGCCTCGTCTTCCGCGTGCGCGAGCCCGATCCGGAGGACGATGACGAGGACGAGCCCGTCGACGCCGGCGCGGCAGGACCGGACGGCGGCCCTCCGTCGGGCACCCGTTGACAGCGCGCGCGGCGTCTGTCATCCATGGAGGCATGTCGATCGCGTCGCGCCGCTACTTCTGGTGGTACTACCTCTCCTGAGGTGGCCACCGCGCGCGTGACGAACGATGCGACGAACGAAGGCCACCTCCCCGAGGTGGCCTTCATCGTTCCGGGATCCGCATTCCGACCGATGACCACCCGAGGAGGTCGCCGGGAAGGAACCGGACGATGATCAGCGAGGAGACGACGAGGACGGAACGCCACGTGACCCGAGGGGGCATCGGCGTCCACCGAACGCGGACGGAGATCGACGGGGCGCGAGCCATCGCCGAGCTCGTCGAGGCCCTGGACGGAAGGCGGGGAGCCGTCTTCACGTCGGGGTTCGAGTTCCCCGGTCGCTACACCCGTTGGGACCTCGGCTTCGTCGATCCTCCGCTCGTGCTCGAGACGAAGGGGCGTACGTTCACCGTGAAGGCCCTGAACGGCCGCGGCCTCGTGCTCCTGCCTCCGCTCGTCGCCGGGCTCGAGGGGCATCCCGACGTCGAGTCGTTCGTGCTCTTCTCCGACCGCGCCATCGGGCGCGTGCGGCCGAGCGACGGGCTCGTCGTCGCGGAGGAGGAGCGCACGCGACAGCCGTCGGTGATGAGCGTGGTCCGCGCGATCGCCGACCTCTTCGCCTCGCCCGAGGACTCGCGCCTCGGCCTCTACGGGGCGTTCGGCTACGATCTCGTCGCGCAGGTCGAGTCGCTGCGGCCGGCGCTCGCCCGCGATGCGGCCGATCGCGAGCTCGTGCTCTACCTGCCCGACCGGCTCGTCGTGGTCGATCACGCGCACGGCCGTGCGGAGCGGATCGCCTACGACTTCGTCGTCGGGGCGGCGCGCACCCACGGTCTTCCTCGCGAGCCCGTGCTCGTCGAGCGGGGCCCGGAGCGTGCGCCGCGCCTCGATGCGCCCGACGTCGCGACCTTCCTCGCGGGCGTCGAGGCCGCGAAGGAGGCCTTCGCCCGGGGCGATCTCTTCGAGGTCGTGCTGAGCCAGACGTTCCGCGTGCCGACGGACGAGGCCCCGTCCGTGCTCT
This sequence comes from Polyangiales bacterium, assembly GCA_046351215.1. GTDB lineage: Bacteria > Myxococcota_A > Polyangia > Polyangiales > Houyiibacteriaceae > JAXLYX01. The sequence goes on along the minus strand of JAXLYX010000020.1, from coordinate 68,092 downwards.
TCGAACGCCTGCGCGAGCGGAACCCGGCGCCGTACGGCTTCCTCCTCTCGCTCGGAGAGGGCGAGCACCTCGTCGGTGCGTCGCCCGAGATGTTCGTGCGCGTCGAGGCCGGGCGCGTCGAGACCTGCCCGATCGCCGGGACCATCGCGCGTGGCGCGGATCCCTTCGACGACGCCGAGCGCATCCGTCGCCTCCTCGCGTCGGAGAAGGACGAGGCCGAGCTCACGATGTGCACGGACGTCGACCGCAACGACAAGTCCCGCGTCTGCGAGCCCGGCAGCGTGCGTGTCATCGGCCGCCGCCAGATCGAGGTCTACAGTCGCCTCATCCACACGGTCGATCACGTCGAGGGGAGGCTGCGTCCGGGCTTCGACGCGCTCGACGCCTTCCTCTCCCACGCCTGGGCCGTGACCGTGACGGGCGCACCCAAGCTCGATGCGATGCAGTTCATCGAGGATCACGAGGTCGAGCCGCGGCGCTTCTACGCCGGCGCCGTCGGTTGCCTCGCCTTCGACGGGAGCATGAACACGGGCCTCACGCTCCGGACGATCCACCTCCGGGACGGGGTCGCGGCCGTGCGCGCGGGCGCGACGTTGCTCGCCGCGTCGGACCCGATCGAGGAAGAGGCGGAGACGCGCACGAAGGCCGCCGCGCTCCTCGACGTGCTCGCACGACCCGAGCGGGCCGAGGGCTCGAGGCGTCCCGCGCGTGCGCGGCCGGGCGAGGGACGCCGCATCCTCCTCGTCGACCACCGCGACTCCTTCGTCCACACGCTCGGGAACTACCTGCGTCAGCTCGGCGCGGAGGTCGTGACCTACCGTTCGGGCTTCCCCGAGCGATTGCTCGACGAGCTCGCCCCCGACCTCGCCGTGCTCTCGCCGGGGCCCGGCAGCCCGAGCGACTTCGGGCTCTCGCGCACGCTCGCCATGCTGCTCGAGCGCCGCATCCCCGTCTTCGGCGTCTGCCTCGGGCTGCAGGGCATCGTCGAGCACTTCGGCGGTCGTCTCGGCCGCCTCGACGTGCCGGCGCACGGTCGTGCGTCGACGGTCGAGGTGCAGGGCGGCGCGATCTTCGAGGGATTGCCGCGCCGCTTCCGGGTCGGACGCTACCACTCGCTCTTCGCCGAGGAGGCGTCGCTGCCCGACTGCCTCGCCGTCACGGCGCGGTCCGAGGACGGCGTCGTGATGGCCGTGCAGCACCGGACCCTGCCGGTGCATGCCGTGCAGTTCCATCCCGAGAGCATCCTCACGCCGGAGCCCGTCGGGCTCTCGCTCGTGGCGAACGCGCTCCCCCGCGCGAGCTGAAGGGCTTCAGCTCACGTTCCGGAGGCGCTCGAGCGCCTCGCGCACGGTGGCGATGCCCTCCTTGCGCGTGGCGTCGAGCTCGCGGAGCCGATCGAGGCTCCGATCGATCACGTCGAAGATCGCGGAGGCTTCGCGCGTCTCGAGCAGCGCCTCGACGAAGGCGCGGGTATCGGTCTCCTGCGGCTCGTAGCGCGCGAGCGCCGTCGACGTCGAGGTCGGACGGATGTCGATCGTCGCCGGCGGAGGAGGCGGAGGCGGCGGCGGGATCGAGGCCGGTCGCGCGTTCGCATCCTTCGCGCGGACGGCGAGGGCGGGCTCGGGCGCGCGCGGCGGCGACGACTTCGCCTCGGACGCGTGACCGCCGAGCGCCGCGCCGAGCTTCGGGAGCGCGCCCGTGAGCGAGGCGAGATCGCGGGCCTCGAGGACGGTGGTCATGGCGCCGCGGAGCCGCTCGATCATCTCCTCGGCGCCGTAGTCGGGATCCTTGCGGATCCGATCGATCTCGTCCCGGAGCCGATCGACGGGACCGAGGGCCGCCTCGAGCAGGAGCTCGGCGCGCGAGGCCGCCTCTTCGCGATCCTCGCGGACCTCGGCAAGAGGTGCAGGGGGCGGGAGGGTCGGCGGGGGGACGTGTCCGGCCTCCGGGGGCACGCTGTCGCCCCGGTTGCGTCGACGCCCCTCGGAGAGCGCGCCGAGCGCACCGCGGACGCGACCGACGAGCGCCTCGGCCTGCTCGAGCGGCAGGGTGACGCCGACGTCCCATTCCCGGCGGAGCGCCTCGAGCGTCGACTCGGGCGTGATCTTCTTCGTCGCGCTCTCGACGATGCGGGCCTTCTCGCCCGTGAAGTGATGGCCGAGATCGGCGGCGCAGACCTCCTCGAGCGTCTCGAGACGACGGACGATCGCGTCGAAGTCTCCGAGCGCGTCGACCTCGGGGAGGAGCTTCTGCATCGAGCGCACGCGCGGGAGGAACGCGTACTTGTCCTCGGAGACGCGGACCTTCTCCTCGAGGGTCGCCACGGCGTCCTCGATCTCCTGGAACTTCAGCAGGAAGTAGGCGAGGGCGGAGTCCGGATCGGCGCCGCGCGCACGGCCGACGATCCGCCCACGGAACGCACGGCAATCCGTCTGCCAGACGTTCCCGCTCTCGTCGACGTGACCGACCTTGAGGCCGCCCGTGAGCAGGCCCTCGCTCGTATGCACGGCGTTGCCGCGGATCCGACCGACGATCTCGCCGCGGCGCAGGAGGCCGCCCTTGCGCCTTATGCGATGCTTCTCGTCGATCGAGCCGAGCTCTTCGCCGCGACGCAGCGGGGTGTCGGCCTCGCGGATGCGGCCGGATGCGTCGGCATGGCCGATGACGCGTCCCTTGCGCATCGTGCCATCCCGCATCTGGATGTCGGCCGAGCGATCCCTGCGTTCCGCCATGCGCCCTCCTCGGGCCTCCTACCCGGTGGGAGCATAGCAGGCGCCGGGCGTACGTCCGGTTTCCGGGGCGTCCCTACGCCGAGGGAGGGCCTACGACCGCCACGCCGACGAGCAGGGCGCATTCGGCGAGCTGCTCGACCGCACCGAGGAAGTCCCCGGTGTAGCCCCCGAGACGTGTGCGGAATCGTGCCAGCGCCGTCCAGGTCACCACCGCGTAGGCCCCGAGACCCAGGGCCGCGGCGGCCGGGGCCACGAGGTGGAAGACCACGCCGAGGCCGAGGACGAAGGCCGGCACCGCGGCCCCGACGAGCCTCGCCGAGTCGGACGGGCGCGGGAGGAACGCGCTCTTGCTCGCCTCGAGCGAGCCCGCGTAGGGGAGGCGGGACATCAGGACGAGGGGGGCGAATCGACCGGCGCTCTGGGAGAGGAGGAGCAGGTACCAGCCCGCCTCCCCGAACGAGGCGACGAGGGCGACGCGGAGCAGGAGCACGGCGACGAGTGCCGACACCCCGAACGAGCCGAGGCGGGGATCCTTGAGGATCGCGCGGATGCCCTCGGCGTCGCGTCCCCCGCCGAGCGCGTCCGCCGTGTCGGCGAGCCCGTCCTCGTGCATCGCGCCGGTGAGCAGGAGGCCGACCGAGAGAGCGAGCGTCGAGGCGACGAGGGGGCCGGCGCGGAACGAGAGGGCGTAGACCGCGGCCATCAGCCCGCCGATGCCGAGCCCGACGAGCGGGAAGAGCGCGAGCGAGCGATCCCACTCGTCGTCCTTCGGCAGCTCGCCGTGGATCGGGATGCGCGTGAGGAACGAGAGCGCTCCGCGCAGGCCTCGCACGAAGCCGTCCATCACGCGTCCACCAGGGTGGTCTCGCGGATCGGCGCGTCGATGGTCTCTCCGCCGATCGTCACGTAGACGTGGCCCTCGGTCCGTAGGACCTCCCACTTCGAGCTCCGCTCGAGCTTCGCCGCGACGCGGTCGAGGAACGCGGGATCGAAGGCGACGAGCCTTATCGACTCGCCCTTGTGCACGCGCTGCTTCTCGGCCTCCTTGCGGAGCACCTCCGGATCGCGGTGCGTGTAGACCTCGACCCTCCCTGCGAGCTTGCTCGCCCGGTGCAGGCGATCGATCGAGGGCTGACCCACGTCGATCCAGAGCGTGGTCGCGCCCGTCGCGTCCTTGGACCAGATCGCGGGCTCGTCCGTGGTCGACAGGCCCTTCGTGAAGGCGAGCTCCGGCTCGTACGAGAGGCAGTAGGCGAGGATCCGCGTGACGAGGAAGCGCTCGGTCTCGGAGGGATGCTGCGCGACGCGGAGCGAGAGGTCCTCGTAGACGCCGCGCTCCGTGTCCTGCACGGCGATCTCGAGCCGGTACACCGTCGAGGGAAGGGCCATCAGTCGTCTCCGAACGGGGTGTAGCGCACTTCGAGGATCGCGTACGTCGCGTCGCCCTTCGGACGGCGGACGACGACCTCGTCGCCCTCGCGCTTGCCGAGGAGCGAGCGTCCGACCGGCGAGTCCATGCTGATGAAGCGGCGCTCGGCGTCGGACTCGTCGGGGCCGACGATCCGGTAGTCGATCGTCTCGCCTTCTTCGTCCTCGAGCCGCACGTAGGCGCCGAAGTAGACCTTGCCGGGATCCTTGCGCTCGTCCGGCAGGACCACGGTCAGCACCTCGAGACGCTTCGTGAGGAATTCGATCTTCTTGTCGATCTCGCGGAGGCGCTTCTTGCCGTAGATGTACTCGGCGTTCTCCGAGCGGTCGCCCTCGGCGGCCGCGTCCGCGACACCCTTCGTGACCCGGGGGCGCTCCTCGTAGAGGAGGTACGCGAGCTCTTCCTTGAGTCGCTTCTCCCCCTCGGGCGTGATGTAGGTCGAGCTCTTCGGCTTCGGAGGCGCGTACCGGGCCATGGGCGGCGAGGATGGCCCCGGCGCGCCTCGCGTTCAACCGTGGCGTCCGAGCGTCGTGCATTGCGGTCGCGAGGCGTCCGGGCGATGCTCGGCCCGTGTCCGGGGCGGAGACGACCGATGATGCGTTGATGGTGGAGGTCGCGCGAGGCGATCGCGAGGCGCTGGGCGTCCTCTACGACCGCCACGCCGGCCTCGCGCTCGCGCTCGCCCGGCGGATGCTCGGCGAGGTCCGCGAGGCCGAGGATCTCGTGCACGACGTCTTCGTCGAGGTCTGGCAGCGCGCCGGCGACTACGATCCGTCTCGGGGCTCGGTGAAGACCTGGATCCTCGTGCGGGTCCGCTCGCGCTGCCTCGATCGAAAGAAGAGCCCGTCGCGCACCCGCCGGGTCGCCCTCGCGGATCCTCCCTCGATCGCGGACGATCCGGCCCGCACCGACCCCTCGCGAGGCATCGACGGCGCCCGTCTCGGCGCGGCCCTCGCGGCGCTCACGGAGGAGCAGCGCGCCGTCCTCGTGCTGGGATACTTCGAGGGCCTCTCCTCGTCCGAGATCGCGGAACGACTCGGGATCCCCCTCGGGACCGTGAAATCGCGGGTCCACGCCGCCATGGCGCGCCTCCGCGAGCAGCTGCGCTCGGGGGCGCCGGGGCCTTGAGCGCCCGAAGCACGATGCCTCCTCCGATCCATCTCCCGACTTCCCTCGTACCCTCGACGACCATGTCCACCCGCGATCCCCACGAGCTCGACGACTTCCTGGCCTCGGCCGGCGACGTCGACGCGCTCGTCGCGCTCGCGGAGGCGCTGCCTCCCTCGGGGCCCGAGGCCTCGGGGCGCGCCCGGCTGCTCGGGCTCGCGGCGCCCGAGGGGCGCCTCGATCGCTTCGCCGCCGACGTGGCGCGGCTCCTCGACCTCGCGCCCGAGGCGGCTTCCGCGCTGCTCGCCCGCGCCTCGACCCCGGCGCCCTACGAGCCCGGGCCCTTCCCGGGCGTCTCGCTCTTCCACGTCGTCGGCGGGCCGGCCGTGGCAGGCGCGATCACGGGCTTCGTCCGCCTCGTCGCAGGAGCGGAGTTCCCGGAGCACGAGCACCTCGGCGACGAGGCCGTGCTGATCCTCCAAGGTCGTCTGATCGACTCCGGCGGCGCGGAGCGCGGTCCGGGCGAGGTCGTCCCGATGCCGGCCGGAAGCCGCCACGGGGTCGTCGCGAAGGCGGGCCCCGACCTCGTCTACCTGGCCGTGCTCCGCGAGGGGCTCCGCATCGGCGACGTCGAGATGCGGGCCGACGATCCGAGGCTCTGATCGGGGCTCGCCAAGAGCGGGGCACGACCCCCAGACTCGGGACATGACCGCCTCGCCGATCGCGCTCCTGCGCTCGCTCTCCGGCTCGAAGGAAGCGCCCGGCGCGCTCGTGCGCAACGCCTGGGACCTCCTCTCTCCCCTGCCGGGCGGCAAGCTCGCCTTCAGCCGCATGGTCGGACGCTCCGCGCCCTATACCGGCACCATCGACGCCCGCGTCGAGGAGCTTCGGGCGGGGTTCGCGCGCGTCGTGCTCCCCGACCGCCCGGCCGTGCGGAACCACCTCCGCTCGGTCCACGCGGTCGCGATGCTGAACCTCGTCGAGATGACGGCGAACCTCGCGCTCTCCTACACGCTGCCGGAAGACGCGCGCTTCATCGTGGCCGGCATGTCGATCGAGTACCTCCGCAAGGCGCGGGGCGACGTGACGGCGAGCTGCGAATGTCCCGTCGTCGCCTCGAACGAGCGGGCCGAGCACGAGCTGCTCGTCTCGCTCCGGGATCCCGCGGGGACGGTCGTCGCCGAAGCGAAGGTCCGCACCCTCGTGGGGCCTCGGCGCGTCTCCTGAAGCCACTGCTTGCGCGATCGCCGAAAGCGCACGAGGCTCGGGGCTGGAGGTTCCATGAGCCGAGGCGCGGCCTTTCCCCGAGGACTCCCGAGACTCCGGCTCGGCCGAGCGATCGCGCTCGCGTGGGCGCTCGGCATCGCCGCGTGGTGCCCGAGCCCGCCGGCATCCGCCGCTCCCGATGCCGGCCATCCCGTGGCCCCGGCCGCGGAGGGCTCGCCGGTCCGCGTGGGCGAGACGATCGTCTTCACCGTCAAGATCGCGAGGGCCGGAATCTCCCCCGCGGACCGCGCGGCGCGGGCGAACCGCATGCTGGAGCAAGAGATCGACTCCGGGGCCCGGAACCGAGTGCGACTCGGTCGCGATGGGGACGTCGCCGTCGTCTTCGTCGGGCGGACACCCATCTTCCAGCTCGGGCCCGACGACGCGCGTGCGGCGGGCGACACCTCGGTGCAGGTGCTCGCCGGACGCGTGGCGCGCGAGCTCGACGTCGCGCTCGCTCGGGAGCGGCGCAGGGCGCGGATGGCGAACGAAGTGTTCTCCGCGTCGCTCGTGATCTTCGCAGGGCTCCTCTCGTACCTCCTCGTGCGACGCTTCGACGCGATCGCGGTCGCGCTGCACGCGCGCCTCCGACGTCGTGCGAAGGAAGCCGGCGGGCTGAAGGTTGGAGCCGTGGAGCTCTTGGAAGCGCGAGGCCTGCGTCGCCTCGTCGACGGAAGCGTCTCCATCGCGTCGGTGCTGCTGAAGCTCGCGACCTTCTTCGCCTGGGTGACGTTCTCGCTCTCGCTCTTCCCGTCCCTCCACGGCGTCCGCGATCGGATGGTGCACGCCTTCGTCTCCCCGATGGTCGCCGTCCTCGGCCGGCTCGCGGCCGTCGTCGAGACCGGCTTCATCGTGCTCGTGCTCGGCGTCGTGCTGGTGCTCCTGCTCCGCTTCGTCGGCCTCTTCTTCGAGAGCGTCGCGAAGGGGGAGACCCGGATCGCGTTGCTCCCGCCCTCCCAGGCGTTGCTCGCTTCCGGCCTCGTGCGCATCGCCCTCGTGGTCGTGGTCGTCGCCGTCGCGATCCCGATCCTCTCGGCCCAGGGGAGCGGCTTCCTGTCGAAGCTCGTCGATGCGGCTCTCTTGGCGCTCGGCTTCGGGCTCTCCCCTCTCGCCGCCTCCATGCTCCTAGGCGCCCGGCTGGTCTTCTCGGGGAGCCTGCGCGTCGGCGACGAGATCGTCTTCGGCGAGCGCAGCGGCGAGGTGGAGGAGCTCGGCCTGCTCGGCGTCACGCTCCGGCACGCGAACGGGAACCTCGTCTTCCTGCCGTACCTGCCGATCCTCTTCCATCCGGTCGAGGTCCGCGGCCGGAGCGCGGAGCGGAAGGGCGCGAGCTCCGACCCGCCCCCGCCGACCTCCGGAGAGTCCGGAACGTGACGCCGCTCGTCCTCCTCATGGCGCTGCTCGCGCTCTCGTACCTCGGCAGCTATTTCGTCGAGGGGAGGGCGCTCGAAGGCATCGGTCTGCCGTCCGGCGTCGAGTGGGTGGTCGTCGGGATCGTGCTCGGCCCCTCGGCGCTGAACGTGATCCGCTACGCGTCCCTCGTCTCGCTCGCCCCCCTCGTCCACGTCGCGGTCGGCTGGCTCGGCCTGATCGTCGGCCTCGAGTACGGGAGCGCGGGAGGGGGACGACTCGGTCTCCGCTCGTTCCTCCTCGGCATGGTCTCGTCGGGCGTGCCCTTCGTCCTCGCCTTCGCGGCGGCCCACGTCGTCGCGACCCGCTACGGACACCACACCTCGCACGAGGCCACGCGCATCGCGGCCGCGGTGGGCGCGCTGAGCTCCGAGACCACGCGCCACGCCGTCCGCTGGGCCCGCGCCCGCTTCGGCGCGAAGGGGGCGCTCACGGATCTGCTCGACCAGCTCGCGGATACCGAGGACCTCGTCCCCCTCCTCGCGCTCGCGGTGCTCTCCTTCGACCTCGTGCGTCGCTCGGGGGGCGCCCAGGTGATGGGCGCGCTCGGCGCCCTGATCGCGGGCGCGGCCGTGCTCGGCGCCATCGGCGCGGCCCTCCTCGGGCGGACGTTCCACGTGCGCGAGGCCTGGGGCATGGTCCTCGGCATCGCGCTCGTCGGCTCGGGCCTCGCCGTGCGGCTCGGCTTCGCGACGATGCCCTTCGCCTTCGTCATGGGGCTCGTCCTCTCGCTCGCCTCGCCGCTGCGCGACCGGCTTCTCGCGCTCCTCGGTCCGACCGAGCGGCCCGTGCTCCTACCGGCGCTCGTGATGCTCGGGGCGAGCCTCCACTTCGCGCTCCAGCCCTGGGCCTACCTGCTCATCGGTGCCGCGGTCCTCGCGCGCGTGCTCGGAAAGCTCCTCGTGGGGGCGGGCCTCTCCGCCTTCCATCCGGAGGCGCGCGCGGGCGGGCCCTGGGTCGGAGCGGCCCTCGGCTCCTCCGGCGTCGTGACCGCCGGCATCGCGCTCTCGATCGCGCTCGCGGCTCCGGGGCCGCTCGGAGACGCGGCGCTCCTCCTCGCGTTCGCGCAGCTCGTCGTCGGCGAGCTCTTCGGGCCCGTGGCCGTGCGGGCGGCGCTCGCGCGTGCGGGCGACCTCGTGGCCTCGGCCGAGCCCCAGCCGGAGGCTCGGTCGTGAGCGCCACGTCCAAAGCCGCCGTCGGGCTCTCGGGCCGCCTCGTGCAGATCGTGGCGATCGTCGCGTCGGGCTTCCTCTTCTACGTCGTCACCCGCGCCGTGCCCCTCGTCAGCGGCGAGGTCTCCGCGATCGCCGCGGTCGGCTTCCTCCTCCTGGCCGGCACGCTCCTGTCGGAGCTCGTCGAGCCCCTCGGCCTACCGCACCTCACGGGCTATCTCGTCGCCGGCATCGTCGCCGGTCCGAACGTGCTCCACCTCGTGGACCACGAAGCCGTGCGAGTGACCTCCCAGGTCAACGCGCTCGCCCTCGCGCTCATCGCCTTCTCCGGTGGAGCCGAGCTCAAGCTCTCGACCGTGCGGGAGGTGTGGAAGAGCCTCGCGTATTCGACCGTGATCCAGCACCTGGTCGTGTTCGGCGCGTCCGCCGTTGCGTTCGTGGCGATGCGCGAGCACATCTCCTTCGCGCGCTCGATGGCACAACGTCCGTTGATCGGCGCGGCGCTGCTCTGGGGTGTGCTCTCCGCGAGCCGGAGTCCGGCGGCCGTCCTCGGCGTGCTCGCGCAGACGCGCGCCTCGGGCCCGGTCGCGATGCGGACGCTCGCGCAGGTCATGACGTCCGACGTCGTGGTCGTGGTGCTCGTCGCGGCCGTCACGGCGATCGCCAAGCCGTTGCTCGTCCCGGGGGCGGTCCTCTCGCTCCACCAGCTGAGCGGACTCGGCAGGGAGGTCCTCGGCAGCGTGTCGGTCGGGACGACGCTCGGCCTCCTGCTCATCGTCTACCTGCGCTTCGTCGGCAAGCAGGTCGTGCTCGTCCTCGTCGCGCTCGGCGGAGGCTTCTCCGAGGTGGTGAGCTACCTCCACTTCGAGCCCATGCTCACCTTCCTCTGCGCGGGCTTCGTCGTGCAGAACCTCTCCCGCTACGGCGACGTCCTGCTGCACGCGGTGGAGGACCTCGGCAGCGTCGTCTACGTCGTCTTCTTCGCGACCGCCGGCGCGCACCTCGATCTCGGCCTGCTCGCCCAGCTCTGGCCCGTCGCCCTCGCGTTCTGCGGCATCCGTGCCGTCACCACCTTCGCCTGCGCGCATCTCGCGTCGCACCTCGCGAACGATCCGCCCGAGGCCAAGAAGTACGGCTTCTCGGGCCTCGTCTCGCAGGCCGGTCTCACGCTCGGCATCGCGGCGATCCTCCAGCGGCAGTTCCCCGACCTCGGCGCGCCGTTCTCGGCGCTCGTCGTCGCCTGCGTCGCCCTCAACGAGATGGTCGGGCCGATCCTCTTCAAGTGGGGCCTCGATCGCGCCGGCGAGGCGAAGCCTCGAGAGGCCTGAGGCGAGCCCACTGCGCGCGCCTCAGAACCGCCTCTCGATCGCGAGGCCGAGGGCGAGGCCGCGGATCAGCTGGGGATCCCTCGGTCGCGGCTGGTCGTCCTCGTGGGAGCGCAGCGTCGCCCGCTCCGAGACGGCGAGGTAGCCGATCGAGGGCAGGAGGAGCGTCGAGCCCCGATTGCCGTCGCCCCGGACGAGGAGCCGCACCCCGGCGTCGATCGTCCGCGTCCCGACCACCCCGAACCCGCTCGCGCCCGAGAGCACGATCGCCATCGACGAGGTGCAGGGGACGACGAGACGCGCGGCGAAGCGCGAGGTCTCGATGCGCGCGAGCAGCGCCGTGAACGCGGTGTCGACCTCGAGGTGGAGGCCGTCGCGCGAGCCGATCCGCGCCATGGTCGCGAACGTCGGGCCGAGCAGGAAGCCGTGGTGGATCGTGGTCGCATCGCACGTCGGGCAATCCACGTGGACCTCGTCGATGCGCGTCGTGAGCGTCGCACCGAGGCCAGCGCCGATCGCGACGAGCCCGAGGTCGGCGCCGACGAACACGACGCCGCCGAACGTCGCGGCGAACGAGCCCTGCGGACGCTCTTCGGGGCCCGGCCCGTCCGGATCCGGGCGGCGGAAGCCGATCACGCCGGTCGGATCGAGGCGGGCGCGCACGAAGGCGCGGGCTCCGAGCCTCCGGTCGTAGCGGGCCGACACGAGGCCGCCTCCGCCGACGCCACTCGTGACGAAGCCGAAGCGCAGCCCGACGGAGAGCTCGTTCCGCGCGTCGGAGTCGGCCGGCGCGAGGATCGAACCGGTGACGTCGGCGTCGGTCCTCTCGAGGAGGGAGCCCTGGTCGACGCGTTCGTTCATCCCGAAGCGCACGCGCGCGCGATGGCCGGTGATCGCGCGGATCTCGCCCACGTAGCCGTGGTGTCGCTCGAGGGTGGGCTCGGGCTCTCCGAGCCCGCTCGGCTCGAGGAAGACGACCGCCATCCGATCGCCGACCGCGAGCCCGTCGAGCCTGCCGCGATCGATCGTGACGAGCTGTCCTTGCACCCGCACGGCGTGGGCCTCGACCGTCCCGGCGCGCGCCGTGGCCGGAGCGACGAGGCCGAGCACGGCGAGCGTCACGAGCCATGCCGGAGCCTTCCTCGAGGCGTGCGACGGGGAGCCCATGGCTCAGAACCGATGCTCGACGGTGACGCCGGCGGAAGCGCCGCCGCGATGGCCGTGTGGCTCCGGGCGCTCGTCGTACCCGTAGCTCGAGGCGAATTCGTCGAGCCTCGCCCAGCCGAGGAAGGGCGCGACAAAGGTCGTCCCCCGTCCTCCGCCACCGCGCACGCGCATGCGCGCGGCGATGTCGACGAAGTCGTAGCCGGTGACGCCGAAGCCGCTTCCGCCGCGGAGCATCGCGGCGAGCCGCTGCGTGAAGGGGAGCTGGAGCCAGGCGACGAGGTGGCCGACGCGCGAGCGCTGCGCGAGCGAGGTGAAGCCGGTCTCGAAGCCGACGTGAAGGCCGTCGAGCGGGCCGATGCGTCCGGTGATGCCGAACGTGAAGCCCACGCCCGGAGGGTCGACGGAGACCGCGTCGCCCTGGTAGGTGTGGAGCGAGAGGACGCGGACGGCGCCGAAGCCCGCGCCGAAGCCGAAGTAGGTGTGGTCGTAGCCGGCGTAGGCGATCGCGCCGGCGCTCGAGGCGCTCTCGAAGGGCTGACCGCGACCCGTGCGGTGCACGGTGAATCCCGACGGGATCGCGCGGACCGAGACGAAGAAGGGACGCTCGCCGCGGTAGGTCACGCCGAGATCGCCGAGGAAGCCGCCGCCGAGCGCGCTGTTCACGGCGAAGAGCCGGCCGGTCGCGTCGAGCACCCAATAGCCGCCCGTTCGCGGTGGATGCACCGCCGAGGCGGTGGGCGCGCGTGCAGTCGTCGCCGCGCCCGCACCGACGGGCACGGTCTCGTTGATCCCGAGACGGACGAGGCAGCGATGGGCCGTGACGGCGCGCACTCGTCCTCGCGCGATCGTCTTCCGTTCGTAGGCGATCTCCCCGTCGCCGAGGTCGATCGGCACGTTCTCGAAGAGCTCGAAGAGCGTGTCGACGTCCACGCCGTCCTCGCGGCCGCGATCGACGATCACGTCGTTGCCGCGGTGTCCGAGGACGGTGCCCTCGACGAGCGGGGCGCTCGGCGCGACGGGCGGCGCGATCACCGGGGAGGCGCGCGCCTCGGGCGGAGGAGCCTCGACGGTGGTGGGCGTCGGCGGGGCGTCGCCCGTGCCCGTGTCGGGTCCCCACGGAGGGAGGATCGGTGGAGCGGCGTCGGTCGGTGGAGTGGTCGCGGGCGGCGCCACCGCGTCTTGCGCGTGCGCGAGGCGTGACCCGGGGACGACGAGCAGAACGAGGGCGAGGAGGAAGGGCCGGTTCGTCATGCCCTCGCGAAGAGCAATGGTCGTGCCGGGCGTCTCTCGGGGCGAACGGTGCCTGAAAGGGCGTCCACGAGCGGCGAGAGGGACGATCCGTGTGGAAAGCGCGCCACAGTGTGACGACGCGGGCGTGGGCTCGGTGGGCACACCGCCGAAGGGGGTGGGCTCGGGGGGGCGGCGTGCGCGGATCTCGCGGGACGCGACGCCGAGCTCACCTGCCCATGCGCCACCGCTCCGTGAGCGTCTCGACCGCCGTCCTCGGTCGCCAGACCGTTACCCACGCCATCCACGCGAGGGCGGCCAGCGTGAGGGCGAGGCCCTGGGCGCGCTCGGACTCCGCGAACACGCGTACGAAGAAGGCGAGCCAGGTCGTCGCGAGCGACACGGCCCCCGCGAGGCGCGCTCGACGTGGCACGTGCTCGAGGCTCCCGACGACGAGGGCGCTTTCGAGCACCGCGATCGTCACGAGCGCGGTCCCCCACGTCGCACCGAGGCCCCGCTCCACGGCGACGACGACGCCGACACCCAGGGTCCACTTCACGTCGGGCCAGATCGGGCTCGTGAGGTACTCGAGGAGTGTCTCGGTTCCCCGAGGGCGTACCTGCACGACCGGGCCGCCGAGTCGAAGCTCCATGTCGAGGTCCGACGCGACGTCGGCGGTCTCCAGTCGGACGCGCTTCGTCCGGAACTCCGCTCCGACGCGTTCGAGCATGAGCTCCGCACGTCGCCGTGCCTCCTCCTCGCCGCCCGGATCGGCGATGCGATCGGCCCACAGGTACACGTGCCGCTTCCCCGCGTCGACGGCGACGCCGGCGTTCCGGTAGTGCTGGGTCGTCGGCTCCTCGTAGGGAGCGAGCCATTCGCTCAGAAGGCGGCGGGCCAGTGTCGTGTCGGCTTCGGTCGGAGCTCGGTCGAGGGTGATGCGGAGGGCGAGACCGTCGTTGTACGGATCGAGGGGCACGCCGGGAACCTAGCAAAGGTCCGTTCTCGCGCCCTTCGCTCAGTGCGCCTTCTTCGCGGCCTCCTGTTTCACGAAGACCACGCCGAGCACGATCAGCACGAGCAGCACGAGCAGCGTCGCGCTCGCACCGTATCGGCTGAGCGCGAGGCCTCCCTTGGCGACGGGCTTGTCGAGGAAATCGCCGACGACGGCGCCGAGCGGTCGGGTGATGACGAACGCGGCCCAGAAGAGAGCCGTGCGGGAGAGCTTCGTCGCGAAGTACGCGATCACGATCACGAGCAGGATGCCGCCGAAGACCAGCGCCGCCGAAGTCACGCGAATCACGCGCCCATCGTGACTCTCCCGCCCCGTATGACGGCCTGATGACGTCGACGACAGGATCGACGTTCGATCCCTGGGCAGGCGATCTCGGCCACCGTTCCAGTGTCACGCTGACGTGGGCGGAAGGGGCTCGATCATGACCATCACCCAATTCGGGAGGGCTCCGTCGCGGCCGATGCGAGTTCTGCTCGCGGCCGCGGCGCTCGTCTCGCTCGGGGGGATCGGGTGCGCCGACTTCGCGACGGACGCCTACTTCTTCGTCGACGTCTTCTACGTCCTCCCCGTGCTGCTCGCGACGTGGGGCTTCGGGCGATCCGGGGGAACGGTGGCCGCCGTCGCGACCACCGTCGCGTGGGCGCTTCCGAGGCTCGCGGCGTGGCCCCATCTCTCCGCCGCCGTCTGGGCCTGGAACCTGCTCATGAGGTGGGGGCTCATGGAGGTGATGGCCGTTCTCCTCGGGCGTGCCCGCACGGAGAGCTTCGCCCTCCGCGAGGCGCTCGATCGCGCGATCCACCTACCGGAGTTGGTTCCGATCTGCGCGTGGTGCGGCAAGCTGCGCAACTCGTCCGACGAGTGGCAGTCCATCGAGGACTTCCTGGCCTCGGAGACCGACGTCTCCATGACCCACGGGATCTGCGGACCCTGCTCCCACAAGCTCCTCGCCGATACCCATCGACGGGCCCAGGATCGGTAGCGAGACGCGGGCTGCCGTCCTCGATTCGCCGCGACCTCTCAGGGATCGAGCCCGATCCCTCGCGCGCAATGCGGACCGCCCCAATGCTCGACGATCTTGCCGCCCTCGAATCGGAGGATCGCGGTCCCGTTGATGATCACCTCGCGACCCGAAGCCGGGATCCCCATGAACGGCGCCCCCGTGTGCGTGCCGCGCAGCGTCCAGTTCGAGACGACGAAATCGTCGCGCTCGATCAGCACCTCGACGCTCCAGCGCGCGTCCGGGAACGCGGCCTTCGCGTCCCGATAGTAACGAGCCTCGATGTCGCGGATGTCGGTCCCGGCCGCTTCCTTCCCGGTCCGCTCCATCACGTGCGTCGAGAAGCCGGGCGCGAAGAACTCGTAGACGGCGTCGTAGTCCCCGGCCGTCATGCGCGCGCTGTACGCGCCGAGGCGTCGCGCGTTCGGGCCGGCCAGGAGGACGGGGGGCGTGGGGCTCTTGTCGGCTTCGGCGGTCATCGGGGTCTCCTCGAGGGGGAGCTTGCCCGCGTCGGGCGCTTGAGGGAAATGCATGGATCCCATCTCGCCCATCGAAACGGTGCATGAGGCATGCGGCTCGCCGGAATCGATCTGAACCTCCTCGTCGTCCTCGACGCCGTCCTCACGGAGCCCACCGTCACGCTCGCGGCGAAGCGCCTCGGCATGTCGCAGTCCGCGACGAGCCACGCCCTCGCGCGGCTGCGCGACCTGCTCGGGGATCCCGTCCTCGTCCGCACCCGCGGCGGCATGGCACCGACGCCGCGCGCCCTCGCGCTCGCCGTTCCCGTGCGTGCGCTCCTCGAGGACGCGGAGCGCGCCATCCGCCCCCCGAGCTTCGAGCCGGCGACGCATCGCGGGACCTTCACCGTGGGCCTCGACGACGCCACGCAGGCCGGGATGTTGCCGGCGGTGGTCGGCCGGCTGCGCGAGACGGCGCCCGGCATCGACCTCCGCGCCTCGACCGAGCCGCCGGCTTCGCTCCCGGAGCTCCTCGAGCGCGGGCAGCTCGACCTCGCCGTCACCGCGATCGCGGAGGCGCCGCGCGGGCTACGGAAGGAGCCCCTGCTCCGCGCACGCTACGTGGGCATCGCCCGCCTCGGCCATCCGGGGATCGGGAAGCGTATGACGCTCGCGAAGTACGTGGCCCTCGGTCACGTCGCCGTCGAGACCCGCGGCTCGGTCGATCTCGCGCTCGATGCGTGGCTCGCCGAGTGTGGCCTCGCCCGCCGCGTCGTGGTGGCGACCTCCTCGCCGCTCGCCGTGCCGGCGATCGTGGCGGGCAGCGACCTCGTCGCGTCCGTGCCCGAGCGGCTGCTCCCGCTCGTCGAGCGCCAGCTGCGCCTCGCGCGCTTCGCCCTCCCGGTGCCGCTCGAGCCCGTGACCATCTCACTGCTCTGGCACGAGCGGACGGAGCACGATCCGGCGCGACGTTTCCTCCGGGAGCTCTTCCGAGCGCTGCACGGGGGCCGACGAGCGGCGTAGAGGCGTCCTCTCCAGAGTGTCCCAAATGGCTCGCAACACGCACCTGCGGTGCGTGTTGGCGTCGTTCTAGACAACAAGCTGAACCCCGCACATACTTGCGGAATAGCGGCAATACACGCACCCAGAGTGCGTGTAGCCGCAATGATGGGAAAATGACCTCCGAGGAGTTCTTCCAGACCCACCCCGTGTTCACGCACGAGGAATACGCAGTCAGCCGAAGGAGCGCGAGCCCTCGCACCGTCGACAGCCTGCTCCGCAAGCATGTCGCGAGCGGTCGCATCACGAGGGTCCGGCGCGGCCTCTACGTGGCGACTCCGGCGGGGGCGAGCGCCACGACGGTGGATCCCTTCCTCGTCGCGACGAAGGCCGCGCCCGACGCGGTCGTGAGCCATCATGCCGCCCTCCAGTTCCACGGGCGCGCCTACTCGATCTGGAGCCAGGTCACGTTTCTCACGACGCATGCGACGCGGGGATTCCGCTTCGGTCCGGTCGAGTACGTGCCCGTCCGGCCGTCCGAGTCGGTCGCACGGCTTCCCGACATGGGCGGCGGTGTCGAGCGCGTCCCGAGCGGCGGTGGCGACGTGCGGGTCTCCACGTGCGAGCGCGCGATGGTCGACATGCTCGACTCTCCATCGCTCGGTGGTGGCTGGGAGGAGATCTTCCGTTCGTTGGCGATGGTCGAGTTCTTCGATCTGGAGGCGGTGATCCGCTACGCGCTCGCGCTCGAATCGGCGGTGACGGCCGCGCGGGTCGGTTATTTCCTCTCGCGGCATCGCGAGCGCCTCTTCGTCGAAGAGGTCCACCTCGAGCGCCTCGCCGCGCACGCACCGAAGCAGGCGCGTTATCTGGACGCGTCCCGCGACCCGGGGCGGCTCGTCCGTCCGTGGAACCTCATCGTCCCCGAGTGGGTGCTCGACGAGCGCTGGGAGGAGGTCGCCTGATGCGCACGCGCGAGCAGCTCCAGCGCGCGGCCAGGGACACCGGCTTCCCTCTCGATTCGCTCGAGAAGGTGTCGATGCTGGTCCGGCTGTTGAACCTCGTGGCCGCGCACCCTTTCCTCGGCCCGCGCGTGGCGCTCAAGGGAGGGACCGCGCTGAACCTATTCCTCTTCGAGCTGCCCCGGCTCTCGGTCGACGTCGACGTCAACTACATCGGAGGCGCCGATCGCGAGGCGATGATGGCCGAGCGCCCGAAGGTAGAGTCCGCGCTGTCGCAAGTCGCTTCTCGTCTCGGGCTGACCGTGAAGCGCGCGCCGGACGAGCACGCCGGCGGGAAGTGGAGGCTCTCGTACACCTCCTCGCTCGGTCGTCCGGCGATCATCGAGGTCGACGTCAACTACATGCTCCGCGTCCCGCTCTGGGACGCGGAGCCGCGCGATTCGAGGGAGTTCCTCGGCGACCGAGTCAAGCAATGCAACCTGCTCGATCCTCACGAGCTGGCAGCCGGGAAGCTCGCGGCTCTCCTCGCGCGTGGTGCGAGCCGCGACGTCTTCGACGCCCGCGAGCTGCTCGCCCACGGTACGTTCGATCGAGAGAAGCTCCGCATCGCGTTCGTCGTCTACGGCGGCATCAACCGGGTCGATTGGCGGACCGTCTCGGCTGCCGACGTGACGACGAGCGTCGCTGACGTGAAGCGGCAGCTCATGCCGATGCTGCGGCAGGACATCCGGCCCGACGACCGCGACGTCGACCGTTGGACCGCGGCGCTCCTCGACGAGACGCGCGCTCTCTTGGCGGCGGTCCTCCCGCTGTCCGTGGACGAGGCCCGATTCCTCGAGCGACTCAACGGCGACGGGGAGATCGAGGCCGAGCTGCTCACCACCGACGAGGAGCTCCGACGGCGCATCGCCTGCAGCCCAGGGCTACGTTGGAAGGCGTCCAACGTGAAGAAGCACGCCGGGATGTAGCTCCGGGCGCTTCGAGTCCCCGACCGGGCCAGCTCTCCTCGTACGCGTCCCGCTCAGAGCGGGATCTGCATGCCGATCTCGACGACGCGGTCGGACGGGATCTTGAAGAAGTGCGTCGCGGGGAGGGCGTTGCGGGAGAGGAAGGCGAAGAGGCTCTTGCGCCAATTCATGAGCCCGCTCTTCCCACCCGAGAGCAGCGTCTCGCGGCCGAGGAAGAAGGTCGTCGACTCGAGGCTCGTGTCGACTCCGCCCTCGCGGACCCGTTCGAGGATCTCCATGACGTTGGGCGTCTGCATGAAGCCGTACTTCGCGACCACGTGATAGAAGCCGCCGCCGAGCTCCTTGAGGCGGACGCGGCTCGAGGCGGAGATCTCGGGGACGCGCTCGGTGACGATCGAGAGGAGCACGATGTTCTCGTGCAGCACCTTGTTGTGGAGGAGGTGGTGCACGAGGATCGGCGGCGCACCCGTCGTGCTCGAGGTCATGACGACCGCCGTCCCGTCCACGCGATGGGGCGGGCTGGTCTCGAGGTCGCTCATGAACTGCTGCAGGGGCTTCGTCTGCGCCTGGATGTAGTCGAAGAGCGCTCCGCGGCCGCGCTTCCAGGTCGTCATCACGGCGAAGAAGATCGCGCCGACGAGGAGGGGGAACCAGCCGCCGTGGGCGATCTTCACGACGTTCGCGCCGAAGAACGCGAGGTCGAACACGAGGAAGAAGACGACCAGCGCCGCCGTCTTCGCCGTGCCCCACTTCGGCCGCATCGCGGCGAAGAAGAGGACGGAGGTGATCATCATCGTGCCCGTCACCGCGATGCCGTAGGCCGCGGCCAGGTTCGACGAGGAGCGGAAGCCGACGACGAGGCCGATGCAGGAGATCATCAGGAGCCAGTTGATCTCGGGCACGTAGATCTCGCCCTCCGTGTCCTCCGACGTGTGGACGATCGTCATGCGCGGCGAGAAGCCGAGCTGGATCGCCTGGCGCGAGAGGGAGAAGGCGCCGGAGATCAGGGCCTGCGAGGCCACGACCGTGGCGAGGGTCGCGAGGACGACCATCGGGAGCACGGCCCACTCGGGGAAGACGCCGTAGAAGCTGTCCTCGACCCCCTCGTGGCCGATGTGGAGCAGGCGAGCTCCCTGGCCGAGGTAGTTCACCGCGAGGGCCGGGAAGACGATCGCGTACCAGGCGAGGCGGATCGGCTTGCGGCCGAAGTGGCCCATGTCGGCGTAGAGCGCCTCGCCGCCGGTCACGCAGAGCACGACGCTGCCGAGGACGAGGAAGCCCTTCCACTGGTGGTGCGTGAGGAAGTAGAGGCCATGCCGCGGGTCGAGCGAGTGGAGGATGTCGGGGCGCTTCAGGATCCACGGGATGCCGGCGAGCGCGATGCACGTGAACCACGTGATCATCACCGGGCCGAAGACGGCGCCGACCTTCTTCGTACCGCCGGACTGGAAGACGAAGAGCATGAAGAGGATGACGATCGTGATCGGCAGGATGTAGGGCGTGAGCATCCCGGGATCGTGGGGCGTCGCCCGGCCGAGGCCCTCGACCGCGGAGAGCACGGAGATGGCGGGCGTGATCATGCCGTCGCCGTAGAGGAGCGCGGCTCCGAAGAGGCCCGCGAGCAGGAGGCCCTTCGCCGCCAGCGTCGTCGGCTGCTTGCCCTGCGGGGTCGCCTGCTTCTGTTGCACGAGCGCGAGCAGGGCGAGGATGCCGCCCTCGCCGTGGTTGTCGGCCTGCATCAGGAACGTGAGGTACTTGACCACGACGACGCAGATCAGCGACCAGCAGAAGAGCGAGACGACGCCGAGCACCGAGGGATCGGTCGCACGGAGCCCGTGCTCTCCCGCGAAGCACTCCTTGAGCGCGTAGAGCGGCGAGGTGCCGATGTCGCCGTAGACGACGCCGACCGCGCCGATGGCTCGGAGGACCAGGTCGAGACCTTGGGGATCGGCCGGGCCGTGGCCGTGGGAACCGCTTCCTTCGCTCATACGGCGGGGGACGCTACTCCCCGACCGGGGGGGCCGCAACGTGGCCATGGGGAGACTCCGAGCCTTCCCGCGGGGGGACGGGCTGGTAGGATGCCGGCCATCCGTGGATGGGAGGTGGTGGATGGGAGGCGAGCTCGACGCTGCGCGACCGAAGGAGCCCGCGCTCTGGGCCAGGGAGCTCGGCGTCTCGAAGGAGGCGGTCGACCTCTACCTCGCCTCGGACGTGATCGACCTGCACCTCGACACGTTCCTCTGGCACCGCATCCTCCGCTACGACCTCGCGCGCAGGCACCGAGGAGGCCTGCTCGGCCGCGCCTTCTACGGCCACACCGATCTCCCGCGCGCCATCGAGGCCGGGCTCTCGGGCGCGACCTGGGTGATCACGACCAATCCCTACCGGCCGGCCGCGAGCCGCCTCCGCACGTTCTTCCGGAACCTCGACGCGCTGAAGCGGATCCTCGCGGACGCGTCCTCGCGCGTCACGCACGTGCGCACGGTCGCCGAATACCGGGCCGCGCGGGCGATGGGCAAGCACGCCGCGTTCATCGGCGTCCAGGGGGGCAACGCCCTCGACCACGACGTCTCGGCGCTCGATCGACTCGCGAACCTCGACGTCGTGCGCGTGACCATCGTCCACCTCACGAATTCCGGGATCGGCGCGACCAGCGCCCCGGCCCTCCGCAAGGACGACCGGCTCACGGAGCTCGGGGTCGACTACGTCCGCAAGCTCGACTCGATCCGCACGCTCGTCGATCTCGCGCACATCGGCCGGAAGTCCTTCTTCGACGCCGTGCGCGCGCACGACCGCACGCTGCCGCTCATCGTCACGCACACCGGCATCGACGCGGTGCATCCGCACTGGCGCAACCTCACGGATCCGCAGATCCGCGCGATCGCCGACTCCGGCGGCACGATCGGCATCATGCTCCAGAGCGATTTCCTCGCGCGTGCCGCCTGCTCCGTGAAGCATTTCGTCGACCACGTGGAGTACGTGATCCGCCTCGTCGGAGACGATCACGTGAGCCTCGGCAGCGATTTCGACGGCATGATCGTGCCGCCCGCCGACGTCGCGAGCCCCCTCGACTACCCGCGGGTCGTCCAGGAGATGCTGCGCCGGGGCATGGGAGAGGACACGATCCGCAAGTTCCTCTCCGGCAATTTCCTCCGCGTCGTCGAAGCCATCCGAGGTTGAGCCATGTCCATCGACGAGTCCCGTCCCTTCCGCCCGGTCCGCATCGCGGTCCTCACCGTCTCCGACACCCGCACGGAGGCCGACGACCGCTCCGGGAAGACCCTCGTGGAGCTCGCGACCTCCGCGGGGCACGAGGTCGTCGCGAAGAAGATCGTGAAGGACGATCGCGAGACGATCGCCGACGAGCTCCGCCGCTGGGCCTCCGACCCGGGGGTCGAGGTGATCGTCACCACCGGCGGGACCGGGGTCACCGGTCGGGACGTCACCCCCGAGGCCGTCGAGGAGGTCTGCGAGAAGCTCATCCCCGGTTTCGGGGAGCTCTTCCGGTACCTGAGCTTCAAGAAGATCGGGACGTCGACGGTCCAATCGAGGGCCACGGCCGGGGTCGTGAACGGCACCTACGTCTTCGCGCTGCCGGGGTCGACGGGCGCCGTGCGCGACGCCTGGGAGGGCATCCTCGCCTCCCAGCTCGACATCCGTCATCGGCCCTGCAACTTCGCCGAGCTGTTGCCGCGCCTCGTCGAGTGATCCGCCTTTCGGGCGATCGCCGAAGGGGCCACCCGAGGGCCCGACGCTGGTGTATCCTCGCGCCGTGGCAAACACGACCGAGCCTCCGCGCGGAGACCCGCTCCTCGGCCGGGTGATCGACGGATACCGACTCGAGTCCCGGATCGGGGCCGGGGCGACCGGCATCGTCTACCGTGCGCGCCACCCGAACCGCGACAAGCCGGTCGCGGTGAAGGTCCTCCACGAGAACCTCGGCCGGATCTCGTCGCTCAAGCGGAGGTTCGAGCGCGAGGCCCGGGCGCTGACGCGGCTCACGCATCCCTCGATCGTGCACATCGCCGATTTCGGCGTGGTGGACGACATCACCTACATCGCGATGGAGCTCCTCGAGGGCGAGACGCTCGAGGATCGGATGCAGCGCGGGCCGGTCGAGCCGGAGCGCGTCATCGAGATCGTCCGAGCCGTCCTCCAGGGCCTCGCCTTCGCCCACGAGCTGCAGATCGTCCATCGGGACCTGAAGCCGGCGAACATCTTCCTCCCGAAGAACCTCGACGCCGACTCGGCGGTGAAGATCCTCGACTTCGGCCTCGCGAAGTTCCTCTCGATCGACGAGCTCTCGGCCGAATCGACCCTGACGCGCAAGGGGCGCATCGTGGGCACTCCGGCGTACATGGCGCCCGAGCAGATCACGGGCGTCTCGCTCGACGTCCGCGCCGACGTGTACGCCGTCGGCACCGTGCTCTTCGAGCTGCTCGCGGACCGCCGTCCCTTCGACTACGACCGCCGCTCCGAGCTCCTGCGCGCCCACCTCTTCGAGAAGGTGCCGTCGCTCACGAGCGTGCGCTCGGGCCTCGAGGTCCATCCGAAGCTCGAGGCCGTGGTCCGCAAGGCCCTGGCGAAGGATCCGGGCGAACGCTTCAAGAACGCCGGGGAGATGCTGCGCGCGATCGAGCAGCTTCCGCCGATGCCGATCCGCCTCCACCTCCCGGGACCGCGGAGGTCCAAGGAGCGTCGTCGTCAGGACACGACCTCCGTCGTGATCTCCGAGCGCGAGATGCGCGAGATCCGGAGCTCGGTCAGCGAGAGCCAGAGCGGCGAGATCGCGCTCGACGACGGCGCCACGCGCTCCGATCCCTCCGTGCGCTTCCCGACGAAGGGGAGGAACGACGACGGGACGATCCCGGACGTCGTCCGCTCCGACGCCGCGCAGCCGCTCGGCGGGCTGCCCTTCGATCAGCTCGGGCGCGTCCGGCAGCCGTCGATCCCGCCCGAGGCGGGCTTCGCGGCCCAGGTGAAGCGAGGCCTTCCCTGGCTGCTCGCCGTCGTCGCGGCCCTCGTCGCAGGGACGCTTTCCTACTGGATCGGCCGCTCGCTCTAGGGCCTCCGGCGTGGTAGGGCAGGGCTCCCCATGCCCGTCCTCGTCGCCACCGACCTCGTGAAGTCCTTCGGGACGCGCGTGCTGCTCGACGGAGTGAGCGTCTCGATCCGTTCGGGCGAGCGCGTCGGTCTGGTCGGCAACAACGGCAGCGGCAAGAGCTCGCTCGCGCGCATCCTCGCCGGGCTCGACACGCCCGACTCGGGCACGGTCGCCGTCCGGCGCAGCGCCGAGGTCGAGTACCTCGAGCAGGAGCCGGCGCTCGATCCCGACGCGACCGCGCTCGCGATCGTCGAGAGCGGCCTCGCGGCGTGGAAGGCCGCCACCGCCCGGCACGAAGCGGCGAGCGCGGCGCTCGCGAAGGGCGAGGGCGACCTCGACGCGCACCTCGCCGCGCAGGCGGAAGCGGCGGCCGACGTCGAGCGCCACGGCGGCTGGGACGCGGGGCACGAGGCCCGCAGCATGCTCGCCCATCTCGGCATCGCGGATCCGAGTCGGACGGTCGGCACGATGAGCGGTGGCGAGAAGCGTCGCGTCGCGCTCGCCCGGCTGCTCGTCGCCTCGCCCGCGCTCGCGATCCTCGACGAGCCGACGAACCACCTCGACGTCGACACGATCGAGTGGCTCGAGGAGTACCTCGCCGAGAGCTTCCGCGGAGCGCTCCTCCTCGTGACGCACGATCGGTATTTCCTCGATCGGGTCGTCGAGCGGACGCTCGAGCTCGAGAACGGACGCCTGCACTCGTACGACGGGGGCTGGGACCGCTACCTCGAGATGAAGGCCGAGCGCCTCGCCCACGAGGAGCGCGTGGAGGCGAACCGGAAGAACTTCCTCCGCACCGAGCTCGACTGGCTCCGTCGCTCGCCGGCCGCCCGCACGACGAAGCAGAAGGCCCGCGTCGAACGCGCGAACGCCGCGCTCTCGGAGACGGGTCCGACGCGCGAGCGCACGGTCTCCCTCTCGATGGACACCACGCGCCTCGGCGGGACGATCCTCGATCTCGACCACGTCGGCATCGAGCTCGCGGGCCGCACGCTGATCCGGGAGCTCACGCTCTCGCTGCGGAAGGGCGAGCGCATCGGCATCGTGGGACCGAACGGCGCCGGCAAGACGACGTTGCTCCGCCTCCTCACGGGCGAGCTCTCGCCGACGCGCGGCCAGGTCGTGCTCGGGAAGAACACCCGCATCGCGTACTTCGACCAGGGCCGGAGTGGCCTCCTCGACGACAAGTCGATCCAGGAGAACGTCGCGGGCGATCGCACGAAGCTCGACCTCGGCGGCGAGACGGTCGACGTGCGTACCTACCTCTCGCGCTTCCTCTTCGCGCCCGAGCGGCTGCGCACCCGCGTCGGTGCGCTCTCCGGCGGCGAGCGGGCCCGCGTCTCCCTCGCGAAGCTGCTGCTCTCGCCGGCGAACCTCCTGCTCCTCGACGAGCCCACGAACGATCTCGACGTGGCCACGCTGAGCTCGCTCGAGTCGATGATCGTGGAAGCGAACGCGAGCGCCCTCGTCGTCAGCCACGATCGCTATTTCCTCGATCGCGTGGCGACCGGGATCCTCGCGTTCGAGGGCGATGGGAAGGTCGTGCTCTACCAGGGCAACTACGAGACCTACCGTTCGCTCCGCGCCCAGGCCGAGGCGGCCTCGCGCGCCTCCGAGCCGCCGCCCGCGAAGCCGACGCCCAAGGTGGAGCCCGAGAAGGCCCCGGAGAAGGCGAAGAAGGGGCTCACCTACAAGGAGCGGATCGAGCTCGAGGGGATCCTCCCGGCCATCGAGAAGGCGGAAGCGGAGCTCGCGACGCTCGAGGCGGAGCTCGGCGATCCCGAGGTCTACGCGAAACGCGCGGCCGAGGTGCCGGCCCTGGTGGCGAAGCGCGACCGTGCGAAGGAGGAGGTCGAGCGCCTCGTCGAGCGCTGGTCCGACCTCGAGGCGCGACGCGAGGGCTGAGGCCCCTCAGCGCCCGCGATCGACGATCTGCTCGTACTGCTTGCGGACGCGAGCGGCCGTGCGCGAGTCGGAGCCCGGGACGTGGCCGAGATCCTTGCCGGTCTCGCGGGCCAGCTCGTGGAAGGCGAAGTCGCGGAGCGCGATGTCGCTGCCGCCCGCGGCGGCGAGGAGCCAGGTGGCGCGTGGCTTCGCCTGGTTCTTCTCGACCCACTTCTTCCAATCCTTCGGCGAACGACCGAGATCGTGGGCCGTCAGGGTGCGGAGCGCCGCGTGCACCGTCTCGGGCAGGCCCGGCTCGATCCACTCGAGCATGGGGACGAGGAGCGACAGGGACTGCGCGTCCCGGAGGGCCGCGAGCGCCTGGATCGCGAGGAGACGATGCGATGCGTAGAAGCGTGGATCGGGCAGACGGCTCCTTATCCGCTTCAGCAGGAGATGGTAGGCGTCGTGCTTCGCGAGCGAAGAGAGCCCTTGCACGGCTTGCTCGCGCAGGGACGGCTCCTCGTCGAAGAGGAGCTCCCCGATGGCGGGGACGAGGCTCGGTTGATCGAGGTCGATGGCGAGGAGGAGCGCGTAGTAGCGATCGTCCGCGTCCTCGCGACGGAGCAGACGCGTGAGCACGGGCACCGCGTCGATGCCCCAGCCGTGGAGGAGGCTCGCGATCGGCGAGACGGCGCGGCCGCGCGGCGGACGTTGGTGCGGGAGGTTGCGGTCGAACCAGAGCAGGCCCGGGAAATTCTCCTCGAGCGCGCGCAGGCCCACGTCGCCGAGGTTGCGGAGCGGCACGACGAAGGGGGCCTCGTCGCCGGGGCCGCAGCGCCCGAGCTCGTCGAGGATCTGCGTGGCCCGCAGCTCCGGGCTCTTCCCGCGCTGCGAGCGCACGGGGATCGTCGGCGGTCGCTTCACCGCGGTGACCCCGCCGCCGAACGCATGCTCCGTGCGCGGGGTTCCCTCGCCGTCGGACCGGGGATCGTGCCGCTTCGTCCGGCTCTCGTCGCTGTCGAGGACCGACCTCGCT
Organism: Polyangiales bacterium; assembly: GCA_046351215.1. Taxonomy (GTDB): domain Bacteria; phylum Myxococcota_A; class Polyangia; order Polyangiales; family Houyiibacteriaceae; genus JAXLYX01. The sequence goes on along the minus strand of JAXLYX010000020.1, from coordinate 41,831 downwards.
CGATCCGTCGTCCGGCCGCCGAGGTGCTCCTCGGTCGAGCCGTGGACGGAGTAGCTGGTGCCCCCCGCCTCGGGCATCTTGCTGCGCTTCCCCATGCAGGGACCATCATCGGGGGCGGGGCGTCGCGAATCAAGGGCCCGTTCCGCTTGAATCCGTCGGGCATCGGCGGTAGCCCCGGGCCGTGTCCGACACTGCCCCGATCGTCTTCGAGATCGAGCTCGTCCCCCTGGATCTGCTGCGGGGCTACGCGTTCGTGGCGTTCGGCCAGAGCCGACGTTCCCGGCTCTTCCCCCTCACGCTCGGCGGCATGGCGATGACCGTCCTCGCGGGTCTCGTACGGATCGCGCGCGGCAAGGCGGTCCCGCTGCCCGCGCTCGTCTTCCTCGGTGTGCTGGCGTGCGTTCTCGTCTTCGGTCCGCTCGCCCTCTACGCGCTCGCCGCGCGTGCCCACCGCGCGCTGCCCTCGCCGCACGCGCGCTACACGCTCGACGCCGAGGGCCTCGTGGTCGAGAGCGGACGGCATCGCGAGCGACTCCCCTGGGACCGCCTCGTTCGGGTCGAGACGACGCCCCATGCCGTCTACCTCTACTCCTCGGCCACCGCCTTCCGCATCGTCCCCCGACGCGGCCTACCCGAGGGGGCCGTCGAGACGCTCCGGGCGCGCTTCGAGGCGGCTCGATCGGGCACCTAGGCCCCCCTCGCCGGTCGGTCCGGGGACTGCTAGACCTGGCCCCCCAAGACGGCCCGCGAGCCCTCCCCCGAGCAAGAGCCCATGTCCGAGACCACGTCGCTCTCCCGCATCCTCGTCACGGTGGCCGGCCCCGATCAGGTCGGCATCACGGCGAAGCTGACCCAGGCGATCGCTGACGGCGGCGCGCACCTCCTCGACATCGAGCAGGTCGTGCTCCAGGGCCAGCTCACCCTCGTCCTCGTGCTCGGCCTGCCGAACGAGGGGGCGGGCGAGCGCGTGCTCAAGGACCTGCTCTTCGGCGCCAAGCGGATGGGTCTCGACCTCTCGTTCCAGCCGCTCGACGTGGGCTGGCACGAGGTCGTCGCGGCCGAGCCGAACCGCTACGCGGTGACGGCGATCGGCGATCGGCTCGATGCGCGCGAGGTCGCGGAGCTCGCGCGGATCCTCGCGGAGAACGGGGCGAACATCGACTCGATCCGCCGGCTCAGCGAGGACGGGCTCTCCTCCGTCGAGGCGATCGTCGTGCTGCCGGACGCGGGCGAGGGCGCGAAGAACCTGCGGCGGCGGCTCATGGACGCGATGCATGCGCTCGACGTCGACGTCGCCGTCCAGCGCGAGCGGCTCACGCGCCGCACGAAGCGCCTCGTCGTCATGGACATGGACTCGACGCTCATCCAGATCGAGTGCATCGACGAGCTCGCCCGCATGCACGGCGTCGTCGACCAGGTCTCCTCGATCACGGCGCGCGCGATGGCGGGCGAGCTCGATTTCTCGCAGAGCCTCAAGGCCCGCGTCGGCCTGCTCGAGGGCATGCCGTGGGAGCAGGTCGTGTCGCTGGCCGATCGGCTGCCGGTGACCGAGGGCGCGCGCGACATGCTGAAGGTGCTCCGCACGCTCGGCTACAAGACCGCGGTGATCAGCGGCGGCTTCACGTTCGCGGCGAACAAGCTGAAGGCCGACCTCGGCCTCGACTACGCGTTCTCGAACGAGCTCGAGGTGAAGGACGGGAAGCTCACCGGCCGCGTGATCGATCCCATCGTGCACGCCCAGCGGAAGGCCGATCTCCTCGAGGAGATCGCGAAGCGCGAGGGGATCGCGATCGACCAGACCATCGCCATCGGCGACGGCGCGAACGACCTCCCGATGCTCGAGCGCGCCGGTCTCGGCATCGCCTTCCACGCGAAGCCCAAGCTCAAGGCCGCGGCCGACACCTCCGTCAGCCGTGGCGGCCTCGACCGCATGCTCTACCTGCTCGGGCTGCACGCCCGCGACGTGCGCGAGGTCCTCGGCCGCTGAGCCGGGGAAGTCTCGCGCCGCCTCGGCTCCTCAGCGCCCTCGGCCGCCCCCGCGGCCTCCGCCGCCTCCACGGCCTCCGCCCCCGCCGAAGCCGCCGCCCGACGGGCGCGTGCTCGGCTGCGGCGCGGGACGACCGCCTCCCTGGTTGTAGCCGCCCGACGGGCGCGTGCTCGGCTGCGGCGCAGGGGCGGGACGAGCGCCCGGATTGCCACCCGCGGGCGGCGCTCCGCCCGGAGGCCGCTGTCCGCCCGGAGGCGGCGCTCCGCCCGGCGGCCGTTGTCCGCCCGGAGGAGGTGCGTAGCCCGGGGGATGGCCGCCCGGAGGCGGCGGCCGGTAGCCCGGCGGAGGCGGCGCGGGCGGACGGTACGGGGGCGGCATGGGCCGCGGCGCCACGTAGACCGGAGGGCGGTACGCGGGGCGGGCGTAGACGTAGTACGGGTGGTGGTAGTACGGCGGCCGGACGACGTAGACGGGATTCCGGTGATACCAGTAGTAGTGGTAGTAGGGGTGCCACACCGGATACATCACGACGGGCGCCACGTAGACTCCGGTCCAGACGTAGACCGTCGGCGGCGGCGGGCTGACGTAGATGTTCACCTGGGTGACCGTCGGGGCCGCGGTCGGGGCGGGCGTCGACGGCGTCGGAGGCGTGTTCGAGGCCGCGGGCTGCGTCGGAGCGTCGGCCGGCGCGTAGACCACGTCGACCGTGCCGGGCACGGCCCAGCCCGCCGCGACGAACGCCCATTGGCCGTTCACGAAGGCCCAGCGTGGAGGAACGAGGACGTAGCCGTCGACCTTGTAGATCCAGCGGCCCGAGGACCACTCGAACCTCTGACCCGTCCAGACCCAATGCCCCGGGAGCCAGTGGTAGGGGCTCTGCGCGAGCTCCTGCGCCGTCGGCTGCGGCTCGTCGAGGGGCGCGGGCGTCGCCGGATGGGGAGGTCTGCCGTCGGTCTGCGTCTCGGCGGGCGCCTCGGCCGGCGGCGCCGAGTCGGGCGGCGGTGGCATGTCGGCGGGCGGATGGTCCGGATCGAAGGTCGCCTGATCCGAGCCGCTCGGAGCCTGGGCTTCGAGGACCGCGGGCGACGCTCCGAGCAGGACGGAGGCGAGCACGAGACGGCGGAGGTTCACGCGTTCGTACCTACGAACCGCCGCGCGAGCCGTCAATGCGGGCCCTCCCTCGGGCCCGCGCCCGGCCTCACTCGAACGTGCCGGAGACGGTGCCGTCGGCGTCGTGCGCCGGGCCGATGCGGAGCGCGTTGCCCACCGTCTCGCCGAGCGTCGTCGGCAGAGGCCCCACGTGATCGACGAGGAGGGAGCGCAGGTCGCTCGCGTTCACCGGGGCGTTCGGATCGATCGCGATCGACTCGTCGAGCACGACCCGACCGTCCGCGTCGCGCGCGAGCTTCGTCTCGGCGTTCCGGAACGGGACGCCCACGGGGGGACGCTGGGACGGCTGGCCGTCGCAGGAGGGCTCGGCGATGTAGCCGGGCCAGAAGTAGAAGTAGTCGACGTAGTACCGGGCGACGCCGTACGCGTCGCGGTAGCTGCACTGCATGTACTGGTACTGGGCGTACGACCAGACCATCGGATACCCGGGGCAGGCGGTGTCGATGTCGCCGACGAACGTGAGGTAGTCGGCGCAATAGGCCTGCGTCGGCCGTCCCGTCCAGTCGACGATCGGATCGTAGAAGTCGACGAAGTAGGTCGCGTACCCCGTCTGGAATCGCGGCGGCGGGCCACAGCTCGACAAGGTCGAGAGGAAGAGCCCGAGGGCGAACGAGGAGGCGAGGCGACGCATGGCGAGGACGGGGCGAGAGGCTTCCTTCAGGCCGGCGCGAGGCTCTCGGCGCCGAGATCGTCGGGAGTCTCCTCGGGGCGGGGGATCCAGTCCTCGTCCGCGCCGACCTCCGCCAGCACGAGCGGCTTGCCGTCGTACGTGAGTCGCTGGTTCAGCACGAACGCGCGGACGATGAAGGCCGCGAGCGAGGCCTGATCGAGGTTCGGATGGATGTGCGGCGCGACCTCGCGCGCGTGCGCCTCGGGCGCGAGGCTCCAGTGGAGCCCCGGATGCATGTGGTGGATCGTGTGGAAGCCGTTGTTGAACGTCCACCAGTTCACGAAACGACCGACGAAGTTCCGCGAGTGGTTGTAGTCGGTGGTCTCGTCGCAGCCGTCGTGCTGCAGGAGGTTGAACGTCACGATGCCCCACTGCGCGTAGAGGTGCGGGACGACCCAGAAGACGAGCGCCTTCCGCCAGTCGATCACGAAGAGCGCGATCGTGGCGGACCAGAGGACGACGAGCTCGATCACCATCTGGCGGAACCAGCGCGGATGGCGCGTGCGCATCGCCTTCGTGTACATCGAGTCGGCGCGCATGATGTCCTTCGAGATGCGCGGGAAGAAGAAGAAGAGGTTCAGGAGGTGGTACGGGAGCCGCGCCTTCGTCGTGCGCATCACGTCACGTCGCGTCTGCGTGTGCTTGTGGTGCGAGAGGTTGTGCCCGGGGACGTACGAGCTCGTCGGATGCCCGTAGATGAGCGTCAGGACCGCCTGGTAGATCTTGTTCGCCGTGCGGTTCTTGAAGATCGGGCAGTGGATCGCGTTGTGCGTCTGCACCGCGCCCTGGAAGGCCGTCACGCAGATCACGGCCAGCATCCCGAAGGTCGCTGCCGTCGGCGCGAGCACGAAGCCCGACGTGAAGACGTAGGCGACGCACGCGAAGTAGACGGCGTTGAAGAACAGGGGCCGGAGGTCGGCGCGGTAGCGGAGCATGTTCCCCTCGAACGATGGCGGAGCCGAGTGGCTCTTCGCCCGTCCAGGTACTCCTCGGGGGCCCCGGCCGCAAGGGGCCCGGCCACCCGTCAGGTCGCGGCGGCCTCCTCCATGGCCGCGCGGATCCGGGGGGCCAGGCGACGCGCGGACATCCGGACGGGCGCCTCGTCGAGGAGGGCGGCCAGGTCCTCGGCCATCGCGCCGGCGCTCTGATAGCGGTCGTCGACCCGCTTCGCGGTCGCGCGCGCGACGATCGCCTCGAGCTTCTCGGGGACGTCGGGACGGATGGTCCGGATGCCGGGAATCCGCGCGGCGCCGACCTTGACGAAGAGCTCGAGCTCGTTGGTCGTGTCGTAGAGCCTTCGTCCGGCGAGCGTCTCCCAGAGCAGGACGCCGACGGAGAACACGTCGGTGCACGGGTTCGCACGGATGCCCGCCACCATCTCGGGCGCGACGTACGCGAGCTTCCCCTTCACCACGCCGGGGCGGGTCACCGTCTCGCGGTCCATGGCGCGTGCGAGCCCGAAATCGGCGAGCTTCACCTGCCCGTGCTTCGAGAGCAGCACGTTGCTCGGCGTCACGTCGCGATGGAAGACCGGCGACGGCGTGCCGTTGGCGTCGCGCCGTTCGTGCGCCGCCGCGAGGGCATCGAGCACCGACATCGCGACGTAGGCGCCCTCCGGCCACTCGACCCGACTCTCGCTGCGCACGAGGCCCCGCACGAAATGGCCGAGGTCGATCCCGTCGACCCATTCCATCACGAGGAAGACGCCGCCGCGCGCGTCGTTCCCGACGTCGAGCATCTGCACCACGTTCGGATGCTGCAGATCCGAGGCCACGCGGGCTTCCTCGACGAGCATCTCGACGGCGTCCTTCGTGGCGATGTGAGGACGCAGGCGCTTGATCGCGACGTGGCGGAGGAACCCTCGATCGCCGTGCATCCGGCCGAGGTGCACCGTCCCCATCCCGCCCACGCCGATCACGCGGACCAGCTCGTACCGTCCGCCCAGGAGCTCTGGGCCACCGAGGCTCACACCGTCTCTCCCCGACCCGCCCGATCCCCGGAAAGGTCGTCCGCCCGCCGTTGCATGACCGAACTCTATCACCGCCGGAGGCTCGTGCCGCGACTCAGGGTAGGTGGGGCCCGCTTAGCGCGTACAAAGCCAAGGATTCCGGAGGCCGCGGGTCCAAGGTGTGAGCCAGGCCACATGTTCTCGCCGACGCGAGAAGCTCGAAATGCACCGTAAAGGGTTAAGGACCGAACGAAAATGTGGCGGTGGGGATCCCAATGTTTCGGCTTCATGTTCGCGGAACCAAAGGGGTTGCGCGAATTGGTGCGGGACCCTAGCCGATGCTACGAGATCACCCCGAGCCACGGAGCAGCGTAGGTATGACCGTCTCTCGAAAGGTAAGTAAGGAGCGCACCCGCGCACGACTCATCCAGGGGACGCTCAAGGTGCTCCACAAGGACGGCGCTGCGGCTCTCACGACGGGTCGGATCGCGGAATCGGCGGGCGTGGCCCAGCCGACGTTCTACGTGCACTTCTCCGGGCTCGACGATGCGCTGAAGCAGGCGGCGGAGTACCTGGGCGAGCGCTGGGTCTCGGCCGTGGCCGCGAACCGGAACGCCGCGGCGACCACCGGGCACGGGAGCCTCCGGGGCGTGCTCGACGCCTACGTCGGCGCGCTCCTCGACGACACGAAGGCGGCGGAGATCTTCCTCCGCCACCGCAGGGACCCGGCGTCGACGATGGGACGCGAGCTCCGGCGGCTGGCCGAGCGCGCCCGCGATCAGCTCGTGCGCGATCTCGCCGAGGTGGGCGGCCTCTCCTTCGACGAGCTCGCGCCGATGGGCGACCTCTGCCTCGGCGTCGTGCTCGGCGTCGTCGAGTCCGTGCTCGACAAGCGCGCCGATCGCGACGTGGCGCTCGACGCCGGCAGTCGCATGGTCGAGGGCGTCGTCGCGATGCTCGGCGGTCACGAGGCGGTCGTCGCCGCCGAGTGAGTCGGTCGGGACCGCGACGGTCCACGCGGAGCGCGGGATGACCCCGAAGGGTGCGGGGCGCCGCTTCGCTCGTGACCGCGGTCGCCCGTGGACGGCCTCCGGTGTACGTTCCGTCGCCATGACGGATCTGTTCAATCCCACCGACGAGCACCGGGCCCTGCGCGAGATGGTGCGTGCCTTCGCCGAGAGCGAGGTCGACCCCCAGGCCCTCGAGCACGATCGCTCCGAGACCTTCAACCTCCCGCTCTTCCGCAAGCTCGGGGAGCTCGGTCTGCTCGGCCTCACGGTCTCCGAGGAATACGGCGGCACCGGCATGGACGCCGCGGCCGTGACGCTCGTCCACGAGGAGCTCTCGGCCGCGGATCCCGGCTTCACGCTCTCGTACCTCGCGCATTCGCTGCTCTTCGTGAACAACCTCTTCGTGAACGGCAGCGACGCCCAGCGCCGCAAGTACCTGCCGGACGCGATCAGCGGCAAGAAGATCGGCGGCATGTGCATGAGCGAGCCCGGCGCGGGCACCGACGTGCTCGGCATGCGGACCTCCGCCGTGAGGAAGGGCGACACGTACGTCCTGAACGGCGCGAAGATGTGGATCACCAACGGAGCCGTCAGCGACACCGACCTCGGCGACGTCTTCCTCGTGTACGCCCGTCTCGAGGGCGCGAAGCGCAGCCAGCTCTCGATGTTCATCGTCGAGAAGGGCTTCCCCGGCTTCTCGCTCGGCCAGAAGATCAAGGACAAGTGCGGCATGCGCGCCTCGACCACGGCCGAGCTCGTGTTCGAGAACTGCGAGGTGCCGGCCGAGAACCTGCTCGGCGAGGAGCACGAGGCGACGCTCCACATGATGCGGAACCTCGAGGTGGAGCGTCTCGGTCTCGCCGGGATGAGCCTCGGCATCGCGCGTCGCTGCATCGAGGTCATGAACCGCTACGCGACCGATCGCACCTCGTTCGGCGAATCGCTCCGCGGCTTCGGACAGATCCAGCGGCACATCGCCGAGTCCTATGCCGAGTACATGGCGGGCCGCACGTACACGTACTGGGCGGCCTCGCAGATGGACCTCTCGGAGCCCGGCCACCGTCTCGATTCGGACGGCGTGAAGCTCTACTGCTCGACGATGGGCAAGAACGTCGCGGATCGTGCGATCCAGGTGCTCGGCGGGTACGGCTACACGGGCGAGTACCACGTGGAGCGTCTGTGGCGCGACGCGAAGCTCCTCGAGATCGGCGGTGGCACGATCGAGGCGCACCACAAGAACATGACGCGCGACCTCGCGCGCATCGAGAAGATCAGGTAGCCGCGGTCAGGTAGGGCTCGAGCTCGGCGAGCAATCCCTGCGGACGGATCGGCTTCCTCAGCCATCCGTCCGGGGGCGGCTCGAGCGGCATCGCCAGCTCGTCCGGGCTCGCGGCCGAGCAGATGACGACGCGGGTGCCCGCGTAGGCCGGCTTGGTCGTGCGGACGAGGCGCACGAACGTCGGGCCGTTCATGTCCGGCATCATCGCGTCGACGATGACGAGGTCGAAGGGGCGCCCGTCGAGCAGCTCGAGCCCCTCCGCCCCGGAGCCGACGACCACGGGCTCGTGCCCTCCGAGCCGCGAGAGGGTGAGGCCGATCAGGCGCCGCGTGGCTTCGTCGTCGTCGATGACGAGGACCCGCTTCGGCGGAGAGCGCGGCGGCGCCACCTGCGCGCCCGCCTCTCGGCCCGGGGGCGAGGCGCCCGTCGCGGCCGAGGCCGCCCTCCGAGCGGCCGCGTCCTCGGCGCCCCCCGACGTCGCGGGGGCGGTCGCCGGGGCGGCCTCCGCGGCGATCCGCTCGAGGAGCCCGACCAGCGCCTCGGTGCGCGATGTGACGGCGCTCACGTCGGCCCCGTCGAGGAGTGCGATCTCGATCTCGCGGGCGCGCTCCGTGACCTCGGAGTAGCCGTAGCTCCCCGCCGTTCCCGCGAGCTTGTGGCAGCTCTCGCGCAGGGACGAGGCCCGACCGTCGGGCGTCCCACCCCCGTCGAGCGCCTCGCGGAGCGCGGCGATGCGTGTGGGGAGACCGGCGACGAACTGTCGCCGCAGCGCCTCGAGACGCTGGGCGAACAGATCGAGGGGCGAACTCCCTTGAGACATCGAGGCCCCATGATGCACGATCGGGACCGTCGAGCGCCATGGAGGCTGGACAGAAGACACCGCGACCCGGGAGAGCGCGCAGCCTGCGACCGGGCGCCGTGAACGCGCCGCGCGTGCCCCCCACGGGTTCGCTGATCGGTGGCGCCTATCGCGTGAAGCGCACGCTCGGACGCGGCGGCATGGGCGTCGTCCTGCTCTGCGAGGACGTGCGCCTCGATCGCGACGTCGCGGTGAAGATCGTCAGCCCGGACTACCTCAAGGAATCCGACTCGCGCGCGAAGTTCGCGCTCGAGGCGCGCGCGATGGCGGGGGTGCGCCACGAGAACGTGGCCAACCTCTACGCCTTCGGCGAGCACGAGGGGCAGCCCTATTTCGTGATGGAGTACGTGCCCGGCACGACGGTCGCGGAGTGGGTCTACCGGCACACCCAGGCGTCGCTCGTCACCGACGCGGACGAGGTCGTCGGCATCCTCGAGCAGGTCTGCCGCGGCCTCACGGCGATCCACCGCGCCGGCATCATCCACGGCGACATCAAGCCGGGCAACGTCCTGCTCGGCCCCTCGTTCCGAGCGGTGGTCACGGACTTCGGGCTGATGCGTTGGCTCGGCCAGGCGGAGAATCTCGCCGTGGTCATCGGGACACCGGCGTACATCCCTCCCGAGGTCGTGCATGCGGACGACTCGGGGCTGCGGCTGACGCCGGCGGCCGACGTCTACGCGCTCGGCGTCACCGCCTACGAGATGTTCACCGGCCGCCTGCCCTACGCCATCGCGAGCGTCGAGGACCTCTTCCGCGTGCACCAGGCGCACCTCGAGCCACCCTCCCTGACGGAGGCGCGGCCCGACCTCTCCGGCGAGCTCGGCGAGGTGGTGGGTCGCGCCCTCGCGGGCGACCTCCGCGTGCGCTACGCGAGCGCGGACGAGCTCCGACGCGCGCTCGTCGGCGTACGGATGCGCCTCGGCTCGACGGAGAAGGCGCATCGCATCGTCGTGGCGGACGACGACGAGGACTTCCTCGCGCTCGTCGCCGAGACCGTCCGGGCCGCGTTCCCGCGGGCCAGCGTCGTCGAGGCGCGCGACGGGGAGACGGCGCTCCGCGCGATCGAGGCCCAGAAGACGAGCCTCGCGATCGTCGATCTCCGCATGCCCGGCCTCAACGGTTTCGAGCTCGTCGCCGCCCTGCGCGGCTCGGAGCAGGCGGCGGACGTCCCGATCGTCGTCGTCACGGCGCACGGCGGTGCGACGGATTGGTCGCTCCTCTCGTCCATGGGCGCCGCGGGCTTCCTCGTGAAGCCGCTCGACCCCTACGCGCTGGTCGCGCTCGCGCGCTCGCTCGTCGACGCGAGCGAGCCGCGTCGGGTCGCTCGTTCCACGTAGACGCAGACGAGGAGGGCGACGAAGACTCCGCCGATCACCCAGCCGAGGGGAGGGGGCGGCTCGTCCGCCGCCGAGCCCGGCAGCCCCGTCTTCGCGGCGATCACCGCGATGGTGTTGTTGGCCGCGTGGGCGACGATCGTGACCCACGTGCTGTCGGCTCGGTAGGCGACGTAGGCGAGGTAGAAGCCGAGAGGGATCACGCCGACGACGTGCGGGGGATCGAGGTGGATCGCGGCGAAGCCGAGCGCCGAGATCGGGATCGCGAGCCAGGGACGGCGGATCGAGCGGAGCACGAGCCCCCGGAAGAAGACCTCCTCGCCGAAGCCCGGGACGAGGGCGAGGAGAGGGACTGCGATCCACCACGGCTCGCGCCGGGCGATGCCGACCAGGAGCGCGAGGTTGTCCATGGAATGTCCGGGGAAGCGCGCGTCGTAGAGGCGCACGAGGAGGTCCGAGGCCGGACCGAGCGCCGCGATGCCGACGACGGCGGCGACGAAGAGAGCGGGCTTCGCGGGACGGAAGCCGAGGGCCTCGCGCGCGGGCACCCGCGCGACCCGCGCGGCGAGCAGGCCCGGGACGACGAGGCCGAGCGCCGTGACGAGGAGGCTCGTCGTGATCACGGGCAGCTCGATCTGGAGCCGCCCGAGGGCCTCGCTCGCGCCCGTGGCGGAGCCGCCGATCGCGATCCCGCGCCGCGCGGCGAGGACCATGATCAGGATCCACGAGCATCCCATGCTCCCGAGCGTGGCGACGAGCAGGCCGATGAACCCGGCGACGAATGCGGTCTCGCCGGGGAGGCGATCGTCGTCCCGCTCGCGCCGCCTCATCCGACGCGCTCCGGTCGCTCCTCGTCGTCGAGCATGCGGAGGTAGCTGTCGTAGCGCTCCTCGCGGATGCGCCCGTCGTCGACCGCCGCCTTCACGGCGCAGCCGGGCTCCTCGACGTGGACGCAGTCGCGGAACTGGCAACCGTCGCGCACCTCGGCGATCTCGCGGAAGCAGCGATCGAGCTCGCTCGGCGGGAGATCCCACGTCCCGAGCTCGCGGATGCCCGGCGTGTCGGCGACGAAGCCGCCGTCCGGGAGCGCGTGCAGCGTCGCGACGCGGGTCGTGTGCCGCCCCTTTCCGTCGAGCTCGTTGATCTCGCCGACGCGCAGATCGAGGCCCGGGATCATGCGGTTCACGAGGCTGCTCTTCCCGGCTCCGGACGGACCGGAGAACGCGGCGATGCGGCCGCGGAGCCTGTCCCGGAGCTCCTCGATCCCCTCGTCCGTGCGCGTGCTCGTCTCGATCACCTCGTAGCCGAGCTCGGTGTAGGGCTCGAAGAGCTCGCGCTGGTACTCGGCCTCCTCGCGGTCGCATTTGTTCGCCACGATCACGGGCACGATGTGGTTGTGCTCCGCGATGACGAGGAAGCGGTCGAGCATGCGCGGATGGATCGCCGAGCCGTAGCCGAAGCAGACGACGAGCACGTCGAGGTTCGCGACGAGCACGTCCTCGACGAGCCGCGCGCCGCGCGCCGGATGCGTTCGCGAGAACTTCGTGCGCCGGGGCTCGATCGACTCGACGGTGCTCGGTCCCTCCTCGTTCGGGAGGATCTCGACCCGATCGCCGATCACGCAGAGGTCGGTCTTGACGCGCTCCTTCTTGAGACGGCCACGGAGCCTGCAGCGGACGACGGAGCCGTCCTCGAGGCGGACGTCGACGAAGCCGCCGGTCTGGAGCACCACGATGCCGTGCTGGGTTCTCGAGTTCGTCATGGCTCAGCGCTGGATCGACTTGAGCTCGGTGAACTCGAGCAGGCCGTGCACTCCGTACTCGCGGCCCCGTCCCGATTGCTTGAAGCCGCCGAAGGGCGCCCTGGGATTGAACGCCGCGCCGTTCACGTCGACCTGCCCGGCACGGAGCCTTCGGGCGACGCGGAGCGCGCGCGCCTCGTCGGCGGACCACACGCCGGCCGCGAGGCCGTAGATCGTTCCGTTCGCGATCCGGATCGCGTCCTCCTCGTCGTCGTAGCCGAGGATCGAGAGCACCGGGCCGAAGATCTCCTCCTGCGCGATGCGCATCGAGGGCGTGACGTCGGCGAAGACCGTCGGGCGGACGTAGAAGCCCCGCGGGAGACCCTCGGGGGGCTCGATCCCGCCCGTGACGAGCCGCGCCCCCTCGCGGATCCCGTCCTCGATGTAGCCGCGCACGCGCTCGCGCTGCACGGCCGACGACAGGGGGCCGAGGCGGGTCTTCGCGTCGAAGGGATCGCCGACCACCATCGCCTCGGCGAAGGCCTTCGCGAGGCCCGCCGCCTCGTCCATGCGCGACCGCGGGACGAGCATGCGGGTGAAGGCGCTGCAGGTCTGGCCCGAATTCAGGTAGCAGTCCGACACGGTCGCCTTCACGGCGGCCTCGAGATCGGCGTCCTCGAGGATGACGCTCGGCGACTTGCCGCCGAGCTCGAGCGCGATCCGCTTCACGCTCGCGGCGCCGAGCTCCGCGACCCTCCGTCCGGCCCGCGTCGAGCCGGTGAACGAGACCATGTCGACCTCGGGGTGGCGAGCGAGCGCCTCGCCGACGACGGGGCCCGTCCCCGAGACGAGGTTGAAGACGCCGTCGGGCAGGCCGGCGGCCTCGGCCGCGTCCGCGAGGGCGAAGGCGCTGAAGGGCGCGACCTCGCTCGGCTTGAGCACGACGGTGCAGCCGGCGACGAGGGCCGGCGCGACCTTCGCGGCCGCCTGGTGGAGCGGGTAGTTCCAGGGCGTGATGCAGGCGACGACGCCCACGGGCTCGCGGACCAGGGTGGAGTTGCCGACGACCTCGGAGTGCTCGAGGGCCTTCGCGAGGTGGGGCGCCTCCTTCAGCGTCCCGATCGGCAGACCGACCTGGACCCGCTGGGAGAGCTTGAGCGGCATCCCGACCTCGCGCGTGATCGTCCGTGCGAGCTCGTCCGAGCGCGAGGCCAGGTGCTCGGCCATGCGGAGCACGTGCTCGGCACGCTCCGCGGGCGGCACGAGCGACCAGGGCTCGAACGCCGCGCGGGCGGCGGCGACGGCCTTCTCCACGTCGTCGGCGCTCCCGGCCGGAACGCTCCCGAAGACCTCCTCGGTATGCGAATCGACGACCTCGACCGTCGCCTCCGAGGTGGAAGCGAGCCATCGGCCCCCGACGTAGATCCCGCGCTCGTTCTCCATGGAGGCCGAGCATGGCCCGAGCGGGCCCGTGGGAAAAGGCGGGAAGCCCACGGGCCCCGGGCTACGCGCCGCCGTCTCTTCCCCCGCTCGGCTCGGGCTCGGGGGGAGCGCCGATGCACGTCGAGGAATCCGGGTCACCCGTGATGAGGGGGCGCAGCGCGTCCTGGTGGGCGAGGAAGCGGGCGACGAGCTCCGCGGGCACGCCGTGTTCGAGGAGGGTCTGCTCGAGGAGCCGACGCCGACGCGCGAATTGTCCCCCGAGGATCCTGTGGCGCAGGTGGGCGTGCCGGAGCGAGCGCCCCGTGTACTCGCCGACCCCGAGGAAGGCGGTCGCGTGCTCGTACTCGAAGCGCTTGATCCGCTCCTTGTCGGCGCGCTGGAAGAGGAAGCCGATCATGACGTCCCGGAAGCAGCGCTCGACGAAGTCGTCGACGATCGCCCGGAGGCCGGCCTCGCCGCCCATCGCCTCGAAGTCGTTCATGGTCGCAATCTAGGCCCGGAGGCCGCCTGCCGGAAGACGCCGCCTCGTGTATCCTCGGGCCACCGCGGAGCATCTCCTTGGCCCTGCCCGATCCCGAACGAACGCGCCGCAACGTCGGCCTCGCCTTCTTCCTCCTCGGCCTGGCCGTCGGCGGAATCCTCCTGCTCCTCACCTTCGTCGGGCTCCCCGTGGCCTCGGGGCAGGGCGAGATGCTCGCCTTCATGTGCCTCGGAGCGTTCGTGGCCTTCCCGGCGGGCGCGCTCTACCTGACGGTGCCGCGTCTCCTCGACCGCTACGACCCCGAGCCCTGGTACGCCCTCTTGGGCTGCCTCGCGTGGGGCGCCATCGCGGCCTGCGGGTTCTCGGCCGTCATCAACTCGCTCGTCGGCGAGCTCGTGCACGCGCTCGTCTCCGAGCGCGCCGGGGAGATCGCCGGAGCGGTCTTCTGCGCGCCCTTCGTCGAGGAGTTCTGGAAGGGCGTCTGCGTGGCCGGCGTCTTCTACTTCCTGAGGCGCGAATTCGACGGGGTCGTCGACGGCATCATCTACGCCACGTTCACCGCGCTCGGCTTCGCGACCGTCGAGAACGTCATCTACTACGCCGAGGCGGCCCACGCGGGCGCCGACGCGCTCACGGCGACGTTCGTGCTCCGCGGCCTGATCGCGCCTTGGGGCCATCCGGTCTTCACCTCGATGACGGGCATCGGCTTCGGTCTCGCGCGCGAGACGGAGAAGGCCTGGGTGCGGTGGATCGCGCCCCTCGCCGGCTACCTCGGGGCCGTGACCCTGCACATGACCTGGAACGGCTCCGCCACGCTCGCCGACGCGCTCGGCGAGCAGGGCACCGCCTACTTCCTCTGCATGCTCCCGGTCTGGCTGCTCTTCGTCACGACCTTCCTCGCGATCGTGATCTCGCTCGTGCGTCGGCGGGGTCGCATCATCCGCCAGTACCTCGAGGACGAGGTGGCCCTGCGTCGGCTCACGCCGGCCGAGGTCGACCTCGTCTGCTCCGCCTTCGGCCTGCTCCGTGCGCGGATGCGGTACGGGACGGCGGGCGCCGAATTCGTCCGCACGTGCGCCCGGCTCGCCCTCTCGAAGTGGCACTCCGTGCGCGCCCAGAACCAGAGTCAGTACACGGTCAGCATGGACTTCGTCGTCCCGCTGCGGCAGCGGATCGCCGAGCTCCGGACGCAGATCGGGGCACGCTGACGTCCATGCGCCTCTTCGCTTCCTGTGCCCCGGGGCTCGAGCCCCTGCTCGCCCGCGAGGTGACGGAGCTCGCCCTCGGCGCGCCGACCGTCGTCGTCGGAGGGGTCGAATTCGAGGGGGATCTCGCGACCGTCCTCCGGGCGAACCTCGAGCTCGGGCTCGCGCTCTTCGTCCTCGTGCGCCTCGCCGAGCTCCGCGTGACGAAGCTCCCCGAGCTCGTCCGCAAGGTCGCGGCGCTCGACGTGCGTCCCTTCCTCTCGAAGGGACAGCCGCTCGCCGTGCGGGTGCGCGCCCGCGCGTCGCGGCTCTACCACACGGGCGCGATCGAGGAGCGGGTCCGGCTCGGTCTCGGCGAGTCGCTCGGCGAGCCGCCCCGCGAGCCGAGCGAGGGCGAGCCCCACGTCTCGCTGCACGTCCGCGTCGATCACGACGTGTGCACCCTCTCGCTCGACACGTCGGGAGAGACCCTGCACAAGCGCGGCTATCGACAGGAGACGGCGAAGGCGCCCTTCCGCGAGGATCTCGCGCGGGCGCTGATCCTCCTCTCGGGTTGGAATCGCACGAGCCCCTTCGTCGATCCGCTCATGGGCTCGGGGACGCTCCCGATCGAAGCGGCGATGCTGGCGCGTCGGATCGCGCCGGGGCACGGGAGGAGCTTCGCGATCGAGCTCTCGCCCTGCTGCGACCGGGCGCTCGCCGCTCGCGTCCGGCGGGAGGCCCGGGCGAGGGAGCTGCCCTCGCTCCCGTTCCCGATCCACGGCAGCGACCGCGATGCGGGAGCGCATCGCGCGGCGGCGGCCAACGCCGAGCGCGCAGGAGTGCTCGACGACCTCTCGCTCGCGTGCGCCCCGCTGTCGACGGCGCCCTACCGCGTCCTCGAGTCGGAGCCCGAAGGGGCCCTCGTCACGAATCCCCCGTGGGGGCTCCGCATCGGCGAGGGGCGCGACCTCCGGCCGCTCTACCAGGCGCTCGGGAAGGCGATCGAGCGACTCCCCTCGGCCTGGAAGGTCGGGGTCGTCACGGGCGACAAGCGGCTCGTGCACGCGATGGGCGCTCCGCTCGAGAGCGCCGTCCTCACGGATCAGGGCGGGACCAAGGTCTGGATGTTCGTGCGCCCGCGAGGAGCCTGAGCCCGCTCCCGCGGGCCGAGCGACACCGCCCGGCTCAGTGCTCGCTCTCGACCTCGCGGAGGAGACGGAGCACCTCGTGGCCGCGCTCGGGATGGCCGACGAGGGAGAGCACGCGGTCGAGGCGTCGTCGCGCGCGACCGAGCTCGTGGACGGGGGGCGGCGACGACAGGAGCTCGCGCGCGAGCGCGGCCGACTCGGATTCGTCGCCGAGCGCCGTGAGGTACACGAGGAGATCGAGCGGCGCCGTCGGATCGCTCGCATCGGCCTTGCGACGGGCACGCGCGAGCATCGCGGCGCGGCGCAGATCGGACGTCGCTTCGGCGGAGGCGCCCCGGGCGAGGTGGACCAGCGCCCGGCCGAAGAAGAAGCCGTCGTCGTCCGCGTCGACGCTGATCGCCCGCTCCGCCGCGTCGATCGCCTCGTCGAGCCTTCCGAGCGAGAGCAGCGTCTCGATGCGCGCACCGAGCGCGAACGAGTGTCCCGGCTCGAGCGCGAGGATCCGCTCGAGATCCCGGTGCGCGTCCGCGAACCGCTCCATGTCGACGTAGGTCTCGGCGCGGCGTGCGAGGGCGAAGACGTCGTCGGGCTCGAGGTCGAGTGCGCGGTGCAGGTCGGCGAGCGCGTCGCCCGTGTCGCCCCGGCGACGCAGGGTGTCGGCTCGGTGTCCGAGGAGCCAGACGTCGTCCGGGTCGCGCTCGAGGCCGAGATCGAAGGCGGCCACGGCTTCGTCGTGACGACCCATCTTGCGCAGCGTGTCGGCCCGGTTGCCCAGGGCGAAGCGCGAGTCCGGCTCGAGCTCGAGGGCGCGATCGAAGTCGGCGAGGGCCTCGTCGAAGCGGCCGAGCTGCGCGAGCGCATCGGCGCGGCCGGCGTACGCGAAGCCGTCCGAGGGCTCGAGCTCGAGCGCGCGCGTGAAGTCCGCCACCGCTTCGCGGTGCCGTCCGAGCGCACGCTGGCAGTCGCCCCGCCGCGCGTAGGCGAACGGATCCTCGGCGAGCGCGATGGCCTTCGTGAGGGCCGCGATGGCCTGCTCGTGGCGGTCGAGCAGGCGGAGCGTGTTGCCCCGCGCCGCGTGGTGCTCCGGACGATCGGGGGCGAGCTCGATCGCCCTCTCGAGATCCTCGAGGGCCTTCTCGGGATCCTGGTTCGCGAGGTGGGCCTGCGCCCGTGCGGCGAAGACGCGGGCCGACAGTGGCTCCCGTTCGACCAGCCAGTCGTGGTCCGGCAGCGACTCCGCCGGGCGCGAGAGACGCATCAGCGTGCGCGCGCGTCCCTCGCGGGCCCACGGGTAGTCGGGCTGGAGGCCGAGCGCGCGCGTGAAGTCCTCGAGCGCGTCCTCCTCGTGGCCCAGCATGTGGTGCGTCTCCGCGCGCGAGGCGAGCGCCCATGCGTACCGCGGGTTCAGCTCGAGCGCGCGATCGAATCCGGCGAGCGCCTCGTGGTGGCGCCCCATGAGCCGGAGCGTGTCGGCACGGTGGGCGATGGCCCAACCGTCGCGAGGGTCCCGCTCGAGCAGCCGCTCGAAGTCGGCGAGCGCGGCCTCGTGACGCCGCAGCTCGACGTTCGTCTCCGCGCGCCGACCGATCGCGAAGGGATTGCTCGGATCGAGGGCGATCGATCGATCGAGATCCGCGAGGGCGTCGGTGTAGCGCCCGAGATCGAAGAGCGTCATGCCGCGGTTCGCGAGCGCCCAGGCGTACTTCGGGTCGAGGGCGATCGCCTGCGTGAGATCGGACCAGGCCTCGTGGAGCCGGCGCGTCGTCCGATGGCTCGCTCCGCGGCTCGCCCAGGACCAGGCGCTCTTCGGATCGAGCGCGATCGACTTGCTCAGGTCGATCACGGCCCGCGCGTGGTCGCCGTTCAGGCGGTGGAGCTCGCCCCGCTGCCCGAGGGCCCACGCGTAGTCCGGCTGCAGGGCGATCGCGCGATCGAAGTCGGCGAGCGCCTCGTCACGTCGCTCGAGCATGGCCTTCGTCTTCGCCCGACTGGCGAGGACCCAGGACACGTCCGGCTCCATCTCGATCGCGCGGTCGAAGTCCTCGAGCGCCTTGTCGTACTGACCGAGGAGGCGGCGCGCCTCGCCGCGGCTCGCGAACACGGCGGCGCGCGAGGGGTCCGCTTCCACGGCGCGCGTCAGGTCCTGGATGGCGTCCTGGTGCCGGCCGAGCTCGAGCAGCACCTCGCCGCGCCGGAAGAGGGCCCAGGCGTAGCCGGGGTCGAGCGCGATGGCCGCACCGAGGTCCGCGAGCGCCAGCGTCGGATCCGCGGTCCGCGCCCGCGCGTCGCCCCGGCTCGCGAGCGCGAACGCGTAGCGGGGATCGTAGCCGATCGCCGTGTCGAGGACCGCGATGGCCTCGGGGAAACGGCCCATGCGGCGGAGCACCTCCCCCTTCTGGCCGAGGGCCTGTGCGTGCTCCGGCTCGAGCTCGAGGGCCCGATCGAAGTCCGCGAGGGCCAGGTCCAGGCGACCGTCTCGCATGTGCGCCCGTGCGCGTTCGAGGAGCTTTTCCGCGGTGTCCGCCATGAGAACGTGCGCGCAGTATGCCATGGCCCGGCCCTGGGACGGCCGAGAACGGTGCGCTCGACGGACAAGGGCCGGATCCCGTAGAATCCTCCTGCCCACGGTCCGGGGTGCCCACGCACCCCGGCAGCTGCGCTCGTCTCCACCGTGGGAGGTGCCTTTCATGCCGTCTCTTCGTCGCCGTTCGTTCGCCTCCAAGACGGGGCGCTCCTCCTTGTTCCCCGCGCTCCTCCTCGCCCTCGGCGGCTGTGCCGACGCCGGACCCTGGAGCTTCGAGCTCACGCCGATCGAGCCTCCCGAGCCCTGGGCCGACTCCTCGGTCGGTCCGACCGAGGACGCCGCGGTCGACGCGGCGTTCGGGGACGACGGCTCGGCGGACGGCGGCACCTCGATCGATGCCGGGCCGAGCTGCGTGCCGACCGGCAACGCCGACGTGCCCGACGATGCGTTCACGGACGACGACTGCGACGGAGTGGACGGGAACGCGGCGAAGCTCGTCTTCGTCGCGCCCACGGGGAGCGATACGGCGGGCGCCGGCACGCCCGAGTCTCCCTTCCGCACGATCGGCAAGGGCATCGCCGCGGCCGCCGCGCGCGCCGACGGCAGCGGGGTCGCCGTCTCGAAGGGGACCTACGCCGAGCACGTCGTCCTCGCGAACGGCGTGTCGGTGTACGGCGGCTACGACGTGGCGACGATGTGGCATCGCTCGGGGACGAACACCACGACGATCCAGCAGGCGTCGACGAGCCTCCAGTCGGGCCCGAACGGCTTCCAGTACGTCGAGGCCGTGCTCGCCACCGGCATCACCACCGAGACGATCCTCGATCGCTTCACGATCGTCGCGGGCGATGCGGCCACGGCCCCTTCGACCTCGGGCGTCTCGATCTACGGCGTCCGCGTCGCGAGCTCCATGGCGCCGACGGGCACGACCGGCCTGCGTCTCCGGAACCTCGTGGTGACCGCGGGCAAGGCCTCGAACGGTGCGAACGGCGCGAACGGCGCGACCGGCGAGGACGGGGTGAAGGGTAACGACGGCCAGTATCCGGGCGACTCCGCGTCGGCGGTCGGGCTCGGCGGCGTCGCGACCTGCGGCACGGGAAGCCCCGTGAACGCCACGCGCGGCGGCAACGGCGGAAGGGGCGGAGGCGACTCGCTCGCCGGCTGCGGCGGCGCGGGCGACGGCACCGTCGGCGGGGCGCCGTTCGGCGACATCAGCTGCACCGGAGGCTCGGCCGGCGGCGGCGCGGGCTTCTGCTCGTTCTCGGCCGGCGGCGACGGCGGCCCGGGCAACAGCATGTGCGGCCAGCTCGTCGAATTCCTGAGCTCCGACCCGCCTGCGGCCCCGACCAAGTCCGCGACCACGAGCGGAGGCCTCTTCGTGACCACCGCGGGCGGCACCGGCTCGCGCGGCCCCCACGGCACGGGCGGCAGCGGCGGCGGCGGCAGCGGCGCCGATTCGACGAGCCTCGGCTACTCGGTCGGCGCGTCGGGCTCGGGCGGCGGCTCGGGCGGCTGCGGCGGCTACGCCGGCCGTGGCGGTCAGGGGGGCGGCGCCTCGGTCGCGCTCCTCGTCGTCGACACGAACGGTCTGGTCGTCGAGGCCTCGCACTTCACGAGCAGCGCGGCCGGCAACGGCGGCCGCGGCGGCGAGGGCGGCGCCGGAGGGCAGGGACGCCTCGGCGGCAACTTCGCCTCGAGCAGCCAGGGTGCGAAGTCCGGCACGGGTGGTCAGGGACGCGCGGGCGGCTACGGCGCTCCCGGCGGCGGTGGCTCGGGCGGCTCGAGCGTCGCCCAGGTCCTCTGCAACGCGACGCAGATCACGGGCGTCGACGCCACGACGGGGACGGCCGGGACCGCGGGCACGCGCGGCTTCGGTGGCTCGAACGGCGCCGGCGGCCCGGTCGGCATGAACGGCACCGCGAGCGCGCTGCTCCAGTCCTGCACCATCCCCTGAGCGCCAGACGCTCGCGAGCCGCCGCCGCGTCCCCGCTCGTCGGGTGCGCGGCGGTGCCGTCTCAGCCCTCGCCGCGCTCGCGCAGGACCTCGACGAGCAGGCTCGGTCGGTCGGTCATGATCGCATCGACCCCGAGATCGAGCAGCCGTCGCATCTCCGACGGATCGTCGATCGTCCAGGCGTGCACCTCGATGCCCGCTCGATGCGCCTCGCGGACGAAGCGTGCGTCGACGATGCGCGTCCCCTCGTGGACCGTGGGCACCTGGAGCGAGTGCTGGGGAAAGCCGGCGCGGTGCGCGAGCCCGACGCGCGCGAGGAGCCAGAAGGCCCGGATCCCGCGATCGCTCGTCGCGGTGCGGAGCCGCGCGCCCCCGAGCTCGCGCACGATCCGGAGCGTCGGGTCGTGGAAGCAGGACACGACGACGCGATCGTGCAGCCGGCGGCGTTCGACGTAGTCGACGACCGCGCGCGCGATGCGGTGCCCACGCGGCTTGAGCTCGAGCGTGAAGTGGAGCTCCGGATGGCAGGCGAAGGCCTCGTCGAGCGTGGGGATCCGGACGCCGGCGCCCCGATGGGGAAACGTCCTCCCGTCGACGGTGAAGCGATGCGCCGCATCGAGCCCCTGCAGCTCCGCGAGCGTCTTCCACGCGAGCCCGCCCGTTCCATCGGTCGTGCGGTCGAGGGTCTCGTCGTGATGGCAGACGAGCACTCCGTCGCGCGTGAGGTGGAGGTCGGTCTCGACGTAGCGGATGCCGAGCGACGCGGCGTGCTCGAAGGCCAGGAGCGTGTTCTCGGGTCGCTCGGCGCTGCC
This sequence comes from Polyangiales bacterium, assembly GCA_046351215.1. Classification (GTDB taxonomy): domain Bacteria; phylum Myxococcota_A; class Polyangia; order Polyangiales; family Houyiibacteriaceae; genus JAXLYX01. The sequence goes on along the minus strand of JAXLYX010000020.1, from coordinate 20,285 downwards.
ACCCCGATGCGCACAGGCGCGGGGGAAGGGACCCGTGCGGAACGGGGAGGTCGTCATCGGGGAGCCTCGCATTCGACCGCGCGGAGCATCGCCGTCGCGCCTCGCTCGGCCGCTGCCGCGTAGGCGACGACGAAGCCGGTCGGGGTGCGCGCGACCGAGGCCGCGCTCGGCGAGGGGAGCGCTCGGCTCGCGAGCGGCAGCGGCTCGCCCACGTCGTCGCCGATCGCCGTGCGCGGCCGGAGCGAGAGCGAGCGACCGTCGTCCTCGAGCGTGGCGGCGAGCCTCGCGAGGAAGGGCGGCGGGGGCGCCTCGCCGCGACCGAGCTCCGCCGGCGCGGCGACGAGCCTCCCGAGCCGATCGAAGCGGAAGGCGAGAGGTCGTCCGAATTCGAAGGTGGCGACCGTCGCGAAGGCCTCGCGCTCGAAGACCGCGGTCTCGATCATGGCCGCGTCGTGCAGCGCCGGCAGCGCCCGCTCGCCACGCTCCGTCGCGAGCACGACCTCGCCCTCCGGATCCTCGATCGCGCCGATGCGGTAGAGGACGGCCCAGGACTCGCCGTACGTCGTCACGTAGAGCACGTCCGCCTGACGCTCGCCCGGATCGAAGCGGTGCCCGAGCTCGACTCGCGCATGGGAGAGCCCCTCGCGGCTCCTCGTGAGGACCTCGAGCCACGGCGGGCCCTCGAGCACGGAGCAGGCGAGGAAGAGCGAGGCCTCGCTCGCGTGGCGTCGGAGGCGCTCCATGCGCGCGCGCACGGGCAGGACGAGGGGCTCGCCCACGGGCTCGCCGGTCGCGTCGAGCGCGAGGGCCGAGAGGCAGAGAGGCGTGGTCGCTCCCGCGGGGCAGGGACCGTGGGCGACCGCCACGAAGCCCGCGTCGCCCACCGTCGTGATCGAGAGCAGGCGATCCGCGAGCGGGAAGGGGACGGAGAGGGGAGCGGCAGCCTCCCCTCCGTTCGCCGGGAACGCCACCGTCGCGAGGTGCGCGTCGTCCGCGCCGAAGGCGACGAGGCCCGAGCCGTCCGGGCGCGTCGCGACGGCGACGGCGCGGGGCAGCGAGACGGCGTCCGCGAGGCGTCGGGGCTCGCCCGCGCGGCAGGCGCCGCGGGGGGCGGGAGCCGAGCTCGGCCGAGCCGGCGCCCGAGCGGACGTCGCCGCCGCGCGAGGGCCGCGCCGAGGCGCTTCGGGCGCAGGGCCGCACGCGCCGACGAAGATCGCGCAGGCGATCGACACCAGCAGCCGGGCAGCTACCTTCCGGGCATGTCGAAGGTCTACGTGCACCCCGTCCAAGTCTATTACGAGGACACCGATCACTCGGGCGTGGTGTACCACGCGAACTACCTGAAGTACTTCGAGCGCGCACGCGAGCACTGCCTCGGGGTCCCCGAGCTCGTCTCCCTCTACCGTGACCACGGCATCGGCTTCGTCGTCTACAAGTGCGAGATGACCTTCAGGGAAGGGGCCGTCTTCGGCGACGCGCTCCACATCGAGACGCGGGTGAAGAAGGAGAGCGACTACCGCATCCTCTTCTACCAGGACGTCGTCCGGGCCGGGCAACCCAAGAAGCTCGTCGAGGGGCTCGTGCACCTCGTCTGCGTCGACGCCGACAAGAAGCTCGTCCGCCTGCCCGATTCGGTGCTCGAGAGGCTCGACTACGAGACCTGATCTCTGCTTGGATCGGAGGCCATGACGACCTCCCGCGACCGGATCCACGCCTGCGCCTGTGCGGGCGATTTCGCTTCGCCCTCGGCCTCCGAGCACTATCCGCCGGACCTCCGACTCGAGCCCGTCCATCTCGACATCGCCCTCCACGTCGATCTCGAGGCCGAGACCGCCGAGGGCGTCGTCACCGCCCGGATCCGCGCGAACGCCGACGGCCCGAGCGCGCTCGTCCTCGACGCCGTGGCCTTCGAGGACGTCCGGGTCGAGACCGCGGCGACGCGCTCCGACTACGACGGCGCGAAGCTCGCGATCCACTTCGACGCCCCTTTCGCGAAGGGAGAGGAGCGGGAGGTCGCCGTGCGCTACCGCGTCACGCGTCCGAGCTCGGGGCTCCATTTCTCGCGACCGACGGCCGCGGTTCCGGACGCTCCGCTCTTCGCCGTCACCGATCACGAGACCGAGCGCGCCCGCCATTGGCTGCCCTGCGTCGATCTCCCGACCGTCCGGCCGACCCTCGCCTTCCACCTGCGCGCCGCGAGCTCGCTCGTCGTCCTCGCGAACGGGGCGCTCGAGCGCGAGGTCGATCACGGCGACGGCACGAAGACCGTCCACTACCGCCTCGACCATCCCTGCCCGAGCTACCTCACCTGCTTCGCGATCGGCGACTTCGTCCGCGCCGACGGAGGCGTCGTCCGCGACGTGCCGGTCGCCGCCTACGCGCCGCGTCCCTTCACGGAGGAGCACCTCGCGCGCAGCTTCGGGAAGACGGCCGACATGCTCCGCTTCTTCGAGGCGAAGCTCGGGGTCCCCTATCCCTTCCCGAAGTACGCGCAATTCGCGGCGAAGGGTATCGGCGGCGCGATGGAGAACATCTCGCTCGTCTCCTGGGACGACCGCTTCCTGCTCGACGCCTCGCTCGAGACGGAGGAGCGCCAGCTCGTCGACGTCGTCAACGTGCACGAGATGGCGCATGCCTGGTTCGGCGACCACGTGGTCTGCCGCGACTTCGCCCACGCCTGGCTGAAGGAATCCTGGGCGACCTACATGGAGACCGTCTGGCTCGAGGACACCCTCGGTCCGGACGCGGCGAGCTACGACCTCTTGGCCAACGCCGAGGCCTATTTCGCCGAGTGCGACGACCGCTACAAGAGGCCCATCGTGACGCGGCGCTTCGACTCGTCCTGGGACATGTACGACATGCATCTCTACCCCGGTGGTGCATGGCGGCTCCACATGCTCCGCAAGGCGCTGGGGGACGCGGTCTTCTGGCCGGCGGTCACGGACTACCTCCGGACCTACGGTCGCTCCGTCGTCGAGACGGACGACTTCAGGCGACTGCTCGAGCGGCATTCGGGCCGCTCGCTCGGCCGGTTCTTCGATCAGTGGCTGAGGTCGCCCGGCTTCCCGGAGCTGCACGCGGAGCTCTCGTGGGATGCGGAGAAGCGAGAGGCGACGCTGGTCGTCGAGCAGAAGCAGGTCGACGAGAAGGCCGGCATCCCCTGCTTCGAGCTCGAGCTCGACGTGCTCTTCGTCGTGGGCGAGGAGGAGACGCGGCGCACGCTCTCCTTCGCGTCGAATCGCTCGGTGCTCACCGTCCCGCTGCGGGAGTCGCCGACGGAGGTCGTGCTCGATCCGGACCAGCGCCTGCTCGCGCGCATCGACTTCGATCCCGGCACCGAGCGCACGCGGAGGCAGCTCGTGCGCGGCCGTGACGTCCGCCAGCGCATCGAGGCGGGACGGAGGCTCGTGAAGTCGGCTCGACCGACGGCGATCGCAGCCGTCGCCGACGCGTTCGGGAAGGAGCCCTACTGGGGCGTCCGCGTGCGCTGGGCGGAAGCGCTCGGGGACTCGGGGACCGAGGCGGCGCTCGAGGCCCTCCTGCGGCTCGCCGGGACGCACGACGACCCGCGTGTGCTGCCGACGCTCTTCCGGGCGCTCGGGCGCTATCGCGATCCGCGCGTCGCCTCGGTGGCCGCGGATCGCCTCGCGGGCTTGCTCGGCCCCCGGGCGCGCGAGGCCGCGCACGAAGCGCTCGGTGCGCAGCGGGAGGCGGCGCCGATGGACGTGCTGCGCGCAGCGGCGGCCCTCGAGGGGCCGGGAGCCTTCGCGCAAGGAGGGGCGCTCCGTGCCCTCGGGGCGACGCGCCGCCCGGAGGCGCTCGACGTGCTGCTCGAGGCTTCGACGCCCGCGAGGGCTCCGATCCGTGCGCGACCGTCGGCCTGCGCCGGGCTCGGCGCCCTCGCACCGTCGCTCGAGCGCGGACCGCGCGGGCGCGCGATCGAGGCCCTCGTCGATCGGCTCCGCGATCCGGACGCGAAGGTCCGCGCGGCGGCGGCGAACGCCCTCGTCGCGGCGCGCGCGAAGGAGACGACGGATGCCCTCGAGGCCTATCGGCTCACGCTCCCGGCCCAGGAGCGCGTGAGGCTCGGTCGCGCCATCGCGGGGCTCGCGAAGGCGGACGAAGAGCTTTCGAAGTCGCAGGAGAAGCGCATCGAGAAGCTCGAGGCCGAGCTCCGGAAGCTCTCGGCGCGCGTCGATTCCGTCGAGGCCCGGCCGACGAGCTGACGCGCGACCGGTCCGAGCCGGCTCGCGGGTCGTCGCGTCGTCTCAGGCCGGTCGGCCGAAGCGGCCCGACGGGGGCACGGGCGGGGTGCCGCTGGGATCCACCGGGTACTTCTGCCGCGTGCGCACGAGCTTGTCGTGCACCGCCGCCGGAAGGTCGACCCCGATCCGGTCGCAGAGCATGAGGAGGCAGATCGCGACGTCCGCGATCTCGTCGGTGATGCGCTGCCGAGCCTCGGGCTCCCGGCAGTGGTCGTCCGCCGACTGACTCGGCACCCATCGCAGCTCCGCCGTCAGCTCGCCCGCCTCCGAGGCGATGGCCATCGCGAGGTTCTTGGGGTCGTGATAGGCATCGAATTCCCGTTCGTTCACGAAGCTGCGGATGTCCTCGAGCAGCATGTCGAGTCGGTCCATGGGGGCCTCGAGCAGGTGGGTGGACGGCCCGACGGGGAGGTCCACCGCGGGTTCGGGCTATCATAGCCTCCATGCGTCGCCTCGTGGCACTCGTCGTGTCGTCTCTCTTCGTCGCCCTCCCGGCCGTGGCGGACTCGCCGCGTCCGACCCCCGAGCAGATCTACGCTCCCCACCTGCTGCAGCTCGGGATGCGCGATCTCGGCGCCCTCGTCGCCTGCTACGACAGCCGTCGCGCCGAGGCCGAGGCCGCCTTCCGGCGCGTGCGCAGCGTCTCGGTCCGCGTCACGCCCGAGGGTCGTCTCGCGCGCGTCGGGACGAACCCGCCTTCGGCCGTGCCACCCGAGCTGCGGAGCTGTTTCCTCGGCGTGGTCTCGGGCTGGACGGTGCCGCCGCCGCCGAACGGACGCGAGCTCCGCCTGCGCTTCACGCGCCGGCATTTCTTCTGAGCTCCGCCGAGGGGCGGCGCGCCGCTCAGCCGTAGATCGGCGCGCGGGGACGCGTCAGGCCCGCGCGCGCGAGCATGAGCTCGAGCTCCACCGTCGCGTGAAGTCGCACGAACGACAGATCCTGCTCGAGATCGTCCGGACGCGCGCCCTCGCTCCGCGCCTCGCGGAGGAAGCGGACCGCGCAGAAATCCTCGCCGCGCACGGCGGCCGCCCGGGCTGCGAGCCCGAGCACGCGGAAGCGGGGCAGGCCCCCGAGCTCGGCGCAGCTCGCCGCGAGCGAAGCCGGCACGTCGCCGCTCTCCGCGAGCTCGATCGCCGACTGGAGGAGGCCCTCGCCGACGGCGAGTGGGAAGAGCTGCTCGTGCTCGACGCCGAGACGCGCGAGCACACGCAGCGCGTACGTCGCGTGCTCCTCGCGCCGCTCGATCGGGGCGAAGCGCAGGAGGGCGCGGAAGCCCTCGGCCGTCGGCGCCTCGGAGAGCGAATGCACGGCCGAGCGGAAGCCGACCGGCAGGTGCAGGACCCCGCCGACCACCGTCTCGAGCTCGGGCTCCGAGAGCGAGGGCTGCTCGAGGATGGCGAGCGCCATGCGAACCGCGTGGTCGCGGTCGCCGTGACGCGCGAGCACGCGGAGGTACACCGCGTGCGAGCCCCCGTGGATCCACTCGCGTCGCGACGCCTCGAGCAGACGCGAGGGATCGCCGAAGATCGACTCGAGGGCTCCGAGGAGCTGCTCCGCCTTGAAGCGCTGCGTCGCGAACGCTCCGGACGTGCGTCCTCCGACGGGGACGGGCAGCGTCTCGAGGCGCTCGCGCAGCTCGAGCTCGAGCTGCTGCTGGGTTTCGCCATCGAGCGCCTCGACGAGAGCCACCATGGCGTCGGCCGGGGTGATCGCGGCGCGGCAGAGCAGGTCTTCGAGGTCGTGGGGGCTCATACGGCGGCCGCCATCTAGCACGGAAGGGTCGGTGTGGCCCGTTCGAATGTCGGCGTGCGGGACATGGGGCCGATCCCCTGGTATCGACAAGGCGTGTCCCAGCTCTTCCCTCGCCTCGCCTTCCCCGACGATCGCCTCGCCCTGTCCTTCGATGGGAGCACTACGGGCTACCGCGCGCTCGCGCATCGGGCCTCCGCCCACGTCGCCGAGCTGCGATCCGCAGGCCTCGCCGCAGGCGATCGCGTGGGTGTCTTCACGCACGGCTGCATCGACACGGCCGTGGCCATCGTGGGCAACGCGCTCGCCGGCTTCGTGACGGTGCCGATCAATCCCAAGCTGGGGTCGAAAGAATTGGCGCACATCCTCGCCGACTCGGCGCCTCGCCGGCTCGTCGCGGCGGCGTCCCACGTCGGGGAGCATCCGGGGCTCGAGGTGCGGCCGATCGCGATCGGCTCCGCCGTCGACGCCCCGCCCGAGCGCCTCGTCGACGACGCGCCCCTGCTCGTCCTCTACACCTCGGGGACGACGGGCGCGCCGAAGGGGGCGGTGATCACCGCGCGCAACGTCGCGGCCAACATCGACGGGCTCGCCGCCGCATGGGGATGGACCGACGCCGACGCGGTCGTGCACGCGCTCCCGCTCTTCCACGTCCACGGGCTCGTGCTCGGCCTCTTCGGCAGCCTCCGCGTGGGCGGTGCCCTGGTGCACGTGGCCCGCTTCACTCCGGAGGCCCTCGCCGAGGCCCTCGCGCGCGAGGGCACGATGCTCTTCGCGGTGCCCACGATGTACCACCGCCTCGTCGAGGTCGGGGAGGGCGATCCGGCGATCGCGTCGGCCCTGCGCGGCGCGCGCCTCCTCGTGAGCGGCTCGGCGCCGCTCTCGGTCCGGGAGCACCGTCGCATCGAGGCGCTCACGGGGCGCGGCGTGCACGAGCGGTACGGTCTCACCGAGACGCTGATCGACTGCGCGGTGCCTGCCTCGTCGAGCCCACGCCCCGGCTACGTCGGGCCCGCCGTGTCGGGTGTGGAGGTCCGGCTCGTCGACGACGAGGGACGGCCGTTCGAGACCTCGGACGACGTGACGATCGGCGAGGTCGTCGTGCGCGGGCCCTCGGTCTTCGCGGGGTACCTGAATCGTCCCGAGGCGACCGCCGCCGTGTTCGACGCCGAGGGCTTCTTCCACACGGGCGATCTCGCGACCCGGGCGAGTGACGGCTCGATCCGCATCGTCGGTCGCCGCGCGACGGATCTGATCAAGACCGGCGGCTTCAAGGTCGGCGCGGGCGAGATCGAAGCGAGCTTGCTCGAGCATCCCGCCGTCCTCGAATGCGCGGTCGTGGGCGCGCCCGATCCGGATCTCGGCGAGCGCATCGTGGCCTTCGTCGTCGTCCGCCCGGGCGTCGCCGCGCCGGACGAGAAGGAGCTCGTCGATCACGTCGCGAGCGACCTCTCGCCGCACAAGCGGCCGCGCGCGATCCGCTTCGTCGCCGACCTGCCGCGCAATGCGATGGGCAAGGTGACGAAGAAGGCGCTCGTCGCGAGCCTCGAGGGTTGAGCGTGGCCGAGCCGCACGGCATCCGCGAGAACCTCCTCACGGGCGGTCACGCCATCGTGGCGCCCGGGCGCGCGGCCGTGAGCCTCGGGCCCGACGCGCTCTCCGGCCTGCCGAAGCTCGCAGGGGCGTGTCCCTTCTGTCCGGGCCACGAGCCCGACACGGACGTCGCGCTCGCGCTCACGCCCACCGAGGGGCCATGGGCCGTGCGGGTCGTCCGGAACAAATACCCGGCGCTCCACGCCGAGCCGCCGGAGCTCCCGCCGCCGAGCGGCGGTCGATCGATTCCGGGCTTCGGTCATCACGAGGTCGTCGTCGAGTCGCCCGAGCACGACGGAGACGTCGCCACGTATCCGGAGGAGCACGCGAGGCGCCTCTTCGAGGTGCTGCGCGACCGTGTCGCCGCGGCCGAATCGCTCGCCGGGATCGGCCACGTCTCGCTCTTCCGGAACCGGGGCCAGCGCGCGGGGGCGTCCCAGCCCCATCCCCACTCGCAGATCGTCGCGTCACCGGTCCCGGGCCTCGAGCAGGCGATCCGCTGGGAGCGCGCGCTCGGGCACTACGCGGCGCTCGGGACGAACCTGCTCGACGACGTCCTCGCGAGCGAGCTCGAGGCCGGCGCACGCATCGTCGAAGAGGACGCGAACGTCGTCGTGCTCGTGCCTTTCGCTCCGCAGCGGACGTTCGAGTGCTGGGTCGTGCCGCGTCGTGCCCGCGGCTCGATCTCGGCGGTGGACGACGCGACGCTTCGCTCGCTCTCCCGCCTGCTCCCACGTGCGATCCGCCGCGCGCTCGGGGCGACGGGGCGCACGGACTACAACCTCCTCTTCCGCCTCCCGCCCGTCGCCCACCGCCACCATCCCGCGGCGTTCTGGTACGTGGAGGTGCTCCCGCGCGGCACGCTCTTCGCGGGCTTCGAGCTCGTGAGCGGCATGCCGCTCATCTACGCGAGCCCGGAGGCGACGGCCGCTCGCTACCGCGACTTCGTGCTCCCGTGAGCACGCGGAGCTCGCCGCTCGTCGCGTAGCGTCGCGCGGAGGTCCTCGCCCGACGGATCTCGCCGGCGGAGAGGAAAGGTGGCCGCGTCCCCGTGCGGACGTAGGACATCAGATCGTCCGGCACGTGCGAGTGTGGGTTCCCGAAGTAGTGGCCGAGCTCGTGTGCGAGCACGGTCGGGAGGGCGTACGACGCGAGCAGGATGCCGTGCTTCGCGACGTCGCCGCGGACGCGCCAGTGCACGCCCATGCGCCGTCGACCGGCCTCGTCCACGTCGAATAGCTCCTCGACGACGAAGACGTGGATCTCCGGCCCCGAGCCGAGACGCACGAGCGCGTCCCGCTCGTCCCGCGTCCGCGCGGCCCTCGGCACGTCCGTCCCGTGACGCACCTCGGGGCGCGATGGGGCGAACGCGATCCCCGCGCTCGCGAAGATCGCGTTCGCCCGCTCGAGCTCCGCCTCGACGTCGTCCACGTCGAGCGGTCCCTCGCCCGCGCTCCAGGGGAAGTGGAAGCGGACGGGAAAGATCCACGGGGAGGAGGGCGGCTCGGCCCTGCCCGGGCTCTCGGCGCTCAGCCCGGCCGAGAGCGCGGCGAGGACGGCGAGCACCGAGGACAGGCGTCGAGACATCGCCCCATCGTGCAGCGGGTCGAGGCCGCCGCAACGCGCCGTCCCGACGTCACTGCGCCGCGACCGCGTCGAGCTCGCTGCTCTCGTCGCCGCCGAAGAGCGTGGCGTCGACCTTGCGCGGTCGGCCGCGCTTGCGCGGGGCGTCGGCCGGCCGCGCCGAGGCCTGCGGGGCGCCGGCGAAGGAGGCGGCGATGCGCCCGAGGTCGGCCGCGAGCTCGGCATCGCCCTCGGCGAAGATCTGCGCGTACGCGAGGGCGCGCTTGGCGCGGGCCACCAGGGCGGCCTTCCGACCTTCGAGGGCCTCGCGCGCGCGGAAGAGGGCGGCCTCGGCGTCCTCGACCGCGCATTGCTCGGCGAGCACCTCGTCCGCCAGCGAGGCCAGGACCGAGCCATCGACGTCGGGGAACGTCACGCTCGACAGCGGACCCTCGAAGATGGCGAGGAGCTCGTGCAGCTCCGGAGACAGGGGATCGTGCGTGGGGGCCGGGTTGGTCATGGGTGTCTCCTCGGGCAAACGACCCACCCGGACGCGGAGCGCGTTCCGGGCGAGCCCTGAACATGAGTTCAGTGTCTATCCCAGTCGCGATCGGCCTGCAAGGAATTCGCGCGCACCCCCCCGCGCGAATCGCTCAGTCCCCTCGTCGGTCCGCGTAGCGCGCCTCTTCCACGTAGTAGTCCTCGAAGCCGACGACCCGCTTGAGCTCGCCGAACTCGAGCAGGTTCGTCGGATGCGTGCCCGAACGGAGGGTCGCGAGGGCGTCCTGCATCGCCCGGATCGCGGCCGAGAGGAGCGTGAGCGGATACGCGGAGATCTTGAACCCGAGGGCCTCGAGCTCGGCCGGCGGGAGGATCGGCGTCCTTCCCTGCTCGAGCATGTTCGCCATCGTCGGCACGCGGACCTCGCGGCAGATGCGCTCCATCTCGTCGAGGCTCTCGGGCGCCTCGACGAAGACGATGTCCGCGCCGAGGTCCGCGAATGCCCGCGCGCGCTCGAGCGCCTCGTCGAGCCCGTGCGTCGTGCGCGCGTCCGTGCGCGCCATCACGAGGATGTCGTGGCCTTCCTCGCGCGCGTCGACCGCCGCACGGATCCGATCGTAGGCCTCGGTCCGCTCGACGACGAGCTTGCCCTTCGTGTGGCCGCAGCGCTTCGGCGCGACCTGGTCCTCGATCATCACGCACGCGAGCCCGGCCGCCGCGTAGCCCCGCACCGTGCGCTTCACGTTCATCGCGTTCCCGTAGCCCGTGTCCCCGTCGCCGAGGACCGGGATGCGGACCGCGCCCGTGATCTGGCGCGCCTGATCGACCATCTCGCCATAGGAGACGAGCCCCGTGTCCGGGAGGCCGAGGCGTGCGGCGGAGACGGCGAAGCCGCTCATGAACGTCAGCTCGAAGCCCGCTTGCTCCACGAGCTTCGCGCTCAGCGCGTCGAAACAGCAGGGCATCACGAGGATGCCGGGACGGGCGAGGAGCGCCCTCAGACGATCGGCCTTGCTCATGGCGGCGAGCCTACCTCATGCGCCAGGTCGCGCGCCCGTGCCTCCGAGGGGGCGAGGACGCCGCCTCCGGCGCGGCCGAGGTGCAATGCGGCTCGAGGGGATCGAGGTCGCGCACGAAGGTCGTCAGCGTGCCCTGGACCAGCAGCCGATCCTGGTGGAAGGGCAGGTCGGCGTCGACGGAGAGCTCGACGCGACCGCCGCGCACGGGCTCGAACGCGACGATGCGCACGTGGCCGCGGGAGCCGACGACGGAGTCGATCGGCTCGGCCGGCGGCAGGTGAAGGCCGATCGACGCCTCGAGGCCGAGGGGCACGTCGCGCGGGAAGGTGGCCCCCGGGGGCGTCGAGACCTCGAGGCGCGTCGGTAGCGTGCGCCCGAGTCGGACCATCGGGCGGCTCGTCGGATCGTCGATCACGATGCGCCGCTCGCAGCCGACGGTGCGCACGACGATGCCCCGGTCGAGCGGGGGCGACGCGGGAGCCGACTCGGCCACGCGGCTCCCGTCCGCGAGCACGCGCTCGGCGCTCGCCTGCCACGTCGAGGCCGCGAGACGCGGCCCCGACCGTCGTCGCGGGGACACGAGCGGCGCGAGGCGCGCGACGAGGCCCTCGCACTCGCCCCGATGCAGCTCGCGGACCTCGCCGCAGGCGCGCGGCTCGTCGCGCAGGATCGCGCGGCAGCGCGGCTCGTGGTACGCGGGCACCGCGCGGCAGAGCCGTTCGTCCCCGCTCGCGAGCGCGACGCAGAGCGCGTCGCGCCCACCGTCCGGCGTGCGCGGGCAGGCGTCGGCCTCGCCCCGGGCGAGCGCGACGCGCACCACGCACGACGTGCGGAGCGAGGCGGTGGGGATCGCGTCGCAGAGGCTCGTGTCCTTCGCGTGGAGGGCGCGCTCGCCCCGGCAGACGTCCTCGACGAAGGTGTCGTACCCGAGATCCGTCAGCGCCTCGCGCACCGCGGTGCCGAGCCCGTCGCGCTCGCGCTCCATGCACGCCTCGAGGCTCTCGTCGCGCTCGATCGCCTCCGTGATCGGCTCGATCCCGTCCGCCGAGAGCAGCGAGACCGGCTCGTCCGTCGCTCCCGCGCCGCCTCGCTCGGTCGCCCGCGGAGGACGCGGTCGCGAGCGCTCCTCGCTCTTCCCGCAGGCCCCGAGCCCGAGCACGAGCGCGAGCACCGGAACGAGGCCGAGACCCGGTTGTCGGCACATCCACGCCACGGGGAGGAGGGTAGCAGCCATCCCCCCACGTGGGGTGCTAGGCTCGGACCATGGTGCGCTTCGCGCAGCTCGCCGCGCTCGTCGGCCTGCTCTTGCTTCCGGTTCCGCTCGCCCAGGCCCAGGGGGACGAGACGGCCGAGGGACTCACGTCGCCGACCCGGCGGGTGCTGGCCTGCGTCGTCGTGGACTCGGCGGGTCTCGGCATCGATCCGATCGTCGCTCCCCACGTGACGAACCAGATCCGCGAGACCGTGCGCGCGATGGGCTACCACCTCGTCGGGGCGGACGCGATGGGCGAGGGGGCGCGCGCGGTGCGCATGGCGTACCCGCCCTCGCTCGCCGACCTCTGGCGGGTCACCCACGTGACGCATGCGGCCCGCGGCGTCTTCGCCCGCGTGTCGGCACAGCAGGGGCTCTACGTCGTGGAGCTCACGGTGGCCAGCGTGGACGGCACGGGTCCCTTCGTGGAGCGCGCCGCGGCGGGAGCCGACGATCTCCTCGCGACCGTCGATGCGATGGTCCGCCGCGTCCTCCCGCCCCCGTCCCGCTGGGATCCCGAGGAGGCGGAGCGCCTCGCGGAGCGTGCGACGGGCACGGCGCCCACGCCCACGCCCAGCCTCGCGGGCTCGGTCTTCGGTCCGTCGGTGTTCGGCGGGGGCTCGTTCCAGCCGACGCTCGGCGGCGCCTCGGCGGCATCGCTCCTGCTCGCGGAGCCGCCGCGCCCGTACCACCGGCTCGCGCTCGCGCTCTACGGGGAGGTCGCGTTCGGCACCGGGAGCGCCGACTTCCGCAACGGCCTCGTCGGCGGCCGGTTCGAGTACCGCATCACGCGGGACCTCATCGTGTCGGCCTCGCTCGCCTACGCGAACCTGAAGGGGCGCACGCAGCGCGTGAGCAACCTCCTGCCGATGGCCCAGTTCGAGGGGCGCATCCGCATCACCTCGCAGGACGGGGTCTCGATCCCGATGCGTCTCGGCCTCGGATACCTCCCGAACAACTGCGTCGTGCTCCGCATGGCCGGAGGCTTCAACGTGCCGATCGGGGACCGCTTCGAGCTCGGCTTCGATCTGCTCGCGCCGACCTTCTGGTTCCTGAAGGACGGACGCGTCGTGTCGTTCGACCTCTCGGCCGAGCTCATCTACCGCTTCGGTCCCGAGGGGCGCTGAGGCGCCTCAGAGCCGACCGCGCAGGGCCTCGAGGCGGAGCCGGGGCACGGTGACCACCGCTTCGGCGAAGACGCGACGGGACATCTTGCTCTTGCCGACGCGCCGATCGACGAAGACGATCGGCACCTCGGCGACGCGGAAGCCCTTCCGGAGCGCCCGGTAGGTGAGCTCGACCTGGAAGGCGTAGCCCTCCGAGTGGACCGCTCCGAGGTCGATCGCCTCGAGGACGCGACGCGTGAAGCACTTGAACCCGGAGGTCAGGTCGCGCACTCCGAGGCCCAGCACCGCGCGGCTGTAGAGGCTTCCGCCCTTCGAGAGCAGGTGGCGGCCGAGCCCCCATCCTTCGACGCTGCCGCCCGGAACGTTGCGCGAGCCGACGACGACGTCGGCGCCCCGGTCGAGCGCGTCGAGGAAGTCCGGCAGGTACGCCGGATCGTGGCTGAGGTCGGTGTCCATCTCGAAGAAGACCTCGTAGCCCTCCGCGAGCCCGCGCGCGAAGGCCTCGCGGTAGGCCGTGCCGAGGCCGAGCTTCGACGGTCGGTGCAGGACCTTCACGTGCGGATCGGCGGCCGCGAGCTCGTCGGCAAGCACGCCGGTTCCGTCGGGCGAGGCGTCGTCGACCACGAGCAGATCGGCGTCCGGCAGCGTCCGACGTACCTCGCGCGCGAAGATCGGGAGGTTCTCGCGCTCGTTGTACGTCGGCGTCACCACGAGGATGCGCCGCCCTCGCCCCGTCGACCTCATTCGCTGTCCGTGAGGTAGGTGTAGCCCTTCAGGCTCTCCTCGTAGTGCCGCATGAAGGCCCGCAGCTGCGTCAGCGTCATGCGCCCGTTGTTGAGCGCCCGCTCGGCCTGCTTGCGCACGCGCTCGACCATGTCCTCCGGATCGTACTGCAGGTACCGCAGCACCTCGTGGATCGCGTCACCCTTGATGACGCTGGTCACGCTGTAGCCGTACTCCTCGAGGCGCACGTGGACGACGTTCGTGTCGCCGAAGAGGTTGTGCAGGTCGCCCAGGATCTCCTGGTACGCGCCGCCGAGGAACATCCCGAGGATGTAGCTCTCGCCCGTGCGGATCGGGTGCAGGTCGATGGCCTTCTGCACCTCGTCGACGTCGATGAAATTCTCGACGACACCGTCGCTGTCGCAGGTGAGGTCGGCGAGGCGGGCCTTCACGTTCGGCTCCTCGTCGAGCCGGTGGATCGGCATGAACGGGAAGAGCTGATCCATCGCCCAGATGTCGGGTGCCGACTGGAAGAGCGAGAAGTTGCAGTAGTAGATGCTGCCGAGCTGCTCGTTGAGGTTCTGGAGCTCCTCGGGCACGCGGGGGACCCGCTGCATCAGCCGGTGGATCTTCTCGCAGCACTGCCAGTAGAGCTTCTCGGCGCGCGCGAGCTCGCGGAGCGAGAGGTAGCCGAACTTGAAGAGGCTGCGGCTCTCCTCGAGGTTCTGCTGGGCGTCGTGGTAGGCCTCCTGCAGGTTCTTCGGGGAGATGCCCTTGTAGGTCTCGTAGATGCCCTTGACGATCCGGTGCTCGTTCTCGCCGGCGGGCACGACCTCGCCGAAACCGATGCGGTCGACGCCGACCGCGTCGAAGACCAACACGCTCTGGTAGGCGGCGACGGCGCGGCCCGACTCGCTGACGATCGTCGGATGCGCGACCCCGGCCCGATCGCAGGCCTCGCCGATGCTGGCCACGACGTCGTAGGCGTACTCCTGCACCGCGTAGTTCATCGAGGCGCGGAAGTCGGTCTTGCTGCCGTCGTAGTCGACCGCGAGGCCGCCGCCGACGTCGAGGAAGCCCATGCGGCAGCCCATCTTCACGAGCTCGCAGTAGAGCTGCGCGGCCTCGCGCATGGCGTTCTTCACGGGGACGATGCTCGAGAGCTGGCTCCCGAGGTGGAAGTGCAGGAGGCGCAGGCTGTCGAGCATGTTGCGCTTCTGCAGCTCGTCGACGACCTGCACGATCTCCGAGGTCGTGAGGCCGAACTTCGCCCGGTCGCCGGCGGAGTCGGCCCAGGGGCCCACGCCCTTCGACGAGAGCTTCGCGCGCACGCCGAGGATCGGCTTGATGCCGAGCTTCTCCGACGCGCGGAACATGATCTCGAGCTCCTCGATGCGCTCGAGGACGACCACGACGGTGTTGTCGAAGCGCTGGGCGACCAGCGCGGTCTCCATGTACGCGAGGTCCTTGTAGCCGTTGCAGATGATGAAGCCGTCCTCGTCGTCCATCGCGGCCAGGGCGATGAGGAGCTCGGGCTTCGAGCCGGCTTCGAGGCCGAACTTCCACTCGCGCCCGCACTCGACCACTTCCTCCACGAGGTGACGCTGCTGGTTCACCTTGATCGGGAAGACGCCACGGTACGGCGATTGGTAGCTGTACTCCTGGACCGCGCGCTGGAAGCACTGGTTGATGAGCCGGATGCGGTCCTTCAGGATGTTCGGGAACCGGATCAGCATCGGCATCTCGAGGCCGCGCGCGTTCAGCTGCAGCACGAGCTCGTAGAGGTCGATGCCGCGATCCTGCTCGGGGTCGGGACGGACCTCGACGCGTCCCGCTTCGTTGATGCGGAAGTACGGCTCGCCCCAGCCGTTGATCTGATAGCGCTCGGCGCTCTTGGCGATCGACCAGGGCTCCTCGTCGTGCGACATCTCGCTCGTGCCTCCGTGCTTCCGGGCGCGAAGAAGTAGCATACCCGGGGGGGCCTGGGGTCCCGGACTTGACGGGATTGCCGTTCCGGGCGATGTGACGCCCGTGTCACGGTCCCACCTCGCGCACCTCCTCGCCCTCGTGCCCCTCGCGCTGGTCGCGGCGTCCTGCTCGCGGCCGACGGTGAGCGTGTGTCGCTCCCTCGGAGCCCAGGGGCGCTGCGAGGGCCAGACGACCGAGGTGCGCGTGGGCAGCCCCTACGTCGTGAAGGTCACGGGCTTCGGCCTCCCCGAGCGCGACGCCGAGATCCGGGTCGTCCTGCTCACGGGTCCGAGGGCCGGAGTGATCGGGACCCGCTCCCTCGTCCTCGCCGAGGGCAAGCGCTACCTCGAGAACCCCCTCCTCCTGCCCGAGCCCGGCCGGTACCGGATCGAGATCCGTGGCGAGGGAAGCCTCTACGCGAAGACCGAGGTGAACGCGCCGCGCCCGAGCTTCTGGCTGGTCGACGCCGGCAGCCCGCTCCCCGCGATCCGGGAGGCGCCGCCGCCGATCCACGGCGGGCCCATCCTCCGCCTCCCCGAGCCGCGCCGCTGAGCCTCAGCGCATCTTCGTGAAGTAGGGAGCGAGCGCGCCCTCGTCGAGCGTCTCGACCTCGAGGAGCTTGCGCGCGGCCTCCTCGAGCACCGCGCGATGGTGCTCGAGGATCGACCGGGCGCGCGTGAACGCTCCGTCCACGATGGTCCGCACGGCGCCGTCGATCTCGTGGGCCGTCGACTCGCTGTACATGCGGGTCATCGCGGCGGGCATCGGTGCGCCTCCGAGGAAGGTCGAGGGCTCGCTGTCGTAGGCCACGTTGCCGAGCTCGGGGACCATGCCGTACCGGGTGACCATGCTCCGCGCGATGTCGGTGGCGCGCGCGAGGTCGTCGGCCGCGCCGGTCGACAGGTGGCCGAAGATCAGGTGCTCGGCCGCCCGGCCGCCGAGGAGCACGGCGAGCTTGTTCTCGAGCTCCTCGCGCGTCATCAGGTACCGGTCCTCGGTCGGTCGCTGGATCGTGTAGCCGAGCGCGCCGATCCCGCGCGGGATGATCGAGACCTTGTGGACGGGATCCGTGCCCCGGATCGAGGCCGCGACGAGGGCGTGGCCCATCTCGTGGTGCGCGACGATCTCGCGTTCCTTCTGGTTCAGGAGGCGGTTCTTCCGCTCGAGCCCCGCGACGATGCGCTCGATCGCCGCCGTGAAGTCCTGGCCCGCGATCGCCTCCGCACCCCGGCGCGTCGCGGCGAGGGCGGCCTCGTTCACGAGGTTCGCGAGGTCCGCGCCCGTGAAGCCCGGAGTCAGCGCGGCGACGTCCTCGAGCGTGACGTCGTCCGCGAGCCGGACCTTCCGCACGTGGACGCGGAGGATGTCCACGCGCCCCTTGCGGTCGGGTCGATCGACCAGCACCTGGCGGTCGAAGCGGCCGGCCCGGAGCAGGGCGGGATCGAGGATCTCGGGGCGGTTCGTCGCGCCGAGCAGGATGATCCCGCTCTGCGCGTCGAAGCCGTCCATCTCGACGAGGAGCTGGTTCAGCGTCTGCTCCTTCTCGTCGTGGCTCGTCATCGGGTTCGCGTTGCGGGACCGCCCGAGGGCGTCGAGCTCGTCGATGAAGACGATGCACGGGGCCTTCGACCGCGCCTGCTCGAAGAGATCCCGGACGCGCGCGGCGCCGACGCCGACGAACATCTCGACGAATTCCGAGCCGCTGATCGAGAAGAAGGGGACCCCGGCCTCGCCGGCGACCGCCCGCGCGAGCAGCGTCTTGCCCGTGCCCGGGGGACCGACCAGGAGCACGCCCTTCGGCAGGCGCGCACCGAGCCTCCCCGAGGACTTCGGATCCTTGAGGAACGAGACGACCTCGGCGAGCTCGGCCTTCGCCTCGTCGACGCCGGCGACGTCCGCGAACGTCACCTTCGTGTCGTGCTCGACGTAGACCTTCGCCTTGCTCTTCCCGATCGAGACCAGGCCTCCGCCGGGGCCTCCCTGGGACATCCGGCGCATCAGGAACCACCAGAGCACGACGAAGGGCAGGACGGGCAGGACCCAGGCGAGGAGCGTCGGCAGGAAGCGGCTCTCCTTCCGGGCCGCGAACCGGACCCCGGACGGGGCGAGATCGTGGGCGAGGAGCGGATCGACCCGCCGGGTCACGAAGGCCCGCTTGCCGTGGTGGGGCGTCTTGTACGTCCCCTCGATGGTCTCCTCGGCGATGACGAGCTGCTCGATCTTCCCCTGGCCGAGGAGCTGTTGGAACTCGCTGTAGGGGATGGTCTCCGTCTCGGAGTACTGCACGAGCAGGTCGCGGAGCAGCGCCACCCCGAGGAGGGCGATCAGCAGGTAGACCAGGTGGACCCGGGTCGGGCTCGGAAGGGGGCGATCGGGATCGGCCATGCGTGGGCCTCTAGGATGCACCGGATGGGGGCCGGCGCATCCGAGCGGCGTCCTTTCCGCTCCCCCGCCTCGGCGCGTCGGCGGGCTCGGCCTCGTGTGGGGCAGCCCACCGACGCGCCCGCGCGGCTCCCCTCCGGACCTTTCACGGCGTGACAAACGCGGCTTTCGGCCGTACATCGCCTCCGGGTCCGTCCACCCAGCCTTCCCCCTCAGGGAACGGGGCTGGTACGGTCGAGCAGGCCCGAGCGCCATCCGGTTGGGGAGGACATGTCGAGCTTCGATCCCAAGTTCAAGACGCTGATCGAGATCTACCTGAACGCGCAGAAGAACTTCGCCGAACGGCCGCTCTTCGCCACGAAGCAGGCTGGCGCCTGGAAGTGGATGGACTACGCGGAGTTCGGGCGTCAGGTGGACGCCATGCGGAGCTCGCTCTCGGGGCTCGACGTGAAGGCGGGCGATCGCGTCGCGATCATCTCCAACAACCGTCCCGAGTGGGCGGTGGCGGCGTACGCGACCTACGGTCTGCGCGGCATCTTCACCGCGATGTACGAGGCCCAGTCCGAGTCGGACTGGAAGTACATCCTCCGCGACTCGGGCGCGAAGGTCCTCTTCGTCCCCGGCCAGGTCACCGCGAAGCGCATCCAGGCGTTCCTCTCGGAGCTGCCGGACCTGAAGCAACTCGTCGTCATCGAGGGCCCGACGGACGCGGGCATGCTCTCGTACGCCAACCTGATCGAGGAAGGCGCGAAGAAGGCGGTCGACATCGACACGCCTTCGACCGACGACGTCGCGACCTTCATCTACACGTCGGGGACGACCGGCAACCCGAAGGGCGTGATGCTCACCCACGCGAACCTCGCGTTCAACGTGAGCGCCATCCACGAGTTCTTCCCGCTCTCCGCCGACGATCGCTCGCTCTGTTTCCTCCCGTGGGCGCACGTCTTCGGGCAGACGATCGAGCTCCACGGCCTGCTCTCGCTCGGCGCCTCGCTCGGCATCGCCGAGGCGGTCGACAAGCTCATCGACAACCTCGCCGAGGTGAAGCCGACGGTGCTCGTCGCGGTCCCCCGCGTCTTCAACAAGATCTACGACGGCCTCCACCGCAAGATGGACCAGGAAGGCGGCCTGAAGAAGAAGCTCTTCGACGCCGGCCTCCGCAACGCCGACTACCGGAAGAACCTCGCGGCTCGCAAGGAGCACAGCGGCTTCGCCGACTTCAAGCACCGGATGTTCGACAAGGTCGTCTTCTCGAAGGTCCGCGAGCGCTTCGGCGGCAACCTCCGCTACGCCATCAGCGGAGGCGCCGCGCTGTCGAAGCACGTGGCCGAGTTCATCGACAACCTCGGCATCCTCGTCTTCGAGGGCTACGGTCTGTCCGAGACCTCGCCGATCGTGACGGCGAACTACCCCGGCGCGCGCAAGATCGGCTCGGTGGGCAAGGTGATCCCCGGCGTCCGCGTCGAGATCGACACCGTCGTCACGGGCGATCCGAAGAACGGCGAGATCATCGTCTACGGTCACAACGTCATGCAGGGCTACTACGGACTGCCGCAGGAGAACGCCAAGGTCTTCCTCGAGAAGAACGGCGAGCGCGGCTTCCGCACCGGCGACATGGGCCACTTCGACGGCGAGGGCTTCCTCTACATCACGGGCCGCATCAAGGAGCAGTACAAGCTCCTCAACGGCAAGTACGTGGTGCCGACCCCGCTCGAGGAGGAGCTCAAGCTCTCCCCCTTCGTCTCGAGCGCCATGGTCTACGGCGACAACCAGGAGTTCAACGTCGCGCTCATCATCCCCGACTTCGAGGCCCTCAAGCAGTGGGCGACGGAGCAGGGGATCACCGGCGACCTCAAGACGCTCTGCGAGAACGAGCGCGTGCGGCTGCTCCTCACCGACGAGATCGAGAAGCAGTCGGGCGAGTTCAAGCAGTACGAGAAGGTGAAGCGGTTCGTCGTCGGCGCGACCGACTTCACGACCGACAACGGCATGCTCACCCCCTCGCTGAAGGTGAAGCGCCGCGAGGTCATGAAGCACTACGGCGATCAGCTCCTGGCGCTCTACCAGGCGAAGTGAGCCGAGGGGCGCCGTCCCCGCGGAAACGAAGAGCCCCGGCGACCGCGAGGTCCCGGGGCTTCGTCGT